>NZ_AP029600.1:0-1629627 GCF_055391395.1 Vibrio sabulosilitoris
CGAATTCAACTGCGAAGTGCGACACTCTCCAATATCAAGCAGCTAAAGCCATTTTGGTAAATACAATGGCTGGCTGTTTGAAGCCTAAACACTTTCTTGGTCGATAATTTATCCGCGATAAAGCAAACTCTATATCAATGTCCGTCACCGTCGATAGATCGGTTCCTTTCTTCACATATTGCCTCAAAAGGCCGTTCGCATTCTCATTAGCACCTCGCTCCCAAGAGCTATAGGGATGAGCAAAGTACACATCTGCCTCCAACTCTTTTGCGATAGTTTCATGACCTGCAAACTCTCGCCCGTTGTCCGCGGTGATGGTATGCACATGCTCCTTGTAAGGCATGAGTAGCTCTATTGTCGCCTGGGTAACGTCATCGGCTGACTTAGATGGTACTTTCTTTACCAAGTAAAACCGGGTCTTACGCTCTAAAATAGTTACCATTGCGCCTGTACCATGCTTACCTAGAACAGTGTCAATTTCCCAGTCACCAAACCGCTCTCTGCTGTCGACAATGCTTGGTCTGTCATCAATTGAAACGGCATTCTTAATCGCAGGAGCTTTCTCTTTTTTACCGCGACGATACCGCTTATGGCCTTGCCTCAAGTGGCGATATAATTTACCGCCTGAGCGCTTGTCGCTAGCAACAAAACGATAAATCCACTCATGGCTGACTGCTGCGCCGGCTTTCGTTAAGACGTTGGATATCTGCTCTGGACTCCAATCCGCCTCTAGAAGAAGACGAATAAAGTCAACACGTTCCTTTGGAATTCGGTATTTTAGTGCAGCTCTCCGTCTGGTGATGGACACCATCTGTGCCGTGCTTGGACAGTAATGATTGCTCTTACGGCCTCTTTTTAGCTCTCGATAAACCGTCGAGCGATGGCATTGAACTGTTTTAGCGATTTCAGAAACTGAAATTCCCCGTTCCAAAAGAGCAGAAATCTGGTATCTTCTGCCCTCGGTCAACTGCTGATAATTCATGGTAGTACTGCTTGTTTCTTTGGCGAGAAGAGCGTACCACTTTCAGCAGTTGGCTTCCTCTTCTACACCTTCCCATGAATGTCGCACTTATTATCTGAAATCGGGTACATACATTTTCATAACTATTCTTTCTACCATTTCTTCGTTCTCATCAGTGCCCTAACGCCCGCTTCTAGCGAATCCCCTCATTTACTCTTTTCTAAACAATGAGATGAACGTACATCGCCTTCTCTGATCTAATGGTTATCGCCAAACAAACATTCGAACAGAGAGGAATGGCGATGCACGATACTCAAATATTACAACAATCCTCAGAAAATCAATGCCCCAACATTCACAAAAAAAGAGTGATATCTCTTGTACTTGCTACCAAGAGCGTGCTTGATGGTGCTGACCTCACGCTCACCAAGCTAGGCCGCAACCTCGATACCACCACTACCGTTAAGCACGCTATACAGCGGGTTGACCGAATACTAGGAAATAGCGCTCTACATCGTGAAAGAGATGACATTTATAAATGGCATTGCCGCTTAATTACAGGTGCTGAATCCAAGGCCAAAACGTACACGCGAAAATAAACCACTGACATAAATGCCATTGACACAAACGACAGCATGTATGACGTGAACTCCGATACAATCTTGAACATAACAGACAAGTCAGACAAGTAGCCGAGAGGTGATGCCAATAGAAGCTGAGCGCCTCCTATAAGTGCGACAATTAGAGCTAGCTTAAATACATAGCCTTTAGTCAATTGCCAGCTAATACCGAAGGATTTGAAGGTTGGTTGCTTGTTTAAAACTATTTCAAAGTCGACAAATGCGTACTTAGCAGTCAAGTATATACCCGGAATTATCAATGCAATGAAACCGATTAAAACGACAAAACCATAGACTATGTATACCACGACTAACCTTCCCCACTCAGGGAGCGTCACAGTGAGATCAGCCTGCTGATTTGTAATCTTAGACGCCATATATTTAATCAATCGGCACATCACGAATGAAAGGGCTGCAGTTTGAAGTAATGCGAATGAGAGAACAGCTACACTGCTGTAACTCATGCTGCCTACTAAAGCACCAATAATTGACACTAAAAGAAAGGTAGGTCCTACAATTTTAAGAATATCGCTCAAGTTTGTTCTAGCGAAATAATAACTATCAGAAAGTATGTCTTTCATATCAATGGTCTATGTTTGAGTGAGCATTCTATAGTATCAAACTCACAACATATTGAAACATTGGCATAATGCCGCCATAAGTTGCCCGCCCCAAAAGCCAAACATACCACCATAAACACATAAGCCAAGCCATACAAAAATGTGCCGTGTTAAGGGTCAACTTGATGACCTTGTTAACTGCTTACTTCAAAGAGAGCTATAAAGCTTTTAAAATTTAGAGATACTACACGCCAGTATATATCATCCCACCAGATCACTTTAGGCTCCCCACTCTCACGATAGTCAAAGCAAAAAGGAGCACCATCAGAAGAATAACCAAAACATATTATTTTCGAAAAATCAGTGATATCCTCGATTTCTCCAGGATACCCGCTTAAACCAAGTTCACCGTAGTAACCATCAGCGACAAAGCCCAAAGGCAAATCTTTGGTGAACAATTCAATTTCACCAATATTACGGCATAATTGTCCCAATTCTGTTTCCAGGTGATTTCCATATGAGTCGTTAGTGTTCTTTAATTGCCAGCTACCGACATCACGCTGTAGCTCGCCACTTTTCATAACTTTCATTAGATAAAAAGGAATTTCGAAATTCAAGTTATACTCCTAGCAGTTAACGCTCTGTTAAGGGGTGAGTAACGCAATACCGAAGCCGCCGCATGCCGCCTTAATCACAAAAAACAACGCATAGTAAAAATGCCACGCGTTGCGAATCCCTCTTGAACAGTTTGATACTCATTGAGCCCTCTCCCCCAACATAGCTATCTCTAACTATGCTGGTAGGCGACTAAACCAAATAGGAGAAGACTCGATGAGATTTTACAATCAACAGCACGACTATTACTGTGGCATTGATCTTCATGCTCGCATTCTTTATGTCTGCATTCTTGATAATGCTGGTAATAAACTACTCCACAAGAAAATAGATGCCAACCCTGACTTACTTCTCGACATCTTACAACCCTATCAAAATCAGATCGTTGTTGGCGTTGAATGTATGCACTGTTGGTACTGGGTGAGTGATCTCTGTTTGGACTATGCCGTCGATTTCGTTCTTGGTCATGCACTCTACATGAAAGCGATTCACGGGGGTAAAACCAAAAATGACCGTATTGACGCATACAAAATTGCCGCCTTGTTGAGGGGCGGTAATTTTCCCCTTGCCTATGTCTATCCTAAAGCGATGCGGGCGACACGAGATTTACTTCGACGTCGTTCTAAAATTGTCCGCCACGGAGCTGATCTCAAAGCGCATATCTCCAATACATTTACTCAATACAATAAACCATCACCTAATCTTCAACTGCGTTATCCTTACGCTAGAGAAGAAGTCAGGCAACGCTTTGACCAAGCGCCTGTCACAATCGCAACATCGACTTAGACCTCAACATTATTGCCTTCTTTACCAAAGAGTTGTCCAGTCTCGAGCACTTCATTGAAATGAATGCAAAGCAACATAACCCACAAGACTACCAACTGTTACAAACGATACCTGGCGTGGGGCGGATCCTCGCACTCACCATTTTGTATGAGGTCGGTCATATCGAACGCTTCCCTACCGTACAGCAGTTCGCCTCATACTCTCGATTGGTGAAGTGTAAGGCTCAATCTGCAGGCAAAACCTATGGTACTAGCGGGAACAAAATTGGTAACGCACACCTAAAGTGGGCATTTTCAGAAGCGGCTGTTCTCTACCTTCGTGGCAATGATAAAGCGCGTCGCTACCTTAACCGGTTACAAAAACGCATGAGTAAGGCCAAGGCGCTTTCCGTCCTGGCACACAAACTCGGTCGCTGTGTCTACTTCATGCTAAAGAACAAAACCGTATTTGATGAGCAAAGGCTTTTACCTGAATAAGTCGCACAATGGGATGAGTTGCGTATTTCGGAGCATTCCGATCAGTCATTTCGGGATTATCCGATCACCTATTTCGGTTTAAACCGATCACTGATTCCGCGATTATCCGATCACTTTTAACCTAACTCTGAAATCGGTGATCGGAATAGCGAAAACCGCGATCGGAAAGTCCGAAATCCTACCTTTTTCTCTTTTAAATCAATAGCTCGCTATTCTTTACTTCTTAAACAAGAAGGTAAGGAAGCGACAATGGCAAAAAAGAGAACTCCAATGAACAAAATCAAAGAGGTATTACGCCTTAAGTACGACTGTGGTCTCTCAAATCGCAGCATCGCTTCTTGCCTTAAACTCGGCCCTTCCACCATATCGGAACTCCTTACTCGCTTTAAACAAAGCAAACTTGGTTGGCCTCTACCTGAAAGTTGTAGCGATGCTGAGATCACTCAAGCTCTGTATCACGGCAAGAAAGCCAGTCGCGATAAAGTCATGCCAGACTTCACTCAATACGCAGTCGAACTCAGACGTAAAGGCATGACGAAGATGTTGCTCTGGCAGGAATATCATGAGCAATATCAAGAGCAAGCTTACGCTTACACTCAGTTCTGCGAGCACTTCACTCGTTGGTTCAAAACCCAAAAGCGCAGCATGCGTCAGCTCCATGTTGCAGGTGACAAGCTGTTTATCGATTATTGTGGACCTCGACTTCAAGTGGTCAATCCTGATACAGGTGAAGTACGCGAAGCAGAAGTGTTCGTGGCGACCTTAGGTGCGTCCAATTACACCTATGTTGAAGCCTTCCCTAGCCAAGGGAAGTCCTACTGGTTGGAGGCTCATGCGAATGCGTTCGAACACTTCGGCGGCGTGCCACAACTCTTAGTTCCCGATAATCTACGTAGCGCGGTCACCAAAGCGAACCGCTATGAGCCAAGGCTTAACGACAGCTATCAGAAACTGGCGAATCACTATCAAACCGCAGTGATGCCAGCTCGCCCCTACAAACCGAAAGACAAAGCCAAGGCAGAGAATGCCGTGCTCCTAGTGGAACGCTGGATCATGATGCGGCTGCGACATCAAACCTTCCATACCTTCAAAGAACTGAACCTTGCTATCCATGAGCTTATGAATGACTTAAACGAACGTGAGATGAAACAGTATGGCGCGAGTCGTAAAGCGCTGTTCGACAAACTCGATAAACCCGCTCTAAAGCTTCTGCCCAAACAGCGTTACCTGTACACCGAAACCAAACGAGCCAAAGTTGGGCCTGATTATCACATCGAATATCGTCGTCACTACTACTCGGTTCCACATCAACTTGTTGGTCACCATGTCGAACTGGAAGCCTCCAACCGTCTGGTGCAGATCTACCATCAAGGTAACTTGGTCGCCCAACATCCACGCAGCCAAAGAGAGCGCGGCAACAGCACACAGCCTGAGCACATGCCAAGCAATCATCAACATCAAAAGTGGTCACCTGGTCGGTTACTCAACTGGGGCGCCAATATTGGCCCAGCCACACGAGAAGTCATCCATAAGATGCTGAACTCTAAGCCTCACCCAGAGCAGTCTTATCGCTCTTGTCTTGGGTTACTCAACCTAAGCAAAGCCCATGGTAAATCGCGCCTAGAGCAAGCCTGTAAAGATGCGCTGATGCTAACAAAACCCAATTACACCTTCATCAACAACCTGCTGAAGCACAATCGTGAAGGCCAACTAAGCAAAGACAAAGTGAGTACACCAAACCTCGTTCATAGCAATGTTCGTGGCCCGAACTGTTACCACTAGGAGAAGAAAGATGAACGCACTGAACGACCAACTCAAAACTCTGCGCTTGAGCCATGCCGCGAAAGCGCTAGAGCAGCAACAAGAGCAACTAACCACCTACGCAGAGCTGGACTTCGAGGAACGGTTAAGCCTGCTTCTGGAAAGTGAGATCTTGAACCGTAACCAGTCCAAAATCCAAAGGCTAAAACGGCAAGCCAAGCTGAGAGTGGATGCTCAGCCGAGTCAGCTCATCTACAAGGAGGGACGAAACCTGAACCGCAAACAGATGAGTGAACTACTAACGGGCAGTTATCTACACAAGCACCAGAACATCTTGATCACAGGCCCAACGGGAGCAGGCAAAACGTATCTTGGCTGCGCACTAGCAACCAATGCCTGTGACCAGCAGCAAACAGCAAGGTACTACCGACTAAGCAGACTACTGGACGACCTGACCGCAGGTCGTCTGGATGGCAGCTATCAAAGGCAACTTCAGTCCCTTGCTAAAAAAACACTGCTAATCCTTGATGACTGGGGAATGGAAAAACTGACTCAAGAGCATGCAGGCCATCTTCTGGAAGTGCTGGAAGACCGCTACCAAAACAGCAGTACGATCGTTATCAGTCAACTGCCCGTTAAGGAATGGTACAACATGATCGGTAATGCAACCGTTGCAGACGCTCTCATGGATCGGCTGGTACACAATAGTCATCGAATAGAACTGGGAGGTGAGTCAATGAGAAAACTGGCGTAATCCGATCACTTAGAGTAAAAATAGGAAGAGAGAAAAACGGCAGACTCATGTGATCGGAATAAACCGAAATGAGCGATCGCAATCACCGAAATACGCAATGAGTCTAAAAGTCTAACTGGTGCTGATTATTAGCACATTGCAGAGCCTGTATATCTCTAGTCACGAAACTAAAGCCTAGCCTGCTGTGCATTCGACGTTCAAGCCCCTTTGCTTTGATTAGCCATCCCATTGGTGCGCATTTATACGAACAACAAAGTTGCTTACTCCCAAACTGAGCCTGATACTAACTGGCGCTAAAGCAGCCATTTTCTTTGAATAGTGCCAGCTTGGGTTAACCGAAAAATGTCTAGTGGCCCAATACTTTGTGTTGGCAGCGGTAGAGACCGCAATAAGAGACCCTCAATATGTGTTTGTCGTAAGTAGCGATTAACGACACCATCGACAGAGCGAAGTAGTCAGCTTTGTTGTTCGATTATGTTGGCTGCTGACGCAGCCAAGGATAGATATTGTCTATTGACAGGCTTGGGGCTCATATGTGTTATAGCTTTGTTCCACGCACCGCATTGTAAGAGTGACATTTACCACACTTAAAGACTAATGACTTAACTTGACCTTGTGAAATCTGTGAGGCTAGCACCACTCTACACCCACCACACAAATAGTCTGTATCGCCACCTCCAGAAATTACCAAGTACGGCTCCATTTCGGCGTAATTTGGCTGCCTTATTAATACCGAAGCTGTGTTGGTTTTAGGTTCAGGAATAATTGATAGTTGAATTTTAGGCATTAGAACTTCTCCAAGTTTGAGTGACTAACTGCAAAGATCTTTTTAGTAAATCGAATTCAGGAACTGAAATTAAGATTTTTTCGGCAGGTGATACTGTTTGAGCCGAGATTCCGCACCTTATTCAGGAATAAACCGCTTCATAGAACTTACCCAGTAAACTAAGCAGCCGAGTTTGGTGCTCTTGAAGCCCTGTAATGAATCGTTGGTCGTTAATATCTAAGGTATCTATTCCCTCGAACTTCAAGAAGACCCAGCGTGCAGTCGGTTTCGATGTTTGCTTGTTCTTAACCATACTCGGGAAAAACTCCTCGGTTTGTCCCAGTTGCTCTCTGATCTTGTGCTCTAAGCTGGCATAAACTAGCAGACTCAATGTCATTATCATGAGTAACGCTTCAATGCGTTGGGGCTTTTTCAAAAATATTGAAGAGGTCAAAAACTCGGGACTTTTTAGAAAACGGAAGCCACGTTCAACCTTTTGTTGAGACTTGTAGTGATCTAGAAGCGCTGCCATTGTCAGACTTTCGTTGCCGATGTCATTAGTGGCTAGAATGAACATGCCTACTTTGAGCTTTGCTAGCTTCACTTTTTCTAGGTCGGTGTACGGCACGGCCTCTATAAAATACTGATATCCTGAGGGTTCATCGCCTTTCTTCGGACGACCTGGATTGGCATAAATAGCAGCTTTGACGATAGCGGAGTGTTCAAAGCCTAGTAACAGGCACTGCGCCTTGAACTCCTTAAGCGCATGCTCAGCATCAGTATCGCATGCAAATGGCTTTTTACTGAGCTTGTTCAACGCTCTGATTTCTTTGGCGATGTTTTTCTCTAAGTTCTTGTAGAAGGTAATTTCTTCTCGTTTAGTTGCTTGCTCACTGTGAACCAACAACCACCGCTGAGCAACCTTGCCATAGTTTGAGTCTACCCAACATCCTGAATAGCCATCTACAATCTTACTTAACTGCTCTGGCTCTAGGCTAAGTAGTGCTTGTTTTGCTTGCTTGATAGTCATTGGAACACGGGTAATGAACTTTTGTTTTTGCTCATCAAGTGAGCAGATACTTTCTTCAGTGTATAGGGCTGCATCAGCGATAAAGTATCGACTATTCTGTGCCGCTTTTAAGCAATGGATATGATTACTAGTGACTTCAGCGAATGCCTTGGCATCATTGGTGTTGCCACTAAGCGCCTGCATATAAACAGGAAGGCCAGCTTGGTTTTCACAAATGAGCTCAAGAACCACCTGATTGAGCTCAGGACGATGATCTCGGCTATAGCCCTTCACTAACTTGATTGCCTTGGTATCTTCCTCGTGCGCATACTCACCATCAACGTGAAAGCTCGTGATATCAAGGTGTACAGAGTCGCTAGCGAGGCCAAGTTTATCGACCACACGTTCGGCGATGACCTGATAAAGCGCTGAGACATCGGCCTCATACAGCGCATCCAAGGTTCGGCCGAGTACATCATCGGTGAGATGGTGCGCTTCAATATCCTTAGCAAGCAACTTAGAGATGGGTTTGGTTTCAAAGAAGTCAGAGAACATATGCAATGTTCTACTGTGAAAGCCTAACCCATTGAGAATCATGGCTAAGACTGCATCACCATGGGAAACGTTGTGATTAGAGTACTTGGGAATGACTGAATCTATCATTTTTGATAGGCCAATCTCGTGACAAAATGCAGCAATGAGCCCGAGGTGATCCAAACGCTTAATAACAGGTTGCTGAGTAGGCATAGTTTAAAACCGTCAAATAACAGTAATAGATCAAACCTGCAGATCGCGGTCAAGATATTATCATCCTTTTCACTGCTAAATGTTCACTGGATCACACTGTTTTAATTCTAAAATTAGGTGCGGAATGACGGTTTGAGCTTTACCATGACGATCCATTATCTCCATTGAAGATGAACCTAACAGCTTAAACATATCAGAATATGCGACACCGCTATGGTGCTGAACGGCATTTCGTATGAGTACATGCTTTCTTATTGTATTCAACTCGCGTGTATTACTAGACTTTTTCCCTAAAATTTCCACAATAAGTTTGATTTTTTCATTATAATTTTTGAATGCAAAATCTCTCTTAAGTGCATCCTTAATTTGAGACTCCAAACTAACATCCGATGCAAAGTCCCCGAATTCAACTGCGAAGTGCGACACTCTCCAATATCAAGCAGCTAAAGCCATTTTGGTAAATACAATGGCTGGCTGTTTGAAGCCTAAACACTTTCTTGGTCGATAATTTATCCGCGATAAAGCAAACTCTATATCAATGTCCGTCACCGTCGATAGATCGGTTCCTTTCTTCACATATTGCCTCAAAAGGCCGTTCGCATTCTCATTAGCACCTCGCTCCCAAGAGCTATAGGGATGAGCAAAGTACACATCTGCCTCCAACTCTTTTGCGATAGTTTCATGACCTGCAAACTCTCGCCCGTTGTCCGCGGTGATGGTATGCACATGCTCCTTGTAAGGCATGAGTAGCTCTATTGTCGCCTGGGTAACGTCATCGGCTGACTTAGATGGTACTTTCTTTACCAAGTAAAACCGGGTCTTACGCTCTAAAATAGTTACCATTGCGCCTGTACCATGCTTACCTAGAACAGTGTCAATTTCCCAGTCACCAAACCGCTCTCTGCTGTCGACAATGCTTGGTCTGTCATCAATTGAAACGGCATTCTTAATCGCAGGAGCTTTCTCTTTTTTACCGCGACGATACCGCTTATGGCCTTGCCTCAAGTGGCGATATAATTTACCGCCTGAGCGCTTGTCGCTAGCAACAAAACGATAAATCCACTCATGGCTGACTGCTGCGCCGGCTTTCGTTAAGACGTTGGATATCTGCTCTGGACTCCAATCCGCCTCTAGAAGAAGACGAATAAAGTCAACACGTTCCTTTGGAATTCGGTATTTTAGTGCAGCTCTCCGTCTGGTGATGGACACCATCTGTGCCGTGCTTGGACAGTAATGATTGCTCTTACGGCCTCTTTTTAGCTCTCGATAAACCGTCGAGCGATGGCATTGAACTGTTTTAGCGATTTCAGAAACTGAAATTCCCCGTTCCAAAAGAGCAGAAATCTGGTATCTTCTGCCCTCGGTCAACTGCTGATAATTCATGGTAGTACTGCTTGTTTCTTTGGCGAGAAGAGCGTACCACTTTCAGCAGTTGGCTTCCTCTTCTACACCTTCCCATGAATGTCGCACTTATTATCTGAAATCGGGGTCTATTTTTACATTTTGTTTTTAAAGCTAAAAATGAAAAATTCCCACTAAAATGCAACTCCAGATAATAATTAAATAAATCATCTAGTAAGTCACTCCAAGCAGCTACCATCATGTTTTGGTATAGAGAGACCGTATTTGATATAAAATCACTTGAAATGTCGAGTAATTCAGTAAACTGAACAGGCTCAGTGTGGAGATCATCACCGAGATACAAACTTACTGTCGAGTCACTCCTACTTTGAGAAATCAAATTTAAGCCAGCTTCAGCACATGATGTCGCAAGAGTAAATTCAGAAAAATTATCGTTTATTTTATTTTGAAATGTATCAATTATTGTCTTCATATTTCCCCAAAGCTATAACGCCCGCTTAACTTGCTGCCAACTGCACTGAACTCAAACAGGCCACCGTAATCACTAACGCTAAACCGAACCAGAAATGCCACAGGTTGGCAGTCAGGTTGAAGCGTTTGTTAGCCTGTTTTTGCAGCTCTAATTTTTTTATTAATCATACGCTCTTGTTGTGCTATTTCTTTTTGTAAAGTAAACCTAGACACATAACGGTCATTTATCTGTCGATTCTGTTCATGAAGTACAGATTTCTGGTGTTGATTCATTGAAGCGTCTAGACAAACTTGAAACTCACCCTCATCTTCGAAAATAGTTTCAACAAAACCTATTTGTTCATACATCAAAACAGCTTTCACTTTACATAACTTCATTGTTTTGACCAGATCTCTGTCTAGGGTTGTTACACAGGGTAAACTAATAATGTTACCTTTTTCTTCAGAAAGGAGAGTTTCCGTATAACGGAATAGAAACAGATCCCATGAAAGAGCCCGAATCCTTTCAAGTGATTTTTCTTTCGGAGACTTTAGCCCAGGCTCATCAAAGACAGGAGTGAAGTCTTGATAAATAAAGCCAATCAACACCTTCCACGCAAAATATAGTTCTTTCAAAGGCAAAACATTCAGTTCTGTTAAGCAAAACTCAATAAGTTCGTGCAGTGCGTTTTCTAGAACAAGGTTTGGAGCCTCCCAACAAATATTCATTGTTTTGAGCATTAGAAGATAAACTAGATCCCGACGATCAAGTTGCTTCCAAACAAAATTGTTAGATCTGTATACATCCCAAGTTTCTTGAGCTTTTTTGAACATTTCAGGTGTGGTTTCAAAGGAAAATTCTTTTTTACCGGTCGATGTGTTAAAAATTCTCTCATCGAGGTAATGCGCCGCAGCCACCTTGTATATAGGCCATTGGCAATTATCAGAAACGAAAAAGCGCAGGTTTTCCAGCATAGGAAAACCAAAATCGTATCCTCCCCCCAATTTTGTAATTACAGTATCTAAGATTTTGTCAACCCGCTCTCTGGTCGTCAGAGTCTCACCACGAAAGTATTTTGGAAGATCAGAAACCAAGTTTGTATCAAATAATGCTCTTTGTTTGAAAGCAAGATCTGCTTGATTAGACTTCATCTGAGCCATTATCTCTTCAGAGTAAACAAGCAGCTTAGACCTTGAGAACACGTCAGCAAACAACTCCTCATCTTGAAAATTGTTTACGGGAGCACCTGCATTGTCTGTTGAGTATACAACTCGACTTCCTTGAAAAGCTTCAAGGTCACTCTCAATAACATCTAACAGCGAGTTTCTTTCTGTAGACTCCACGAGTGAAGCCTTTGCTCTCAAAATTTTATTCCTATCCACTCGTTTCTTTTCCTTAATGTTTTTGAAAACTAACACATACAGGCTAACGCTCCGCTAAGCAGCCAAAAACAATAGCGGCAGCCTCTGCGTGCCATCGTAAACACCAAAGTCACTGCATACCAAAACTGCCCCGTGTTTTTGGTCTGCTTGAGCGGCTTGTTATACGCATCTAGCGATCATACTTAGCTTTGTTCAAGACTTCTTTTAGTTCGTGCGTTTTTTCCAAGTTAACATCATGGATGTTGGCAAGAGCACAAACGTAATACAATACATCATATAGCTCTTCAGCCACTGAACCTTTGAGTTCATCTAATTCCGGCTGACCACTTTTTCCTTTACGAATAGACTCTGATAACTCACCGACTTCTTCGATCAACTTAAGAAAGTAATGTTCAGATAGTTCTGGTGCATGGTCGAACTCTTTGATGTGACTTTGTAACTCAGATAACTTCATAACTTCCTATTAATGTTAAATTCTTCAATACCGAATAACGCCCTATTAAGGTGTGAGCAACGCAATGCCGAAGCTCCCACATATCACCTTAAACACTAAACGCAACGCATAGCAAAAATGCCAAGCGTTGCGAATCACTCTTAAACAGATTGATACTCATTGAACCTTCTCCCTCCAGCATCGCTATCGCTGACTATGCTGGAAGGCGACAAAACCCAAAAAGGAGAAGACTCTATGAGATTTTATAACCAACAGCATGACTATTACTGTGGCATCGATCTCCATGCGCGAATTCTTTATGTCTGTATTCTTGACTCTCACGGCAATAAAGTCGTTCACCAAAAGATCAATGCTGACCGGGATGAACTCCGCAACCTCCTCGTGCCCTATCAGGATAAAATTGTCGTCGGGGTCGAATGCATGCACTTCTGGTATTGGGTGAGCGATATGTGTTTCGATTACGCGTTTGATTTTGTCCTCGGCCATGCCCTGTATATGAAAGCCATCCACGGCGGGAAAGCCAAAAACGACAAGATTGATGCGTTTAAAATTGCCGCTTTGCTCAGGGGCGGCAATTTTCCTATCGCCTATGTCTACCCCAAGACCATGCGTGCCTATCGAGACTTACTGCGGCGAAGAAACAAGATAATGCGCCACGGTGCTGATCTCAAAGCGCATGTATCCAATACCTTCAGCCAGTACAATCTGCCCTCGCATCGACTGCAATTGCGCTACCCCCATGCGAGAGAAGAAGTTCGCAGCCGATATGGGGAATTTCCCGAGCCAGCGATTAACCGCAACCTCGATATCGACCTCAATATCGTCGCCTTCTATACCAAGGAGCTCGCCAGTATTGAGCACTTCATCGAACAAAACGCCAAACAGCACAACCCTCAAGACTATCAGCTGCTGCAAACCATCCCCGGTATTGGCCGCATCCTTGCGCTGACTATCTTGTATGAAATCGGAACCATCCGACGCTTCCCAACCGTACAGCAGTTCGCCTCCTATTCACGTCTGGTAAAATGCAAGGCAGAATCGGCGGGCAAAGTCTACGGCACCAGCGGCAACAAGATAGGCAACGCGCACCTGAAGTGGGCGTTCTCGGAAGCGGCCGTTCTATACCTACGCGGTAATGACAAAGCTCGGCGTTACATCAACCGACTGCAAAAGCGCATGAGCAAAGCTAAGGCTCTATCGGCACTGGCTCACAAATTAGGACGCTGCGTCTATTTTATGTTGAGGAACAAAACCGTATTCGATGAACAACGTTTTTTACCCGAGTAAGTCGCACAGTGGGGTGAGCTGAACGTCTAACTGATGCTGAGTAAGAGCACGCTGCACGCCTGATGCCATGAGTTGCAACTCTAAAAGTGGCTTGCTGTGCCAAGCGTTGTCCAAGCCCAATTGCTTTGATTAGCCTCCCCATTGTTGCGCACCACAACGAACAGCAAAGTTGTTTACACCTGGGCTGAGCCTGACAATAACTGGAAGCATTAGCTAGCCATTTTCTTTGAATAGCGCCTCCCTGGGTTAACCGATGAATGTCGTGGGGGACGCCTAGTCTGGCTCTACCTAGTTGGTAGGCGGCGGTGAGACCACAGTAAGAGACCCTCAATATGTGTTTGCCGTAAGCAACGATTAACGGCCGAAATGACAGAGCGAAGTAGATTACTTTGCTGTTCGACTAATTTGGCTGCTGACGCAGCCAAAAGAGAGCTATTGCCTATTGACGGGAGTTAGGCTCATATATGTTATGTGCGTTTTCCCAGCTTAACTCTTGATTCTGTCCTATTGGCTAAACGTAAACTTTTCAACTGTTCTTTCCGTATTGCTTCTTCGTCTGGATAAACTTCAAATATCCAGTGCCTGAACCCAATACCACACAGCAGTCCACCCAAGGCAGCAATTACACCGCAAAGATAAGGGAAATATTTCCTATCTTTACTCACAATCTCAATTTTCCTATTTTCAATAGAAATACGGTCTTCCTTAACACTATCAGGCAAGTCATCTTGAGCTTCAATAATTGAAATTTTCTCAGCTGCTTGGAAGACAATATCGTTGTATGTGTTAGTTTGGCTAAGTAAGAAATAAAGACTGAATACGAAAACAACGGCGCCAACAATTGCCATTAACTTATAAGGGTTGTCGGTTGGTACACTTAACGATGAGTTCATACTCAATATCTCCTTTTATCGATAGCACATAACGCCCAATTAAGGGGTGAACAACGCCGCCACCCAAACCTAAAGCATTGTGCCATAAACACTAAATTTTAAGTAGAAGCAAAAATGCCAAGCGTTGTGAATCCCTCTTAAATTGCTTGATACTCATTGAGCCCTCTCCCCCAACATAGCTATCTCTAACTATGCTGGTAGGCGACAAAACCAAACAGGAGAAGACTCGATGAGATTTTACAATCAACAGCACGACTATTACTGTGGCATTGATCTTCATGCTCGCATTCTTTATGTCTGTATTCTCGACAATGATGGTAATAAAGTACTCCACAAGAAAATTGATGCCAACCCAGATCTGCTACTCGATATCTTACAACCCTATCAAAATCAGATCGTTGTTGGCGTTGAGTGTATGCACTGTTGGTACTGGGTCAGTGACCTCTGTTTGGACTATGCCGTCGATTTTGTCCTTGGCCATGCACTCTACATGAAAGCGATTCATGGGGGTAAAACCAAAAATGACCGTATTGACGCATACAAAATTGCCGCCTTGTTGAGGGGCGGTAATTTTCCCCTTGCCTATGTCTATCCTAAAGCGATGCGGGCGACACGAGACTTGCTTCGGCGTCGTTCTAAGATTGTCCGCCACGGAGCTGACCTTAAGGCGCATGTTTCGAATACGTTCACTCAATACAATCAACCATCACCTAATCTTCAACTGCGATACCCCTACGCCAGAGAAGAAGTCAGACAGCGCTTCGAGCAAACATCTATCAATCGCAATATCGACTTAGACCTCAACATCATTGCCTTCTTTACCAAAGAACTGTCCAGTCTTGAACACTTCATTGAGATGAATGCAAAGCAACATAACCCGCAAGACTACCAACTGCTGCGAACGATACCAGGCGTGGGGCGGATCCTCGCACTTACCATTTTGTATGAGGTCGGTCATATCGAACGCTTCCCTACCGTACAGCAGTTTGCCTCATACTCTCGGCTGGTGAAATGCAAGGCTCAGTCAGCAGGAAAAACCTATGGTACTAGCGGGAACAAAATTGGCAACGCACACTTAAAGTGGGCATTTTCAGAAGCGGCCGTTCTCTACCTTCGTGGTAATGACAAAGCTCGCCGTTACCTAAACCGTTTACAAAAACGCATGAGTAAAGCCAAAGCGCTCTCCGTTCTAGCGCACAAACTTGGTCGCTGCGTCTACTTCATGCTCAAAAACAAAACTGTGTTTGATGAACAAAGGCTTTTGCCTGAATAAGTCGCACAATGGGATGAGTCTGAAAGTCTAACTGGTGCTGATTATTAGCACGTTGCAGAGCCATAATATCTATAGCCAAGAAACTAAGACCTAGCCTGCTGTGCATTCGACGTTCAAGCCCCTTTGCTTTGATTAGCCATCCCATTGTTGCGCACCGATACGAACAACAAAGTTGCTTACACCCAAGCTGAGCCTGATACTAACTGGCGTAAAACAGCCATTCTCTTTGAGTAGTGCCAGCTTGGGTTAACCGATGAATGTCGTGGGGGACGCCTAGTCTGGCCCAATACTTTGTATTGGCAGCGGTAGAGGCCGCGATAAGAGACCCTCAATATGTGTTTGTCGTAAGTAACGATTAACGACCCCATCGACAGAGCGAAGTAGTCAGCTTTGTTGTTCGATTATGTTGGCCGCTGACGCAGCCAAGGATAGATATTGTCTATTGACAGGCTCGGGGCTCATATGTGTTAGCTTATAGGCTCACGGATTTCTTATATACCTCATCAATTCGGGATGATATTTCTGTTTTTACTACGCTATTATCGGCTTTCTCTTTTGCTAATTTTAGTAATCGGATTGCTGAGTCATAATCTGAGTTGCTGAGCTTCACCTGAGAAAGTTGAATATAGTCATTGTATGAAAGCTTATCCATTGAGTTGTTATAAGAGTCAACAAACTTAGAAGGAAGCATAGTTGCTCCCATGATGAATACGATATATGCGAACCCGTCTTGCCCAACTTTAATGAACAAGTAGGTAATTGCTGTAATAACAAGTAATGTCACAACAATGATGCTAATTACTCCCAAGCTACCGTCACTACTAGCCGAGCCAATTGTACCTACATACGAAAGCCGCCCCACAGCAAAGCCGACGAGCGCACAAGCCACTGGGATTGTGAAACGCTTGAGGTTTGCAAACTTATCATTAACTGCCATCAGAAATGATAGCAAACCTACGATTCCTGTTATTAAAGACCATGTATCTGGCATTTATAAACCTTCTTTAGTTAAAGTTTCTATTATGTAAGCTAACGCCTGCAATAAGGTGTGCCCCACTTAACCAGCAAAGCACACCGAACTTCCTATCAAAACCGGCGAGTGTAACGCATCACCTTGATTGCTTTGTTAGGTTAAAAGGGTATCTCTGATTAGCGCTACTTTTCTTTACAACATCGAGAAGAAGTAATCCATTTTCATGATTGTGACTTTCAAATGTACAAAATACTCTTAAGTTCGAAGATACACGATAAACAAACACTTTCTCTTTTGAATTGTGAATTTTTACAAAGCTTTTAGAGTTAACTAAATCAGTCAACTCCATATTGGAAAGTTTCTTATATGTATTAAAGACCTTTTTTTGGTCTACTTCATTTAAATTACTTACAGCTTTATTAAACTGCTCAGTGATATATATATTCATTGACCACCCTCTCCAAACAGTTTTTGGAATTTCAATGTTTCTTCTTCTAACAAGTCAATTCTACCGTCTTTTATGTGCTTCTTGGCTCGTTTCGCCGTTGCTTCAGCAACTTCATTTCGTAGAGAAGCTTCAAACTGTTTAGGTGTGATTCCTTTAATTAGCTTTGAATCATGCTTGAAAATAAGCACCTGATAAATGCACATCATCACTGTAGCGGCTAACAAGAAATAAAAAGACTCCTTCTTTGGTAGCTCTGCCCAATTAATCGTGTTCCCTTCAGCGATTTCAACGACTAATGTACTAGCTACAACGCTAGACACAGCAATCAGAATCAGTGGTACGAAGGAGCGTACCCAAGGATTTTTAAGGAAAATTTCCGACACTTTCTCAACCTTTACATATGCTTGAGGTAGACATAAACCATATAATTCTAACGTATACAGACTGGAACCTAAAGTGATTTAACCTAACGCTTATTATGTTGCAACCTGCCGCATAATCCCCTTTAGCATCGCCACCTAACAAACCACCAAAATCATACCTACATCAACATAATCCCTACATTTCACCAGATTATCAAGCGACTAAATCAAACATGCGTCGCAATATGATGCATATTGCCACCTATCATTCAGACAGCGAACTAGAATCCATTTAACCAATGCAACGAGTAAAGCCTGATGCGAGTTCGTTCTCCTTTTCTGCAGAAAATCGAAGCTTTTATGCGCTCGCGTCACTATGCAAAAAGTACCATTGAGGCTTATTTGTACTGGGTTAAGCAATACATCCTCTTTCATCAAAAGCAGCACCCTAGCCAGTTAGGTTCACCTCATGTGGAAGCATTTCTTACCCACCTGTCGCTGACTCGCCACGTCTCAGCGAATACCCAAGCTCAAGCACTCAATGCGTTGGTTTTTATGTATAAACACATTCTGTTTCAACCAATTGATGTCGATATGAAATTTAGAAAAGCAACCAAACCGAAAAAGCTTCCTATCGTACTCACGCCCTCGGAAATGCGCATGTTGTTACAGTGCGCTAAGCCAAGCCTTCTATTGCCAATGCAGTTAATGTATGGCTCTGGTCTGCGAGTGAAAGAGTGTATAAGGCTTCGATATGCGGATATCGACTTTGATTATCTTGCTTTGCGGATACTGGTTTCAAAGGGGAACAAGAGTCGCACAGTGACTCTGGCCAAGGAGTTGCTTCCAGCGCTTCATGCTCAACTGGAAAAGGTTAAATATTATTGGCAGCAAGATATTCGAGTCAGTGGTTATGATGGAGTAAGCCTGCCGGCAGCATTAGCCAAAAAGTATCCCAATGCCAGCACATCACTTGAATGGCAGTTCGTCTTTCCTTCTCATCGACTGAGCCAAAACCCAAGCAGTGGTCAGCTTGGCCGGTATCATATCGATGTCAGCACCCTTCAGCGTGCGATAAAAGCAGCAGCTCATAAGGCGCAAATCGATAAACCAGTGACGTCACACACCTTACGCCATTCATTTGCAACACATTTGCTTGAGAGTGGCGCTGATATTCGCACCGTGCAAGAGCAGCTTGGCCATGTCGATGTCAAGACCACTCAGATTTATACTCATGTACTAGAGCGAGGCGCACAAGGGGTTCAAAGCCCACTCTCACGTTTATAATTTTCAGTTAAACCAACTCAACTTATCATGCAAACAAGTCACACTTCCCACCACAATCAGCGCCGGGCTTTGTGCCTGCTCCGCCAAGTCAGCTAACTGAGATAGCTCACCGGTAAACACCCGCTGCTCTTTACGTGTCCCATTTTCAATAATGGCGCATGACGTCGATGAATCGAGCCCATGCTCCAGCAAATTGGTTTGAATATTACGACACTGCTTGAGCCCCATGTAAAACACAAGGGTGTTATTGTCTTGCGCTAGCGATGGCCAGTGGATCTGTTTGCCGTCTTTTTGGATATGACCGGTGATGAACTGCACACTTTGAGCGTGATCGCGGTGAGTGAGTGGGATGCCTGCGTAAGAGGTGGCGCCTGCTGCGGCGGTGATGCCCGGAACAACCTCAAAGGGGATATTGTGTTCGGCAAGCTCTTCTAGCTCTTCGCCGCCGCGACCAAAGATGAATGAGTCTCCGCCTTTTAGGCGCACCACACGCTTACCTTGTTGGGCTTTCTCAACCAAGATTTGGTTAATCAAGTGCTGCGGAACGCAGTGGAAGTCCAGTTGCTTGCCAACATAGATCATCTCTGCCTCATCATAGGCAAGGTCAAGAATTTCTTTTGAAACCAGTCGGTCGTAAACCACCACTTGCGCTGCTTGGATGACTTTCAATCCCTTAACCGTTAACAGATCAGGATCGCCAGGCCCGGCCCCGACTAAAGAGACAAAACCTACATGGTGCGAGGCGGTAGCGTGGGTAGACATAAGGAGTACTCGTAAAAATTAAGGATAAAAAGTGACAATCGACAATGGCATAGCGTGATCATCACTTATTATCATCAATCAACCCCGCAGCGCGCTGCGGGGCAAAAGAGATTATTTCGCGCTAAACGCTGGCTCAGCTTGCACTTGCTCTTCTTGTGCATCTAGAGATGGCGCTGTTTTTGCGTGAGTAAGGTAAAGTGGCACACAGGTAAACAAAAGGCCACCGACAAGGTTACCCAAGAGAGTTGGGATAAGGTTGAAGTTCAACCAGGTTGCGATACCAAAATCCGCACCCAACATCATACCCAGTGGGAACAGGAACATGTTCACAACTGCGTGCTCGAACACTAGGGCAAAGAAGATAAAGATCGGTAGCCACATCGCTGCAATCTTGCCGAATACGGTGCGTGCGGTCATGTTACCCACCACACCCAAACACACCATCAGGTTACACAGAATGCCGCGCACAAAACAGGTGATCCAGCCATTTGCGCCCAGCTCTTCAAAGCCAACCGTACGCGCTGTTGAGGCATTGATAAAGGTTTGACCGACTGCGCCTGGCTCAGTTGAGAAGTTCATGGTGAAAGACAGCGCAATCAAGAAAGCGACAATCAATGAGCCAATCAGGTTACCAAGACCAACCAGACCCCAGCAGCGCAGAACGCGACCCCAAGTGATGCCTGGACGGTTTTCAAATTTAGCCAACGGCGCAAGACCAAACACACCCGTTACTAGGTCGTAGCCCATCAGGCTAAGGATACAAAAGCCCACTGGGAAGACCAGCGCGCCTACAATACCAATACCGGTTTGGGTGATCGCGGTGATCGCCACAACAACGGCCAGCGACAGGATAATACCCGCCATAGTGCCGCGCAAAATCAGATCGCGGGTGCTGGTTTTTACCTTGGTTTCGCCGATATTTATCATCGTTTGGACAAATTCAGCAGGTTTAAAGTCAGACATACATGTCTCTCCTAAAAATTGAAAGTTAAAAAGTAAATAGGGAAAGGCTCCCACTTTCACTACCCTGCAAGGCAAAGCAGGAGCCTTTAATCTATTGACTCTTAAGAGGTAGTGCGGGCTTAGCCTGCAACCTCTACCGCACCATTCACAACGCGAGCCTCAAATGCCTTAATATTAAAGCGCGCATCTTCCATGCACTCCCCTGTTGCCAGGTTAAAGTGCTGCTTTTTCAGTGGGCTGGCGACCCAAAGCTCGCCCTTGTGCTCGCCGATCAGGCCACGCGATAGCACGTTTGAACGCGCAAAAGGGTCCATGTTGCTGATGGCAAACACCTCTTCCGCGTCAGATGGACGGAACACCGCCACTTGCTGATCGTTAATCAAGGCACACACACCAGTACCAGGGACGATGTCTGTGATTTCACATACTTTTTCAAATGTCATACTGACTTCTCCGTGGTTACTCTGTGACTTCAACGTGAAGGATATCGCCCTTCGCTTGTGGGTGTTTTTCAGTGAACGTGGCTGGGCGGTGCTGGGCACGCTCATCGACAAACATCACGTTGTCATCACGCTTATCTGAGTTGATGAAGTGAGAGAAACGGGCATGCTGCGATGGGTCGTTGACTGTCTCAGCCCACTCACAACGGAATGCTTCAACCAACTTCGCCACGTCAGCTTCCAGTTGCGCATTGATTCCAAGTTTGTCTTCCACAATCACTTCACGCAGGTAATCGACGCCGCCTTCCATGTTCTCAAGCCATACCGAGGTGCGCTGTAGTGGCGCGGCGGTGCGAATGTAGAACATCATAAAGCGGTCGATGTATTTGATCAGAGTGGCCTCATCTAGGTCGCTGGCCAGAAGGTCTGCATGGCGCGGCTTCATACCACCGTTACCACACACGTACATATTCCAACCCGCGTCGGTGGCAATAATACCTAGGTCTTTGCCTTGCGCTTCGGCACACTCACGGGTACAGCCAGAGACACCAAACTTCATCTTGTGTGGAGTGCGAATGCCCTTATAGCGATTTTCAATCGTCACACCAAGGCCAACCGAGTCTTGAACGCCAAAGCGACACCAAGTTGAGCCAACACAGGTCTTCGCCATACGCAGAGCTTTGGCGTACGCTTGACCCGTCTCATAGCCACCCGCGATCAACTTCTTCCAGATCGCTGGTAGGTGATCTTTTTGCGCGCCAAACAGACCGATACGCTGCGCGCCCGTTACCTTGGTATATAGATTGTATTCTGCCGCCACGTCAGCCAGCACTTTGAGCGCCTGTGGCGTTACTTCGCCACCCGCCATACGCGGGATCACTGAGTAGGTGCCGTCTTTTTGCATGTTGCCAAGGAAATTATCGTTGGTGTCGTGCAGCTTGACCAATTGCGGCTTGAGGATGTGCTCACCCCAGCATGAAGCGAGGATTGAGCCAACAGTCGGTTTACACACTTCACAGCCGTAGCCCTGACCGTACTTCTCCAGCAGCTCTTCAAACGTCTTGATCTCTTCAATGCGGATCAGATGGAACAGCTCTTGGCGCGAGTAGGCAAAGTGCGCACAGATATCGTTTTTCACTTCGATGCCCGATTTGGCAAGCTCGGCATTGAGTACCGATGTCACCAGTGGGATACAACCACCACAGCCAGTGCCTGCGCCTGTGGCCGCTTTAATATCGGCAATCGTGTGGTGCCCATCAGCGACCGCTTGCGCGACTTTGCCTTTGGTCACATCAAAACAAGAACAGATCACCGCACTCTCTGGCAGCGCATCTGCGCCTAGGGTTGGCTTCTCAGCGCCAGCATGCGCAGGCAAGATCAGAGTATCTGGGTGCTCTGGCAGGTCAATTTCATTAAGCATCAACTGCAGAAGGTCGCCATAGTCAGAGGTGTCTCCGACCATCACTGCGCCAAGCAGCTTCTTGTTGTCCTCAGAGACAATCAGGCGCTTATACACCTCCTGCTCTTGGTTTTGGTAGACGTAGCTCTTACTGCCTGGCGTGCGGCCATTGGCATCACCAATCGAGCCAACTTTAACGCCCAAAAGCTTGAGTTTGGCGGACATATCGGCACCCTCAAACTGGCTATCGTTACCCAGTAGGTGGTCAACGGCAACAGTCGCCATCTTGTAACCCGGTGCGACCAGACCATAGAACATGTCATTCCACGCGGCACATTCACCAATGGCGTAGATGTTCTCATCTGAGGTTTGGGCGAAATCATTGATTGCGATACCGCCGCGTGCGCCAAGCTCAAGGTTCATCTGACGTGCGAGTTTGTCTTGCGGGCGAATACCAGCGGAGAAAACAATAAAGTCAGTCTCAAGCTCAGTGCCATCGGCAAAGCGCATCACGTTACGTGCGCTCTTGCCTTGCGGCACGATCTCTAGGGTGTTTTTGCTGGTGTGAACCTTCACACCCATGCTTTCGATTTTTTGGCGAAGTTGATCGCCACCCGCTTGATCAAGTTGCTCAGCCATCAGCTTAGGCGCAAACTCAACCACGTGCGTTTCGACACCTAGCGCTTTCAACGCGCCTGCCGCTTCAAGGCCCAGCAGGCCACCACCTATCACCACACCAACTTTGCTTTTCTTAGCGCTCGCCTCGATGGCTTTGAGATCTTCGATAGTGCGATAGACAAAACAGTCTTTGCTTTCGCGGCCTTGGATTGGCGGGACAAATGGGTACGAGCCGGTTGCCATGATCAGCTTGTCGTATTGGATTTCACGACCTGAGCTTGAGTAAACCGTGCGCTTGTCACGATTAACATTGATCGCACGCTCGCCAAGCAAAACATTGATGCCATGCTTCTCGTAGAAACCCTCTTTGACTAAAGAAAGCTCTTGAGCGGTGTGGTGAGAAAAGTAAGAAGAGAGGTGGACACGGTCGTAAGCGACGCGAGGCTCTTCACAAAAAACAGTAATATCGAGGTTGGATACATCAGTCTTTTCAACCAAATCTTCGAGATATCGGTGACCGACCATGCCATTACCAATGACAACCAGCTTCATCTTGCTCATACGGATTCCTGAAAATATTCAAATTGCAGGGTGGACTGCATAACTGAGCACATTGTTATTTGTGAAACTGGATTTACCTATGATGTAAATCAATTACCGATAAATACTACTCTAAAGGGGTAGATTGATTAAAAAGCAGTCCAAATAAATCCTTAAGTAATACAATTAAACTTATTTTGATCATTAACTTTCAGTGCTGAAATGGATGTTTATTGAAAGCGCTGACCTATATAACTGGGAATTGTCGCATAAAAGCCCACCTAAAATGACTACGCATGCAATACGTCGCCATTAAGCAACGAAAAAGGGGTAGCTTGAATTACCCCTTTTGTATGATTTTTGCAATATAACTGATTCAATTTCGCACTTTTGTCACAATCATCGAGCCGGCCAACATTGCCAAGACAAATAGCCAAATCAGTGGGTTGCCGAATGAAAGGCTGGTTATTGCAGGACCTGGACAGATTCCGGAGATCCCCCAACCAATACCAAACAGCACCGCGCCACCCACAAGCGGCTTATCCACTGCCGTCTTCAAACTCACACTGAACGACTCGCCTGCCATCGGTTTCGAGCGCGGTTTCACCATCCACTGATAACCTGGGATAAACACCGCAAGCGCTCCCCACATCACAAACGCGAGGCTCGGGTCCCACTCACCAGCGAGATCCAAAAAGCCAATCACTTTTTGTGGGTCGACCATGCCGGAAAACGACATACCAAAACCGAACAGTAAGCCCGCCACCAATGCAGTTAATGAGGAAACAGTACCTTGCTTCATGGTTAACCTCCTAAGTGCAAACGAATAAAAACAGTGATAATGGCAGTGCCCATAAACACTAAGGTCGCCACCAAAGAGCGCAACGAAAAGCGCCCAATACCACAGATACCATGACCACTGGTACAACCATTACCAATCTGGGTGCCAACGCCCACTAGCAAACCGGCGATCAAGACACCTACCCAGCTGCCAGCTGGCTGCTCAGGCACCGCAAGGTCGAAGACTGAGATGCTCAGCGCCCCTGCGACCACCATGCCAAGAATAAACAGGGCGCGCCAAAGCTTATCGCTGACCGACGAGTCGAATAGGCGACTCGCGATACCACTGATCCCGGCGATTTTTCCGTTAACCAGCAACAACAACAATGCCGAAGCACCTAATAACATACCGCCAAACAAGGATGCCCACGGGATCGAAAAACTCATAATCTATTTCTCTTGATGACAAAAAATGGTGTGAAAACTGGTGATCAAGGCCTCGACACGGGGGTCAGCGAGCGAATAGAACACCTGCTGCGCCGATTTACGGGCTTTGATCAACTGATGCTTACGCAGCACGGTCAAGTGCTGAGAAAACGCCGATTGACTGAGGTTCGACTGACTCTGCAACTGGGCAACGCCCACCTCACCCTGAGTAAGCTGACACAGCACCAGCAACCTATCCGGGTGCGCCAGGATCTTTAGCATCTCAGCAGCCTCATTGACGTTGGAACGCATCGCCATCAACTCACTATCGTCTAGTTGCATGTTTCACCTCAATCATTGATTCAATACTGTACAGGATAAGCCATCGTCTAATTTAGTCAATGCTAATTTAGTGTTTATAAATTTAGTATAGTTTTTATTAGACATTTCTAATTTAGCTGATTATGATTTAGCCATTGCAGTTTGAGCGGTGTGGTGCCGCGATCCGAGATAAGGGGTTTCCTATGACTAAAATCGTAATTATTGGCGGTGTCGCCGGCGGTGCATCAGCGGCAGCACGAGCCCGCAGACTGAGCGAAGAGGCAGAGATTATTATGTTTGAGCGCTCGCCGTTCGTCTCGTTTGCTAACTGTGGCCTGCCATACCATATCGGTGGCGATATCCAAGAGCGCAGCAAGCTCCTGCTTCAAACACCTGAGAGTTTTCTGGCGCGATTCAACGTCGACGTGCGCGTTACCAGTGAGGTGACCTATATCGATCGCGAGCAAAAATTCGTCACAGTCAAAAACCTTATCAGTGGTGAAGAGTACAAAGAGAGCTATGATCTGCTGCTACTTAGCCCCGGCGCGGCGCCCGTCGTACCGCCGATCCCGGGCATCGATAATCCGCTGACTCACTCGCTGCGGAATATTCCCGATATGGACCGCATTATTGCCACCCTGAAAAATCAGGATGTTCAACACGCCACTGTCGTGGGCGGCGGCTTTATTGGCCTCGAAATGATGGAGGCCTTCCATCAACTTGGCATTCAAACCACGTTACTTGAGATGGCTGATCAAGTGATGACCCCAGTCGACCGTGAGATGGCAGGATTGGTTCATCAGGCGATCCGAGACAAAGGTATTGATCTGCGCCTGAGTACGGCCCTATCTGGTGTCACCTACCATCAAGAGCAGTCACAGCTGACACTGACGCTCAACAATGGTGAGTCACTCAATACTGGCTTATTGATCATGGCCATTGGTGTGCGCCCGGAAACTCAGCTTGCCCGTGAGGCTGGGCTTGAAATTGGCGAGCTTGGCGGGATTAAAACCGACAGCCGAATGCAGACCAGCGATCCTTATATCTACGCCGTTGGCGATGCAATTGAAGAGCAAGATTTTGTCACTGGCAAACAAAGCCTAGTGCCGCTTGCAGGCCCAGCCAATCGCCAAGGGCGGATGGCGGCGGATAATATGCTCGGTCGCAACGAGCACTACCAAGGCACACAAGGTACCGCAATTTGTAAGGTGTTTGACCTTGCGGTTGCCTCAACCGGTAAAAACGAGAAGCAGCTGATTAGCGCGGGATCGCCTTATGAAAAGGTCTACGTCCATACCGCTAGCCATGCGAGCTATTATCCGGGCGCAGAAACGGTCTCGTTCAAGATGCTGTTTGACCCAGCAAGCGGCAAGATTCTCGGCGCACAGGCAGTCGGCAAAGACGGCATTGATAAGCGCATCGATGTAATGGCCGTCGCGCAGCGCGCTGGGATGACGGTTGAACAGCTTCAGCATCTTGAACTGACTTATGCACCCCCTTTTGGTAGCGCCAAGGATGTGATTAACCAAGCAGCCTTTGTTGCCAATAACATCCTTCAAGGCGATGCAACACCGATCCACTTTGATCAAATCGATCAGCTTAGTGAGGAGCAGGTTTTGCTCGATGTGCGCAATCCGAATGAGCTAGAAAATGTTGGCTTTATCAAGGGTGCCATTAATATCCCCGTTGACCAACTCAGACAGCGTATGAACGAGTTGCCAGAAGATAAAGAGATCATCATCTACTGCCAGGTCGGCTTGCGCGGCAATGTCGCCTACCGTCAATTAGTTAACCATGGCTTTAAAGCCCGCAACCTCATTGGCGGCTATCGCACTTACCAATCAGCCCGCGCCTAACTCGCCTAATCACCACGACGCGATGATGAGATCAACAGCGTCGTGGTGATCTATTTAGAGCCACGCTTAACTCAATGACAACACCAAGCCTAGTGCAATCATGATAACGCCGGTTGCGCGGGTGCGATACCACTGCTCACCCAACAACACAATTCCCATCAGCAGGCCAAAGATAATACTGACTTGGCGCAGCGCCACCACTAAACTGACATTGTCTGTCATGGTCATTGCATAGAGCACCAAACCATAGGTTGTCGCCATCATCACCCCTGCCGTCACCGATGGCTTAATGATCGAGATGGCATTGGCTAGCTCATGTCGATGACCCGACAAACATACCCAGATAATCAATGGGAAAAACATCGCCCAAAACTGCATCCCTAGATAAAAAATGGCTGAGTATGAGTCACTCAACAGCGCAGCAGCCACTTGGTTGAGCTGAATTAACGCCTCTTTATCCACGATGGAATAACCTGTGGTGCCGATAGCGGCAACCAAGGCCCACAAGACACCTAGATTGAGATAGGCTTTAACGCTCAACTCTCTGAAGCGGGTCAAGGGCACCAATAAGCAGCCTAAGGTAATGACCATAAAGCCAAGCCACTGCGACACACTCAGCTCATAGCCAAGCAAGAAGGTACCGTAACCGACCATCAACACCGGCAAGGCGCGTGCCATTGGGTAGATCACCCCTATGTCAGCTTGCTTGTAAGCATAAGCCAGACCAATCATATAGATCATTTGACACACGCCGCTGATAAACAGCAGTTGCCAAAACAGCATCGGCAGAGAATCAAAGCCAATCGTCACCAAATACCAGATCAGATAGGGCGTAAGCAAACTCGCAGCTGCGCCAGTTGAGGCAAGGAAAAACGCTGGACCAGAGCTTTGGTTGGATTTACCGAGTATATTCCAGCCAGCATGAAGAAAGGCCGAAATCACGACCAAAAAAAACGCCCAAAATGACATAAAATGAGAGCTTATCGTTTCAATTCGGCCAAAGATTCGATACTGATGGCATCATGGCGCCAGTATTCAATATCACAATCGATCAGCTCACCGGTTTGGCTGTAATTAGTTCGCTCAACCACCATCGCTGGGGTACCCGATGTCGCGCGCAACGCTTGCGCCGTATCACCCAGCAGTGAACTGGTGCTGACGCGGTACTTAATCTTCGAATAGACCACGCCAAAGTGCTCACGGTAGATATCGGTCAGTGACAGGGATAGGTCATAATCCATCAAATTTGGAAACAGCTCAGGGCGAATATAGTTCGTCACGTACATGACTGGACGCTCTTCTAGTGAGCGAACACGCTGAATACGGTGCACCTCTGAGAATGGCGCTAAGCCAAGCATACTTGCAGCATGCTTAGGCGCAATAATGGTCTTGGCACTGAGCAACTTAGTGCTCGGTTTCCGCCCTTGTGCCTCGGCCATATTCATAAAGTTTAGCGTTTGCGTCGGGTCATACACCATTGGCTCTGGCGAAATAAACCAGCCGCGACGATCCTCTCGGTAGATACGCCCCTCAGACTCAAGCAGCGATAGCGCTTCGCGCAGGGTCACTCGAGTGGTATCAAAAGACTCGGCAAGCTTGCGCTCTGCTGGCAGTTTCTGCCTTGGCGCTAACATACCAGATTCAATCTGCTCAACAATAACGTCTTTAATTTTTACGTACTGCAATTGTGTATCCTTAGTTATCTACCTCTGCTTAACGCATGCTTAAGCTGAGGTGTATTTTTTATAGGTGAGAGGCGTTAATCAGCGCTTACGCCAAGCTTGAGTACGATTCTCAATCCACTTACCCAGTGTCATGTGCAACAGCTTAGCCGACGCTGCGGACAACATGATCATCACCGCCATCGCGGCCGCGGCCCCCGTCTGCCCGGCGTCATCCATATTCAACACCGCAACCGAGGCCGGTATGGTTTTGGTCGAGTACAAGAACACCACCGCCGATGTCGTGGTCATGGCATTAATAAACATGTACGTGGCAATATCTAAAATCGCTGGCATACAAACAGGTAAAGTCACTTTAAAGAATAACTTATATTGAGGCAACTTGACTGAGGCCGCCGTTGCTTCAATCTCTGCTGGCAACTGCTTGAGTGCGGTTACCGCTGTCATATGACCCACCGTGTAATAGTGTACCACTGTGTTGATTACGAGGAAGATCATCGTGCCGTAGAGCACATTGAGCGGATTGTTGACATCATTGAAATAAAAGATGTAACCCAGGCCCAAAACCATACCCGGAACGGCCATCGGCACGATACTGAGCATCTGCATCATCTGGCGCACAGGGGCAAACGCACGCCCCTTTTCAATACAGTACGCGCCAGTAAAGATCACCACCGTACCGACAATTGCACTCCAAAAACCCAGCTTAAGAGAGTTGAAGAATGGTGCCCAGCCGTAAGTACTCATCTGTGAGAAGTTGTAGTTATTAAGAGTTAAGGTCTTGTTCCAAGGCCAGAATGTCACTAGCGAGCCATAGACGGCCATCCCTAAAACGGTCACGACCGCGACACAGATCAGGCTGCAATAGACAAAACAAAGCGTGTCTTTCACTTTATTAGGCTCTGGCTGATAAGCCACTGAGCGTGTATCAAACAGGTTTTTTTGCTTTTTCTTTACCCAGCGATCCGCCGCGAACGCCAAACCGGCAGGAAGCAGCAGCAAAATACTCGTGACAGCACCCATAGAAAAGTTCTGCTGGCCAACAACTTGCTTAAATATATCGGTGGCTAGAACGTTATAGCTACCACCGATCACCTTAGGCACGCCGAAGTCACACACCACCAGCGTAAACACCACAATCAGCGTACTGATCAAGCCATACTTAGCCGCCGGCAAGGTGACAACAAAAAAGGTTTTCAGCGGTGAAGTTTTCAGAGCACGCGCCGCCTCATACAAGCGCGCATCTGAGGTGCGCAGCGAGGTGGTCAAGATCATCAGTGCGTGAGGGAAAGTCCAGAATATCAGGCCCATAGAGATACCAATAATGCCGTAGACCGAATTCCCCATCAGCAATTCACGCGCGACGCCTTGGTTACCAAATAAGTAAATCAAGCTGATCGCAGGTAGCAACGATGGCGCTAGGATTGGCGCTGTGCCTAACACTTGAAACAGCCCCTTCATCGACATACAAGAACGGGTAATCGCATACGCATAGCCGAATGCAAGAGTTGTTACCACAACCGTAACCAAGAGGCCCAAAGTAAAGGTATTTTCCACCGAGCGCCACAAGGCATCAGAGGCAAAGTAGGTGGCGAAATTTTCCAATCCCACGAACTCGCCGCGTGAGTTTTGCAGACTTTTTTTCAGCATTGCCCATAGCGGCATCAAGATAAACAGAACCATGGATACCGAAAGCAGCGATAGGAAGCCGCCCAACACTAGGTTGTCTTTACTGACTCGATTGAACCAAGAGCGTGACGAAGCGGCTCTGGTGTTCACTGATGTGATCTCCATAATCGCTTCCCTATGCCGCTGAATGAATGGCTAGTGAACGAATGGCGGCTGAATCAATCGCTTTAACGTCGTTTCTGACCACTACGTTTCTGATATAGCCTCGCAGGCCCTGCTGGTCGAATGCGATATAACGCACATCACCACGCGTCAGTTTAAGCTCATTGCACTGGCGCACCGGCATATCGACATCTATGGCCTTGCTATCGCGACTGTCTTGCAAACGACACTCTACTCGACAGAAGGCGCCAAGGAACTCAACACCCACCACTTTAACTGGCACTGCATTATTGTAATCTGTAACGAAGCGGATCTGCTCGGGACGCACGGCGATATCAATATAATCACCACTGCTAAGCTCGATATTATCCAGCATTGGTTTGTCGATCAGGCTTTCGCCAATGCGTATTTGGCTATCGCTCACCACCGAGGTTTCGATAAAGTTCATGCTACCGACAAACTCGGCAACAAAGCGTGTGGCAGGCTGCTGATAGATCTCTTCCGGTGTACCGACTTGCTCAATCACGCCATGGTTCATAACCACGATGCGATCCGCCATCGTCAGCGCCTCATCTTGATCGTGGGTTACCATAATGGTGGTGATGCCAAGCTTGCGTTGCAATTGACAGATCTCTTCACGCAGGTGAGTACGCACTTTCGCATCCAGCGCAGACAAAGGTTCATCCAATAGTAAAAGACCAGGAGAGAGAGCCAGCGCCCGCGCTAACGCTACGCGTTGCTGTTGACCACCCGACAGCTGGCTTGGGTACTTCTTACCCGAGGTTGGCAAACCGATCATATCCAACCAATACTCAACCTTCTCCATCGCTTCTTTGCTTGGCATTCCTTGGTTCTTAAGACCAATGGCGATGTTGTCTTGCACCGTCAGGTTCGGGAACAAGGCGTAAGACTGGAACACAATACCGAAGTCGCGTTTTTCAGGCGGGAGAAATGTGGTATCTGTCCCCTGTTGTGAAATCGAGCCCGAGGTCGGCAGATCTAAGCCCGCAATCGCGCGCAACAGCGTTGTCTTACCACAGCCAGACGGGCCGAGGAAACAAACGAACTCTCCTTTTTCAATCGCCAGAGAAATCTGTTTTAACGCAGTGAACTGGCCAAACTGCTTCACTACATTTTCAATATTCAGGTAAGGTTGGGTGGTCATCTCTCGACACTCCTTTGTATGGTATATACCAATAATAGAAGTGTAGTATTGCAGTGGGGTGACAGTTTTCTATCAAAACGGTTAAGAAAGGTTCGAGAGGCGAGAGGCGAGAGGCGAGAGGCGAGAGGCGAGAGGCGAGAGGCGAGAGGCGAGAGGCGAGAGGCGAGAGGCGAGAGGCGAGAAAATTTTCCAACCTTTACCATCACTGTCAAGTGTTGCTTCACCTCGAGCGAAGCGTTCTCGCAGTGCAACGATCTCGACTCTCGCCTCTATTCCCAGAAACTCAAAAAGGCCGATACTCTCGCACCAGCCTTTAAATTATCTATATTCGCTGAACGTTAAGATCGTGGTTCAGATTTCGCGTCGAACTTGGCTGCCCATTTTTTCAGTACGTCAGCGCGCTCGTTACCCATACGGCCGAAGTCCATTTCTGCCATGTTTGACTCGACATCAGGGAAGTGAGCAACGGTCGCTTCAACCTCTTTGTGACCAACCACTGGGTACATTTCTACGTACAGTTCGTTAGCCGCTTTCGAGATAGACCAATCAACAACACGCTGGGCTGCTTCAGTGGCTTTCACTAGGCCCACGGCTTCAGATTCCCAACCGATGCCCGCTGGCGTGATCACCTCTAATGGCGCGCCTTGTGTCTTCAATCGTGCACCGCGACTTGCCATAGAAATACCAATAGCAACCTCACCCATACCCGCTTCAACACATGGCTTAGAGCCTGAGTGCGTGTAGTGAGCGATATTGTCATCGAGCTTTTGCATGTAGCTCCAACCTTGCTCTTCACCCATGTTTTGTAGCCATGCAGACACCTGCATGTAGCCCGTACCTGAAGAGGCTGGGTTTGGCATTGAGATGTGGCCCTTATACTCAGGTTTTGTTAGGTCATCCCAGCTGGTTGGCATCGGCAGATTATGCTGCTTAGCCACAATTTCGTTGAAACAAATTGCGTTAAAAAAGGCATCGTTACCGTACCATGCCTGCTCACCCTCAGGATCATTTAGGCTCGCACGTAGGTTCTCAACACCCTTTGGAGTGTAAGCCGATAGGATGCCCTCGTTCTTCAATAGAGCCATTGAAGAGCCTGCTAGGCCCCATACTACGTCTGCATGTGGGTTGTCTTTCTCAGCCAGTAGTTTAGCAGTCATGATACCTGTTGAATCACGTACCCATTTGATTGAGATGTCTGGGTTGTCTTTCTCAAATGCGTTCTTGTATTTCGCCAGGATGTCAGTCTCAAACGCGGTGTATACAGTCACTTCTTGTGCTGCAAATGCGTTAGTCGCTAGTAGAGAAACTAGGGCTGCGATTGAACCTTTAACAAAACGGTTGCTCATTATCTTCTCCAATAAAGATTGTGTAAGTGTGTTCGTCCGTAAATTTGGTCTGTACCAGATAACGCTAATTACACTAGTTTGGTGATGTGACGATTTTGTGAACGCTTGATGGCAATTTTAAAACAGATTATGACAGTTTAATTCAGCGCACGATGCCAAAAACACCGCGTATATCTGTATGAAAGTTTTATTAAGATCCGTCTTAGGCTATTTACCCGCTAATCCCGCCACTGCTAAAGTGCATTCATATTGGTATAGTCCAAGAGAAAGATTAACGATGAGAAACGATTACCTACTTTTAACACCAGGCCCTTTGTCAACCACAGAGACCGTTCGCTCGGCGATGCTTAAAGACTGGTGCACCTGGGATGATGACTACAACAAAGAGGTTGTTGAGGTTATTCGCAGTAAACTGACCAAGCTTGCGACGTCACAACCTGGCTATACCAGTGTCCTGATGCAAGGCAGTGGCACCGCCTCGGTGGAAGCCACCATTGGCTCAGTAATGAAGCAAGACGATAAGCTATTGGTTATCGATAATGGCGCCTACGGTGCGCGTATTGCCCAAATCGCGGCCTACCTGAATATAGACTGTCAGGTGATTGCGCCGGGTGAGACCACTCAGCCAAACCTCACCGAGATTGAACAGGCACTAAACCAAGACACCAGCATCACCCATTTGGCGATTGTCCATTGTGAAACCACCACCGGCATGCTTAATCCGATTGAAGCCGTTACCAAACTTGCTAAGCAACATGGAAAAGTTGTCATCCTTGATGCGATGTCGAGCTTTGGTGGCATTCCGATGGATATCGGTGAGATGGGCATCGATTTTATGATCAGCTCGGCGAATAAGTGTATCCAGGGCGTTCCAGGCTTTGGCTTTGTGATCGCTAAGCAAGACCAGCTGGAGTTGTGTCAGGGACGTGCACGCTCACTGAGTCTTGATCTTTTTGAGCAGTGGCACTGCATGCAGACCAACCATGGAAAATGGCGCTTCACTTCGCCAACTCACACCGTGCGAGCCTTCTATCAAGCTCTAATTGAACTCGAGCAGGAAGGCGGCATCGAGGCACGTCACCAGCGTTATCAAACCAACCAGACCACTTTGGTGGCAGGAATGAAAAAGCTAGGCTTTACGCCACTGCTTGATGAGTCACTGCACTCACCGATTATTACCTCGTTCTACTCGCCAACCCATAGCGATTATCAATTTAAGCAGTTCTACCTGCACTTAAAAGAGCAGGGTTTTGTCATCTACCCGGGTAAAGTCTCTAACGCCGACTGTTTTCGTATCGGCAATATCGGTGATGTGCACCCGCAAGATATTGAGCGTCTGATTAAAGCCGTGAGCACGGCGATGTACTGGGAGGTATCAGCATGGGCCTAATTACACCAGAGATGCACACCGAGGATAGCGGCACGCTCTTTCGCAGTGAGGGTGACATCAATACCACACCTGCTCGCCAAGCATGGAACCAGTCATTACAAGATGAGCGCACTCAAGCGCTGCTTAAACGTGATGAAGATGTATTTCTTCATCAGGCAATGTCGACGCCGTGTCTTGATACGCTAGAGGGAGCGGAAGGTATCTATCTACAAGACACCAAGGGCAAGCGCTACATGGACTTTCACGGCAATAATGTTCATCAGCTTGGCTATGGCCACCCGCATGTGATCAATAAGGTCACCGAGCAGATGGCTAATTTGCCCTTCTCTCCACGCCGTTTTACCAATGAAACCGCGGTGGCGTGCGCGGAAAAACTGACCGAGATCTGCGGCGGTGAACTCAACCGTGTGCTGTTTGCCCCAGGCGGTACGTCTGTGGTTGGTATGGCACTCAAACTAGCACGCCATGTGACCAACAACTTCAAAGTGGTTTCCCTGTGGGACTCTTTTCACGGTGCGTCTCTTGATGCGATTTCTGTTGGTGGCGAGGCCTGTTTTCGTGAGGGTATGGGGCCGTTAATGGCCGGTGTTGAGCGTATTCCTCCGGCGGTCTCTTACCGCGGCGCTTTCCCTCGTCCAGACGCCAGCGAAGAAGAGCGTGATGTGCATTATGCCGACTACCTGGAGTACGTGATCGAGAAAGAAGGCGGCATCGGCGCATTTATCGCTGAAGCAGTGCGCAATACCGACGTGCAAGTACCAAGCAAGGCCTATTGGAAGCGTGTGCGCGAGATCTGTGACAAGCACAACGTGATGCTGATCATCGACGATATCCCTAACGGCATGGGGCGCAGTGGCGAATGGTTCACCTACCAAGCCTACGACATCGAGCCGGACATTCTATGTATCGGCAAGGGCTTAGGCGGTGGCTTAGTGCCTATCGCAGCCATGGTGACCAAAGATAAATACAACACCGCAGCGCAAGTCTCATTGGGTCACTACACCCACGAGAAAAGCCCGATTGGCTGCGCAGCTGCCCTAGCGACGATGGAAGCAATTGAGCAAGAGCAGCTACTAGACAAAGTCAAAGCCGACAGTGAGTTTGTTCGAGAGCAGCTAGGCCGCATGAAAGACACATACCCAATCATCGGTGATGTGCGTGGTATCGGCCTATTGTGGGGCGTTGAGCTGGTCACTGACCGTGGCAGTAAACAGCGTGCATTTGCTGAGGCCGAAGCCGTGCTTTACCAATGCCTGAATAATGGCCTGAGCTTTAAAGTCTCCCAAGGCAACGTGGTGCAACTGAGCCCACCGCTGATCATTGAGCGCACCGACTTACAAGCCGCGCTGGATATTTTTGAGTCAGCTATCCAACAAGTTAGCCAAACCTTCGGCTACCCAGTAGTGAAATAACCCAAGGAATCAACATGAACAACCCATCACAAATTCAAGCAGTCATCTTCGACTGGGCCGGCACCATCGTCGACTTTGGCTCTTTTGCCCCTACTTCAATCTTCGTTGAAGCTTTCAAGCGTGGTTTTGAGTTCGATATCAGCCTTAAAGAAGCCCGTGTACCTATGGGCCTTGGCAAGTGGGATCACATCAAAGCAGTCGGCAAGCTGGAGTCGGTTGATAAGCGTTGGACAGAAAAATTCGGCCGCTCGATGAACGATGAAGATGTGGATCGCATCTATGAGATGTTTATGCCCCTGCAAAAAGCCAAAGTATCAGACCATGCAGAGCCGATCCTCAATGCGATTGAAGTCGTCAATAACCTCAAGCAAAAAGGCATCAAAATTGGCTCTTGCTCAGGTTACCCACGCGAGGTTATGGATGTATTGATCCCAGTGGCAGCCGACTACGGCTACCAACCAGACTGTATTGTCGCCACTGACGACCTACCACAAGGCGGCCGCCCAGCCCCATTTATGGCACTAAAGAACGTGATCGATCTTGGCGTGACCAATGTCGGTGCCTGTATCAAGGTTGATGATGCCACTCCTGGCATCGAAGAAGGCCATAATGCGGGTATGTGGACCGTAGGTCTACTACTGTCAGGCAACGAGGCAGGTTTAACGTTTGCAGAGTATCAAGCCGCAGATGAGGCAACATTAAGCGCGGCTCGCGAGAAAGCCCGCTCGGTAATGCAAAAATCATCACCACACTACCTAATCGACACCATCGCCGACCTACCACAAGTAATCGAAGACATCGAACGCCGCCTAGCTGCTGGCGAACGCCCGTAGCGAGAGGCGAGAGGCGAGAGGCGAGAGGCGAGAGGCGAGAGGCGAGAGGCGAGAGGCGAGAGGCGAGAGGCGAGAAAATTTTCCAACCTTGACCACCGCTGTCAAGTGCCCCACCACCTCGAGCGCAGCGTACCCGCAGGGCAACGCCCGATCTCGACTCTCGAATCTGATAAGAAGCGAGAAATTTTTCAACCTCTGCCGCTGCTGTCAAGTGTTCCACCACCTCGAGCGCAGCGTCCTCGCAGGGCAAAGCCCGATCTCGACTCTCGCCTCTTGAATTAGGCGCTAGCGTAAATCACGCTACCGTCTTTGATTAAGTCGATAATCTCACGCGTCAACTCCGGCGGCAGGGCCGGGCAACCCCAACTGCGGCCAAGATAGCCATTGCGTTGGATGAACGACTCGGTCGCATAGTCGGCGCCATGGATCACGATATAACGCTCACGGGCACGATCATTTACCCCTTGATTCAAACCATCAAGACGCAGCGAGTAACCGTTGCTTCCGTAGTAGGTATCATCGGTCAAAAATGCCCCGAGAGAGGTTTTTCTTGAATTAACCACATTAGAAAAGCGCGTGGCATTCTTACCACCGCTGTTCACCCCATGGGAAACATAGGTGTTGTACACCAACTCATTCTTATCCAAATCGATCACAAAAAAGCGTTTTTCAGTAGAGGGACGACTGTAATCAATAATGGTCAAGAGCGGCTTTCTACGCTCGCTGATTTCCTGATAGGCAAGGTAAGCATCACGATAAAGCTCGTAACTCAATACCCCTTCCAAGCCAACTTTAATAAACGTTTTTTCTATAACTTGCTCCGCCTGAGAGAGCTCACTCAGCGGGTGATTATTGTGGGCAGCAACCGCCACCGCGGGTAAGACACAAGCTATCCATACCCCTAAAAATGCAAAAATTTTCATTGTCAGAACTGCAAATTTGGCAATAAAAAGTGAATATCAGTTATATATTTAATGAAATATACAATCTCCCAAAGCTACCCTATCCCCCACACGAGCAGGTGATTATGAGTAATTGTGCATAGCAAAACCCATCGAAATCGGCGAATTAATGACCACTTTGAGCCATTGATAATCTTTTCTTTTCCGTGACTTAACCGCGCGACGAGATAGTATATTATTTGATCGATTAATAAAACTGCAAACTTGTAGTTTTACGACAGCTAACAACCAATCAAAACCTACAGTGGCGGGACTTACAGTGCTAATTGGTAAAAATATCAATAACCTAGACCACCAAATCCATCGATCAAACTTTAATCAAAAAATGTGACAAAAGTTTTCATAGCCCTGACGATGGAGTCGCTCATTAGAATTATCAAGGACCTATAAGCAACAAGGTTTTCAGCTACCACATGAGGTACTCGAAGCTACACCTATCGATGTGTTCCTAGCCCCTTTAGTTAACGCGCCAGATCACGCGCGAGGATCAACGCCAAGCCAAAGATCTGCAAAAACAGAGCTATGTTTTTGTAGTGAACCAGTTTCTCTTCCCAAGACAGAACTTGCTCGGCTACCTCAAGATTATCTAAGTAATGGCTATCAATCCGATTGCGAAACTGCTGCTGGCTTTGATCAATCGCGAACATCACCTCACTGACTGTCTCGACAGACAACTCAGAAACCGTGGCTGAGGTCCACAGTTGCAATTGATCTACCAAGCTCTGAGTTATCTTAGGATTGGCGGGCGCCAGACTAGCAAGCTGCATATGCAGCAGTGTCACCTCCCGTTTACGCTCCAAGGTTTCCACACTGTTCCAATCTAGGGTAATGGCATACTGGTTCTGCGCCTCTCTGGCCTTTAGAGCGCTGATATTTTGGTTGATTGAGTCCAGCACCAAGCTTGAGACTAAGATGGCCATGACGTTGAGCACCAAGCCGATAAAGACTAAAACCCAAGGTGGGGGGAGATGTTGTTTGATGCTCACACCATAGGATGTCATTGGCTCTCCACAAATTGATTTAACTCACCATCTATGCTCAATAATAGACTCGATGATCATTTTGCGGGTTGGCTAAGTGAAGCTCTTGATAATAAAAAGCCACCTCTGTTTTAGGTGGCTTTGTTCACTAAGGCTTATAGATTAGTAGAGTGCATTTACTGCTCTCGCAGGCGCAAGGTCCAGAAATCGTGATTGTGTACTATGACCCAAGTACCATCCACAGCGTAAAGTTGGCCACCAACAGCCCCGTCTGGAATACCCCACATATCGAGGTCAACCTTCCATTCACCTTGTCGGTACACCAACATCTGCCCTTCGCCGGCCATCAGCACAACTTCATCTTCGACGTAGGGATTGATCAGCATTTTATCTTGAGCATCAGAGTTCAGATGCCTCACACTATTGGCTATAACGTTACTGTTAGACCCAGTCACATAAATACTGCGCATCAGTAACTGCTCAAAGTGAGTATATTCCACCTCATGGCTCTGTAAGTCCATTTGGGCCATGATCACATCTCTTCGTGAACCTGGACTGTAGCGACCGACTCCCATACTCACAAAGAGTTTATCGCCATAGGGGTGAAACGTAACCGGGTCCTCACGCTGCTCATAGCCATCAGGCCAAGCTATACTCAGCTCGAAATCCTCACTTTCCGGCCAGACAAAATTGCGGTCGTTATCACCATCTCGACAACTAAACAGATAGCTGCCATTGCCCGTAAAGGTTGTACTCCACGCATGCGTATAGGAGTATTGGTGGTATGGGGTACACAATCCATCGCCAGACATCAAGAAATCATCAGTGCGAACCGTTTTGCCCGTCGCTTTATCGATCAAGTAAACACGATTGTCGCCACCTTTTTCTTGGGAGGCCTCAATAACAATAAAATGATCACCCTTGCGCGTTTCTGCGATATGCAGTTTATTATGGTTTCCATCTGCTTCCGCTATCTTTTCAACATGCTGCCAGCTATCCGTTGCGTAGGTATAGTAGTAAGAGTTAACCTGAAAGCGATTATCTGCACCACTGTGATAGCCATGACGAATCACGATAATATCACCATTCTCATTCACCCAGTTGAGCTGCTCATAAATATTACTCGGATTAAAAATATTGCCATTATCAGTGGGGTCTAACGCGGGATGGGAGCTAATTTTTTGCCGCTTATCAGTCTCCAGATGATAGATGTAATTTTCATACCCCTGGTGGTGACCTCCGGTAAAATAAATGATGTAGCCACTGCCGCCACCCGACAAGGACGGGATGACTATCGGAGTATCTTCACCAATGTTAGTCAGTTTTCTCTCGGTGACATTTCCAGTTGCCGCACGCTCCGTTAGCCAATACTCAATATTATTATTAGCAATGAATACACGATGGAGATTGTATACGTGCTCACCTTGAACAAAACGCTTGTTCAAGGAGCTGGTAATTCCTTGTGGAATTGACGCTCTCGTTCTATCCCAGCGATAGTGCGCCAGATTTTCTTGCGCATTTACATCAAGCGGAGCGTAATGACCATAGCGAGAATTGCTGGACCAAAGGATATTAATCCCAAGCGATTCCAAGTCATCCACCAGCTCCTCTGGAATATGAGACAATCGTACTGTTGACTGACCTGAGCGTAATGCACGGATCTCACAATCAGAATCAACTAAAATGCGTAAATCCGAGTCATCTTTATCAACACTCGAAGCGTTAAAACACGTCTCACCAACCAATACCTGAGAATCATCCGAGTAGGTTAAGGTTAAAGCCGCATTCATGCCCTCACCCTCTTTGATGGTCAAGTCGTTGCCAGTAATATCCGGTGATACCGAGACTAGTTGTGGCGGGCTGACCTCAAAGGTGTGTTCGGTCTGTTTGCCATTCCAGCTTGCCGAAAGCGTGACTAAACCGACGCCGATCGCTTCAAGTCGTCCGTGAGTCACCTGGACAATGCTCTCATCACTTGAGCCCCAAGCGGCAAGCAGCGTCACATCCTGAGGCTCAAGCACATCGCCATAGTCGGCGTACAAGCGAATGTTGCGCACATCCCCTTTGCGTATTCCGTCAAAGTTGCCCTCGAAGTAGACGGCATCAGGCACTGGATAGGTCACCGACAGCATTCGCTCGGCGTGATAGCCAAAGTAGCGCGCGGAAAGCGTGGTGTGCCCCTCGCTGTTGGCGATTACACGCCCTTGCTCTATATGGGCGACGCTTGGCGTCGAAGAGTTCCAAATTAGGTTATCGGTCAACTCATCGCGGCTCTGATCGGCATACACACGGTAGGCTTTGAGCGGCTGCGATTGGCCTATCTCAAGTGAGTCCGAGGCAAAGTCAATCTCAATATGGGTAGGCGAAGGTGCATTAACGGTGAGCATCGTTGTATGTTCAAACTGCTCAAAAGTGGCCTTGATACTTACCGTACCCGGTGCGATAGCGGTGGCGACACCACTCGATACCGAGACGATAGCCGAGTTGCTGCTGTGCCAATCGACTAAGTCGGTGTACTCCAGCTTTTGCCCATTATCAAAGTAACCAAAGGCTTGCAGTTGCCACGCGCCGCCAATCGGCTTAGGCACGTTTTTCCCTTCAATTTTGATTGCGGTCAGCTCAGGCTCTGGCAGGTAAACTTCCACACTCACTTGATGCGTTACACCAGCGTAAGTCGCACTGATCTCAGCGCTGCCCTCATCCACGGCAGACACTAAGCCATTGCGCACTGTCGCCACCGACGTATCTGATGAGGTCCAAATGGCGTTATTGCGCATGTTCAGTACGCGACCATTATCGAATGTCACCATCGCATCGAGCTGCCAAGACTCACCGACCAGTTTCGGGCCATCATAACCCTCGATGCGTAGTGACTCTGGTTTGGCTGGCACTTCATCGGTTTCCGTCACGGTCAGGCGCACATTTTGGCTCAGGCCATCAAGCAGCACCATAATGTCACCATAGCCCGGCGATAGTGCGGTCACCCTCCCCTCTGCGACACTGACCACACGTGGGTTTGATGATCCCCAATGCGCCATATGCGTTACATCACGCTGCTCCCCATCAGAGTAGTGCGCGCGTGCTGATAAGGTCCACGTGCTGCCGACTTCTTTGTCGATAATGTCACCGTGCATCACCAAAAAATCAACGCTCGGCACCTGATCTGGCAGTGATTTGACCTCTAGATAGGCGGTGGCACTTTCACCTTGATAGTCAAAGTTAATCGCTACCTCACCGGCCTTGTGAGCAAAGACCCGGTTCTGGTCAAAGCTGGCGATCGCCTCATTACTTGAGTGCCAGTTACCTAAGCTCTCAATTTGGGTCATTGTGCCATCGGACCATGTGCCTATCGCTTTTACCGCGACGGATTCTGAGCGGTAAAGCCACTCGGGTAAGGTAGCGATACGCACCCCAGTTAGCTCCACCTCGTTGTCAGGCGCTGTCACCGTAACGTCAAAGGCGTCAAAACAAACTTGGTCATTGTAAGTAGTTTGTACAGAGAGCGTTTCAACACCCGGCGATTTTAGGGTCACGTGCCCATGCTGAGTGATATCTAACACGCTGGTATTACTGGTGTGCCATGAATGAACACTGCTGATTGGCAATCCGCTGTTGGCATCGACCGCAAATGCTCTCAGTGCCCACTCATCACCGACTTCACCTCGGCCAGACGCGCTGTCACCATCATGAATAATTGATATCAAACAGGCGCTTGGGTTGATATCGAGAATATCATCAGCCTTGTCAAACCAGTCTTCAAGCTCTGCGTCTTGATTGTCGAGATCCAATACACGCTCTAGCTCAATCGCAGCTTCACCGATAAACAAACTCTCCCACGTGGCGCCAAGGTCTTGTTCATTATTGGCCAGCCAATCATTCCAATTACGATTGTCTTTAAGGCTCTCCAACCATTGATAGTCAGCCGGTTGATCATTGCCATGGAGTAAAACATGCTGCTGCGCTGTCGCCAATTGCAACAGTGACATATCCGAGTGATCTGGTGAGCGATATTCGAGGTATCGGTGCCACTGGTCGTGATCAACAAAACCCTGTCCATCCTCGTCTGCAAGTACATACTCTGCTGAGCTTAATGACGAGAGAACCATGGAGCTCAACTCGTCATCCACAAAATCGGCGAGGGTCTGCGCGGTAAAATAACTTAGCTCGGAACGATCTGACAGGCTGGCTCGGAGTGTGATCGGCTGATCGCTCAAGGCTTGGTATTCATCCGCATTAAGCTCAAAGCTAACCTGATACTCTCCTTGGTCAAGATCACGTGCCATATGCACGGATTGTGTTCCCGCAATAACATCCAAGCGCTCAGCACTTAAAGTATCGGCTAAGATATCACCTGAAATCGTAAAGCGGTGACTGTCGATAGGTGGTGGGGGGCTCTCTTGATCAGAGCTCATATTACACCCTAATAATATGAGTATTAAAGGAATACTCAACCATTTGAAATTCATTACTTTTCCCTAAGATAAGTCATAATGAGTTCGACAACTGCCTCCACCTTTACCATTGAAAGTCCTTTAGCCATTGAGAGGATTTGTGCATCGACAAAAAAGCCCTCCAATCCCCCAGCGGGTTGGAGTTCAATAACCACAAACCGTTTTGCAGAATGGCTATCAACACAACAAATGGTAGAAAGAGAAAAAGGTGGAAACCACAATTGGTTCCACTGTGGCCAAGCCGCTAATGAAACTGAGTGTATTAGCGCATTTTTTGAAACAAAATCACACTATTCAGAAATGCTTCGTAACAAAATCAGTGGGTTATATTAAGTAAAGTGATCGGTTTCCACACAACACTGCGCACATGAGAAGACAAGTAATTAAGTGTAGTAAACGGCGATCGTATTCGTATTGTGTCAGTGGGAGGAGGAGGATTTATCAGCAGATACAATAAAGGAGAGCACTCGGCTCTCCTTTCACAATACACTTAAGTATTAGAGATTATTCTTGGTTGTCACGGCGACGGCCATGACCGCGCTCGCCACGGTAGTTACCACGGTGATCGCCACCACGGTTACGGTCGAAGCGACGCTCGCCGCCCTCACGATTACCATTACCATCGCGATCACGGAAGCCACCTTCGCGACGACCACCTTCACGATTGCCGTCACGGTTACCACGGTAACCACCACGATCACCGTCACGACGACCACGATGGCCACCGTCACGACCACCACGGTTACCATCACGGCGACCACGAGGCTCACGGAAATCGTTGAAATCAACCACTACCGCACCCGCTTCTTTCTGACGGATACGTAGTTTGCTTAGCTTGCCAGCCACTTCAGATGGCATCGCTTTTGGCAGCTGTACGTAAGTCTCACCACGGTCTAGCTTGATCGCACCGATAGAGCCTTTGGTTAGGCCAAGCTCGTTTGCTAGTGCGCCAACGATGTCTTTAACCTGAACGCCTTGCTCGCGACCAACCTGAAGCTGGTACGTATCCCAGTCTTGAGTGTTGAAGTCACGGCCACCACGGTTGCCATCACGGCCACCATCACGACGGTCACGACGACGCTGCTTATCACGCTCGATAGCCGCGATCATTGGGTCTTCGCCCATGTAGAATAGAGGACGCTTACCTTGCTGACGCTTCAGAAGAATCGCTGCTAGGGTTGTTGCATCAATCTCTAGAGACTCTTGCAGCTTTTCGATTAGCTCAGCAAATTTCTCTAGTGATTTGTGTTCTTTGTCTGCTTCTAGTTCAGCTGCTAGCTTGACTAGACGTGCCTCTGCTACTTTATCGCGCAGTGGAAGCTGGATCTCTTCCATTGATGACTTAGTCACGCGTTCGATAGTGCGAAGCATACGCATTTGGTTAGTGCGAACCAATAGGATCGCTTTACCCTTACGACCAGCACGGCCAGTACGACCGATACGGTGGATGTATGACTCAACATCGAATGGGATGTCGTAGTTGAATACGTGGGTAATACGTGGCACGTCAAGACCACGTGCAACAACGTCAGTCGCAACCAGGATATCAATCACGCCTTGCTTGATGTTATCCACTGTGCGCTCACGTTGAGACTGCGGGATATCACCGTGAAGAGCGGCGGATTTAAAGCCACGCGCAGTTAGCCAATCAGATAGACGCTCAGTGTCTTGACGAGTACGTACGAATACGATTGACGCGTCAGTTTCTTCGGTTTCAAGTAGACGAGACATTGCTTCGTCTTTCTCTACGCCTTTCACAACCCAGAACTGCTGCTCTACTTTGTCTACGGTATGGTTTTTACCAGCAACATCGATAGTTTCTGGTTCACGTAGGAAGCGCTCAACGATGTTTTTCAGCATCGGCGGCATAGTTGCAGAGAACAGTACGCGCTGCGCTGACTCAGGAGCGTGCTCCATGATTTCAGTCACGTCGTCAACAAAACCCATGTTCAACATTTCGTCTGCTTCATCAAGAACAAACGTGTGAACTTCGTCTAGGTGTAGGCGATCGCGGTTGATTAGGTCTTGAACACGGCCTGGTGTACCAACTACAACGTGCGCACCGTTTTTCAGTGCACGCATTTGATCGACGATTGAAGTACCACCGTAGATTTCAAGAACTTTTAGGCCAGAGATGTTCTTACCTAGGTTCTTCATTTCCGCTGCAACTTGGATTGCTAGTTCGCGAGTCGGAGCAAGAACAATTGCTTGAGGCTTACGCTGTGAGAGATCAATCTTGTTTAGAAGAGGAAGAGAGAAAGCCGCAGTTTTACCGGTACCGGTCTGCGCTTTACCTAGAGCATCACCACCTTTCATTAGGTGAGGAATAGCCGCTGCCTGGATAGGAGTCGGAGAAACAAAACCCATTCCGTCAAGAGCAGAAAGGATAGAATCATTCAGCGATAGATCGCTAAATTTGATAACAGAATCTTGCATTGGGGATCCCATAAAAGATTAAACAAAAGGTCCCACGAGCTCTACCAAATCCAATACCAATCCAATAAAGAGCTGATTCCATTCAGATGCGGATGAGTTTTAAATCGCATCAAGCACTAGGGACATCATCAAGGGCGGGGATTATTCCGCAAATACACAAAAAAAGCCAGAAAAAATTGAGGCTGCTCACATATTTTCTTTACGCTTGTATGAAATGCAGCACAAAAACGCCAACGCAATCATTTTGTCGCAATTAATTGCTAGCCCACAAGCGATTCATGCTGTTCAATTTTTAAACACACCTAACACTCAACAATTCGCTAAATGCCTTTTACGTACACACAATAGTATAGATATTGTCACGTTCAATGATTATAGTGGGCGCAGATTCTGTAACTAACACCCGAGACTATGTTTCAAGACAATCCTCTACTGGCTCAACTTAAGCAGCAAATCCAAGAAAACCTGCCTAAAAAAGAAGGCACCATCAAAGCAACCGACCGTGGTTTTGGCTTTTTAGAAGTCGACAACAAAACCAGCTTCTTTATCCCGCCACCGTACATGAAAAAGTGTATGCATGGTGACAAGGTCAGTGCCATTATCCGCACTGAAAAAGAAAAAGAAGTCGCTGAGCCGCAAGAGCTTATCGAGCAAGGTGTGGGCCGCTTTATTGGTCGCATTAAGCTGTTTAAGGGTAAATTGAACGTAGTTCCTGATCACCCACAGCTGAAAAAGCTGTCATTGAAAGCAAAAACCAAAAAGGGTCTCAAGCAAGACCAGTTTGCTGAGGGTGACTGGGTTGTTGCGCACTTGATCCGCCATCCACTCAAGGGTGACAACGACTTCTTCGTCGAGATCTCCGAAAAAATCACCGATGCCAATGACAAGATTGTACCTTGGTGGGTAACACTTGCGCAGAACGATCTGCCAAATACCGAGCCTGAGGGCATCGAGAACTGGGCAATCAAAGACGATGCGGACCTTGAGCGTGTCGATATGACTCACGTACCGTTTGTGACCATCGATGGTGAATCAACCAAGGATATGGACGATGCCTTGTTTGCGAAAAAGACCGACAACGGTGACTTTGAGCTGACCATCGCTATCGCAGATCCTACTGCGTACATTATGCCAGAAGATGATATGGACAAAGTGGCGCGTCAACGCGGCTACACTATCTATTTGCCTGGCCGCAATATCCCAATGTTGCCTCGTGATCTGGCCGATGAGCTGTGTTCACTGATTGAAGGTGAAATTCGCCCAACGCTATGCTGCACCGTCACCGTGTCTAAAGATGGCGTGATTGGTAACGATATCAAATTCTTTGCTGCCAATATGAAGTCACACGCTCGTCTCGCTTACGACCATGTCTCTGACTGGCTAGAGAACGGCAGCTCTGAGCACTGGACACCAAGCGATGAGATTGCGCAGGTTGTGCGTGACCTTTACGACTTCTCACTGGCGCGTGCCGATTGGCGCGAAAACAATGCGGTGGTTTTCCCTGACCGCCCTGACTACCGCTTCGAGCTAAGCGAAGACAACGATGTGGTGGCTATCCATGCCGATATGCGCCGCAGCGCCAACCGCTTGGTTGAAGAAGCGATGATCACCGCCAACATCTGTGCTGGTAAGACGCTACAAAGCCACTTTGGCTCAGGTGTCTTCAACACCCATGCGGGTATCAAGACCGAGAAGCTGCAAGATGTGATTGAACTAGTCAACGCTGACCAAGCGCAGCCGTTTACGGTTGAATCAATCGCCACTCTAGAAGGCTTTGCCGAGCTGCGCCGCTGGCTATCAACGCAAGAGACGGCTTACCTTGATAACCGTATTCGCAAGTTCCAAACCTACAGTGAGGTCGGCAACGAGCCACTGCCACACTTCGCCATGGGTCTGGATATCTACGCGACGTGGACATCGCCAATCCGTAAATACGGTGACATGATTAACCACCGTATGCTTAAAGCGCACATCATGAACAAAGAGCCAGTGCAGCGCCCAGACGAGACCGTCGGTGAAGAGCTTGCCCTGCACCGTAAGTTCCACAAGATTGCTGAGCGCACCGTAGGTGACTGGCTATACGCCCGCACGCTATCTGAAGAACCAAGCACACAAACACCATTTACCGCTGAGATCTTCGATATCAACCGCGCGGGTATGCGCGTACGCCTACTAGAAAACGGCGCAAGCGCGTTTATCCCAGGCTCAGTCGTGCTAGATAATAAGCAGCGCCTAGCCTGCGACGGCGACCAAGGCACACTATCGATCGATAAAGAGGTCGTATACCGCCTAGGTGACACGCTTAAAGTAACCCTTGTTGAGGTTAATCAAGAGACGCGTAGTCTTGTTGCTAAGCCTGTTGAAGAGCAGTAGCGAGAAGCGAGAGCGGGCTATCGCCCTTCGAGATTCGAGGTGTTTCGCGCGCGCAGACAATTTGTCGCTATTCGGAACATAGTTTAGTTCCTCGCACTTAGATTAAAGCCAGACTTTTTGTCTGGCTTTTTTTACTCCATAAACAACAAATCAAGAGAACGTTCCACTACTGCCCCCCTAACTTTGAGAACTGACACATGCAGCGCGCAGTGTTTTACTCGCCTCTCGACTCTCGCTTCTCGCCTCTGTAACCCTTTGTGTCTTCATAGCTTTACACTGCATGAGAACCTAATTCGTTCCCCAATTCGACAATCGTGCGCCAAACACTATCCTTGAGCAATAAGTCTATAAAGAACAATAGGATGTGTATTCATATGGATAATGAGCACTCACTGGTAGAAAACCTGCTGGCACTGGTCACAGGGTGCGCTTTGGTCTCACTTGGCGTGGCATTGTTTAATCAGGTGGGGCTACTCACGGGCGGTACAGCGGGCTTGGCACTGTATATCACCAAGATCTCCGAGCTCTCTTTTGGCCAGGTGTTTTTTGCCATCAACCTGCCCTTCTACCTGTTATCAGTCACCCGCATGGGTTGGCGCTTTACCATTAACACCTTTATAGCGGTCACTTTGGTGTCAGTAATGGTGGACTACCTTTACCTAGTTATCGACTTTGCCATGGTCAACGCCCTCTATGGCGCAGCAATGGGTGGCACTTTAATAGGTATGGGCTTATTGGTAATTTTCCGCCATCGCATGAGCCTAGGTGGGTTTAATATCCTCGCGCTATTTTTGCAAGAGCGGTTTAACCTACGCGCGGGTAAAGTTCAGATGGGCCTAGACTGCACCATCGTCGCACTCTCATTGCTGATCATGCCACTGTGGATCATCGGCCTATCGATTGGCGCAGCTATCCTGACCAATCTCATTATCGCCATGAACCACAAGCCTGGGCGCTACAATCCGGCGGGCTACCCTGAGGGGTAGAGGCGAGAAGCGAGATTCGAGAGATTTTTAGCGCGCTGGAGAACCCTCGCACCTCGAAGCGCAGCGTACCCGTACCCCGGAGCGAAGCGTACCTGGCGAAAGCCGCCTACCAAAAACACCCTTTCGGGTCTTTTTCTACTTCGCGGATCAAAGCCGTTAAGTCGTTGCTGCTGGCTAGGTAGGGGTAGTGCATCCAATCGGAGAGGGTTTGTGGGTTTTTAATCGTTTCTGACTCAACGGGGATCTGCAGTTCCCACAGTTTGCTGTCGTGATTCCAGACGATGCGGGCAACGCCTGTGGAGTAATCGCTGTGGGCGGAATCGAGTAAGTAGTGGCGCTTGATAAACTCAACGCCATTGGGGATCGCTTCAAAGCACGACACGCCGAAGTCGACCGGTAGATTACGATTGCGATTATGGCAGGCCGCGCTCGCTCGGCTCTCGACCTGCCTTTGCAGTAAGTTGACTAAACTCATACAAACTCCCTGTGCGACACGTCCCCGCAGCCCGAACGTCCAAGGCCGTTATAAGCGGTACGAATCTCAATCCAATTTTAGACTACCTGAACCACCACCAGGCAAGTTTTCAAGCAGTTTAATGACCAACTGATAGACTTCGTTTTACTTTGCCATTGATTTGGCTACGGGATCTACTATTTTCCACTCGGCAGCTTCACAGTTCCACAAAAGTGTCGCAAGATAGCGATAGAATCATTAACCAGTTAACACATGGAGAGTAGTATGTATCGAGTATTAATGGCACTGGTTTTGTCTCTGGGACTCACTGTAAGTTCAGTGATGGCGAAAGACATCACCATTTCAGGTTCGACGTCCGTGGCAAGGTTAATGGACGTGCTAGCCGAAGAGTATAACCGCACCCACCCAGAATCATTTGTTGCTGTGCAGGGCATTGGCTCTACAGCAGGGATTACCTTAGTCGCTAATGGCGTGGTAGAGATCGCCATGACGTCACGCTATCTGACCGAACGAGAGCAGCGAGCTGAGTATACCGTCACCCAGCTAGCTCATGATGGGCTGACCGTGGTTGTAAACAGTGCCAACCCAGTCGCTGATCTCACCCGAGAGCAGCTTTATGATATCTACAAGGGCAAAGTGACCAACTGGAAAGAACTGGGTGGGCATGACCAAACTATTGCTGTCGTGACTCGAGAGGCGTCATCAGGGACGCGTTACAGCTTTGAGAGCCTGCTTGGACTGACTAAAGTGATCAATGACCGCTCCGTCTCCGCTATCGACCCAAACAACCTGGTGGTGAACAGCAACAGCATGGTGAAAACCATCGTCAATCACAACCGCCAAGCGATTGGTTTTATCTCTACGGGTTCGGTAGACCGATCCGTCAAGCCGGTCGCATTTGAGGGTATTGACGGGGACAATGACACTATCGCACTGGGTAAGTACCAACTATCACGCCCGTTTCTGTTAGTGTATAACCCAGAGAAACTCAGCCAAGAGAGCAAGCAATTTCTTGCTTATTTACAAACTGAGCGCGCTCAAGAGTTGATTGAGGAGTATGGGTATACTCCGATTGCAAAGGATAAATAATCCTTTGAGGGACGAGGTTCGTATATGGGCTTTGCCCTACGAGGAGCGAGGAGTTCAAGGCACGCGGTCAAATACTCGCTCCTCCGCTCCTTTATTGGTTTTTATACGACAAAGCCGAGCTTGTGCTCGGCTTTGTTAACATTGGGGCAAATCAAAAGTGTAGTTGGATCACTGAGGTGACTACTGCGCCTGGGCGGCGAACGCCTTCGATTTGGACCTTGATCTCGCGCTCAATCTCCAGGCCTTTTTTGATTGGGGTCACCTTGGTCAAGGTACTCTCGGCACGTACTCTATTGCCTGATTTTACTGGGTACGGGAAACGTACTGAGTTCAGGCCGATATTGACCACCATCTTCGCCGTTGGGAAAAGATTGTTTTTTGGGTCGACTGAGTCAGTTAGACGCGGAAGCAGTGCTAGCGTCAAAAAGCCATGGGCAATCGTGGTTTTAAATGGCGACTCATCAGCAGCACGCTCAGGGTCAGTGTGGATCCACTGCTGGTCTTCTGTTACCGCACCAAAGTTATTGATGCGCTCTTGATCAACCGTTATCCAGTCACCGGTGTGGATGACCTCACCAAGTTTGGTTTGCAGCTCAGTGTAGAGAGCCTGGGCCTCTGGTTTGATCTCAAAGGTTGGTGCAGCGGGCTTTTCAACCGGTTCAATACTCGGCTCATTCACCGCTGGCTCGCTCAAATCTCTTAGGCGAGTAAACAGGGCGCGGTTGTTCGCTTTGCTACGGATCTCATGCCAATATTCAAGAACACTTGGAGATACCTTCCGCAACAGCTCCTCTTGATACTTAGAGACCGCTTCACTGCGATGTTTAAAGATGTCCACAACTTTCATAAATACCTCAAAAAATCATTCCAGAAAAACTGGACAGACCACAATTTTACTCGCTTACTGTCAAGGTGCAAAAGGTTTGTTGCGAACACGCGTATGCCGAAATGGTCATTTTTCTTTAATATCATCACGTTATAAACCATACGCTATTTTATTGTCGATCTTAGTACCCGTTAGCCAATTCAGGCTGCTTGTAGTGGCGTTTAGACACAGATGACGGTTTAGTTTCAAAATGTGAAAAGCCTTGAATTTGGGGAATAATCTGGTTACATAGTTCTTATAACTCAATGATTAGATCTGAAGAAAACCTATGATTACGAAATGGGCACAACGCTTTTACCAAATGGCACAACTGGTGGGGTCGTGGAGTAAAGATCCTTCGACACAAGTCGGTGCCGTGATCACCAAAAATAACCGGATTGTTTCTGTCGGCTTCAATGGCTATCCACACGGGATCTCTGACAGTGCTGATACCGATGATCGCGATATGAAGTACCTAAAGACTCTGCATGCCGAAGAGAACGCTATCCTGTTTGCCAAGCGTGACCTCGATGGTTGTGATATCTGGGTAACGCACTTTCCTTGCCCAAACTGTGCAGCCAAGATCATTCAAACTGGCATTGCTGCGGTGCACTGCCCTGAGCAAAGTGAAGACTTTCTGTCACGCTGGGGAGATAAGATTAAGGTCAGCCAAGATATGTTTCTGCAAGCTGGGGTCAAGGTCAACTGGCTCCCTATTGACCAGCTCGAACAGCCCTAAGCCACCAAAATAGAATGACTAAAAAGCCTGAGTAAAACTCAGGCTTTTCTATTCCAAGCAATGCGCATATCTGCGACATTCCAACCCCTACACTCGATGCTGTCATCATTCCTTAACTTTGAGCTGTTTAAATCAGTGGCACGTTAGGAAAGTTACACGCACATCATGTTGTGCAATGAAATTTATGCATGGAGTTACCTTTGGCACGCCCTACGCTTAGTGAGCAAACGCTCAACAACCTTCAATCGGTCGAGTATCAGTGGGTGAGAACCATGTATGTCGAAGGCTACAACGAGCAAGAGATCAATCACTACATCCAGACCTGCTTTGGTGGCGACGATTTGTTTGCCGACCTATTTCGCCGCGTCGCCCTTGACCAAGAAAGTCTTTATATTCTCCTTCAACATCTCGGTTGTGCTCCATCTAACAAAGAGATGTAACTCAAAAACCCAGACATCCCCGTTGCCAATGCGCTACAGCATTAGAGACTGTAGCGCATTTGGTCACCCGTCGCTTATCCATCACTGCGGGGGATTAAAGATAAGCGTTAAGAGCATGACCAAGCAAGGTTGTGCCAACTTTGTTCAAGATGCTCTAATTAAAACTCGTAAAATAGACGAACTCGTGCGCCAAAGTCATCGTGCTCAGCGAAAGCTTCGCTGTGGGCAGTGTCATTTTCTACCGAGGTGTAATAGCTACCAAGAAGCACAGAGAAGTCTTCAACATTCAGAACATCGCTGAACTCATAAGAAGCGTATACTGTTCCAACGTTCACATCACCCGTAGCCCAACTTGAGTCGTACTCATTCGCGGCGTAGATGTAACCAAGGCCGAAACCAGAGTACAAGGCGTTCACACCAACTGATGAGTTGGTCTCATCGACAGCATCAAGGTACGCAAGGTTTGCATTCACTGCCCAATCACCTGCTGTCCAATTAGCTGTTAGACCATAACCCGTTCTATCCGAAATATCTCTGCCGTTTACATCCACAATCGCATCGCTGACCAGGTTTTTCTCCATTGCAGCCGCTAGGGTAACGTCACCCATTTGATAAGCGATAACCGGACGAACGATAAACGAGTCTTTTGATGCTTCTCTGTCTATTTCAACGCCATGATAAGTGTCGGCAAACAAATCCGTGCGATCGCCAATCATGCTACTCAGTTCTAAGTACAGATCACCAAATGTCTGGTTATACATGATTTGACCGTCTGAGCCGCGACCACGTGCCTCTTTCATTTGATAGATGTAAGCGCTATCGCCACTGTATAGGTCGTTTGCGGTATCGCCCGAGTACTCAAGAAAGACGTCTAAGCCGACTGGGAACATATCGTATGCCTCAAAACGTCCTGCCGTGATTGCCCATCCATCTTGCTTACCAAAGGTGAAGTACGCATCATCCAGCGCAACGGCACCTGTACTTTCAAACAGAGGCTCTGCTTTGACGCCGACGTAGTAACCCGTGGACGAATATTTTTCACCGGCAAACTCTATCAGTACACGACCGTCTTGATTAAATTCACTGTTGCCATTCGTGTTCGACTCTCGGTCTTGGTAGTTGAAGTTCAACTCTACGTTACCGCCGATAGAGAAGTTTCCCTTATCGTTGTCAATGACGCTAATTCCAGCATTGGCTGAAATGGCAGTGGAAACGATTACAGCTGCAAGAGAAAGCTTAAATGTATTGTTCATATTAACCCCGGGGTTGAATAGTTATTCGTAATCACTCGATATGAAACGAGTAATAGACACGTCTCTCGTGTAGTGGAGACTTTGTGTTTTCTTCATGTATGTGCAGAAGACATGCGAATTCTTGATCAATCCCGGCCTGTAAAACAACATGCTAAATCGATTTAGCGGACAGAGATCACAGACAGGATATTCATAAAATATCCATTAAAAACAGTGACATAAAAAATGTAAATCTAAAATTTATATTTTTTATGTGTATTTATACCTAAAAAGAGAGCTAGCTCTCATCATGTTTAGGTCAACCTGTGCTTCGCTTGAGTCGTTTTCAATAAAAAAACCAGTCTCTCGACTGGCCTTTTTATGCAATTAGTTTGTTATCTATAAATAACTCAACGAGCTTAGATAGTGGAGTTTCCCCTCCCCCTGCTCAATGACCAACTGATCGAGTTTGTGAATAAATAGGCGGCTGGTAAATGTGGTTTTGCCATGGTCAGCAAAGATCTCCAACGATGAGTGATCAACGTAAATCCTTATGGTTTGCTCTCGCAAAAGGCGCTTGGCATAACGCACAGTGCCAAATCGTTCAGCATGCGGTTGGGAAACTAGGGTCCGGTCTAAGGTCAACTCGTCGCGGTTACCACGAAACACCAGTTTGTGCCCAAGTCGATTGGCAAAAGTAATTGAAAATTCATCTTTGACCAATACCTCCAACTCAAACGCAGTAGATTGTAGGGTTTGACTTGGCTTTAACGAGAGCGTGCTTTGGCGTAGTGATTCCAGCTCTTTAATCGGCGTTTGCACCAATCTATCTTGGTCGATGGTCAGCTCACGTGGCAACGTCAGCATATGCGCCCAATTATTTTTATCAGTAGGATACTCGCTTTTCGAATTTCCAAGCCAGCCAATCAGGATACGCCGCCCTTTGTCATCAAGGTAAGTTTGTGGTGCATAGAAATCAAAGCCCTTATCTAGCTCGATATAGCCCTGATTGCTAAAACTTTTACTATTAAAATCGATCGGTTCACCAAGCATGTATACGACTGAAAACACATTATTTAGATCATACTTGCTGTCTGAACTCACCCCTTGGGGAGAAAAGATAAACACTCCATGCTCTTCATCTTCGTAATAATTTGGACACTCCCACATATAGCCAAAATCCGCTAGACCGACATCAATATCCCCTTGGTGTTGATAGCGGTCAATCGCATCACCACTGTAAAGCGCGAGGCATCCACACTTGTCGTGTGTTTGAGCACCAATCAACATATGGAACTTATCACCACGCTGAACAATCACCGGATCGCGAAACTCCTGAGTGTATGACTCGGAGTTAAACGGCACAATCACACCCTTTTTATCTATCTTTCCTTGACTATCCATCACGGCCAACGCCTGAGATGGGTAACCTCGCCCGTCTTTATCAAGCAGGTTGGCCGTATAAAAAAGATGAAGTGCGCCCTGATGCTCTACGCCTACCCCGGTATAACACCCATGCTGGTCGTAGGGTTGATCGGGATACATTGCGATACCACGATCCTGATAGTGAACAAAGTCTTTGGTTGAAACGTGATACCAGTGCTTTAAACCATGAACAGGCCCAAGTGGAAACCATTGATAGAAGATATGATGCTCGCCGTTAAAGAAGCTCAGTCCATTGGGATCATTGATCAACCCATGATGAGGGGCAATATGGTAACTCGGGTAATAAGGGTCGGTTTTTGCTTGTTGCTTAATGTCAGCCAAATACTCGTCACTGACCTCATCCAGTCTTACAAACCGGTTTTGACGATTAGAAAAATCCATAACGACTCCAGAAAAATAGCAAAAGGCCCCCACCTGAGTGGGAGCCTATCTCTAATGCTGATTAGTTTGTTTCTTTATAAAACAGCTTGGTGAGGGTAAATGCGACGATGGCGGCGATGACCATCACCACGATATACATGCCAAGTCCGCCACCAAGATAGAGCAAAATTCCCGGTAGCATGGTCGCACCGGTGCCAGCAGAGCCAATACCTGCAATCGCCGCAACGCAACCACCGATTGCACCACCAATACAGCCATAAAGAAAAGGCTTCACTCGGGGCAGGGTGATGGCAAACATCGCCGGCTCGGTGATCCCAAACAACGCAGGCAAGGTCGCGCCAAACATACCAGATTTTTTGACTTTATCCGTCTGCATCATGACCACTGCCATCGCCGCCCCAAACTGACCCGCAATCGCTGCCGTACCTAGAGGGTTGATGTAGTCAAAGCCGGTTTCAGTGACCATGGCAATCGTCACCGGCACTATGGTGTGATGCATACCCGTGACGGCCATAAACTGGATCGCACCCCCATAAATGAGTCCGCTAATGCCGTAAGGGATGTTAAGAAAGTACAGCACCAAGTCGGTGATCAGCTTCTCTACCCCGTGAAGGATTGGACCAACAAATACCAAACCGGCAATCAAGGAGATAAGCAGGGTGAAAAACGGAGTGAGAATCAGATCCAGCACTTCAGGCACTAGCTTTCTCGAGGTACGCTCAATAAGCGCGGCAAACCAGCCCATAAACACCGCTGGTAGGATAGAGCTTTGTAAACCCGTCACCTCGATATCAAATCCCATGAACGGGATGATCATCGCTTCAGCACTGCCAAACGCCACGTCCCACTTACTGGCTAATTGAGGAGCTACCAGCATCAAACCAAGCACAATACCGAGTACCGGATTACCACCAAAGACGCGCATCGCCGACCAAGTGACTAACACTGGAATAAAGATAAATGCGGTATCGGTTAACACCTGAGAAAGAATGGTGAGCTGTGGTGAAAGTTCAATACCAAATCCGCTCACAATTAGACCTCGCAGCCCCATCAACAAGCCGGTAGCGACTAACGCTGGAATAATCGCGACAAAAATGTCTGAGAAGGTGCGTGTAATCGACTGGAAGGTGCTGACCTTGTTCACTTTGTCCTGACTCGCTGGCTGATTGACCTGATCAGTATCACCTGATTTCAACACCTCAAATACCTTACCGACAAAACCGGTACCCAGTATCACTTGGTGCTGACCATTCTGAAAGAAATACCCATGCACTCCGGGGGTTGAACTCAGCGCCTCACTGTCTACCTTTTCATCATCATGTACCACTACCCGCAATCGCGTTGCACAGTGATTGAGCTTGTCTATGTTGGCTTCGCCTCCAAGTAAGCTGAGCACCTTATTCGCGACGGTATTCGCATCTCTCGCCATGTGTTTTGTTCTCCAAAGAGCAAAAAATAACAACCTGTATTAAACCTGCATTACATTAATACAAGTTAAATACAGGTTGTACTACTTCTTGTCAGTCATCGACGTAATCTTGCGACTCATCACACTTTTCAGTGTGGCTGACCTGGAACAAAAGTGACAAAAAAGCCCACATAAAGTGGGCAAGTATTAGGCTCTAGCGATAATCTCAAAGTCATATAAGCTCGACTTGTAATACACTACCGAGTATTCAAACACGTCGTTCTCCGTGCAAAAATTCCGTGACTGGTTGATCAGTATTGGCTCTTGCTCACTCACATCAAGCAGTTCTTGGATCCTAGGCTCAGCCAGTGCTGGTATCAGTTTTTGATGGGTTTTAACCATCTCTATCCCATGCCGAGAGAGATACTCAAACTTTGACGCCGCCAAGTCCGACTGCTCCAACTTGGGCAGTAGCACCCTTGGAATATAGAACTCCTCGTAGGAGACAACTTCACCATTGAGCAGGCGCAAACGGGCAGCAAAGTTGACTAAATCTCCAGGGCTAATCGCCAATCGATGCGCCAAATCAGTGTCGGCGGCAATCACATCGAACTGTTTAACGACATTTTTTGCCTCAAAGCCTGCGCCTGCGGCCTCTTGGGCAAAGCTCGACATTGAGAGAAAATCATGGCGAAGCTTGGTGGACTTGACGAAGGTCCCTTTCCCTTTTAGCGCATAGGTATAGCCCATCTCATTAAGCTGCTGTAAGGCCTTACGTACTGTCACACGACTTACTCCGAGCTCGTCCACCAGCTGGCTCTCAGAAGGTAATTTACTACCTGCGGGATAGAGGCCGCGATCTACAGCAATTTGCAGCTGCTGCGCAACACGAAGGTAAAGGGGTTGTGAATGGTTTAGTGAGTCATTATCCATGATTATTTACGTCGTCGATGTAATTTTGCGGGCAGCACAATCGCTTTGCTCGCCTGTGTCGGATCACTCAGCAGACAGCTTGCCTGATCAAATAAGTTTTGTGCGATAAGCTGACTATCTTGCTCAATCGCGTCCACCTTAAGTGGCAAACAGTCCAGTATGGGATAGTTATCAAACGTAGCAAGACGAATCGTACTGCTCAGTAAATCATGCTCCGCCAGATAGCGCAGCACCCCTTCAAGCAGGGTATATGAAGCGGTAAATAACGCCTTTGGTGTGCGACCATGCTGCTCGACAAAGTGGTACATCATCTGATAGCCGGCATCGGCTTGATAATCACGATGAAAAACCTTGTTGTTATCATAAAGCAGCCCAGCGCGCTCAAGGCCTTGCTTATACCCTTCCAGCCGCTCACGACTTGGGGAAAGCTCTAGTTGCCCACCAAAATAGACACACTCATCCAATCCTTGAGCCAAGTTGGCAACGATATCGCTCGTCGCCTCAAGCGTATCGGTTTTAATGGTGAGTAACTCATTGCTCTCCATCACCCGGTCAAACAGAATCACTGGCAGGCGCTGCTTGAGCTGGCGATAGAATTGCTCGTCGCGCATTGATGAGGCGACCATGATAATGTCGACTTGTCGCTCGAGCAGGTTCTCCACCACTTGCTGCTCAATCGCGGGGTCATCCTCTGATGAGGCAATCAGCAGTTGATAACCCGAGTCTCTGCACAATAACTCCAGCTGTTTAGCGACGGCAGCAAAGCCCATGTTCGCCAAGTCCGGGATAACCAAGCCCGCAGTAAAGGTCTGTTTGGACTTCAGAGCCCTGGCATAAACACTTGGTGAGTAATTATATTTACGTGCTACCTGCTCTACTTTTTCTACCGTGTCTTCAGTTATGCGATGTTTTTTTGCGTGGCCATTAAGCACGAGACTAACCGTCGACTTCGACACCCCAGCAAGCTCGGCGATATCCGCAAGTTTTAGCTTTTTTCTGTTCATGTAGTCCCTAGCGTTCTCCCTGCCCTATATACCCAGTAATCTTTGCTAAGTGCGAGACAAGGCGTCTATCCGTTACTGCCATCTTACTGATCTTGTGTCGAATTTCCATCTTAGCCAGCCTATCTTCATTATTTCATCACAATTAGGCAAACAGTGTATCGGATCACAAAAACTTGCCTCCACCTAGCTAGTCGTTGGCTTGCTATTGACTTGCTAAACCGATTTAGCAATGATACGAAAAAATATCAACATTCAAAATCGAGGATATTCACTATGAACAAAATTTGGGTTACTGGTGACGCTGTCGTCGACTTGATCCCACACGGCGAGGATACCTACCTCAAGTGTCCAGGTGGCGCTCCTGCCAACGTGGCGGTCGCAATCGCGCGTCTTCAAGGCCAAGCTGGCTTCTTTGGCCGCGTGGGGGATGACCCTATGGGTAAGTTCCTAAAGCAAACACTTGCCAACGAGCAAGTGGATATCACAGGTATGCAACTCGACAAGGCACAACGCACCTCAACAGTTGTCGTGGATCTTGACGAGCATGGTGAGCGCAGTTTTACCTTTATGGTTAAGCCAAGTGCCGATCAATTCACTGTAGTGCAAGATATTCCTGCGTTTACTCAGGGCCAATGGCTGCATGTGTGCTCGATTGCGCTCGCTAATGAACCAAGCCGCGGCACCACGCTTGAAGCTATGCGCCGGATTCGTGAAAGTGGCGGATTCGTCAGCTTTGACCCTAACCTGCGTGAAGAGGTTTGGTGTGACCCAAATGAGATTAAACCTGTGGTGCGTGAAGCGATAGCGCTTGCCGATGTCGTTAAGTTCTCTGATGATGAGCTGTTGTATCTGACAGACACTGACAGCTTAGAAGCGGGTTTAAAGGCGATAGAGTCATACAGTAATACGCTGGTGCTGATCACCCAGGGCGCAAAAGGTGCTTTGGTGATCTTTGACGGCGAGCAGCAATTGATCTCAGGCCAAGCGGTTAAACCGGTTGACACGACCGGAGCGGGTGATGCCTTTGTTGGTGGGCTGCTGGCCAAACTGGCTCAGTCATCTCACTGGCAGAATAAGGACACTATTATCTCGGCAGTCAACTGGGCTAATGGTTGCGGCGCGCTCGCAACGACCCAAAAAGGCGCGATGACTGCACTGCCCAATCAGCAAGCCCTGCTCGATTACATCTAGAATTTAATCGGCAACCCCTCATTTAAGATTAGGGCTGATTAATGCAATAGGGGCTAGAGTTACCTAGCCCTAATCTTTATTTATCAAAGACTTAAAAGAAATCATATTTACCGCAAGATCCTGCTTAAGCTCACAAGAACCGCCTCAAAACACTGCAAAAAACAACCCTTTTACTAAAGTTATTTACGTGTAGAAATTAACCTAACACCGCTTTATGCAAGGAGTGTTCAATGAGCGCCGATAAAAAATGGTTGAGAAAGCCTCTTGTCTCAATATTAGTAATTATGTCCTTGAGTTTTCAATCGTTCGTGTTCGCCTGTACTGGCATTACACTAACTGCTCGCGATGGCTCGGTAGTTTATGGACGCACCCTGGAGTGGGGGCAATTCTCAATGAAGTCTCGAGTAATGATCACCCCACGCAACTATGAGTTTGCTGGTACAACTCCCGAAGGAAAGAACACAGGGCACAAGTGGACAGCCAAGTATGGCATTGTCGGTATTGAACTGCTTGAAAGTGATATCTTAGCGGATGCGATGAATGAGTCAGGATTAACCATGGGGCTGTTTTACCACCCCGGCTTCGCTGAATACAAAGAGTACGATCCCTCTAAGGCCACTGATTCAATTACACTTGTCGACCTTATTCCATACGTCTTGGGGCAATGTAAGAGCATTCAGTGCGCACGAGAAGCACTCACTGAAGTCGAAGTTGTTGCAGTAGTAAATCCTGATTTTGGCTTTCCCCCTCCCGGGCATGCCATCATAACTGCTCCATCTGGTGAAGCTATCGTCGTTGAATTTCTCGAGGGTGAGACTGTGATTTTTGAGGCACCACTGGGCGTAATAACCAACTCACCTACCTACGACTGGCACATGACGAACTTGCGGAATTACCTAAATCTTTCTGCGGTCGCTCTGCCAGGTAAATCTATCGACGATCTTGATTTTACACCTCTTGGTGGTGGTAGTGGCATGATCGGGCTCCCCGGAGATTATACCCCGCCCTCTCGCTTTGTTCGCGCGGTTGCATTCTCGCAAACAGCTAGACCAACATCCGATGGACCTGAAACGATATATGAAGTATTCCGAATTCTTGATAACTTTAATCTGCCTCTAGGCTCTGCCGAAGGCTCTGATGCTAGTGATGGAAAGATCGACGAACGCAGCGCGACTATTTGGACCACCGCACACGATACAAAAAATACCGTGATGTATTTCCACACTCAACACAACCGTCGAGTACAAAAAGTGGACCTTTCGAAGATTGACTTCGCTTCAATGAATGAAATTCAGCGGATTTCATTTGGCGAGAAGGAGCAAGATATCAAAGACGTGACGCCAAAGGCTGTAAACTAAATACAGTGCGCATTTAGCACAAACTTGGTCAGCCATGTCTCTCATTGCAAACTACTCAAGGGCTCTTGCCATTGAGTAGTTTGATGATTTCGGTAGTTCCGAGGGGCTCTGGAACAAAGAATGGAATCAAAACATTACCACCATCCAATATTATTGCAGGTATAAGATATTGGTTTATAGAAAGTAATGGAGCTAATTGACTCTAGCGTCCATCACTTTCTTATACTCGCCTTTAAAATAAGTACTATTTTGTTGTACTCACTTGAAAAGGAGCCAGAGCAGGCCGCAGTGTTTTCAACGTCGCTGACTGTGGCTCACCAATTAGCCGGATCGCCCTAGCAAGCTCTGGAGTAAACACACGCGTAGTCAACACCGCAGCGCCTTGGTTAACAAAGATCTCCGCCGAAGAGGTGTCAGCTAAGATCCGTAGCTCTACTTTGTCCCCCTCAACTGGCAGTTCACGCTGGGTATCTTGGGCACGATTGAGCGTCGCGCTGCGATCAAGAATCAAGACTTGATTGTCAAAGCGCAATGATAAGTGGTAATGCCCATCCGCGAACAGTTGCAGCTCACTGCCCTCGGTGAGGGATAGCTGCAAGTCAAATGACTTGGTCTGTGGATCATAGGTCTGCCCGCTCAAGGTGACATGCTCGGTTTCACCAGCCAAGTTATCCAGTTGTGCCAATGGCCATTGGATTAGCTGACCATCACGGTAGCTCAGCTCGCGCATACAGGTTAGCTGATGGACCCAACCATTATCAGCACTCGGCTGGTCAATCTCATCCGGCACCCCCATCCAAGCGCACATCACGCGTTTGCCTTGCGGGGTAAGCAGAGTCTGTGGTGCATAAAAATCAAAACCATGATCAAGGTGGACAAACTCTCTCAACAACAAACCCTGTTCGGATGACCACGTCGCCTTGGCAATGCCATTGTGATGAGGAATGGTGTTCTTAGCTGAAAATGACGCGACTCCCTGTGGGCACACTACGGCAAAGGTTTCCCCGCCTAACTCAAACAAATCTGGGCACTCCCACATATAGCCGAACTCACCCAACTCTTGGCCAAAAAGCCCCTCAAAGTGCCAATCCGATAAATCGTTTGAGCGATACACCGCGATGCGCCCTTGCAGCTGTTCGGTTTGCGCACCGAGAAGCATCAGCCATTGATTATCAATATGAACAACCTTAGGGTCACGGATATGCGCTGTGACTCCCTCAGGCAACTGAGATACCACAGGGCCGCGTTTGTGAAACTCGATACCATCACTGGATACGGCTACGCACTGGGTCGTGTGTCTGTCGCGCTGGGGCCCTATGCGTGTATTACCAGTATAAAACAGCATCAACTCATTACCTTGGCTAACGGCATGTCCCGAAAAGGCACCATGACTGTCGAAGGCATGTGAAGGGGTAAGCGCGACCGGACGCCAGTGCCAATCAATCAGATCATCACTGACTAGGTGTGCCCAATATTTGTCTTTATGCTCGCACGTGTACGGATACCACTGGTAAAACAGATGGTATTGCCCCTGATGATAGACAAAGCCATTGGGATCGTTGAGTAGCCCTTGTGGCGGTGAGATATGCCATTTGGGGCGATATTCACACTCAACCGGAGACTGGTGTGGCTCAATGCGCGAGTGTTGTTGTAGCGCCAATTGCTCCCCGGCTGACAGCAGCTCATGTTGTGACAGAGTCTCTGGACGAGCAAAGGTGTACTGCTGGTACTCTTGCACCAAGTCAACACTTTGAATCATGGCCGTTGGCGTAAACAGATCAGCGTCGAAGACCTCAATGATCAATCGCTGATCCGGCGCCAATATTCGTGAGATATTTGTGAAACCGCCACAGGCGGCAATATATGAAGACAAAGACATACAACTTCAACCTAATTTCGGGAACGTTTGCAAAACTAACCGAAACCACGCCAAGTCTCAAGTTGTGTCTGGCTTTAGCTATGATTTCCTGCTCAGGATCGCGAAGCGATCACAACTTCAATATGAGGATCAACAGCTCTCGCGCTCAACGCTGACAGATGACAGTACCAATTTGCTCATCGTCACCTGCTTACCAGCAATCATATCCAATAGAACTTGTCCGGCACTCTCGCCAGCCTGTTCAAATCGATAATCAAAAGTTGATAGGCTCGGCGTGCTGATTGCACCGATATCCTCATTACCCACACCAAGCACTTTTACCTGATTGTTGCCTGCATGACCGAGCGCTTTAATCGCACCAACGGCAATTCTATCCGTGGCACAGAACACACCATCAACCTCAGGGTAGCTTGTCAATATCTGCTGCATCTGTTGATAGCCCGATTCGATAGAAAACTCGCCCTGACTGTGAAAGAGTAGGTCATTGGCTTGATGAAAGCTCAGCGCTTGTTTAAGTCCATTACAGCGCAGCGTGTCCACCGCGGGATCAGGGGGAGTCACACCGATGAATCCAACCCGCTCACACCCTGCAGCCAGTAGCCTTCTACCCGCTTCAAAGCCTACTTTGAGATCATCATGGACGATGCTAGGAATATCATGCAAAGAGCCATCTTGACCAATCACCACCACCGGCACCCGTGAGCGATGAACTGCCTCTATCAGCAAGGCTGACAGCTCACTGGCATAAAGCAGAATGCCCGCCACCCTCTTTTGGTTAAAAAGGTGGATATAATCTATCTCTTTGCCCTTGTCCTGCTGACAGTTTGCCAGTAACACTTGCTTGCCCGCGGCTTCCAGTTGACGGCTAAGACCATCTACCCCTTGAGCTATCGCGTTAGAAGAAACTCGGGGCACTATCACCCCAACCAGATTGGTGGTTTGTGATTGCAAATCCTTAGCAACTTGATTGACCACGTAACCCACCTGCTCTACCGCTTGCATCACCTTAGCTCGGGTTGCTGGCTTGACCCCGCACTCGTTGTTCACCACACGAGAAACGGTGGACTTGGAGACGCCGGCCACTTTGGCGACATCATGCAGGCTAGTCATAAAGGTGTTCCTTATTCATATTGTTACTCAGGGATAAACCGATAAATCACAAAGCTCATCGAGAGATCATTTCGCTCAAAGTCGTTCAAAACTGACGTTATAGTGTCATCATAATTGCAAACGATCCCAATTTAAATCGACAATCTCAACGAATTCATAACGTTGATCTCTAATGCAGGATTCTCTTACCCATAACGTGATCAGAATCGACTAATATCACCTATATTTACCCAATATCCTCTGATGAGCTCACATAACCATCAATTTTCAATTGATCGAATAATTGACTTTGTTGAGAATTGTCGACACGTAAAGTTAACGTTAACAAATGTACCAACTAAGCAGTGATAGATGCTTGCCCAACTCATTAAACCAAAAAAGTTAACGTTAACATTAAGGACATTCTAAATAACCACGCCCTACGAGAGGTTGCCATGCATTTTGGTAAGAACAGAAACTTTATACTCCTCAGCGCCACGCTGTTTTTCTTTTTTGTCACCTGGTCATTCTGGTTTTCACTGTTTCCTATCTGGCTTAGTCAGCACCTAGGACTCGACGGTGCCAACACCGGTATCATTTATTCACTCAATGCGATTGGCGCACTGTGCTTGCAGCCACTCTATGGTTATATCCAAGACCGACTCGGGCTTAAAAAACACCTAATGTGGTTTATTGCCGCGCTTTTGGTCTTCGTAGGCCCGTTTATCATCTTCATCTATGGGCCGCTCCTGCAAGCCAATATTCTCCTTGGTGCAGCCGCAGGTGCCGTGTATTTAGGCGCCGCATTTTTTGCCGGTGTCGGGGCAATTGAAACTTATGTCGAGCGCGTTGGCCGGGTATCTAATTATGAATTTGGTAAAGCCCGTATGTGGGGCTCGCTTGGTTGGGCGTTTGCGACTTTCTTTGCGGGCACCTTTATAAATATCAACCCAAATATCAACTTCTGGTTAGCCTCACTATCCGCGATTCTTGCCGCTATCATGATTATGCTGGTCAAGTTTGACCACAACACGAGCAGTCAAGAGGTCGATACCAACCCAGTCAAGGTCGGTGACCTGTTCGCTCTAGTCAAAATGCCGCGCTTTCACGCCTTTGCCCTGTATATCTTTGGTTGTGCATGTATCTACGGGGTGTATGACCAGCAATTTGCCATTTACTTCTCATCACAGTTCTCGACTGTCGAAGAAGGCAACCGTATGTTTGGTTACCTCAACTCGCTACAAGTATTCCTTGAAGCAGGTGGTATGTTCCTTGCTCCTTTCTTCGTCAATCGCGTTGGGGCGAAAAACTCGCTCGTAATTGCCGGCTTTATTATGGCCACTCGTATCATTGGCTCAGGCCTAGTGGTGGGGCCTGTTGGCATCTCAGCAATGAAACTGCTTCACGCGGTAGAGCTGCCTATCCTGCTGATCGCCGTCTTTAAGTACTTCAGTAAGAACTTTGACACTCGACTGGCATCAACGCTGTATCTGTTCGGCTTCCAATTTGTCATCCAAGTGTTTACCAGCGTGCTTTCACCTCTAGTGGGACTATCGTACGACGTGATGGGTTTCCAGCAAACTTACCTGATCCTTGGCGCTGTGGTGGGTGTCTTCGCGACCATCTCAATCTTCACCCTGATCAGCGACAAAACACCGTCGGTTAACGAGCCTTCCCAGGCAGAGAAGAACACTCAATCCCAACCCGTTGCAACAGCATAAATCATTGACTGGCCTCCCTTTGCTTGGGGAGGTCTGACTTAAATTTGGAGTTTTACATGAAAAACGATACCACTCTAGCTAACCAAACTGTGGTGCAAAAAGCACACAACCTGAAGTGTCACCACCGCCTTGGTTTTCACATCGCTGCTCCAGCTGGTTGGATTAACGACCCCAATGGGTTGTGCTTTCACAACGGTCTGTACCATGCCTTCTATCAGCACCACCCCTACTCTTCTGACTGGGGGCCAATGCACTGGGGACATGTGACTTCTACAGATATGGTCCGTTGGCAACACCAGCCGATCGCGCTTGCACCAGGGGCTGAAGGCACCTGTTTTTCTGGATCTGCTTTCAGTGTCGGTGACACACTGGCCCTGCTTTACACTGGACATACTTGGCTGGCTGAGGAGGGTGATGATGATCACATGAAGCAAGTTCAGTGCTTAGCGACCAGCGAAGATGGTATCCACTTTGAGAAGCAAGGCGTTGTTATCGCCGATGCTCCAAAAAGTGATATGGTCCACTTTCGTGACCCTAAGGTGTGGCAAGAAGATGGGATTTGGCACATGGTCGTGGGTATGAAAGACGGTGAGCAAGGGCAAATTGGCTATTACCAGTCTGACGACCTACGCGACTGGCAATATCGTGGTGTGATGGCGGAGGCCACTGACGGTATTGGCTTTATGTGGGAGTGCCCTGACTTCTTTAGCTTAGGTGACAAACGCGTCTTGATTTGCTCGCCAATGGGCATGGAAGCCGATGGTTATAACAACCTCAACTTTCATCAAAATGGTTATATGGTCGGTGACTTAGATAAGCAGACCTGCCGTTTTAGCTTTGACAAGTTTGTCGAGCTCGACTTTGGCCATGACTTCTATGCCTGCCAGACTTTCGACGCACAGGATGGTCGTCGAGTGGCCGTTGCATGGATGGATATGTGGCATAGTGAGATGCCAACGAAAGCGCGTGGCTGGTGTGGTGCTCTAACCCTGCCACGCAAATTGACTTTAGATGACACAGGTAAGATTTGGCAAACGCCTATCCAGGAATTAACCACTCTGCGTCAAGAGCAATTTGATACTGCCCATATTACTCAGATTGACAGCCAAATCCTGGATACCGAGATACGTGGTGATCTGCTTGAAGTCAAAGCGCGTTTCTCCCTTGCTGGTGCATCGGCTGAACGCTTTGGCTTTATGCTACGTGTGGGTGAGGCACCGTTTGAGCGTACACTCGTTGGTTACGATCGCATGGCTAAACGCGCGTTTATCGACCGCACGTTGTCAGGTGAAGCCGTGACTGGAATGCGGAGCGTCGATATCGATACCAGCAATAACTGCGTTGAGTTCCATCTCTACCTCGACCGCTCTTCCGTGGAGGCCTTTCTTAACCAAGGTGAACAGGTGATGACCAGCCGCATCTATCCAGCTGAGTCCAGCTTGGGCTTCAAGTTGTTTGCGGAAAACGGTTCGGTCGAGCTGGAATCTTTAGCGATCTGGCGCCTAGAAGATATCTGGCGATAACGTGAGTTATATCGATTCTCGCTCTATTAGCGGACAAGGCACGTGAATCAAACCTTGTTGTTGGCGGCGCTCAATAATATGCAGCGCCGCTTGTTTGCCCAGCTCATGGTGTGGCAACTCAATAGTGGTCAGCCCAGGGACAAATAGTTCTGCAACCTCTTCCATATTGTCATAGCCAAGTATGGCCACATCTTGTGGAATAGCCTTACCGATCCGATGTAAGTGCATATAGGCAACGAGCGCGACACGATCATTGCCGCACACCAAGCAGTCGAAGTCATAGTTATCAGCTAGCGCCTGATCAATAATGGCAATCGTGTCGTGGTAATCACACGGCAGACCCATAAAGCGCCAGCGAAACATCTCCATCGTCAACTGATGCTCACTCAGTGCCGTTTTGATCCCTTGCTGACGCAGGGCCACCGCTGGTTGTTGCTGATTGAGCATGATAAACAATGGCTTCTTGTAGCCTTTGCTTAATAGGTGACGAAAGCCCCGATATTGCCCCTGAACATCATCAGGGACATAGCTGGGAATACTAGGGTCATGGCTGTAGCAATTAGCCAGCACCAATGGCAGCTCTTTAAGCCGCTCTGGCACCACAACTTGCCTAAGCCCCATCGTAGCAAACACCACCCCTGCCGGTTTATGTGATAGCACACGCTCGACGGTTTCTTGAGATGGCGACGATTCTAATGTATTAAAAATCATCGAGTTCCACCCCTGCTCGTTTGCCGTCTGCTCTACAGCGTGGTTGATGCCTACCGAAAAAGGTGTAGTCGCCACCTCAAGCGCCAATACGGCGATTGTCGTATCTTTATGGCCAATAACCCCTTTCGCGCGCATTTTTTGTGCCGAGTGATCGGGGGTGTAATTCAACGCCTTAATCGCCTCATTGACACGCTTGAGTGTCTCAGGTTTGACCCTATCGGGGGTGTTGATTGCTCGCGACACCGTCATCCACGATACGCCAGCCAACTTGGATACGTCTTTAATCGAAGCCATAGTATTGAAATTATTGTTCCTTAGACTACATAACATAATGATTTCAGTCGTTAAGGTTACAGCCTAAAGACATCCCTTCGCAACCTTAACTACAGAGGCGAGAGTCGAGAATCGAGAGGCGAGGATTTACAGCGCGCGCTGAGGACGATTCGCTCCTCCATACTGGTGTTTACTCTCTTCATTACCATTACTAAAGTGTGCCTAACGGGTAAGCATGGCATGAGGGTTTTCTCACGATCACCCCTCGCCTCTCGCAGCAAAGCGCTCTCGCCTCCCGCCTCTGCTTTTTTTAACCATAAAAAAGCCCGGATGTGAATCCGAGCTCTCGTTACAACTAGTAAAGGAATACGTTGACAGCCAGCTATGCTTAACTGCAAAGGTGTTGATTTAACTAACATGTCGGCGGCCAAACCAAAGTTTCTTCTTAACCTTACTCCACATTTATCAAGAAGAGTTAATCAAATCAACAGGGTGACCCGAAGGCCACCCTGTTCGTTATTATCCTTTAACACCACCGGCGGTTAGACCACCAACCAACCAGCGCTGTGCCAGTAGGAATACGATTGTGATTGGGAATGCTGACAGCACTGCTGCCGCTGCAAAGTCACCCCATAGGTAGTTCTGAGGGTGGAGGTATTGCTGCATACCCACCGCTAGCGTGTAAGAGTTCACATCAGAGAGTAGTAGTGATGCTACCGGTACTTCACCCACCACCATGATGAACGCCAGAATAAACACAACCGCTAGAATTGGCACCGACAGAGGCAGAAGAACCAGTCTGAATGCCTGCCATGGCGTCGCACCATCGAGTGCTGCCGCTTCTTCTAGAGAGCCGTCAATCGTCTCGAAGTAACCTTTAATGGTCCATACGTGCAGCGCGATACCACCTAGGTAGGCGAAGATAAGGCCACCGTGGGTGTTCAAGCCAAGGAATGGGATGTATTGACCCAATTTATCGAACAACGCGTAGAATGCCACAAGTGCCAGTACTGCTGGGAACATCTGGAAGATCATCATCGCTTTTAGGATGGTGTTCTTACCCCTGAACTTCATACGAGCAAACGCGTAGGCTGAGGTGGTCGATAGACACACAATCAGAATCGATGAGATACCAGCAACCTTGATTGAGTTCCACAGCCAGGTTAGTACTGGGAACGGCGGCGGCACGATAGTGCCATCCGCTTTCTCAACCGAGAAGCCCAAAGCCAGTTTCCAGTGCTCAAGAGATGGATTCTCAGGGATCAAGCTACCTGTTGCGAAGTTACCCTCACGGAACGAGATCGCGACGATCATCAGCAGTGGGAAGATGATAAGCGATAGGAATACCCACATTGCGATGTGAGTTGCCCAGACGCGGTATTTTAAAGATTTTCCTTGTACCATTGCCATTTTGAGCCTCCTTAGTCTTGAGCTACTTTAGTGACACGTAGGTTCAACAGTGCGAGTGCGCCTACCAATAGGAAGATGAGCGTTGCGACTGCACTTGCTAGACCGAAGTCTTGACCGCCTGCACCCTCGAATGCGATTCGGTAGGTGAAGTTAACCAGAAGGTCGGTGTGGCCCGCAGGCTCGGAGGTGCCAATCATATTAGGACCACCATTAGTCAATAGCTGAATCAATACGAAGTTGTTGAAGTTAAATGCGAAACTTGCAATCAATAGCGGCGTAAGCGGCTTGAGCATCAGTGGCATAGTGATCTTGGTGAAGTTCGAGATGAAGTTTGAGCCATCAATCGCCGACGCTTCATACAGGTCATCCGGGATCGCCTTCAATAGACCCATACACAGGATCATCATGTAAGGGAAACCAAGCCAGGTATTGACGACAATAATCATCAATTTCGCCAAGAACGGGTCTGAGAACCATGATGGGCTGATACCAAATAGGCCCTCGAGCACCATGTTGACCTCACCAAAGCTCTGGTTGAAGAGACCTTTAAAAATCAAGATCGAGATAAACGCAGGCACGGCGTAAGGCAAGATCAGTAGAACTCGATAGATAGCACGACCTTTTAGCGCCTCCCATTGAACCACACTGGCCAAAATCAAACCGATGATCACGGTTAAGCCGACACTCACGGCAGAGAACACGATTGTCCAGATAAAGATGCTGATAAATGGCTGCCTGATGCCATCGTCTTTCCACACACGCTCAAAGTTATGGCTACCAATACCAACGACAAAACCGGGTGCAACTGTACTGCCGGTAAACTCTCCGTTTTCATCCACAGGTTGATAGAAGCCAGTCTCCATGTTTGGCTGCAACCATTCGCCTGTGCTGTTGTTGATCAGACCTTTGCCATCTTCTTGTAATGTATAGAGGGGCTCTACCGCGGCAAACTTGCGCAGGCCACTCATACGGATGGCATCACCCGATGGGAACACAAGGTCAATGGCAGAAAGTTTGGAGCGCAGGGCGATGATGTCTTTGATCACCGCTTTGTCGCCCTGCTCTGCAGAAACTGGGGTTAATTCAAAATCTTGGTCAGCCAGCTCAGACTCTTTGAACACCGGTGTTGCCAGAAGCTCATCATCCTTATTGATGATGATTTGATGCCCTTCACCCACGTGGTATAGGTTGAATGAGTAGCTGTCGCCACTTTGGAAAGTGCGATCTAAAAGTACGCTCTGGGCGCGTTCAAAAGAGAGTTGGTTCTTGGCGCTAAAGTTGGTAAAAGCAAGACCAACGGTATAGGCAAGAGGGAATAGGATGAACAGAATCATCCCCGCGATACCTGGGTAAATGTAACGGTGGGCGTATGCCTTCTTACTACCGAATATAAACAGGGCAAGTGCCGTTAATATTAGGGTTAGCAGAGCAAAAGCCAACTCACCACGCGAATACATCAAAATTGTCGCGTAACCATTAACCAAACCGACTAGGCCAAGTAAAGACCATTTAATAAAGACACTCTTACTTGACGGCATACTCGGTGCGGAAGATGTCATCACATCTGTACCTTGAACTGACTGCATAGAGAAACCTGCTAGCGAATAAAAAATAAAAAAATAGAGAAATAAAGGAGGGGTTACCCCCTCCTAAAAAAGTTAAGCAATTACTTAGTCATTTGTTTTTCTGCATCAGTCAGTGCAGCGTCAACCGATTGACGGCCATCAACAATGTTGATGATTGCGCTCTTAGTGCTGCCCCAGAATGCGTTCATTTGTGGGATGTTTGGCATGATTTCACCGTTCATCGCGTTATCCATAGTCGCTGCGATATTCGCATCAGCATCTAGCTCTTTCTGGAACGATTTCAGTGCAACCGCACCTAGTGGCTTGTCGTTATCAACCATGCGCAGACCGTCGTTAGTCAGTAGGTAGTTCTCGATGAACTCAACCGCTAGGTCTTTGTTTGGTGATGCAGTGCTGATACCTGCTGTTAGTACACCAACGAATGGCTTAGAAGACTGACCTTGGAACTTAGGTAGTGTTGTCACGCCGTAGTTGATGCCTGCAGTTTCGATGTTACCCCATGACCATGGGCCATTGATTGTCATCGCTACGTTACCTTGGCTGAACTCAGCCTCAGATACTGAGTAGTCCATGTCTGGCGAGATCACGCCTTTATCAACTAGACCTTTAACGAAGTTCATTGCGTCTTTTACGCCTTCGTTGGCAACACCTGCGTCAGTCACGTCGTAGCCTGAAGAGGTGTACTTAAATGCGTAACCACCGTCAGCTGCCATTAGTGGCCAAGTGAAGTACGGTTCTTTTAGGTTCCACATGATGGCTTTCTTGCCATCTTTTTGTAGCTCTTTGTCCAATGCTTCAACTTCTTCCCAGTTCTTTGGTGGGTTTGGAACTAGGTCTTTGTTGTAGATAAGAGATAGAGACTCAACCGCGACTGGGTAGCCGATGAATTTGCCATCAAAACGTACCGCATCCCATGCAAAATCAACGATGCCGTCTTTAATTTCTTTCGAAGGCTTAACTTCTGTTAGAAGGCCCGCTTCTGCGTAGCCACCAAAACGGTCGTGTGCCCAGAACACGATATCAGGACCGTCACCAGTCGCCGCTACTTGTGGAAAACGGTTTTCTAGGCCATCAGGGTAAGCCACTGTCACCTTGATACCTGTGTCTTCTTCAAACTTCTTACCAACTTCTGCTAGACCGTTGTAACCTTTGTCACCGTTGATCCAGATGGTTAGTTGTCCTTCTTCGATAGCAGCGTGTGCGCCAAACGAGCCAAGTGCGACGAGGGTACCTAGTGCTACTGTGCTTAGGGCATTTTTCATCTTTATATCCTTTTTATACTTTTGTTGTAGGGCTCGACCGTTTTCAGAGGTTTCGCCTAGTCCTCATATATAATCAGAGAAAACAGCAATAACCTCATCATCCTAGTTTCTACGCCCTCGCTAGTATGGCGTAAATCCGTGATCCAAATCTGCAGATGTTGACGACCCGGATCACAAAATAGAAATCAATTGTGACCAGATTCACCAAAGATGGCGGAGATTTTTTGACCTCGATCTCTTATTGACGGTTCATCCCTTTCATCCCTCCTCCCCTCCTACTCCCCCTGCAAAAAAGTTGACTGGGAGGATGTGAGGCTTGATTAAAATCGAGAAACTACAGCTATCCAAGAGTGGATGGTAAGAACCCTTTCCAGTTGCTTGTAACTGGCTTGCATTGCCGAGTTGGATTGCTGTTATAGCAAAGATGTTCGTAGTAGTTAGTACTTACGGGGGAGACGTCTTTGCTATACGGGGGAAGCAATTCAACCCTTTGGCGTGACGGGTGATGGAACACAGAGCTTCCCATTTGTGTTCGTCACCCTTTTTTCTTAAGGTGTTGCCACTGTTTATACCTAAGTAACTTCATAAATCAGGAAACCTTTGTAAAATCCAAGTCAACGACCATCATGAAATCGTTTGCGCTTTTTTAGGTGACGCCCATTGCACTGTGGCTTGATTCGAAGTGAATTGGATTGTGAAATGAATTAGATTTCGAGGTAATTTAGGTATAACACCTTACTAAATTCCTACAATTACTGCCGATGGCTAGGACAGCATAGGCAGTAACTATGATAAAAATATTGATCGAGGACGAGCTAAGATGGCGAATGTCACGTTAAAAAACGTATGTAAAGCGTACGGAGATGTACTGATTTCAAAGAATGTTGACTTGGACATTAAAGAGGGCGAGTTTGTTGTCTTCGTTGGTCCATCAGGCTGTGGTAAATCAACGCTGCTACGCTGTATCGCTGGTCTTGAAGACATCACCTCTGGTGACCTATACATTGGCGACGAGCGCATGAACGACGTTGAGCCGTCCAAGCGTGGCGTAGGTATGGTGTTCCAGTCTTACGCCCTTTACCCACACCTTAACCTTTATGACAACATGTCATTTGGTCTTAAGCTGGCTAAAGCCGACAAAGACGAGATCAGCAAGCGTGTTGAGCACGCAGCAGACATCCTGCAACTCAGCCACCTTCTAGAGCGTCAGCCAAAAGCACTTTCTGGTGGTCAACGTCAACGTGTTGCCATTGGTCGTACACTGGTTTCTCAACCAAACGTGTTCCTACTCGATGAGCCTTTATCTAACCTTGATGCGGCGCTGCGCGTACAGATGCGCTCTGAGATCACCAAGCTGCAGCGTAAACTTGGCTGTACCATGATCTATGTAACGCACGACCAGGTTGAAGCGATGACTATGGCGGATAAGATCGTGGTGCTGGACGGCGGTTATGTTTCACAAGTCGGTCGTCCACTTGAGCTTTACCACTACCCACAAAACCGCTTCGTTGCAGGCTTTATCGGCTCACCTAAGATGAACTTCATGAGTGTGTTCATTGAGGAAACCGAGAAAGAGCGCGTGAAGGTTCAATTGTCGAACGGTACTTCTTTCTGGATCCCAGTTGATGGTACTACTGTGGTTCGCGGCGAGCGTATGTCAATGGGCGTGCGTCCAGAGCACTTGCTAAAAGCGGGCGAAGGTGATGCTACCATCGATGGTGAGATCATGATTGTTGAGAAGCTGGGTAACGAAACTCAAGCCTACCTCAATCTTAAAGGCTCAGATGCCGACGTTATCTACCGCCAGCCAGATACCCTAGAGGTTGAAGTGGGCGATTCTCTGAGCATCGGTATCCCGGCTCACCGCTGTCACCTTTTCCACAACGACGGCCGTGCCTGTCAGCGCCTATACAAAGAACGCGGCGTAGACTTCGACGCACTAGAGTGTGCATAAGCGAAACAACAGTTTCTACACATTGCTCAGCAAAGCAAAAACCAGCCTCGGCTGGTTTTTTTATTTCAGGTTCGAGGTGCGGGTTACACTTCGTTCCGAGGTGCGAGTAATTCATCGCGTGTGTCAAACCCCTCGTCACTCGTAGGGCTATGCCCGTCCTCGCTCCCCGCCCCTTAGCCGCAAGGCGTCAAAGCTGATAGGAAGTTTCTAGGACGTAGTCGTTGCCGTCTTTGGCGGTGAACTCTTTGTCTTCGCTGCGGGCGGCGGGTTTGTCCTTACGGTCGCTCTTGATAAGACTTATCCAGTGGCGCATGGCGAAATGACAGGGCGAGTTTTGCTGTGATAAGGTTGAACTGCACTCGATCTGGATGTCTTCAATCGTGGTGAGCTCTACACAGCCTGTGCCGCGGTTACAGCCTATCATCACCTCAACATGGCTGCCCTTACCATCACGCAGAAGAATTGAACATGGTGTCTCTTTCTCTCCGTTATAAGCAACGAAGTGCTTTGGATGGCGCAGGCCGGTATGAGTGCCGTCCTTGAAATAGGCCACTAGATGGCGATAGTCAATCATGTAGGCTGTCACCTCTTGGTGAGAGCCGGTTTCAAGTGGAAATAGCTCGTCTAAGATCTGCTTTCCTTGGCAGGTCTTTTGCTCTCTTGCGTCAGACGCTAGGGTCTCGACGGCAACGACAGCTTGAGCGATAAATGGTTTTTTAGAGTTCTTATAGGATGAGTTATTCATCGTTAGCATGTTCATGGTCGTCCCCTCACACCGCATTCAAAATTCGTCTCGTTAGCGCAGGCATTGTCATTGAGCATTTATTGTTCTAGATCAATTTGTGTTGCTGCTTACTTGGAAGATTAGCCGAATATTAACTACAATTTCACAACAAAAATTTTACACTGTGAATTTTACAAAATGAGCCTGTCAAAAAGCCTTGTTCGTCAGTCACACTTTCTCGGGACCAAGATCAGAAACCTGCGTAAGCGCAATCACCTGACCATGGAGGACCTATCGGCCCGCTGCATCCGTATCGACCCCGATTACGCCCCTTCGGTCTCCTATCTATCTATGATAGAGCGCGGTAAACGTGTCCCGAGTGTCGACATGCTCTCAGTGATTGCCCAAGTGTTTCAAAAAGAGCCCGTGTGGTTCCTTGATGATGAACCAGAGCAGGAAGCCATCACACCCGACAAGGGGCGTAGAGGTGGCATCAGTGGGATGGCACTTGAGCCTGGGTTCCTGTTTTCTAATGATATTTTGCAAATTGCTATCCCTGAGATGCTCTCTCAGGCCGGGATCACCGGTCGTCAATTTGCTCATCTGCTGATCCGTGCTCACCAAGAGAGCCATCAAAACCATTTTCCTGATCTAGAGCGCGCTGCAGAAGAAGTGGGATTAAAGCGGCTCAACCTTAGCGTTGAGGATCTCATCGATATTGCTAAATCGTTGGGCGTAACCATCCGCTGGACGCAGCGTACGCCACAAGATGTGGTGGATGAGCTGGGGGTGAGTGCTAAGCAGGTGATCAGCTCATTTTTCGAGCCGCCTAGCACTATCTACCTTAATGAAATACTTAAGCAATTTCCGACCAGGCTTAAATACGACTTGAGTGTATATATTGGGCACTGCGTGCTGCATAACCGCGAGAGCTTAAAAAATGTCTTGCTGGTTGGCTCAGCCAATACTTGGGAGGATAATATTCACCAAAGTGATCATGTCGAGCTTAACTCACAAGATATCTTGCAGGCGTGGCGCGACTTTGAGTCGAGCTTTTTTGCGGGGGCACTGCTCTGCCCGAAGGTGCCGTTTCGTCAATTGCTCGATCGTAACGGCTACGAAATCAGTGCCCATATTAAGGCGGGCGTCTCGCCCTCTGTCGCAATGCGACGCATGACGGTGGTCTCCCCCTACCCTCACTGGCACTACTTCGACGCGTACGGACAAAATAAACTCAAGGCCGTATATCGCGGTAATGGCATCCCCCTGCCTTGGGGCAACATGCGTCAAGTGAACGACCCTTGTCAGCACTGGGCGGTGTTCCGTCGACTCTCAGAGCCACAGGCGGGGAGCTCTGCGCAGATCTCGATACTCAATGTCGGTAACGAGCCACGGATCTACTGCTGTGAATCCGCCAATATGCTGGATTTAGCAGGCAACAATCGAGTCTTGTGTGCTGGTATCGACCTAAATCCAGCAATTGAAGCGCAGGGAGGAGATGCGATGAGCATGGCTGAGCAGCTTAAAGTTGCCTGCGTCCAATCGGGAGGCAGCACCACGATCCCTGCGCCAATTCGCAAAGATCTGGTCACCATCGCCAAGATTCTCAATATTAACTGGATTGAGCGCGGTGCAAATGTCCCCGCCCAAGTGATTTGTGCGCGTGGCACAGCATGTCCGCGTGAGCCAAGTTGCTACGGTGACCCTATTTCCATCACCGAGCAACCCTAGACGACTCCAGCTTGTCATTGGATGCCAGCGCTAGGTGTGCGCTGACAGGAAGCGCACTCTAAGGCACCCCATGTCCTTTTGAAGCAACCCAAACGCGATACCACTGCTCGCGTGTAAGCTCGAGCTCAGTAGCTTTCACTGCCGCCTCAACGCGATCAATCTTGCCCGAACCCACAATCGTCAAAGGACCCGATGGCAGGCGACGTACCCAGGCATAGATCACTTGGTCGATACTATCGGCACCCAGTTCAACACGGATCTCTTCCAGTGCTTGTACTACGCGCTTTGACTGCTCGGTTTGAGCGTGGAACAGCTGACCACCGGCCAGACATGACCAGGCCATCGGTCTGATTCGCAGGCGCTGCAGTTGATCGAGGGTACCATCGTGCGCCACCTCAAAATTAAGTGGGTTAATCTCAACCTGATTCGTCACCAACGACTTGCCCAGACGAGATTGCAGCAGGTCAAATTGATGGGTAGAAAAGTTCGATACACCAAAGTGTTTAACCTTGCCCACTTTATGCAGCTCTTGGAAAGCTTCTGCCACCTCATCCGCGTCCATCAACGCATCAGGCCTGTGGATGAGCAACACATCGATGTCATCGACACCCAAGCGTTGCAGTGAGTTGTTCACCGACTGGTAGATGTGCGCGGCACTGGTGTCATAGTGATTCACTTTGCGAGCAGGGAACTTATCGCTGCATAAGTTGATATCACACTTGGTGACGATCTCAATTTGACGACGAATACTTTTATCCAACGCCAATGCTTCACCGAATAACTGCTCACACTCATAATTGCCATAAATATCGGCATGGTCGACGGTCGTCACACCGAGCGCTATGTGTTGCTTAATAAAATCTAGTCGCTGCTTTGCAGTCATACCCCACTCAGTTAGACGCCAATAACCTTGCACTACCTCAGAAAACTCTGGGCCTTGTGGCGCAATCTGAACTCGATTTAACATCTGTGTTTCTCTCCATAGTCAGTGTTACGCTGAGTATATCCAACTGATACTAGCACGCGACTGCAACATCCGATCTCCATAAGCTAAGTCATAATTTTGCGTATTCGTGCTTGATCTCTGACGCTATTGCCGGGTCATTTCTAGCACAAGGTCAACGCCATCATCTTGAATTTTAGCTTCAATCAACAACTCATTGCTCGATTTGACCCACTGCATGGATAGGACGCTATTGATTGGGCGTTGATTAATCAACTCAATCAACTGGCGATCGACCACTTCAGAGGTGCTGTGCTTGAGCGCCTCTTGCACATTAAAGTCATGCTCGCCATAGCTCACCCTACGTGGCTGAAATCCATCTCGTCGCAAATTGAACTGCAGCTGACTTAAGTAAAAAGCACTGCTAACCAGCTCTAGCTGCACCCGGTTGATTTGTGCATCATCGGAAAAAAACTGGGCAAAAACAGGCAAGTCATAATAGTTAAATTCCGCACAGTATCGCCATTCGCCCTCTCGAAGCGCACACTCAAAGGTGACTTGATCTTGATAGACACCTTGAACATCCATCATTGGTGTATCAAGGCTAGTAAACGGCGCAAACAGCGGATGACTCGCAAACCCCGCTAAAGGGAACAGCAAACCACACCCTATAACCCCTGCCCTAAGCTTAAAATTCGATAGAAATCTCAACTAAATCTACTCCTAGAAAAAAGGGGCGAGATACGAGTACGGGCAAAGCCCTCCGAGATGCGAGGAATTTACCGCGCGCTGGGAGTGCTCGCACCTCGAAGCGAAGCGTACTCGCTACTCGGAACGTAAACACAGGGACGAGTTGCAATTACGGGCAAAGCCCTCCGAGATACGAGGAATTTACCACGCGCTGGGAGTACTCGCCCCTCGGAGCGCAGAGAAACTCAAGCTTGCATAATAAAAACGACGCTGAAGCATCAGCGCCGTTTTCACTATCTATTTTAAACAAAAGCCTAAGTTAGCTTGCGTTAGCATCTTCTTCGTTTTGACTGGCCAAGAGGACTTCTTGTTCACGAAGCCAGTTGTTTAGCTCGTCACGCTTGGCAGTGAATTTCGCCATTTCGTTTTTTGGCACTGAGGTTGCCATTGGAATGTCGGCAGTCACTGGGTTCACAGGGCGGCCACGAACAATCAACTCATAGTGAATATGTGGTCCGGTCACTCGGCCCGTTGCCCCTGCTAGGCCAATGCGCTGACCACGCTTAACAGCTTGCCCTTGCTTGACCAAAATTTTGCTTAGGTGCAAATAGCGCGTCTTATAGGTGGTACCGTGCTGAATAACCACATATTTACCAGCATAAGGGTGATTACGCGTCATTGCCACCACGCCATCACCCGTCGAAACGATCGGAGTACCAGTCGGCGTAGCCCAGTCTGCGCCGTTGTGCGGCGATACACGCCCTGTCACAGGGTGTTTGCGATTCGGATTAAAGCTAGAACTCAAGCGATAATTGCCATCCATTGGTTTGCGACGGAATGCACGCTGCAGGCTTTCACCATCCTTATCGTAATATTGGCCATCGCTATGCAAGTAAGCCGTGATTTCGCGGCCACGGTTAAATATACGCACTGCCTGAACTTCTGAATTACCAGTCAACTTGCCTTGGTAGTACTGTCTCGCTTGCACAATCTCAAAACGATCACCTGCACGCAGATCGCGGGAGAAGTTGAGCTTATCTTTAAGCAAGCCAACCACATTCTCAATCTCAGTATTGCCCATTCCCGCGCCATTCACTGACTGCGAAAAACTACCATGGATCTCACCAATATAGGCCCGGTTTTGCCATTCACCTGGCTCTTCTTGGCGCTCATAATCAAAGCTGCCATCGTCGAGTTTGGTGAAAATCACCTTATCAACTGGGTTGAACTCGAGCATCATCTTACTCAGACGATGCTGTTCACCACTCCAAAAGCGTAAGGTGTTGCCTGGGCGCAGGGTATCGAGAGACAGGAAGTTTACGTCTGTCTCTTGAACGCGCATCATCTCTTGATAACCGAATCCAAGTTTATTAAAGATGGTGCTTAGGTTGTCACCCTTTTGGATGACATACTCATAATCGGGGTAGTCGGGTACGTCGATCACCTCTGCCTCAGCTTGGGCTGAGAGTGATAGAGGCTCAACATTGAGGGTTATCACTTGTGGCTGGCCTGACTCTGGCACAAATCCAAGTACACCAGCGAGCAAGATTGGTGAAGAACACAGAGCAAGCTTCTGTTTATAGCTCAATCTCACAAAACGTTTAGTAAAATCTTTGAAAAACACATCAATATCGTCAAAAAGTTAGGAATTACCCGATGTCCTGGTAACTGTTATGTTAAGAAACCTCAGGACTAAAACCCAGTAAGAATATCTGTTTTTCAATAAAAAGTCATTGTTACATTGAGAATCAAAACGTATGTCACACAATTGAAATGAGGCTATTTATCGCTAAATGTGCCGTTTATGCTGACAAACAACTGTTTTTCAGCCTTTTCTTGCGGATCCTCAGCCAGTGCCTGTCCGGGAGCGTATTGCTGGTAATTGACCGTTAATGAATGACCTTCCAGCGACAGCGCCTTTGGGACAATGCGATCACCGAGAAAATAGCTGTCAAGAGCCACAAGCCGAGTTTGTTGCTGATCGACACCAAAAGAAGCCAAGTAGTAAAAATGCCCGCTGCCTTGATTGGACACCACCACCACGGCAATAAAGCCTCGTCCAAGTGCCAACTCCATGGCGACAATGGGCGTAAACAACAAGCCAGCTTGTCCTCGCTCCTGACCAGAGTCGTAATCCCCAAGCGCTAATGCAGTGTCGAGGTCAATGCGATTGAAGACGACGTTGGCGTTAGTCTCGGGAACCGGCATGACCAGTGCCCCCGGTAAAGAGAGATCAAAGACCGCTTTTACGACCGGATTAGCCTCTTGGGCAGGAATAAACTGCGCGACTATCTGCTCATCACTAAGGGAAAAGCGATAAACAGCGGCTACACTCACTATCACAAGCAAAGCAAGTGGAATAAACAACAGTACTGGCATAGAGAAGATTCGTCGTCCCATCGCGGTCTCCAATAAGCGAATGTTATAAAATACGTTACCTGAGTAGTAAATAAATGAAAAGCGGACGCTTTCACTTTTTTGCAACATATTACTCTGAATAGTTAGCAAAAAAGCGTGAATATCTATTGCCAGTGCACCTAGATTGCATATATTATCTGCGCCCATGACTAAAAGCAGAATTTTAGTGCATAAGTATTCCCAGATAGGCAATCACCATTAATTAGCGGTAACACGAGTCACGCCATGCAAGATCACGCATCTATACTTGAGAAAAAACACAAAAAATCCACCCTATGGGTGTTTTTGATCCCATCACTGATCGGCCTATTCCTGTTTATGGCACCGATCAGCTTTAATGGTGACCTAACCATCCCCGTAGCCGTGCTAGCTAAATCACTGCAAGCCGCCATGGGCAACATTATTGTGCCATTGATCACCGCCATCATTGCCTTTATGGCGCTGGCCTCGGTCCTGTACCGCTTTGTAAAGCCGCGTTTCATTGCTAACAACGCATTCGTCGATGGACTGCTTTCACCCTCGCCACTGTGGCTCGCAGTGCGTGTAATTGGTGGTATCGCGGTCGTCATGACCTACCTGCAAATAGGACCTGAGGCGATCTGGCACGAAGACACTGGCAGTTTGGTGTTGGAAGACTTACTGCCAACGCTATTCTCAGTGTTTATCTTTGCCGGTCTGCTACTGCCGTTTCTGCTGAACTTTGGCCTGCTTGAGCTTTTCGGTACACTGCTAAGTAAGGTGATGCGCCCAATCTTCAACCTGCCGGGCCGTAGTGCGATAGACTGCATTGCCTCTTGGCTTGGTGATGGTAGCGTGGGCATCCTAATGACCAGCAAGCAGTATGAGCAGAAGTTCTACACTCAACGCGAAGCAGCGATTGTCGGTACCACCTTCTCAGCCGTATCGATTACATTCAGCCTGGTTGTGATTGCACAAGTTGAGCTTGAGTATCTTTTCCTGCCATTTTACGGCGCAGTTTGCCTAGCAGGCCTAGTGGCGGCAATCATCGTGCCACGCTTACCACCATTGAGCCGTAAGCAAGACCTATACATTGATGGCAGTGCGCCAAACAAAGATGACAATGTCATCCCTGAAGGCCAAACTACGTGGTCGTGGGGCCTTAAGCTTGCTATGTTCAAAGCAAGCCAAGTGAAATCAGCCAAATCGGTTGCTAGCGAAGGGATCAAGAACGCAGTTGACATGGTGTTTGGCGTATTGCCCGTTGTCATGGGCCTAGGTACCATTGCCCTAGTCATTGCAGAATACACCTCAGTCTTCTCATTCCTAGGTCAGCCTTTTATTCCTTTCCTAGAGCTATTAGGCGTACCAGAGGCCGTACAAGCGTCTCAAACCATCGTCGTGGGCTTTGCAGATATGTTTATCCCAGCAATCCTAGCTGCTTCTATCGATAGCGAAATGACCCGCTTCGTTATCGCAGCCATGTCAGTCACTCAGCTGATCTACATGTCAGAAGTCGGCGCCCTACTACTAGGCAGCAAAATCCCAGTCAACATTGGCGAGCTGTTTATTATCTTTATCCTGCGCACACTAGTCACCCTACCTGTGATTGCCGGTGTCGCGCATCTCATTTTCTAACTGAGTAACACGAACCAAATTAAGCCCAGCAGTTGCTGGGCTTAATTTTAGGTGCGGAGTTCGAGGACACTTCGTTTCTAGGAGCGAGTGTATTCCCAAAACCTGAAATTAATCATACCTCGTAAACCCCCAGAACACTCTCTGTAAATTCTCCCATTACCAGCGCATAAAAACACCGCCTGCCCCCAAGAAACGTCTCGCTCCTCGAAAAGCAACACCCATCCTCGCCTCGCCCCCGCCCCTTAGCTTTACTCGCGGCCAATTGAACCCAGACACTGTCCCAAAACTACCAGCAAGCAAGAAACACCTCGCTCCTCGCAGGGCATCGCCCGTACTCGAACCCCGCCCCTGTGTCTTATTCGTGCCACTTGAGTCAAAATAATGCCTCAGACTACAAACGCCCAAAAAAGTCTCACTCCTCGTAGGGCAACGCCCGTACTCAAGCCTCGCTCCTTGGTTTTATTCCCCCAAAACCCGCAGGAGGCTGCTTGAGCCCAAACATCCCCCCAAACTACATGCGCGCGAGAAACACCTCGCTTATGTGGACTCCCCCTTGTCAACAGCAGTAATTAACAAATAAAGAATAAATGCGTGCTTATGTACGAGCTCTGATTGAGAAGCTATCTCTGGCTCTGTGATATTTACGCGAACTCGTGGTCAACTCTCCTCGCGAGCTTAATGCTCCTAGCGAGATACTGACTCTACGAGCTGATTTTCATCTTTTATTGAGCATTACTGTTGTTTAACGCTTTAAGCCTCTAAAGGCTCGGCTTTGTATTCGGTATTTTTGGTTAGCATAGAGAACGCTGTTCTGACTGTTTTATTTGCTAAAGCCACAGCAGCACAGCGCTTTCCTCGTCGCTCAACCAACTGTTGGATCCACTGTTCTTTTTTGGTTCTGGCTTCGCGGCGCATTACTTGATTTATCACCGACATCGCTCCACTCACCAAGTAGCTCCTAACCATTTTATTTTTGACATACTTACCTATGGAGCCCAGTTTGGTCTTACCACCAGAAGAGTGCTGTATTGGGGTCAAGCCAATACAAGCTGCTGCATCACGCCCTGTTTTGAAAAAACCCATCTCGCCACAACCAAGAGAAATATATAGATTAATCGCATTCAAAGGGCCTACACCCTCTATCGCCATAAGCTTTTTGCATTCCTTCTGCCTATGTGCAGCTTTTTCTATACAGCTATCATATTGGTCGACGTTTTCAACATGGGTTAAATACTGTTGCCAGGCCGTATTAAGTGCCACCCTAAATTCACTAGAAAAACCATTCTCTGCATCTTCTAGAGCCGATGCAACAACACCGTTTATTCCCCCTTTACTCGGCGAAATACGGATATTGAACTCGAGTAATAGAGAAGAGAGTTGATTGAGACTGGCGACCTTGTGTTTCACTGCAAGGTCTCGTAGGCGAATAAGGCTTTGCTTCTCTTGTTGCTCTTTAGATTTGCCATTAATAAACTGAATATCAGTAACTTGCGAAGCCTGAACGATAGCTAATGCATCATTCTTATCGGTCTTTTGGTTTTGTCGAATACTGGCAACCAGCTTAGCTGAAATGAGTCTGGCATCATGCCCGCACGCTATAGCTTGTTGCTTCCAGTAGTTAGAGGTGCCACACGCTTCGAAAACGATGGTCATCGGTTTAGACGTTATAAGCCAGTGGTTAAAATCCTGAGGTGTCATTGCCTTATTGGAACGCACTTTGCTGTGTTGCGTAACACAAACTTGGATTTCACTCTTTGCTAAATCAACACCAGATACTATACGTTTCATATTGGACTCCTTTTAACATTTAGGCTTTACAACTCAAATGTTAGTCAACCTTTCGGGGTTGGGGGAGTCCAATTATCTCCCCTCGAAGGGCAACGCCCGTCCCCGCACCTCGAAACCTTTGTTTTAGGTATAAAAAAGCCCCTCATCAAGAGGGGCAAAGTTACCATCGCTTATAGTTATAGTGTTATATGCCAGTAAATGCGATTAGCCGAAGTCACCGTTTACGTAACCCTGAGTGCGATCATCGCTTGGGTTACTAAAGATAACTGCGGTGTCGTTATGCTCAACAAGCTCACCCATTAGGAAGAATGCGGTGCGGTCAGAGATACGACGCGCCTGCTGCATTGAGTGAGTTACGATAACGATCGTGTAGTTTTTCTTAAGCTCTTCCATCAGCTCTTCGATTTTGTGGGTTGCGATTGGGTCAAGCGCAGAGGTTGGTTCATCCATTAGGATGACGTCCGGTTCCATCGCAATCGTACGTGCAATACATAGACGCTGCTGCTGACCACCAGAAAGGCCAAAGGCGTGAGACTTAAGACGGTCTTTCACCTCATCCCAAAGCGCTGCGCCACGTAGTGAACGCTCAACCACTTCATCGATGTGTTTCTTGTCTTTGATACCTTGAGCACGTAGACCGTACGCTACGTTCTCGTAGATGCTCATTGGGAACGGGTTTGGTTTCTGGAATACCATGCCAACCTTGATACGCAGGTCAGCGACATCGATGTTGCCGTAGATGTCTGTGCCATCCATCTCAAGCTTACCGGTGATCTTAACGCCCTCAATCAGGTCATTCATGCGGTTCAAGCAGCGCAGTAGCGTTGATTTACCACAGCCTGAAGGGCCGATAAGCGCCGTTACTTGCTTAGTTGGGATCGGTAGGTTGATCGCTTTTAGTGCTTGGTTGTCGCCGTAGAATAGGTCTAGGTTTTCAATATCAAACTTGTTCATTGTCTTAATCTCTTAAATCTTAAATTCGTGTCTAGATTGCTATGCGTAATTAGTAATATGCGTAATTAGTAAGTTGCCGTATTGAAGCGGCTCGCAATCAGCTTAGTAATCATGTTGATCAGAAGTACTACAACGATAAGCACTGTGGCCGTACCGTAAGCTTGGTTCCACTCTTCAATAGAGAACAGCTCAGTAGTCAACTTAAATAGGTGAACCGTTAGCGTACGACCTGAATCGAATAGTGAGTCAGGAATACGCGCAACCATACCCGCTGTAAGGAATACAGGAGCAGATTCACCGATGACACGACCAATACTTAGAATGACCGAGGTTAAGATACCTGGCATTGCGCTTGGCAAGATCAAACGCCAGATAGTGTAAATTTTTGAAGCGCCAAGGCCGTATGAGCCCTCACGGTAGGTTTGTGGTACTGCCATCAATGCTTCTTCGGTAGTACGGATGATAACCGGCAGGATCAAGATACTTAACGTCAGTGCACCCGATAGGATCGAGAAGCCAAAGCCAAGAATCGTGACAAAGAAGGTCATACCGAATAGACCGAAGATGATCGACGGAATACCCGCCAGTGATTCCGTACAGAAACGGATCACTTTTACCAAACGGCTGCCCACTTTAGCGTACTCAGTGAGATAGATTGCCGTCATAATGCCCAGAGGCGCAGCCACCGCAATCGAGGCGATAACCATGTAAATCGTCGAGACAATCATTGGGAAGATACCCTGACTGTCACCAGTACGCGTGTAGTCACCGGTAATAAATGCCCAATCTACGTGTTGTAGACCGTTAGCAAGGATGTACCAGATAATCCAGAATAGGAAGCCCACAGTCGCTGCTGCTGCTGCCCATACAAAGCCATTAAGAATCTTGTCTTTAAAGTCTCGTGACTGCTTTAGTTTTACGCGATCCATAGTTCTTATCTCGCTTTCTCACGGTTTAGGTATAGAAGAGCAGCATTCAACATCATGATGAACACTAGAAGTACAACACCGGTTGCATAAAGTGCGTTAGCGTGCACACCACTTGCGTATGACATCTCAATCGCGATGTTTGCTGTTAGCGTACGTGCTGAGTCAAGTAGGCCCTCAGGCATCGCTGGCGCGTTACCCATTACCATGATGATTGCCATGGTTTCACCCAGTGCACGACCAATACCCAAGATTACGCCAGTCATAATGCCTGAGCGCGCTGCTGGGACAAGAAGCTTAAAGATGGTATAGATTTTTGAAGCGCCAAGCGCCAGTGAGCCTTCTTTGTAAGTACGAGGCACTGCGCGGATAGACGTCTCAGAAACGGTGATTACGGTTGGTAGAATCATTACACCCAGAACAATGATACCGGCAAGGATGGTGTTACCTGCAGGCACATTAAAGATCTGTTGAATCAGCGGCACGATGATGACCAGGCCGAAGAAGCCGTAAACCACCGATGGGATACCCGCCAGTAGCTCAACCGCTGGACGGATAATGTTAGCGACACGCTTTGGTGCGATTTCTGCAATAAAGATGGCGGTCAGTACGCCGATTGGCACGCCAACAATCACAGCGCCTAGCGTCGATACCAGTGAAGCAACAATCATGGTTGCAACACCGTAAAGTGCTGGTGGTAGCCAGTGTTGGCCCATAACGATGCCCGCAACACCCACTTGTTGGAATGCTGGGATACTCTCACGCACGATGAAGTACGCGATGATCGCTAGGGATACGATACCGATAACAGCACTGGTTAAGAACAGGCCGTGGAAAATACGTTCTCTCCAGTCAACGCGCTTTTGCTCGCGTAAACCAGATTTGTTGATAGCATTAGCTTCAGAGTTCATAAGCTTTTCACTACTAGATGCGATGGTCATATTAAAATTCTCAAAATCGAAACAGTTATCGAAAGAGATGGAAAAGGCTCAGCCCAAAATGCGGGCTGAGCAACTTAATTTTTACTGTATAGTCTGCTGATTATTGAGCAGAGATGTAGCCTTTAGACTCAGCTAGAGATTGCGCTTCAGATGCAACCATCCAGTCTAGGAATTTTTGCGCTTCAGCAGAAGGCTGGCCTTCTTTGTAAAGAACTAGGAAAGGACGAGCAACTTTGTAAGAGCCGTTCTTAACGTTGTCTACAGACGCTTCAACACCGTCGATAGGTAGTGCGTTAACTGTTGCGTCAACTGTACCTAGAGAGATGTAACCGATAGCGTATGGGTTAGAAGCAACCATAGTTTTTAGAGCACCGTTGCCGTTAGCAACTTGAGCGCGCTGAGAGATAGCAGTAACGGTTACGTCACCGATTTTTTGTTTAAGGTCCATGATGTCTTCGAATGCACCACGAGTACCAGATGCTGTATCACGTGTAACCGCAACGATTGGCTTGTCTTCGCCACCAACTTCTTTCCAGTTAGCGACTTCGCCTTTGTAGATTGCAGTTACTTGCTCAGCTGTTAGGCCTTCGATGTTGTTGTTTGGGTTAACGACAACAGCGATACCGTCTAGAGCAACAGTTAGTTCAACGAGAGACGGCTCTTTTTCATCTTCTTTAAGAGCACGTGAAGACATACCTAGGTCAGCAGTGCCTGCTTTTGCAGCACGAACACCAGCTGAAGAGCCAGGGCCTTGTACTTCGATGAAAACGTTGTTGTTCGTCTTCATGTATGTTTCAGAGAAAACTTCCATCAGTGGAGTTACGCTGCTAGAACCTACTGCAGAGATGGTTTCTTTAGCAGAAACAGGAGTCACTGCCATTGCGCCTAGAAGTGCGATTGCACCGATTACTGTCTTTTTCATCACAAAATTCCTTTGTTGGCATCATTGCCGTTGTTTACATGAACGATGCACACTTTAGGCTGCGAATATGACAGTTATGTTTCAGTAAATTGAAGTCTCGGTGACATGTGACACATAGATGACCATGTGTCATTTTGAGATCTTGTGCCCATCTCGTATTGTTAAAAGGGGGCTAGAATCACGAAATAGAAGCCATGATGTTAAATGAATGTTTCCAATCATTTAACTAAGGCTCTTAACCAAGCGCTTTAAAATCAACTCAAGTCATTGTTATAGATAGAATTTAACAGCTTTATGGCTTGACGCCATCAAATGGACGCCACTGTGCACGTTGTAAACTTTACGAATGAGTTGTTGCTAGCTTGAACTAACACACAGATCAGACTGAACTCGTTACATCAATTTCAATGCTCAAATTAGTACAAAAAACCACCACTCATGGTGCCAAAAAACCTAAGAAAAACTGAAATTTTTTTATTGTGAACGGCTATTTTTTGCCCTTATTAGCCGTGAGATTTGTCAAGATCACCTCGCAGAGAGGACAGCAAATACAAAAAAGGTGGCCAACGGGCCACCTTTTTGATGCTTAAAGTTGATTACTCATCGTCAACTTTTGGTGCAACTTTCTTTTTCGGTACAAAAACAGCGTCACCCACTGCAACGTTCTGATAAAAACCTTTATCCCGCTTGGCAGGTTGCTTCTTCGCTACACGCTTATTAGTGCCTTTAGTCTTGCGAGGGTCGGCTTTCTTCTTGCGGAAGTCAGGCTTACGTGGCTTGATACCTTTAAACTTACCCTTCAGTCCTTCGAGTTCAGAGAAACTCAGGTCCTGTTGCAAGTAAGTCTCAACCCGTTTAAAACTCGCCCAGTCTTTAGGGCCCACCAAAGAGATAGCATCACCTTTATTACCCGCACGACCAGTACGCCCAACACGATGCACATACTCTTCGGTATGCTTTGGCATATCAAAGTTAATCACATGGGTCACATTGGCGATATCCAAACCCCGTGACGCGACATCGGTGGTCACCAAGATCTTGAACACTGCACGCTCAAACTGACTCATGATCGTATTACGCTGAGTCTGATTCAGATTGCCGCTCAGAGCAACAGCCTTGAGTTTCTTTTCATTCAACTTGACGGTTAGGCGCTCGGTATCATCACGTGTCGCAGTAAAGATGATGACTTGGCGATACTCTGCCTCCTCCAAGACACGCTCTAAGATGGCTTCTTTATGGTCGAGGTGATCACAAAGATAGAAGCGCTGAGTAATGTCCTTGTGTTCTTCATTTGATACGCCAATCGCAATACGCTTTGGATTATCGAGCATCTCTGCCGCAATATCATTGACCTCAGCATGGTCCAGCGTTGCAGAGAACATCAACGTTTGACGGCGACGATGCTTAGCGGCGTTGTGAATGCGGCGCAGCTCTGGAGCAAAGCCGAGATCCAACATACGGTCCGCTTCATCGAGGATCAGCGTATCTAGGCCATCGAGAAATAATGAGCGGTGTTCAAGGTGGTCAGCCAAACGCCCTGGCGTCGCTACAATAAACTTCGGATAGCGGCGTAGAGCTTTAACTTGATCATTGAAGTTCTCACCACCGAGAATCAAGGTTGCTTCATAAGAGAGACCAGCGAGCATTGAACGCAGTTCGCCATAAACCTGCTTGGCCAACTCACGCGTCGGCGCCAAAATCACGGCACGAGGATCTTTCGCAGAGAAGGCTTTGGTCTTGAGTGATTTGTGTAACATCGGTAACACAAAAGCCAGTGTCTTACCCGACCCTGTCTTTGACGACGCCAACAAGTCCTTACCTGCAATCACCACCGGCACTGCCTTCTGTTGGATCTCCGTTGGCTTACGGAAATCAAAGTGATTGAGTGTCTTTAAAAGGCGATTATCAAGGCCCAAATCTTTAAACTGCAAAAGCTATCTCCAAGGAAAGAATAAAAAGCGCGTCATAGTACATCAAAACGTACTTTGACCCAAATCTAGTTCGATTGTAGTCTCTTCCAGTGAAAATGCAGCTTGAGGTTGCTTGAGTATATGATCTTCACTACTTAACTATCTAATAGTCATTAACTTTTTCACTTGGGTAGCAACACTAGGGCAAAAGATCGACTGTAATAGCCAAAATTCTTATCAAATGTGAGAACTTGGTCAATTTATTGACGCAACTCTTAAATTCTTGGTTTTTTTTAACTTTTCTGACCTTTGTGTTACGTAGGAAACTGTCTACACTTGCTATGTCACTATATGAAAAGAATGTATAGGGCGTTATTTGATACCAAAATCCATGCAAGGAGTTCATGATGAACAAAATGTTAATCGCAGCTGCGGCGTCTTCTGTACTTCTACTAGCGGGCTGTGCATCAGGTCCAGATGAGGAAACCACTGCTCAACTAAACGAACTAAACGCACAAGTTAGCCAACTAAGCCAAGAAGTATCTTCAATGAAGGCTATGCAAAATGCTGATATGCAGAAAGTTGCTGATGCAGCAATGTCTGCTCAAAGAGAAGCGGCGCGAGCTAACGAGCGCATCGATAACATCGCGCAGTCATACACTAAGTAAGCGGTTGTCATCCTTCAAACTCAAAAAAAGAGCCTCATAACGGCTCTTTTTTATTGTCACTAGATCCCAACGATAAGGGCCGCTTAATACTTGAGCAGTCTAAAGCTGGGGAGCAACTACCTCAATAGGGACGCCGTTCTGCGCCCGCAACACCGAGTTTGCCTTGCTTGCAGAGAGCTCATATTCCTCCAGCCACCACTGCAATTCAATCGGTAATTCGAGTGTCTTTTTAGAGCCATCACTGCGCGTCAAAGGCTCGTGCGCTTCAATAAACACGCTGCGATCAGGCTCCAGAGTCATTTTGATTGGCTCATTGATGATCCTAACCTGTGTGCCACGCTCGACTTGGTGAAATAGCCACTCGATATCTTTCGGCTCCATACGGATACATCCTGCACTCACCCTCAGCCCGATACCAAACTCTTTATTGGTACCGTGGATCAGATACTCACCGTTGCCATAAGCAAGTCGCATCGCGTACTCGCCTAGTGGATTGTCAGGACCTGCTTGGACAACCGCCGGCAGCTCTATTCCCTTGGCAAGATAGTCTCTTCGTACAGATTGTGGCGGTGTCCAGGTTGGTGCCTCTCGCATTTGACTGATACGCGTGGTCATCTCTGGAGTATCACGGCCTACTCGACCTATACCGACGGGAAAGATGTGTACAATCTCTTCCTCTGGCTCAAAATAGTACAAACGCAGCTCGGCCAGGTTAATCACAATCCCGGTCCGCTCCACTTGTGGCAAAATGATCTCACTCGGTATGGTCAGGACATGCTCAGCCTGTGGTAAGAAAGGGTCCACACCTTTGTTTGCGGCAGTTAAAGACAGAAAGCCCACATCATAATGTTTGGCAATGTTCGCTAGTGTCTCGCCCTGCTCTACAACATGATACTGAGTACGACCAACAAGACTGCTTCCTTCCGGAGGCAGACTGTAGGCTGCAGACAGCGCAGATGTGCTGACCAGCCAGCACAGAGACAAGCAGTTACGTAGCTTCATTCGACATCCTTTGCTTGTTTATACGCCGCTAAGGTTATCTCTCTTTCTGCTTTGTGATCAACTATTGGCGACGGATAATCAAGGCCACCGAATCCACTCCACAGCCAAGGTGTGTGGACATATCGTGTAGGCACTTGTTTTAGCTCAGGTATCCAGTGACAGACAAAATCACCCCCAGGGTCAAATCTTTCTCCCTGGCTAGTGGGGTTAAAGATACGAAAGTAGGGCTGACCATCGCAACCGGTGGAGGCACACCATTGCCAGCCGCCATTGTTGGAAGCAAAATCACCATCAATCAATTGCGTCATAAAGTAGTGCTCGCCCTTGCGCCAATCAATATGCAAATCTTTGGTTAAAAAGCTCGCCACCACCATCCTCAATCGATTATGCATCCACCCCGTTTGGTTTAGCTGGCGCATCGCGGCATCGACAATCGGGTAGCCAGTTCTCCCCAGTTGCCATGCCAGTAGGTGTTGCTCAGACTCTCTCCACTTGACGTTGGCTCCCCAAGCAATAAAGTCTTGATGCTGGCAGAGACGTGGCTCGAAGTAGACTAGGTGTTGATAAAAATCTCGCCAGATAAGCTCGCTAAGCCACACCTCTCCCCCCTGCTCTTGGTGTTGCCCATTGACAGCCATGCGAGCAACGCACTGCCTGACTGAGAGTGCGCCTATCGCTAGGTAGGGTGATAGGCGACTGGTAGAGTCCAGAGAAGGAAAGTCACGCTCTTGGTGATAATCCTCAACCCTGTGCTGACAGAATTCACGCAATCGCGCACGGATTGCTGAGGTAGTCACCCCCCAGTCATCACTGGCTTGACGTGGATAGCTAAACGATGAAGTTTGACGGTCGAGCAGGGGCCAGTCAGCCTTGGTCACCGCAATATGGCTAGCCGGTTTATTCTTGACGATTTGCGCGGGCTGCCATTGCGATAGAAGGGCTTTTTTAAACGGGGTAAAGACTTTGAAATAGTGCCCTTGTTTATTGATCACGCTCCCTGGCACCATTAGGCAGCGGTCGTGATAAAGGGTCACATCAACATTGGCTTCAAGCAAGGCAGATTGGAGGGCTTGGTCACGCTCGACCTCATTCAACTCATACTCGCGATTTGCATGGACACCAGTCACGTCATGAGCGCGACACAATGAAGCGATGCGCGCCACCGCGGTTCGGAAATCCGTTTCTTCAACGTAGAGTAGTGGCACATTAAGTTGTGCTAAGTCTTGTTGCAGTTCAAACAGGCGGCGCCAAATCAAGTCTGCTTGACGATGAGAGAGGCCATGTCGCTGCCACTGCACAGGTGTCGCAACGTACACCGCCATCACGGCTTCACCACTTGCCAAAGCACCGGAGAGCGCAGGATTGTCGTCTACGCGCAAGTCTCGCCGAAGCCACACTAAGTGCATCCCAGTTTTCCTATGTCAAATGTTCAATCATTGGTGAGCAGTGTAGCTGCTCTCCCCATTGGCTCTTAAGACGTTGTACGCCATCTTTCAGGTTCTCGGTCAACGCTCGGTTTGAAAACAGAGCAACGCTATCAAACGGCCATTTCACATCGATAAGTCCCGTGACATCCTCAACGCCATCGAGCATGGTCACACGCTGACCTCGCTCAGCGACCTTCAAGCAGTAAAGCCAAGCAAAAGTATTACCCGCAACGTCCAGATTAACCACCAGTGTGTGGCCGCGGTGCGCGGCCTTGTTTTCAGACTCGATGATAGAGCTTAAACGATTGAGCATCACACTCTGGAACAGAGCACGCTGCAGGGTGCGACTGCTGCCTTTGACCCGAATCAATGCCTCCATCACAGGTTCGATCAACAGGCTCTCAACATGTTGCAAGGGGTATTCCTTAAAAACCGAGGTAATAATGGCGTCAACTTTGCCACTTTTTAGTTGTGCAAGAGCAGACAGCACCGCTTCTACCTGCTCAATAGCTTGAGGGGGCTGGTTAGGATCAGGTGCAATGTCAGGATTACCCAACAGTTCTTTAACCTTACCTATTGCCACTCCTTTAGCCAGCCAGCCCTGAATTTCTCTTATGATCTCGAGATGGCGGTCGGTGTAAAGGCGATGCCCTTTCTCTGTTCGCTCTGGCTGGATCAGGCTGTAGCGCCTCTGCCAGGCACGTAGAGTGACGGGCTTGACGCCAGTCAGTTCTGACACCTCCCTTATGGCGTACTTTTTGTCGTCAAAAGCCTTTTTTTCTTCATAAGCCATAGCGTAGCCGTAACTCCTGTGGGTAAGGTTCTAGGTACTTCTGATTGGCAAGGTAGTCATCAGGGTAGGTACTTAAATAATGCTTAATCAGCGTCAGCGGCGCCAGAAGAGGCAGCAGCCCCGTTCGGTAGTCATCAATGACCTTGGCCAGCTCCGCTTTTTGCGGTTTATCCAGACTGCGTTTGAAGTAGCCCTGGATATGCATTAAAACATTGGTGTTATTCTTGCGACTGGCGCGGTTTTTCATCGCATTCATAAACTCCAGTCGATACTTGGTGAAAAACTCCTGTGTCGAGTAGTCTTTGATGTTTGCCACCAATTGCCCTAACGAACGATAGGAGTCAGGGTGGTGCGCCATGAGCGTCAGTTTGTAACGCGAGTGAAAAGCGACGATCTTGCCACGGGTGACCTCATCCCCCATTGAGTGATACAAATCCTGCAGGCTGTAGATGCGTGAGATAAAGTTTTCGCGCAATACTGGGTCGTTAAGGCGCCCGTCTTCTTCTATTGGCAGCCAAGGCATTCTCCGCATCAAGATCTCGGTGTACATACCCACGCCCTCTTTGTCAGCACGTTTGTTCTTATACACCTTGACACGCTCCATCCCGCAAGTGGGGGATTTCGCGCAGACGATATAACCACACAAAGACTCCTGGTTGAGGCGGTCAACTTGAGCATTAGAGAAATCGATCATCAAGTCGGTGTAGTCTTTTGTCTCGTCTTTGGTTTCCACTAAGGCGATGCGCTCATCGTTTGAAATCAGGCGGATCGTAGGCCTTGGTACTGAGAGCCCAATGCCGACTTCGGGACAAACCGAAATGAATTCGAGATAGGAGGATAGCTCTTTGGTCACAAAGTTGCTGATTTTGTGACCAGAGTCAAATCTTACCTTTTCACCAAGGACACAAGAACTGATACCCACTTTTGCTTTTGTCGCCAACATGCTGCACCTCATGTACAAGCTATCATTTTGTACAAGTATTGTTGGTCATTTGTTATTTGTACAGTTTTTTTGCTTGTACAACTAAAAACACAGAAGCGGGAGGCGAGATCGGGCGTTGCCCTGCGAGAGGCGAGGAGTTTACGGCGCGTTGGGAGTCTCCACTTTATGAATCAAAGTATTGTCGATTGACCGTTAAAAAATAACTTTTGGTTACGTTGAAATAACCACTTTCCTGTCAAATACTTAATCGAACTCACTATTAATTGGAAATACGGATGTTTCTTGATTATTTTGCGCTGGGGTTACTTGTCTTTGTCGCCTTGGTGATTTTTTACGGCATTATTGTTATTCATGATATCCCTTATGAGATCGCTAAAGAGCGTGAGCATCCCCACCAAGATGCGATTCATTATGCTGGTTGGGTTAGCCTGTTTACTTTGCATGCTATCTGGCCGTTTTTGTGGATCTGGGCGACGCTGTGGCGCAAAGAGCGTGGTTGGGGCTTTGCCAAATTGGAGGCCGAGCAACACGATATTCATCATCGAGTCGATACCCTTATCGACCGAATTGAGAGCCTACAGGCCGAAGTGGATCAACTCAAGCGCCAGACAACATCCTCATCCCCTCTCCCATCAGCACCTGACGCCAAGGAGTAACCATGGATTTACTGCTTATCATGACCTACGCGGCGCTGTGTATAGCAATCTTTAAAGTATTCAATATCCCACTCAACAAATGGACGGTGCCAACCGCGGTGCTTGGCGGAGTCATATTGGTCGGCACTTTGATCCTGCTGATGAACTACAATCACCCGTTTACTCAAATTGGCAATCAAACTTTTACGACGACACCTATGGTGTCAGGTGTGCGCGGCCGCGTTATTGAGGTGCCAGTAACGCCCAATCAGCCTTTGAGGCAGGGTGATGTGCTGTTTCGTATTGATCCAGAGCCTTATCAGGCAGAGGTCGCCAGAGTCAGGGCCCAAATTAAGGAGGCTAGCCAAGGTGCACTAGTACTCGAGTCCAATCTGGTTGAAACCAAAGCCTCGGTCGAACAAGCACTCGCCGAGCGCGACAAAGCTCAGCGAGAGTTTCAGCGTTATCAACGCGGTTTCGACAAGGGCGCTTTCACTGAACAACAACTCGATACCCGTCGCCAAGCCTTTAAAGCCGCTCAAGCCTCACTTGAAGTTGCGCAAGCCAACCAACAACAAGCGCAGTTGGCATTAGATTCAGAAATCGGTGGTGAAAACACCCAGGTAGCCTCATTGCTTGCCGAGCTAAGGCAAGCAGAGTTTGATCTTGAGCAAACTATCGCCGTTGCCCCAACGGATGGCTATGCCACTCAAGTCATCCTCCGCCCTGGTGTTATGGCGGTCCCGCTACCACTGGCACCGGTGCTGACCTTTGTACATACTGAGGACATTCTCTACACCGCAGCCTTTCGACAAAACTCGTTGCAGCGTCTCAAGCCCGGCTTTGAGGCTGAGTTTTTGTTTCGCGCCATTCCTGGCCGAGTATTCAAAGGCGAGGTAGTGCAGGTCTTGCCTGCTATTGGTGAAAGCCAAGTGCAGGCGCAAGGAAGATTGCTTGAGACCAGTGCCCTAAAAACCAGTGGCCGGGTATTGGTGACGTTAAAAATCACTGACGATTTAAGTGATTTTTCGCTGCCATTGGGAACCGCCGTCGAGGTTGCGGTCTACTCAGATAAATTCACCCATGTTTCTGTCATGCGTAAAGTATTGATTAGAATGAAAAGTTGGCAAAACTACCTCTATTTGGACCACTAGTTATCACATATTAGACGTCTAAATACTGCATCGCCTTGTTGTCTGCCCGCCCCAATTCGGCGGGCGCTTTGCGTCAACTGTCCCACCTATGTGATCAAGTTAACATTTATCGACTAAACAACCATCGAAAGTGCTCCCTCCCTGTTTTATGCAATCAGGAACATACTTAATATAAATTTGAGTAATTATTCAGTAACAGCCTCGCCATTAGGCCCCAATGAGATTTATGGATGAATCTAAACGACAAGAATGTGACCAAGAGATAACGGCATGGGGCTAATCACCAAACACTCTGCCGATAAAATCATCAAACTGGACAGTGCTGATGCCCTTGCCATACTTGAGCATGGCTGTGAGATAACGCTGCATGTGACTACGCCCGTAGGGACCACATTTCGTGTCAGTGCTCGATTGATCGGCACCTACTCAGACACCACGCTCCTGATTGAACCTCCGCAACTCTCTGTCGAGGAGTTAAAAACCTATTTCCAAGAGCAGTTTTGGGTCAATGGCCGTACTTTTTCGCCACAAGGAGAAGGTGCTGAGGTTCATTTCCGTGCTCAGATTAAGTATGTGGTTGATCGTCCACTGGCCTATATCGCACTCAAACCACGCAACAAAATGGTGGTAAAACAATCACGCAAAGAGCCCCGTTATCAACTCAATCTACAGGGTGAGGCGCGATCTAAGACCCTCAAAACTCAGTGTGAGGTGCAAGACTTATCCATCGGTGGCTGTCGTTTTGTCACCGAGCCTCAATCACAACCTTTTCAAATTGGCGAAACGATCGAGATTTCACTGTTGGCGACACAAGAAGACTATGGTCAGCTCGCCCCTCTATATGGTCGTATCTGCAATCTATCCAACTCACAATCGGATGCCCGCTATGGCCTTGAGTTTGATCAGAAAGGGCGAGCGAGTGCTCGGTTGATCCTCACCAGTCTAAAAGCCAGTCTGTCTGAATTGATTGAGGAATAAAGCACATCATTTTGTCTTCCCTTGGCATTTGGCCTCGAGATGAGTCTGTATATTCACTCGAGGCCTGCATCTCAAGGTCAGTTAGGTATATACTAAGCCCATCATCTTTCTCACTATAACAATATGAATTATTTAATTACTTTCTTTAAGGGTATGGCAATGGGTGCAGCCGATGTCGTCCCAGGCGTTTCAGGCGGCACCATCGCATTTATCACTGGCATCTACGATAAGCTGCTGGGCAGTATTCGTAGTATCAATCCAAGCTTACTGACTACGCTCAAACAACAAGGGCTTAAAGGTGCCTGGCAAAGCATCAATGGGACGTTCTTGGTGGCACTGTTTGCCGGGGTACTCACCAGTATTGCAACCTTGGCTAAGCTGATCTCTTGGCTGATGGTCACTCACCCAATCCCACTTTGGTCATTCTTTTTCGGTCTGATCCTGGTTTCCGTTTACCATATTCTCCATCAGGTAAAGCAGCGTGATGCCAAAGCGGTGGCGTTTCTACTGATTGGCGTTGGCTTTGCCTACCTGATTACCGTCCTCAAGCCACTGGATCTTGAACCGACCACATTCAACTTTTTCCTCTGCGGCACCATCGCTATCTGTGCCATGATCCTACCTGGTATCTCCGGTAGCTTTATTCTGTTGCTGCTCGGTATGTACACACCGATCCTTGCGGCGGTAAAAGGGGCCGACTTTGCCCTACTCGGCCTTTTTCTTGCCGGCTGTGTGTCTGGACTGCTGTGTTTCTCCCATCTTCTATCGTGGCTGCTAAATCGTTACCGAGACCTCACTTTGACCTTTCTTACTGGCTTAATGATTGGGACTCTGCCTAAGATATGGCCTTGGAAAGAAACCATCAGTTGGCGCACAAACTCTAGCGGTGAGCAGGTACCACTAGAGCAAATCAACCTCTCTCCACTTTCATTTGAGGCCGTGGCCAATCAACCGGCTCAATTGACCTATGCAATCATTGCCGCCCTCTTCGCGATTGGCTTGGTGTTGCTTTTGGAGAAGGTTGCCGATAACCACTAAACAGGAGTTGTAATGCGAGCAGGGATTTCGCTCATTATCCTTTTACTCACCGCGATCGCGGGCTTTTATCTCATTCCAGCGGTGAGTGCTTGGTATTCAACACCCACAGCCCCCGCCTGCTTTGCTTCAACACGAGCTTGCACCTTTGATGACAAACGTGTCGTATTAGATTCAGACAAGGTGCAACCTCTGTCCGCGACTAAACTTAGCGTGATTTGGCCCAGTGACGCTTCTGAACTGAGTATCAAATTGCGTGGAATTGAGATGGAGATGGGTGAGGTACGCGGCCAATTAGTCAAGGTTGACAATAATCTCTACCAGACCGATATCGTCTTGCCCGTATGCTCAACGCACGCCATGACTTGGCGAGGCGAAATTACCGATGGTAATGACACTATCGCGATTGGAATAAGGATGACCCGATGAAAAAATGGATATGGATACTCCCTGTGGCGCTGGTTGCTGGCATTACCACTCAGCTCTGGTTAAACCATAGCTCAACGCCCACGTCACACGCTTATCAACTTGCAGGTAAAAGCAGCGAAAGCGTTGAACTCTTCTCCCCAGATGACCCGAGAATTCGCATCGTCTACTTTGGCTTTACTCGCTGCCCTGATGTCTGCCCCACTTCTCTTGCCATGCTGGCAGGAGCCCTTAACCAACTCGAAGAGCACGAGCTCGACCAACTTCGCCCCATTTTCATCTCCCTTGACCCTGATCGCGATGATGCTGCGCTTGCGCATCAATACGCACAATACTTCCACCCTAGATTAGAAGGGCTGAGCGGCAGCTTGGACACGACACAAAAGCTGGCCAACCAGTTCGGAGTTATCTTCCAAAAATCACAGCTTGAGGGCTCAGAGCTAGAGTACACCCTAGATCACAACTCCTACTTCTATCTGATTAATGCCCGTGGCCAACTCCTCACTAAGGTCCCTCATGCTCTGTCACCCGCACCAGTGCTGGCCGCGATAAAAACAACCATCACACAGTGAGGAAAGGATTAATGCATAAACTGATAACGATGTTCGGCTTGACTATCTGCGCCCTTGCTGCGCATGCAGAGACAGAGCTGATGATCAATGAGCCTTACGTGCGGGCCACTCCACCAAATATCACCACCAGCGCTGTGTTTGCCCATTTGCACAACCACGCCGACATGCCAGTAACAATTGTTTCAGCAACCACACCTGCAGCTGGCAGTGTTGAACTACACACCGTTGAAACCGAGGGAGATGTGATGAAAATGCGTCAAATCGACCAGCTGGTCATCCCGCCGAATCAGCACCTTGCTTTAAAGCCCGGCGGCTTACACATTATGCTGTTTGACCTCTCACAACCGCTGGTGGAAGGTGAGTCTATCAACCTAGAGTTCACCTTCGCTGATGGTCACCATCAAAGCTTCACTGCCCCCGTCAAAAAAGTCCTGCCAGCGATGAAGCACCACCACTAAAATCGAGGGACGAAGTTCGGAGATGGGCAAAGCTCTTCGAAGAGCGAGGGCGGTTTTGAGCGCGCGGACAGCGCCTCGCTCATCTAAACGAGTTGTAGCTCGCTCACCCCCCCAGGATATAGTTATTAAGACATCCATATTAAAGCTAAAGAAGATTACCGTCCTATTGAATCAACAGTGATACCGGATACAGAACAGAAAAAGAGTCAAATATCAGACAAAATCTATCATCAGAAGCGCATTTCTGGTTATTGGGCAGTCTCGTACAAAAAGTTCTTCACCACTGCACTCATCAGCGGAAAATCGAGCTTGATAAATGTAAAGTTAAGCCGCTTTAAAACATCGCCTGGCGACTCTAACGCCTTTCATCCTCTGCAAGCCGTGATGTCGCTGATATTGACGCAGAGACTTTTCACCACCGATAGGTCCGGTGAACTCTTTTTCAAGCGAAACAATCAGTGTTTCCCAAATCGCTTCATCGATTCCTAGTCTGGACAAAATCGGCGGATGGTACTCAGCTATGGCCCCACGCTTGTCTTCACGTATGGCACGACCACTGAAATCAACCAGTAATAGGTAATCTTTAAGTCGGAACGGCAGCCCCTCTGGCATCTCCTGCCTAGGGTCACCAACAAAAGGAAATAAGGCTTCAGGTTGGTGCGGGTTGCAGCCGTCAGAATCCTGGAGAGTATCCACCCTAGCCTTGATACTTGTATAATCGGATTCTTCAGGGGTTGGCGCTATCTGGGCGCGGACCGGGTTTAAGTCGACATAAGCCATACAGGCAACTAAAGCAGCTTCGTCAAGTAGCGCTTGCGACTTAAAGCGCCCTTCCCAAAATCGTCCAGTGCACCCCTCTTCTCTATTGGCTTGACGGGCTATGGTCTCATTGAGGTTACGCATAAACCAGCTAATGTCATACAGACGCTGGCGATACACCTCAACAATATCTATAACCGCTTTCAATGACGTTTCATCGAGCTGCTCTCCACTGAGATAGCGAGCTGTTAGCAGTGTTCCTTTGTGCAATTGATGCCAACGCTCCAAGACCTCACGCGCACTCCAGCCCAGAGCCGTCACCTGATTAACATGCAGCACCACGTGGGTATGATTACTCATCACCGCATACGAACAAACATCAATGGCGAACACACGTGCCAACTTGAGCAAACGCCCTTCAACCCAACCCCGCCGATGTTCATAACTCTTACCAGTAATCTCATCAACACCACACAAGTAGGCCCTGCGCACACAGCGTGAAACACAGTGGTAATAGGCCGTATCATCTAGACTAACTTGTTCAGAGCGAGCTTTGGGCATCGTGATTCTCCTAATAGTTGAGCACTATTTCAGTGTAGGAGAGGATCGATCAATCCACCAATGATATGGGTGTCTTGTTATATATCTATGGGTGTCTTGTTATATAATAACAAATGATATGGGTGTCTTGTTATATAATAACAAATGATATGGGTGTCTTGTTATATAATAACCAATGATATGGGTGTCTTGTTATATAATAACCAATGATATGGGTGTCTTGTTATATAATAACCAATGATATGGGTGTCTTGTTATATATGTTGCTATATATGTTATTTCTTATTTCCTAAATACAAGAACGCCCTTGGTTACAAAAGTAGCCGAGGGCGTTGTCTTTATAACTTAGAGGCCTATTGAGTCAAAGAAGCTTCCATCACTTTAAGGCTAGGCTTAAGAAGGTCAGCCACTTCACTGCTGTCTCCACCATAAGTTTCGTCACCCCATGTCACCACTTTGTTGTCTGACTTTATCGCGGTAAACGATTTAGTAGCTGGGATGATCTCAATAACATCGCTTTGTAGCTGCTCGGCTACTAGACTGCTATCTCCACCAAATTTACTGTCACCCCAAGTAACCACACTTCCGTCAGCCTTAAGTGCGGCATAAGCACGACTTGACGAAACTATCTCAGTTACACCTGAGCCAAGCTCATCGGCTACAGAGCTGCTATCGCCACCCGCATCAGCAAGCCCCCACGTGACAACACTACCGTCATCCTTCAATGCGGCAAATGTATGCGCAGTAGTAGCAATCGATACGACCCCTGTTTCTAAATGTTCTTCAACGCTAGAGCTGTTACCACCACTGTATGCACAACCCCAAGTTATTACTTGACCATCATCTTTTAGAGCTGCAAACGCATTACTGATAAGATGCGATTGGGTGTCAACTACATCGGACGAAAGCAAATGCTTCACCTCATCAAAAGAGACACTATTATCAGGATCATCGATACATAGGTATTCCTTGCCCCATGTTACTACGCTACCGTCCTGTTTTAGGGCCGCGAAAGCGCCATTTGAAGGCACGATGGATAGCACATCTCTGCTCAATTCGGCGGAAACATCGGCACTATCACCACCAGAGTCAGGGTGCCCCCAAGTCACAACTCTGCCATCCTGTTTAATAGCAGCAAAGGCATACTCATTACCAACGATATGTTCTACACCACTACCAAGGTCTTCTTCGACAGCGCTGCTATCTCCTCCTAGAATATCCCACCCCCAAGTTACGACTCTTCCTTCCTCACGAAGCGCTGCAAAGGCATTGTCATTTGAGAACACATTAATAACGCCATTTTGCAGTAGATGCTCCACCTCACTACTGTCACCACCTGTAACCTCTGAACCCCACGTCGAAACCCTTCCTTTGTCACTTAAGGCCGCAAACGCATTGCGTGTCGAAAAAACAGCTTCGATACCCGTTAAGGTCTCAGTCGGCCCGACCGTATAGCTTGGCCATGTCACTAGAACTTTATTTTCGCCATGAATAGCCGCTTGCGAAACTATAATTGAAAATGCACTGTGAGTTCCCTCAGACAAGACCTCTGGCAGAGTTTTGCTAAAGTTACCCCACACAACAAGCTTGCCCATGTTGGTTAGTGCCATAAAACCATTCCGAGAACCACTGACGCTGGCCACCCATTCAGGGTATGCTAGAGCTCTAGCGCTATCTTGACCTGCGCTATTGCCACCCACGACTTCTAGGTTGACGGCCTTATACATATCAGTAGCTTTAAGTTCAAAGCTTGGATTAATACTTCTTAGTTTGCCATCGAGGTACCAAGAGACCGAGTAAGAATCACAGGAATCACACTCAACTAGAGCGCTAAGCTCTTCACCAACTTTATAATCGCCATCAATCGAAAGTGCCGTTATCTTAGGCAGTTCAAAAGGAGGTATGCCAGTTCCAGAATCCGTATCTGAGTTATCGCTAGCTTGATTACATCCTGTGATCAACGTCGCTACTAACGTGCTCAAAAATAATTTTTTCATAGATAAGGTTTTAAGGCTCCAAATCCTAAGGATTAGAAATGGAGCGATGGGTTTAATTTCGGCGAATTTTATCAAGGTGGGGAATCAGATTCAATTGGCCTCTCTGTGACTATAATGTTGCTGGTGCTAACTGGAACGGAAGTATCCAACTGTACCTAATCTTTAGGCTATTTTTGGGGCAGAAGTCTCTTGGCATATCTATTCTTTCTTAACTGATTTAACCATTAAAAAACAAACTTTATTTTTTCCAACACAGGTGAGACTCTGGGACAAACATAGCCCAGAGGAAAACGATACATTTGAAGCGCGCGATAAACTCCTCATAACTCGCAACGAAGTATAACCCGTGCCCCGAAACTGTGTTTTTCTCAACCCTAGGAAATTAAACAGACTTTTGCTTGGCGCTGACTTGCTATTCTTACAATGAGCTAAGGTTTACTCAATAACTGCTTGTCTGCGCGAGTGGACAGCCTTAACCATCAATTTAGGACTGCGTATGATCAAGGTGACTGGAAAAAACTGGCTAGCATTATTGGGCTGCTTACTTGTGACAAGCTGTGCCAGTTACAGTATTAGCGAGCAAGAGATGACCGACTACCTTGAGGACAACTTAAACTTCAACCAATCACTTGGTGTGGCTAATGTAATGTATGCCCAAGTCTCTGTTGATGATCTAGCGGTCAAAATTGGCCGCGTGGATGACGAACGGGTATCGATTGCAGCCAATACCAATGCGGATATTCAAATGCTCAGTTTGCAGGGGATGAGCCTTGACCTCGATCTCGAGTTCAGTGCCGTGCCAGAATATGACAAGGACACTGGTGAGATCTTTTTAAAATCTCTACGCCTTGAGCATTTTAACGATAAAAGCCAAAGACTCACCCCAGAGATAGCAACACTGCTTAAGCCAGCAGTCGCGATGCTCGGCCAGGCATTATCAACCCAACCCGTGTACAAGCTAGATAGCAAGACAACCAAAGAGGCCCTAGTCAAATCCGCCAGACCCAACCTAGTGATCAAAAATAACAAGCTAGTTATCGAGCTGTTTAACTAACACAAATAACCACTTGTAACCTATCTATTGAAACCGCCTTACCTAAGAAATTGGCAAAATGTCTCTAACAATTTCAACTATTTTTGACCCAGTGCAAACCATTTACTCGCTGATCTATTCAGACTAAGAACTTTTCGATATCATCCAGCTAAGCAAGTAAAGGGTATTACAATATGACTAGCACATTTAAGCAGGCAGCCTCTGAGCTGCTAAGTCGCCGCGTTGCCGGCATCAAAGCACCACGCCTGAGCGAAGAGCAGCGCCCAAACACCATCGAAGATGCACTCGAGATCCAATCTTCAATGATCGATCTACACAGTGATAAAGTGGGTGGCTGGAAATGTCTACTGCCGTTGGCTGAGGATAAGTTTGTCGTTGCACCAATTTTTGCTGGCAGTGTTCAGAAAGGTGAAACCTGTGAGTTGTTCGCCGACAACAATGCAGTGCAAATCGAGCCTGAGATTGCTTTTGTGCTTAACAAAACACTACCAGCTAACCCAGCTGGCTACAGCGAAGAAGAAATCAACGCTGCTATCGGCTCTTGTCATATGGCTCTTGAGCTTATGCAGGCACGTTATGCAGATGATAGTGGTGCGGAGTTCTATGACAAACTGGCTGACTGCCTAGTAAACCAAGGCCTATTTATCGGTCCTGAAATCGCACGTGACAAAGCTTTTGCTGCAGCGAACATCAAGGTGAGCGTGGCTCAAGAAGATCAAGTACAAGATTTCGATGGCCAGCACCCTAATACACTGCCACAAAACCCAATCTACTGGCTAATCAACTACATGACTCGTCGTGGTATGGACTTCCAAGCAGGCGAAGCGATCATCACTGGCTCTTACTGCGGTATCGTTGAGGTTGCGTTCGATAAACTGACGACGATCAGCTACGAAGGCATTGGCGAGTACCAAGTGACATTTAAAGAGAAGTAATCATACCTCTCGTATCAAGTTCAACAGCAGAAGCCCCCCTTCTGCTGTTTTCCCCTTTTTGGGGGAAGCGAGATCGCCTTGCTGCTTCGTCGAACAGTAAAGTCTGAAAACAAAGCTGCTTGGAAATTAAGGTACGACAGAATTACGTGGTGAAAGCAACCACGAAAGAGCCTTTGTCCATTTAGCTAATCACTGCATCCAACACACCTACTCACCACTCCATCTTCGCATCGGACTTACCAGATTTAGTCGACTAACAGACCATCATCAACTGACTTTAACTCTGCGCAACAAATGTCTAGTTAGCCACGACCGCTCTCCCTTTAAAACCTCTATTTGCTTTATATAACAGGCATTAAAAGTCATAGATTCAGTCAAAACAACGAAGTACAGCAAAAACTGACTTGCTATTCATGACCCGTAGCACAATACCTCATAACTTTTATCAAAAATAAATTGATAGTAATTGGAATTTAACCCTGTTCAAGCATAGATAATTGCTGGCTACAATTACCTCAACTTAAACGGCTTGCATCAGCGAGCCAACGCATAAGCAAACGTACCAAAAGAGGAACACAACATGTCAAAGCTTACTATCGTTGCCAACATCATTGCTAAGGCCGACCAAATTGAACTAGTTAAAGCGGAGCTACTCAAGCTTATTGATATCACCCGCGCCGAAGAAGGTTGCATTAACTACGACCTACATCAAGACAACGAGAACCCTGCTCACTTTATGTTCTACGAGAACTGGACCTCACGCGAGCTGTGGCAAACCCACATGGCTAACCAGCACTTGGCCGACTACATGGCGGCTACCGAAGGCGCAGTGGACGTCTTTACCCTAAACGAAATGACTCAGGTTGCTTAAGTACATCTTGGTTAAATAGAGATTAACAAGAGAGGATCACCATGAACAAGTTCAAAACCCTACTAGCGCTGACTAGCGCACTAGTAGCCAGCAACGTGTTGGCAGCCGACCTCGAAGTTGTGGCAGAGCTAAACGGCACGCGTCCCGGTAACCTGACTGTGACCGAACAGGGACGCACCTTCCTATCGATGCAACCACTAGATGGGCCGGAATACCGAGTGGTGGAGCTACTGCAAGATGGTTCAACTCGCCCTTATCCTAGCCAAGAATGGGCCAGCGGCCCGGAATTAGGAGAGGTTGGCTTGTCGTCGGTAATTGGTATCGACAGCACCGATGATGGTGTAGTGTGGATCCTCGATATGGGCGGTGAGGGTGCGCCTGCACAAATCATCGCTTGGGATAGTGTTAACGAGAAACTGCACAAGCGCCTTGAGATCAGTGCCGATGTGATGGTGGCTAACTCGTTTTTACAAGATTTTGCCTTAGATACTAAGCGTAACCAGATGTATATCGCCGACACCAGTCTGGGCAACCTGTTTGGCGAGCCCGCGCCAGCCTTTGTTGTGGTGGATCTGGAGACCGGCAACGCACGCCGAGTACTGCAATCACACACTGCATTGCTCTCGCCGTTTCATGATGTGGAGATCGATGGCTCTCTAATGGCTGCTAAACGCGACGATGGCAGTTCAGACGCGCTGTACCTGGGCCTTAACCCGATCACCATCGACGCCGCGAATCAGTGGGTGTATTTTGGCACCGTCAATGGCAGCGCTATCTACCGTATTCCAGCTCAAGCACTGGCCGATTCGACTATGGCAGATCCCGCACTGGCTGACAGCATTGAGTTCTATAGTGAAAAGCGCCCTAGCGACGGCATGATCATCTCTGATAAGGGCGATATCTATGTCGGCGACGTTGAAAAGAACGCACTTGGCATGGCCAACAGTGATGGCTACAAAGTCATTGCTCAAGACGACAAGCTGCTGTCGTGGGCTGATGGCTTTTCTATCCAAGGTGGCTATCTGTACATTACCCAAAATTCGCTGCACTTGAATCCAGCGCTTAATCAGGGCGACGAAGGTGCCAGCAAGCCCTTCCATGTACTACGCATCAAGATTGACTAGTCCCTTTACCAAGCCCAATGGTCGCGGCGAGCCAGACGCTCGTCACAACCATTGATCGGCTAGAGGCGCTTAAAAAGATCACTATTCTGCCCTGCCCACGCCTAAAGCTCAGACAGCTAGGCAAAAGTTTTTTATTTAATTCCACCACAGGTACTGCTATGAACCAGCTTCAGTTTCAACAAGGACCGATTCGCCCACCTTCAGAAGCCGACAGCTTGCTGATCCGCACCACCCAAGGCTGTCCATGGAATAAATGCAGCTTCTGCACCTTGTTTGAGGGAATGGACTTCTCGATTCGCCCGGTTGAGGATATCGTGAGCGATATCTGGGCGGCTAAAGCCTTTTACAAAGACCGCGTGTTCACCCACTGCTTTTTGCAAGATGGTGACTCATTTGCCATGGACACCGCCGATCTGCTGGAGGTGCTACGTACTCTAAAACAAGCCTTTCCCGAGCTTACCCAGATCAGCTCTTACGGCCGTGCCCAAACCATGAGCAAAAAGTCGCCCGAAGAGATGAAGGCCATCTGCGATGCAGGCCTAAACATGCTTTACTGTGGCATGGAGTCTGGCGCAATTGAGGTGCTCAAAAAGATGAAAAAGGGCATCACTCCTAAATCGATCCTCAAATCAGCCGATTACGCCAAGCAGGCCGGTATGAAGATGATGACCTTTATTATTATGGGGCTGGGTGGCAAGGAGCTGTCTGAGCAGCATGTCAGTGAAACCGCAGCGCTACTTAACCAGATCAACCCTGAGGAAATCCGGGTGCTGACACTAGCCGTTAAGCCCGGTACCGAGCTCGATGAGATGGTTCAGCAAGGCACGTTTACGCCACTAAGCGAGGTTGAAATGGTCGCCGAGCAACAAGCGCTGATTAGCCAGCTAAACGGTATCGACAGCCACTATGGCAACTACCACTCGATTAACCTGTTAACCGAGTTAAACGGCCAGCTACCACAAGATAAGGGCCGCTTTTTAGCGACCACTGAGCGCTTCTTGTCAATGCCGCCAAGTGAGCAGCACAACTTTATCTTGGGCCGACGGATTCACTATTATGGCAAGCTCGATGATATGAGCAACCAACTCTATGTTGACGCTATTGAGCGTGAGCTGACCAAACTTGCCAACCAAAATACTCTGCAGCTAGAGCAGGTGTTCTATCAACTGCGTCAACGAATGATCTAAGGCTTTTGAGGAACCACTAATCATGATCGATCTCATGCATTGGCAGCTACTTAATGAGCAGGCTGCCCACTGGCAACTTGATGAGCAAACGCTGAGCGTACAAGTCTCACAAGGCAATATCTGGGGTTATGGTAATGCACCGGTCAATAACCTGTTTCTGCTGCCCGTAAAAGAGAATGACATCAAGGCGCAAGTCACCGTCATGCTCACCCCTCAGCGCCCTTACGAGCAGGCTAGGCTCGCGCTGTACTGGGATGACAACAACTACATTAAGATAAGCAAAGAAATGTTTAACGGCCGGCTGTCTTTGGTGTTTGTCGTCGAGGCTGCAGGCCAACCTTCCATCCAGGCCTTTACCGACTTTCATGAATCGGCGGTTAGATTAAGTATTGCCAAGCAAGGGAATGAAGTCAGCGTGCACTTCGCTACTTTAAATCATGAACAGCAGGCAGACTGGCAAACTCTAGGGGAAACCCAGAGCTTAGCAGGTAAGCCCCAAGGCGTGATGCACTATACTTTTGGCGGCTCAGGCCGCGCGGATAACGTGGCACATTTCTCAGATTTTACCTACTAGGCACCAATGGGGTGTCCGTTTTTTGCTACCAGGAAAGTGGCGATTAAACCCTTGCAATAAGTCCCTAGGCATAGGGGTCTCAACAAGTACGATCATCCATGACTCACAGGTTAACTTGCATCGATAGTGAGTTTTGTTCCGATGGCTGACAAACTCGCAAAGCGCAGTTTCTTCCCTAAGACAACTGCATATGTGTTTAATCCTCCTCGTCTCGCTTCATGGACGCCCCACACGTATAGTTTGTGCAACTTCTGTGAGATTGGTTAGACTGACTATACCTAGAACAGTGTTGCTCAGTACAATGGAGTTTCAATTCACCTATTTTGCCTAATCACCAAGGGCCGAGGATCATGACGTTATGTCCACCCCAAATCATGCCCAGCCCCTCTCTCCAAGAGAAAGGGTATACGCTGAGTTAGGGCTCACGCCTTACCTGGCACAACGAGAGTTGCTTCAACTTGGCTCCCTGCCCCTTCACGCTGAGCTCTACCATTCTGCGCCTAGCGCGCCGTGTGTTGTGTTTATTCCAGGGATTGGCACTTACAGTGAGCTGTATACAGAATCCTTGGCTAAGCTTGCCCAACGAGGCTTTAACGTCGTTAGTGTTGATTTACGAGGGCATGGTTATTCCGGGGGGGAGCGAGGTGACTATTCCGTCGCAGAGGTGGTGGGTGATTTACAGCAGGTGGTGGATTATCTCGAGCAGCGTTATAACAGTGCCATCGCCGTATTGGGCTGCTCAATCGGCTCACGCTTAGCCCTGGCGCTGTGTGAGGCTGACAAACGTATCCGCGCGCTATTTTGTCATACCCTTTTGATGTCTGAGTTGGCGCCGGACCTGTTCCACTCAGTCGGCTGGGCAAACCTCTCGATTACCGCAATGTGGATGCCAAACGCTAAAGTCAACTTTCGCACCTTTATTGATTTGCAATCGCTGCTTGATAGCTACCCAATGGGCCGGTTTGCTCTGCAAGATGACCTCATGGTATGGGAGTATACGGTTCGAACCCTAGATAGCGTCTACAATCAGCCCAGCGGCGCATACACGACACCGCTTGACATTCCTGCCGTCGTGGTGGTGGGGGACTTGGATACGATTGTCAGACCTAGTTATATCCGCGAGCTAATAAACCAAGCTGCGCAGCCCTTTGACTACATTGAGGTCGAGAATGCTGGGCACATGTTGCCGCTGGAAAATGTCGACCAATGGGTTGAGATTTGTAATCAGTGGCTCAAGAGCGCGCTCTCGGGCAGCGACACTCAAACGCTCTAGAAGTTAATCAAAAAACGGGCTATGACTTGGTAAAAGAGAGATCCATCTGTGTCTGGCTGTAGTCGAACCCAACGCCAGTATCGGCATCGGAGTCAATTTGGTAACGATTACCCTCGCTCGAGCTAGTGCTGTCGTTCGAGTTAGCCTCACTGGATGACGAGTGGCTCATCAACATTGAGTCATTATCAGCCTGGCCAGCCGCCTGTTGCATTACCCCCACCGGATGCCCCTCAACCTGTCCTGACTCGACCGCATCGGTTTGAGCATTACTTGGCAATGGCACCTTGCGTTTATAAATGCGATTGAATGCCTTGATCAGGCTATGGCGTGCCACTTTACCATCGGTAATTTTACGGATCAGCGGCTTGGCCAGTGATTGCAATCCCACCACTGAATCGACACCAATATTGTTGGCAACCTTATCACGTAATGGTCGCGCCGCTTGCCAACCAAAATGCGCCGCCATGAACAGCCAAGTATAAGCGATAGCGTTACCATTGGGCTTACGCTCAATCCAAATCTCACCGGCGCGTGACATACCCTCGGGGCTTCCTTGCTCTGCTGCGCGTTCATACCAATAGCTACTCTGAAGATAGTCCGCTTCGACACCGATGCCATGTCGGTAGTTGTGACCCAATCGAATCATACCTTGGCTGTCACCCAGACTGGCCGCGACCTTATTCCAGTGCAGTGATTTTTTGTAATTGGGCGATGGGTTATCTTTCGACTGATACCATTGACCGAGGAACAACGCCGACTCAATATGCTCGCGCTCGCCCGCAGAAATAATATGCTCAAGCCCCTTATCGACATCCTTCACGACACCTTGACCATAGATCAACGCCAGTCCCGTCTCATATTTCGCGACAAGATTACCACCAACCGCTTGAGCACACTTACCCCAAAACTTGGCCTTTTCGCGCAAGACGAGGTCTTCAATATGCAAATGACTGATCTTGATGATGCCCTGCATACCATAAATATTGTCGAGTTCCGCTGCTTTCTCGTACCAATACAGGGCCGATCGCGTGTTGCGACGCTCTGCTTCTTTGGCGAGAAATAAGATGGTCGGCACATGACCCGATTCGGCTTTCTCAAGGCGTTCTTGATGTTCCTGCTCACGCGCACGCGCCAAAGCACGACGATACAAGCGATCCTGCTCGCGCTTTTCAAACTCCAATCGTTTTTTTCGTATTGATAAAGACAGCAACCACAAAAACACTGATATCAGCGTAATGCCTGCCAACCCTACTGCAGCAGCAATAAAACCCATCGTTTCTCTCAACTCACACCCACGCGTCGCCCTTTCCTTAACGACACTTGATTGCGCAACCTTAAGGCTTCACAATCGTTCAATTCTTCCTCACCACACCTTATTGCAATCCAAGACCTAAATCACGTCTTTTCTGCACCAATTGTCGACTTCTACACCGCAAGTTCATCTTAAGCTGGGTTGAGGCTAAAACTGCGCCTTGAGATTACTTAGAAATATCTTTTACAATTCGGCCCTAGACTGACTGAATTTCACTAAACGATGATGAATAAGAACCTACTTACCAATGTGGTGACCATAAGCTTAATTGTGTTCGGCTACCTGTCCCAGAGCAACTGGCTGCTGATTGCTGGCGTGTTTGCTTTTTCTGGTGCAATCACCAACTCGCTGGCGATTCATATGTTGTTTGAAAAAGTTCCTGGGCTGTATGGCTCGGGCGTCATTCCTGCGCGATTTGAACAGTTTAAAGCCGCCATCCACTCCATGATGATGGAGCAGTTCTTTACTGATGAGAACATCGATCGCTTCTTAAACGACGAAATGAACAGTGCCACGGCCATCGATTTGGCGCCGATCATCGAAAAAATTGACTTTAACCCCACCTTTGACAGTTTAGTCAACGTGATTGAGCAGTCTTCCTTTGGTGGGATGCTAGCCATGTTTGGTGGCACTGAAGCCTTGCAACCCTTAAAACAGCCGTTTGTTGAGCGTATGAGGCAATCGGTAGCAGAGATTGGTCAAAGCGACACGATCAAGTCAGCCATCAAAGAGCAACTTGAATCGAAAGCGATGCTCGATGACATTAAGAGCAACATTGAACGAATTATTAGCCAGCGCTTGGATGAATTAACCCCCCAACTCGTTAAAGAGCTGGTACAACGGATGATCAAAGAACACCTTGGCTGGCTTGTTGTGTGGGGCGGCGTATTCGGTGGTTTGATTGGCTTACTGTCTGCGACATTTATCTAACCAAACAGCCAAACCTGGAGCCAAAAAACGAAAAAAGCGATGCTGTCCATAGCATCGCTTTTTTTGAGACTTACCTGCGCAGTTAGGCGTGTGACAGGCCGTTGGCACTGGTCGTGGTCGCACTGGAAACCAGCGCGGGATTGAACTCGTTGTTACACACTCGACAAGAGGACACTTGCTCCATTTTCATATAATGGTCACCAGTGAACACCGCCTGCACAAAACGAGCACAAAGAGCAATTTTGCTCAAATCCTGTTCCGAACTTCGCATCACCACTTTGTGAGCAGTCATTTTACGACAACAGGTGCAGTAGGCATTTGGCATGGTTTTCATCCTCAAAACAATGTCGGGTTAGTAATATCTCATGGACATTATTCTGCTTAATAAAGTTCCACTCAATAACTGCATATTTGTCATTTCGTGATACAGATTCAGAAAATAATCCGGAAATCTCATTTTAATCAACTAACAGTTAGAGCTTAATCGATATCACGTAAGAGTTTTGTAAATTTTACGTGCTGCGAGAGTACGGTTTCACTTGGCTTCGATGTTAGCAAACTCACAAAAATAATCGCTATAGCGGCAAATAGCATTCCCGGTACGATTTCATATAAGTCAAACCAACCACCTGACAGCTGTTTCCAGATCACAACCGTTGCGCCGCCAACCACAATACCAGCCAGAGCACCTTGACGGTTCATTCGCGACCAATACAGGCTAAGGATCATGACTGGGCCGAACGCAGCACCAAAGCCAGCCCACGCATAAGACACTAACCCAAGGACTGTGCTATCAGGTGTCAGAGCCAGCAGCAAGGCACATACTGAGATCCCAACCACCGCCGCTCGGCCAATCATCACAATCTGCTCTGAGCTTGCCGAAGGATTAATCCATTGCTTATAGATGTCCTCTGCCATCGCCGATGATGAAACCAACAACTGCGAGTCTGCAGTACTCATGATCGCTGCTAGAATAGCCGCCAGCAAGATCCCGGCGATAACCGGATGGAAAATGGCGTTCACAAGCAGCATGAACACCTTCTCACTGTCATCAAGCGTTACCGAGCTGTTGTTAGTGACATAAACTAAGCCAACAAAGCCCACCAGCAGTGCTCCCGCCATTGAAATACCAGTCCAAATCACCGCAATACGACGGGCTGTGGTTAGGTCTTTGTTACTGCGCGTTGCCTTAAAACGCGCCAAAATATGTGGCTGACCAAAATAACCCAACCCCCATGCTGCCAACGATACTATTGCAATCATCGATAGTGGCGAGCCGTCCACACCGCGCCACAGCGTCAGTAGTTCAGGGTTGATAGAATTTAACTCAGAGCCAAGCTGACCAAGACCACCGTCAAGCGCAACCACCGGTACGATCATCAAAGCAGCCGCCATCAAAAGCCCTTGGATCAAATCCGTCCATGACACCGCAAGAAAACCACCAAACAAGGTGTAGGACACGACACAAACGGTACCGATGACCACAGCCCAGGTGTAATCAAGCCCAAATACTGTCTCAAACAGCTTACCGCCAGCAACCAAGCCAGAACTGGTGTAGAAAAGGAAGAACAACAAAATAAAGAACGCCGATATGGTCTGGATCATCTTGCTATTATCGAGAAAACGTCGCGATAGGTATTCAGGAATCGTGAGCGAATCGGTGGCAATACTGTAGGTGCGCAGTCGTTTGGCGCAGATCAGCCAGTTTGCCCAGGTTCCGATTAATAAACCGCCAGCAAGCCAAGTCGCCTCTAATCCCGCCGCATAGGCATAGCCTGGCAAACCAAGTAGCAACCAGCCACTCATATCCGATGCACCTGCCGAAAGGGCTGCAGGCCAAGGCCCAAGTGAGCGTCCGCCCAGAAAGTAATCGGTCGAATTTTTGGTGCGCATATACGCCACTGCACCAATGCCCAACATAACAACGAGGTACGCCACAAACGTCGTGGTTACCGCCCAACTTCCTACCATTTGTCTCTCCTTGTGATGCATAACCCCGCGCAATGCAGCTATACGATTGCTAAGATGCAGTGGACGTAGGCACACAATCCTTGTGATGAAATAATGCTGTGATCAGTGTGGCGGCTTTCCTAGCTCCAACAATGTCGCATTGCCGCCCACAGCTGTAATGTTGATCGTTCGTGTACGCTCTGTACAAAATCTCAACAGCAACATCATATCGTGTGCCTGCGGTAATTGCACCATATCAGTTTCAGTAACTAACGGAATTATATATCCTTTTTTCTGTGCTAGGCGGCGATTGAGCTCAATGGCCATCGCCTCACTGCCAACAAAACCCGTCACTCGGATCGCCTGCTTGACAATATCTGCGTAGCTTTCCAAGCTACAGCATTGGACAAGATTGGTCGGTTGAGCGGTGCTTTGCCATGCTTGTTCAACCGTTTGGACAAACGCCCTATCTTGACTGCACAGCATGACGCTATTGCCTGCCATTAGCGCCATGATCAGCTGTACTGCGATGGCGATTCGCCCAGAGGTGCCCTCTTGCTGCTGAACCAGCAGGGTCACTCCACGCGGCGCTAAGTACAGCTCGTTGGTTTCACCGGTAGGACCATCGAGCGAGATACTTTCTTGCAGCAACTCAAGACCTTGCGCTAACTGCCTAGCCGTTATAGCGGCCAGCGCAGGCTCTTGGTTCGCAAGCTGAGCCTGAAAGGTATGTAAAGACTCACTGCGCTGTGTTACTTCGACAAGACGCCAGTACTCATACGCACGCTCTGCCTGTTCAAATAACCTAGTCTGCGGATTCATCACTGCGCCTCCATAGCGATCAAACGCGTAAAGCGGTACAGATAGTGTGGACCACCTGCCTTAGGGCCGGTTCCAGACAACCCTTGTCCTCCAAATGGCTGCACCCCAACCACAGCCCCAACCTGATCGCGATTGATATAGCAGTTACCCACCTGGGCATGCTGCTCAATCCATCGATAGGTGCTCTCGTTGCGACTGTGGATCCCCATGGTCAAACCATAGCCAGTTGCGTTGATCTGCTCCACCACCTTACTAAGCTCCTGTGCACGATAACGCACGATATGCAAAATGGGGCCAAACTGCTCTTTGGTGAGACAATTAATATCGTCAATCTCAAACGCACAGGGGGCAACAAAATCACCCACCTCGTAAGCATGATCAAGGCACACCTGCTCGACTAGGGTTTGGGTTTGGCGCAGCGTAGCGATATGTTGCTCAAGTGAACGCCTTGCTGCTTGATCGATCACAGGGCCAATGTCACTACTGTGCAGATAAGGCAGCCCCACCTTCAACTCACGCATGGCCCCGCGAATAAGGGAAATAATCCGATCAGCAACCTCCTCTTGCACAAACAACACGCGCAGCGCTGAGCAGCGTTGACCTGCCGAGGCAAAGGCTGAGCGAATCACATCACGTACCACCTGCTCAGGCAGTGCTGTGCTGTCAACAATCATTGCATTTTGCCCGCCAGTTTCGGCAATAAAGGGCACTGGCAGAGTATCACGCGCTGCCAATGAGCGACTGATCACTTGTGCTGTTGCGGTTGAGCCAGTAAAAGCGACACCGGCAATGTCCGGGTGTTGGGTCAAATAACCACCTAACTCCCCACCTTGTCCAGGAAGCAGCTGGATAACATCACCAGGGAAGCCACTTTCATGCATCAATTCCACCGCGCGCGCCGCGATCAAGCTTGTCTGCTCTGCTGGCTTGGCTATCACTGAGTTGCCCGCCATTAGCGCTGCACAGATTTGACCGGTGAAAATCGCTAACGGAAAATTCCACGGACTGATGCAGACAAACACGCCACACCCAATACGCTGCCACTGCTGCGGCTCACCGCGATGGTTTACCTGGTGATATGGTTCAAACAGCGAGGTAAAGTTGGCGTAATAGCGACAAAAGTCCACCGCCTCGCGCACCTCATCGATACTGTCATATAGCGTCTTACCTGCTTCGTGATGGCACATCGCTACCAGCTCAGCAAAGTTGTCCTCTAGTGCGTTGGCCAAACGCAGTAAGCACTGGCGCCGCTCAGCAGCTGGCCACTCAGACCAGCGGCGAAAGCCACGCTTGGCGACGTCAATCGCTTCGGACGCATGATCAAGGTGAGTAAAACTCACCTTACCCACCTGTTTGCGCCGATCATAAGGCGCATAGACAGAGTGTGAGGCTTCCTTGATCATGCTTTCGACATATTGACCATTGATCCGGGGACCGGCCTGCCATTGTTGCTGATGAAAAGACATGACCTCACGCTCAAACGGTAAGCGCTCACTCTCAATATCGATATTGATGCCGCGTGAGTTATCACGTGGACCAAATACTCTTGGTGGCAGAGGGATCTGGTGATTTGCTAACCTCGGCTGCGCCAGCAGCGTATCAACTGGATGCTGAGTCAGCACCTCTATTGGACAGCGGCTATCCACCAAGCGATGGACAAAAGAGCTATTGGCGCCATTCTCTAGCAAACGACGAACTAGGTAAGGCAGCAAGTCTTTATGACTGCCAACTGGCGCATAGATCCGCACTGGCTGGTCGCAGCGCGCCTTCACGTGCTGGTAAAGCGACTCCCCCATGCCATGCAGACGCTGAAACTCATAGTCGCGATGGGTGGCCATACTGGCTATCGCAGTGACGGTATGTGCGTTATGGCTGGCAAATTGTGGATAAAGATGACCACGGACGGGCCCACTCAACAGAAAGCGAGCGCACGCCAGATACGAAACGTCGGTGGCCTCTTTACGAGTATATACAGGGTAAGCCTGATAACCCGCTTGCTGCGACCATTTGATCTCACTATCCCAGTAAGCCCCTTTGACCAAGCGCACTGGGATGGTATCGGCCTGCAACTGTGCCAATCGATTAAGCCAAACCAATACCGCAAGCGCTCGCTTGGAGTAGGCTTGCACCACTAAGCCGAACTTGCCCCAGCCTTTTACGCTAGGCGACTGATAAAGCTTGGCAAACAGAGCCAGTGACAGCTCAAGCCGATCCGCCTCCTCGGCATCAATGGTGATGGGCACATCAAGAGCGACAGCCCGTTGCAGCAGCTTTTCGACCGAGGTATACAGTTCACTCATTACTCGCTCACGTTGCGCCTCCTCATAGCGGGGATGGAGGGCAGAGAGCTTAATCGACACCGACGGGTGTGGGCAGTTGGGCTCAACCCTTGCCAGCCCTACCGCCTCAATAGCACTCAGGTAATCCTCAAAGTACTTGCTGGCATCTTCTTGGGTCAATGCGGCTTCACCCAGCATATCGTAAGAGTGGGTATAGCCTTGCTTTTGCATGACGGATGCATTGGTTTGTGCCTCATCAATACTGCGTCCGAGCACAAACTGGTGCCCCATGACCTTCATCGCTTGATGCATCGCCTGGCGGATAACTGGCTCAGACAAGGTATTCACCAAGCGGTTGAGCGCACCGACCGCACTTTGCTTATCACTCTCAGCCAGACCAATGACTTTGCCTGTTAGCATCAAGCCCCAGGTAGAGGCATTGACAAACACTGATTCTGAGCTGTTGAGATGAGAGCGCCAATTCGCCACACTCAGTTTATCCTTGATCAACTTATCCGCAGTGGCGCTATCGGGAATACGCATCAGTGCCTCAGCAAGGCACATCAGTAAAATTCCCTCTTGGGTATCTAGGCTGTATTCAAGCAGCAATGCATCAATCATCTGCACTGACTGTTTGTCTTGACGAATCGATGCGATAAGCGAATGGGTATCGGCTTGAATTTGGCCTTTTTCTGCCTCGCTGGGCGTGGCGAGTGGGATAAGTTCTTGCAACCATAGGCTTTCATCCACCATATACAGAGGGGATATATGCGCCCACAGCACATCGAGCGGCTGCTCGAGAAACTCGCGATTCAGTACCTCTTTTGCATTGAACATGACTTCCCTCTAGATGACCGGGGCGAGAGGCGGGGACGTTTCACTTCGGGGACACTGCGTTGTGAGGATAGGTGCGCCTCGAAGGGCTTTGCCCTTCCTTGCCGTGTGTTTTGATTGCGGGATAAATCCTTTTGATCTTTAACCCTTTATGATTAGCAGCCTTTAACACGCAAGGCAAAAACAAAGCCCATTTTTGTCGAGTTAATCTTTATGGCCGGGAACGATGATCATGGCGAACTATCGTTGCAGAAAGAGTGACTGGCTTGGCCTACACAATCGAGATTTTCGCGGAGTTGGCACAGTGAGTAAAAAGAGGTGCATTCTACTGCAAGGTACCTTCAACCCCACTGGTGTAGGCGCTTCGAGAATAGATGTAATGAAGAGAGATCAAGTCGTGATCATGTAAAAAACTGTGATAAAAACCACTCGGAACGATGATCAAGAGCAGATAACTTACGGCTAATGCTTGACCAAGTTTTTTAAGGTTCGAGGTGCGGGGACGGGCAAAGCCCTACGAGGTTCGAGGCGTTCTGTGCACGAAATTAGTTACTTGATATCAGAACCCAACGGGTAACTTTATTTACATAGCGGACGAAGATAAACGAAGCGCAAGGGATGCAAAGGGCTTAACACACGTATCAAACCCCTCGCCACTCGGAGCGAAGCGAAACCCGCTACTCGCCCCTTTATTTTATGCATTTATGGTGCTAGACGCTCAATCTGCCATTGCTGATCGTCTTTGGTGTAGAGGAAACGGTCGTGAAGTCGGTTTTCTCCGCCTTGCCAGAACTCGATGCTCTCAGGTTTGATGCGGTAGCCGCCCCAAAATTTAGGTGCGGGTACTTCGCCCTGCTCGAACTGCTTCTTCAGTTCAAGGTATTTGGCTTCAAGCACACCACGTGCTGAGATGCGGCTGCTCTGCTTACTGGCTATTGCCGCAAGCTGGCTCTCTTTAGGTCGTGACAAGAAATATTTCATGTTATCCACGGCGCTGAGTTTTTCAGCCACCCCAGTCACATGAACTTGGCGCTCGAGTGGATGCCATGGAAAGTGCAGGCTAACGCGGTGGTTGTGCTCTATCTGCTGCGCCTTACGACTACCCAGGTTGGTGTAAAACACAAACCCGTCTTGAGTCAGGTTTTTCAGCAGCACAATGCGCTGAAACGGCTGCCCACGTTCATCGACCGTCGCAACGGTCATTGCGGTAGGATCGGTTAACCCCGCATCAATCGCTTGTTGAAGCCAAAAATTGAATTGATCAATTGGATCATCGTTTAAATCTTTACGTCGTAAGCCATCACGGCTGTACTCACGGCGAATGCCCGCTAAGTCCATGTGCTCTCTCTTATTTCGGTTTTGCTATACCCAAGTGACTTGGATATAGATTGTGCTTGGATAGTCCACATACTGCAAGTTGTTATAGCCAACTAACCGCAAGATGCCGTTTCAGATCCTTTGGGTATACGATTTGGAAAGCAACAAAGTTTGTCCTTAACTAGTAGTAACCTACGTACGCGTAATTTAAACATCATCAAAGCGTTAACCTCGCCCGAGCGAAGTGCTCTGGCATCAAGGATAGATCAAGGACTGGACAGCAATGAGCAAAGATCGCTTTGACAAGCTCTCAGATAAAGAACTCGACTATGTCGATGACCAAACCGCGGCATTGCTCCTCAACACCCCAAGCAGTGCACGTGTGTTGCTTTGGGTAGTGATGATATTCTTTATTGCCGCCGGTGCCTGGGCAGCTTGGGCGGAAATTGATCAGGTCACCGCTGGAGAAGGCAAGGTTGTCCCCTCCTCGCAGATCCAAGTGGTATCAAACTTAGAGGGAGGGCTAGTTAAAGAGATCCTCGTTACTGAAGGTCAACAGGTCGAGCAAGGGCAGCAGCTATTGCTCTTGGATGACACTCGTTTTCGCTCCGACTTTCGTGAGCGCGAAAAACAGGTTCTCAACCTTAGCGCCACGGTAGAGCAACTCAGGGCCTCCATCGACAGTATCGAAATCAGTGGTGACTTCAGCGAGGATAACTGGCGAGATAACGTCAAGATCGCCACCAACAAGCTGATCTACTCTGAACAATTGCTTGAGAAGGAGCCGACCTTGGTCTCGCGTCAACGCGCTGAATATATTCAAGGGCTTAATGAGCTACGTAGTCAACTGTCTTTGATTGACCAACAGGTTCAACAAAAACAGCAAGAGTTGGTTGAAGCGCAAGCCCGCACAGTTAACCTACGACAAAGCTATAACTTTGCGCGAAAAGAGCTCGATATCACTAAACCTTTGGCCGACGAAGGCGTGGTGCCGCAGGTTGAGCTTCTCAAACTTCAACGACAAGTCAATGATACGCGGCGCGATCTCACCTCAACCGAGCTTAAAATCCCTGCCCTGCGCTCAGAAGCGCGCGAGGCCATGCTCAGCCGGATTGATGCCGCGCAGAAGTTCATCATTGAGCACCAAGAGGCGTTGAATGAAGCTCAGGATCGCTTGTCCGCCATGACCGAGTCAACCATAGGACTGGAAGACAGAGTCAATCGCACCACTGTGATTTCCCCTGTGACAGGTACGGTCAAGACCCTTAATGTCAACACCGTAGGTGGTGTCATTCAACCGGGTATGGACATTGTGGAGATCGTGCCAAGTGAAGATACCTTATTGGTTGAGGCCAAGATTGCCCCGCAAGACATCGCCTTTTTACGCCCAGACTTAGACGCCATCGTTAAATTCAGTGCCTATGACTTCACCAAATATGGCGGGCTGAGTGGCAAACTTGAGCACATCAGCGCTGACACGACTCAAGATGAAGAGGGCAACAGTTTCTATCTGGTTCGAGTACGCACCGAACAAACCAGCCTAGGTGGCGATCAATCACTGCCAATTATTCCCGGTATGACGGCGAGCGTGGATATTATCACTGGCAAGCGTACCGTACTGAACTATCTATTGAGACCCTTGTTCAGTGCGCAGCAAAACGCATTACGAGAATAAGCATGTGTTCCACCTACGATTGCTAATGAGTCAGTGCAAGGCAGCAAAATGGCTGCTGTTGAGCCTAGTGCTGATAACGCCATCTGGTTTAAGTGCATTTAGTCGAGTCGAGCAGCAATGGGTCGAGATGGTCAGTGAGTTTTACGGCCCAAGGGCAGGGCAAAGAGTCATGAGCTGGCGCAGCCTAATGGCCGATCTCGCTGAGGAGCCTGCTATGGTGCAATTGAGTGAAATCAACGATTTCTTTAACCAGATTCATTTTATCGATGATTTCAAGCTTTGGGGAAAAAAGGATTACTGGGCGACCCCACTGGAGTTCCTTGGCTCAAATGCAGGAGATTGTGAAGATTTCACCATCGCTAAGTATTACTCACTGCGTGAGTTAGGGATTGAGGAAAATAAGCTGCGCCTTATCTATGTTAAGGCGATAGAGCTAGACCAATTTCATATGGTACTGGCCTACTACTCTACCCCGAGTGCCGAGCCTTTGATACTCGACAATCTCGACCCTGTGGTACGTAGGGCTTCGACACGTGAAGATTTGCAGCCGATTTTTAGCTTCAATGCGAAGAATCTATGGTTAATCAAGGCACAAAAAAGCCGCATAGCAGGTGATGCCTCTCGCTTGAACCTGTGGAACGATTTACAAGCCCGTCAAAAGGCAGACAGTTTGAACAGACCAATAATTGACGTTGATGAGTAGGGATTATGACACTTTATAAACAGTTGGTAGTCGGGATGATTGCCGTGTTCGTTTTGCTTTTGGTATCGGTTGCGATCATTGAGCTTAAGACAACACGCAACAACCTTGAGCAGCAACAACGATCCGAGGTACGTAACACCATCAATACTGTCGGCTTGGCACTGGCTCCATACCTAGAAAACGAGGACAATGTTGCCGTGGAATCGGTGCTCAACGCCCTGTTTGACGGGGGCACCTACTCACGGGTCCGGCTTGAGTTTCTGCAAAACGACAACGAGATCCTACGCTCATTCCCCGTTCATCCCAGCCAGGTGCCCAACTGGTTCCTTAATCTTGGTATTTTTGACCAGATCAGCGAACAACGGGTGATCACCAGTGGTTGGCTGCAGCTGGCACAGGTGGAGATCGTCAGCCACCCTGGCGAGGCCTATCTGCAACTTTGGCATGCGCTAAAGCGCATTATGCTGGCGTTCGGGGTTATTTTTCTATTGGGGCTTATCAGCATCTCTTTGGTACTCAAGCGTGCCCTCAATCCACTCAAAATGATCGTCGGCAAGATGGAGCAAATCGCCAACAATCAATTTGGCGACCCTCTACCAGAGCCCGCCACCAAAGACTTGCAGTTTGTTGTCAGTGGGATCAATAAAATGTCTGCACAGGTTGAAGAGGCATTTAAATCACAAGTCATGGAGGCGCAGCGTTTGCGAGAGCAGGCGTACATCGACCCAGTATCGCATCTAGGTAACCGAACCCTATTTTTCGGTCAGCTCGAGAGCTGGCTTGAAGAGGGGGGGCTTGGCGGCGTTGCCATCCTTAAGGCACGTTTTATTAAGCAGATATACGACACAAAAGGCTACGAGCAAGGGGATGAGATGGTCAACCGAGTCGCCAAGCAGCTCGTGAACTCGATCCATCTGCCTGACGTGACCATCGCCAGGATTTCAACCAATGAGATAGGCTTTATCCTCCCGGCGGCGAGTGAAGAAGAGCTGCACCAGCTAGCAAATGACATCATTAACTATGTGCAGAGTGTCAATCCCGACCCCACCGCTACGGCGTCGCTCCCCCTGTCATTGGGTGTAGTTTATAACCAGCGCCCACAAAGCAGCAGCGTCATTATGTCACTGCTTGATAATGCCTTGGCCAATGCCACCAGCAACCCCGAACTACCCTATCACTTTGTCGCCAGTGAGCATGCCGAGTCCGTGATGGGTAAGCAGCAGTGGAAAGCCTTAGTGGAGGAAGCGATTCACAATGATTGGTTTGAGTTTCGCTATCAGGCCGCCAACAGCAACTGGGGCAAAACCTACCATCGTGAGGTCTTCACTGCGATCGTGGTGGGTGATAAGCGCTATAGTGCCAACCAATACCTGTTTGCCCTCGAACAGCTGCGTGCCAGCCATGAGCTTGACCAATACGTGATTGATAAGGTAATTGACAGGCTGGAGCTTGAGGCACTCGAAGAGCCTATCGCCATCAATATCTCAGCCACCAGTATTGAAGAGCCCAGCTTTATTCGCTGGATCACCTACAAGCTTGGTAAGCACAAACGTATCGCTCAGCTGCTGCATTTCGAGCTGCCAGAGCGCGCCTTCATTGAGAGCCCCCACTATGCTGCTCTGTTCTGTAATGCGGTGCGCAACCATGGCGCTTGTTTTGGTGTCGATAACTATGGCCGTAACTTCCAAGCGCTCGAATATCTGCGCGAGTTTGCGCCTTCATACGTCAAGATTGACTACTTATTTACCCACCAACTCGATGACGAGCAACAAAAATACACCCTGACGTCGATATCACGCACTGCGCATAATCTGGGTATCACCACCATCGCCTCAAGGGTTGAAACCCAACAACAACTGGAGATGCTATCAGAGCACTTTATCGATGCCTTCCAGGGCTTTATTGTCGACAGCCCGGAGTAATTTGAGTACCCCAGTTATTGAAGCAACAAGCTCTTTAAGCAGCGAATAATGACAACAACGAACAATTTAAGCAGAAAGCTATCTTGAGCAAAATAAAAGGCAACGCAACTATGCAAGACCCATTACTTAACTCGCTCATCTACATCAGTCGCTACTACGGCTTAGCGAACTCACCCGAAGCCCTGATCAATGGCCTGCCACTTGCTGACGGCAGCCTCACTCCATTTCTTTTTCCCCGCGCGGCGGAGCGGGCAGGATTGGTGGCGCGTGAAAATCGCAGCGATATTGAGCAGATATCCCAGCTAGTATTGCCGGTGGTATTGATGCTTAAAGGCGGTGATGCCTGTGTGCTCAACGCCATTCACAGCGAAAAACAAGAAGCAGAGATTGTTAACGTTGAATCGGGGCTGGCACCGATCTCTATTCCACTTGGAGATTTACAGCTGCAATATATTGGTCGTTACTTCCTGGTCAAAAAGCAGTTTCGCTATGATGAGCGCTCACCCGAGGTGCTGAAAACCAAAGATGGCCACTGGTTCTGGGGCACGCTGTGGCAGTCGAAACGCATCTACCGCGATGTGTTGATCGCCTCGGTGCTAATAAACCTATTTGCCATCGCGGCCCCCATGTTCACACGTATCGTGTATGACAAGGTGGTGCCCAATTTGGCCTTTGAGACGCTTTGGGTGCTCGCCAGCGGGGTATTTATTATCTTTAGCTTTGATCTGTTTCTGAAGCTGCTTCGAAGCTATTTCATTGACATTGCTGGCAAAAAGTCCGATATCCTGATCTCATCAAAGCTGTTTAGTAAAGTGCTGGGGATCCGCATGGAGTCCAAACCCGCCTCAGTTGGCGCCTTTGCTCGCCACTTACAGGAGTTCGAGTCGATCCGTGAATTTTTCACCTCCGCCACCATCTCTTCGCTGATTGATCTGCCGTTTGCGATCTTATTCCTCACCTTGATCTGGCTTATGGCTGGCGATCTGGTCTATGTACCACTGGCCGGCGTGATCATCTTGATCCTGTACTCTTTATTGATCCAAGGGCCGCTCAAGCGCGCGATCGAGGAAGGATCGCGCCTGTCCTCACAAAAGTACGCCAACCTGATCGAGAGCCTCTCCGGTCTTGAGACGCTAAAATTGTTTGGCGCGCAAAGTCAGTATCAGTATCGCTGGGAAGAGGCCGTCGCGCACATGGCCAACTGGAACATCAAGAGCCGCCGGATCACCGATGGGATCCAAAATGCCGCGGGCTTTGTCCAGCAAGCCTGCAGTGTCGGGATGATCATTGTCGGTGTGTACCTGATCGCGCGCGGCGATCTCACCATGGGCGGACTGATTGCTGCGACCATGCTCAGTGGCCGAGCCATTGGGCCTTTGGTGCAGTTGTCTTTGCTCTCTACCCGCTACAACCAAGCCAAATCTTCTTTAGCCATTATTGAGCAGGTGATGGCGATGCCAGACGAGCAAGAAGATGGCAAGCGCTACATCCACCGCCCGATTGTCCAAGGCAAGATTGAGCTAGATAAAGTCACCTTCCAATATCCAGAAGCACAGGTCGCCTCAATCCGCGATGTTAGCCTCTCGATTGAGCCCGGTGAAAAAGTGGCGATCATTGGCCGAATTGGCTCGGGCAAGACCACGCTTGAGCGCTTGATCATGGGTCTATACCAACCGATAGAGGGCAGCGTGCGTATCGATGATACCGATATCGAGCAATTGCATCATATTGATATCCGGCGCAACATCGGCTGCGTTCCACAAGACAGTCAACTGTTTTACGGCAGTATCCGCGACAACATCACTTTAGGTCGACCACTATCGGATGACAGAGACGTACTGGATGCGGCGAATCGCGCCGGCGTCACTCAGTTTACTCAACAAGACCCCGCGGGGCTTGAGCGCCAGGTGGGTGAGGGTGGAGCATTGCTTTCAGGTGGACAACGTCAAGCAGTCAGCATCGCGCGCGCCTTGTTGGGTAGACCGCCAGTACTGCTGCTCGATGAGCCTACCAGCGCGATGGATAATCGCTCCGAAATGCAGATCAAGCACCAGCTCTCTCAGCTCAAGTCTCATGAGACACTGATACTCATCACACACAAGATGTCGATGCTGGATGTGGTTGATCGGGTGATTGTGATGGAGAAAGGCGCGATTATCGCCGATGGGCGTAAATCGGAGGTACTCAATGACCTGAAAAATGGGCGAGTGAGGGCGGTAAACTGAACGAGTCAGCCACATGGCTGACTCGTGAGATAATCAGTAGCTCGCAATATATGGCTGATGGTCAGCAGGTAAGTAGTCTTCCCACCAGGCCACTGACTGCTTAGGGTATTTGATGCTCACTGGCTCACCAAACATCGGCAGCAACACCTGAGTGTCATACTCAACACCGAGTGCTTCCATCGCTTCAAACGGTTCCCACCATGCGTGGCGTCCTAAATCAAAGGTGCCATTGTGGATCGGCACCAGAACCTGTGCCTGCAAGTCTAGGTGCGCTTGCATCGCGTCCTCTGGCAATAAATGGATATCGCGCCACAACTCGTTGTAGGCACCCACCTCGAGTAGGGCAAGGTCAAAGCCACCGAAATGCTCACCAATCTCCGCAAATCCGGAGAAATAGCCGCTGTCGCCAGAGAAGAACACTCGTGTTTGCTCTGTCTCAAGCACATAGCTTGCCCATAGCGACTTATCACGATCGAGCAGACCACGGTTGCTGTAGTGCTGTGCTGGGGTAGCACTGATGGTCAGGCCCGCAAGCTCAACCCCTTGCCACCAGTCCAGCTCGATAATCTTCTCGCGCGGTACGCCCCAACGCTCAAGCAGCGCGCCCAGTTTGAGCGGCACGATAAAATGCTGACTCTTGTCAACAAGCTGACGGATACTGTGCTTATCCAAATGGTCATAGTGGTTGTGCGAGATTACCACGGCCTTAAGCTGCGGCAGTTGGTCTATCGTAACAGCGCTAGGGTCAAAGCGCTTTGGCCCAATCCATTGCAAAGGTGAGGCGCGATCAACAAATACCGGGTCCGTGATCACCCAGTCCTGCCCAAGCTCCATCAATACCGTCGAGTGCCCTAAGCGGTAAAGGCGATCGACGCCCTGTGCTTGCAACTCACCCTCTGGGATCGTTCGGCTTGGCAAAGAGTGGTCTGGTGTCGAGGCTTCGTGGCGCGCCGATGTCATTGCCTCGCGCATCTTGCCAATACTCATATCCCAAACCAGTTCTGTGTTGTGGAACTTACCATCACGGTATTGAGCGCCTGGTTTGCCATGTTGAATTAAACTATGTTGATGCTCAAACTCTATCTCTTGGCGACCGCATGCCAGTAGCGACATAGCCGCCAGGCCTACCAGCGTGATTCGAGGAAGGGTCAATTTCATGATTACTCTCTAACGTTTGGGAACATCACGCTTAGCGCCGGATGACCTCTGTTGAGTTGGCGAAGCGTACCCGTTTACCATGGTGGTTCATCATCATAAGTAAACTACTCGGTGTACTATAAGCATGCATCAGAGAAAAGTAAACTAGTTAGTGTAATTTAATATTTCCGCCAAACAGGGCTGAGTGTTAGTCGTATCTAGGTTGGCTGATGTTGTGATACGCCACACCGCAAATATGTGAAACGCTACAAAAGACCGGCAACCGTCTGAACAGGCTGACCATCAACCCCTTGTGTCAACCAGACTGCCACCGCATCAGCTCTGGCATCGACTGGCACATTATCAAATTGCCATTGCTGCTCTCCTGAGACCTGAAGTTTCTCTAACACCACGAAATCATGTTCCAGATATCGACCTCGGTTTTCACCAGCTCTGACCCTAGTCGATTCGTCCATCGCTAGCAGCACCAAGTGGGCGGTGTAGCGACCCGACTGTTCAAAGCGTACAGAAAAGCCATCGTCTTGCCGGACCAGAGTCAGAGCACCCGCATCCTCAACCACTTTTTCAGGCAGGTTATGGCGATAAAAAAAACCGCGCCACTCTCGCCCATCAACCACAAAGCCTGGCGTATAGACGGAGCTAAGTGCGCCGTAGGAGTAATACAGGCGCTGCCGCTGACTGTAGGCGGGGTTGGCATACTCATCTTTCCAGCCCAAGCGGTCCCAGTAATCAACGTGAAAAGCCATTGGGATCACCTCATGCCACAAGCGCGGCTTTGACTGTAACTGACTTAAAAACTGATCGGCTGGTGGGCAACTGGAGCAGCCCTCGGAGGTAAACAGTTCCACCAGTTGTGCGGGCTTGCCTTGGTGTGTCCAGGTCTGCTGCTCGGCATTGACAGTGGTTGCCAAGAGCAATAAGCCCAAACTGCTCATCAGTGGCATAGAATGCATCATTACCCTCTCCCTTGAGACGCGAGTTTTAGACAAAGACCCGTAAGAAATTGAGTTTCTTTCATCTCAACCCGGCTTTGAGTCATGCTTCCCGCTTGGAGAAAAAAGCCGAACTTGCCAAGACCATGGCGAAACTGGGTAAAGTTGATTAGAATCAGCGCTAACTCATCAATGGATAGCGCCACTATGATCACACTGTCAAACAATGTCACCATCGCAGAATGGGAGGTCGAGCTCTCGGCTATCCGCGCTATGGGAAGCGGTGGTCAAAACGTCAATAAGGTTTCCAGCGCTATTCACCTGCGCTTTGATATCCATCGATCAGCCCTACCTAGTGTGTATAAAGAGCGCCTATTAACGCTCTCTGACTCACGCATTACCAAAGAGGGCGTGATTGTGATCAAGGCGCAGCAATACCGCACCCAAGAGCAGAACCGCGAGGACGCACTCAATCGCCTTAAAGAGCTGATCTTAGCCGCGATGGTGGTGCAGAAAAAACGCCGACCGACTAAACCCACTCGCACCTCGCAACGTAAACGCCTAGACAACAAAAAGCGCGCTGGTGCCACCAAGTCTCTGCGTGGCAAGGTAAGCTACTAGCGCTATGTGATGACGATCCTTGCCCCCTCCCCTTCCTCCAAATACAACCAACTCGAACGAAAAATCAAACTGCGCAGAAAATAGTCATAGCCTTGTGACCCCAAAATCGAGTATATTGCCGCGTTTTTATTATTTTTAGTGCTTCGAGTAGAAATTGATGTCAAAAGGTCAAAATCTCGATAAACGAATGTCCATCGTCGCACTGGCATGGCCGATTCTTATCGAAATTCTATTACGTACTGCGCTAGGGACCAGCGATGTATTTATGCTGAGTGGCTACTCAGACCAAGCGGTATCAGCCGTTGGTGTGATCACTCAGATAACGTTTTTCTTAATTATTGTCTCCACCTTTGTAAGCAGCGGCACAGGGATCTTGATTGCGCGCTACAACGGTGAGGGGCGACACAGTGACTCTACCCATGTCGGGGTGGCAAGTATCTGGCTATCGTTCGCGATTGGCGCACTACTGAGTGGGCTGGCGATAATGGTTGCAGTGTACTTTATCCCGCTGTACGGTTTGGAGGCCCAAGTCGAGCAATATGCTAAAGACTACCTTCTGATCAGCGGCGTGATGACCTTTAATGTCACCGTCGGTATTGTCCTGACTACTATCCTGCGCAGCCATGGCTACTCTCGGGCACCAATGGTGGTCAACCTGATCAGCGGTGTGTTAAACGTAGCAGGTAACTACCTTGCACTGTACCAGCCCTTTGGCTTGCCGGTGTATGGCGTACAAGGTGTGGCTATCGCAACAGTAGCCAGCCAGGTGATTGGCACTTTGATGCTGGTTTGGATCGCCAAACACAGCCCAATCGCATTGCCACTCAATCAAGGTAAGCAGGTTCCTAAGCCAATCTACAAGAGTATCCTTAAGATTGGCGGTATGAATGGCGGTGAAGTCCTGTCTTACAATCTGGCGCAAATCTGTATCGTCTACTTTGTAGTGCAAATGGGCACCGCCTCACTGGCGGCGTTCACTTACGCGCAAAATATCGCACGCTTCTCGTTTGCGTTCGCTTTGGCTGTCGGTCAAGCCTCACAGATTCAGGCAGGGTACTACATTGGTCGTGGCTGGGTTGAGTCCATCTACAAGCGTGTGCACCGTTATTTCTTAATCGGCTTTGTGGTTTCTACCATGATGTCGGTGTTCTTTTACCTCAATCGCGACCTCATCCTACCCATCTTTACCGACCAAGAAGAGATCTTGCTCTTAGCCTCGTCACTGCTTTTAGGCTCCATCGTACTAGAGGCAGGGCGAGTATTTAACCTTATCTACATCTCAGCACTCAAAGGGGCCGGCGACGTTAAATTCCCGGTTCAAATGGGCATACTGAGCATGTGGGGCCTGAGTGTCACCATGAGCTACATTCTCGGTATTCACTGGGGCTGGGGCGTGATCGGCGCCTGGATGGCCACTGCGCTAGATGAATGGGTTCGAGGTATCATCATGGCTTACCGCTGGCGCTCACGCTGCTGGGTCAACACCAAGGTTTAGGACAAGGGGCAAGGATGTTTTACTGCGGGTGCACTTCGTATCGAGTATCGAGTGTTCCCTAACAAACCTAGACTCCATGCCCCATATTTTCTGGTTTCTCACACCCTTACCACCCACCGACAACTTAGTCTTTAGCAATAAAAGTAACAACAACCAAAACACGCCTCGCAACTCGTAGGGCTATGCCCGTCCTCGCTCCTATAACCTTTTCCAGCTACTAAAAGGTCAAATACAAGCAAAACTTTGCGTTACAGTCCATCCAACAGTTGCATTCTGAAGCACAGCTAGGCAATCTAACTCGAAATCAGCAACTTTGCTGGGTCGTTAAACCATTCAATTAGGATAATTGCAATGAAACGTATTCATTCTCTAGCAGCGTTAATCGCACTATCTCTTAGCGCACACGGTATGGCCGCTGTGACCATCGATGTACCCGAGACCGTGAAAATTCTGGCCGTCAACCAAGACAAGCCTGAGCTCGCTGGGGGCCTGTTCTCGGCAACCAAAACCCTGACTCTGCCTGATGGTGAAAACCAAGTTGTGTTTCGCTATTCGCCTTACTTCGACCGTGGTGGTGACCGTGACATCATTGATAGCCGAGCGACTATCGCAACATTCAATGCCAGCAACCAAGAACTGCAATTTGACTTACCGCGCTACCGCAATGCTGCTGATGCCCGTTCAAAAATCAACACCATGGAGTGGCAATTCGTTGACGAAGCTGGTCAAAGCGTTGATGTTAAAGAAGATCAGTTGATCAAAGACGGCATGCAGATTGGTCGCGACTACGTGCGTGAAATTGAGGACTACAACCGCGCAGGTGGTGTAGCGGCGGTTGGTATTGCAGTTACGGCGGCGATCCCTGCCCAACTTCCTGAGACCTCTGCGGTCCCTACTCAGCTGCCAGAAACACAAGGCTCAATCAGCACCGCAGAAGAGATGCTGTACTTCTGGTATGGCAAAGCTGATGATGATGCTAAAGCGCGCTTTAAAGCGTATATTGATGCTCAATAAAAGTCCTTTTAGTTTAGTCCACTAATACAGGGCACAAGCGCAGATAGTTATAACAAGTTAATGAAGGTTCTAAGTCAAATTTAGAGCCTTTATTATTTCGTGAATAAAAAATCTAACAACCTTCTCAGCTGTTTTGATTACTTTAAAGCTTACACTAATATGTTCTCATCACTCATTCTTGATAGGTAAATTCGATATATCAACAAAATCTACTATCAAAGTATTGCTAATTTCAGCCCAAAACCAATAAAAATAGTACCAGCTATAGCTTCAATTTTACCTTTTTCTCTTAGGTACAACCTTCTAGCAGATTCATTGAAAAATATCACAGATACCAACGAATACCATAATCCAGAGATAATGCACAATGTGGCAACACATATAAGCCCAATAGCCAAAGAAGCATTTACCGGTATAGTTGCTGCGTACATACTTGTAATAAATACTACCGTCTTGGGGTTCAGTACATTCGTCAAAAACCCTGCTAGAAAGCAACTAAGAGCGGAACGATGGCGACTACTTATATCACTTACATGTTTTTCTTTCCTACTTAGTAGTTTGACCCCAATACCAATAAGATAAATACCTCCGAGTATCTTAAGATAAAAATATATTAATGGGAACGTACTAAATATCAATGCAATACCAAGAAAGCCTAACAATGACCATACAAAGGTACCAGTTACAATGCCCATTATAGTAAAGATAGACATTGATTTACTACCTTTGACTGCTGTGTAAACTACTAAAAAAAAGTTCGGCCCAGGTGATATAACAGCAACCACCCAAACTATTGATATAGATAATATTACATCTAAGTATAACATCTCGAACACCATTATTAAGTCAAGAACTTTGATAACGTAGGATAATCCCAACCCCTACCAAAACAAGCGTCCCCCCTGGGATAAACCATAAAGACGGAACTTCAGTTAAAATAACAAAAGCCATAGCACTAGCAAAAAGAGGAATCATTAGCGAAACACATGCACTTATCAATGGTGGTAGTTCTCTTGATACGATAGCAAACCCTATCGAAGGAAAACTAGTAGAGAACACGCCCAACATTACCAAAACTAATATTTGCTTACCATCTAAACTACTTAAATTACCATAATCTCTTTCATTCAACGTAAAAATCAGTAATACAATGCTCCCCAGAAAGAAAGTGAGAGCAGAGACTCCAATACTATCAGGTGAGGATTTCTTTTGGCTAAGACTGCGATATATAAATGAATATAACCCTACCAAAGCAGCTGCAATCATCGCCAATATATTACCAAACAATTGGTTGCTACTATTAACCATCAACATAGCATTAGGTTGCAAGACTATTACTAAGCCACTGATAGCTACCCCTCCTCCCAAGACCTCTAGGAAACATGGTTTCTTCCCAGATATAAAAGAAAACATCATCACATATATAGGAGTAATACTCAGCAATAAAGCTAATTCAGCGACAGAAGATAGTTGAAAAGCGGTTGTAGCGAGCAGGTAATAACCAATCATTAATAGCGCTAAAAAATACGCTATAGGCTCGGTTATTACCTCTATAAAACTATGCCTTACTCTACTTGAAAACAAAAATGTTGGTAGAAGGAACAAAAAGGCAAATAATAAACGACCTGCTGCAATAGAAAAAGGTGAAAGAGCAGGCAAAAAACGAATAAACACACCTGTCGCTCCCCATGCTAATGACGTGCATGCTGCGATAAAAAGGCATTTTTCTTTGGAAAGATTATTAGTCATCAGCTTTACCTATCAGGTACGTTGCTAGTTCACTATCTGTTTTTTTTTTGAGTTAACCCTAGCTATCATATGTGCCATTGTGCCCAAAAATACTTTACGGCACTATAGACAATAAAAACCAATAACTAAAATGACACATCAAATAAAGCGATATTAATAATGTGATATTTTGATGTATATAGTTAATTGTTTCAAAACCAATTGAATATCCACTCGGACAAAGTGATTAATCTTTCTATCTAAGAGTACAAGTTAACACTACTCAACTTAATACTCTTACAAAGGCGTATCTAGGAAGGACTTCATAAACAAGTACGAATCAAAACGACTAGTCGTTCGATGCTACAATTAATTGTAATTATCAATACTATCAATTAATGTGACGCTCTTTTGGCATAGGGTCGTGTTAATTAAATAAGTACAGTGTTATAATGGCCCGATTTCAGATAATAAGTGCGACATTCATGGGAAGGTGTAGAAGAGGAAGCCAACTGCTGAAAGTGGTACGCTCTTCTCGCCAAAGAAACAAGCAGTACTACCATGAATTATCAGCAGTTGACCGAGGGCAGAAGATACCAGATTTCTGCTCTTTTGGAACGGGGAATTTCAGTTTCTGAAATCGCTAAAACAGTTCAATGCCATCGCTCGACGGTTTATCGAGAGCTAAAAAGAGGCCGTAAGAGCAATCATTACTGTCCAAGCACGGCACAGATGGTGTCCATCACCAGACGGAGAGCTGCACTAAAATACCGAATTCCAAAGGAACGTGTTGACTTTATTCGTCTTCTTCTAGAGGCGGATTGGAGTCCAGAGCAGATATCCAACGTCTTAACGAAAGCCGGCGCAGCAGTCAGCCATGAGTGGATTTATCGTTTTGTTGCTAGCGACAAGCGCTCAGGCGGTAAATTATATCGCCACTTGAGGCAAGGCCATAAGCGGTATCGTCGCGGTAAAAAAGAGAAAGCTCCTGCGATTAAGAATGCCGTTTCAATTGATGACAGACCAAGCATTGTCGACAGCAGAGAGCGGTTTGGTGACTGGGAAATTGACACTGTTCTAGGTAAGCATGGTACAGGCGCAATGGTAACTATTTTAGAGCGTAAGACCCGGTTTTACTTGGTAAAGAAAGTACCATCTAAGTCAGCCGATGACGTTACCCAGGCGACAATAGAGCTACTCATGCCTTACAAGGAGCATGTGCATACCATCACCGCGGACAACGGGCGAGAGTTTGCAGGTCATGAAACTATCGCAAAAGAGTTGGAGGCAGATGTGTACTTTGCTCATCCCTATAGCTCTTGGGAGCGAGGTGCTAATGAGAATGCGAACGGCCTTTTGAGGCAATATGTGAAGAAAGGAACCGATCTATCGACGGTGACGGACATTGATATAGAGTTTGCTTTATCGCGGATAAATTATCGACCAAGAAAGTGTTTAGGCTTCAAACAGCCAGCCATTGTATTTACCAAAATGGCTTTAGCTGCTTGATATTGGAGAGTGTCGCACTTCGCAGTTGAATTCGGGGGTAACTAAGTTAATAAAGGTACTACAAAAGTCTTTGTGCCGATAGCTGGCAGTGTCAATAGCCTTTACCTGTGTAGATAAAGTTATGTTAAATAAAATTGTGGAAGAGTATCTCAATCAGATAGATTTGCAAAAGTATTCAATTGTCATACTCAACCCTCTCGATGAAGTTTCAATTATGTCGAATCTGTCACGTGGATGGGAGCAAGATTTCTTAGAAAGAAAAATGCACCTTCGAAGTCATCTTGTGTTAAATATTAAAGACCGAATCACACCTTTAAAATGGTCCTCCCTTAAGACTAAAAATACTGACCTATCATACTTCTCATCAAAATACAACATATACAATGGCGTGAGTTTTGCCATACGCTTAAACTATGATTTTATTATTTTCACTATGTACTTTAATCATAATGATGATGCTTTTATTGAGCTATACAGTCAGAATAAACATCAGATTTTTTTTGACATAATGAGTCTGTTTGAGAATCATTATGTCAAAAAAAATAAATATTCCCTCAGCAGACGTGAAAAAGAAGTATTTCACCTAGTGAAACTAGGGAAAACGTATGCAGAGTCTGCACTAATTCTCAACATTTCTGAAAGAACAGTAAGGTTTCATGTCAATAACATTCTCACTAAGCTGGATGTAACTTCTGTTCGTTATGCGATATACAAAGCAACTTCTGAAAGATTAATCTAGCAAGAATCAAATCTTCATAATATTATCTCAGCAAAGATACTAGATCAAAGTAGCTTCACTTTATCTCTTGGCTGGATGACAACAATATCTTATTTATGAAAAATTAATAGTGTCACTAAAGTCATGCACATAGACACTAGTACTAGCTTTTATTTCTCATTTTGATAAATACAGGAAATAGGGATATTAATGCACAACTAACAAGTAGTACTTTCCATCCTGATATTGCATAGATATAAGATGACGTAAAACCACCAATCGTACCACCGATAACAAAATTTATCATATAGCAGCTTGCAGCACTCGCTTCGTTTCCTTGGCAACAAGAAAAAATACCACGCTGGTTATTGATGTGTATTAACTGAATCATCGCATCAAAAAGGAGGGTAGCTGAGACTGTTATAGACAAGTGAGCCCCGAACAATCCCATCGCCAGAAAACTCACTGCGATTAACAGATACATTGCATTGCTCCTGTAGCGTAAGCGCCTCAGTATGCTGGAAGAGAAAAGTGCGGATGATGCTCCAGCCACACCAGTCAGGGAGAACAACCCAATCTGAAACTGATTAAGCCCGGAAGATGTTGTTAAATACATAGAAACATTGCTCCAGAAAGCGGAAAATAAAAACATGATAAAAAAACCATTGAAGCAGTGCTGCCTAATTGTCGTATTCTGTAAAAATGCACTGATATTTTGGTACAAAATACGCTTGTACGAGCTTTTCTTTACCCTATCTATTCTTTTAGTCTCGGGAAAATAAACAGTTAGAAAGCCCCCAGAAAGGAACATAAGTAGCGCGGAAAGAGCATAGACAGATTTCCACCCCCAAAACTCACTCATCATGCTTGATAGAAAGCGAGACATAAGTATACCAATCAAAACACCCGCCACTATTCTGCCAATATATTGTGTGTTTTCTTCTTGCTTATTATATTTACTTATTCCAGCAGTAATAAGAGGGATAGCTGATGTTCCCACTCCAATAAATACTGATGCAATAGACAAAGTGCGATAATTTACTGAAAAAAAGATACCCATTAATGATACAGAAGAAATAAAAAATAGCAGAGAGACTAATTTTCTATAGCTATAAAAATCCCCTAAAGGAGTCAAAAATAACAAAGATAGCGCATTACCAAATAAAGAAAGGGAGTATAGCATTGAAGCTTTCTCATAGGAGATGATTAAGTCATTAGTGATCAAGGGAACCAATGGTTGGACATAGTACATATTTGCTACGGTCAAGCCACATATTATCGGTATTATATACATTATCATTTCACTATCCTCTAATTGCAGCACCTCCCCCAAAAGTGCCTTATGCAGTTATACCGTTTTCAGCTTGAAATTAAACTGTCAAATGTGACAGGTTTGGCTACATACTTTGCTAAGCAGGCACTAAGACTAGAAGCAACAGTAAAATTTGCTGTATCGCTGCCAGTGTTGTGACCTTTTTATCGTCATGACTAGAGAAGATACCACTGTGAAGCATTCCCCTTCACGACATCCGTAAGGAACTTGAAGCCTCAAGCTAACGCTAGCTTATCTCAGCCGTTTTCATTGTATCCGTTCATCGGAATAACTTGATTCAAAAGGTATGCTAATAACATCAGGGCATGATTCGCTATCTACAAGCGCAGTATTGAACTTACTCTGCATGTCCATTGTTAATCGACCATGCTTTTAGCAGGTTTTGATCAGTCTATGAACTCTAACATACTAAGTCGTTCCAAAGCTTATTTTGCACATGATTGAGTTGAAGTTGTTTTGCTATCCAACTTTCTCCATAACAAAATTTGGTATTGACAGCCCATTAACCTCCATTTGTTGCTCTTTGATTATATCAAATCCGTAACGCTCAAAGAATGGTCGAGCAGTTAAACTGACACAAGAGTAATAACGTGACAAGCCTCTTGCTCTCCCAATATAAAATATCTGCTCCATCAATGCTCTACCGACGCCAATACCTTGATAGTCTTGATGACAGAAAAAATGGTCAATATAGCCATCTTGTTGCAAATCGGCAAAACCAACGACTTGACCATCAATCTCGGCAATAAATGGCTTAATGTCATCGATGCGCTTGGTCCAAGTATCCATATCCATGTTATCGGGAGCCCAAGCTATAACTTGCTCTGATGAGTAATCACGAATATTGATGTTTCGAATGGTCTGGAACTTTAAAGTCCACGTTACGTATGCATCTGTTCTTTCGTAATTTCGGATTTCTATCATGGCTTTTACTATTAGTTATTCGTTGGAAAGTACTCACCTTTTATACATGGGTACTTTCCATTTGTCAGCGCCGATACAAAAAAAGTACTGCATATCCGTTTTTAGATGGTATCTATTAATACTTTTTTGGACGGCATTCTATTGTAAGCCCTATGAAGTAGCGAAATTAATTGCTCAGAGTTGGTGAATTTACTTGACTGAATTTCTGTAATACTAATACCAGGAGTCCATGAATTCATGACCGCGGCACCTCGTAGTTCAGTAAGTCGCTCAAGGGTTATCGATTCACTACGCTGCGGAATACCAAGCTCAGTTAACTGTCTTTGCACTATTGCCATCATCGTGCCTCTGAGCATGCGTGCTCTTGGCCAGATAACGGTTTCGCCATCCCAAAAAACCAGATTCCATATAGAGCCTTCGGTGAGGTGACCGTTTTTATCTACAAACGCCGCATCATCAAAGCCCTGCTGCACAGCTTGGTGTAAGAAGTAGGTCTTTCCTATTTCTCCGACATGCTTAATTTCAGCAAGTGGTCTTTCATAGTTAATCGCTGCCAATCTTAGTGGACCTTTGGGACCATTCGCTGGTGAACTGGTGCGGATGAGTACTGCAGGATCACTGTCCATGCTGTCGACTGTAAATTCGCCTTTAGGCGAATACATGGTCACTGTGAGTGATTGGTCATCCAACCCACTTTCAACGGCTGAGTGAATGTAAGACCGCACGAGTTCATCAGGTAATGTTCTGCCAAATAGTGCCTTAGAAGCCTGACGTAACCTGTCTAAGTGTAGGTCTAATCCTTTTATCATTTTGTTTCGAACCTGCAGTGCGGTGAAGTGTGCAAATCCAGAAAATGCTAAGAGTGTCATTTCAGAGCTAGGTATCGACTGCCCATTTAGTAAAGTTTGGTCGGTGAGTGTTTTTATAGCCATAGTGTAATATCCTAGTTGAACAATTTTGTCGAGCCGTTAGCATAAACCCTCACAGTACTGTGAGGGTCAAGAGGTAAGCATGAAAATAGGCGAACTGTCCAAGCAAACGGGTGTAAGTATCCGCATGCTGCGTTACTATGAAGAACGTGGACTTCTCAAACCCAAGCGGACTGTCGCGGGGTATCGAGATTTTGCTCAGGGAGAAGTTCGCACGCTCGAGCGGATCCAACTACTGAGCTCTGCGGGTATGAACCTGACGACAATTTTACAGTTTTTGCCTTGTATAAGAGGCGATGAGCCTGTTTTTGAGCCTTGTGATGAGCTGAGAAAGCTATTGCATGAGCAAATTCAAATTGCCGATGAGAAAGCGGCCAAACTGGCAAAAAGCCGAGAAATACTGGATAGCTTTTTATTCGAGATTGAATCGCGCTGAATTAATATTAATTAATCTTGCTAAAGTGGCTCAAGGTTTGTCTTGCCTTATGCAAACAGTGACTGGTAAAAATAGAAGATTAAAGCAAATCCCTTGGTATTGGGACTTTTTACCAGAAGCAGTGTCAGCCGCACAATAGTTTAGGCTAGCTAGTAGCACTGATCATTTATTGCACAGCTAAATCACACCCAGAGATGATACCAGTCTAGTTGTTTATTCTCTCTAAAACCGATTTGACGAACGGTGATTTTTCTTTGCCATAAGATTCTTGCTCAGTCACACCGTTTGCTATTATGGATTTCTTGGACAACTCATACTTTTCCCTAGCAGCTGGGTCATTCAGCATATAATTTTTATATTGCACCTGCTTTTTGTGCTCTTCGCTCTCAAACTCAATAACATGAACATGCACTAAATATTCTTTCCCCTTAAATAGAACAGTACCGTCTTTTCTTGGTCTTTCTGGTGGAAATGGCTTATTACTGATTTGGTCTTGAAATCCTAAGTCTATTAGGTGATTGACTGCCAGGTCTAAGTCACCACTTTTGTACAAAACAGATAGATCGATTATACCTTTTCCTCCAACTCTAAAAGATGTAGAGCCAATATGTATGACCTCAACTTTATCTGTACTAACTAGGTTAATAATCGATTGAGCCACCTCCAGATAAGATGGAGTCCAAGGATTAAAACTAGCTTCAACCTTCCTATATTTAAGTATTTCCATAAGTAACTTTACTCTTTATTTTATAAGTGCTTTATCGCCTTACCAAGGTGTAGCTAACCTACTACTGAAAACAAACAAAGCTGCCTTAAACACTAAACCTAACCGAGTCCAAAATGCCAAAGATTAGCTGTCGCTCTTGAGCAATTTGCTAGATTTGTTGCTAGGTAGATCACGCAGTTTTCTAGCCGGGTTCCCTGCATAGATGCCTTGTTCAACGATGTCCTTTGTCACTACACTACCAGCCCCAATAACTACACCACTGCATATACTTACAGATAGCACTGTCGCGTTCGAACCAATCGTGACATTGTTGGCAATAACTGTGCGTTCCCAATGCTCAGGATCTGGATCGGGGGCTCCATCTTTAAATAGATCATTTGCAAACATTACTCCATGGCCGATAAAGCAATCGTTACCTATAGTTACATATTCACAAATAAAAGAATGCGACTGAATTTTGGTGCGCTCTCCAATTACCGTATTTTTCTGTACTTCGACAAAAGGACCAATAAATACATTGTTTTTCAGCTCACAACCATAGACATTTGACGGCTCAATGATAGTGACGTCTTCACCACAGATAATATCTTTAATTTGAGATTTCAATACTCTCGGGCTTCCCATTTAAACTCCAAAACCTAGCGCCCTGTCACGGAGAGGGCAATGTTATATTAAGTAAGTTGCTTATCATCTTACACGCTATACACAACGGATAGTAATAACGTCATGTGTTGCGAGTCACTTTTAACAACCAGCCAGACTTAAACCATGCTGCTATCACGCTTGATTCTTGACATCGACAATGAATACTGGTTGTATATACAGATGTTTGCTATCGAAATAAAGGATTATTGTGAAGCACTTTCGTATTAGCAGTGTCGGTTCAAACCTTTGCTATCAAGACCTTTTGGGAGATGGTACGCCGATAGTTTTCATTCATGGATTAGGATGCGCCTCATCCTTCGACTATCCAGCCGTTGCTACGACCCACAAACTCAACAACCATAGAAGAATATTGATAGACCTTTTGGGCTCAGGGTTCAGTGATAAACCGGAACTCTTTACCTACGAGATTAAAGCTCATGCTGAGTACTTACATGACTTCCTTGCTAGTCTCAAGCTTGGGAAGTTCTATGTTTATGCACATAGCATGGGTGGTGCCATCGCTTTAGAGCTTGCAAACTTGATGCTATCAGACATAAAAGGAATTATTCTATCTGAATCAAACTTAGATAGTGGTGGCGGTATGTTCAGCCGGAAAATCGCAGCCATGTCAGAGGAAAATTACGTCGCTTTTGGTCATGATGAGTTGGTTTCGCAAAGCCGAAACGAAGGTGACACATCTGCAACCTGCTGGTCTCTTAGTTTGACTAGTAGTCTTCCAAAAGCGATATATCGCCAGTCTGTATCGTTAATTAAAGGCAGCGACCCCAGCTGGAGAGAAATCTTATATTCACTTAGCATACCCAAAACCTACCTTTTTGGTAGTCAGTCTTTACCCGACGATGACTTGGAAGTATTGTCAAAGCATGGTGTACAAGTAGGTATAGTTCCTAACGCTGGTCACTCGATGGCATGGGAGAATCCACCGGGGTTAGCGGAGGCAATAGTCAATGCAATCAACTCGCAGAGCTCCAAATCACATTAATTTTTTTGTGTATGGGCGGACAACTTCACGCTCTACTTTTTAATTTTTAATCAGTCGGTTACGTGTTATACCGACGATCCAATCCTTTGCCACTTGTGCTGATTCAGGCCAACTCTACAGTATTTGTTGTCCAGATGTTTGACTCACTAGCGCATTTAATTCCACTGTGACATTGTGTTGTCTATCATCTCCGACAGTCATGTCGTTCCCTTTTTTTGGCTATAAATCCCTACTAATAATCGAATTATGGAAGCGGTTTGTGAGAAAGGGGTAGGAGTATCTGTCGATGAGAGTTGGTATAGTTGTCCACTAATCTCATGATAAGGACGACAAGAGATGGAAATCAGCAAGCTAAGTATAGGATATGTCTTAACATTTTTACTGACGATGCTCGGCTGTCAATCGACTCAGACACACGATCAGCCACAGGCAAAATCGACCACGTTGACTGAGAAGGCGAGCAATGATGTTGACGTAACTCTAGCCAACTCTGAATCTAAGCACGAATTTAACTGGGCTGGTACCCTAGTCAATCGCGTGCATAGCATCTTTTATCATCGCCATCTCAATCAAGATCTCTTACAATCCGAACGAGAAGAGAACTTGTTTAATAGTATTGTTGAAGTGCAGATAGACGGGCAGTGTTTGTTTACGGTAGCTGAAATCGAATCGTTGAGAGCACGCAGCCAATCTGAGATGTTAACAGATGCGCAAAACCGCCGATTTGACAGTGGTGACTGGCTTTTTCAACAAATTGATTTGCGCCACAGCGAGCAGTTAACCTACAAACTCGACGCCCTTGCTGGGCGTCAAGTGCAAACTGTAGGCATCGATAACCCATTATTAGATTGCTGGCAGCAGCAGCTTGCAGATGATCATAGCTGGCTGAGTAGGCTTGAAATGAGCAGTGAAGCGAGCAACGAATACCTTGTGGCAAACTATCAGTCACAACTCAACAAAATCGAGGCTCAAAGCCAAAAGTCACGCGCGCAGCGCTGGGCATCAGCATATGCCAAAGCATTTGGCAAGGACGATGGATATCTACCCGCTAATCATGTTGTTGAGCAGCCTAAGGAGCACGCAGGGCTCGGACTTTTACTCGTGGCGAACGGTTATGGAGCTGAAGTCATTGATACGCCATTTACGACCAGCCCAACGAATATCGTCCCTGGAGAGGTTGTGATCGCGATAGGCGATGACCAGCTCAACCTGACTCCCATGCTCAATCGACCACTTAAGGAAGTGGTAACTTTCCTTCGCGGTGAAGCTGGCAGTTCATTGACCCTATGGCTCTACAGCCCACAATCAGATCAGATTCGGATTGTCGAAGAAACTCGCCACCAGCCAGCGCGAAAGTCCACGTTGTCTTTTTCACTGAGTACAGACCAGCAAGTTGCCTTGGTGAAGCTTTCCTCAATGCCAGTGGGCGTATCGGATCAATTTGCTGAGGTTATTAAGCAACTGCGTCAACGCAGCATTAATAATTTAGTTCTTGATTTACGGGGAAATGGCGGCGGTACTCTCAGGGAGCTAACCAAACTGCTGGGCCAGTTTGGTCTTGAGGGCAAGGCTTATGCACTTCACCAGCCGAGTGAAGTATCATTTCAAGATATTGTTGTTGCCGAGACATCATTTGCTGGCAACGTAGTGGTGCTGGTGGATCACAACACCGCCGGTGAGGCTGAAATGCTAACGGCAACGATGCAGGATTATCATCGCGCGATGGTCGTCGGTGAAAGCACCTATGGACATGGGGTAGTACGTCAATATCGCTCGCTTGATCGTATCTACGACCTATTTGAAGATAAGCTAGGGTATGTGGCGTTGACTTTCGCCACCTTGCATCGCATTGATGGGACACCAGTGGATGGGTTGGGCGTCCAGCCCGATGTTCTGATACCGCAAACCCTCGACAAAGATCTGAGCCACAATACTACTCACTCTCGCAAAACTCATGGCACGAGTGCATTTAGTGGAGAGCATCAACAATTGACCAAGCTCGATGAGGGCTTAAGCCTATCCAATCATTCTGTTGAGGAAACTACCCAATTGGCGATTGATATCGCACGGACTTTAAATAAGATCTGATGGTTTCAAACTACGTACCAAATTCAGAGAATTTTGCGTGATTTATCTGTGTATAGGAGCTTGATTGAAAAAGAACGATTGATCCGCTCGTTGGTTAGTTCAGTGACAAAGTCACTTGATAATTAAGATACGACAGAAGTGCAAGCGTATTTTGATCGCTATATCAAGACATCCATATTAGGCTAAAGAAGATTACCGTCCTATTGACTCAACCACGATACCGGATACAGAGCAGAAAAAGAGTCAAATATCAGACAAAATCTATCATTAGAACCGTATTTCTGGTTATTGGGCAGTATCGCGCAAAAAGCTCTTCACCACTGCACTCGTCAGCGGAAATCGAGCTTGATAAATAGAAAGTTAAGCCGCTTTAAAGCATCGTCTGGCGACTCTAACGCCTTTCATCCGCTGCAGGCCATGATGCCCCTGATATTGACGCAAAGACTTTTCACCACCGATAGGTCCGGTGAACTCTTTTTCAAGCGAAACAATCAGTGTTTCCCAAATCGCTTCATCGATTCCTAGTCTGGACAAAATCGGCGGATAGAGCTCAGCTATGGCCCCACGCTTATCTTCGCGTATGGCGCGACCACTGAAATCCACCAGTGATAGGTAATCTTCAAGTCGGAACGGCAGCCCCTCTGGCATCTCCTGCCTAGGGTCACCAACAAAGGGAAATAAGGCTTCAGGTTGGCGCGGGTTGCAGCCGTCAGAATCCTGGAGAGTATCCACCCTAGCCTTGATACTGGTATATTCAGACTCTTCAGGAGTTGGTGCTATCTGGGCACGGACCGGGTTTAAGTCGACATAAGCCATACAAGCAACTAAAGCAGCTTCGTCAAGCAGCGCTTGCGACTTAAAGCGCCCTTCCCAAAATCGTCCAGTGCACCCCTCTTCTCTATTAGCTTGACGAGCGATGGCCTCATTGAGATTACGCATAAACCAGCTGATGTCATACAGACGCTGGCGATACACCTCAACAATATCCATAACCGCTTTCAATGATGCGTCATCAAGCTGCTCCCCACTAAGATAGCGAGCTGTTAGCAGCGTTCCTTTGTGCAATTGATGCCAACGCTCCAAGACCTCACGCGCACTCCAACTCAGAGCCGTTACCTGATTAACATGCAGCACCACGTGGGTATGATTACTCATCACCGCATACGAGCAAACATCAATGGCGAACACACGCGCCAACTTGAGCAAACGCTCTTCAACCCAACCCCGCCGATGTTCATAACTCTTACCAGTAATCTCATCAACACCACACAAATAGGCCCTGCGCACACAGCGCGAAACGCAGTGGTAGTAGGCCGTATCATCCAGACTAACTTGTTCAGCCGAGATTCCGCACCTTATTCAGGAATAAACCGCTTCATAGAACTTACCCAGTAAACTAAGCAGCCGAGTTTGGTGCTCTTGAAGCCCTGTAATGAATCGTTGGTCGTTAATATCTAAGGTATCTATTCCCTCGAACTTCAAGAAGACCCAGCGTGCAGTCGGTTTCGATGTTTGCTTGTTCTTAACCATACTCGGGAAAAACTCCTCGGTTTGTCCCAGTTGCTCTCTGATCTTGTGCTCTAAGCTGGCATAAACTAGCAGACTCAATGTCATTATCATGAGTAACGCTTCAATGCGTTGGGGCTTTTTCAAAAATATTGAAGAGGTCAAAAACTCGGGACTTTTTAGAAAACGGAAGCCACGCTCAACCTTTTGTTGAGACTTGTAGTGATCTAGAAGTGCTGCCATTGTCAGACTTTCGTTGCCGATGTCATTAGTGGCTAGAATGAACATGCCTACTTTGAGCTTTGCTAGCTTCACTTTTTCTAGGTCGGTGTACGGCACGGCCTCTATAAAATACTGATATCCTGAGGGTTCATCGCCTTTCTTCGGACGACCTGGATTGGCATAAATAGCAGCTTTGACGATAGCGGAGTGTTCAAAGCCTAGTAACAGGCACTGCGCCTTGAACTCCTTAAGCGCATGCTCAGCATCAGTATCGCATGCAAATGGCTTTTTACTGAGCTTGTTCAACGCTCTGATTTCTTTGGCGATGTTTTTCTCTAAGTTCTTGTAGAAGGTAATTTCTTCTCGTTTAGTTGCTTGCTCACTGTGAACCAACAACCACCGCTGAGCAACCTTGCCATAGTTTGAGTCTACCCAACATCCTGAATAGCCATCTACAATCTTACTTAACTGCTCTGGCTCTAGGCTAAGTAGTGCTTGTTTTGCTTGCTTGATAGTCATTGGAACACGGGTAATGAACTTTTGTTTTTGCTCATCAAGTGAGCAGATACTTTCTTCAGTGTATAGGGCTGCATCAGCGATAAAGTATCGACTATTCTGTGCCGCTTTTAAGCAATGGATATGATTACTAGTGACTTCAGCGAATGCCTTGGCATCATTGGTGTTGCCACTAAGCGCCTGCATATAAACAGGAAGGCCAGCTTGGTTTTCACAAATGAGCTCAAGAACCACCTGATTGAGCTCAGGACGATGATCTCGGCTATAGCCCTTCACTAACTTGATTGCCTTGGTATCTTCCTCGTGCGCATACTCACCATCAACGTGAAAGCTCGTGATATCAAGGTGTACAGAGTCGCTAGCGAGGCCAAGTTTATCGACCACACGTTCGGCGATGACCTGATAAAGCGCTGAGACATCGGCCTCATACAGCGCATCCAAGGTTCGGCCGAGTACATCATCGGTGAGATGGTGCGCTTCAATATCCTTAGCAAGCAACTTAGAGATGGGTTTGGTTTCAAAGAAGTCAGAGAACATATGCAATGTTCTACTGTGAAAGCCTAACCCATTGAGAATCATGGCTAAGACTGCATCACCATGGGAAACGTTGTGATTAGAGTACTTGGGAATGACTGAATCTATCATTTTTGATAGGCCAATCTCGTGACAAAATGCAGCAATGAGCCCGAGGTGATCCAAACGCTTAATAACAGGTTGCTGAGTAGGCATAGTTTAAAACCGTCAAATAACAGTAATAGATCAAACCTGCAGATCGCGGTCAAGATGTTATCATCCTTTTCACTGCTAAATGTTCACTGGATCACACTGTTTTAATTCTAAAATTAGGTGCGGAATGACGGGTTCAGAGCGAGCTTTAGGCATCGTGATTCTCCTGAGCGTTTAGCACTACTTCAGTGTAGGAGAAGGTCGATGACTTCACCAGCAATATGGGTGTCTAGATATCACATTTACGGATTGCCGCCTTGGCTGCCGTTATCATCAGAGGATGAGCCTCCACACCCTGTGACAAGTAAAGAGGTAAGAAGAACAGTTAATATTTTTCGCATAATCATATCCTTATGTTTTTATTCCAGCTAATTTAAATAAAAATGATGACAAGTTTTTCAGACTTTATATGTTTAAATGCTAAAGGCAAAACAAGGACCTTAGGTCAAGCAAAAGAACGTACTAACCTATCTATTAGGTACTAATCAGTACAAACCCTAACGCTTTAATATCGTGCTAGCGTGAGATAAAAAACTGACCGCCTTCTGAGAAGGCGGTTTTGCTTTGAGCCCCCTATAAGGGGGCGTGCGATGTGGTTAGTCTATCTTCATCTCTAACTGAGCCTCGTGCTCCAACTCTTTCTTCTCTTGGTGTCGAACATACCTTCGAATAATCTGCTCGTTGACACCAATCGTGTCCACAAAATAACCTTTGGCCCAAAAATGATTGCCCCACAATCGTTTCCTTATGTGGGGAAACTTGTTGAACAATCGAATTGCAGCCCTCCCCTTCAATACCCCCATTAGAGTCGATATCGACACTTTAGGCGGCACTATTGCTACGAGATGAACGTGGTCTGCTTGGATACTCAGCTCTAGGACTTCGCAATCTTTCATATTGCACAAAATGTAGATTGACCGGTAAAGCTCTTTGGCTACATTACCTTTCAGAATCCTAAACCTATACTTTGGCGTCCATACAATATGATATTTGCAACGCCAATACACATGTGATGAACTTCTGTAGTCGCTCATGTTATTTGTTTCCTCTTACTTGTGGTGAATAAGAGACTAACTTTTAACATGGGCACTCCTTCGGGCAAGAGCCCAAAGGGACAATCACCACCGCCCTAGGCGGTGGTTTAGGGCCGATAATAAAATATGGAATGGGTAACAAATTTCTGAGTGCCTTGCTATTTAATGCCGTAATTCACCCTATTTCATTGTTTTTGTTCTGCGTTAAGCACAAGGTGTCTAGATAAATCACACCAAAAATCAGAGCTTTTAGCAGATTAATTATAAAATCTCATTAGATAGTCATAGCTATATAAACACAATCCTAGTTCAAAGTGTAGCGCCACCCGAGCTATTGCAATTATGTTGCACTTTATGACTTAAGGTGTAAATGGACAACAACTTAGGCTCCAAATTGTATTAATAGAGCCTAAGCTACAATTCAATTTAGTCCGGTTCTCTGTGTTAGAAGTGGTAATTTAAACCAATACTCAGAAAATCAACATCCTGCTCGATAATCGTGTATTCAGCTTCAACACTGAACTGACTAAACTTATAACCCAGGCCAAGGCCTAATGAAATACCAGAGTCAGACATAGAGATGCTTGCAACCTCGATATTCTCACTCAAGTAGCCAATTTTACTCTTTAAGTACAGATCTCCTTTGGTACGATAGGCACCATAAATAGCAAACGTCGTCAGATCGCCTGAGGCAGACATGAGATCAAAGTCTGTTTTGGTATATTCTAGCTCTAGAGCCAAACTCTCAGTAAAGGAGTATCCCCCCATAATACCAAACGGAGTCTTGGTATTATATGCAGAGATATCAATATCCATACTACCTGTTTTTAGGCCAACATATGCACCTTGCCCTGTACTTACTTCTTGTGCAAATGTTGCTGCCGAAAAAGATAGCATGCAACCTGCAACGACTAATGAGCCAATTTTATTCATAGTATAAATCCTTACTATACAATCAATTTATGGAATATATAAATATTAGTTAGCGATAATTATTCACTCAGAAACAGTAACAACTGAAAAAGTGCTAATTACGACAGTCCGTTTATAAAAGCAGTTACTCTATACAATCTGTCCTCTTAATTGTTACACATAAACCACCCGAACAAGTTTGTTAGCTGAAAGGATAGATTCATGGTCATTAAGGAAAATTAATGTGCTTCTAGTCAATAGCAATATAATTACATATATTTTATGGAACGTAAGTCATAAAACTCAAAGATATACATGGAAATTATAAAAATGTGACGAAAGGCGTGTAAATTAGTGATAATAAGTGACAGCTCTGTAACTTAAAAAGCACTATATAATCTTAGAGTGGGAGCGCAAGATGGTATGTAACTCAATTGCAATTACATTTAGATATTAATATTTAAGCTAAAGAAGATTACCGTCCTATTGAGTCAACAATGATACCGGATACAGAACAGAAAAAGAGTCAAGTATCCGACAAAATCTATCATCAGAGTCATATTGCTGGTTGTTGGGCAGTATCGTGCAAAAAGTTCTTCACCACTGCACTCATCAGCGGAAAATCGAGCTTGATAAATGGAAAGTTAAGCCGCTTTAAAACATCGCCTGGCGATTCTAACGCCTTTCATCCGCTGCAGGCCGTGATGTCGCTGATATTGACGTAGAGACTTTTCACCGCCGATAGGTCCAGTGAACTCTTTTTCACACCTGTAATATGGGTGTCACGATTATACCGCATACGAGCAAACATCAATGGCGAACACACGTGCCAACTTGAGCAAACGTCCTTCAACCCATACCCGCCGATGTTCATAACTCTTGCCAGTAATCTCATCAACACCACACAAATAGGCCCTGCGCGCATAGCGTGAGACACAGTGGTAATAGGCCGTATCATCCAGACTAACTTGTTCAGAGCGAGCTTTGGGCATCGTGAATCTCCTAAGAATTGAGCACTACTTCAGTGTAGGAGAAGGTCGATGACTCCATCAGTAGTATGGGTGTCTTTATATCAATTTATATCATTACTTTGATATCATTATTTTTAGTTCGCTTATTTTAGATAACTATCGATAGTTATCCAAAATAGCATCTATAAATACTCGCATAGTCGCGGTCTTATAGTTGTCTTGACGATAAACTAGGTTGAAGTTTCTTGATATGGTATCGAAGTTCGGGAGAACTCTTATTAACTTTCCCTGACTGATTTCATTCACAACTATCAGCTCAGGTACCATCGCGATTCCGAAGCCGCGTAAAGCACAAGAGACTAGAGACCGGCTTTCGTTTACCTTCAACTTTGGCTCAATTGGAATTTTGATTTTGGTGTCTTGATGATAAAAAAACCAATTATTGCACTCACTGTAAGTAGTCATAATATGCCCTAGGCACTGGTGATCCAAAAGATCTGCAGGTTTTTTCGGTTCACCATGTTTTATGAGATAGGAGGGAGATGCACAGCATACCAGTTTGTAATCAACAAGCTTCCGTGCGATCAGATTTGAATCTCCTAATTTTCCGACTCTAAAAACAAAGTCGTAACCTCCAGCATATAAATCGACTATCTCGTCAGCGAGGTGCAGGTCAACATAGATATCAGGGTACTGACGCATAAAGCTAACCAAAAAATCAGTCAGGCTGAAGGCACCAAAAGCTCTTGGAGCACTAATCTTTAAGCGTCCTCTAGGAGAGCTAGTACTGACATCGCTTAGTCGCTCAGCTTGTTTCACATCCTCTAAAATCCTCCTACACCTGACATAATATTGTTCACCAAACTCCGTTAGCGTATGGTTGCGTGTTGTACGTCGTAGCAGAGTTGCACCCAACATGGCTTCTAGATTGGATACATGCTTAGCTACCATTTGTTGGGAAATCCCAATAGCGTTACCTGCTGCGGTAAATGATCCTTGCTCGACGGCTTGAGTAAAAGCAGCCATTGCACTCAACTTGTCCATATTCACAACTGTCTATTGTTACTGTTTACATATTTGGTGTATTTATCACCAGTTTAACTGTAAATACTATGTCACTTCTACTTGAAGAGAATCAATAACTAATGGGGTGATTTATGAAAATTGGAGTAGTTGGCGCGGGAAACGTTGGTAAGTCTGTAGCAAAGTTATTCATCAAACATCAGTTTGAAGTAATGATTGCTAACTCTCGAGATCCTAGTTCATTATTTAGCTTGGGAATGAGGATTCCGAAAGCAAAACTAGGAACTGTTCGTCAGGTTTGTGAATATTCAGATATAATTTTCCTAGCGATACCACTTATAAACGTAACTCAACTAACCGCAGATGACTTCGCAGGAAAACTTATCGTAGATCTCAACAACTATTATCCAGCTCGTGATGGTGATATCGCAGGCTTATCTACCTATGAAATCAGTACTGCTGAATTTGTCGCAAATAGACTATGCAAATCCACTATTGTAAAGGCATTCAATAACATCTTAGCAGAACATATTTACCAAGACGCTCGACCGAAAGGCAGTCGTGATAGGCGTGCTCTGCCCGTTGCCAGTGATGACGGTGAAGCTAAAACGACAATTATGTCCTTAATGGATAAGTTGGGTTTCGATCCACTTGATGGAGGAACGTTGGCAGAAAGTTGGCGTTATGAAAGGGGTAAACCAGCCTACTGCTTTTCTTTAAACTACAGTGAGATGAAAGATGCTTTAGCAAAAGCAGAGAGGCATATAGAACTGCCATTAAGTGCGTGGGATAGTCTTAGATAAGAGGCCTAATTTTAACTCACAGTAATGACTTTACAGTCAGGCTGTAAACTGAAGTTCAGATTAGGCCGTGTATTAGAGAAGCCCGCATCAGTGACTTGTCAGTTACGCTAAGTGGCTTTGGGGCATAAACAATTTATGCCCCTTGCTAAGCTCCTCAGTAGGATCGCGTTGCTTTACCCTGATACGATTTCTTTAATTGCTTTTTGATATGACTACAGCTTGAGTACCCACCCTAACCACTCTTCCACCATTTTTATCAGTGTATAAGCTTGCCTCTTCAGGAGTAGAAAACCAAAGTACTGGATAGCCAGCATTTTTCAACTCAATGCTACTGGGAATTATTGAGCCATTTGGTTCGTTGATTAACTTCTGTTTGAAATCAGCCCAGCAAAAACTTCCATTCTCGATTGCAAGCATATTTAGCAAATGCTTGCGTTGGATAATATCTACGCTTTGCTTAAGTTGAATTAATGAAATATTTGTCAGTACATTGCTATTAAGTAGACGTCGGAGTACCGGTAGTGATTGGGCAAGGGATTTTGACTTTGCAGCCCTATGTAACACTTTTGCTTCTCGGAGCCACAAATTTAGATCTGGGTTTTCTTGATGACGCATATCGTCCTCCTTCAATTCAACCTGCTCGCTGTCGGTTGTGGGATGATACGCAAGAAAGCGCTTGCTAGAGATTGGTTGTAAATTGGTACTATCGTTTTTGCGAGATAGGCATCCAATCTGCCTATCGGATAAGGTTACTACCATGGACCTGGTTTTTCAATACGACCAAATCAAATACCATCGACAGCGTGTCAGCCTCTCGAACTGTTTTGCTTCAATGTTTCACACATGGCTAAGGCGCTTTAATTTGACCAAAGTGAGCTTTAATACTGGCTTAACCATCGAATCAAACGCGGCAAGGCGTGCTAAACACATGATATTGAAAGCAATCGGGCTCTAGAAAGTAGCTGGCAGGAACATGTACACTACGCTCTAGCCTAGTGCACTGTCCTATGAGAAAGTCCTAGAAATGATGTGTTTGAGTGAATACTCTCGCTAGTGCCGATATTTGGCTTTATGACTGATTCAGGGTATCAAACGCCTGCATCACCTGCTGACAAGTCATCACTCGGCCATGCCCCTGCCCTTGCGTTGCCACTAGTGTCACGTTGTCCATCTCTCCTGCAGCCTGGACAGAAACCGCAAAGCTGGCAAACTTATCTTGCTCATCATGGACTATGATCGTCGGCGCACTGCGTGAAGCCAGTTTTTGGTACGGGTCGACCGAGTGAAGTGGATAGTGATAACGCTGCTCAAGATCACTAAGAACCTCATTAAACAAGCGCATCGAGTATCCAGAGCGGGCGACACTGCCAAACAGGTTTTCCACGTAGTTCAATACGGGAGCAATCAGCAGCAGTGGTACCGATTGAAGTTTTTGATGATGACATTCCAGCGTCGAGGCGGTGCCCATGCTGTGTGCCACCACACCCACGACATCATCCACACTATCGAGAATCGACTCTAATCCGTTCACAAACGCTGGGATATGACCAAATGCACCCTCACTCTTGCCGTGGGCAGGGTGATCATAGGCCAGCGCCGTAAATCCCTGTTTGGCGATATGCTCCATCAAAGGGAAGAACTGACTGGCACTGCCTGACCAGCCATGACTCAGCACCCATACCGGACCTTTGCCTAACGAGTAGGTGGTCAGCGCGCCCTCTTGGCCTGCAACACGGCCTATCACCAAACCCTCTGGCTGGGCATTCTTAGGCTCAGTTCTTACTGGCGTCAGGAACAGCTTATGAGCAGTTTTTTTGGCATGTTTGGGCGCAATTCTGTGGTGCAGGCGCGTGGTAACGTTGATCATGCCACGACGCAGGCTGAAACGATTGCCAGTGTTAAAGTAGATTTTCTCACTCATTAATTGAATCCTATTACTTGCGCGAATGACTTACCGCGAATTGAGTGTCTTCAGGCTAAACGGAGATTACGACACAGTTTTTTCCAGAAAGCAAACCTGACAGTGCAGCCACAATCGGCTCTTTTTGTACGACAATTTAATACCCAAGCCCAATCGCCTATGTCAAAATAACCACTGTTTTCCTCCTCCTACAGTGAAATACTATGCTCGAACAGCTGATTTTTTCTGCTTCTGTTACCGGCCCTATCTGCCTTATGTTGGTGATGGGGGTGCTTTTAAAACGAGTGGGTATGATCCACGACGCCTTTATTGAGAGTGCGTCAAAGTTGGTATTTCAAATCACCCTGCCCACCATGCTGTTCTTAAGTATCGTTAATGGCAACTTTGATTTGGGCGGCAGTGGTACCCTGATTGTATTTGGCTTTATCATCAACACGCTGGTGTTCCTGCTCAGTATCTTGCTCAGTAAAGTTGGGTTGCCTAAGCACCCAGACCACGCCGTGGTTGTTCAAGGGGGCTTTCGCGCCAATACTGCGATTATTGGACTGGCCTATATGGCGAAGTTGTTTGGTGATGAGGGGATTGCGCTTGCCGCACTGTACGTCGCTTCTACCACACTGCTATACAACATTCAGGCGGTTTTGATCCTCACACCGAAAGGAACAGGCAAAGGCAGCATTGCAACAATTAAAGATATTCTGAAAAACATCACCAAAAACCCGCTGATCATCGGCATTGTTTGTGGTCTGGTAGTCAAGATTATTAATATTCCCGTTCCAATGATGGTCATCGATACGGGTAATTACTTTGCCAGAATGACACTGCCACTGGCACTGCTGTGTACGGGCGGCTCGCTAAATCTCAGCGCGCTAAAGCAAGACCAGAAACCAACCTGGTTTTCCTCCAGCATTAAGCTGGTGATAGCGCCGTTGTTTGTTACCATCAGCGCCTATCTGTTTGGCTATCGTGACATGGAACTGGGGCTATTATTCCTAATGAGCTCAGCACCCACAGCTGCGGCAAGCTATGTGATGGCGCGCTCTATGGGCGGCAATGCCACCTTAGCGGCAAACATTATTGCTCTAACTACGGTCGCTTCTATCATCACCTGTACGCTTGGTATCTTCATCCTCACCAACCTCAACCTGATCTAGGTTTACATTGTAAATAGCACTGCCATGATGATAAAAAAGCTCCGGTCTAGGAGCTTTTTGCTAATGATGAATTGCTAACTAGTCTAGATAGTCTAAACACTCAACCAAGCGATGAATGGTGGGCGCTTTAAAAGGGTTGTCGTTAGTCAACGCATCATGAGCAAAGTACAAGGTCCTCATCTTAGCTCGAACCCCGGCCTCAACCCCCGCCATCGAATCATCGATAAACAGGCACTCATCGGCCTGATAACCCATCTTGTCCATCACGTAATACAACAGCTCTGGGTCTGGTTTCCAAGACTGAGCATCAAACGCACTATAGATACGACCGGTAAAGTCCTTCTCCAAATCAGTGATTGCGAGAGTAATCGCCATTTTCTCTTGCGGCGCATTAGAAGCAATACACATCGCAATACCGCGCTGCTTGAGGGTCTCAATCACCTCTCGCACCCCGTCAATCGGCTCAAGATATTGCTCAAACAAGGTATTGCAGTTCTCGCGATAACGGCGGATCAACGCCTCAACATCATACTCATGCCCTGGGCAGTGCTGGTCCAAAATAGCATTAAACACCACATTAATGTGGATGCCCTGAAAACTCTCTTTTACCCACTGGTATTCAATCTGTATCCCAAGCTCTTCCATGGTGATACAGATGGCTTGTAAACACAGCTTTTCACTGTCAATTAATGTGCCGTCACAATCAAAAATGACGCACTTGATAGCTTGTTCTGACATCGATTTTCTCTTTTCCTTGATAATACAGCCCTATCTAACCACATATCTGTGACAAACGGAAAACAAAGGTTTGGGGGGCGGGAAAACACAGGTTCGAGGTTCGAGGGGCGAGGACGGGCTTTGCCCTGAGGGGAAATGCAGAGGCGGGAATCGAGAGGCGAGAAGCGAGAAGCGAGAAACATTTCACTCGCGGGGAGTCCTCGCTCCTCGGAGTGAAACGTACTCGCTCCCCGCACCCTGTGTTTAACGTTGGTACTTGTAGAACATCGTTGCTAACGGCGGAAGTGTTAGCTCAATGGAGTTGTCTAGTCCTTGGGACTCGACTGGCTCTACTGCTGCGACTTCGCGTACGACAACGCCGCTACCGTCGTATTTGCTATCGTCCGTGTTAAGTAGCAGCTCATAGCTGCCCTCGAATGGTACGCCTAGGCGGAAGTTTTCGTGTGGGACTGGGGTGAAATTGGTCACCACTAGGACGCGCTCACCGTCTTCACTCATACGCTCATGGGCAATCACGCTCGCATCCGCATCGTCTTGTAAGCGCCACTCGAAACCGCGTGGCTCGCTATCGAGCTCGTGCAGGGCTTTCTCACCACGGTAGAGGTTGTTCAGGTCGCGTGTCAGGTCTTGAATACCTTTATGACGGGCAAATTCCAACAAGAACCATTGCAGCTGATCATCGTGGTCCCACTCGGCGGTTTGACCTAGCTCGGCGCCCATAAAGTTCAACTTCTTGCCTGGCTGGCCATACATGTAGCCGTAGTAGGCACGGCAGTTGGCGGTTTGTTGCCACTCATCGCCTGGCATTTTGCCGATGATTGAGCCTTTACCGTACACCACTTCATCGTGTGAGAGTGACAGCACGTAGTTTTCGCTGTGTGCGTAAACCAGTGGGAAAGTCAGCGTATTGTGGTGGTACTTACGATGGACAGGATCTTCTTTGATGTAAGAAAGACTGTCGTGCATCCAGCCCATGTTCCACTTAAAGCCAAAGCCAAGGCCACCAGCAAAGGTTGGCGCTGATACGCCAGGGAAAGCAGTTGACTCTTCAGCAATGGTGATCGCATTCGGGAAGTGCTTGTACACCTCTTCGTTCATCCACTTAAGTGTCGCGATGGCGTCGTAGTTCTCACGGCCACCATCAATATTCGGAACCCACTGATCGTGGCTGCGCGAGTAATCGAGGTACAGCATTGACGCGACCGCATCAACACGGATGCCATCAATATGGAACTGTTCAAACCAGTACAGCGCGTTGGAAACCAAGAAACGGCGTACGTGCTCACGACCTAAGTCATAGATGTACGAGTTCCAGTCTTGGTGCCAACCGCGGCGAGGATCTGGGTCATGGAACAATGGTGTGCCATCGAAATTCGCCAGACCATGGTCATCTGATGGGAAGTGTGCTGGTACCCAATCAAGTACCACACCCAGGCCTGCTTGGTGACACTGGTCAACGAAGTACTTGAAATCATCTGGCGAGCCAAAGCGGCTGGTCGGCGCAAACATGCCAACAGGCTGATAACCCCAAGAGCCATAGAATGGGTGCTCAGACACTGGCATCAGTTCAACATGGGTATAACCCATATCCACCAGATAAGGCACCAACTGATCGGCTAGGTCACGATAGTTAAGAAACTGGCCATCTGCATCACGACGCCATGATCCTGCATGCAACTCATAGAAAGACAGCGCATCTTTGCGCTTTTCTGTCACTGGGCGTGTTTGCCACTCGTTATCTTGCCATTGGTAGCGCGCGTGATCGTAAGTCAGTGACGCAAACGATGGGTGCTGCTCAGAGTGGAAACCCCAAGGGTCAGCTTTGTGTGGTAAGCCCTTGCCATCTGGCCCTTTCATCTCGAATTTGTACTGAGATCCCTCAGGAAGGTTGGGGATAAAAATCCCCCAAATGCCGTAATCTAGGCGCTGCATCGGCGTGCGGCGGCCATCCCATTGGTTAAAGTCACCCACGATGCTACAAGCAGACGCGTGTGGTGCGTAAACCAAAAAGCGCGTGCCTGAGATATGCTCACCACCACGCTCTAGGGTAATAAATTGTGCACCTAGATGGTGGTACATCTCTTTTGGGGTATGCAGCTGTTCAAACTCTGCATATAAATTATGGTATTGATATGGGTCATCAATGTACTGCTCAGTGCCCTGCCAATCCACCGCCAATTGGTAGTGTTGCAGGTGCAAATCAAACGGGTGCTCTAGCACAAAGCCTGAGGCTTCTTCGCGCACCATCGCTAAACGAGAGCCGTCATCCAAGACGACTTGAATGTTGTCGGCACCCGGCATCCATACACGCAGGCTTCCTTGCTCTGCAGTTAGAAATGGACCGATAAATGCAAACGGATCCGCGTACGCGGCATTTTCTAGTTGGGTATACGCCAGCGTCATATCCTTAAGCCCTTCGCTCTTCAATTTTTTCTCTCCTAGACCTAACGAACCGAACGGACAGCAACCCTAACCAACAGTATCCACCACTTGCCAGACGAGAAGTGGATACGGTTAGTAGCACGCTCGGATTCTTTCTTCTTTGTTATAATGTGCCCGAATCATTTGACGCCTTGGCCAAATTTGGGCAAAAAAAAACCCGCTAAGAGCGGGTCTAAAATTAGCGTTCGGCCAGTCTACCTAATATTCACCATCGATAGAGTGACCAAACCGATATTTCTATGCAGCAAGGCTATTTACTTGCTTCGGCACGTACTTCAGTCAGGCGCTGAGCAAGACGATTAACATTGTCTTGAGCGAAGATCTGGTCAAGGTTTACCGACAACTTACGACGCCAGTTCGGGTACTCGTCTACTGTGCCTGGGATGTTAACTGGCTTGTCCATTTCAAGCCAATCTTCAAGCTGTACGCTAAGCAGTGTTGATGAGCCTGCCGCGACATGCAGTTGCAGCGCTTCTGCAAGATGCGTGTCCATTGGTACATACTGCGCGTCACGACCCACGCCCTCAGGCAAGTAACCGTGCCATGCAACTGAATCCAAGATGCCCTGTTTACTCTTAAGGCGATCGGCGAACAAACCCTCTAGCTGCTCTTCATTTGGGTAGAGACCCAGCTCACGACCCATCTTCAGATCATCGCAGTGCCAGAAGCCACGTAGGGTTGGCATATCGTGGGTACACAGCGCTGACATTGACTGATTCGCGTAGTGTCCTGGTGAGATAAAGCCGCCATCATCTTCTGATGTTTCGAAGAAGAACACCTTGTAAGAGTGCACACCCGCATCACGCAAGATACCGACAATCTCATCTGGTACCGTGCCAAGGTCTTCACCAATCACGCTACACTGGTGACGGTGCGACTCAAGTGCCAAGATCGCTAGCATGTCCTCTACTGGGTAGTAGATGTAAGCGCCATTGGTCGCGTCCTCACCCTTCGGAATCCACCACAGGCGTAGAAGGCCTAACACATGGTCGATACGCAGTGAGCCACAGTGCTTCATATTGGCACGCAGTAGCTCAATAAAGGCTTCATAACCCGTTGCTTGTAGCACTTGTGGATTAAGTGGTGGTAGGCCCCAGTTTTGACCTAGAGGGCCGAGGATATCCGGCGGAGCACCGATGCTTGCATCCAGCACTAGGTTGCCATCATCAGCCCAGGTCTCTGCGCCAGAATCCGCTACGCCAACTGCGAGGTCGCGGTAAAGGCCAACTGACATGCCCTTCTCTTGAGCAAGTGTTTGTGCTTCTTTGATCTGAGTATCGGCTACCCATTGCAAGTACATGTAAAGATTGATCTTATCTTGGTTATCTTTGATGTACTTTTGTACGGCAACGTTTTCAAAGCGGCGGTATTTCTCAGGGAAAACTGGCCAGCCCCAAACGTTGGCATCTTCCGCATGCAGCTCGGCGTGCAACGCATCGAACGCTGCTTGGTGCTGCAGGCTAACGCCGCCTTTGGCAACAAACGCTTCAAATTCTTGCGCTCGCTCAGTGCCCTTATCTAGATGACGTGCTTTAAACTCGTCAAACAGCAGTGGCAGCACGCTCATCTTCAGCGTAGACACCTCAGAGTAGTTCACCCAATGTGCATCACGCGCATCAGACAGACGGCGCTGAAAGTCCGCACTGCCGACTTTCTGCTGTGCTTCTGCGCTGAGAGAGAACTCAGGTACTGAGCTCACATCGATGTACATAATATTCAGCCAACGACGCGAAGACGGGCTGTATGGGCTTGCGCCCTCTGGGTTCGCCGGGAACAGTGAGTGAATCGGGTTTAAACCGACAAAATCACCACCGCGCGATGCGATATCAGCCACCAGCTGTTTTAGGTCACCGAAGTCACCGATGCCCCAGTTGTGTTGAGTACGCAACGTGTAAAGCTGAACACTCGGGCCCCACATTTTTTTACCTTCACCCATCTGCGGCTGTTTGAAACACGCCTCGGGAGTGATGATCAGAGTCATACAGTATGGAGTTTTGCGACGTTTACGCGTGATTTCGACCTTGTGATAACCCCATGGCAGGTTGCTTGGCAGTGCAAACACCAATGGGCCACCTTGTGCACGCTCATCGCGCACCACTTGAGACTGCAGGTAACCTTCCATTACCTCACCCTCTTCCGTGGTCAAAGACCAACTAAACTCGCTTTCGCGAGCACTTGTGCCTAGGTAAAGCGGTACTTCGACGGGCTCTCCACTTCTTAAGACAAGAACCGGGTCAAGTACATCCTTTTTATGCTTTTTCTCAGCAGACTTAAGCAAAGTTTCATCATTGGTTGTATCGTAACCAAGCGAGGCTAGTAGCCGACGTAGAGTTTCCTCCTCCACTTGGGCTTCATCGCCCCATGCACTGACGTAGCTATCGGCTAAACGCGCCATTTCAGCGACTTGTTTTAATACACTTTGTTGTTTCATCGCTCTCTCCGAAGGACTGCAGACCTTCTTCCTGTAGGGTTTGACCAAGGTTGGTCGAAAATTGTTGCAAGTTATAGAGCCAAGGCCTTTCCGCCTTGGCTCTATCAATATCATTAGGAAATTAGCGCTTAACCGCTTCTAGTTTCCAAATGTTGTTCACGTAGTCACGGATTGAACGGTCTGAGCTGAACTTGCCGACTAGTGCCGTGTTCAAGATCGCCTTCTTCGCCCAACCCGCTTGGTCGCGGTATTGTGCATCCATTGCCTCGTGCGCTTTCACGTAAGAAGCAAAATCAGCAAGACATAGGTATGGGTCACCGCCGTCTAGCAGGCTGTCGTACGTGGCACGTAGTAGACCTGGTTGACCTGGAGTAAACTCATCACCTAGGAGTAGATCTAGCGACGCTTTCAGTAGTGGATCTGCGTGGTAGTAATCAAATGGGTTGTAACCCGCTGCTTTCACGCGGTTAACACCGTCAACGTCTAGACCAAAGATGTAGATGTTCTCATCACCGACTTCTTCACGGATCTCAACGTTCGCGCCGTCCATAGTACCGATAGTCAGTGCACCGTTAAGTGCCATCTTCATGTTACCCGTACCTGAAGCTTCTTTACCCGCCATTGAGATTTGCTGAGAAACGTCCGCTGCAGGGATGATGATCTCCGCCATGCTCACGCGGTAGTCAGGGATAAAGACCACTTTCAGCTTGCCGCCTAGACGTGGGTCGTTGTTCACCTTCTCTGCAACCTTGTTGATGGCAAAGATGATCTCTTTCGCTAGGTGGTAACCTGGTGCTGCTTTCGCTGCGAAGAACACCACGCGAGGTACCATGTCAAACGTAGGGTCGTTCAATAGACGGTGGTATAGCGATAGTACGTGGATAAGGTCTAGGTGCTGACGCTTGTACTCGTGCAGACGCTTGATTTGCACGTCAAAGATAGCGTTAGTGTCTAGCTCGATGCCCATGTTTTCAGCAACCCAATCAGCCAGACGCTGTTTGTTTTGCTTCTTCACAGCCATGTACTCTTTCTGGAACTTAGCGTCTTCAGCAAACTCAGCAATCGCTTCTAGCTGCTCAAGTTTTGCTGGCCACTCAGTACCAATCTTATCTGTGATAAGCGCAGACAGACCTGGGTTACAGAACTTCAACCAACGACGTGGTGTTACACCGTTTGTCACGTTGTGTAGACGCGTTGGGTACATTGCGTGGAACTCTGGGAATAGGTCTTTCTTAACCAATTCTGAGTGAAGTGCTGCTACGCCGTTCACCGCGTAAGAGCCGATTACGCATAGGTTCGCCATGCGCACCATGCGGTGGAATCCTTCTTGGATGATGGATAGCTTCTGCTGCTTCTCAACATCGCCAGGCCACATTGCACGAACTTCTTTTAGGAAGCGGTGGTTGATCTCGTAAATGATCTCCATGTGACGAGGAAGTAGACGTTGGATCAGTGACTCAGACCAAGTTTCCAGTGCTTCTGGCAGTAGAGTGTGGTTGGTGTACGCGAACGTCTGTGAGCTGATTTCCCACGCCTCTTCCCAGCATAGACCTTTCTCATCGATAAGGATGCGCATTAGCTCTGGGATAGCAATCGTTGGGTGCGTATCGTTTAGCTGGATAGTCTCTTGCTTAGGCAGGTCTTGTAGTGTGAATCCTGCTGCTTCGTGACGACGCAGGATATCGCGTACCGATGCCGCAGAGTGGAAGTACTGCTGCATTAGACGCAGTGTTTTACCCTTCTCGTGGTTGTCATTCGGATAAAGGACTTTAGTGATGTTACCGGCATCGATCAGCGCGTGCTGCGCTTCGAAGTAGTCACCGTTGTTAAAGCTCTCTAGTGAGAATGGGGCAATCGCCTGACATTCCCAGAGGCGCAGCGGGTAAACCGTGTCTGACTCGTAGCCCACGATTGGTAGATCCCATGGCATTGCTTTTACTGACATGCCCGGTACCCACTTACGTACTTCTTGACCGTTTTGGTTTACAACCTCTACGTGACCAAAGAAACCGATCTCTTGCGCCAGCTCTGGACGAGCGACTTCCCAAGGGTAGCCTTCAACACAACGCCATGCATCTGGCGCTTCTTGTTGACGGCCGTCTTCGAATGACTGCTTGAATAGACCGTACTCGTAGTGCAGACCGTAACCCACGGTTGGGTACTCTTGTGCTGCACAAGAATCCATGAAACATGCCGCTAGACGACCTAGACCACCGTTACCCAATGACGGGTCGCGCTCTTCTTCTAGAAGGTCAGTTAGGTTTTGACCTAGCTCTTCCATAGCTTCCGTGATCTCTTCGTAAAGACCCATGCTGATCAGGTTGTTACCTGTCAAACGACCAATCAGGAACTCTAGAGATAAGTAGTTCACGCTTTTCGCGTTCTTGATTTTTGGATCCAGCTCAGTTTGCAGCAAGTCGAAGGTAGTGAGTTCGGCTAGCGCACGACCCATTGCTAGGTACCATGCACGTGGCGAAGCAGTTTCTACTGTCGTTGCGTAAGTTGCTGAAAGGTGTTTTTTTACGTCAGCTTGAAATGTAGCTTTATCGAAGTTTTGTTGTTGAGTAGGTTTCATTACAGAAATCTCACTTATTTGGTTTTAATCCATCTACCACATATCGTGCATTCTCCCCTTGAGCAAAACATCCTCCCGTTAGAGGCGGAGGATGGGAGGAGAATACAGGGCGTAGAGCCTATTACTCTGTCAATAAAGTGATCCGAATCGCACTAGGACCACTTTTTGCCAATTTTGTGTTGAGACTGATCACACTGACGTTCAATTAATCATCAACTTGTTTTCTCAGCAGAAAAATCAGTGACAAAGTGGTGAAGGCTAAAACTCCAACCTTGATCACAAACATTCCTTATGCTGGCTTATTGAACTATCAAAGCAGTGCAACCAATTTCAAATATAGAGATCAAAGCTGCACGATCTGTGACCAATAACTCAAATTTGGGGCGTAGATGGCAATAACAGAGGGATTGATGCAAAAACGCGGGCTAGATCAATATGCCACTTAACCGTAATTAAGTACCATGTCATTACGCTGGTGTAATCACACTTTTCGCAAAAAGAAAAGTGATTGATTAAAAAAACAAAAATAGAGACATCGAAAAAAACGATGCGCAAATACGTAGGGTAAGAACACGATGTGGATTCCATCAAAACTAACTCGTCCGGGTCGCCTGCACAACGCGATTGCCCGTCCAAGAGTTCTCGACTTACTGCAAGGCGCGAACTGCTACAAACTCGTCCTGTTTCGTTCTCCTGCCGGGTATGGCAAAACCACGATGGCGGCACAATGGCTCGCTGATAAGCACAATGTCGGCTGGTACAGCGTCGACGAGAGCGACAACGACTCGTTTCGTTTCATTAACTATTTTCTTCAAGCGCTGAACAAGGCTACCCATAACTGCTGCCCTAACGCGCAAAAGCTGGCCGAAAAACGCCAGTTCTCCTCGCTACACTCACTATTTGGTGAAGTATTTACTGAGTTGAGTAATTTTGGTGAGGAGTGCTATGTGGTTATCGATGATTACCATCTGATCAGTGATGATGAGATCCATGAATCGATGCGCTTTTTCCTTAAACACATGCCGGACAACCTCACCCTCGTGGTGACCAGCCGCGCCGCGCCGCCACTTGGCACCGCTAACCTACGTGTGCGCGACCTAATGATTGAGATTGGCAACGAGCTGTTAGCGTTTGATACCGAAGAGACCACGCGTTTCTTTAATCAGCGCGTGGATGACGGTATCGATGATATGACTGCCACCAACCTGTGTACCTATGTTGAGGGCTGGCCATCTGCGCTGCAGTTGATTGCTTTACAAGCACAACATCAGCAGCGCACGCTGGCCCAAACCGCAGAGTCGGTCTCACAATTTAATCACGCCCACCTATGGGATTACTTGATTGAAGAGGTGTTTGACCTACTTGATCAAGAAACGCGTCAGTTCTTGCTTGAGTGTTCAGTGCTGGATCACTTCAACGATACTTTGGTCTGCACCCTCACCAAGCGCGAAGATGCGCTGAGCATGCTTGAGTCGCTTAACCGCTACGGCCTATTTGTTTACCCGCTTGAGGGGGAGCAGAACTGGTATCGCTTTCATAATCTGTTTGCTGAATTCCTAGCCCACGAACGTCTGGCGCGTATTCCGCAAAAAGAGAGCGAACTGCACCGCGCAGCCGCGCAAGCATGGCTTGAGCAGGCGATGCCACATCGCGCTCTGAGCCACGCACTGATCTCCAATGATACCGAACTAATGGCGACCATTTTGCGTGAACACGGCTGGAAGATGTTTAACCAGGGTGAGTTGGAGTCACTAGAGAAAGCCATCAACTCACTCTCAGCTGAGCAGCTCTACACCGTGCCAAAGCTGTGTATGCTACAAGCTTGGGTTGAGCAAAGCCTGAATGGTTATAACAATGTTGGCCAGCTGGTGGCCAAAGCCTCGGAGCAGATGGAGCACTATAACGTCACTCTCACAGCCAAAGAGCAGGGTGAACTTAACGCACTCAAGGCTCAGGTGGCTATCAACCACAATGAGCCGGAGAAAGCCCTTGAGCTGGCAGAGCTGGCCCTTAGCCAACTTGACCACACGGTGTATCGCAGTCGTATTGTTGCCACATCTATCGTCGGAGAGGTTAATCACGTAACCGGTCAACTCAGCCGCGCACTGCCTATGATGCAGCAAACTGAGAAGTTGGCGCGTCAATACCAGGTGTATCACCAAGCACTGTGGGCGATGCTGCAGCAAAGTGAGATTTTGATTGCTCAAGGTTATGTACAAGCCGCCTACGAAGTGCAAGACAATGCGTTCAAACTAATTGAAGAGCACCAGCTACACCAAGTACCGATGCACGAGTTCCTTCTACGCCTGCGCGCTCAACTGTTGTGGTGCTGGAACCGCCTCGATGAGGCTGAGGTCTGCGCCTACAAGGGATTAGAAGTGCTCGGCAAAGAGTCGGATAACCGCAACCTTCACTCCTACTCCATGCTGGCGCGGATTGCGATTGGTCGCGGTGAACTGGATAAAGCGGCTAAATTCATCAAGCAGATCGAGCATTTGATGAATCAGTCGACCTACCACGTTGATTGGACCGCCAACGCCTCTCTATCACTACTGCTATTTTGGCAAGCACGCGGGGATAACGCGGCGATAGAAAAATGGTTGGAGACGACCACGCGTCCATCTGAGGCTTACAACCACTTTACTCAACTTCAGTGGCGTAATATCGTGCGCGCGCATATCAACCTTGGCCAGTTTGGTCAGGCGAAAGAGACCTTGACCTTCTTGCAACAACAAGCAGACAAGCACCAACTCGTTACCGATATCAATCGCAACCTGATTATTGAGACTATCCTGCTCGCCTGTCGTGGCGATGATGAACAGGCGAAAGAGAGTCTTAAGTACGCCCTTGAGATGACCAATCAAACTGGGATCTTAGGTAACTTCCTGATTGACGGTAATAAGATTGGTCACCTACTGGAAAAACTCACCCATAAGGCAGAGCTTGGCGACCTGGAGCGCCACCGCGCACAGCAGTTGATGAAAGACATCTCAACCACCCAGCGCAGCCGCTCAGTACACTTTGACGAGGAGTTTGTTGAAAAGCTGGTCAATCACCCGAATATTCCGGAATTAGTGCGAACCAGCCCGCTGACGCAGCGTGAATGGCAAGTACTTGGCCTAATTTATTCTGGCTTCAGTAATGAGCAGATTGCCCAAGAGTTGGATGTCGCCGGTACAACGATTAAGACCCACATCCGTAACTTGTACCAAAAACTCAATATCGCTAATCGCAAAGAAGCGATCCGCACAGCAGAGAACTTGCTGCAATTGATGGGATACTAAGCCCCCTCTCCTCCCCTACTTAACAAAGCACAGCGCCGCTGTGCTTTGTTATTTTTGCAGAAAATACAAAAGTAATATGTCAAAACCGTTGTTAATCATCATCAAGGTTGACCTTAAACTGCGTGCAAATTTCGATAAGGAGCCAGATTATGACTATATCGCTATTTTCTTCTTTCCAATTAGGTCAAGCCTCAATTAACAATCGCATCGTGATGGCACCTATGACTCGCTCACGCACCTCTCAGCCAGGTGATGTCCCAAACGAGCTAATGGCAACCTACTATGCTCAGCGCGCAACCGCCGGATTAATTATCACCGAAGGTGCGCCTATCTCTTCGATTGGTCGTGGCTATTCGCTCACTCCCGGCATCTACACCCAGGCCCATATTGATGGCTGGAAGAAAACCACCGAGGCGATTCATCAGCAAGGTGGCAAAGCCTTTATCCAGCTTTGGCACGTGGGCCGCCGCAGCCATGAGTCGATTACTGGCGAGCAAATTGTCTCCGCCTCGGCAATCAAAGAGGCTGACCAAGTGTTTGGCCCTCTACCACAAGGCGGATTTGGCATGATCGAGACCGGTATGCCGCGCGAAATGAGCCTAGATGACATCCAAAACACCATTTCTGACTTTGTCCAAGCAGCGCGTAATGCGATGGAAGCGGGCTTTGATGGCGTAGAAATCCACGCCGCGCATGGCTACCTGCTCGATCAGTTTATGCGTAAAGCCAGTAATCAACGTCAAGACCAATACGGTGGTAGCGCCGAAAATCGTATGCGCTTCTTGCTTGAAGCCACTCAAGCGGTCGCTGATGAAATTGGTGGCGACAAAACCGCAATTCGTCTATCGCCGTTCGTGACCGAGGGTTACGCCGAGGCTGATGATGACATTGTTGAACTGACTCTGGCCACGCTCGAAAAACTTGCGCCAATGCAGCTTGCCTATGTGCACTTTAGCGAGAATATCTCCAATTACACCAAAGCCACTGAAGACTTCCGTCAGCGCGCTCGGGCTATCTACCCACACCCAATCATGGTGGCTGGCAAGCTGACTCAAGAGAGCGCCCAAGAGCTACTCGATAAGGGCTACGCCGACCTCGCTGCCTTTGGTCAGCCATTTATCACCAACCCAGACTTTGTCTACCGCGCATAGCACAACTTACCACTAACACCGATTGGCTATGACGCCCACTCGACGTTTTATGGTGGGGATGAGAGAGGGTATACGGATTATCCTTCAGCGCGCGCTTAACTGCGCAGGGGCGAGAGGCGAGAGGCGAGAGGCGAGAGGCGAGAGGCGAGAGGCGAGAGGCGAGAGGCGAGAGGCGAGAGGCGAGAGGCGAGAGGCGAGAGGCGAGAAAAATTTTCCAACTCTGACGACCGCAGTCAAGTGTTCCACCACCTCGAGCGAAGCGTTCTCGCAGTGAAACGATCTCGACTCTCGACTCTGCTTAAGTTTTACAGTGTAAAACTTAAGCCTGCTGTTGTTTCAGTGCGAGGATCAGCACCGAGGTATCCATTCGGTTGTCACCTTTGGCGCTGAGTTGGCGATATTGCTCGATCACTTTGCTGGTGAGTGGCAGGGCGAGTCCCTGACGCTCGGCTTCGTCTAAGCAGAAGCCTAAGTCTTTGATCATCCAGTCGATGGCAAAGCCAAAGTCGAACTTATCTTCGGCCATGGTGACGCCGCGATTTTCCATCTGCCATGAGCCGGCGGCGCCGTGTTTGAGGCAATCGACAACCGTAGCGATGTCTAGGCCGGATTTCTCAGCCAGAAGCAAACCCTCAGATAAGCCGGTGAGAACGCCGCCAATACAGATTTGATTGACCATCTTGGCGCGCTGGCCTTGGCCAACCTTGCCCATTAGCACCGACGATTTGCCGTAGGCACTGAAAACCGGCTGCAAGGCATCGAAAAGCACCTGCTCACCACCACACATGATCGTCAGTACGCCATTCTCAGCGCCCGCTTGGCCACCAGAGACTGGCGCATCCATAAACTGAATAGAGAGGCTTTGCGCCGCTTCATTGAGTTCTTCCGCAAGGCTTGCCGAAGTGGTGGTATGGTCGACTAAAATCGCCCCTGGCTTCATTGCCGGCAATGCCCCAGAGTCGCTGGTGGCGATACTGCGCACATCGTCGTCATTACCGACACACATCAACACCACATCGGCATCTTTAACTGCTTCGGCAACCGTATCGGCCTGCTCTGCGCCATATTGGTTCGCCCAATCAATCGCTTTCTGTGTAGTACGGTTGTACACAGTAACGTCAAAACCAGCCTTGACTAGGTGTCCTGCCATGGGATAGCCCATCACCCCTAAACCGAGAAATGTCACTTTCATCTGTCTTTGTCCCTTCCCATCAAAATACTATTCTTACTACTCTAACCTCTAACCGCTACTGATAATCGCCGAAGTTAGGATCATCGAGTAGGGTGAGGCGTTACCGCCTCATCCCTCTCACAGAACCGCACGTACGGACCTCGTATACGGCTCATGCACATTTCCATTCAGCATATTCGCTGAACACATACCCTGTTCTAACATGATCAAGGTTGACCAGACCAAGGTCGTTGAACCATTGGTTTGGCATCGCAAGACTCGCTAAAGGGCTTAACGAGTTTCTCCAGTTCGTCATATTGATAAACTTAAACGGCGGACTATAGCCTAACTGTTTTAGCCTACGGTGTAGCCGTGTCGGTTTCTTCCACAGTCTTAACTGGATACTTCTCAGCCTTCGTCTTACCCAACCTGCTATACGCCTGAACTCCTTGCTACTATTGGCTATCCTGAAGTACTGGCTAAAACCCCTCAGCACTAGATTGAGATCTGATATCACCTGACTCACTGGTTTTCCACCACTGCGCTTGGTCATCTGCTTTAGCTTCTCTTTCAGCGCTGACAGTTTCTTCGTTTGAATACGGGTATATCGACTCCCGATTTCTACACCAAGGAACTTCACTCCCTCATCGCTATGCGCTATGTGGGATTTGCTCTGATTGACGCTAAGCTTCAGATCGCTTTCCAGTATTTTACTCGCCTGACATAACGCATTCTCTGCTCCCTTTCGACTACGATAGAAGATCAGTATGTCATCTGCATAGCGAACGATACGGTGACCTCGTCTGCGCATCTCTTGGTCGAATGCATCCAGATAGATGTTCGCTATCAAGGGACTTATCACCCCTCCCTGCGGACTGCCTATTTCTGTCTGCTGCCTGTAGCCATCTATCATCACACCACTTTTTAGCATCTGATTAATCAGTGCCAGTACGCTGCTATCTGTGACACGCTTTCGGATGCTCTTTAAGATCAGCTCATGATCGAGCTTGTCAAAGCACTTTGATAAGTCCATGTCCACCACATGCTGTAGACCGTATCGGCGTATAAACATCGTGGCTTTGTTGATAGCATCGTGACAACTTCGTTTTGGACGGTATCCAAAGCTTGATGGATGGAACCGCTCTTCGAAGATGGGAGTGAGGATATCATTCAAGACTTGTTGAACGACTCTATCCCGAACTGTCGGGATACCAAGGAGTCTTACTCCTCCTCCGTCTTTGGGGATCTCTACCCGCCTGACTGGCTGAGGGGAATACTGCTTGGTTTTAAGCTCCAGAAGAAGTAAGTCGAGGTTATCACTCAGATTTGAGGCGAAGTCACTCAGGCTCTGCTTATCTATTCCAGCCGCGCCTTTTGCTTTCTTCACTTTGATAAATCCTTTGTACAGGCGACGTTTACTTAATAAGTGCCCATACAAACTGTAATAAACTCTCAAAGTCTCATCTCTTCCTTCGGTTTGTGCGCTGTGTGGGGGCGCGATATTTCTTCTTCGTGTCGGTTTATTTCACTTCACTCTTTAGCCTTCTAGCTCAAGGGCAATCTACTAAAGTTCATCAAAGCTACTCCCATGTACGGTTTCTCATTTCAGTCGATTATTTCCATAACTGACCAAGCTGGAATACCCCGATAGCGAACCGGTTTGGGTACCACTAAAAAAAACATCTGCTCATCACAGACTTAAAATGTACTTCATCCCTTCGCAGCGCTGGATTGCTTTTGGCAACCTGCACTCCATCAGACATATTGCTGATGATCTGCTTGGTTTTGTCCTCCACACCATTACTGGCTTTCGTCGGCCAAGCTTTACTCACTACTACGGATTCATCTGCCACCTCACACCAACGCTGAGCTTGGCTTTCACCTTGATTCAGCGCTTCCGGCATTTGCCCGGATGTGGTGCCAGGCTTCCCCAGTTACTGCACTGGCTCCCTGTTAACAATGCCACCCTCAAGCACAGCTTAGGTCTGACTGAGTATTGGGCTTCGCGCTATTTTGCACGCTTACCCACCTAGGCTGCCGAAACAGGGGGGACGCCTAGTCTTCACTTACGTTGTGTACTGTTAACTTCCTATCGCTTCCTTCAGACCCTGCCGTTGGCCAGCAACGCCCTTGCGATTCGGATTATCTTCCCCTCAGTCGGGGTGACTCAGGTTTCTTTCAACCTGACGGGTTTGCCAGCTTCGCTGGGCAAACAAAAAAGGCCAGTTAGAAAACTGGCCTTTGGTCATTCAATCAGCGCCGGCTTACAGCTCAGCGTTGTGGTAAACCTGCTGAACGTCGTCACAATCGTCAAGAAGATCTAGGAACTTCTGGAACTTCTCAGCATCTTCACCCGTTACAGGCGTGTGCGTTTGAGGAACGAAAGTGATCTCTTCTACGTCAAGCGTTAGCTCTGGGTACTCAGCGTTCAGTGCTGTTTTCGCTTTGAAGAACTCTGTGTTTGGTGCAAATACCGTGATCACACCGTCTTCAAGCTCGATGTCAGTCACATCAACGTCTGCCATCATCAGTGCTTCAAGTACCGATTCTTCATCGTCACCCTTGAACTGAAACACCGCTTGATGATCAAACATGTGCGCTACTGTACCTGGAGAGCCGATTTTAGCGCCGGTTTTTACAAAACACTGGCGAACATCTTGGTAAGTACGGTTGCCGTTGTCGGTTAGACAGTCAACGATCACGCTCGCACCGCCTGGGCCAAAGCCTTCGTAACGTGCCGGCTGGTAATCTTCACCGCCGCCGCCAGTCGCTTTGTCTAGCGCTTTGTCGATAACGTGCGCTGGAACTTGGTCTTTCTTTGCTTTTGCGATCAGGTGCTTAAGCGACAAGTTCATGTCTGGATCAGCACCGCCGTTTTTCGCGCACATGTAAATTTCTTTACCGTACTTAGAATAAACTTTAATTTTTGCGCCTGCAGTTTTTGCCATAGAGGCCTTGCGCACTTCAAAACTTCTTCCCATCGGGATGTTCTCTCTAGTGTTTCGTTTTTTAACGGCAAGATTTTAGCAAAACCATTGCCCATTTCAATGACTACCGCCCGACTTACCACGTAAGTTTGATATCCATAGGCATTTGTCGCTCTGGCTCAGAGCAAGTGATGTGTCAATAAGACAGCGTTACAGCCCCATCATCTGGCGATATTTGCTCACTGAGGCTTGAAACGCCTCTTGCTCTGTCGGATCAGACAATTTACTTAGCTGCGCCTGTACCTCTTCAAAGGTTCCCTTGCCATTTTTCACCTTCCAAACGATGAAGGAAGCTTGCTTATCCAGCTCAATCAGATTTTTTTCACTGTGTGGCAGCAAGGAGAGATTTAAAGACATTCACAGCCCCTTTGTCCAAATAATAACAACACCGCACTATAGCATAAGGCCCCCCCTGCTCGTAACCCTTATGCCCAAGGAGACTCAAGAGATTAGGTGGCTTTCTGAGGCTCAAGATTGAGTTTGCCAGGGGCATACTGCTCAATCACCTCACGCAGGCGCTGTTTATCGATAGGTTTGGGCACAAACTCGTTCATACCCACCTCAAAGCAGCGCTCTTGATCTTCACGAATCACATTGGCGCTCACAGCGATGATTGGCACCTTGGCGCCCCAATCGCCCATTTGTCGGATATGTTCAGTGGCGATAAAGCCATCCATAACTGGCATCTGCAGATCCATCAAAATAAGATCAAACGAGTCCTCAGCACACATGCGCAGCGCAACCTCACCATGCTCAGCAATCGATACGCGAATTGAGAGTTTCTCCAACATGAACTTGACCACTTTCTGGTTGACGATCGTATCCTCTACCACCAAGACCGACAGCTGACTGGCATCGACTTCGGTCTCAGCTACCACCTCATCAGTTGCTGTTGGCTCAGGGTGGCGTATATCAAGGACATTACTTGGTGTCGATGGGCTCGCCATTTCACCCGCAGTGGCAAAGCTCACAATAAATTCGAAACTACTGCCAAGCCCAAGTGCGCTGGTCAAGTGCAACTCTCCCCCCATTAGGGTGACCAATTGAGTACTGATCGCCAGTCCCAACCCGGTACCACCATATTTTCGAGTGGTACTCCCATCGGCTTGCTGAAAGCGTTCAAATATCGCTTGCTGGTGCTCTTTGGCAATCCCGATGCCCGTGTCGGTCACTTGAAAGTGGACCGTCACCTCGCGCTCAGCGCTGGATTGCAAACTCACCGCTAGTTTGACATGGCCTCGCTCAGTAAACTTTATTGCGTTACTCAGGAGGTTATTCAACACCTGCTGAACTCGCACCACATCACCCGTGACTGTAGTGGGTAGCTTGGGATCAATTTGACACACCAACTGCAGGTGCTTTTCATGAGCCTTGACCGTATGTAAGCTTGCTACTTGATCCAGCATCTGCAGCAAGTGGAAAGGACAGTGCTCAAGATCGATCTTGCCCGCCTCGATCTTTGAAAAATCGAGAATATCGTTGATGATCGTCATTAGAGAGCCCGATGAAGTGTTAATGATCGCGACATACTCCTTTTGCTGATCATCGAGTTCTGTCTCTGATAACAGCGAAGCCACCCCCATGATGCCGTTCATCGGTGTACGAATTTCATGGCTCATCGTCGCCAGAAACTCACCTTTCTTGCGGTTCGCCACCTGCGCCTTATCCCGCTCCTGCTCAAGCTCATCGTGGTGCTCGCGCACGCGGGCGACACTTTGGTTGTATTTTTCTGCTAATACCCCAACCTCGTCGACAAACCATCGCTCAGGCAGCGTCACCGTGCTCGGTACATGACCCCCCTTAAAATCCGAAACCGCACCGGCTAATAACTTGAGCGGATTGACCATCAGGCGGAAAGTCACCGCCAATACCGCAAGCATAAGCAGAAAGATCTTGATCGCCTCAGCGCCGATCAAAAACAAAAACTGCTGCCAGACTCCCTGATAGATCGCAGTCAGATCCGACTGAACGATCAACTCCGCGAGTTCAAAGCGCTTGCTACCTGTATCAAACTCCATCGGCCAGCGCCGCTCAACGACATCGCCATTGAGTCGAGTTCCGATCTCAATAATCACCTCATCCGAGCTGACTATCTGTATGTAATCGACACCCGGCAGACGCGCCATACCCTGCACCTGGGTCATCAATAACTCTCTGTCTTCAACCCACAAGCTAGCAGTAAAGCTCGAGAGATAGCTGTCTTCAATCTGTTGCAACTCAGCGTCAATATGGCTCAGCTCTTCATCCAGCTCACGGCTAACACTATACGCAGCAATGATAATCGTGAAGATCAGGCTCAGCGAGACCACGGCAACCATTAACTGACTACCAATCCCAAATCGACGCCGCCCCCTACTCGAGTAACTCATATGCAATCATTCCCTCAATTTTGCACTAGTATAACTATAGGACGAGGCAACCAAATTTCGAGGTAACTATGAAGGGACTCATATCCACGCTGGCAATCGCACTAACAACCTACAGCGCAATGGCTGTGGCCGAAGAGGTCAATTACTATGTGATTGCTGAGCAAGCCAGACCATTTCAAATTGAACAACAAGGGGATAAGCACTCAGGTATCGTCACCGATATTGTTCAGGCGATATTCGATAGCTCAGACTATCAACTCAATTATCACACCTATCCTTTTAAACGTATGATTTCACTACTTGAAGCTGGGGGAGAGCAAAATTGGCTCACCTACGGCAGTCCAAACTGGGGCAAGGCGCAATCAGAAAACCTATCAGAGCTTCCTGTTTACACTGTAAAACATGTGTTGGTTTCAAGTGGTGAGTCGACGTTTAAATTCGCTGATATTGAGACGCTGCGAGGGCGGTCTATAGTACTGTTGCATGGCTTTGATTATCCCAACCTCACCCCCCTATTTAACGATGGCGTGATTAATGAGATGCGGGTAAAAGACTACCAAGCCGCGTATCGCGTTCTTAACAGAACCCCGGATGACACGGCATTCGTCGAGATGGAGTCGCGTGTGGTGTATAACATTGATCGATTGCAACTCAACCGAGAAGACTTTCTTATCCAGCCGTTTAGCAGCGTGATACCGGATTACTCGATCTACTTGGCGTTTGCACCAGAGATGGATCCTGAGTTGCAGCAGTATATCAATCAGCGGCTGGCGGAGCTTAAGCAAAGCGGTGCAATCGAGTCGATAATAGACAAATACATATAAATAATGGCGATGAACCGCCTGAACTCGCCGCACCAAAAAAATTACTTGGATATGAAAAACATTAGGGTAGCCTCATAAAGCTACCCTATTACACTGACGAGGTCGAGATTAGTGGATCAAGCCGAGCTCTCTCGCCTCTTCCATACTCAACCCGCTGTCGCGGATCTCACGCAAGACCTCAATACGACGCCTCGCCTCCGCGCATTTGACGGTTTTATCTGGTTTAACTAGTGTTTCTTCTTCTGGTAATTCCCATTTGTGAGCAATGTTTGTCATTTCATCATGGTCGATAGAATTTATGGACATAATTTCCTCCCGCAATAACCATGTTGGGACAACTAATCTTTATCAAAGCCGTGTTACGCTGTTAAGGATTTTTCTCCCTTTCTGTGATAGCGATAATGGTTCATTACATCTGTTGATAACCCAGTCAATATTGCTTTGCGTTGAACCACAACAACCAGTACAGTGTGAGGTTCAGCCCCACATTCTCGCCTTGTACTTGCCTTAGTTATTTCCAGCAAGTCCTAATGCTGCCCTTGTGCAACCCAGTCCAACGCCTCTTGTCTGGAACGATGATCAAGGCCTTATCACCAGTGACTCGACCGTGTCATAACCCAAGTATATACCCTAGGCTAACAAAGATGCAGATAGACCCTCCATTAGTGGCGATTCGACACAGCGATAAGACAAGAGTCACGTAAGGCAAATGAGATGTTTTCCAGTCCCCTGTACATATCGTTCAAGATGGCACTAATGATGACAAACACAGAAAGTTAGGTAGTGGATTAAGTGTGGAAGCATGATCAAGATAAGGCGTTTGATAGAGGAAAATTGATAACGCAATAAAAGAAAAAGCGAGTTCAAAGAACTCGCCACAAAATAAGTATTTAAAAATATGAGCCAATCTAATTGATTCTAAAGAGGATATACTCATAGAATCGACTTTCATCTTAGGAAGACAGACTAATGGCTTTGTCAAAAATGCGTCAGATAACCAGCAGCTAATGTCAACAAACCGTTAGGTTGCAATCTCATCGAGCGCACGGAACACATTTTCATCCAGGTGCCCCTCAAAAACCTGCTTACACACCTTACGCCTCACTGCTAGGCCAGCAATCAAGCGCTCAATGGTCAGGTGTTTCGCATCATTTTGCTTGTTATAGAGCTCAACGACTTGGCTCAATGTTTCGTAAGGCAGGACCTCATCTTTGACCTTCAACCAATCAAGCTTCTCTATGAGCCCCTGACACTCTTCTTTGATTGAGGAAGGGGAATGCCCAGTCATTGCTGATAAAGCCGTGATACTGCGCTCTAGAGCCTCCTGAGAGGTATATTTGGTCAGAGTAATGGTAATTTCATCAGCATTGATCTCTACCAAGTGTTTCCGCTGCTTGACTCGACGACCTAGCTTGCCCTTTGATGGCCCTGTTTTACGCTTGATCGGCTCAAACTCACCATCAATCACGCTAGAGAGCTCATCGAGCTGCTGCTTGCTGACCATCTCGTTTCGCAGCGGGTTAGGCAGAGTCGGTGCCATATTGCGCTTGCCTGCATTAGTTGTGCGGGCACGACAGTAACGCAACACCTCTTCAACATCACACTTGATGTCAACTTGATAATCGATCGTTTTGCCCTTCTCGAGGATCGCCTCAATGGTAAGGTGGTAACCCCACAGATTAACCACAAATAGATCATCACTCCCCTTGCCTTTGGAGAGTTTTTTTAGCTCACGGATCAGATCCATTGAGAAGCGGCGCCACTCGATATTACGCGCAAGCTTTTGGTTGAGCTCTGAAAGTAGCATCGCATCAGTGTGGCGACGCGACATACGACTACGGAAATAGGAATACAGCTGAAACACGAGCGTATGTTGACGCAGGATCTCTGGTGGGAATAGGAAGAAATAATCACGTGTCATCAATTCATCGTAAAACGATGGCTCCCACACCAATATATACAGATTCGGCTTGATTCGGATCTCACCTTCAGCGTTTTCCGTTGGGGCTTCTTCCGACGCAGTAATGGTTCTAGCAAGGAAGCGGAAGCGATCACTCTTGAACCCCTCAGGCATATTCTCACTGAGCCAGCGCCCTGTCAGCTCATGGAGCTGAAAGTCGGTAAACTCGATTCGATCGATACTGTCACGAATCGCGTCACGCGCCGGGCCACTGTCTTTTTTACCTCGTAGTGACAAAATATCGGTAATGTACAGCGGCGTTTTATTTGGTGCTGCGACACCATGTAATTGATACGCCTCGCGATGGTGATCATGATATTGAACCGTCAACGTAAACAGGGCAAAAAGCGTCATCAGATCATCGACCGTCATGATATTTTTTGACGATCGAGTCTCGATCACCGCACGCGTTCCTGAGATCGAAACCATCGATTTCTGGTAACTTTTACGCGTTCTCGGTGGCGCGAGCGCTTGATCGATGATCCCTGCCCAATTGGTTGGTGAAACAACGAACTGATCCGCCTCATCTTTCATCGATGGAGGAGTATTCAGTCCATGCTCGGTAAGCAAACGTCGATTAACCTGATTCTGAGCTAAGGCTTTTGAGCGCTTTTGGCGTTCGGTTTGCTTGCTTGATTCGGTCATCAAGCTAGTACTGCCGAGTGCTGAAATCAGTAGATTGGGGTTGACGAAACGGTGGAGCATGGTTTTACCGGCAAGCCCTTCTTCGAACTTAACCCGATGTTGGGTAAACAAACCTATACTGACTGCGGATCTCAATCGTTGCTGAATGGCAGCACGCGTTAAAGCACCCTCAGTCGCATCAATCAACTCGGTTGTCGATACGTAACCATCCTTGCTGCGTAACCCCTGAAGAGCGATCAAATTTAGTAACTCGACAATACTTTTCGTTACTCCTTTGAAGTGAGGATACTGCTCGATCCATTCGATCGACGATTCAGAAACTTGGAATAGGTGTCCGCCTTTGTGAGATCTTGGCAGTTTGATCAGTATTTTTTCTTCGTTACTCATTGCTGTTGGGTGTTCTTTTACCGTAACTTCGCCATAGTTCCGAAAGAATAAAGAAAAAAAGATCATAAATAAAGAAAAATTTTGTTTTATTTTAAACTGATCTTTTGATTTATTCTGATCTAGATTGATATATATGATCTTATGATCTGGCTAAATTTATCAGCGTAAGACGCTGAAAATAAACAACTATATTTCATTGCGCGCCGAAACTATGATCAAGTAGAAACCGCAAGAGTGATCAAGTTGGCATTGAAACTATGATCATCAACACGCTAAAGCATGATCATGAGCCTAATGGAAAGATGATCATTGCAAATTCGAAACGATGATCATCGAACACTAACAGGTTATCCACAGGGGGTAGCCTAAACAGCATCGCAGCAAGTCGCTCATTGTACACTATTTGAACCAATTCAATGGATCAGCACTGACAATGCTGCTGATTTTGCTCCGAAAGCATGATCAAGTATGCAATTATCAGCGTTGTGAGCAGCGAATCTCTTTATCGACTCCGACATGTTGGTGCGGCGATTGTCATCCAGTGATTCTCCACTAGTATCGAAACGATGATCAAGTAAGGGAGCAGATTGGGTGGTTGCGACACTGTATATCCAATTTATCGACAAAATTTGCGGATTTGGTGATTAAACCTAATGTTCATCAGCATTTGTCCGTAAGTTTGCCAAGATTAGTCATGCTTCCGAATGGTTATTACTCTTGATCATTGATCCGGATTATGATCAACGAGTCAGGATCATACATAGCGCTAATCGGGCAGCAAACAGACCTTGATCATCGTTCCTCATACAGCTGATTAGGTCGGAAGCATGATCAAGCTTGAATCTTGATCATGCTTCCTAATTTTAAGACCGTTGCGATATTGATTGCTTTTAACCCATAGTGCGCTTTCCATTGTTCAAAGCCAATATAGAATCTATGCTCTCCACGACTTGTCCAGAGTTGAAATGACATACGCCGTAACTATTGATTGATTTTGAATCGTTCCGAGAAAAATGTCCTGAAATTATGTTTACATTGTAAATAGGTGACGCGGTAACAGTTTAAATTTGTCTAAATTCGTTGGGCTATTTGGCCACAAAATTAAGTGCAATAATGAACAAATTGCTTAATTGTTCATCATTAAATTGTCGATACATTAAATTAATGTGATTTGGACCACAAACATATCGTACACCTTTTAATTGAAGTTGTCGTTAATCGCTGTACAATAGCAAGGAGATAATCTAACGGAAGCTTTGGTGATGAAAAGAGAACAAACCATTGAGAATTTGTATGATCTTGCTGAACGTACTCAGCAAGTTCAATCTGACCGCATTGAAATCGTATTGGAAGAGCGTAGCGATGAGCATTTTCCACCAATGTCAAAGGCGTTAATGGAAACTCGCTCTGGATTGACGCGTCGTAAATTAGATGATGCGATCAACAAGCTTGAATCCGAGGGCCACCAGTTCACAAAGAACAATGCGAATCACTATTCGATCTCTTTGAATGAAGCGCATATGCTGATGGATGCTGCGGGTGTTCCAAAGTTTCATGAGCGTAAGCAAAACCAAGACAACAAGCCTTGGATTATTAACGTTCAGAACCAAAAGGGTGGTACTGGTAAGTCAATGACCGCGGTCCATCTGGCGGCGTGTATGGCACTTAATCTTGATAAGCGCTACCGTATTTGTCTTATCGACTTAGACCCACAGGGCTCATTGCGTCTGTTCCTTAACCCGCAAGTTAGCGTTGCTGAACACGATAACATCTACTCTGCAGTTGATATCATGCTCGACAATGTGCCAGAGGGCGTCGAAGTCGACCAAGAATTTTTACGCAAATCAGTGCTGTTACCAACACAATATCCTAACTTAAAGACAGTCTCAGCCTTTCCGGAAGACGCCATGTTCAATGCCGAAGCGTGGCAAAATCTGTCGGAGAATCAATCTTTGGACATTGTTAAACTGCTCAAAGAGAAATTGATCGACAAAATTGCTGATGATTTTGATTTAATTATGATTGATACCGGTCCACACGTTGATCCTCTGGTATGGAATGCGATGTACGCATCAAATGCACTGCTTATCCCATGTGCGGCTAAGCGATTAGACTGGGCGGCAACGGTGAATTTCTTCCAACATCTTCCGACGGTTTACGAAATGTTCCCAGAGGATTGGAAAGGTTTGGAGTTTGTCCGCCTGATGCCAACCATGTTTGAAGATGATAATAAAAAACAGGTTTCCGTCCTGACAGAAATGAATTACCTATTGGCTGATCAGGTGATGATGGCCACCATTCCGCGCAGCCGAGCGTTCGAAACCTGTGCTGATACGTACAGTACGGTCTTCGATTTAACCATTGCAGACTTTGAAGGGGGCAAGAAAACCCTCCATACTGCACAAGATGCGGTGCAGAAGAGCGCACTTGAGCTTGAGCGTGTTCTGCACAGTAACTGGTCTTCACTGAACAAGGGGTAACATAATAAATGGCAATCAAAACTTCAGATCTCAACGCCAAACTGTTCGGTAAAGCGAACAAACGTCGCGCAACCACACCACAGGAAGCACAAGCGGCTGCCAAAGAGCAAGCACAAGTGATTGAGCTGTCTGTTGCTGGAGAGGAGCTGATCTCGTTTGAATTGGTTCGTATCCCAGCTGACTGCGTCGAAGAACAAACGGTTGTTTTTGCCGATAATGCGCGTGAACAGTCGTTTCTTAACGAGCATGCACTGTCGGATGTGCTAACCACACTGCGTGAGCGTGGTCAGCAGTACCCAGCCGTCGGTCGTCGTAATGCTGATGGACTTATCGAGGTTCTCGATGGTAGCCGCCGTCGAATGTCGTGTATCTTGGCAGAAAAAGAGTTCTTGGTTTACGTTGCTGAAGGTATCAACGAACAGCACGCAAAGTTCCTTTCAGACGTCGCTAACGCCCACAAGCCTCTCTCTCTTTATGAGAAAGGCAAAGAGATGTTAGCAAAGCTTGAAAGTGGAGAAGCGGAAGACCAAAAGGCGTTAGCGAAGATCTTCCAATGCAGTGAAGCTTTGGTGAGTGGGGCGCTAAAGGCCGCGGACCTACCGCTCGAGTTACTGCAGGCATATCCAAATGTTGCCGAGTTGGGACGCCCTACAATCGTTAAGCTGCACAAGCAGTATAACGAGCTTACCAAGGAGCAACAGACTGAGTTGGTAGACAAGTGTCATCTTGATGGTACCCTAGTTTGGCAGCGAAGCGATGCACAAGGGGTCGCTCGATTGACCAAAGAGGTGTCGGAGACGATTGAGGGCTGGATTGCGCAAATGAATCCGACTCAAAAGCCGGTCACCAAGAAAGTTGATTTGGTTAAAGGTCGTGTCTCTTATTCACGTAAGGGTGGCAATGTGGCGCTCAACATGAAGAAGGTTGATGATGAGACGTTGAACGAAATCTTGGCGTTTATCGAAAGCAAATTCTAATTTGTAACTTGTTAGAAATGAAAAGCCGCGTAAGCGGCTTTTTTTGTGTCTGTCATCAGGTAAACTCTCTAGCAAGTTAACTATTTGATGGCGGTTTCTATGCACGCAACTCACGCTTGGCTTCGTTCTATGGCCCTAGAGCTACAACAGCTTAACTCTCGTCAGGGTATCGTATTGCGCGGCTCCCGCGATTGGCAGCATCACTTTATCAGTGCACTTGAGGCGGAGTATGAACAGTGCCGAATTTCCTGGTTGGGCAATACGTCTGCCGAAGGGGGGATAGGATTCAAGAAAGGTGCGCAGCTTTTAGGCCAGGAATTGGATATTCTGGTGGTTGATCTGGACGGTGGGTTTGATGCCAATAGTTTTACTGCCGCATTGGGTGCAATTGTTGGTGGTGGTGTATTGATTGTTCTCCCATACCAAGCGAAGCTGAGAGGGTCTGATTACGCATCGCAGTGGTTGGAAGATTGCCTTGCACAGTTGTTGCAGGTCGAGCAGGGGAGGGAGCTTCCAGAACTTGACCTTCATCTACCTGATTCGCTGGATATCCCCTTTGCCGATCAGCAGCTCGCGATTGAGAATATTGTCCGCGTCATTGAGGGACACCGAAAACGTCCTTTGGTCATTACTGCAGATAGGGGAAGAGGGAAGAGCAGTGCACTTGGCATCGCCACCGCGAGTTTAATTAGTCGTCGTACGCTGCGAGTCGCGGTGACTGCGCCACAATCGAGTAGTGTTGAGCCTGTATTCTCTCATGCTGCGCAACGCCTTCCGGATGCGACTAGGCTCAAGAATAAGTTGGTTTGTGCCAACAGCTCAATCGAATTTATTGCTCCGGATGCCCTGCTGCGCAGTGAAGCAGATTATGATTTGGTACTGGTTGATGAAGCTGCTGCGCTGCCTCTGCCCATCTTGCAAGCCATGGTAGAGCGATTTCATCGTTTGGTGTTTTCGAGCACCATTCACGGCTATGAAGGCTCTGGGCGGGGCTTCACGCTCAAGTTTCTCAACTGGTTAAAACAGCACAGACCAAACAGCCGTCATCAACACTTATCCCAACCCATCCGTTGGCGCCATGGCGATCCATTGGAAGCATGGTCATTTTCGAGCTTTTTGCTTGATGCAGAGCTTGAGCCCTTTGAGCCTGTGGCTATGGAAACTTGCTGTGAGCAGTTTTCTTTGGTAAGCAAGTCGGCACTACGCACAGAGAAGTCGATACTTCGTCAAGCGTTTGCTTTGCTTGTCAGTGCGCATTACCAGACATCGCCCAATGATTTGTTTTCCTTTCTCGCCGACCCGCGCAGTCATCTTTATTGTCTAACGCTGCAAGGACGCGTCGCCGGCTGCATTCTAGCGGTAGAGGAGGGCCTGCTTGACGAACAGGTAATTGAGGCCATCGCCCTGGGCAAGCGGCGTCCAGTCGGTCAACTTGCAGTAACCAGCATGATCAATCATTTGGGGTGCTTGCAAGCAGGGCATGCCTTAAGTCTACGGATTATGCGAATTGCAATCGCCCCCTCGTTGCAGGGTAGGGGGCTTGGAAGTTCGATGCTACAAAGATTAAAGCAACAGCACGCCGGTGAATTTATCTCGACCAGTTTCGCTATGAACGAGGAGTTGGTGAGCTTCTGGAAGCGCAATGGTTTTGTCCCGCTCAAGCTAGGTCATCAGCGCGATGCCTCAAGTGGTTGCTATTCCTTACTCATGGTCAGTGGCAGCGCGGATTACACCAACCTAGAGTCGCACTTCCATCGCCAATTACCTCATTGGTTAAGCGGGCGTGCCGAGGATATCTCAGCCGAACTGATCGTCCAGCTCATCGACAGGCAGGGTCATCGAGTCAATGCACAAGATATCCAACAATTGACGCGTTATGCTCAGGGAGGGAGCAGCCTCGAGAGCGTGCGCCCAATCTTGTACGATATTCTATTACGGCTTTCGGCCAGAGACCTAGCCACTTGCTCGGAGCTACTACTCAAGACCGTTGTCTGTCAGATGCCGATGACGGAGGCTTGTCGCCGTTTTACTCTTGCTGGCAAGAAGCAGTTTGAGCACCAACTTCGCCTTGCGACGGGTGAGTTGGTTTCTCAGCTGAGTCAGTCGAATCCTATCCAGCGATAATATGTTTACAGTGTAAATTCAATTTACACTGTAAACGGCATCGTTATTGAGTGTTTACACTGTAAATCAGATTAGGGTAAAGTTTGCCGTTTGACAGTACAGGCCGTTAGATTCAGTGACCCGTCACAGATTTTTTTGCTATTTGGCTGTATGTCCTTCAATTAAAACATTATTATTTAAAAATCAAAACAATACCCTTTAGAACGTATGTGGACAGGTTTACTAAATTGGTCAGATGATGGCGCGGCAGTCATTGCTCAACTTCCAGAGGACAATTCCGGAATGGGGCATGGGTTTGGCCGACATGGCTTAGTTGAAGCGCTGGCCGAACTAGGGGCGTCTTGCCTTCAGATTGATGAGAAAGAGGTCAAGCGGTTTGTAAGCCACGCCAAAGAAGCGACGAATGACGCACGTAGCGGTATGTGTCTGGCTGAGCGTACAAACGCCAAGCTTGAGTTACATCTCAGTGAGGATAAGCAGGTTGCCAGTCTCAAGGTAACTGGCGCTTATGGCGGTAGCAGTTTGCAGCCGGACCAGATCATCAATGTTATTCAAGACGCTGGTGTGACCAAAGGGATTAATAAGCGTGCCCTCAAGAGAGCACTGCTCAAAAGTTCTGTTTTGTCGCCTGGTGAAGAGCTGACAATTCCATTTGCTCAGGGGCGTTTGCCCGTTGATGGCAAGGATGCTCAATTTATTCCATTGTTCACAAAGAACCGCTCAGCAGTGCCAGATAATGATTCTTTGAGTAAAATTGATATGCTTGATCGTGGTAAAACCCTGACTGTACGCAAGGGACAGCCGCTCATGCGTCGTGAGCCGCCGACCAACGGACGTCCGGGTATTACGGTACTTGGCGAATTAATTCCATCTAAACCAGGAAAAGACACGCCTTTTCAAATGGCAAAAGGAGCGGCTCCAAGCACTTCACAACCCAATATATTGATTGCCACTCAGGCTGGACTGCCGATCACCAAGCCAACATCTGTGGTGGTGGACGATGTTATTCAACTCCAGACGATTGGTGTCGAATCTGGCCATATTAAGTTTCACGGCAGTGTGCTCGTTTCTGGCAATATTGAATCGGACATGCGAGTGGAGGTCGGTGGTAAGCTGATTGTTGGTGGTTTTATTGAATCTGCGCATGTAGAGGCCGGCAATGATGTGATTGTGGCCAAGGGGATCATTGGCCACAATGTCTCCGAAGGTGAAAAGAAAACCTGTTATGTTCGTAGTGGTGGCACTATTACTGCTCACTATGCGCAATACAGTCGTGTGTTGGCTAAGCAAGATATCAAGCTCAAGATTCACTGTCTTAACTGTGAAGTGAACACCGGACGAGACCTGTTTGTGATGGACAATGCACGTCGCAAAGGAACGTTGGGCGGCGGCAGTGTCGAGGTGGGGGGCAAGCTTGTATGTGTTAGCCTAGGGGTTGAAGGCAATACTCCGACTTCAGTTGCGGCCTTTGCCGAGTATCACCAGCTCCGTCAACGCGCTGAAGAGCTCAAACAAGAGTATCGTGATGCGCAAGAGCAGACGATGGAGGTGATACGTAAAGAGATCGCTTTTAAGAAGCGAGCTAAGTCAGAGCGCACCGCTGAGGCAGAGCAGAATCTGATAAACTTCAAGCAGCAGGTGGACGCCAATTTGGTCAAAGCCAAGGACGCGATAGAGTTACACCAAATGGATTTCGAGGAGCGATTGTCGCGCAACACAATTGAGGTGACCGCGAGAGTCTATCCTCATGTTACCCTGCAGTTGGGTGATGAGCGTATGACGGTGTCTAAGGAGCACTCGGCGAGCTTGTTTGCTTTTGATCAATACGAGATCAAACGAAGTGCTTTGGTTGAATAGACTGTAGTCAGTCCGATGAGAGAAATTTAAAACGCCCTTGAGTGGGCGTTTTGCATTTTTATGGTTTTACTTTTTGTTGCTGTTTTTAGCGCTGTCTTTCCAGTACTGAATACGAACGCGATGCAACTGAGCTCTTCTCATTTTTTTCATCGTTTCCTCCTGAAACTTGATTGGTGCTTAACTTTTTTTGCGCACCACAATATTATTTACAGTTCGAATTTAATCGTTCCTAGCCATACTTTCTACGATAGAACTCACAATATAGTAATAACTTAGCGGGGTTTCTTGAAACATTTTCGATGAATTTGGAGCGTTATCGTAGTCTGCATGAGGTCATCATTACCTCCACGGTTGACAGTTCTGTGACAGAATCGCGACAGTACGATGATCAATGAACAAATTGTCGCACAACCAATACAGCTTGTTGATCAGGTGCAGTAAGTCTGGAATCAGGGAGCTTGGTAACGCGCTTTATTTAGAGAGTTCAACTTAACAATTTACAGTGTAAAAACAATTGTCTGGGCAGGGGCTTAGCGATTGGATGTTGAAAAGCAAAGGGATTTTGATGAATTGAGCATCGAGAGGTGATAGTCACCTCTCAACATGTCGAGTTAGGTGACTATTCGTTGCTATCACCTCCAATGAATCCCCCAGTTTGATGAGCCCACAAATGCGCATAGATCCCGCCCTGGTCGATCAATTGTTGATGGGTGCCTTGCTCAACAATTTGCCCTTGGTCGAGCACAATCAGCCGATCCATTGCAGCGATAGTCGAGAGGCGGTGTGCGATAGCGATAACGGTTTTGCCCTCCATCAATTGATTGAGGCTTTCTTGAATCGCTGCTTCAACTTCAGAATCAAGCGCAGAGGTTGCCTCGTCCAGGACTAGGATTGGCGCGTCTTTCAGTAACACTCTGGATATGGCAATGCGCTGTCGTTGCCCGCCAGAAAGCTTAACCCCTCGCTCACCAACTTGTGCATCAAAGCCGACATTACCAAACGGGTCAGTGAGAGTGCGAATAAACTCATCAGCGTGCGCTTGTTCGGTAGCCCGGCGAAGATCACTCTCTGTCGCATTCGGGTTGCTGTAGAGGATGTTATCTCGAATCGAGCGGTGAAGTAGTGAGGTGTCTTGCGTAACCATGCCGATATTGGCACGCAGCGAATCTTGGGTTACGTGATCGATTGCTTGGCCGTCGATTGAGATACTTCCCGACTCGACATCGTGAAAGCGCAGCAGAAGATTGACTAGGGTCGATTTGCCAGCACCGGAGCGGCCAACCAGTCCGACCTTTTCACCGGGTTGAATATCCAAGTTTAGATTGCTGATCACGCCCTTTTTCTCACCGTAGTGAAAGCTGACGTTATCGAACTTGATGCCACCATGCGCGACATTGATGGGTTGTGCTCCGGATTTGTCTTCAATGTCGATAGGCTTTGACAGCGTCTTCATACCATCGACGACCGTGCCCATATTTTCAAACAGGGCACCGACCTCCCACATGATCCACATCGACATACCATTAATCCGTAGTGCAAGTGCAATCGCAATGGCAATTGCACCGACGCTAATTGAATCCGCCATCCATAGATAGATAGAGATAGCACCAATACAAAATACCAATAGGTAGTTAGTAATTTGAACCGCAACATCGAAACCTGTAACCAATCGCATCTGGCGATAGACCGTATCCAAAAAGCCGCGCATCCCGGTTTCTGCATACTGAGTTTCTCGGTCGGTGTGCGAGAAGAGTTTTACTGTTGCAATATTGGTGTAGCTGTCAACGATACGTCCGGTCATGGTTGAACGTGCATCGGCTTGCTCTGTCGCGACTTGTTTGAGTCGTGGCACAAAGAAAACTTGAATGGCAACGTAGGCTAACAGCCAGGCCAGCATTGGTAGCATTAACCGCCAATCTGCTTGTGCAAGCAGTACCACGATAGCGGTAAAATAGACACTAACGTAGACAAATACATCCATCGTCTTCATGACCGTTTCTCGCACTGCCAAGGAGGTCTGCATCACCTTGGTCGCTACGCGTCCGGCAAAGTCGTCTTGATAGAAGGTAACACTTTGTTTGAGTAGATAACGATGAGCAAGCCAACGAATAGACATTGGGTAGTTGCCCAGCAGTGACTGATGAACTAATAGCGAATAGACGACAACCAGCAGTGGCATCACCACCAGCAGCAACAGACCATAACCCATCAATTGCGATTGGTTATCTTGCCAAAAGGTGCTTGGGTCACTGTTAGAGAGCCAATCGACTAAGTTTCCCATCGCGCCAAACAGGGCGACTTCGACGATAGCGACAATTGTCGACATAAGCGACATGATGATCAAGGGAACTTCAAAACCACGCGTGTAGTGACGGCAAAAAGCAAAAATGCCTTTTGGGGGGGGCTTAGGCGAGTCAGAAGGAAAGGGCTTGGTGAAACCTTCGAATATCTTAAACATACAGCTTCCTAAAGCGTCAGTGACCAAAATGGACGAGTGACAAAAAAGATGGCAAGAGCGAGTTGGCGGAGGAAAAAAAAGAAAAGCGCAACACTCGCGTTCAATATAATCATAATATACCCATGCGCACTGAGACCCAACGAGTTGACGGCCTGTTAGAGCAAATTTTCCTATTTGCTAGCCGCAAAGACCAAACGCGCGAGTGGAGTGTGTTCCACATACCCACAATTTCTAATTTGACACTGGCGCAGTGCCGCCAGTACGAGCATTGAATTGCTTGGGTATATGTTATTATCGGCCGTGATTCCCAATTACCGCAGAGAACAAGGCAACTATCATGGCGAGCAGCGAGATAATAAATAAGATCGAAGCGTGCAAGACACTAGAGCAGGTATTTGATCTGTTTGAGCTTGACTATGACGCTGCATTTATTGCTGAGTACCGAATACCACTGTTTAAGCGCTTTGACGGCTATTTGATGTTGCAAAAGCCCCAGGATTGGTTTGCCGCCCGTCGAGTGCTGCGAACGGCGTATTGTAAGATCCAACGTGGTCGACTCGACCCTCACACCCGCTCGGCTTGTCGTGGCTGCACTTCGTGTTTACGTCGATGAGTGTTATTTTGAGTGCTAAGCACCCTAATTTACAATGTAAAACTCTCAGCGACTTTTGCCATCCTACTTATCGATCTTTGATTCAAACTGTTGATGGATGTATTGCCTGATCAACTCTTTTCGCGCGGGCAATTCACGGTGGTACTTATGGATCAGAGACAGAGGCAGTTTAACGCTGGCTTTTGGCTGGAAGACGTGCAGCTGATCTTTGAACGAACAGTTGTCCACTGCTGTTTGTGCGAGGATAGTAAAGCCCAGGCCTTTTGCTACTGGAATAAGAATCTGATGGATCTGATTAATATATCCCGAGCGCGTAAATCGGCTTGCATCGAGTGATTCTAATTCGGACTCTGCACACTGAGCGCAATAGAGTTTGAGATAACGCTCAGCATCGGGATGGCCAATCAACCCTAGTTGATCTAGCTTGGAAAAATTGAGCTCCTCTCGCGCATAGTGTTTTGGCAATACAAGGCACAGCTCTTCACTACCCAATTGGGAGACACTGTATATCTCAGGGTGGTCAATACTGGTAACAATACCAAAGTCGGTTTTACCCTGTTCAACACTACTGAGAATGGTTGCATTGGGCGCGGCCTCAAGTGTTAACTGCAGCTGGCGGTGTGACTGTTGCAGTTCAAGTAGCTTGGGGTAGAGATAAAGCGCAATGGCTCCTGAGCAACTAATGTGGCACTCGCCAATGTGGGGGGAGTCTAACTGCATCGCCTCAGACAGTTGCTGCTCTTGCTGTTCAAGTTGGCAAGCGTAGTGGTACATAAGCTGGCCTTGCTCGGTTAGCTCAAAGCGTTTCTGATAGCGAGTTAATAAACTGTGGCCACAAGCCTGCTCGAGTTTACGAATGTGCTGGCTGACGCCGGGTTGGGTCATAAATAGTTTTTCTGCGGTTTGAGTAAAGTGGCCGACCTCAACCAGAGTTTTAAAGGTCGCAAGCCAAGTGCGATTGAGCATAAGGAAATATTCACCAGCGACTAAAACTGAGATTATAACTCCAACGCGAAGAGATGCCTAAATTCGGGGCGAGAGATTGGGACGGGCAGTGTCCTCAATGGTGAGGAGATGAAAAAAAGGAGCCATAGGCTCCTCGTGGATATTTATGAGTAGTCAGGCGATGCGAGAATCAGTTATTGCTTGACGGTTTGGCCAACCTTGTTGAACACAAAGCGCCAGATAAACAGTACTACGGCAATGTAACTAACACCAACGCCCAGCGCTTGCCACTGCATGCCATGATACATCGCCAGTGGCATCAGTGAAATGATAAAGATGTCGGTAATTGAGCCCGGTACATAAGCGATGGCGTAATCATCGAGCACTTTGCTGCGCATATTTGGGTCAACAATACGCAAAAGCGCGATGCCCATTGCGACTGTACCGGTTAGCCAGCCCCACGAGAAGATACCTTTTTCAAACCAGTCATCACCGAGAATACGTGGTGCTACCCACAGCACCAGCCATAGGGTAAAGAGTACACCACCAAAAGCTAGGACAATCATTGGCGCAAGGTAGTTTGCCAAAACGGTAATTTGAATCGAGGAGATACCAAAGATGATCAGGTAATCGGTGCTGATCCCAGCGCCGTGTTTAAACGCACCGTCGCACAGGTAATCCGAAGCCTTGGTTTGCTTGGCTATAATGCGCACTAACATACCACCCAAAAAGCCGGTTACAAAGGTAGGGATCTGAACTTTGTCATGGAATGAAGACAAATAGCCAGCGGCTACATAAGAGAACGCGGTCACCACGACAATCAATGCCGCGTGAATGGCAAAGGCGTCAACTGATAGCGAAGATGTGGTGTCTTTCATCACCGACTGCTGCTGTGAAGGATTGATAAGACCCTTACGTTCATACTCGTTCATTTTATCAAAACTAGTAAATGTCGATATCCAGCCAAGCTTGAGAGCGATTTGTAAGATAAGCATACCAATGCCGATCGAGAGGAAAATCCCAACCGTGGCAAAGGTTAGACTGATTGAAAACGCATCTTCCCAACCCAGAGAATTAAAAATATCACCAACCACAGCAGAGGTACCGTGCCCCCCCATAAAGCCTGCAGACATTGTCACACCGAGTCCTGCGCTAATCTCTGGCCAGAAGAGTGAGGTGATTAGCCAGCCAGACATGGCGGCAAACAACCACTGCGAAACTGATGCTATTTGGTTAAAGGCCCAAAGAGAGCCGGCACGTTGGGCGACAACCTTTGGTGATGGTACATCGGTTGCGAGGCCCAGTGCAGAGAATAGAGCTGCAGTTAGGATACCTGCATTGGCTGTAAATGTATCGGTCCAAGGTAGCATTTCACAACCCGCTGGACCAAGTGCTAGGCCAATTAGGCCTGCCAATACGGCTGATGGGATATAGATCTTTTGCAACAGTGTTATCTTGACACGCAGTATCTTAGCGATAATAAGCAGGCCGCCTGCAATGGCAAGATCAGATAGCATTAAACCCTGAGGCATAATATCTCCTATTGTTTGTTTAACGCTTAGCGTTAAGGTGAACAGCTCCCAGGTAATAAGTGGTACCTTCCCTAGGACCCGAAACAAACAACAAGAGTGTAAAAGAGCAGGCTACAGCTGATGGAAATTTATCGTATTACTTCGATTTCAGTGTAGGCAGTTAGCGTTAGATAAAGTGTCTAAATGCGTCAATTTGCGCTAAAAATTAGCTAATTGCAGCTAAATGTTTTTATATGTCGTTTGTTCGTTTTGTCAGGTTACTGTGAAAAAGGCGGCTATTGTACAGATATGAACCGATCGTGGCAAATGTAACCAAACACTTCCGATTCAGTCATTGAAGGTGTTGAGAACCACTTGATTCCGACCCAGTCCTTTCGCCTGACACAGGGCTTTATCCGCCCAATTGATGGTTGTTTGCTGACTATCGCGTATTTGACAGACGCCTATACTTATCTGACACGTGACTAAGGTCGATCCCTCCTCCACTTGCGCTTGTTCAACTGCGAGCCTCAAAAGTTCGCACTGTTCATAGGCATTAGCCTCGTCACAGGCGCGAAACAAAATACAGAACTGTCCTCCACCATAGCGGGCTAAACACAGCGCATTTGGCTTGGTAAAACAGGTTTGCAGTAGCTTAGCGATATGAGCGATGACTTTATCACCAGCAAGGTGGCCGTGACTTGCGTTGATCTGTTTGAGTTGGTCAATATCCAGCAGAGCAAAGTAAGTCTGGGCTTGACCAAGGTGTTGATTGATTTGGGCACGGATAGTTTGCTTATTTTCGAGTTGAGTTAGTGCATCTTTATTGGTGACTTTCGCCTTGAGAAGTGAGCGGTTGAGTGCCATTGCACAGTAGCTCTGTACCATCTTGAGTAAGACTTTGGGAGCAGGCAGTCGAGTCTGTAGATAGATGACGCCAGAGAGTCCTTTATCACCATGAAGCGGGATCACATAATGTCCTCGATGAAGGTTGAGCGTCTTGGCAAGCGGATCTTTGCGACGTCGGCGAGTGTAAATCACGGGCTGTTGATCAAGTTGCTCGCCGAGCACGCCATCAATAAGGACGGTATGCAGGTTGCCATGGTAGTCAATGGTTTGAAATTGCTGTGATTCCGTGTCGAACAGACATAATGAGACACCGGAGTGATAGGTAAAGCGATCAAACAGGGATTTAACCGCATCCTTAAACTGGTTCAACTCTTGGTACCGGGCAATGCGCTCGAGTGAATCAGTAAGTTGTCGAGCGAGATATTGATATAGCAAGATAACGGCGAACAGCAAAGATAAGATAACCAGTGCCCAAGGGAGCAGGCTATTGCTCATCAGTGAGTCTTTTTGACCAGATAATAACACCCAACCATTGTGATCATCGATATACCAGTCTCCCACCTTGAGCGCTGTTGGGTGGAAATCAAGCGAGCTACGCGCCTCACCGTGAGGCGCGAACAGCTTTTGAATATCCGCATCATTGCTATCAAATGAGGTACCAACGAGCTCCATATTGGGATGAATAAAAATTGTGCCAGTGTGTTTTTCCACCACAAACAGTGAATCGGATGCCTTTGATTTTAACGCATGGAGTCTTGCTGCTAAGTAGCGTAAGTCAAACTCGATCCAGAAACTCTGTTGATTGGAGGAATCACCATCACGCAGGGCGAACACCCAGTTGCCTGATGAGGTTTGATAGGCCGATGAGACCCAAAACTTTTCAGAGATATCTTCAACTTGGTGCCACCTCAGGTTGGCATCGAGCATCGCATGTTGGGTATTGGTGGCAAGTGACAGGTAGCTTTCCTGGTGGGCATCGACCCAGATGATGTCATTAAATGCGATATTCTTTTTTAAAGCTGTTGTGGCGAGTTGCAGGTGTGTCGGCTCACGGTTTGCTTGTTCGATCAGGCGAAGCTTGCTCATCGCATTATTCAATTGAGCCGCCAATACCTCATGAGCAATCTGTAAATTCAGTTGTAATTGCTTATCGCGCTGCTCTTGTTGCTGGGCGAGTTGGGCTGCGCCAGTTGTAAACAAACCCACGCAAAGCAAAATCACTAATACTGGTATGATTCTTATCAAAAACTTAGGTAAAGCCATCCGTTGCTCTAATCCAGTTGTTAATAGAGAGGTTATTAATGTATGACTGTTATGTTAACGATATCGTTCTTTTTGTTCAATGCAAAATAAGGAGCGGATCGTGTAAACAAATTGTACTTAAATGCAGGGGCGGGGTTCGAGGAGCGAGTTTCGAGGAGGTCAACGCGCGTAATTAGTTGAACGTACAATAATTAGATCCATGCTTACTACTCTTACAAAGGATCCTCGCAGATCAAGCAGTAACAGGAATGAAGCGAGGAGCTTGACACGCCTGGTGTCTACTCGCTCCTCGCACCTCGGAACGCAGTGTAACCCGCTCCCGTTATTTAGCCGTGTAGTGGAAGATAGCGATCGAGCATGGTTCGACGAGAACTTGGCTTTGATCGACGCTACGGTGCAGTTCATGTGAGTCGGTATTACAGATCATTTGCCACTCTTGCTTGCGATCTTTAGGCAGGGCAAACCTTGCAGGGGCGTTGGTTTGGTTGATGCAATAGAACAGCTCATCCCCATCTTGACCAATACCCATATGCATTGACACCGAGCGTAGTTGGTTCCAATCATCGTGTGACATCTCACCACCATTGACACGGCGCCAGCAAACGCGGTTTTGGTTGCGGTTATGGCCACTGAATGCTTGGATAAACGGCACCATATATTTCTGTCTTGCCGCAATCATCTCAGCCAGCCAGTCTTTAAACGCCTTCTTGCGCTCATTTAAGCGCCAATCCAGCCAGCTGATCGGATTATCTTGGCAGTAGGCATTGTTGTTGCCTTGTTGAGAGTGAGAGAGTACATCTGCGGTAAGGATGTGTGGGATACCAAATGAAAACAACAGGCTAGTCATGAAGTTACGTTTTTGCTTTTCACGCAACTCATTGATGGCATGATTATCGGTTGGTCCCTCGATATCATAGTTATCGGAGCGATTATCACCATGGCCATCGCGGTTATTCTCGCCATTGGCCTGGTTATGCTTGTGCTTGTAGGACACCAGATCCTGCATGGTGAAGCCATCGTGATAAGTAATGTAGTTCACCGTCAGGTTATAGGGCCAGTTTGAGGCACTGTAGAGATCGCGTGAGCCCATCAAGCGGGTGGCAAACTCTTTCAAATAGCCATGATCACCGCGCCAGAAGCTACGGGTAATATCACGCAGTTTGTCGTTACACTCGTTCCAACCGAGAGGGAATTGGCCGACTTGATATCCATTTGGACCAATATCCCACGGCTCGGCGATCAATTTGATCTTATTCAGAACCGGATCTTGGGCCACGGCACGGAAAAATGCAGCGTCTGGGTTAAATTGCTCGCCATTGCGCCCGAGTGTTGCCGCAAGATCAAAGCGGAAACCATCGATCTTATACTCCGTCACCCAATAGCGCAGGGTATCCATTACCAGGTTGAGTGACGGTTGGTACTCCATATCCACCGTGTTACCACAGCCGGTGTAGTTGATGAAATGGTCGTTTTGCCTTAGATAGTATCTTGGGTCGAGCGCCTTGAGGTTAAGTACAGAGCCGCCATCGCCGCCTTCTGCAGTGTGGTTGTACACCACATCCAAGATCACCTCGATACCATTACGGTGCAGCTCGCGAACCGCAGTTTTTAGCTCGGTAACCGCATCGCTTTGTGCAAAGCGCGGATCGGGTGCCATAAACACGTAGGGGTTGTAGCCCCAGTAGTTAACCTTCTCTAGGGGCTCTAAATGTGGCTCATCTAGGCACGCTGCGATTGGTAACAGTTGAATTGTATTGATGTTTTGCGCGCGGTAAAAGGCGAGCATATCCTCGTTGATAAGGCCCAGATAGGTGCCTTGTTCATCTGCTGTGAGCAACGGGTTGAGTTTGCTTACCCCTTTGGTGTGGGTTTCAAACAGAATCGTCTCTTCACGCGGAATATAGGGATGATCCGTTCCCTGCCAGTCGAAATCATCATTGATCACGATGCATTTTGGCAGTGAAAAACTATTGGTTGAATCGAATGGGCGAGGGTAGAGAACTGGGCCATCGAGTGCCTTGGCGTAGGGATCGGAAATAAAATGCGGTTTGCCTTCGACACGACCAATGTAGCCATATCTCTGTCCTGCTTTCACACCTTCAATATACACAGACTGTATACCTCGGCAATCAGATTCCAGTGGAAAGGTTTGATAGTTATTGCCGTCACTAAACAGTGCCAGTTTCAAGAAAGGTTGATTGGGTGCGTGGATCGCAAATTGGCATCCTGAGCCATCAAGGGCCGCACCAAGGGTTATTGGTTTTGTGCGTTTGTTGTTCATTATTTGGCCGTCATTTCGGACTTGCATGTGAACTATTAGTAAAAAACTTTGTCGATCCAAATGCAAGTGCCACATTTAGATAATAATTTACTATTTATTTGTGTCATTTTTGCAGTAGCACGTATATATAAAACTTGAACTGCGTAGCACTTTCTTCGTCAACTTGTGATCGCGACCGTGTCTCCTCCCCCTAAATAGTGTGATCCGACCGAAAATAGAGGCGTAACCCCCGTTTTCTCCTCCTTTCTCATCCCCCCTAAATTAATCAGGGGTGGAGGAAGTCAACCTTATCAGCCCCGCTTATTCTAACAACCGTTGAAACAAAACGGGGAACCCACCAAAGAGTGTGATCCCATCTTATCTCTCTTTTCTGCTGTACCTATTGTGCCTTTTAGGTTGAACAAGAGAGAAAAAGAATAAAAAACCTAAACGGAGTTAATAATGAAAAAAGTAAGTGTAATTGCTGCTGCTGTTGCTGCTTCTCTTTCTGCTGGTGCTTTCGCAGCTGCAGTTGATTTCCACGGTTACGCTCGTGCAGGTGCTGGTTTTAGTGGTACTGGTGAGCACGCTACATTTGAAAAGAATAAAGTTGGTCGTCTAGGTAACGAATCAGACCTTTACGCAGAGATTGGCCTAAACGCAGAGCTTTACAGCCAAGGTGATGTGACCTTTAACCTTGAGTCATTGGTGGCTTACGGTGCAGACGGTAACAACAACTGGGAAGGCCAAGAGCCGGCACTACGTGTAATGAACGTACAAGCGAAAGGCCTGTTTAGCGACAAAGACGCAGTACTATGGGCTGGTCAGCGCTACTACCAGCGTAAAGATATCCACATCACTGACTTCTACTTCCTAGATACGTCAGGCGGTGCTGGCGGTGGTATCGAAAACCTATCTGTAGGTGGCGGTAAATTCTCTGCGGCTGTAATGCACAATGATGGTAGCCAGAAAGTTTCTGACGGTAATGAAGCTGTTCTAACGGAAGCTGCAAAGAAAGAGATCGAGGATTGTAAAGGTGATGCGGTTTGTGAGCTAGCTATTCGAGCGAATCCAAACAGTTACGAAAACAAAGAGAAGTTCAAAGACGAAAAAGTTACTGGTTACACATTTGATCTTCGTTACGCAGGCATTGACCTGTGGGATGGTGCTAACCTTGAGCTAGCCCTAGCATACGACTTCGCTTCTGAAGCTGAAGGCCAAGACGTTCAAGTAGATGATGGTGTATTGGTGACGGCTGTCCTAGGCCAAGGTCTAGCAAATGGCTTTAACCAAACGATTGTTCAGTATGGTACTTCATCTTACGGTAAGCAGATGGCGACCTATGGCGGTGGTGGTTGGTTTGGCCGTGAAAAAGACAACAACGACGCGAACGGCTATCGCTTAATCAACTGGGGTGTAACAGGCTTAGGTGATGCAATTGAAGTGGGTCACGTTGCGATGTTCGCGCAGGCTAACGACACTGACGACGGCGATATCACGGCGTACAATGCGGTCGTTCGTCCAATGTACAAATGGGACGAGAACATGAGAACTATCTTGGAGGCGGGTTACTTCGCTGATGAGGTTAAGAATGATGGTAAGACTACCAAGAGTGCAGGTTCTAAGTTCACCTTAGCACAAGCATGGTCAGCAGGCTCTAGCTTCTGGGCTCGTCCTGAAATCCGAGTTTATGGTTCTTACCTAATGAATCATGAAGGTGATAGCTTCGCGACAGATGTAAACACTAGCAAAGCAACTGCAGACTCTGAATTCAGCGTTGGCATCCAAATGGAAGCATGGTGGTAATCCACGCCTCCTAATTTAAAAGTCCATAAATCAATGCCGGCTGTCAAAAGTCGGCTTTTTTCGTCATAGAAGAGGTGATTATGAAACAATTGGTTCTCGGCTGCGCGATTAGCATGGCACTGATGGGATGCACCTCGACCGAGGTGGTAGAGTTTAATTTTGATAATACGGCGCAAGTCGCACAGAGCTATGCCGATGTGCAATGGCTGACGGCGACGCCAAATACCTACCTCGACTTTAAAATTGACCAAACTAACCAAACCATGAACCTAGACAGTGGCAAGAGCTCGATTGCTGCTTTCAACGTGGATACTCAGGGTAAAGAGCTGGAGATTGAGATCGTCAGCCAGTTTAAAAATACGGTTTTTTACCCAAATGCCATGCTGCTAAATCATCATCACGAAATACTCAAGGTATTTGGTGATGATGATTTTAAATACAAACATGCCCACGGGATGAATGGTGACCGATTGGTGGCACAAGCAAAAATCCAGCCGGTGGGAAATCAGACGGTTAAGCTGTTAATCTATACCACTCCCGAGCTAACACAGGGAGAATCTGAGGTAATCCACCCCGTCAAGCTGGATGCGATTGCCCGAGGTAACTATCCACCGGATGTCCCCAATCCTGTTATTCCTCACTCTCCTTATGGCCACTTAGGGGTATTGGTGAGTGTCGATGAGGCGATCGTGGTAGAAGAGTCAGTTGTGGTCGCCAGCAGCGATGTTGCCCAGCAAGAATTTGGACGCGAGTTGGCCGAGGGCGAGCAGGCGACGGATGTTAGTCCATCGATAGTGGTTGGTAGCACTGAGGAACAGGCGCAAACCGGTGCGACTCAAGCGCAAGCTAACTTTTACATCACGGGCATCGAGAATGCGGTTGAGGCCGGTATGCTCGATAAGGCTTTAGCCCTACTTGATGAAGCCAAAGCCTTAAATATTGGTGGGGCGCAAGAGGCGTTTATTAAAGCGGTTAACAAACAATAAACACAGGGTCGAGGTGAGAGGAGAGAACAGGCGGGATTCGAGAAGTGAAAGGCGAGGAGTTGGGTACATGCATCGAACTCCTCGTATTGCTAAGTTACATGATGATAGCTGAGACTGGAGTAATTTGGAGCTCAGCTTTGTCTATACCCAGCAGTGCTTGTTGAGGGGCTGTTAGGCTTACGACTTTGGTGTGTTGGGATAAGTTTACACCGACTAAGACGACATCTTGCTCCAGTTGGCGGGCGAATAGCCAGCTTTCGGAGTCGCAGTGTAGCTCGACTAATGCGCCGCGCTGCAGTGCTGGGTGAGATTTACGCAATGCAATCAAGTGCTTAAATATCGGCAGTAATGAGGATGACTGGACTCGCTCCCACTCCATGCAGCGGCGGTTATCGGGGTCTGCACCGCCTGGCATGCCGATTTCGGTACCGTAGTATAGGCACGGTGTGCCGACATAGGTAAACAGCAGTGTAGCGGCGATAGTGAGTAATGGCTCACTTTCGCTGATTAGACTGAAAAAGCGTGGGGTATCATGGCTGTCTAGCTGATTGAGCTGGGCTAGCTGATTGTCCCAAGGCAGTTTCGCTCTCGCCTCTGCTAGCCAGTCGCGAAACTCAAGCATGTCAATCGATATCGGGTCGAGCGCGATATCTTTGTTGGCCAGTAAGGCGCGTAGAGGGTGAGCAAAACCGTAGTAATTCATCGCTCCATCTTCTTGCTCGCCCTGCAGCCAACCACTTGCCTCAAAAAAATGCTCACCGAGGATGTAAGCCTCAGGGTTAACCTGTTTGGCAGACTCTCTGAATGCCTTGACGTAATGGGCATTGTTCTTCGCACCTTCCCCCTCACCCAGCATATGGATCACGTCAAAGCGCCAGCCGTCTATGTGGTAGGGCGCTTTGAGCCAGTGTTTGATAATCGAGTGGTCGTTCTGATAGATGATGTCACGCACCGCGGAGTTTTTGAAGTTGAGCACCGGAAGGGTGTCAATTCCGTTCCAGCCGATATATTGGTTGCTGTCCCCAGCAAAAAGATAGTAGTCACGATAGTCCGATGTCGGGGATTGGTAGGCGCCGATTTGCGAGTGTTGACCGAGTTTATTGAACCAAGGGTGTTCGGTTGAGGTGTGGTTAAACACGGCATCGAGAACGATTTTCATGTCTCTGCCATGGATATCTTCACACAGCTTGGCGAAATCAGCATTGGTGCCCAGGTGCGGGGCAATATTGAAATAGTCGGTGGTGTCATAGCCATGATTGCTGCGCGCGTTAAAGATTGGGTTGAGATAAAGCGCGGTGATACCAAGCTGCTGCAGGTAGTCTAGCTTATCTTCAACGCCGTAGAGGTCACCGCCATAAAACTCCCATCCCCCATTACCAGCATGAGTGTCGACGGGGGCGCCCCAAGCCTTGCTCACCACTCGCTTGGTGCTATCAGCTAGAGCAAACTGGTCATCTTGCACGCTGATCTCGGGCCTAATATTGCTAAATCTATCGGGGAAGATCTGGTAGAACACCTGCTGATTGACCCAGGTTGGAGGCTGGTGGTCAGGATTGAGCTTGAAGTGGGTCTCGAGCCCCGGCATACGCTTGCTCACACCAAGCGCCGAGAGCCAGTATTGCTGGTCCGTCGTTGTTAGCTTAAACACATAGTTATTAAGCGCGCGGTCGTGGCGCAGCTCCACCTTACCCTGCCAAAAACATAGTTGGTCGGTTTGTCTGATCAAAGACATTCTCTCGAATTGCTCTTCGTTGTCCGGCTCATGACGGATCAGCACTTTTTGCCAGTCTAGACCTCGTTCGGTAACTAGGGTTAGGGTAAGTGTGCGCTCACAAAGCGCCGACCAGTCAGCACTTTGGGCATGAAAAATAAACGGCAGTGACATCTGTACTCCATTAAAACTGAGTGAACTGCCCTGACTATATCGCCGTGCCAGAGAGAATAACTATTGAGGCGATAACTCTGTGCACGGTTTTGCGTTTTGCGCAGCTCTAATGCGCTACATTCCCCAGTTGTTGTTGCTCAAGCTGATTGAGCGCCTGCTGGTACATTAGCCACGCACAGATACCCGCGAGAATATTGCCGACAAACGCACCGCAAAATAGCCCTTGGATGCCACCCCATTGTGCTCCGAGCCATAGGCAAGGCAAAAAGAAGGCAAACAGGCGCAAAGCCGAGATAGATAAGGCGCGGTAAGAGCGACCTATTGCATTGGCACTCGAGACCATCAACATGCAGATTCCGAGCGGCCCTAGACTGAGGGGGACGATATGTAGATGCCAGATCAGGATCTGCTCAACCCCGCCCTCTTCACTGGTCATCAAGTCTGCCAGTGGCACCGCCATTAGATAGGTGATGAGGGCAATGACCAACTGAAAAACAAGGATAAATACGGCCGCTATCTTAGTTAGCTCACGTATTTCCGCGTAGTTATTCGCCCCACGCAATCGACCAATCATCGGCGGCATAGACATAGTTAAAGCAAGGACAACCACGATAGCAAAGAACTCATAACGCGAGCCCAGTGCCCATGCGGCGACGGCAGCGGTGCCAAAGCCCGCCAGCAGTTTCGTCGCTAACATTGAAGAGAGTGGCGGCAGAAGCTGACTTATCATCGCTGGACCCATGATATTGGTTAGGGCACGAATGCTTTTACTCACATCGAGATCGTGCCAATCAAAACACATCCACTCTTTGGCAATCACCCGAGGAGAGACAATGATGATACCGATGCCAAAGGCGATGATGGTCGCGATGGCTGCCCCATTAATGCCCATATCGAGAGTGAAAATAAAAATCGGGTCTAACGCCAGATTGAGTAAGCTGGTGATCATCATCATGCTCCCTGGCAGTAAGGTGTTGCCATTGGCTCGACAGAGACTGTAGAGAAAATACAGCACTGCACCAGTCCAAGAGCTAATTAACCACCAAATCCAGTAGCTGTCGATGATCGGCATAATGCTGTCTGGAGCGCTCAATGCCCCGAGAATTGGTCCACGTAGCAGATAGGCAATCACACCGAACAAGGCGATTCCAACACTACCCAGTACGATGATCAGCCCTCCTAGCTGCTGGGCATAGCGGGTTTGCCCAGCACCGAGCGCGGTTGAGATCACCGCCGTGGTTGCGATCCCAAGACCAACCTGTAGGCCAATAATCACCATTTGAATGGGTAAAGTGAACCCTTGTGCGGCAAGAGGTAAAACGCCGAGCTGACCAATAAAGGCACTGTCGATCAGTTGAAAACTCATTAAAGAGAGCACGCCAAACAGCATTGGCCAGGTCATTTTGTACAGCTGTTTGGCGAGTTTGTTACGATTGGTTTTGTTCATTATCGGATTCATCAAATTGATCGGCGTAGCCTTTAGGTGGCGGTGTCCAGCCGCGCTCAGAGTGTGAGTGCTTATCGCTGCGATCATGGGACATTTCGGTGATTATTTGTGCTTCTACTTGGCGGAAGAGTTCGAGGTAGTTGTTGTCGTAGCGCTCGCCCTCAGAGCCGCCCTGCCAAGCGGCGAAGAGTATATCAAACTTGTTGTTTTCTACTCGTTGATAGGTCGCTTTTTGTTGTTCTGCGAGGAAAGGATGCATGCCAATTGTTTCAAGCGCTTTACCGCCAATAGCCAGCGCTGAGTGGAATGTCTCAGATTCCACGATATCGGCGCCTGCTTCTTTGAGCTCGTAGCCATGCCCGCGATCGAATGCTCGGGCAATAATCGTCACACTCGGGTAGGTGTGTTTGACGTAATGCACCAGCTCAACAGCTCGCTCGCGATCATCAATCGCAACCACGAGTGCTTTGGCATGCTCAATGCCAGCAGTATGCAACAGATCGGGACGGGTGGCATCACCATAAAAGGTCTTAGTGCCAATTGCACGCATGTTTTCGACTTGACTCGCTTCGTGATCGAGCACCACGGTTTCGACCCCATTGGTGGTTAGCAACCGATTAACGATCTGACCGAAGCGACCAATGCCTGCAACGATAACCGTGCCTTGGTCATCAATACTGTCGGCTTCTTGTTGGTTAGATTGCTCTTCAAAGCGCGGCAAAATCACCTTGTCGAAAAGGATAAACAGCCCTGGGGTCAAGAACATCGAGATCGCGACCACCAGTGAAAGGGTTTGGGCTAAATCGAAAGGCAAGACATTGTTTTGTAATGAGAAGCTTAGCAGTACAAAGCCGAATTCACCCGCTTGGGCCAAGCTGAGGGTGAATAGCCAGCGGTTACTGCCTTTGATACGAAAGATCATCGCAAGGATAAACAAAACCAGTGCCTTGAGCAGCATCACACCGAGGGTAAGTGACATAATGCTGGCGAACTCACCAAATAGGATTGAGAAGTCGATACCGGCACCGACGGTGATAAAGAATAAGCCGAGTAACAATCCCTTGAATGGCTCGATATTGGACTCTAGTTCATGGCGGAATTCGCTGTTGGCAAGGACCACACCTGCGAGGAAGGTGCCAAGCGCAGGGGACAGCCCAACTAGGCTCATTAACGCGGCGATACCAATGACTAACATTAGCGCGGTGGCAGTGAAGATTTCTCTTAATCCAGAGTCGGCGACAAAGCGAAACAGAGGACGACTTAAGAAATGCCCACCGACCACGACGGTGACTATCGAGGCGATGATCACCAGGCCATAGGCCCAGCCGGGCAGATTGGCGACGAGAGAGAGCTCCTCATGATGGTCAGCGGCATGAGCCGCTGCTGATTGTGCGGCGGCCACTAACTCGGGCAGGGCAAGCAATGGGATAAACGCCAACATAGGGATCACGGCGATATCTTGGAACAGCAGAACTGAGAAGGCATTGTTGCCACCCTCGGTCTTGGTTAAGCCTTTCTCGCTAAAGGTTTGTAAGACGATTGCAGTTGAAGAAAGCGCAAAGATAAGGCCTATGGTCAGGGCTATCGACCAAGGCTGACCGAGTAGCATGGCAATGCCAGTGACCGCGGCGGCAGTCAAACCGACCTGCAGACCACCCAGGCCAATCAGCCTATTGCGCATCGACCAGAGCATCTTGGGTTCGAGCTCGAGACCGACAAGAAACAGCATCATGACCACACCAAATTCAGCAAAGTGCTGAATCGTTGTTGTTTCTTCGCCCACAAGCCCAATGATAGGTCCGATAACCACCCCTGCAATGAGATAGCCTAGCACAGATCCAAGGCCAAGCCGCTTGGCCAAAGGAACTGCAATTACCGCTGCAATAAGATAGACAAACGCCTGTAAAAACAGTCCAGTCATGCCTGCTCCTCCTTGCTAAGTTGCTCCACTAACGGATTGATGGTCTCGAGGTTTAGGGTGTTCTCAGCACTGATTTTGCCGGTAAGAAGGCCTTGGAGTAGGTATTTGTACTGCTGCATATGTGCCGCAATCCGTCCTTCTTCTTGGGCGGTACGTGAACCAAACAGGGTAAAAGGAGGTAAGTATTGCATACAGGTAAGGCGAGCCATCTGCTCTAAGGGTTGCAGGAGCTCTTTGATTGTATAGTGGTTGTAGCCCCCTTGCTGGTAGGCGTCATGTCGCCCGCCCGCGGTTAACGCACAGAGAAACAGTTTACCATCGAGTGCCTTGCCTTCTTTGCCGTAGGCAAAGTTGTATTCTAAGACCAGATCCTGCCACTCTTTGAGGATCGCTGGTGTGGAGTACCAGTAGAGGGGAAACTGAAAGATGATCACATCATGATCGACTAGGCGCTGCTGCTCTCGGTCAATATTGATGTTGAAACGTGGGTACTCAGCATAAAGATCGACTGTGGTGACGCCGGGTGTTTGTTTGGCTTGGCGAAACAGTGGCCGGTTGGCCTCGGAGCGATGTTGTGAGGGGTGTGCGTAGAGCACCAATACACTTTTGTTATCCATATTGACCTTGTTGTTTTGAGATTCAATATCATACGAAGCAGTTATTCGAGTATAGGACAGGTCTGGTATTGAGCTACTCGATGTTGATTTACGTACATTACATCGTTGCTTTTTTGGGGTTGTTAGGGCTTGGGAGAAATGGCCTTACTTTGGGCAAGTGAGCGCTTCAGAATGTGAAATTATGCAGTCTCAAAAATTCTTTCTTGGTCACATCGGGAGCGAGTAAATAGACCATACTATATATAGGTCTAACGCCCAAGTTGGGAAAGGAGGGCTTATGAAAAACGAATTAGACTCAACCAAGATTTTGCATGCCTACGAGAAGATAATGGAAAACGGCTCACCGACTGAGCATGGTAAAATCTACGAGGGCGTTGAAGCAATGTCTGATTACGACGGTTATACCATCTATCTGCGAGGCAATGGGGTAGAGCTTAGCGTCGGTTTTCACAATACCTATCATCTTGAGTATGATCAGGCACACCTCAAAGAGAGTTTCCTAAAAAAACTCGCGTTACTGGCTAAGTAGTCGTGGTTTTTGGTCAAACAAAAAAAGAGCGCTGCTGGCAGCGCTCTTCGATGATTTATTCCTCAGAAACCGAATCAGTCGCTGTTGCAGGATAAATGGATGCATTGGTGCGAAACGCACCGTTAAGGGTATGAAAGCGCTTGCGAGAGCGTGCAAGGCGGATGTACTTCAACCAAGTGCGCTCGAGCTTGCTATTCGCTAGGGTAGGGTCTTGCAACATATCAATGAAATGCTGCTCTTCACTGCTTTGCGGCACAAGCTCACCACTTTCTAAGCCTATCAGGGTGTCGCCAAATTGGATTAATAGTTCCTCTTCAGCAAGTGTAAAGTCGCCTGATTTTGCAAATCCGCGTGGGAATTTTTTGTTGTCGTAAAAACGTTTTTTGCCGTAGCGAAACTGAGTTTCTGACATGGTGACCTCAATGTGTAACTTTTTTATTTATATCGGACAGGGACTCTTGGGTATGTCCGGCCAACTTTTTGATATTACCGACTGAGATTATTGGGCATTGGTGAGCAAGTACCAAAAACCGCGTCCTTGCAGTCTGGGTATATAATCTGTTTGAACTTAATGTCATTTTTATTTCAAGCAAATGGTACAGATGCAAAAAAGAGAGCCACTTCGCAGAAAGTTTTGTCTGGCGTCGAACACTGTGCGCTATGACGCCTCAAATGGAGATAACTAGAACAGATAGCTGTTCATACTTAGATGGACTAGGATGCTGGCAATGTAGCCAATGGCGATCACTGGCGCCCAGCGCAGGTGGCCGAAAAAGGTATATTGACCGTGGGCTGCTCCCATTAACGCAACCCCCGCCGCTGAGCCAATCGAGAGCAAACTGCCGCCAACTCCAGCGGTTAGGGTCACGAGTAGCCAGTTGCCCATTGAGAGCGCAGGATCCATGGTCAAGACCGCAAACATCACCGGAATATTGTCCACGATCGCAGAAAGCACACCCACCATCACATTAGCCCAGATAGGATCCCACTGGGTGTACATGATCTCTGACGCCAAGCCCAGATAACCAAGTAAGCTCAAGCCACCGACACACATCACCACGCCATAGAAAAACAGCAAGGTATCCCACTCGGCATGTGAGACACGGCGAAAGACATCAAACGGCACAACCGAGCCTAGGCGTTTAAGCGCCAGATCATCGCGATTGGCAATTGCTTGTGCTGCCTTGCGTGATAATGAGGCGCGCAGGGTTCGACGTAAATAGAAGCCAAAGAACTGCAGGTACGCCAATCCCATCATCATGCCGATAACCGGGGGAAAGTGCAGAACGGCGTGAAAAGCCACGGCGGTGGCGATAGTCAGAATAAATAAGCCGACGATGCGACGCGCACCACGCTTGAGCTCGACTTGGTGGTAAACCGTATTAGGTTGAGTCTTGGGGACAAAGAATGACATGATCAGTGCAGGAAGTAGATAATTCACCACCGATGGGATGAACAAGGGCATAAACTCAGAGAACGCCACATGACCGGCTTGCCAAACCATCAAGGTGGTGATGTCACCAAATGGACTGAACGCCCCACCAGCATTAGCAGCCACGACAATATTGATGCAAGCGAGGTTGACGAAGCGCTTGTTATCGCCGGCCACCTTCATCACCACCGCACACATCAATAAGGCGGTAGTTAGGTTGTCGGCAATCGGCGAAATAAAGAAAGCCAAAACCCCGGTAAGCCAAAATAAAGTCTTAAAATTAAAGCCTTTACCCACCATCCAAGCCTGCAAGGCATCAAAAAGGTTACGCTCTTCCATCGCATTGATATAGGTCATCGCCACAAGCAGGAAGAGCAGTAGTTCGGCATATTCAAGCAGGTTATGCTCAAGCGCCGAGTGCGCCTGCTCCGCCACACCATGCTGAGAATACACGTAGCCAATGATCGCCCAAATCAAACCGGCAGCAAGCAGCACAGGTTTGGACTTTCTCAGCTCTAAATACTCCTCAAGCATCACCAGAGCATAGGCAATAGCAAAAATGATCAAACAGGCATAACCCACGCCGGACTGGGTCAAATTGAGTGAACTGGTCGATGAGGCTGCGACAGATTGAGATACGAGCAGCAACGGCAGAAGCAGGGCATAGGGTTTCATTAATTCCTCCGGGGGAACGGCGATGTTAGCGCAAAGTCTAGCCTAAAAGCGCTCTCTTAGAGAGGCGAGAGTCGAGAGGCGAGGTGGTGCGCGTGGAGGATGAGTCATTTATATAATCAGAGAACGCTGACTCTGATTGTTAGACGGCTATTCTTGGGTCTTAGGTTGATATTAGTCGAACGAACTACGTAAAGCGTGCGCGGTTTAGCCGCTAAAAAAACGGACATTACAAGGATATCCCTGTCGCTTCTCGCCTTCCGCGCGAATGGAATAAAAAAGCCCACCAACACTAAAAGCGTCGATGGGCAATTTTACTAACGAAAAATCAGGCGATTACTCCGCAGCAGGTACGAAGTGAACCTCTTCCTCTTTCTCCCCAGCGTGTGGGTCGTTGAAGCGTTCTTTGTCGAGAGCACCTTCGGAGTTTGCAACGATAACCGATGCCGCGCTGTCACCTGTGATGTTGACTGCAGTACGGATCATATCCAGTAGACGGTCAACACCCATGATCAGTGCAATACCCTCTAGAGGTAGGCCGACTTGGTTAAGAACCATGGCAAGCATGATCAGGCCGACACCTGGAACACCCGCGGTACCGACAGAGGCTAGAGTCGCGGTCAAGATAACCGTGATGTAGTCACCCATGGATAGGTCAATATTGAATGCTTGCGCAATAAAAGCGGTTGCCACGCCTTGCATGATGGCAGTGCCGTCCATGTTCACGGTTGCACCGAGAGGCACTGTGAACGACGCTACGCGGTTTTTCACGCCCAGGCGGTTCTTAACGGTTTCCAGCGTGACTGGGATAGTTGCGTTTGATGATGCCGTTGAGAAGGCAAACATAATCGCATCTTCCATCTTACGTAAGAAGGTCATTGGGCTCAGACCGGTCAGTGACTTAAGTAGTACGCCGTAAGTGACGAGTGCGTGCAGCAGCAGGGTACAGGTTAGCACTAGGAAGTAGCCCGCTAGGTTCCAGATAGCATCAAGACCAAGACCTGTGAACAGCTTCGCCATGAGGAAGAACACACCAAACGGAGCGATGTTCATCAGCAGCGCAACCAGCTTCATGATCACTTCGTTAAGATCAGAAAAGACCGACGCGATACGCTTACCCGGCTCACCTGCAGCACTGATGGCAATACCGAATAGGATTGCGAATACGATGATCTGTAGCGTGTTACCCTGCGCCATCGAAGCGATTGGATTTTTCGGGAACATGTTGATGATCACCTGACCCAGAGACGGAGCCTCAGCCGACTGGAAAGTGCTCGCTGCGGCAAGGTCAGCGCCAGCGCCCGGCTGGAACACGGTGCCCATGGTCAGTGCCAGTGTAATGGCCACAGCGGTGGTGAACAGGTAGAAAGCGAGGGTTTTACCGCCCATACGGCCAAGGGTGGTAATGTCCTGTAGTGAGCTGGTACCGCAAACAAGAGAAACAAAAATGAGTGGTACAACCAGCATTTGCAAACTGGAGATAAAGATTTGGCCGCCTACTTCGAATAGGCCATTGACAAGGTATTCATGAACAAAGCTGATATCAGCAAGAAAAGTTCGGATAAAAAAGCCAGTCAATACACCGGTAATCATACCGATAATTACACGACTGGTAAGCGACATTGGTTGCTTGGTATTCATTGTGAACACTCCCTATAGTTTTTTTCTTTGATTCATTCAAAGCGGCTTGAGGTTAACAGCAGTTTATTCCGAAACGAGTGATAGAAAAAAAAGATGTGACCTGTGTCATAGAAAAAATGCCGTATTTTACACTGTGAGAATGGGATGTTTACCGTTGCTTAAAATAAAAAACAGAAATCAAACCTGATTTTTCCTATGTTTAACAAGTGACTGGTTTTTTTGTCATTTTTGATGGCTAATTTCGCGTAAAACTGGCGAGGCAATGATAGTGAGTAAGGTGATAAAAGTAGCTTTGGTGAAGAGAAGAAATGACGGCAGTTTGATGTAACAATTTTGGAGTTAAATCATTTTAAATCAGACGCTTATATTTTGAATTGCAATTAATGAATGAGAGACAATCGGAGATATCAAAGGGGTATTGTTGTGAGGTCCATTTGCTAAGTGTAAACAGGGGAGTGATCAAGCCTCGCCCCTATTTACACTGTTAATTGTTGAAAACTATGCTTTGTCTCGAAGTTTACAATACACAGCTCTCTAGTCGATTTCAGTAACGCAGGTTAGCTCGTCTTCCGCCTCTTGTTTTTTATGCAGTATTGCCAAGGCCTGATCCATAGAGCTTACAATAGTATGGCCGAGGTTTTGTACTTCGGTACAGGGCTCGACTAGGTCTGGGATCTGATAGGTGAGCATATTGGCGGCAACTGCAGCCCTCACACCGTTATTGGAGTCTTCAAACGCGATACATTGCTCTGGCGCGATTCCCAATCGCTTGGCCGCCAACAGGTAGATATCCGGTTGTGGCTTACTTTGAGTGACCTCACACCCTGTGGTGATGTTGTCAAAGTAGTGAGTTAAGCCGGCGAGCTCTAGTTTGATCAACGCCACCTCTTTTTGTGTCGAGGTCGCGACCGCGCAAGGGATATCTTGAGACTTCAACCAATCAAGCATCGCAATCACGCCGGGACGCACCGGGATGGCCTCGTGCAACACCACAGCGTTGTAGCGTTTACGCCACTCATTGTGGAGCAATTGGTAGTCGATATAAGGGGCGTAACCATCGGTTAGGATTTGATTGATGCGCTGGGCATTGCAACCAATGATCGATAAGTAGACCTCCCTGAGGAAAGGGACATCGACCGCTTGGCACGCCTCTTGAAAGACACGCATACAGACCTGCTCGGTGTCGAGCAAGAGTCCATCCATATCAAAAATTGCAGCTTGAGGTTTCATGAGTAACAAATAGCTTAGTGTAATAGGCTGGTATAGTCTCACACTCTGGGATTTCAGCTCAAGCCGCTAGGCTAAGTTACTCACAGAAAGGCTTTTGCAACTAACCTCTTAGAAAAGCTCATGCAGCTAGAAAGCAGCATCGACTTGAAAATGCATCGCTTGCTTGGTGTACGGGTGCTCAAAGCTCAGGCTTTCAGCATGCAGATAGAGACGTTCTGCATGCTGACCGTAAAGGGTATCGCCCAAGATCGGGCTATCAAAACCATCTTGGTGAGCACAGTGGACCCTGAGCTGATGAGTACGCCCTGTGTGCGGATACAAATATAAGGTTGTGCCGCTACTATCTTGGTGCTTGATTTCCCAACTGGTGTGAGCAGGCTTGCCGTGCTCAAAGCATACTAACTGGCGTGGGCGGTCATCAGGATCGCCACGCATTGGCAGATGGATTTCACCATGTTGGGAAGAGACAGTCGCGGCTATCTTAGCGATGTAACGCTTGCTCACCGAACGTGAGATGAACTGCTTTTGCAGGCTTTTGTTAGCGCGGCGAGTCAGGGCAAAAACTAGTAAACCAGAGGTTGCCATATCGAGGCGATGGATCACGAAAGGCCCCTCAACATCACTAAACTGCTGCTGCAGCCGCGTATACGCCGAGTCTTTGATGTGCTTACCCGGCACCGAGAGGAAATTAGCCGGTTTATTGACCACCACGATGGCATCATCTTGGTAGAGGATGTCGAGCTCTTGATCTTTGGCAGGATTATTGAGCAATGGATTGTCATCCACCTCAAGCCCCTCAAGCATATGTGACAAGATGGGGTTGCATTTACTTTGACACGCAGGGTAGAACTGTTTGTGCTTACGGATCTCAGATTTTGGTGAGTTTCCCCACCAAAACTCGGCCAGCGCAATCGGCGCAAGCTGATTTTGGTAGGCGAAATGCAACAGTTTAGGCGCTGCGCACTCTCCTGAGCCTGCGGGCGGTACTGGATTGCTGGTAGACGCAAAGATATCTACGAGATCACGCTGCTCCAGGCGTGCATTAAGGAACCGATAGTGGCGAAACAACTGGTGCTGTAGTCGCTTAGATAGAGTCGCGCGCTGCTGCTTAAGCTCTTCAATCTCAGAGAGTTTACAGCTAAGCAGGTCGCTAACTTGTTCTATTTTCGATTGCCATCGAGCCTTAAGGTGCTTGAGGGCATTTTTATCAGCGACGCTCTGCTTGCCGAGTTGTTGGTTCAGCTCGTCAAGTCGCTCTGCGCTCAGTGGTGGCAGCATTTCTAGCGAAGCTTGGCGGTATTGTTTTCGCTCTGCACGGCGCTGGACGGTATCGAGTCTTAGCGCTTCTATCTCTTTGTCTGCTTGTTGCTCAATGATATGGAGCTGTTGCTTAAGTTCGGGCAGGGTAATGTCTTGCTCGGCGCACTTAAGTGCAGCGGTGACCGTATTTATCTCGACCATCTCTTGGCGAAAGAAGCCTTCACGACTGAGCATATCGAACACTGGCGGGACGAAGCCAAGGTGGTGGTTGCTATCGTCTATTTTCCCTGAAAATCCAGTCAGGAAACCCAACTCACCTTGCCGATTTCTTACCACCAGAACACCGAACATTTTGCCTGTTCCTGATGTATTGTTCAGACCAAACTGATGAGTAAACGGTGAGTGGGGCTGCTCGAGTATCTGCATAAGTTGCGCAGCAGCTTGGACTGCCAGTGGATGCGGCTGATAAAAGAAAGGAAAGGTAAATTTCTCTGGTAGTCCCAGATGGTCAACGGGTTGCTGAAAACGATGAAAGCAAGACATAAAAACGCTGCAGGTTATCAAAAGTCGGCCAAGTTTACTCCAATTGAAGGTGGAGTCCAGTGGCTATGCCCAAGCAAACTTTAAAGTCTGCCTACTAAGATCCCTTGAGAGTAAACTTAGGTACTAAAAACTAACAGTATAGCTAGACATAATAGTCAACGTCTGAGACGAGTATTTATTACTTTTGGCTTATATGTATCAATAAGTAGAAATAGAATGCTCCAATCTTTCAGAATGATGGCGTTCTCTCCCCTTGCGATGGCTGACTGTGCTTCTTTTAAAGTGGTCCGAACGCAGAATTGCACAAAAGAAGTAAAGGACATCAAACGAACAGGGTAGAACGGGGATGTGGTCGTGGACAAAAATAGTGCCGAAATTAAGGCAATGCTGGTGGCCAGTGATGGGCTGCAGTCCAGTTTGCTCAAGGATTCAATCGAGCAACATCTCGCGGTTGCCATCGAGCTCATCGATCCCGAGCAGTTGTTGACACCGCAAATCCAGCAGCAAATCAAAGCGATGGACTTGGTGATTATTGACTACCCAGCGATGTCGGAAGAGCTTGTTGAGCAGTACGATGCGATTAAAGAGCGTCTTGCCTTGTGTGACAAAGAGGTCTTGCTCAATACCCCCCAGGATGTATCGCATACCCAGTTGTTGGATTGGCCAAATCTTGTCGGGTTATTCTACGCATCCGATACTCTCGAGAGATTGGTATACGGTTTTAAACGAATACTGCAAGGCGAGTTATGGATGAGTCGTCGTTTGCTCGCCGAGTATATCCACTTTTACCGAGATAGGCAGCGCCTGATCAAAACCAGCCCCAGCTTTGCGACTTTAACCAAGCGTGAGCAAGAGGTGATTAAACTGCTTGGCGATGGTGCATCTAATACGCAGATTGCAGAGGCCCTTCACGTCAGCGAGAACACCGTCAAAGCGCATCTGCACAACACCTTCAAAAAGCTCAAGGTAAAAAATCGTCTTCAAGCCCTGATTTGGGCGAAAAACAACATCTCAAACAGCGAATATGTTTGATTGGGGAAGAGGCGAGAGGCGAGGGCGGTGGTGGAAGCTCCTCGACTCTCGGTCAGTCATCTCTATTTACGCAGCTCCAGTAGAGCCACTTTTGCGTTAGTCGTAGACCGTTGGGATTGGCTGGCGTTTGTGTTGGGTGACTTGGTAGATACGGATCAGCGTTTGTTTTGCTTCATCGCTGACAGGTTTGCCTTCTAGGAAGTCATCAATCTGATCATAAGTAAGATTCAGCGCATCTTCGTCAGCTTTTTGTGGACTGAGTTCCTCAAGGTCGGCAGTTGGTGTTTTCTTCACCAATAGCTCTGGAGCGCCGAGGCTTGCGGCGAGCTGGCGCACTTGGCGTTTACTTAGGCCAAACAGTGGGGCGAGATCGCAGGCGCCATCACCAAACTTAGTGTAAAAACCCGTGATATTTTCCGCCGAATGGTCAGTCCCTAATACCAGTCCGCCTACGTAGCCAGCAATCTCGTACTGGGCGACCATACGGGCACGCGCCTTAACATTGCCTTTGACAAAATCAACCTTAGCTGGGTCTTGTGGTAGCAGACCTGTTCCCTCTAGTGCCGTGTGCGTCGCAGCATGAATACCATCGACACCAGCCTTGATATTCACTGACACAGAGTGTGACGGCTGGATAAAGCTCAGTGCTAACTGTGCTTCGTCTTCGTCTTTCTGTTCACCATAAGGCAGACGAACGGCAACAAATTGGTACGCCTCAGAGCCTTGCTCTTGATTAAGCTCATCCACTGCAAGTTGTGCCAAGCGGCCACATGTGGTCGAGTCAATGCCACCACTGATACCGAGCACGACTGCTTTACAGCCAGATTCGATAAGTTTTTGTTTGATAAAGTTGACGCGACGCGTGATCTCAAAATCAACGTCAATCTCAGGTAGGACGCGCATTTCTTCGCGGATCGGTTGTTCCATTGCTATTCCCTTGATTCCCACATATACCAACAAAGCCACAACGCATAATTTATAGATAGCGTGCGCCAAAGCAATTCAGGTATAAAAATTGAAGTAACTCGTAGTATGATAAGCCAAGTTATTGCCCCAAGTCACTCGGTGTTGGCGAACTTGATGACTTTTTTCGAGCGGTGGAATTGCTTTACTGGCATGACTGCTGCGCCATTACTTGCTGACTTTGATTAATGTTGATTCTATGAATAAGAAAGTAGCGCTTTTTGGTAGCGCGTTTAACCCGCCTAGTCTGGGTCATAAGAGTGTGATTGAATCCTTACTCCATTTCGATCAAGTGTGGCTTGTACCGAGTATCGCCCACGCCTGGGGAAAATCAATGTTGGACTATTCGAAACGCTGCCAACTTGTTGATGCTTTTATTTCGGATCTGGGACACGAGAAGATCTTGCGATCAACGATAGAGGAGAGCTTGTATCAACCAGGAGAGAGCGTCACCACGTTTGCGGTTCTTGATGCCCTGTCTGTTCAACATCCAGATATCGACTTCACCTTTGTTTTAGGTCCGGATAACTTATTCAATTTTGCCAAGTTCTACCGCGCTGAAGATATTGTTAAGCGCTGGTCGGTATTGGCGTGTCCTGAGAAAATAGCGGTTCGTAGTACAGATATTCGCCATGCCGTTGCGAATGGACAGTCGATAATGCACTTAACCACGCCAAGCGTTACCCAAATGCTAAAGAATATTCAGTTCTAGCCGATTAATAACTAAACTTAGAGCGCAGACGAAGCACGTTTTGTTAATTTGTGCTAGTCAGTTTATGATATTGTTATTAATTGTCGTTTTTAAGATCTTGTTACTAGGCTTGTTTTGGGGTTGGGAATTATATGTTTACGGGAAAACCATCTCTCGTTGTCATTTTAGCTTTGGGGGCAATCAGCGCCCCAGTGCACGCGTGTGATCTATTTGATACTCGCTACCCTGCCCAATCTCATCACGGCGTGGATTCTGTCGTGATGAAAAGCCCCGGGGTCTGTTTTTCAGTAAAAGACGGCATGGATTACGTTGCTAACACCTTCTCTGCCCTAAGAGTGAAGCCAGGTAGCAACCAGTTTGATGTCGGTACCTCCTACTGGGATCAATGGCTTATCTCTGGTGAGTATGCGCCATTTTTGACTCAACGCCTGTCGAATAATTACTTTGGTGTTGGGGTTTGGCTTCCTGAAGAGTTAGAGCAGGATGTTCACATGATGACCTATGAAGAGTGGCTGTTAAGCCATGGCTTGCAATTTAGCTTTGGTATTGGTGATAAAAGTGCCGGAGAACCACGTCTTAGGTTCGACTATCGCTGGCATGAAAGCTATCAGGGCGATATCTTTATGCAGTTTGAAATCCCCATCGACTAGAGTATTACTTCCTGTTAGTGCCGGAGGGTGACCGTTTTCTCCTATTCTCAATGGGGCATGCTGTTTAGTGATACTGCTTCTCATCACTGCTGTTCAAATTACTCAGTGGCAAATAGCTGGAGAGAGACCCGCAGGGCTGGCAGGCTGCCTTGCAACTCGATTTTTGTAATTCGCATCAATTCTGACCTTGCCTTTGATTCATAACCCAAGTTTGGCCGTTTTGGGCCGGGGCTGCGTTCATTATTGGTTGCCGCCATCCCGCCTAGATGATTAAAGTACCGACAAAAAAGATGAATAAGTTAGAAAACAGTGATAAAAAACAGAAAGTTCTAGTCTGATGTCATACCCAAGTGGTCTCAAATGCTGTCTTGGATATCGGTATTTCTGTTTTAGGGATAGAAGCGATGACGCTATCAATTTGGTTTTCATTATTTTTGGTCTGTTTGTTAGGGGCAATGTCGCCGGGGCCGAGCCTCGCTATGGTGGCAAAACACAGTTTAGCGGGGGGACGAATCAACGGCCTTGCTACCGCTTGGGCGCATGCAATAGGAATTGGCTTTTATGCCATGATTACCATCACCGGCCTCGGCGTTCTGCTTGAACAAGCACCAGTGGTGTTTAAAATCATCACCTTGCTTGGTGCTGGTTATCTTGCTTATCTAGGCTGGAACGCGCTGCGCTCAAAGGGTGGAGTGGTAGAGAAGCTAGAGAAAGGGCAACCGACATCCGCCTGGCAGGCGGCGCGAGAAGGACTGATGATTGCGCTACTCAGTCCGAAAATTATGGTGTTTTTTACCGCACTGTTCAGCCAATTTGTCGCTCTGGCCGACTCGCTTGCCAACCATGCTGTAATTGTTCTGACGCCGTTAATTGTCGATGGTCTTTGGTATACCTTGATTACTTTACTCCTTTCTAGCGCAGCCCTATTAGAGCGGGTGCGCTCGCGTGCACAGCTGATTGACCGTCTCACCGGGGTGGTGTTGATCGCACTCGCGATCAGGGTTGTGGCGACGCTGTGAGTCACCCTATAGCAATCAGAATAAGGCTAATGGGTTTAGGAGATAGATATGATACGTTTGGCCGTTATCGGTACCAATTGGATTAGCGATCGCTTTGTTGCGGCAGCGCTAAAAAGTGGTGAGTATACGCTCACTGCGGTTTACTCGCGTAAACTGGCCAGTGCCAAGCAGTTTGGGAGAAAATACACGGCAAAATATTACTTTGATTGCCTTGAATCTCTGGCAGCAAGCGCAGAAGTGGATGCGGTTTATATTGCTAGCCCCAACTCGCTGCATGCCTCTCAGGCCATGATCATGATGCGACAGGGCAAGCATGTCATGGTTGAAAAGCCGATGGCCTCGAATATTCGCCAGGTTGAGCAGATGTTTGAGGTGGCAAAGGCGAGTAACGTGGTGTTATTTGAGGCTTACATGGCGCCATTTACTCCTAACTTTCAGCTTGCTAAGCAGGCAGTTGAAAGCATTGGGCCAGTGCGATTGGCCCACCTCAGTTATTGCCAATACTCCTCTCGCTATCAAAAATATCTCGACGGAGAAAACCCCAATACGTTTAACCTTGAGTTCTCTAATGGCTCGATCATGGATATTGGTTACTATTGCGTAGGTGCGGCGGTGGAATTATTTGGTGCACCTGATACCATTCATGCCAGTGCGCATCGCCTTGACTCTGGTGTCGATGGTAGCGGCAGTGTCATTTTGTCCTATCCTCAGTTTAACGTCGTGCTCTCCCACTCTAAAACCAGTGATGCGCAGACACCGAGTGAGATTCAGGGAGAGTCGGGGAGTGTACTGATCGACATGGTCTCGTTTGGGCGCCGTGTTGAGCGTATCCGCCGTGGTGGACCGTGCGAGGACTTGACCGTGGCACAAGACGACAACCCAATGCTGTATGAGGCGCGGGTGTTTGCCAATCAAGTCACGAAAAACAAGATGACAACAGAGTATATCGAGCGATCGTTGCTGGTGGCTCAAATCATTACCGACATTCGCCATCAGACCGGGGTGATCTTCCCGGCAGATAGCCAATAGCAATTTAAGAGAAACACAGATGCAAGCAGAAGTTAAATGGATTGAGGACTTTAAGTTCTTGGGACAGTCCCAGTCCGGTCACTCCGTGGTGATGGATGGCAATGGTGGGGCAACGGCGCCAAGCCCGATGGAGATGGTGCTGATGGCAGCAGGTGGCTGTAGCTCCGTTGATATGGTCGATGGATTAAAAACGGCGCAGCAAGCGGTCACTGAGTGTGTGGCAAGCTTGAGCACAGAGCGTCGTGAAACTGCGCCGCGTATTTTCACCAAGGTGAATATCCACTTTGTCGTCAAGGGTGACAAGCTTGACCCGAACATTGTTGAAAAAGTGGCAGCAGACTCACTAGAGAAATACTGCTCAGTATGCTTAATGCTGGGTGAAGGGGTTGAAATGACGCACAGCTGGGAGATCGTGGAGTAATTATGCAGCACAACGAATTTGAACAACTGGTTAAACAGCTTTGCCAACTTGCTGACTTGCCAAGTGCACTCAACGCCCTAAAGGCCGTTGAAGATAAGGATGTTGCCGAGGCGGCGCAAGGCCTGACTGGGCAGTTTGCCCTTGCTGAGGTAGAGGGCGAGCAGCGCATCTACCATGTGACTACGCAAGCCGACGATGAAGGTAACGAGCAAGAGTATGTCGAGCATGTGATGAATGAAGGGGATGATATCATCCGCTTTGTTGCCTGGTTCTTTGACAGTCAGTTTGAGGTTAAGGTGAAAGAAACTTACCAAGCTGCGGGTAAGACTTATCGTCAGCCCAAACGGTAAAGACAGGGGCGGGGAGCGTGGTTCACTTTGTTCCGAGGTGCGAGTGGTAGGTAGCTAGAGTTTAGGCTTGTGCCTTTGTCTCATTGATCGATCTCGCAATAGATGTCCTTACGTTGATATTTGATTTTATAAAAATGTGACCAATGTCTTGTTTTGTGCTTGTTGTGGCGTATAATTCGTCGCGATTTGAAAGTTAATTACAATTCATAAGGCAAGACGATGACAGGTCACAATGAACTGGGTTCGGTTTACATTAACCACCAAATTGCCAAGCGCATTCTTGAAGAGTCGTTTTACGGTGCAGCCACTGCAAAAGTGAAAAAGCCATCAATGCTTAAACGCCTATTTAAGAAAACCAGCAAGTAGCGGTCTGTTGGCACCGATGTGCAAACAGCAGCCGAGCTTAAGGTAGAGAAGATCACAGCGCGGATGGTTGTGGACAGTTACTCTCCCTTATTCTTTAGTGGAGAGCTTTTTTTGCTAAAGATTGGCGACAAGGATTTTGACCCCGAGAGTTTAGGCTCTCGGGGTTTTGTCTTTTCTGGGTGTTCAGTATTATGAACTAGTTGTCTGAGGTGCGATTAAAGCCGTGGACTTCTCTTCTTTAGGAATGAGCTTGCGGTACTCGTGATAGTTCTGCAATAGCCTTTCTGTTTCTTCATCAAACACACTTCGCTTGTCGATTTCATCGGCGACTTTGTTGGCGAACCAGAGTTCATTGTAGAAGTGCAGCTTGAAGTAACACTCGATAAGTAAGCATGTCGGGACTTTAGCGACATCATCGATAAAAGGCAAAACTGCCGATAGCAGGATTTTTTTTGCCTCTTTATGGCGAGCTTGTTGATGACGAACCCCAATAACGAACAGCTGTTTATACAGCTCAAGTGAGCGGCGTTGTGCGTGGGATAGGCGTTGATGAGTGAGGCTAAAGATGTCGTTTACTTGGTTGGTAAAGTGCTCTCGTTTGTCTGCTACCATCAGTTGTGAGAAGGCTTGTTGCAGACACTGACCATACGCCACCATAGCGCTTATCCATGATATGTCTGCAATCGATAAGGAGTTGGCGTAAAGGCGGCCGACTTCAATCAATCTATCCCACTTGTTGAGCTCAGTTGCCAGCCTGGCGGCACAAATCGCTCGACTGCTTAGGCTCGGCGTTTTATCAAAGGCGAGTCTAGCGTAGCGATAAGCTTGGTCATAGTGACCATTTTCAGTATAAAGCTGGCAGACAAGATCAATGACTTTGATCGCTAGCGGGTTATCGCGAACATAGTCCTCGGCCAAGCTCAGGGCTTGGGTGATATCTCCTTGATTAGCCAGCAGGCGTGCTTTGGCTATCAGCTTTTGAGCATGTACAGGCAGTGGTGAGTGTGCAAGCCAACGGGTAAGGTGTTCCCAGCGTTGTTGGGAGATCAGGGTTTGTAGTATGTAGCTTTCTGCCAATACTGGCGTTGGCGCTCGAGTCACAATTTTGACCAAACTCAACTCATCGTATTGAGTAGGGTCTTGCGCATGCTCCCCAAATAATAGGTCTTCGAGTTGACGCAACGCTAGTTGGTCACGATGAACCTGCATTAAACGCTTGGAAAGATCGGCGGGTTTAAACGGCTTTTTCATAAAGTGCGGGATCTGATCTGACAGGCCCGTCAGCACAGTCTCTTTGCTGCTATCGCTCGAAATCAGCAATAGCCCAGTACTGCGACTAATCAACTTGCGACGAGAAAAGATGGTCGCCAGTTGAGTACCCGTGACCGATTGATCGAGATGGTAATCAAGCAAAATGACATCGTATCGGTGCGTACCCACCAGCGAAAGTGCCTCGTGATAATTGGTTGCACTGCGTACTTTTTGGACACCGATCTGTTTGAGCTGCTGCTTAAATAGGAGAAGTGAGGCACTGCAGTCATCAACAACCAGTACAGATAGGTTTTCCAAGGATTGGTCTTTATTATTGTTAGTCACCAATACCTCGCCCTAAAAATCCCTTTGGTGTTAAAAGTATAGGAGGCGCTTTGCGATTTCTCCGCAAAAAAACAGCAAAATAATACCCGAGTACTCGGGCATTATGCGGCACAATTCATGTTGGATTTTTAGCTGGCACGTGAGTCGATATTAACAATATTGTCTGGTTGCAAATGCTCATCGCGCTTTTTTAGGTGCGTCTCTAGCTTGTCAAAGCCACCGACATATTCACCATCAAGCCAAATCTGTGGAACGGTCACTGGCGTTTTCTCACCAATAATGGCTTTGACCTCAGGGATCATTCGATACAGTGCTGCGCTGTCACGCACAACGTCAAAGTAGTTGTAATCGATGTTTGCCTCATCCAGTGCTTGCTTGGCTTTGACACAGTATGGGCAAGTCGCCTTGCCAAACACGACATTACCTTTGAGCTCATCTTGCTGTGCCCACTGAGCGATGATTGATTGTACCAGCACACCGCGATTCAGCGCTTCACCCTGACTGATGATCTTGCCCTCAACCATGATGATTGGGGCATGCCAACCTCCGGCTTTTAGTGGCTCCCACCAGTGTGATAACCAATCTTTTGTCTCAAGCTCAATTGGAATACCCGCTAATTCGCCCTCAAAGGTGTCTTTGAGGATATCTTTAGTTAGCGTGCACTCACCACACGGAATATTGACCTTAAATGGTCCCCAGCTTCCTGCCCAGCGATATAGGGTGACTTTGATTGGTGTTGGCATGGTGAATTCCTTTTTTATGAGTTGGTTACAGTATAGGAAAGGCGGCAGAAGAATTTTATTTCAAAATTTGTGTTTAGATACAAAAAGGGCGACGAGGCAGTACTTTGGGGTGTGGCTAAAAATTAAAAAGGCCGAGCGGGGGCTCGACCTTTTGGATAAGGGATAGTTTGTCAGAACGATGTTATGACTGATTAGAAGTCGTAACGTAGGCCAACACGTAGTTTGCTGTTGTCGCTGTCGTCTAGGTCAAATTGGTATGCAGCGTAAGTACGCATGTTGCTGTTGAAGCGGTAAACTGCGCCTAGTTCAGCAATGTCAGTGTCAGTGTTGTCATCAACTTCTTTATTCGCGTACATCGCTTGAAGAGCAATGTTAGAAGCTACTTTATATTCACCAGCAAGCTCGATAGTAGTGAAGTCGTCACCATCTTTATCTTCACCAGTACCGAAAGTAGCACCAATGTATAGAGCGTCTAATGAGTATGCTAAACCTGCAATCAACTCGTTTTGGTCATCTTGAGCTGAGTAGCCAAGACCAAGGTCAAGACCCATTGGCAGTGCATAGATTGCCGCTAGAGAGAAAGCGTCATCTGCGTTAGAACCAGCGTAAGTAACACCAACTTGTAGTGCGTCAAAGTTAGCGTTGTATGCTAGAACACCCGTTTGCTTGTCAGAACTCGCATTGATGTTTTGTTGGTTACCAGAGAAAGTAGTGATGTCCGAGATATTAGAGATCATTACTGCTGCTTGGTCCTGTGTACCTGCAGAGAATGCACCGAAGTTAGTATCTAGACCAGCGAACATGTAACGGTTTTTAAACTCTGCTCCAGCTTCTTGCTCTGCTTCGTAAAAACCAAATGCAGTTAGGTCTTCAGACACCTGAGATGAGCCTTTCACATTCAGGCGTGCACGAGTTTTGTCAGCGATAGTATTGTCATCGTCCGACTGGATATCACCACGGAATTCAACGCGACCGCCAACTGAAAGCTCAGTACCGTCGTTGCTGTATACAGTTGCAGCAACTGTAGATGTAGAAGCTAGAGCTAGAAAAAGTGCACTTGCCACTGCTGAAGTTTTCATTGTCATTTACCTTATTTATTAGATATGAGCTTTCATGCTCGTACGAAAGATGGTGCCTAAGTTAGAAGGATTGGATGACACTTTCATGGCTGATATGTGACACTTTGATGTCATTGTTGATTTGCTTAAGTAAATGAGTTGGTTGGTTTTTTTGTCTAAAGATTGCTCATTTTGACGTCAAATAAGTGGTCGGATCTCTATGCTAGAAAGGCACTAAAAGTGCATTACTATTCACGCCAAAATCAATCGAGTGTGATCTTAGTTCCGTACAGTTTGTGCGCTGGCTCATAAAAAACCTAAAGAGTGTGTAATTGAGGTTTTTATGTTTTTGTTTATGTGTCTGATTTTTATGATTTTATGGGTTTTATAAAATGTGTTTTGTTCGTTTTTGATTGTTTTATGGAACTTTTATGACGTTCGTGTGTAGAGTCGATGTCACTGGTTAATTGCTCTTAAGTCATTGCGACTGACAAGATGGATTCTTGTGAAACTCAATGAATTAGGCGTTTATCATTTCGCGAACCGGCATGAAGTGAAGGCGCTTTTTGGGCTCTCCTATAAAAAGCAGAGTGTCGGTGACCAAGAAAAAAATATGGACTTTAAAATGAACAAAAAAATTCTAGCGATCGCTATCGCAGCGACTACTACTTTCGGCGCTCAAGCTTTTGAACTTTACAACGAGGACGGTACAACGTTCTCTATCAGCGGTCACGTTTCTGCTAACCTAAATGGCGGCGATAAGATCGTTGTTAAAGGCAAAGAAGTCGACAAAAAAACAGAAGTAGGTACGACTTCATCTCGTATCAACATGACGGCAACTCAAGAACTAGACAACGGTTTCACTGTTGACGCGCGTGGTGAGTGGGCACTTAACTTCCTTAACGGTGGTGAAAACTCATTCACTACTCGTCTAGGTTACATGGGTCTGACTCACGAAGACCTAGGTCGTGCAGTAGTGGGTACTCAGTGGGCACCATACTACGACGTTGCTTCTGTAACTGATATGCCAATCGCATTCGCAAACGGCTTCCTATACAGCGGTGTTGAAGGTGCTGGTTTCACTAAGACTGGTCAAACCCGTGCTGATAAAATGGTTTCTTACCGTAACGGTGTAGAGCTAGGTGATGCTGGTTCAATTGGCTTCGGTGCAGGTTGGCAAGGTGCTGAGCATCCTACTGGTCAACGTGCTCAAATCGCTCTAACTTACTCTGTCGCAGGCGCGCAGCTTGGTTATGCATACAACACAGGTACAGTAAGTGGCGATGACGTAACTTTCAACGTACTATCTGCTAAGTACGGTTCTTACGGCAACGGTCTATACGTAGCTGGTATTTACCAAATGACTGAAGAAAAGAACCTAGACACAGATTCTTACGAAGTTGTTGCAGCTTACGCATTGCCAAGCAGCCTAAATTTCAGCATCAACTACGAAGTAGTAGAAGCTGATGCAAAAGGCGTACGCTCTGTAACTGAAACTGAAGTTATGGCTATTAACGCTGAGTACAACTTCGCGCCAAACGTTGTTGGTTACACAGGTTACCAGTTTGACCTAAACGACAACAGCAACACTGATGCTTGGGCACTAGGTGCTCGTATCTATCTATAATCTAGGTTGATATAGAAAAGATTCAAAAACGGAGTGGGCAACCACTCCGTTTTTTTATGCGGAAAAGCAGAGTCGTGAAAAAGCATAGCCGAGAGTCGAGGTCGTTTCACTGCGAGTACGCTTCGCTTGAGGCGGTGGAACACTTGACAGTGGTTGTCTGATTTAGAAAATGTTCTCGCTCGCTTCTCTACTGCGCAACCCACTCCGTCTCAATCAGAGTCTTATCCCCTAGCTTAAGACAAACCCGAAACACATCCCTGCGATGTACAACTCCCACACCACTCGGCGTGCCGGTCATAATCACATCACCATCTTGAAGCGTGGTATAGCTCTTAAGCTCAGCAAGAATTATTGCCGGTGGATACAGCATCTGCTCCACATGCCCGCACTGCACTCTAACGCAATTGACATACAGCTCAATCTGCAGGTTGTTGATATCGATTTCTTGAGTTGCTATGAAACGGCTAAATACCGCCGAGCCATCAAATGCCTTTGCGCGCTCCCAAGGTAACCCTTTTTGCTTTAGTCGACCTTGCAGCTCACGTTTAGTTAGGTCTAAACCAACCCCCACTGCAGCCAGTCTCCCCAGCTGGTAAAGAAAACAGATCTCTGCTTCATAGTGCAATGGCTCTTGATGCTGGGCACTTAATTGCTGTGCAATAGAGGTCGCTGGCTTGTTAAACACCACCATCTCATCAGGAATCGAATTACCCAGTTCTTTGATATGTTCCACATAGTTCCGTCCCACACAGAGTATCTTACTCGGCTCTATCAACTGCTCTCCATAGCGTACAGTGGTCATAACAATCTCTCATTCAATACAACTAAGGCCTCGTATTGTATGAAAATATCCATGACAGTTCAGTTAAGCCTGTTCAATTCTGGGAGCAGAATCGATAGGCACCGGCAGAGGCGAGAATCGAGATCGGGCTTTGCCCTGCGAGAGGCGAGGTCAGAGTCGAGAGTCGAGATCGTTTCACTGCGAGTACGCTTCGCTCGAGGTGGCGTAGCACTAGATAGTGGTGGTAAAGGTTGGAAATAGGTTGACAGTATTATGTCAACACCGCAAATTTGCTCGCCTCTCGCCTCTCGCCTCTCGCCTCTCGCCTCTCGCCTCTCGCCTCTCGCCTCTCGCCTCTCGCCTCTCGCCTCTCGCCTCTCGCCTCTCGCCTCTCGCCTCTCGCCTCTCGCCTCTCGCCTCTCGCCTCTCGCCTCTCGCCTCTCGCCTCTCGCCTCTCGCCTCTCGCCTCTCGCCTCTCGCTATTTTGTTGGTCGATTTCTTGCGCATTCTCGTATCTTTAACTAGCGTTTATTAACATAAAAATAACATCTTATGTTGTTTGTGAAGTAACAGTCATTGGGACTGGATGGTACGACTCGAGCAGGGATACAAGGACTAGCGCACGGGTTGACAGTTCTACTGACTTTTTCCAATTCCTATATTGGTGGGAACGCTAAGGAGCAAAACAAATGCGAGTTCACATGGACTGGCGCAGACTCTTGTTGAGACTGTCCTCTGCGGCTATTGCCGTGCACTTTTGGCTGTTGTCTTTTATTGCAAGCGCGAGTGAAGAGCCTTCAACCAGTATGAGTCGTTACAACCTCACTCAGGGCGTGACAGAGATAAGCGGGAAGGTCTACGACCTGCATATGTTGATCTTCTATATCTGTTGCGCGATAGCTTTGGTGGTGTTTGGCGTGATGTTTTACTCCATCTTCAAACATCGAAAGTCAAAAGGGGCCGTGGCTGCTCACTTTCACGAGAGCACTAAAGTCGAGATTATCTGGACGGTGATCCCGGTGCTTATTTTGATTGGTATGGCTATACCAGCGACCACAACCTTGATCGCGATGGAAGACACATCTCAATCGGACATGACGGTCAAGGTCACGGGCTCACAGTGGAAATGGCATTACGATTATCTTGATGAAGGCGTCTCTTTCTTTAGCTTACTTGCTACCGATCAAAAGCAGATTGATGGTTTAGAAGCCAAAGGAGCCCATTACCTGCTGGAGGTAGACAATCCATTGGTTGTCCCGATTGCTAAGAAGATACGTTTTCTCCTTACCTCAGACGATGTCATCCATTCTTGGTGGGTGCCCGATTTTGCGGTCAAAAAAGACACCATTCCCGGTTTTATCAACGAAGCATGGACGCAGATTGACGAGCCAGGGGTGTATCGCGGGCAATGTGCGGAGTTGTGCGGTAAGGCGCACGGTTTTATGCCGATTGTAGTACACGCGATGGAACAAGACGATTATGACCAGTGGCTGGCAGGCAAGAAGCAAGAGCTGGCACTGGCGCAAGAGCAAGCGGCGGCTGCACTTGCCAACAATCTCAGTATGGAAGACCTGATGTCTCAGGGTGAGGCGGTTTACAGCGGACGCTGTGCGGTATGTCACCAAGCGAGCGGTGAGGGGATCCCTGGGGCATTTCCGGCCATTAAAGGCAGTGCGATTGCGCTTGGCGATGTTTCCGAGCATATCGATATTATTGTCAATGGACGCGCTGGAACGGCGATGCAGGCGTTCGATAACCAGCTGACCGAGCAGGAGATCGCTGCGGTGATCACCTATCAACGTAATGCCTGGGGTAACGACACCGGTGAAACCATTCAGGCATCGGATATTAATCAATTTAAGCAAGGCACAGGCTCAGCAGCACCTGCCAAGGAGGCACAATGAGCAAACACATCAACCAGCCGACCAAACAATCGGCAGCGGACGAGGTGCTTGGTGGTGGGCATGCCCATGATGATCACGACGCGCATGGTCCTGCCAAGGGGATTGCGCGCTGGATTTACTCAACCAGCCACAAAGACATAGGTACGCTCTATCTGTGGTTTAGCTTTATTATGTTTTTGACTGGCGGCGCGATGGCGATGATCATTCGCGCTGAGCTGTTCCAGCCTGGCTTGCAATTGGTTGAGCCGCAGTTTTTTAACCAGATGACCACGGTCCATGGTTTGATCATGGTGTTTGGAGCGGTTATGCCTGCCTTTACCGGTTTGGCCAACTGGATGATTCCGATGATGATCGGGGCTCCAGATATGGCGCTGCCACGGATGAATAACCTCAGTTTTTGGATTCTTCCTTTTGCCTTTTTAATCCTGTTGGCTTCGCTATTCATGCCCGGTGGCGGTCCAGACTTTGGTTGGACATTCTATGCACCGCTATCGACGACTTATGGTCCTGACAGTACCGCGTTGTTTGTGTTCTCCGTGCACATAATGGGGATCAGCTCAATCATGGGGGCGATTAACGTTATTGTTACTATCGTCAACATGCGTGCACCAGGCATGGGGTGGTTTAAGATGCCGCTATTCGTTTGGACCTGGTTGATCACCGCATTCCTGCTCATAGCGGTAATGCCGGTGCTCGCTGGCGCGGTGACCATGGTGCTGACGGATAAATACTTCGGCACCAGCTTCTTTGATGCCGCAGGCGGTGGCGATCCTGTGATGTTCCAGCATATCTTCTGGTTCTTTGGTCACCCTGAGGTGTACATCATGATCTTGCCGTCATTCGGTATTATCTCGGCGATCGTGCCTGCGTTTAGCGGTAAGAAGCTGTTTGGTTACCACTCGATGGTGTACGCAACCTGCTCAATCGCTTTGCTGTCCTTTTTGGTATGGGCGCACCATATGTTCACCACTGGGATGCCGGTGTTTGCCGAACTGTTCTTTATGTACTGCACTATGCTGATTGCGGTGCCGACTGGGGTTAAGGTGTTCAACTGGGTGGCGACAATGTGGCGTGGGGCGATGACTTTTGAGACGCCGATGCTGTTTGCGATCGCCTTTATTGTCCTTTTCACCATAGGTGGTTTCTCTGGGCTGATGCTGGCGATTGTTCCGGCTGATTTCCAGTATCATGACACCTATTTCGTGGTCGCACATTTCCATTACGTATTAGTCTCGGGAGCGGTGTTCTCAATCATGGCTGCCGCCTATTACTGGCTGCCTAAATGGACTGGCCATATGTATGATCACAAGCTCAGCTTGTGGCACTTCTGGTGCTCGGTTATCTCGGTTAATCTGCTATTCTTCCCGATGCATTTCTTAGGACTCGCTGGTATGCCGCGGCGTATCCCGGACTATGCTATCCAGTTCGCTGATGTGAACCAGATAGTCTCGATTGGTGGTTTTGCCTTTGGCTTGTCACAGCTGATCTTCCTGTGGGTTGTGATCAAGTGCATCCGTGGTGGCGACGCGGCACAAGCGAAAGTCTGGGAGCGTGCTGAGGGGCTAGAATGGACAGTGCCGAGCCCTGCTCCGCACCATACCTTTGAGACGCCACCAAAGGTGGACTAGGAGGCGGGCGATGGACACACAAGAAAAAAATCGCAAGCTTGTCGCCAAACTCGCCGTGGCCGTCGTGGCTATGTTTGGCTTTGGTTTTGCGTTGGTCCCACTTTACGATGTGATGTGCGACGTGCTTGGCATTAACGGCAAGACTAATTCGGCGTCGGTCGAGGCACCTGTGGGTATGCAGGTGGATATTAGTCGTACTGTCAAAGTCGAGTTTTTATCGCATATTTCGCCCAGTATGCCGTGGGGGTTTACCCCCAAGGTGACCTCGATGGAGGTGCACCCAGGAGAGGTGATTCAAACGTCTTATTTGGCAGAAAATCGCTCAGATGTCGATATGGTTGGACAGGCGGTGCCTTCGGTGTCGCCGGGGCTTGGGGCGAGTTACTTCAATAAAATGGAGTGTTTTTGCTTCAACCAACAACCACTGGCAGCGCGTGAGTCCACCGATATGGGGCTGATATTCTACATTGAGCCAGATATCCCTGACTCAATTCATACTTTAACCTTGTCTTATACACTATATGACATCTCTAATCGGGTCTCTAAAGACTCGCTTAAGGCGGACTCCGCACCGGCGGTGGCGAAACAAAGCCAAGCTAAAGCAACGCCTTTGAACTCTCAAGCGAAACAAGGAGTGGCGCTATGATCTCAAATACTGGGAGCTCAAACCCTCGCTCTCAATCGGATACGACTGTCGATTCTTATTATGTTCCTGCTCAGAGCCGCTGGCCGATTGTCGGTGCTGTTTCTCTATTTTTGGTTGCCGTTGGTGCTGGAGTAACGATTCAGAATATTGGCAGCGATGGCGCAGGTGGCATATTGGGCAAGATTATCTTATTTGTCGGTTTTGGCATCTTGCTCTACATGCTGGCGGGATGGTTTAAAAACGTGATCACTGAATCCATGGCGGGTTTGTATTCCGAGCAGATGTCGCGATCGTTTCGCCAAGGAATGAGTTGGTTCATCTTCTCTGAAATCATGTTCTTTGGTGCCTTCTTCGGTGCCTTGTTCTATGCGCGAATGATCTCGGTACCTTGGCTTGGTGGGGCCAGCAACAATGCGATGACTAACGAGCTGTTGTGGCCCAGTTTTGAAGCTATTTGGCCATTATTGACCACGCCCAGTGGTGTTACGACAGAAGCCATGCCATGGCAGGGCCTACCGCTGAAAAACACCATTATCCTGCTGTTGTCGTCGATCACTTTGCACTTTGCTCACGTCAGTCTTGAGAAGAATCGTCGTACTGCTTTAATCGTGTGGCTCGAGCTGACCATCATCCTCGCGCTGTTCTTCCTGTACTTTCAGGTTGAAGAGTACGTGCATGCGTATCAGGAGATGGGGCTGACGCTGCAATCGGGCATTTACGGTAACACCTTCTTTATGCTGACCGGTTTTCACGGCTTGCATGTTTGTTTGGGTACCATCTTCTTAATCATCTTGCTCGCCCGTATTGCTAAGGATCACTTTACGCCACATAACCATTTTGCCTTTCAGGCAGGAAGCTGGTATTGGCACTTTGTCGATGTGGTGTGGTTATGCCTGTTTGTCTTCGTCTACGTCCTGTAATACTTGGGCGTATCTGCATGAATAGACTAGGCTTATAGAGGCTAGAGAGGGCTCAAGGTGAACGTATCATGCCACTGAGACTAGCCTCAATAACCACCATTACGGCACTTGATAAGGGGATTGGTTTGGATCAACCAATCCGCTGGTCAGGGCGAGGATGAGGAGAATAACCACCACTGCCGAGATCATCACTCGGCGGCCCAAGTAGTGACTCATAGGTTTTTGTTGGTCATGTTGGCCGTTGTCGCGCACTAATTGGAATAGGGCGAAGGCCAGGTTAAGGATGATAAAGAGTAGTAGTATGACTAAAGCGGCTTTGAACAAAAAGACCATTATAAAACCTCGCTGGAAAACGCTCATGAGCGGTAAAGTGTTGTTTGCAGTTGTATTTACTGTGGTTGTGTTTTCACTGTTGGTCAAATTAGGACTGTGGCAATTAGAGCGGGGTTACGATAAACAACAGATCGAGTCGACGCTTGCCCAGCGCGCTGAGATGCCACCAGTCGCCTTGGAGCATACCTTATCTATCAGTAATCCAACGGGTTTTCGGGTGAATGTCGAGGGACGCGCTGTCGCTGAGCACTACGTACTGCTGGATAATCAGACTTGGCAGGGCAAGGTGGGTTATCTTGCTTATCAAGTCATAGAAGCCCAAGATCGCTATTGGTTGGTTGAGCGTGGGTTTGTTGCCGCTCCTCCATCTCGCGAGGTGCTGCCTCAGGTGGACTGGTTACGCGGAGAGGTCAAGTTTGTCGGGCGCGTGTATCGCCGTTCTCTCAACCCGCTAAGCAGTCAGTTGTCTCCAGAATTTATCGCTCCTTACCGGATTCAAAATCTCAACCTTGGCCAACTGTCACGGCTGTTTGACTTACCGATCGAAGCCAACCTCGTTCAGCCTCAAGTGTCACAGTGGCCGTACCCAATGCCGTGGAATCCATTGCCGTTGCCCTCTCGCAAACACTTTGGCTATGCCGTGCAATGGTTTGCGATGGCGAGTGTGCTTTTTGGGCTAGTTGCTTGGTGTTGTTGGCGCGCAATAAGGCTCAGTTCAACTGCCACTAAGGAGGCAAAATGACGACTTCTAATCCAGTTTGGCGAGGTCGAGCAACCCTTATCGCACTGGTAGTGTTTTTTTCGATACCAGCGGTCAGTGCCTACCTGATCCTCGCCAATCAGTGGTACCAACCTGGCGTGACCAATCAAGGGCAACTGATCGAGCCCCGTTTGACCTATCAAAATCTTGGCGTGACCTATCAGCCAGAAAAGCCAATGTGGCAATTGGCTTATATTGTGCCTAAGCAGTGTGATGAATCTTGCCAGCAGCGGCTGTATCTGCTCAGACAAAGCTATCTTGCACTGGGCAAGTATCAGGAGCGGGTTGAGCCAGTCATGATTGTTCAGGGACAAAGCGACGCAAGGGTGATCGCTCAAGCGGATATTAATACCCAAATGGTTGATGCCCTGCCCGAGACAGTTGCGGTTGGGGAAGATGTGATCATTATTGATCCGTTGGGGCAGTGGGTGATGCGCTATTCGCTTGGGCAGAGTGATGCCGAGAAGACCCCGCAGTTGATGAAGGGCATGCTGCGTGACTTTAAGAAACTGCTCAAACTTTCACGCGTTGGGTAGAATTCAGCAAACTCACAAATCATTGATGCAAGGAGGCAGCATTGAAAACTTTAGATCTTGTTCGTTTAACTCTCTACTTGGCTGTCGTCGTGATTGCGTTGGGCGCGTACACTCGCCTGTCCGATGCTGGATTAGGGTGCCCAGACTGGCCGGGTTGCTATGGCAAACTGGTTGTCCCTCAATCTCAAGCGGACATTGCGCTCGCAAACCAACTCTATCCAGAGCGCGCCGTCGAGCCCTACAAAGCTTGGCTTGAGATGGTTCATCGTTACGTAGCGGGAACCCTGGGACTGTTGATTGCGTGGATTATGCTGCGCTGCTGGCAAGAGCGCTCAGCAGTACGAGGTCTGGCGACCTTCACCGCCGGGTTGGTGATTTTTCAAGCTCTGCTGGGGATGTGGACTGTGACCCTCAAGCTGCTGCCTGTCGTTGTCATGGCGCACTTGCTCGGTGGATTTAGCTTGTTAGCGTGCTTGTCCTTACTCTATTGGCGGCTCAAGGCCTCGCCATTGCCGCATGGCTTAGCTCGGCTTACCGGCGAACGGGGACAAGGGCTCAAGTGGTTTGCGGCGGCTTCATTGCTGGTGGTGATAGGCCAAGTCATGCTAGGCGGTTGGACCTCATCAAATTACGCTGCCTTAGTATGTACTCACTTACCCATTTGTGAGGGTCAGTGGTGGAACTATCTCGACTTTGCCAGTGCGTTTGACTGGCGCCAAGCTGGGCATGAAGACTATGAATTTGGCGTATTGGCTTATGGCCCGAGAGTGACGATCCATGTGGTGCATCGCATTGGTGCTGTCGTGACGGCGGTAATGTTGCTTGTTTTGGCTTATCAGTGCTGGCGTTGGTCGAGCCTGAGAAAAGAGGGCAGGCTGGTGTTGCTAGCACTACTCCTTCAACTGTCTCTAGGGGTTGCTAACGTTGTGTTTCACCTGCCGCTGTGGGTGGCGGTGGCGCATAACCTAGGTGCAGCTAGTCTGCTGATCGCTGTGCTGTACACCAACTATCGTATCTGGACAACGCCGATACGTGGTTAACGGTTGGGTCATTGATTAGAAATGGAATTCTGAGAGGAAATAGGTAATGAGTAAAACCTTAGTTGTGCAAGCACGGGGCAAGTCGTCATCACAGTGGCGAGTCTATTGGACGCTGACCAAACCCAAAGTGGTGTTGTTGATGCTGCTGACGGCTGTGGTAGGGATGTGCTTGGCGGTTGATGGCGCGCTGCCCCTGCAGGAGACGGTGCTTGGCTTGATAGGCATTGGCTTGATGGCGGGCTCTGCTGCGGCATTTAATCATCTGATTGACCGGCGTATAGACGCCATTATGGCACGTACTTATAAGCGTCCATTACCACAGGGAGAGATCTCAACGCTACACGTGAGTGTCTTTGCCGGTTTGCTGGGCGTGGTGGGTTTTAGCGTGTTGTGGTTTGGCGTCAACACGCTAACTGCCTGGCTAACGTTTATGAGCCTGCTCGGTTATGCCGTCGTTTACACCCTGTATTTAAAGCGTGCCACGCCACAAAATATCGTAATCGCTGGGATTGCTGGCGCGATGCCACCATTACTGGGTTGGACATCGGTCACTGGGGAGATGAGTGGCCATGCCTGGCTATTGGTGATGATTATCTTTGTTTGGACGCCGCCGCATTTCTGGGCTTTGGCTATCCATCGCAAGGACGATTACGCCAATGCCGATATTCCGATGCTACCCGTCACTCATGGTGTAGCCTTTACCAAGACCTCAATACTGCTTTACACTGTGCTGCTGGCGTTAGTGGTGCTATTGCCGGTGCTGGTGGGTATGAGCGGGTGGCTGTATTTGTTGGTTTCGACAGGCTTTAGCCTAGGTTTTATCTATTACGCCTTGCAGCTTAAGTACTTTAGCACGGAAAAAACCGCGATAGAGACGTTTAAGTTTTCCATCTATCACTTGATGGGGCTATTCATTGCCTTGCTGATCGATCACTACTTTGTGTTGTAACCTTGTGTACACCGTGAGCTCAAAGTCAGTATAAAATGTGCGCTTGTCATGACTTTTGACTTAACAAGCTGTGAAATTAATTAAATCAACGTAAATTATGTTGTTACTAACTTATACTCGATTAATCAGTTGGTTACACCCTTAATGTTGGCGACATACGCCATGGTTATGTAGATGTGGGGTGTAGCATAGCGCACACAACTTATAATAATGAATCAGATACAGGATACTCTTCACCGTCCAACTATTGGGGTTATTATGCCGCTACTGAGTGGCTTTTATATGGGCGAACTGAGTATCGCCCTTCGCCTCTATGCCAAACAGTTAAACATCAACCTCATTTTTATTCGCTCGGGAGAAAGTCGCAACTATAACTTACCGATAGGTCTTGCCCACCTCGATGCGCTGCTGGTTGTTTTGCACAGCGCTTCTCATCAACTCATTGATAAAGTGGTGAGCCGAGGTATTCCTGTTATCTCACTTGGGGCAAGTTACAGTCCGTTGCCTGTTGAGCAGATGTACAGTGATCAACGCCAAGGTGTTGCGCTTCTGTATGATTGGCTACGTCAGCTTGGTCATCAAAGAATTGCTTTTTGTGGCGATCTCAACGTTAACGATATCCGCCTGCGATTTAAGTCTTTTCAGGCTAAAGCCATTGAGCATCATGGTCGATTTATTGCTCAGGACTTTATCTCGGTCAGTGATTGCTCATTTGCTGGCGGACGTGAAGGAGCCAATGCGTTAGCACAAATGGATGGGGCCTGCAGCGCCGTGATCTGTGCCGCTGATCAGAATGCTATTGGGATGATTCAGCAATTAAAAACACAGGGCTTCTCCATCCCAGGAGACTTCGCTGTGGTGGGGGTTGATAATGTCTTTTTGGGTGAGAAGTCAGAGTTTGCTTTAACCACCATCGATCAGAATCTTGAGGTTTTGGCTCAACAAGCTTTGTTGCGGGCGGTTGAGAGAATCAAAGGGGCCACATTTAATCCAGATGTGGTGTCTCATCCGCAGTCTTTGGTCGTCCGCGGATCATGTGGAGGATGTCCGCAAAAAACTGAACACTTTGGTGGTCGGTCGGTGCGCCAGCAGATGATATCTGCTGAGATCCAATCTCCCGCCGAACTTTTTGAGAGTTTCTACTCGCAAGCCAAGGATGGCTTTAATTCAATTTTAGATGCTCAGAGCTGCTTTGGTTACCGGTTTGAGCAGGCCTTTTTGGCTCACTGTCGTGCAGAGCGCTTTCATCTTGAGAAAACACTATTGGTCAATCGTTGTCAATCAGCGGTTGAGGACATCAACGTCAAAGCCGCCGAGCACGTTGAAGACTTTCCTTTATCTGTCCCTGAGCAGCATTCAGTTCAGATGATCATCCCGATAAAAACGGGTGTCGATGATCACTTTAAACTGCTAAGCATCAGTGATTCTCAAGCCGATGAGCAGAGTGTGGGGGCCTACTCCATGTTCTCAAACTACCTAGATATGTTGGCTTTGTTTATTGAGCGTGACTCGCTGCTTGATACCGCCACTACGCGCCAAAAGAGCCTGCAGCAAATTCTGCAACAGCTCAAGGTGGTCTCAAATACGTCCAATGATGGTATTTGGGATTGGGATTTAGTCACCAATCGTCTGACATGGAACAGCCGCTTGGTGGATATGCTTGGGATACCACCAACGGGTCGTAGTGATATTCACTGCAGCGAGCTGTTTGAGTTCATCCACCATGAAGATCTCTCAGATATTGAGGACAAAATTCATGACCATTTGAGCCATAATGTGCCGTTTAAAACCGAATTTAGGATGCATACGGTCTCGGGTAAATACATCTGGGTTCAGGCTAATGGGGCGGCGGTGAGCAACGCTAAGGGCAGGGCGGTGCGCTTTATTGGTTCGTTGACTGACATTACTCAGCAGCGTATAAGCGCGCAAAAAATCCATCAAATGGCCTATTTTGATTCACTGACTGGTATTGCCAATCGGCGAAAAATCATTGCGGATATTGACGGTTACATTAATACGGGCTGTAAAAGAAGCCGCGCAGTGATGTTAATGGATCTCAACCGATTTAAGTTGGTTAATGATACCTTTGGTCACCACGCGGGTGATGCCTTGTTGCGTCATGTGGCCAAGCAGCTAGCGCAATCACTCGGTGATGAGCAACTCTTTGCTCGACTGGGTGGGGATGAATTTTTGCTCTTTTGTGATGTGAGCAACCGCCAACAGGTAAAAGAGCTGACAGACCAAATACTGCTTCGCATCACGCAACCCTTTTCGCACGGTAACATATTACTCGAAGCGCAGGCTGCGATTGGCGTCGCTTGGTACCCTGATGATGGCAACAGTGCCGATGAGCTGATCAAAAAGGCGGACGTAGCGATGTACCGTGCCAAGCAAGCCGGTGGTAATTGTGCGGTGACCTACAAAGCGCTTATGGATGCCTCATGCGAGGATATGATCGCGATGGAGCATCAACTTAAGGGGGCATTAAAGCGTAATGAGGTGGAAGTTTACTACCAGCCACAAATTGGGGCAGAGAATAATCAGGTGGTAGGTGTGGAAGCCTTGGCTCGTTGGTCATCGATAACGTTTGGTGATGTGCCGCCTCATCGGTTCATTCATGTTGCAGAGCAATGTGGTTTAATGAGCCTGTTTGGCGAGTATATTCTTAATCGCGTCTGTCAGGATCTGGTTGGGTCAGACTGGCTACGTGGGCTTGAGCGGATTTCAATTAATGTCAGCGCCAAAGAGCTAGTGAATACTCACTTTGCCTCATCGGCGATTCAAACTATTCTCAATCACCAATTGCCCTTGTCTTTGTTTTGTTTTGAAATCACCGAAACGGCTGCGATCACCGATTATGATTTGTGCAGTCAAGTGTTAGAACAGCTGAGAAATGCGGGGATCAGTTTATCTTTGGATGACTTTGGTACGGGGTTTTCTTCGCTGTCTTTGCTCAAGCGCCTGCCACTTAAAGAGGTCAAAATCGACCGTTCGTTTATCCGTGACATTGTTGATGGGCAAGCCAACCTTGATTTCGTGACGACCATGATTTTGATGGGTAAGAGCCTAGGCTACCGGGTGGTTGCAGAGGGCGTCGAAACTGATGCGCATGCCGTTGCGTTAAAAAACACCGGGGTCGATGTATTACAAGGGTTTTCTTATAGCGTACCTAGACCACTGAGTGAGTTGGAAACGCACTATGCTCATCAGCTTACTAAATGCCCTTTTTAAGGGTGTACAAAATTGGTTACACACCAATTATTTTGTAAAAGATGGTTTAATATTGCGTTTAATGAAAAAAAGTGATTGAAGTTCTTTTTTTTACTAGATAACTTACGTTCATTGCGAGTTTACGCACAAGTATAAACACAAGTTAGATATAGAACAAAACCTATACAGCATTCTAATTAAGGACGAGTTAAGCAATGTTTCAAACCGATGATGTAAGAATTGACAAAGTAAAAGAACTTTTGCCACCAGTGGCCGTTTTAGAGAAGTTTCCAGCGACTGAGATGGCTTCGAAAACGACGTATAATACGCGTAAGAGCATCTCTAATATCCTCAAAGGTCAAGATGACCGCCTGCTGGTGATCATCGGTCCATGTTCCATTCATGATCCCGAGGCGGCGCTCGAGTACGGTAAGCGCCTTAAGGTGCTGCGCGATGAGCTTGGTGAGCAGCTTGAGATTGTTATGCGAGTTTACTTCGAGAAGCCGCGCACCACTGTCGGCTGGAAAGGTCTGATTAACGACCCTTACCTCAATGACACGTTTAAGATCAATGACGGCCTGCGAATGGGTCGCAAGCTGTTGTTAGACTTGACGGATATGGGAATGCCAACCGCGAGTGAATTCCTCGATATGATTTCTCCCCAGTATGTTGGGGACTTGATAAGCTGGGGGGCGATTGGTGCCCGTACGACGGAATCTCAGGTCCACCGTGAGCTGGCATCGGGTATCTCTTGTCCCGTCGGATTTAAAAACGGTACGGATGGCAACATCAAGATTGCCTCTGATGCGATCCGCAGTGCCAGTGCCTCTCACCACTTCTTGTCGGTCACCAAGTATGGACATTCGGCAATTATCGAGACATCAGGTAACCCAGACTGTCACTTGATCCTACGTGGTGGTAAAGAGCCCAACTACAGTGCTGAGCATGTTGCGACAATCAAGAGCCAGCTTGAGGCCTCTGGTCTACCAGAAAAAGTCATGATTGACTTCAGTCATGCTAACAGCTCTAAGCAGTACCAACGTCAAATGGTGGTTGCTGAAGACGTGTGCGGTCAAATTGCCGCTGGCGAGCAGGCAATTTTCGGTGTAATGATCGAATCTCACCTAGTTGAAGGTCGTCAAGATTTGGTCGATGGTCAAGCCCCAACTTATGGTCAGTCTATCACTGACGCGTGTATTGGTTGGGATGACACCGAAAAAGTACTACGTCAACTTGCGGCTGCAATCGACACGCGCCGTCAAGCTTAAAAAACAGGAGCGAGGACGTTTCACTGCGGGTTTCGCTTCGCTCCGAGGGGCGAGGGGTCCCACGCGGTAAACTCCTCGCTCTAATAATTTTTATTGGGTGAAAGCGTAATACCTATCGTTTCGACGAGCGCTTAAAATGCTGTGAGTGCTAAACGCCTCGCTCCTCGTAGGGCATAGCCCGTCCTCGCTCCTTGCTTCCTGTTAATTCGATGGTTTGGGTAGGGTAGGCAATGTCGGCGCCGTGCTGATGGATGATGGCGAGCATCTTTAATAGGATGTCCTGCTTTACCTGATGGAAATACACCCAGTTAACGGTTTTTGTAAAGGTGTAGACCATCAAATCCAACGATGATGCACCGTAGCCATTGAAATTGACGATCAGTGTTTGGTTAGTATCAATTTCTGGGTGGTTTTGCAGCATGGCCTTAACCTCGTTGACGATGCTCTCAAGCTGGATTGAGTCTTGGTAGCGGATCCCCAAGTTTTCGTAGATACGTCGGTTGTGCATACGCGATGGGTTCTCGACCACAATATTGCTGAACACCGAGTTAGGGATATACAGTGGGCGCTTATCAAAGGTGCGAATAACGGTCATCCGCCAGCCGATGCGCTCAACGGTTCCCTCAATTTGTCGATCTGGCGAGCGAACCCAATCACCGATCTTAAATGGGCGGTCAAAGTAGATCATCATTCCGCCAAAGAAGTTTGACAGCAGATCTTTCGCGGCCAGGCCCACCACAAGACCACCAACACCACCGAAGGTGAGTAGCCCAGTCAGGCTGACTCCGAGGCTTTGGATGATGGTCAGTACACCAATTACAAAGAAAAACAGCCGAACAACCTTACCGATAGCCTCGATAGTTGATGGGTCATGTTTTTGGGTCTGTAATGCATGCAACTCAACTTCAGCGACGAGGCGGATACAGAACCAGATAAAGATCAGGATCAGCAGGATGTGTTTGATGCTGTCCAACCAGTTATGGGGGCTGGTGGAAAAATAGGCCAGCATGACTTGAAATGACAAGGTCGCAGGCCATAGCCAGATTAACGCGCTTATTGGTGATTTAGCTGCATGGAGCAGGCTCTCATCCCACTCGAAACGGGTGCGCGCGGCGAGCGTTTCGAGATGCCTATAAATCAAACGCCATGCAGTCCAAAGGATCAAGCTGGCCAAGGTGATGGCCAAGACACTATGCTGCCAGTCACCAAGTAGTTTCGGGACTTCCTTTAACAGAGATTCTAACATTGTCCTGGGTTTAATCATGAATAGTTAAACCCAGTATACAGACTCATGTACAATTTTAAACGGCTGAAAATAATAGACTTGTTTATACCCGAACATGGCTATGGTGCGGTTGCTCGCGATTACCAAACCGGTTTAATAGGTCTCAAATCGTCCGTTTTGATAGTCGGCGATAGCCTGATTGATCTCCTCCTGTGTGTTCATAACAAAGGGTCCGTGATGAACAATAGGCTCATCAATCGGCTGGCCAAACAGGATAAGGGCACCCGTATCGTCTTGACTGGCTAAACTCAGTTGTTTCCCGGAACTGAGTATCGCTGCTTCCCCTTGCTCGAGGTGCTCTGCTGAGAGTGCCACTTTGCCTCAGTATACATAGATAAGAGCATTGTCATTCTCATTCAATTCAAGGTTAGCTTGATGCCCCTTGTTGGCTTGCCAATCACAAATTGAGAGGGGGACACCCGTTGTGGATAGTGCACCTAAAAGACCTACGTCCTGAGAAAGCTTGACCTCGCCGGCAATCACTCTTAGCAGACCCAGTTTATCATCAGAGTATTCGCGTATCGTTTCAGGTTGAAAGTCATGATACTTCGCTGGGGTCATTTTGAGATGGGCGGGTTGATTGATCCACAGTTGGAAACCGTGCAATTGGCCTTCGGTCATGATCGGCATCTCGCTGTGAATGATTCCACGTCCTGCTGCCATCCACTGGGCGCCTCCTGCTTTTAGCTCGCCCACGTGACCGAGATGATCCCTGTGCTGAAAATGACCATTTAACATATAAGTCAGGGTCTCTATCCCGCGATGGGGGTGAGGTGGAAAGCCACCAATATAATCAGCAGATTGGTCGGACTTAAGCTCATCGATCATAAGAAATGGTGAAAAGCCTGGTAGGTTAAATCCCGCAATTCGTTTTATCTTAACCCCATCACCGTCCGAGGTGACACGCGCGGCGAGTCGTTTTTGGATGTGTCGTTGCATAACAAGCTCCTCGTTGCTTCGCTCTAGTGAGAAATGTAGAGCGTAATCACTCACAAGTGCACCGTTGATATTCGACAGTGACGTTCAAGATTTTCTAATGATCCAATCTACTCCAATAACCTTTCTACTAATTATGCCCCTAGCCGGGCACCCCTAGCCGGGCACCCCTAGCCGGGCAAAACCCGAACTCGCCTCCCGCTTCTGTTTTTAAGTAACTGGTTGACTCTCTACTTTGCAATTCGCACCTATTGTGCATTGTTTTGCAGAATGCTATTCGCAAACTGCAAATTTTAAATTTTATACCTATCAATATGCATTTTGTTGGTCTAAAAGTAATCAGATATAGGTGTTCGAGCTAAATTTTGGTCTTTTTAAAAGATGGCACGAGACATGCATAAGAACAGATGACCCTTATTAAGCCGAGGGTCACCTAGCCAACTGACGTTGTTAGTGAACCACTTTGTTCACAATGATTTTTTTGATACCAATCATGCCTTAGGCGTGATTGGTTTTTTTTTACCTAAAACTTGAACCCAGTGTATGCCACAGCGGGTGAAGTATTGTTGATTTGCCCCTCTTTAAGCCTACCCTGTATTTAAGATGCAGAGGTTATACTCGCAGCACAATGATGCGACCTCCAACCAACGTCAAGACATTGTTTATAAATGGCTTGCTCAGCTTGCAGCTAACCATTTAGAAAAACAGCGTCATGGCTCTCAATTAGATAGAGCCAACGGAAGCAAAAAGCCAATCTAATTAGGCCGATGAGACGTTGTCTTGAGTTGAGCAAAAACTAGGTTTGTACCCCGTCCAAAGCAGAAATAACTGGTAAGGACGTGCAAAGGATAAGCAAGGTTACTGTCTTTTGTGGCAGTTATATGGGGCTGATATGGATATAAAAACGAATAATCAAAACGTAATTGTTGAACAAGTTGAGGGAAATGTTGTGGCCATCTCCACCGATGGCAGTTCGCGAACTCTGTCAAAGGGTGACGTGATTCAATCTGGCGAAATTACCATCACCCCAGCAGGGGGGTTATTGGTTGTCGCTCAGGGTGAGCAAGTCAGTCAACTGTCAAGCAATGTCGTTGCGACACTCTCGGGAGATATCCTTGCCGCGGCTGAAGTGGATGGAAATATTGCCATTGAACCAACGCAGCCAACCAATTTTGAGCCTTTGGACATTTTTGCTATTCAGCAGGCGATATTGGATGGAGTTGACCCGACAGAGATCCTCGATACTGCCGCTGGTGAAGCACAGAGCGATGCCGCTAACGCTGGTTTTATTTCGATTGAGTACAAGTATGCCGAAGCGCTAGCGTCTACATTTTTTGAGACCGCTGCCCCCATTGCCGAGCGAGATATTGAAGATGAGGCGCGTGATACTTTGATACCAGCGGTGGGTGGTGGCCTGTTTGAGCTGAGCATAACGGAAGCAAACATTAGCAGTGAATCGTCGGGCGAGTCTTTGACTGTCTCTGGCATAATCCAAGCGGGTGAGGTACCGCTTGACCCGACCAGTTTTGTTCCCGATCCCGGTACCTTAAGTGATTTGTTGGATGAGCTATCGAGTGAGATCACCTCATCCGGTGCACCAGTCACTTTTGTCTACGATGAGGATAGCAATACCATCATCGGCGAGTCGAGTGATGGAGAGGTCGTTCGTATAGAGATAGCAGCACAACCTTCTGGAGATGGGGATGTGTTGTTGTCGATCACCACAACGCTCTCTCAGCCAATCGATCATCTTGCAACTCCTGAGCAAGGTGCAATCACATTAGTGGATGATCAGCTTGCTGTTGACCTTGTGATTGTTGGTCAAGATGAGGCGGGTATTAACCTTACATCACCGATAAATGTCAAGGTGACCATTAGTGATGGTGCTGACCCAACCGCTACACCAGTCGAGATTACCACTCTAGAATCAGACAACACCCCAATATCCGGCAGTGTGCTTGAGCTTGGTAGCGATGAGTTGCAATCTATTCGCTTTCAGCCCAGTGCGATTGATAACTTGTCGGGCATATTGAGTGATAATCAACCGACAGTAGCGACACTCTCTGATGATGGTGCACGTATTCTCCTGACTCTTGAAAACAGTGATCAGCCTTTGCTTGAAATTGTGCTTGAGCTTGATGGTTCGTTTACAGTGACCCAGTTTGGCCCACTGGAACACCCGCAATCTGGGATGGATACAGAGGCTTTTGTACTGCCGATTGTTGCTACAGATTTTGACCAAGACACTGTTGAAACTCGCCTGACGATCAATATTCAAGATGGCGCTGACCCAGTCATTACCGGGGCAAGTCGAGTTAATCTCTCGGAAGCAAATCTGCCCGATGGCAACGACCCTGACGCGGCATTATTGACCGGAACGGGCACGATTACGACAGAGCAGGGCAGTGATGATATCGACCACTATGAGGTGGATGTCACCGCGTTTAATCAGACTTCATCTCTGACAGCCTTTGGTCAACCTGTTGTGCTCGAGGGGCCGGAGATTGTTGACGGCCAGTATATCTATCGTGGTTATGTCACCCTCGACGGTGAACGAGTCGATGTATTGAATCTCTCGTTGAATGAGGAAGGTGAATACACCTTTGAGTTGCTTCAAGCAGTTGATCATCGTGGGCAAGAAGACGGCTCGGTTGCTTTTAATATTCCAGTTTATGCGGTTGATACCGATGGCGATCGCTCTGAGCTAAGTGAAGACAGCAATATTGAGGTCACCATTGCTGATGATACGCAAACACTGGCGGATGGTCGCTATGTGGTCTCTGAGCCCACCGTTGCAGGAGAGAATCAGGTTACTCATCAAGTCATCACTAACGATGGCGCCGACGGTGCGTCCGTGGTCAGCTTTATATATCGCGGTGAGCTTGAGACTGAATATACCCTAGATCCGACTATCGACGGCGAGCAGCGTTTTGAGGTTGAATATGGCACCTTGTTTGTGACCAATGATGGGGCTATTCGCTTTGTACCTGACCGAAACATCGATCACAGCCAAGCAGAGCAAGTCTTCGCAGAGATTAATTTTACGGTGCGTGATAATGATGGTGATGAGGCAAACTCGAGCGTTGAACTAACGATTGTCGATGGTCAAGAGCCGGCTATTGACAGTGTTTCATCTTTAGCATTCAGCGAAGCTGAACTTGTCGATGGCACTCAATCATCCGGAACAGTGGTTTCTGCCGCCGGTGAAATTTCTGTGGTTGTTGGCAGTGATGATGTAGATCATTTTGAGATTGATCATGGTCAGTTTAACGCTCAATCTCCGATTAATTCATTAGGTCAGCCTGTTAGTATGAGCTCGCCGGTCCAGGTGACAGATCCTGATACGGGGGAAGTCTCTTACGTTTATATGGGCACAGTATCTCTGGAAACTAACATCTCCGTCGATGTTTTTCAGATTACAGTGAATGCCAATGGTAGTTACGTTTTTGAGTTGTATCAGGCGCTTGACCATTTGGGTGAGGAGGATGATTCACTTGACTTTACTATCCCGATTTATGCCGTGGATAACGATGGCGATCCTTCAGTCAGTGCCGGTGTGGTCGTCACTGTCGCTGATGACCAACCCGTAGTTGCTGATGTTGCAACTTTGCCTGTGACCGAACCAAGTTCTGAGGGGGAAAATACCACTGAAGTACATGATTTTCTGTTACAAGAAGGGGCTGACGGTGCAGCGGTGATCAGCTTTATCTATGAGGGGGATAGCACGAGTGAACCGTTTGTATTGGATCAAAGCCAAACGGATTACCAACCCTTCGTGGTTGAAGATGGCATCATCTTTATAAAAACGACGGGAGAGGTGTACTTTGAGCCCAATCGTAATTTAGATCACAGTGCAGGTGAGATCATAGATAGCTACGTTACCGCGACAATTGTTGATGGTGATGGCGATACTTATTCTGCAGAGGCTAATATTGAGATTCGCGATGGAGCAGACCCAACGATTACGGCAATTACGCCAGTGTTGTTTGATGAGAGTAATCTTTTAAATGGTAGTAACCCAAATGCCAGTGCTCTAGTTGGCTTTGGCAATATCAGTGTGGCTTTGGGTAGCGATGACATTGATCACTTCGAGATTGATGTTGATGCTTTCAATCAAGCCAATACGATATTGGCACAGGGTATGGTTGTTACCCTTGGAACCCCAGTTGTAAGCACAGATCCTCAAACGGGGGTTTCTTCCTACGTTTACACTGCGAGCGTCACGCTAGATGATAATAATGTGTTGACCGTATTCCAAGTTTCAGTGGATCAAAATGGGCAATATACACTTGAGCTGTTTGAGTCACTAGACCACTCAGGTGATGACGAATCTTTATCATTTGATATCCCTGTTTTCGCTATCGATACCGATGGTGATCCTTCTACAATGAACAGTCTTACCAACATCAATGTTACCGTCATTGATGATGAGCCTATCGTGCCCGGTGATGTTGAACTGTTAGTGACCGAGCCAACTGTGGATGGAGACAATGAGACCACCACTCATGATTTTCTCGCTCTAGAGGGGGCGGATGGTGCTTCGGTTATAAGTTTTGTCTATCAGGGCTACACTACCAGTGATCCATTTGTTCTTGATCAAGCTAATCCAGATTATCAAGCCTTCGAGGTTGAAGATGGCACTGTCTATATCAAGACTTCGGGCGAAATGTACTTTGAGCCTAGTCGAGATTTAGACCACAGCAGCGAAGAAACCCTTAGCACATCAGTAACGGCTACCATCATCGACGGTGATGGTGATACCTATATGCCAGTCGCCAATATCGAGATTGAAGATGGTCAAGACCCCGTTATTACGGCGGTCGGCCCTGCCTCATTTGATGAAGCTAACCTAGATAGTGGTAATAGCCCAGACAGTGACGCGCTAGTTGTGACAGGTAGCATTAGTGCGACCACGGGCAGTGACGATATTGTTCGTTTTGAAGTGGACACCGAGGCATTCAATAGCGCTTCACCAATCGCAGCCTTCGGTAAAACTGTTGTTTTGGGCGCAGCTAGTGTTGTGACCGACACTGTTTCTGGGGTGACGTCCTACGTTTATAACGCCACCGTCACACTTGATGACGATAGTGTGGTGGACATCTTTCAAGTTTCTATCGATGAAGAAGGTAACTATCGCATTGAATTGTTTGAGCCGATTGACCATGAGGACGGCTCATTAGAGGATGACCAACTGTCGTTTAACTTGCCAGTGTTTGCCGTCGATAGTGATGGCGATCCGTCTGAGTCTACTCCGCAGACCAACATAGTGGTTACCGTTGTGGATGATGAGGCGACGATAGCGAGCACGACGGCTGCCCTTGAGGTCACTGAGCCAGTTACATCGGGCGATAACGCCACGACTGTGCATGACTTCTTAACGACAGAGGGGGCTGATGGCGCTTCAATAGTGAGCTTTGTCTATCAAGGTGACGAGACTAGCGACCCATTTATCCTCGACCAAGCAGATCCAGAATATCAAGCCTTCGATGTTGAAGATGGTACGGTTTATATCAAGACTAGCGGCGAGATGTACTTCGAGCCAAGTCGAGATTTAGACCACAGCGGTGAAGAAACTCTTGCTACATCTGTAACGGCCACCATCATTGACGGTGATGGCGACACCTACACGCCAGTCGCGAATATCAGCATTGAAGACGGTCGAGATCCCGTCATTACTGCGGTTGACCCGGTGTCATTTGACGAAGCGAACTTGGCGGAAGGCAACAGTCCCGATAGCGATGCGCTGGTTGTGACAGGTAGTATCAATGCCGCGACAGGCAGTGACGATATTGTTCGTTTTGAAGTGGATACCACAACATTCAATACAGCCGCCCCAATTGAAGCCTTGGGCAAAACCGTTGTTTTAGGTACTGCCAGTACCGTGACCGACGCAGTTTCTGGGATAACCTCCTACGTTTACGACGCTACGGTTACGCTCGATGACGATAGCGTGGTGGACATCTTCCAAGTCACCATCGATGAAGATGGCAATTATATCATCGAGCTGTTTGAGCCGATTGACCATGAGGATAGCTCTTCAGAGGACGATCAGTTGTCGTTTAACTTGCCGGTGTTTGCCGTCGATAGTGATGGCGACCCATCTGAATCGACCACGCTGACCAATATTGCGGTCACAGTCGTGGACGATGAGGCCACAGTAGCGAGCACGACAGCTGCCCTTGAGGTGACTGAGCCAGTCACATCGAGCGATAACGCTACCGATGTACATGACTTCTTGACGACAGAAGGGGCAGATGGTGCTTCAGTAGTGAGCTTTGTCTATCAAGGAGACGAGACTAGCGACCCATTTATCCTCGACCAAGCAGATCCAGAATATCAAGCCTTCGATGTTGAAGATGGTACGGTTTATATCAAGACTAGCGGCGAGATGTACTTCGAGCCAAACCGCAATTTAGACCATAGTAGCGAAGAAACCCTCAGCACATCGGTAACGGCTACCATTATTGACGGTGATGGCGATACTTACATGCCTGTCGCCAATATCAGTATTGAAGATGGTCAAGACCCCGTCATTACCGCGGTTGACTCGGCGTCATTTGATGAAGCGAACTTGGCGGATGGTAATAGCCCTGATAGTGATGCACTAGTGGCGACAGGTAGTATCAGTGCAACAACTGGTAGTGATGATGTCGTTCGCTATGAGGTAGATACCGCTAGCTTCAATAGCACCTCACCGATAGAAGCACTTGGTAAGCCGGTTACACTGGGCAGCCCTTCGATTGTGACTGATCCAGTCAGTGGCATAAGCTCTTATGTTTATGATGCAACAGTCACCTTAGACGATGATACGGTTGTCGACATTTTCCAAGTTTCCATTGATGAGGGCGGTACCTACCAAATTGAGCTGTTTGAGCCGATTGATCATGAGGATGGCTCTTTAGAAGATGACCAACTGTCGTTTAACTTACCGGTGTTTGCCGTTGATAGTGATGGCGATCCATCTGAGTTGACGCCACTGACTAACATCGCGGTTACCGTTGTGGATGATGAGGCGACGGTAATGAGCACGAGTGCTGATCTTGAGGTGACTGAGCCGGTCATATCGGGCGATAACGCCACGGATGTGCATGACTTTTTGACGACAGAAGGGGCGGATGGCGCTTCGGTAGTGAGCTTTGTTTACCAAGGTGACGAGACTAGCGACCCATTTATCCTCGACCAAGCAGATCCAGAATACCAAGACTTTGATGTTGAAGATGGCACGGTTTATATCAAGACGACCGGTGAGATGTACTTCGAGCCAAGCCGCGATTTAGACCATAGCGGTGATGAAACCCTCAGTACCTCTGTGACAGCCACCATTATCGATGGTGATGGCGATACCTACATGCCAGTCGCCAATATCAGCATTGAAGATGGTCAAGATCCGGTCATTACGGCGGCCAGTCCTGCCTCATTTGATGAAGCGAACTTGGCGGATGGTAATAGCCCAGATAGCGACGCACTGGTTGTGACAGGCAGTATCGATGCGACGACAGGCAGTGATGATATCGTTCGCTACGAGTTGGATACCACTAGTTTTAATACTACTTCACCGATAGAAGCGCTCGGTAAGCCGGTTACATTGGGTAGCCCTTCGATTGTCACAGACCCAGTTAGTGGTACCACTTCTTATGTTTATAATGCCACCGTCACGCTCGATGATGACAGTGTGGTGGACATCTTCCAAGTATCTATTGATGAAATCGGCAACTACAGCATCGAACTGTTTGAGCCGATTGACCATGAGGATGGCTCTTCAGAGGACGATCAACAGTCGTTTAACTTGCCGGTGTTTGCCGTCGATAGCGATGGTGACCCATCTGAATCGACCGCGCTGACCAACATTGCGGTCACAGTCGTGGACGATGAGGCTACAGTAGCGAGCACAATCGCTGCACTAGAGGTGACTGAGCCTGTCACATCGGGCGATAACGCCACGGATGTGCATGACTTTTTGACGACAGAAGGGGCGGATGGCGCTTCGGTAGTGAGCTTTGTCTATCAAGGTGACGAGACTAGTGATCCATTCATCCTCGACCAAACCGATCCAGAATACCAAGACTTTGATGTTGAAGATGGCACGGTTTATATCAAGACTACCGGGGAGATGTATTTTGAACCGAGTCGGGATTTAGACCACCGCAGCGAAGAAATCCTCAGCACATCGGTAACGGCAACTATCATCGACGGTGATGGTGATACCTACACGCCAGTCGCCAATATCAATATTGAAGACGGTCAAGACCCCATCATTACCGCGGTTGACCCAGCGTCATTTGATGAAGCGAACTTGGCGGGGGGTAATAGCCCAGACAGTGACGCGCTAGTTGTGACAGGTAGCATTAGCGCGACCACGGGCAGTGATGATATTGTCCGCTTTGAAGTGGATACCACAGCCTTTAATGCCGCTGCGCCAATTGAGGCATTGGGTAAAACCGTTGTTTTAGGTACCGCAAGTATCGTGACCGACGCAGTTTCTGGGGTAACCTCCTACGTTTACGACGCTACGGTTACGCTCGATGATGATCGCGTGGTGGACATCTTTCAAGTTTCCATCGATGAAGAAGGCAACCATCGCATTGAATTGTTTGAGCCGATTGACCATGAGGATGGCTCGAGCGAAGACGACCAACTGTCGTTTAACTTGCCTGTGTTTGCCGTGGACAGTGATGGCGATCCGTCTGAGTTGACGCCGCAGACTAACATCGCGGTTACCGTTGTGGATGATGAGGCGACGGTAATGAGCACGAGTGCTGATCTTGATGTGACTGAGCCGGTCATATCGGGTGATAACGCCACGGATGTGCATGATTTCCTAACGACAGAAGGCGCCGATGGCGCTTCGGTAGTGAGCTTCGTCTATCAAGGTGACGAGACTAGCGACCCCTTTATCCTCGACCAAACCGATCCAGAATACCAAGACTTTGCTGTCGAAGATGGTACGGTTTACATTAAGACATCTGGCGAGATGTACTTTGAACCAAGTCGAGATCTAGACCATAGCGGTGAGGAAATTCTCAGCACTTCCATAACAGCTACCATCATTGACAGTGATGGCGACACCTACACGCCAGTCGCGAATATCAGTATTGAAGACGGTCAAGATCCCGTCATTACCGCGGTTGACCCGGCGTCATTTGATGAAGCGAACTTGGCGGGGGGTAATAGCCCAGACAGCGACGCGCTAGTTGTGACTGGTAGCATTAGCGCGACCACGGGCAGTGATGATATTGTCCGCTTTGAAGTGGATACCACAGCCTTTAATGCCGCTGCGCCAATTGAGGCATTGGGTAAACCGGTTGTCTTAGGCTCAGCGAATGTCGTGACGGATCCGGTCTCCGGTGTGGTGTCGTACATTTATAATGCTACGGTTACGCTGGATGACGATAGCGTGGTGGACATTTTCCAAGTCGCCATCGATGAAGAGGGCAACTACAGCATTGAGTTGTTTGAGCCGATTGACCATGAAGATGGCTCTTCAGAAGATGACCAGCTGTCATTCAACTTGCCAGTGTTTGCCGTCGATAGTGATGGCGATCCGTCTGAATCGACCGCGCTGACCAACATTGCGGTCACAGTCGTAGACGATGAGGCCACAGTAGCAAGCACCACCGCTGCGCTAGAGGTGACTGAACCGGTCACATCGGGCGATAACGCCACGGATGTGCATGACTTCTTAACGACACAAGGGGCTGATGGCGCTTCAGTAGTAAGCTTTGTCTATCAAGGTGACGCGATCAGCGATCCATTCATCCTCGACCAAGCAGATCCAGAATACCAAGACTTTGCTGTTGAAGATGGTACGGTTTATATAAAGACTAGCGGGGAGATGTACTTTGAGCCAAACCGCGATTTAGACCATAGCGGTGATGAAACCCTCAGTACCTCTGTGACAGCCACCATTATCGATGGTGATGGCGATACCTACATGCCAGTCGCCAATATCAGCATTGAAGATGGTCAAGACCCCGTCATTACTGCGGTCAGTCCTGCCTCATTTGATGAAGCGAACTTGGCGGCTGGTAATAGCCCAGATAGCGACGCACTGGTTGTGACAGGCAGTATCGATGCGACGACGGGCAGTGATGATATCGTTCGCTACGAGTTGGATACTGTTAGCTTCAATACTATCTCACCGATAGAAGCGTTCGGTAAACCGGTTACATTGGGCAGTCCTTCGATTGTCACAGACCCAGTCAGTGGTACCACTTCTTATGTTTATAACGCCACCGTCACGCTCGATGATGATAGTGTGGTGGACATCTTCCAAGTCTCTATTAATGAGGGTGGAAATTACAGCATCGAACTGTTCGAGCCGATTGACCATGAGGATGGCTCATCAGAGGACGATCAGTTGTCGTTTAACTTGCCAGTGTTTGCCGTGGACAGTGATGGCGACCCATCTGAATCGACCGCGCTGACCAACATTGCGGTCACAGTCTTGGACGATGAGGCCACAGTAGCGAGCACAACCGCTGAGCTAGAGGTGACTGAGCCAGTCTCATCGGGCGATAATACCACGGATGTGCATGACTTCTTGACGACAGAAGGGGCGGATGGTGCTTCGGTAGTGAGCTTTGTCTATCAAGGTGACGAGACTAGTGATCCATTCATCCTCGACCAAACCGATCCAGAATACCAAGACTTTGATGTTGAAGATGGCACGGTTTATATCAAGACTACCGGGGAGATGTATTTTGAACCGAGTCGGGATTTAGACCACCGCAGCGAAGAAATCCTCAGCACATCGGTAACGGCAACTATCATCGACGGTGATGGTGATACCTACACGCCAGTCGCCAATATCAATATTGAAGACGGTCAAGACCCCATCATTACCGCGGTTGACCCAGCGTCATTTGATGAAGCGAACTTGGCGGGGGGTAATAGCCCAGACAGTGACGCGCTAGTTGTGACAGGTAGCATTAGCGCGACCACGGGCAGTGATGATATTGTCCGCTTTGAAGTGGATACCACAGCCTTTAATGCCGCTGCGCCAATTGAGGCATTGGGTAAAACCGTTGTTTTAGGTACCGCAAGTATCGTGACCGACGCAGTTTCTGGGGTAACCTCCTACGTTTACGACGCTACGGTTACGCTCGATGATGATAGCGTGGTGGACATCTTCCAAGTTTCTATCGATGAAGAAGGTAACTACCGCATTGAGCTGTTTGAGCCGATTGACCATGAAGATGGCTCTTCAGAAGATGACCAGTTGTCATTCAGCTTGCCAGTGTTTGCCGTCGATAGCGATGGCGACCCATCTGAATCGATCGCGCTGACCAACATAGCGGTCACAGTCGTGGACGATGAGGCCACAGTAGCAAGCACCACCGCTGCGCTAGAGGTCACTGAGCCGGTCACATCGGGCGATAACGCCACGGATGTGCATGACTTCCTAACAACAGAAGGGGCTGATGGCGCTGCAGTAGTAAGCTTTGTCTATCAGGGTGACGCGACCAGCGATCCATTTATCCTCGACCAAACCGATCCAGAATACCAAGAATTTGATGTTGAAGGTGGCACGGTTTATATCAAGACTAGCGGGGAGATGTACTTCGAGCCAAACCGCGATTTAGACCACAGCGGTGAGGAAATTCTCAACACTTCTATAACAGCCACCATCATTGACGGTGATGGTGATATCTACACACCAGTCGCGAATATCAGCATTGAAGACGGTCAAGATCCCGTCATTACCGCGGTTGATCCAGCGTCATTTGATGAGGCGAACTTGGCGGATGGTAACAGTCCCGATAGCGATGCGCTGGTTGTGACAGGCAGTATCAATGCAACGACAGGCAGCGATGATATCGTTCGCTTTGAAGTGGATACCACAGCCTTTAATGCCGCTGCACCAATTGAGGCATTGGGTAAACCGGTTGTCTTAGGCTCAGCGAATGTCGTGACGGATCCGGTCTCCGGTGTGGTGTCGTACATTCATAATGCTACGGTTACGCTGGATGACGATAGCGTGGTGGACATTTTCCAAGTCGCCATCGATGAAGAGGGCAACTACAGCATTGAGTTGTTTGAGCCGATTGACCATGAAGATGGCTCTTCAGAAGATGACCAGCTGTCATTCAACTTGCCAGTGTTTGCCGTCGATAGCGATGGCGACCCATCTGAATCGACCGCGCTGGCCAACATTGCGGTCACAGTCGTGGATGATGAGGCCACAGTAGCAAGCACCACCGCTGCGCTAGAAGTCACTGAGCCGGTCACATCGGGCGATAACGCCACGGATGTGCATGACTTCCTAACAACAGAAGGGGCTGATGGCGCTTCAGTAGTGAGTTTTGTTTATCAAGGTGACGCGACTAGTGATCCACTCATCCTCGACCAAGCAGATCCAGAATACCAAGACTTTGCTGTTGAAGATGGTACGGTTTATATCAAGACTAGCGGGGAGATGTACTTTGAGCCAAACCGCGATTTAGACCATAGCGGTGATGAAACCCTCAGTACCTCTGTGACAGCCACCATTATCGATGGTGATGGCGATACCTACATGCCAGTCGCCAATATCAGCATTGAAGATGGTCAAGACCCCGTCATTACTGCGGTTGACCCGGCGTCATTTGATGAGGCTAACCTAGTCGATGGTAATAGCCCTGATAGTGATGCACTAGTGGCGACAGGCAGTATCAGTGCAACAACTGGTAGTGATGATATCGTCCGCTATGAGGTAGATACCGCTAGCTTCAATAGCACCTCACCGATAGAAGCACTTGGTAAGCCGGTTACACTGGGTAGCCCTTCGATTGTGACTGACCCAGTCAGTGGCATAAGCTCTTATGTTTATGATGCAACAGTCTCCTTAGACGATGATACGGTTGTCGACATTTTCCAAGTTTCCATTGATGAGGACGGTAACTACCAAATTGAGTTGTTTGAGCCGATTGATCATGAGGATAGCTCTTTAGAAGATGACCAACTGTCGTTTAACTTGCCAGTGTTTGCCGTTGATAGTGATGGCGATCCATCCGAGTTGACGTTGCAGACCAACATTGCAGTTAGCATAGTGGACGACGAGGCAACGGTAGCGAGCACGACGGCTGCCCTTGAGGTGACTGAGCCGGTTACCTCTGGTGATAACGCGACGGATGTGCATGACTTCCTAGCAACGGAAGGGGCGGATGGCGCTTCGGTCATGAGCTTTGTCTATGAGGGAGAAGCGACCAGCGATCCCTTTATCCTCGACCAAACCGAGACTGAGTACCAAGCCTTCGGGGTTGAAGATGGCATCGTCTACATCAAGACGACCGGTGAGATGTACTTTGAACCAAGTCGAGATTTAGACCATAGCAGCGAAGAAATTCTAAGTACGTCGGTGACTGCCACCATTGTTGACGGTGATGGCGATACCTATATGCCCGTGGCCAATATCAATATTGAAGATGGTCAAGACCCCGTTATTACCGCGGTTACACCTGCATCTTTCGATGAGGCGAACCTAGCCGATGGCAATAGCCCAGACAGCGACACGTTGGTGGTGACAGGCAGTATCAGCGCGACGACGGGCAGTGACGATATTGCTCGCTTAGAAGTGGATATTGAAGCCTTCAATGCAGATGCACCGATTGAGGCACAGGGTAAACCGGTTGTCTTAGGCTCAGCGAATGTTGTGACGGACCCGATTTCCGGCGTGGTGTCGTATGTTTACGATGCGACCGTTACGCTTGACGATGATAGCGTAGTGGACATCTTCCAAGTTTCTATCGACGAAGAGGGTAACTACCGCATTGAGCTTTTTGAGCCGATTGACCATGAGTCTGGCTCATCAGAGGACGATCAGTTGTCGTTTAACTTGCCTGTATTTGCCGTCGATAGTGATGGCGATCCGTCTGAATCGACCGCTCTGACCAACATAGCGGTCACTGTTGTGGATGATGAGGCGACGGTAGTGAGTACGAGTGCGGCTCTTGAGGTGACGGAGCCAGTCACATCGGGCGACAATGCCACGGATGTGCATGACTTCCTTGCGACAGGGGGGGCAGATGGTGCTTCGGTAGTGAGTTTTGTCTATCACGGTGATGCGACCAGCGATCGGTTTATTCTCGACCAAGCAGACCCAGAATACCAAGACTTTGCTGTCGAAGATGGCACGGTTTACATTAAGACTTCTGGTGAGATGTACTTTGAACCAAGTCGAGTTCTAGACCATAGTGGTGAGGAAGTCCTCAGCACCTCGGTGACAGCCACCATTGTCGACGGTGATGGCGATAATTACATGCCTGTCGCCAATATCAGCATTGAAGACGGTCAAGATCCCGTCATTACCGCGGTTGACCCAGCATCATTTGATGAAGCGAACTTGGCGGATGGTAATAGCCCAGACAGTGACGCGCTAGTTGTGACTGGTAGCATTAGCGCGACCACGGGCAGTGACGATATTGTTCGTTTTGAAGTGGATACCGCAACATTCAATACAGCCGCCCCTATTGAAGCCTTGGGTAAAACCGTTGTTTTAGGTACCGCAAGTATCGTGACCGACGCAGTTTCTGGGGTAACCTCCTACGTTTACGACGCTACGGTAACTCTCGATGATGATAGCGTGGTGGACATCTTTCAAGTTTCTATCGATGAAGAAGGTAACTATCGCATTGAATTGTTTGAGCCGATTGACCATGAGGATGGCTCGAGCGAAGACGACCAACTGTCGTTTAACTTACCGGTGTTTGCTGTCGATAGCGATGGCGATCCATCTGAATCGACCGCGCTGACCAACATCGCGGTTACTGTTGTAGATGATGAGGCCACAGTAGCAAGTACCACCGCTGCGCTAGAAGTGACTGAACCGGTCACATCGGGCGATAACGCCACGGATGTGCATGACTTCTTAACGACACAAGGGGCTGATGGCGCTTCAGTAGTAAGCTTTGTCTATCAAGGTGACGCGATCAGCGATCCATTCATCCTCGACCAAGCAGATCCAGAATACCAAGACTTTGATGTTGAAGATGGTACGGTTTATATCAAGACGACCGGTGAGATGTACTTCGAGCCAAACCGCGATTTAGACCATAACGGTGATGAAACCCTCAGCACTTCCATAACAGCCACCATCATTGACGGTGATGGTGATGCCTACACACCAGTCGCTAATATCAACATTGAAGATGGTCAAGATCCGGTCATTACGGCGGTCAGTCCTGTCTCATTTGATGAAGCGAACTTGGCGGATGGTAATAGCCCAGGTAGCGACGCACTGGTTGTGACAGGCAGTATCGATGCGACGATAGGCAGTGATGATATCGTTCGCTACGAGTTGGATACCACTAGTTTTAATACTACTTCACCGATAGAAGCGCTCGGTAAGCCGGTTACATTGGGCAGTCCTTCGATTGTCATAGACCCAGTCAGTGGTACCACTTCTTATGTTTATAACGCCACCGTCACGCTCGATGATGATAGTGTGGTGGACATCTTCCAGGTCTCTATTGATGAAAACGGCAACTACAGCATCGAGCTGTTCGAGCCGATTGACCATGAAGATGGCTCTTCAGAAGATGACCAGCTGTCATTCAACCTGCCGGTGTTTGCCGTCGATAGCGATGGTGACCCATCTGAATCGACCGCGCTGACCAACATTGCGGTCACAGTCGTGGACGATGAGGCTACAGTAGCGAGCACAATCGCTGCGCTAGAGGTGACTGAGCCGGTCACATCGGGCGATAACGCCACGGATGTGCATGACTTCTTGACGACAGAAGGGGCGGATGGTGCTTCGGTAGTGAGCTTTGTTTACCAAGGTGACGAGACTAGCAACCCATTTATCCTCGACCAAGCAGATTCAGAATATCAAGACTTTGATGTTGAAGATGGTACGGTTTATATCAAGACTACAGGGGAAATGTATTTTGAACCGAGTCGAGATTTAGACCACCGCAGCGAAGAAATCCTCAGCACATCGGTAACGGCAACTATCATCGACGGTGATGGTGATACCTACACGCCAGTCGCCAATATCAGCATTGAAGACGGTCAAGATCCCGTCATTACCGCGGTTGACCCGGCGTCATTTGATGAAGCGAACTTGGCGGATGGTAATAGCCCAGACAGTGATGCGCTAGTTGTGACTGGTAGCATTAACGCGACCACGGGCAGTGACGATATTATTCGCTTTGAAGTGGATACCACAACATTCAATACAGCCACCCCAATTGAAGCCTCGGGCAAAACTGTTGTTCTGGGCCCTGCCAGTGTCGTGACTGACGCAGTTTCTGGGGTAACCTCCTACGTTTACGACGCTACGGTAACTCTCGATGATGATAGCGTGGTGGACATCTTCCAAGTTTCTATCGATGAAGAAGGTAACTACCGCATTGAGCTGTTTGAGCCGATTGACCATGAAGATGGCTCTTCAGAAGATGACCAGTTGTCATTCAGCTTGCCGGTGTTTGCCGTCGATAGCGATGGCGACCCATCTGAATCGACCGCGCTGACCAACATAGCGGTCACAGTCGTGGACGATGAGGCCACAGTAGCAAGCACCACCGCTGCGCTAGAGGTGACTGAGCCGGTCGCATCGGGTGATAACGCGACAGATGTGCATGACTTCTTGTCGACGGAAGGTGCTGATGGCGCTTCAGTGGTGAGCTTTGTCTATCAAGGTGACGTAACGAGCGATCCATTTATCCTCGACCAAGCAGACCCAGAATACCAAGACTTTGCTGTCGAAGATGGCACGGTTTACATTAAGACATCTGGCGAGATGTACTTTGAACCAAGTCGAGATTTAGACCATAGTGGTGAGGAAATCCTCAGCACATCTGTAACGGCTACCATTATTGATGGTGATGGCGATACTTATATGCCCGTCGCCAATATCAACATCAAAGATGGTCAAGACCCAGTCATCACAGCGGTTGCGCCAGCGTCATTCGATGAGGCTAACCTAGATGATGGTAATAGCCCAGACAGCGATGCGTTAGTGGTGACAGGTAGCATCAGCGCGACCATGGGCAGTGACGACATTACTCGCTTTGAAGTGGATACTGAAGCCTTCAATACTGATGCGCCGATCGAAGCACTGGGTAGATCGGTTGTTTTGGGCGCAGCAAATGTTGTGACGGATCCGGTTTCCGGTGAAGTGTCGTACGTTTACGATGCGACCGTCACGCTAGACGATGACAGTGTGGTGGATATCTTCCAAGTTTCGATTGATGAGAACGGTAACTATCGTATTGAGCTGTTCGAGCCGATTGACCATGAGGATGGCTCGCCAGAAGATGACCAGTTGTCATTTAATTTGCCAGTGTTTGCGGTGGATAGCGATGGCGATCCATCTGAGTCGAGCCCGCAGACCAATATTGCGGTCACCGTTGTGGATGATGAGGCGACGGTAGTGAGCACGACGGCTGCCCTTGAGGTGACAGAGCCAGTGACCTCTGGTGATAATGCTACGGATGTGCATGACTTCCTAGCGACAGAAGGCACTGAAGGAGCTTCGGTCGTGAGCTTTGTCTATCAAGGTGATGCGACCAGCGATCCATTTATCCTTGACCAAGCTGATTTAGACTACCAAGACTTTGCTGTTGAAGATGGTACGGTTTACATCAAGACCTCTGGTGAGATGTACTTTGAGCCAAATCGAGATTTAGACCATAGTGGTGAGGAAATTCTCAGCACCTCTGTCACGGCTACGATTGTAGATGGTGATGGCGATACCTACATGCCAGTCGCCAATATCAGTATTGAAGACGGTCAAGACCCTGTCATTACAGCGCTTGACTCAGTGTCATTTGATGAGGCGAACTTGGCAGATGGCAATAGTCCTGATAGCGATGCTTTGGTGGCGACAGGCAGTATTGATGCGACTACTGGCAGCGACGATATCGTCCGTTTTGAAGTGGACACTGAGGCATTCAACAGTGCCTCACCAATCGAAGCCTTCGGTAAAGCGGTTGCTCTCGGCACTGCGAGGATCGTGACCGACGCTGTTTCTGGGGTGACTTCTTACGTCTATGACGCCACCGTTACGCTAGATGACGATAGTGTGGTGGATATCTTCCAAGTCTCCATTGATGAGGACGGTAACTACAGCATTGAGCTGTTCGAGCCGATTGACCACGAGGACGACTCAAGCGAAGACGACCAGTTGTCGTTTAACTTGCCAGTGTTTGCCGTGGATAGTGATGGCGACCCATCTGAGTTAACGCCACAGACCAACATTGCAGTGACGGTTGTCGATGATGAAGCGACGGTCGCGAGCACCACTGCTGATCTTGATGTGACTGAGCCAGTCACATCAGGTGATAACGCGACGGATGTACATGACTTCTTGTCGACGGAAGGCGCTGATGGTGCTTCTGTTGTGAGCTTTGTCTATCAGGGTGATGCGACCAGCGATCCGTTTATCCTTGACCAAGCAGACCCAGACTACCAAGACTTTGCTGTCGAAGACGGCACGGTTTATATCAAAACTTCTGGCGAGATGTACTTCGAACCAAGTCGAGATCTAGACCATAGTGGCGAAGAAATTCTTAGCACATCTGTAACAGCCACCATTGTCGACGGTGATGGCGATACTTACATGCCTGTGGCCAATATTGATATTCAAGATGGTCAAGATCCTGTTATCACTGCGGTCAGCCCTGCGTCATTTGATGAGGCGAACCTAGCCGATGGCAATAGCCCAGACAGTGATGCGTTAGTTGTGACTGGTAGCATTAACGCGATGACGGGCAGCGACGACATTGCTCGCTTTGAAGTGGATACCGCAGCCTTCAATACGGATGCACCGATCGAAGCACTGGGTAAGCCAGTTGTCTTAGGCGCAGCGAATGTTGTGACGGATCCGGTCTCTGGTGTGGTGTCGTATGTTTACGATGCGACCGTCACGCTAGAGGATGACAGTGTGGTGGATATTCTCCAAGTCTCTATCGATGAAGACGGCAACTACCGCATTGAGCTGTTTGAGCCGATTGATCATGAAGATAACTCCCTGGAAGACGACCAGTTATCGTTTAATTTGCCAGTGTTTGCCGTGGATAGTGACGGCGATCCATCTGAAACGACGCCACTGACCAATATTGCGATTACTGTTGTGGACGATGAAGCCACAGTAGCAAGTACAATCGCTGCGCTAGAGGTGACTGAGCCGGTCATATCGGGTGATAACGCGACAGATGTGCATGACTTCTTGTCGACGGAAGGTGCTGATGGCGCTTCAGTGGTGAGCTTTGTCTATCAAGGTGACGTAACGAGCGATCCATTTATCCTCGACCAAGCAGACCCAGAATACCAAGACTTTGCTGTCGAAGATGGCACGGTTTATATCAAGACCTCTGGCGAGATGTACTTTGAACCAGACAGAAACCTAGATCACAGCACCAACCAGACACTCAATACCTCGATTACCGCCACCATTGTTGATGGCGATGGTGATACCTTCACACCAGTTGCGAATATTGAAATCATTGATGGCCAGTTGCCAGTGATTAGCAGTGTCACTTCCGTCAGCCTGGATGAAGCGAATTTAGCCCAGGGTACAAGCCCAGGTAATACACCAGTCAGTGATACAGGTGTGATCATCGCATCGGTTGGCAGTGATGATATTGACCACTTTGAGGTAGATGTTACTGCCTTTAATGTCACCACTCCTATTTTTGCCTTCGATAGACCAGTTGTGATGGGGCCTGTTGAGACGACAACCGACTCAGATACCAATGAGGTCATTCACACTCATACTGGTTCGGTAACACTCAACGATGGCACAGTTGTTGACATCCTTCAGGTCAGCTTCGATCAACAAGGGAACTACCGTTTTGATTTGCTTGAGCCAATTGAGCATGAGGCGGACACTGCGCAGGATGCGGCGCTGTCATTTACTGTGCCTGTCGTTGCGATTGATAGTGATGGCAACCGCTCTGAGTCGAATGCGAACGCCCAGTTCTCCGTGACCATCTCTGATGATATTCCGCAAGTGGCCAATGAAGTGACTCTGATGGTCACTGAGCCTGTCACAACGGGCGACAACGCAACCATGACGCATGACCTCTTAATCAAAGAAGGTGCAGATGGTGCCTCGGTGACTAGCTTTGTTTATCAAGGGGACGGAGGAAGTACCCTACACGCGCTTGATCAAAGCCAGTCAGGCTATCAGTCTTTTGCAGTAGAGAGTGGCACTGTGTACATCAAGACCTCAGGTGAGATGTACTTTGAGCCAAATCGGAATCTTGACCATAGTACTCAGTCGCCCATCGAAGCTTCGGTGACCGCAACGATCATCGATAATGATGGCGATGACTTTATGTCAAAAGCCAAGATTGAGATTATTGATGGACAGCTCCCACAGATCACGAGTGAGAGCCAGATAACGCTAGATGAGGCGAATCTGGCTGATGGCTCAGATCCAAGTGGTGCTGTGGTGAGCGGTACTGGTGACATTAATATCCAAGTCGGTAGTGATGATATTGATCACTACGAGGTTGCCGTTAATCAATTTAACTCCGATACGTCTATAGCCGCACTGGGTAAACCGGTGGTACTCGGTGCTGCTACGATAATCGTCGACTCACAATCTGGTCTAGCTTCTCATGTGTATACCGCGAGCGTCACTTTAGATGATAACAGTGTTGTTGATGTGTTTGAATTATCGGTTAGTGAAGATGGTCGCTATCGCTTTGAGCTTTATGAGGAGCTGGATAATGTTGAGGGTACAGATGAAGATGATCAGATAGTACTTGATATACCAGTGTTTGCGATCGATCAAGATGGTGATCCGTCGGCATTGAATGCCAATACCAATATCGAGGTCACTATCTTGGATGATGAGCCAGTGGTAGCGGGAGCGGTGCTGCCGGTTACCGAGCCAGTCACTGAAGGTGATACTGACACCACAAACCCAGATGGTTTGACACCAGTGGGTGAGCAGCAAGCGCATGACTTCCTCGTCCATGAGGGAGCCGACGGCGCATCACTGACCGGGTTTAATATTGAGTTTAATTATGCTGATCAAGCCATTAGTCAAACCTTTACTCTTAACCCTAGCTTAGCTGGCTATCAAACATTTGAGGTGGTTGAGCGAGACGATCAAAACGAGATTATCGTTGACTTGGGTACGGTTTATATTCAGACCTCTGGTGAGATGATCTTCGAACCGAATCGTAATCTTGACCATAGCGAAAACGATCCCCTTGTGGCTACACTGACAGCAACGATTTTGGATGGCGATGGAGATACACTGAATCCACAAGCCGTAATCCAAATCGAAGATGGCCAGTTGCCGGTTATCGATTCAGTGAGCGCAGTAAACGTCTCGGAAGGTGGTCTGAGTGACGGGACGAATCCAAACGTCAGCCTAGTCGTCGATCAAGGCTCAATCTCGGCGACTCAAGGTAGTGATAACCTTACCCACTATGAGGTTGCAAATCTCAACACAGACTTGGGCATCACTTCGCAAGGTGAAGCAGTGGTCGTTGCTCAGCCGAGCACAGTGACCGATTCCGACGGCAATACTACCCACTATGTTTATCAAGGCATAACACAAACCTCTCAAACCGAGGTGTTTGAATTGCGCCTTGGTGTGGATGGCAGTTATGCGTTCACGCTCAAAGAAGCGATTCATCACCCGCAGGGAGCCGACCCTGACACCGACGATAGCCTTGTGCTGAATATCCCAGTGGTTGCCGTGGATAGTGATGGGGATAGTTCTGAACCGGTCGATTTATCGGTGACCATCGCCGATGATGAGCTTATTGTCAGTGATACCACCGACCTTGATGTTGTCGAGCCGGTAACGGTTGGTGATACCCAGACGTTGCAGCACAACTTTATTACTAATGGTGGTGCTGACGGCTCAGCAGTAAGCAGTATCACGGTCGATAGTCAGACATGGACCCTAGACCCAAATGATACTGACTATCAAGTATTTGCTATTGATGATCTCGGCACCGCATATGTAAAAACTACCGGTGAGTTCTATTTTGAGCCCGACCGCGACCTTGATCATTCTAATGACGACCCAATTGAGTTCAGTCTTACTGCGAGGGTTGTCGATGCTGATGAGGACTTTAGCGACTCCATCGTGAATATAGACATCAGCGATGGGCAACTTCCGGTTATCACCGACACATATACTGAAGGTGCGGGTAACCTTTCTTTTGCTGAGGCGAACCTGCTTGATGGCACCGACCCGGATTCGAGCCTGTTGAGCCAAGTCGGTACAATCGCCACCGATGTCGGCAGTGATGATATCAGTCACTATGAGCTTGAGCCGCTGGAGTTTAACCAAGACGGTAGCTTAAAGTCGATGGGCGAAGTAGTCGAGCTAGCACTGCTATCGAACATTGCAGGTGTGAGAACCTATCGGGGCTTTGTTGAGGTTGATGGTGATGAAGTGGATGTCTTTAATGTTGCCATCGATTCACCAAGTACAGGTCAATACACGATTACCTTACTGGAGGAGCTCGACCACACGGGTGATGATGACCTTACCTTAACCTTTGAACTGCCTGTCTATGCCGTTGATAGTGACGGTGATCGCTCAACCATCAATGGTGAGACTGACCCCACTGCAGCGCAAATTCAAGTCACGGTTGTCGATGATGTGCAAATGCTTTATGAGCAAAATCTCTCGCGCAATGAGGGGGATGGACGCGGTGCCAAGTGGATGTTTGACAACCCAGCAGAGCGTGGGCGAGACAACGAAACAGGGGCAGATAACGGCGTGGTGACCCGTATTGATGCCGTTGATGAGACTGGGCGAGATATTCAATTCCGTCTATCGGATGGTAGCCTAGTTGATGGTGTCGATCTTGAGGGTAGCTTAATCACGGTGACGGTAGTTGAGATAATTGGCGGTTCGTCGCGTGATTTAGGCGTGCTAGATATTCGCCCAGACGGCCGAGCGCGATTTGAGCCAGAGAATACCTTAGACCATGCAGATAGCCCGAATTTGAACTTCTCGGTGAATGTTACTGCAGTGGATGCTGATGAGGATACGACTAGTGAGCTGTTGAATATCACGATACGTGATCGTAATGCGGTTGTGGAGCCAGCTCAGATTTCTGGTGTGGAGGAGGCCGGGCGAGATGGCTCTATCACTGGCATTGATCTGGCTACTGATCTAGACAACTTATCGGGTATCCCGGACGACGGTCTAGCACCGATAAAAGTCGAGTTGTCAGTCGAGCTTAATGATATCGACCGTAATGAGCAGATTGGTGAGGTTCGCCTGCTCAATATCGGCAATCACAATGGCACCTTCTATTACCACGACGGCACTGAGTACGTTGCGCTACAGACAAACAATAGCCGTGCCACTCTCAGTAGTGATCAGGTAGTTCAGTCCCTAGATGGTACAGTTGCCACGGTTGAGAATTTATACTTCGTGCCTGATCAGCATTTCTCAACCGATGAGGCGGGTATCGATATCCGTATTCAAGTACAGGTATTAAATAATGGCGCGCATGATCACCGAGTCAATGGCGACTTGAACATCAATATCCAGAGTGTGGCGGATAAACCGACCTTCACCGTGGATAGCGTGGACAAATACTTGGCCTATGAGGATGGTGATAATGTCGAGCTTGACGTGTTGGCATCGACTTTAGACACCAGTAACCCCGAGACTATCAAGTATGAGTTGGAGTTTACCCAAGGCGCGGATAAAGCGCAGCTTGTCTATGCCGACGGCACCTCAATCACTGCAACCGATGATGGTAATAATCGCATTTACTACGTGATTGATGCTGATCGTATCGATGAGGTTCAGGTTAATCCAATCGACCACTTCTCAGGTCAAATTATGCTCAAGGTGGTCGCGATTGCCACTGAAGATGAAAACGAGTTCACCGACAAGAAAACCAAGCAGTCAGATGACTTTAACATCACGATTGATGTGGCGCCGCAAGCAGATGCCAGCCGCATTCAGGTCAATCGAGCCAAGGTGTTTGAGGATGGCGAGACCGATTTTGATTACTCAAATGAGGATATCTTGCTACTCAGCTCCGTGGTTAACTTGCGTGATACCGCCGATATCCTTACCGATGATGAGTATATGGATGAGTCTGAGCAGTTAATTATCGAGATTAGCGAGCTGTCAGAGTCATCGGTTGAGTTTGTGTGGCTTGGTAGCGGCGATAGCCCCATTTCAGAGACAGCCCCTGGAGTGTGGGAGATTTCAGTGAGCTCGACCAGTGATGATGCGATTAACTATCTTGAGCAGATCGAGGTGAGGCCACTGGAGCACAGCAATGTCGATTTCACCTTTAAAGTCAGAGGCATTGTGCGTGATACAGCGGATCTCAGCGATGAAAATAGTGCCCTTGAGGTGTCTGAACGTGAGATTGGCGAGAAGACGGTATTTGTTGATATCAAGGGTGTGGCAGACACACCAGATATCGTGCTGAATAATCAACCAGGTGAGACCGAGTGGTCATATATTGATGGCGATTCTAATAACGGTCTTGAAACCACTATTGATGAAAATGGTGCCGCGTTGCTCAATTTCTCTGCAATTTCTACCGATACCGATGGCTCAGAGGACGTGACCATTGTCCTGTCGGATATCCCAGAAGGCGTAGAGGTGACCGATAAAGACGGCGTGCCATTCTCGCTACTCTTTGTTGGTTTTGATGACAATGGCCAGCCGATTTACCAAGCCGATATCGCGGAAGAGAAATTTGACTCAGGGATTAAGATTATTCCTATTGATTCATCGACCACCAACTTCTCACTCACTGCCACTGTGGTGGTTACTGAAACGACAGATGGTCATTCGCGTGCCTTTGACCGAGAGCTGCGTGTTCATGTTGCCCCTGTGGTTGATGAGGCGGATTACTCACGAGACCTAAATGGTTTTGAGGACTCTCTAACTAATATTAATTGGGCACCACCTGGCATTGATGAGCATGAAGTGGTGGCTGGTGTAACGGTGTCCGGCATCCCAAATGGTGCGACCGTGTCCGTCGGTGGTAGTGATGTTTCGGGCGATGTGGTCGCAGGCTCGTTGACCTTGAGCCCTTCAGGGCAGACGGAAGAGGAGTTCTCGACTGCGGTTCAGGCGAGTGATTATATCCAGATCCAGCTCCCTGAAGATGTGACCGCAGATTATCAGCTCACAACGTCAGCAACCATCAAAGAGTATGACAGTGAATACACAGACAGCAATAATACTGGTGAAGGTGTCGCGGATAAGGTGGTTACAGGTACGCTTGACGTTACGGTAACCGCTGTCGTGGAAGACGAGGACGCCTTTGTCACCACTGATGCCAACGGTAGCCCATCGGCAACCGTAACCAGTGTGATCAGCAGTGCTGATGGCGAGTTGGACTTCTCTGCAAATACCTCGGCAGGCGGTGAGGCAGGCGCTTATGTTGTTGCCTTTAATGACACGGATCTCGACTCCGATGAGTTAGTCTCTGAAATCATCGTTGACCTGCAACCTGAGCTTTACTTGGGTATCAGCAAAGCAGACTATGAGCTTGCGGTTGACACCTTGCCAAGCGATAGAACGCCCGAACAACAGCAGTGGTTGGATGATGCTTCAGATTTCCTCGATCAGTTCTACTTATACAGTGACTCGCAAGGGGCAATCAATAACGGCAATGGTACTTGGACCATCACCGATATCAATAATTTCTCGATTAAAGCGCCCAATGGTTTGGCTGATACTGGCGCGGCAACGGACAATGCACTCACCGCAGACCATACCTCATGGGATATTCAAATTTACACCATAGTCACGGATAGTGGCGAGGATGGGGAAAGCGACAGCGCAAGCCAAGAAATCGATCCGGTGCCACTGCGTCTTGAATTCCCTACGTCAATTAGTGGTGGGAGCACCACCGCTGCCGCGATTGTGGCTGACGCGGATGTTGTCGTAGAGGGAATGGAGGATAGTCGAATCGATCTCAGTGATGCACTGTTCTCGGCAGATAATGGCCTGTTAAGCGTCTCGACCTTTGATGGGGTGGCGGATGACCTGACCCTAGTGATCAATAGCGATCAGTTGCCGCCAGGATTCCAAGTACAAGGCTTTGTGGATGACTTTGTTGATGGGGTGTACATGCTGCAAACCTCGGTAGATAGCAGCGGCAACATTGTCAGTGTGGCTGGACTTGGGCTGATCCCACCAGAGGATTTTGCCGGTGATGTGGTTATCCCATTCTCAGTCGTAACCACTGATAGCCAAACGGGTGATGAAAATGTGGTGAATCTCGAGTTACCACTAGCCGTTTATCCGCAGGTCGATGTCAGCGCAACGGGACAAGCACAAGACAGCGACACTAGCCCAGTCTTCGATGTCAGCGTGACACAGACTCTAGGCTTAGATGGTCAAAAGCAACCCACGGATTTGAACTCGAGCACACCAATTACTGATGGTATCGCCTACGAAGATGGCCTGATTGAGCTCGACTTGAGCTTTGAGCTAGCTGACACAGATACCAGCTTGTCACGTGGTCAGGAATCGCTGACTCAAGTGACTCTGACGGTCGATAGTGCAATGGGCAGTTTTGTTCAGTTTGACAGCGCCAACGTCAAGAGCTCCTCGCAAACTCTGACCTTTGATAGTAGTGAGGTTGATATCGAGGCAGCGCTTGCTAGCGTCTTATTCGAGCCCGCTCCTGATTTCCCAGGTTCGATAGAGGGAGAAACCGATGAGGATATTATCGCGACCTTTAATGATGTGGTGATTAACATATCCGGTAAGATTGAAGACCGCGTGACCTTTGATACACAAGATCCCGCAGCGCAATTCCAGGCTGAGGTAGATGCCGATTCACAAGCGAGCATTGATGGACAAACCTTGGTTGTCGAGCGCGACTTTAGCGATGTGTCCGTAACCTTTGATGTCATGCCGGTGGTTGATGATTTGGTGTTGACCAGCTCACTCAGTGACGATGATGGCAATATCTTGGTTGAGGGCAGTGAAGATGAGTGGATCTCCTTTGGTCAAGGCGGTCAGGGACTGCAGCTTTCACTTGGTGATACCGATGGCTCAGAGCGCTTTATCTCAATCAAGCTTACCGGAGTGCCAGAAGACTTCCTCGTGCGCTCAACCTCAAGTGACTATGAAGTGAAAAACCTGTCTGAGGGCGAGTGGAGCATTCGCCTTAAGGCCAACCCAGACGATCCCACGCCGAACCTTGATGCTATCGAGATCAAGCCTGCCGAGCAGTTCAGTGGTGAGGTCACAATGGGCGTGACAGCCTTTGTTGAAGAGCAACTGACCGAGATGCCCGAGCAGCTTGATACTAGCTTCGTGCTCAAGGTTAATCCTGTTGCGGATATGATCGATACTGATGTGTCGACGGAAACCTTTATGATTGACGAGGGTGGGAGTGTTGATATTGAGCTCAATATCTCGCTGGTCGATACACTTGAGACGTTGGGCGATAGTCTGCCTGATTATGAGGAGAATGGTCCAGAGCAGATCCGAGTCACGGTGAACAATGTGCCGTACAGTGCCAGTATTACGATTGGCAGTGAAACCCTTACCCAAGAGGACTTCACAGGAACGCAAAGTCTCGTGTTTGATGTTCCTCAGGGCACCTTAACGCTGGATAACATGACCTTCCTCGCCGGCGATGCCAACAGTGATAATTGGGACGGGCAGTTAAGCATCACGATGGAAGCACTCGATGTTGGTCTTGATGGTACCGTCTCGGCAGGTAGTGACGCTGAGGTGGGACTGTCTGTCACTGAAACCGTCAATGTGGTAGTGACTGCGATTAATGATCGACCTGAAATCACGGTCACCCAATCGGATGCGGCACAAGAGGACGTTGACGTGCCGCTTAGCGGCTTTAGCCTAGCGGATATTGACAGCACTTTGGATGACCCTGAGGCGGACTATGACCTTACCATAACGGTCCCTCATGGTAACCTAGTGGTTGGTCAAAACGATCCGATGTCTTCTGGTGTGATGGTTGTCTCAGGCGATGGCAGCCAACAACTTTTACTGCGCGGCAGTGTCGCGGATCTCAACGGCTTTATCAGCGATGGCAAGATTGTCTATGACCCAGTGGATGACTTTTACGGCAGTGTGGACATCACGCTGCAAGTTGATGATATGGGTAACCACGGGCTCATCGACCCGACCAACCCTGATACTCAGTCACTCAGTGAAGTTGCCACACTCACACTCTCATTAGATGCGATTAATGATGCGCCAGTGATCAGCAAGCCAACCAGTACGGTGGTGATTAATGACTCTACCGAGCAGAGGATCACCGGGCTTTCTGTTGCGGATGTCGATTATCAAGGTGATTATGCAGACGACAGCATGACCGTGACCTTAAGTGTCTCATCAGGCACGCTCTCAGTCTTGTCGAGTGACCCAGATGTGATGGTTGCAGAGCAGCTCAATGGCAATATCGTGATTACGGGTGCTCCAGAGGCTATCAATGCGGTACTTGGTTCTACCGCTGACGGTGAGGGGGTGTTTATCGATGCCAGTGAGGTCGATGTAACTACGGTTGAGCTTTCGATCACTGCTAACGATCAGGGCATCTATTATGACCCATCGGGTATGGCACTCGAAGCGTCCGACACCCTGACTATTACGGTTAATCAGGTTAACGATGTGCCAACGTTAACTATCGACTCAAGCATGAACCATACGCGTCAGGTCTACGCCAGTCGTTCGGCGGCCTCACAGGGTATTGCGCTTGCTGGATTGGTTGCGATGCTAGTGGATAGTCGTGAGGTCTTGTCGTTAGAGATCACAGGCGTGCCTGATGCAGCCAGCTTGATCAGCAGTAATGCCAATGTCTCGGCGAGCGAGAACGGTGGCGTGTGGACATTGACCTCAGCCGACCCGGGTGAGTTTGAGAACTTAGAGGGCATTAGCGTTGAGTTCCCTGCAGGGCCAAGTTCTGATGGTGTCTACTCGCTGGAAGTGGTTGCGGTATCTGAAGAGTCTGATGGTAGTGTCGCGAAATCTGAGCCTGAAACGATTTCGATTTCGGTCGGACCGGGCAATTTTAATCAGTCTGAACAGAGCGATGATGTCTGGGTCATTGGCCGCGGCGAAACAACCCCGGCCACGTTAGTCGGTGGCGAGGGAGATGATGTGATTGAGGGCGGATTAGGTAACGATATTCTCACTGGTGGGTTTGGTGATGATGTTCTTATCGGTGGTGAAGGCGCCGACACCTTCCGCTGGACTGAGACCTCAGTATCACAAGGCTCGGTTGATACTATTGCTGATTTTGATACCAGCCAGGGCGATGTGATTGACCTGCGCGATGTCATCAGCGACTTGCAAGACGATGATTTACTTTCCCAAGCCCTCGACCACATTGCCGCCCGAGTGGTTGACGGCAACATCGAGCTAGACATCACCACCGACGATGACGTTCAGCAAACCATCGTGGTCGAGAACGCTGCTAGTCAGGTGGACTTTACTGGTGTCGATCTCAATAACTCGGATGAGATTGTGAATACGCTACTGGCAAGTAACATTATTCAGCACGGGATTTAAAAGATAGAAGCGAGAAGCGGGAGTCGAGAGGCGAGGGGGTGGGTGCTTTTGCCTTCTCGAATCTCGGATCTTACGGTGATCGCTGATTTATCTCTGAAGTTCAAAAAGCAGTATTGGCAGCCAAAAATCGAAGTGCGAAGGTGGGGGGCTCCACCCCCTCGCCTCTCGCTTCTCGCAGCGCCAGCGATCCCGCCTCTAATTTATACGCGATTTTTCTTCACATAAAATGGATTGTCGTAGCGTTTCTGTGGACCAAACTCTGAGATAACCAGCTTGTTCCATAGTGCCACGTCGAACTCGCTCGGTGGGATTGAGGGGTACATGGTTTCGGCTTCCTCGCGGGCGAAGTTTAAGAAGTTTTTCTTTTTGATTTGGTTGTACTTTTTGGCCACGCGGTTGTGCTTGTGGATCCACTCGCGTTTGAACTGCTCGAGCTTTTTGTAGGCGTCGCCGTCAGGGTGGGTTGCAAAGTACAGGCGTTTGTACATGATCTTGCGGTCGATCATGCTGCGCATTGAGGTCTGGATGTAGCGGCCATGCTCGGTGATCGAGATATCGTTGCTGTCAAACAGTTGTACGTGCCAACGCGGGGCAAAAAAGCCGTGCTCTTTGTACTTTTTATTGCGCACTTCTATGGCCTTATGAAGCACGAGATCAGACGTGCCTCTGAAAGTCTGTTGCCATTTACCGATTCGGATTTGAATCGATGTTGGTAATCGATAGATGTGGGTAAACTTATCTTCACTCATCTGACTGCTCGCAACCTAATTGGAGTAAGTTGTTGTGATGTTGGTATAGGGCAAACGCACGCCACATTAGTGTTTAACTGGGCTGCAAACCAAGCAACTCTCGCTGAAACTGCATCTTGAGTTTACCTGGGTATAGATTCAATCACCGCTGGGATTTTAATCAGACCGAGGCCAAAGCTTAAGTCCGGCTACCAGAGTAAGCGGTCAGCTATTGAGATGCAAATAAACGGTGTAAATCAGTTAAATGGGGCACACAAATTGTGGCTAAATGCCCATAATCTGGCGTCGAATGATGGGTCACTAGGCACGAGTGCATGTTGGCATTGATTGCGGCTTGGATATCGTAGAGGTAATCGCCGACATAGAGCATTTCGTGTGGCGCGACAGACCAGAGATCAGAGAGTGCCAACAGCGAATCGGGTGCTGGCTTGGGCGGATAGTGTTCACGACAGATTAGCTCGTTAACCTCGAGCTTGAGCTTTTTTAACTTCATTTTTGCCGCTTGAATGCAATTGCGGGTGACGATACCTGTGACGATATTACTCAGATGAAGGTGCTCAAGCAGATCAACACTGCCTTGCATCAATTGTGCATGCTTGGCATCGGCAAGTTCGTGGGAGATGATGGTTTGGTGCACTGAGGCTTTTTGCTGTTCACAGCCAAGCCGTTCGGCAAAGTCGAGTAGGTCGTGATCACTGGGGCAGCCAATATCCTCACGGATTGAGGCAAAGTTTAGGCTTGAAGATACCAAGGTGTTGTCCAAGTCGAACACCACCGCTTTGATGGTTGAACCTTCCAGTTTCATACACAGCTCCATTTTGTCTCGCGCTAATATAAAAATAGCCAACATCGTAATGTTGGCTATTTAGAATTTCGTACGAGCTAAGCTGAATTTAGATAGCTACGATGTTTTCCGCTTGAGGGCCTTTTTGACCTTGAGTTACAGTGAACTCAACTTTTTGGCCTTCAGTTAGGGTACGGAAGCCGTCACCTTTGATAGCGCTGAAGTGAGCGAAAACGTCAGGGCCGTTCTCTTGTTGAATGAAACCAAAGCCTTTTGTTTCGTTGAACCACTTGACAGTGCCAGTAACAGTGTTAGACATTTTTTATTTTCCTAGTTTGATCGTTTAAAAGCCGAATTCGGCGCGGATAGCGTGGAAAAGTTGATTGCTATTGCGTACGACACGACGGGAGTACTGGGTAATCCAACGAAGCGCTGTTGTATACAAATGAACCGCCTTCTAGCTGTGAACCAGTCTAAGGTAACGGGGAGGCAAGTCAATTAAGAAACTGTGACATTGGCGAATTAGTTTAAATTTTGTTTAAAAAACTTGACCAATGTTACAAGTTGGACGCGGCTTATTGGTAACATTCATAGTTCAATTGTCTGATCTTACCGCCAATTTTGAGAGATAAATCGCTGAGCCAAGCTGTGTGATATTTGTTCAACTTCGTCAAAAACGTGTAAAGAGCCAACCTTAAGCTTGATGGCAATTGTCATTAGGGGTTTAGCAAGGTAGGCTATAGCCAGTTTAGAATCCCAAGCCTGCTGCGAGTATTGCTGTCACGAATCTTTACAATCTAAAGATGAACTTTAGATGGGAGTGTCGTTCCAAATACGACAACCCTAAATTGTGCTCAAGCATAATCGAATAACCGCAGCAGTGTATATAGTGAAATGGAGCTAATTCGTAGTGAAACTGTTTAAGATTGCCTCAGCGATCGGCCTGTGCTTTGCCTCTTTGGCATACGCAGCCCCGACCGTGGTGCCTAACCCTCCTGCATTGGGTGCAAAAGGTTATGTGCTAATGGATTTCAAATCAGGTGAGGTTCTGGTTGAGAAAAATGCGCATACGCCACTAAACCCAGCCAGCTTGACCAAGCTGATGACTGCGTATGTCGCAGGTCAGGAAATGAAAGCGGGCAACATCAGTGCAGAAGACAGCGTATTGATCAGTGAAAATGCATGGGCGAAGAAGTTTCCCGACTCATCGAAGATGTTTATCGAGGTGAACACGCGCGTTAACATGATGGATCTCTATCGTGGTCTGATTGTGCAATCAGGAAATGATGCGAGTGTCGCGATTGCCGAGCATGTTGCAGGTTCAGCCGATGCGTTTGTTATGCTGATGAACTCTTGGGCTGCTCAACTAGGGTTAGAAAATACCTCGTTTAGTAACCCGCATGGCTTAGATAGTGAAAACCTCTACTCAACACCTTATGATATCGCTAAGTTAGGCCAGGCGATCATCCGTGATCTGCCGGATATCTACTCGCTCTACAGCGAGCGTAGCTTCCAATATAACGGTATCACGCAATACAACCGTAATGGTCTACTGCGCGATCGCAGCATCAACGTTGATGGGATGAAAACTGGCTTTACCTCAGGTGCAGGTTACAGTCTTGCGAGCTCTGCGACTCAAGGTGACATGCGTCTAATTGCTGTGGTGATGGGCTCAACTAGCCCGAAAGCCCGTGAATCCGAGAGTAAACAGCTGCTGAGCTACGGCTTCCGCTTCTTTGACACCATCGAGCCCAACAAAGTCGGCGAAGCTATCGCTCAGCCACGTGTATGGATGGGTGACAAGGATAATGTCGATGTGGGTCTAGCTGAGCCTTTATACCTGACTCTACCTAAGAGCGATATTGCCAAGCTAAGCGCTGTAGTAGAGATGCAGCCAGAACTTTCTGCGCCAATCGCTCAAGGTGCTGTTATCGGTCAGGTTATGTATCAGCTTGAAAATGAAGTCATTGCTACAGCAGACTTAGTGGCACAACAGCCTATCGAGCAAGGCAGCATTTTCAAGCGCCTGCTAGATTGGGTAAAAAAGCTGTTTGCTTCACTGTTTTAAAGCATTGATAGAGCTTTAAGCTAATGAGCGAGAGGCGACCTTTAGGTCGTCTCTTTTGTTTTATCTTAATAGTGGCATCCAGATGTTAGATAAACAGAACCTGATCAAGCTTGCTTCAATGCGTATGCCATTTGGTAAATACGCAGGGAGAGTGCTGATTGACCTACCTGAAGAGTACCTTTTGTGGTTTGCACGCAAGGAGCAGTTCCCTCAAGGCGAGCTAGGCGAGCTGATGCAACTGTGTTTAGCGCTTAAGATTGAGGGGCTAGACTCTGTCGTCAAACCGCTCAAGCGTGAACGTGATTAGCCCTGTGTTTTTAGGCATATTTAATTTGGAAGAAAGACAATGATCGAAAGAAAAGAAACTAAACAACGCATGAGCCGTGCGGTAATTCATAACGATACGATTTACCTGTGCGGACAAGTGGCCAAAGACTCAACCAAAGACTCAACCAAAGACATCACAGAGCAGACTGCAACGATGCTTGAGAAGGTTGATGAGCTACTGACCAAATACGGCTCAGACCGTGAATCAATGCTATCAGCGACGATTTACGTCAAAACAATGGATGACTTTGCTGCGATGAATGCGGTGTGGGATAGCTGGGTCCCAGAAGGTCACGCTCCTGCCCGTGCTTGTGTTGAGGCTTCGATGGCACGAGAGGAATTGTTGGTGGAGATTTCAGTGGTTGCAGCGGTGACGAAGAAGTAATGACTCAAGAACTCTAGGCAATTCTGGGGCTCTTTTATCAGGCAGAGCCCTAACTTTTTAGTCGACAGAACACTATCCAGCGAGCAAGGTTATAAACTTGCCTTCCGTTCTCTATGCTGTATTAGATAGGCTCCTAAGTGATGTTTGCTTATCTGGCATATCAAGTCACTCATTTCCAAAACAGTTGTGATTTCACCCCATTCCATTAGAATGCGGGTTTGTACAAAATTTGATGTGCATTTGTGTTTGTACCAAGTCTTGTACCAAGAGCGAAAAGCCGTTGTGGCGAAATCGCGTAACTCACTGCTTAATAAGCAAAATGACAATTGCACGTGTTGCTTGGTATGCAACACCACTGTAAAGGAAATTTCATGCCAATTATTACTCTTCCTGACGGTAGTCAACGTCAATTCGATAATCCGGTTTCTACTCTAGAAGTGGCTCAATCTATCGGTCCTGGTCTGGCAAAAGCCACCATCGCTGGCCGTGTTGATGGTAACCGCGTTGATGCTTGCGATCTGATTGAACAAGATGCAAGCCTAGAAATCATCACAGTAAAAGATGAAGTAGACGGTCTAGAGATCGTTCGTCACTCTTGCGCTCACCTACTTGGTCACGCGATCAAGCAGCTGTTCCCTGAAGCGAAAATGGCGATCGGTCCTACGATTGACAGCGGTTTTTACTACGACATCGACTTGGAGCACTCTCTAACGCAAGAAGATCTAGAAAAGATCGAAAAGCGCATGAAAGAGCTTGCGAAAACCAAGTACCAAGTGGTTAAAAAGAACGTAAGCTGGCAGGAAGCGCGTGATACTTTTGAAGCACGCGGCGAAACTTACAAGATGGAAATCCTGGACGAAAACGTCGCTCGTGACGATCGCCCAGGTCTTTACCATCATGAAGAATACATCGATATGTGTCGTGGTCCACACGTACCACACATGGGCTTCTGCCAACACTTCACGCTACTGAATGTGGCAGGTGCATACTGGCGCGGTAACAGCGACAACAAGATGCTGCAGCGTATCTACGGTACGGCTTTCCACGATAAGAAAGCGCTTAAAGCGCACCTGGTTCGCCTAGAAGAAGCGGCTAAGCGTGACCACCGTAAGATCGGTAAGCAGCTTGACCTGTTCCACATGCAGCAAGAAGCACCGGGTATGGTGTTCTGGCACCACAATGGTTGGTCTATCTTCCGCGATCTCGAAGTGTTCGTGCGTGAGAAGCTAACGGAATACGGCTACCAAGAAGTAAAAGGTCCACTGATGATGGATCGCGTGCTTTGGGAGCGCTCGGGTCACTGGGACAAGTACGCTGAGGCGATGTTCACTACCTCTTCTGAGAACCGTGAATATGCGATCAAGCCAATGAACTGTCCAGGTCACGTACAGATCTTCAATCAAGGTCTGAAATCGTACCGCGACCTACCGCTGCGTATGGCCGAGTTCGGTTCATGTCACCGTAACGAGCCATCGGGTGCACTGCACGGCATCATGCGTGTACGCGGCTTTACTCAAGATGACGCGCACATCTTCTGTACTGAGAGTCAAATCCAAGAGGAAGTGACTGGCTGTATCAAGATGGTTTACGACACGTACAACACGTTTGGCTTTAAAAACGTCGTGGTGAAGCTGTCGACTCGTCCTGAGAAGCGTGTAGGCTCTGATGAGATCTGGGATCAATCAGAAGAAGCACTCAAGCAATCGCTAGAGTCTATGGATATCCCTTACGAGATCCAAGAAGGCGAGGGCGCGTTCTACGGTCCTAAGATTGAGTTCACGCTATACGACTGTCTCGATCGCGCATGGCAATGTGGTACAGTTCAGCTAGACTTCAACCTACCGGGTCGCCTAGGTGCCACCTATGTAGATGAAAACAATGAGCGCCAAGTACCGGTAATGATTCACCGTGCTATCCTTGGCTCGCTTGAGCGCTTCATCGGTATTCTAATTGAAGAATACTACGGCTTCTTCCCAACATGGTTGTCGCCAGAGCAAGCAGTGATCATGAATATCACTGACAAGCAGTCGGACTATGTGCATGAAGTAGCACAAAAATTGCAAAAAGTTGGAATTAGAGCCAAAGCGGACTTGAGAAATGAGAAGATTGGCTTTAAAATCCGCGAACACACTTTGAAGCGTGTTCCGTACATGCTGGTTTGTGGCGACCAAGAGATGGAAGCCGGAGAAATCGCAGTACGTACCCGTAAAGGTAAAGACCTTGGCAAATTTAAAGTGGATGACTTTATTGAATACATCCAAGCCGAAGTTTCTACCCGTAAGCTCAATCTGGAGGAATAAACTATTAAAGGCGGAAGACGTGGCCAACAACCGGCCAAACAAAACCAGCACCGTTTGAACGGTGAAATTCGTGGCGTTCGTGAAGTTCGTTTAACAGGCGCTGACGGTGAAGCTGTTGGTATCGTATCGATCCAAGAGGCACTTGCAGCAGCTGATGAAGCTGGTATGGATCTTGTAGAGATCAGCCCTAACGCCGAGCCACCAGTTTGTCGTGTGATGGACTATGGCAAATTCCTCTTCGAGAAGAGCAAAGCTGCTAAAGAGCAGAAGAAGAAGCAAAAGCAGATTCAGATTAAGGAAGTAAAATTCCGTCCTGGAACTGATATCGGAGACTATCAGGTAAAACTACGCAACCTGACGCGTTTCCTTGAAGACGGCAACAAAGTGAAGGTAACAATTCGCTTCCGTGGCCGCGAAATGGCTCACCAAGACATCGGTGTTGACGTTCTTAATCGTTTGAAAGAAGACACAGTAGATTTTGCTGTTGTGGAATCTTTCCCAACGAGAATTGAAGGTCGCCAGATGATCATGGTATTGGCCCCGAAAAAGAAGTAATTAACGGCTTATCAAGTAATTAAACCTTGCCGCTTTCCTTTTCAAAGAATGGCGAACGGCAGGGTTTTGTTCGCCCTAATTACTATTGTTTAAACAACTCAACAATGCGGAGTTATTCATCATGCCTAAGATGAAAACCAACAAAGGTGCTGCTAAGCGTTTCAAGAAAACTGCTGGTGGTATTAAGTACAAGCACGCTACAAAACGTCACATCCTGACCAAGCGTACTACTAAGAACAAGCGTCAACTACGTCCAAACGCAATCCTTCCTAAATGTGAAGTGGCTGCAGTTGTTCGTATGATGCCATACGCTTAATTCTTTTTAGTTTATCAATCGTTTAGTTTAGGAGAGACATAATGCCTCGCGTAAAACGTGGTGTACAAGCTCGTGCACGTCATAAGAAAGTTCTAAAACAAGCTAAAGGTTACTACGGTGCACGTTCACGTGTTTACCGCGTAGCTTTCCAAGCAGTTACTAAAGCTGGTCAATACGCTTACCGTGACCGTCGCAACAAGAAACGTCAATTCCGTCAACTGTGGATTGCACGTATCAACGCTGCATCTCGTCAAAATGGTCTATCTTACAGCCGTTTCATCAACGGTCTTAAGAAAGCATCTATCGAGATCGATCGTAAGATCCTTGCTGACATCGCGGTATTCGACAAAGCTGCATTCGCAGTTCTAGTTGAAAAAGCGAAAGCTGCTCTTTAATTAGAAGTAGTTATCAGGTTTAAGAGAAGGAGAGCCTCGGCTCTCCTTTTTTATTGCCTGGCGTTAAGACCGAGCAAATTTTGCGTACTTGTTACAGGTTATGCCGAAGAATGACTACGTGTTTTTCCTTTCTAGTCTTGTTTATTCCCCAACCAATCCCCCAAAATAATTAGATAGTTAAGCAGCATCTCTGGTTTTTCTTACGTGTTACTACGTAGTACTTGGGTCTGTGCGTTGCCCTAGTTTCTCCATCGCTGCGTGTTCACGCCTATTTCGTACTGGCCGTTTGTGTCACATCTTTATAAAGCAAAGAAGCTTTCATTGGCGAGGGTCGATTCGATGAACATAAAGGACGAGAACATGAGCTTTATTCACCAAAGTGTAAAACGAGCTGTCACTGGGGTTGTGGTTGCAGCGATATGCAGCCTAGCCGCGGCCTCAGCAGTGGCCGACGATAAGGTTTACCGACTCAAACTGGCGGAGACCTGGGGACCCAACTTCCCTATCTTCGGTGACACCACAAAAAACATGGCTAAGATGGCGGAAGAGATGTCTGGTGGTCGACTTCAGATCCGTATCGACTCCTCCAACAAGCACAAGGCGCCGTTTGGCGTATTTGATATGGTGAAATCCGGTCAATACGATATGGGGCATTCAGCGTCTTACTACTGGAAGGGTAAGGTGCCTAATACCTTGTACTTCACGACTATGCCGTTTGGTATGTTGCCCGTCGAGCAGTACGCCTGGTTTTACTATGGCGGTGGAATGGAGCTGATGGAGCAAGTGTATGAGCCGCATAACCTACTGTCTTTCCCTGGCGGCAATACTGATGTGCAAATGGGTGGCTGGTTTCAAAAAGAGATCAATAGCGTAGAAGACCTACAAGGTCTCAAGATGCGTATCCCAGGGTTTGCCGGTGAAGTACTGGCTGAGCTGGGCGCTAAGCCGACCAATATCGCCCCGGGTGAACTGTACACCTCGCTTGAGCGCCGCACTATTGATGCACTGGAGTGGGTTGGTCCATCGCTTGATTTACGCATGGGCTTTCATAAAATCGCGCCCTATTACTATACAGGTTGGCATGAGCCAGCAACCGAGCTTCAGTTCTTAGTCAACAAACGTAAATGGGATAGCCTGCCAGATGATCTCAAAGCGATCCTTCAAGTGGCAATGAAGACGGCGGCCTACGACATGTACACCCAATCTAAGCATGAAAGCGGCAAGAACTGGGCCTCAATCACCACCGAATACCCGAACGTTCAGGTGAAGAACTTCCCACCTGAGGTGATGGCTGCGCTGCGCGAAGCTAATGATCGTTTGCTTAAGCAGTATGCAGAGAAAGACGCAATGGCCAAACAGATCCAAGACTCTCAGGCGGCCTATCTAGAGCAGGTGCGCCCTTGGTCTGATCTCTCTCACCGCGCCTACCTTAATGCGCAAGCAGAGGCGGCGGCTGCTGAATAATTCGGCATTAACTGCACGGGTGAGGCGCTTTCCTCACCCATGAATCCTCCTTCGCACCCACGCGAAATCCTCTCTGTGGAATGGAATATGAGAAGTTTGATCTATCTAGAGCGCCTGTTTAATCGCTTTGGCGACCTGCTAGGCTGGCTTGCCAGCGTGCTATTTCTGATTTTGCTGGCCAATGTTACTTACGATGTGGTGATGCGGTATGTGTTTAATGATGTCTCGATTGCCTTTCAGGAATTGGAGTGGCATTTGTTCTCTGCGGTGTTCTTACTCGGTGTCCCTTACGCGATAAAAGCAAGTGGGCATGTGCGTGTGGATATCATTTATGAGCGTCTGTCACATCGTGTACAAGCCGTGGTAGATATCATCGGTACTTTAGTGTTTCTGTTCCCATTTTGCCTGCTGGTCGCCTGGTATGGAATTGACTTTGCAAAGGAGAGCTACGCACTGGGAGAGACCTCTGGAGACCCGGGAGGCCTGCCTTATCGCTGGATTATCAAGGCCATGATACCAGTGTCATTTATCTGCATGTTTATTAGTGGGATTGGTTTGATATTGCACTCTATCAATCGCATTGTTCACCCGCATCTCACCCACCACCATAGCAATTTTGGCAAGCAATAAGAGGGCAGGAAAATGATTGGAATCGTGATGTTTTTCGTTGCCCTATTTGCGCTGCTACTCGGCTTTCCAGTGGCATTTACCTTTGGTGGCATCGCACTGATCTTTGGCGTTTGGGCCGAGGGCATGGATATGTTTGCGTTTATGCCCTACCGCATTCAGTCCATCATGGAAAACACCGTGTTGATGGCAGTGCCCTTGTTTGTGTTTATGGGGTTAGTGCTACAAAAAACACGCCTTGCTGAGCAGTTATTGGAGTCAATGGGGCGCCTATTTGGCGGTGTACGTGGAGGCATTGCAGTCTCGACGGTCATAGTCGGAGCCTTGCTTGCAGCATCAACCGGGGTGGTAGGGGCATCGGTTGTCGCGATGGGGCTGATCTCGTTGCCGGTGATGCTCAAATACCATTATGACAAGGGGCTCGCGTGCGGCACCATTTGCGCCTCGGGCACGTTAGGGCAGATTATCCCACCTTCCATCGTTTTGATTTTACTTGGCGACGTGTTGGGGGTACCGGTAGGGGATTTGTTTAAGGCGGCAGTGTGGCCAGGGTTGGCTCTGGTCGCGGCATACGTCATCTACATACTGATCTATGCCAAGCTTTATCCGGACTCTGCTCGAGCGTTAGAGCGTGACCCATCGATCAGTCGCAAGCAAGAGGTCATTAATGCGCTTAAGGCTGTTATCCCGCCATTAGTGTTGATTGTATTGGTATTAGGTTCGATATTTGCTGGCATCGCGACACCGACCGAGTCTGCTGCGTTAGGCGGTGCAGGTGCTATCGTGCTTGCCTTGATCTATCGCCAGTTTAGCTGGGCTATGGTCTATGAGTCGGCCAAGGAAACCGTCAAAGTCACCGCCATGGTATTTGCGATTTTGCTTGGTGCGACTGCTTTCTCAATGGCGTTTACCTACACGGGCGGTGACTATTTGGTTGAGGAGTGGATGCTGCAGATCCCGGGTGAAAAGTGGGGCTTTTTGATCATCACCATGCTAGTGATCTTGTTGCTGGGCTTCTTTATCGATTTTGTTGAGATTTGCTTTATTATCGTGCCAATCATTGCACCAGTTGCTGAGCTGATGGGGCTTAACATGACTTGGTTCGCCATTCTTATTGCAATGAATCTACAAACCTCATTTCTGACGCCACCGTTTGGCTTTAGCTTGTTCTACCTAAAAGGTGTCACGCCTAAAGGCGTCACCACTGGTGATATCTATCGTGGTGTGGTGCCATTTATTTTGATTCAAATCGTTGTACTCGTCTCGCTGCTAGTTTTCCCTGAGCTGTATGGCATGGGCTAAACCTACTTGATGGATATATCAAAATATGACCTACATAACCTCATGATTTAGTGCTGATTGCTAAATTTAAACAGCCGATACCTAAGTAAGCTCAAAGCGCAGTGTCACTGAGTTTGATTTAGGTATGGTTTGCTGGGCAATTTAGTTTGGAGGAGGTCTATGCCATTAAAAGCCAAGCTTATCTTGTTAACCTTGATCCCTTTGGTACTGGTAACTTTAAGTGTCGGTTGGATATCAATTCATCAGACCAAACGCCTTGGGCAAAAAGAGGTTGAGATTTTTCGCGACAGCTTAATCAAATCACGTGAAAACGCGCTCAAAGACAGCGTCGATTTAGCCTTTGATGCGATTGCTCACGTCTATAACGACCCGAATCAAGACGAGCATGAGGCCAAAGCCGAGGTTAAAGCGATCTTGACAGGGCTGCGCTACGGGGCAGATGGTTACTTTTTTGCTTACGACCAAAACGGAGTCAATCTTGTTCACCCCGTGATGCCAGAGTTGGTCGGGCAAAACCTGCTTAGCTTAACCGACCCAAACGGTGACTCTCTGATTGAAGCCTTGTTGTTTCAAGCGCAATCGGGTGGTGGTTTTCATCAGTATTTGTGGCAAAAACCCTCGACTGGAGAGACTGTCCCTAAACTGAGCTATGCCGCTTGGCTGGATAAGTGGGATTGGATGGTGGGTACTGGGCTATATATTGAAGATGTCAGTCAGGAAGTCGAGACAATGCATGCGGCGATTAATCGCAATATAGAGACGACCTTCTTTTCGGTGATGGTGATTTTGATTGTTACGGTAGCGGTGATCATCGTTTTGACATTGGCGATCAATCTGCATGAGCATCGTCTTGCGGATCGCAATCTCAAAGAGTTGGCGTTTAAAACCGTAATGTTTCAAGAGGATGAAAAGAAACATTTAGCCCGAGAGCTGCATGATGGGATTAATCAACTCTTGGTTTCAAGCAAATGCCACCTAGAATTATTCAAAGACAGTATCAACCAAACGAGTCACTTTGATCATCTGTCCAAAGCTCAGCATTCGTTGTTGATGGCGATTAGCGAAGTTCGGCATATCTCGCATCAACTTAGGCCTAGTGCCTTGGATGACATTGGCCTTGAGGCCGCACTGAGTACCTTGCTTGAGGACTTTCGATCTCATTCTGGTATTGAAGTGCAGGTGTCACTGGATACCAAAGCAGCACGATTAAGCTCGGAAATAGTGACCACCTTGTATCGTGTGGTTCAGGAGTCACTGAATAATGTTGAGAAACATTCAGGTGCAAGTTGTGTGACGGTAATGCTGTCAGAAATTGGTCCTCGTCTACAATTAATGGTCCGCGATGATGGGGTTGGTTTTAACACCAGCACAGGGCTTAGCCAAGGGGGGATTGGTTTGCGCAATATGCGAGAGCGTGTCGAGTTTATCGGTGGCGAGTTTGAACTCCACAGCGAGGTGGGCCTAGGGACTGAGGTTACGGTTTTGATCGGCATAGGGGAGGTGAGATGAGTGACAAGATTCGAGTCGTGATTGTTGATGATCATCAAGTGGTCCTTGACGGGTTTGTTGCGCGGCTAGAACATGAGCCTGAGATCGATGTGATTGGCAGTGCGAGTAATGGTCTAGAGGGGGTCGAACTTGTGGGGCAGCTGCGTCCTGACGTCGTGCTGATGGATGTCAGTATGCCTATCATGAATGGCATTGATGCGACTCGACTTATCTGCGATCAGTATCCACAAATCAGGGTGTTAATGCTCACTATGCATGATAATCGTGAGTACATTATGAAGGTGATGCAGGCAGGTGCAGTGGGCTATATGCTCAAGGAGATCTGCGCCAATAAAATGGTGCAAGCAATAAAAACGGTTAATCAAGGCTCGACATACTTTTGTGAGTCCGTGACGCAAACCTTGTTTACCCAGGAGGTGATGCCTGCCGCGCAAAAGGTGAACCCTTTAACTCGCAGAGAAGAAGCCGTGCTCAAGCTGGTTGCTGAGGGGCACAGCAGCAAAAAAGTAGCGATGTTACTTGGGATAAGCTATCGAACGGTTGAGACTCATCGACAAAATATCAAGCACAAACTGGATCTCCACTCGACGGCTGAGCTGGCTAAGTATGCGTTTGAGCGAGGGCTGGTCAGCTAGGTTACGAAACACAGTCTATGCAGCTTTGGGTCTGATTTCGCCCTAGGCGTTTGGCTCGATAGAGGGCTTCGTCAGCGCAGTTAAGCCAGTCGACATGGCTATTGAAGCGTGGATGAAAAGTACATATGCCAAGACTGATGGTAAAGGTGACTGGTTGGCCATCGTGCATGACGACGCTCTGTGCCGCTTTCTTTCTTATTCGCTCAGCAAAAAACATCGCCTGACTGCTGTCGGTATCAGGCAATAAAACGGTAAACTCTTCCCCGCCGTAGCGTCCACAGATATCTTTGCTGCGGACTGTTTTGGCTAAGGTTGTAGCCAGGTTGCGTATCACCTCATCACCGATGTGGTGCCCATGGTTATCGTTGATCGATTTGAAGCGGTCAATATCGAGCATCACTAGGGTGCAGGGTTGATCAGTACAGGCCATGCGCTCAAAGTGTTTCGCAAGGGCCTGTTCCCAATAAACACGATTAAATAGATTGGTTAAACCATCTCTTCGATTGAGCTCTTCGAGTTGCTGATTAGTCTCGTCCAGATAGATTTTATTGTGTGCGGTTTCAGAGACGTCATTGATCTGAATCGCGATATGACTGACCTCACCAGACAGCGACTTGAGTGGTGTCAGCACAACATCCTGATACATAAACTGACTGCCGTGCGAGGCAGGAGAGAAATTCTTAAATTTAAATAAGTAAGAGCGGTTCTCCCAGCTTGAAAAACAGCGGGTTTCAAGCAATGTTGCATTGGTGATTTTCGCCTCAAGCCAGGCTTTAGGCAGTTGCTGGAAGTATTCGAACAGGTCTTTCCCCAGAATTGATTGAGGAGGGACACCACTGTAGGACTGCATAAAGCTATTCCAGATCACGACGCGATTTTCTCGGTCGAGTACCACAAGGCCCGCGTCCATATTGTCGAGGATCTGCATCATCCAATGAAACTCTTTCATTTCAATCGAGATAGCCGACATTAGACGTTCTCCATGATATCGAAAATGATCGCCACCGACGGCTGATCAACCATAAACAGAACCTCACACTCAAAGTCCATATCCTCAGAAAAGCAGGTGTACTCGATTGCAAACAGTGGTTGATTGGGCTTGAGCTGATTGAAGTGACTCGCTGAACGAGACAGCAGTGCAGGTTGACGAAGTGAGAATGGTCGATCGATTAATTCGCCGAAAGAGAGCAAAAATGACGAGACAAATAGGTTGGCAAGATTCTGAAATACCTCGTTCTCATCGGTAAGCGGTGAATGATAGCCGAGCTTGATGCCGATGTTCAAAACATCTTCACCGCGCAGACAGACCAGCGCCTCTCCATGGATGCCACCACCAACAAACCTTTGAGTCACGGCCGTTGCATGGGGTTGGTTGAGGACATCTGCCATTGCCATGGTCACCTCGGCATAGGTGAGATAGCCAACATGGGGGATGGGCAGCTCAATAAAATGATTAAGATGATTAGCCATAATCGCAGCCCCTTTGCCCAGTGCAATATTGACTGTCTCGTTTAACTTTTGCTGAGGTGTGAATTTAGAATGCTTATTCTGTTCATCGCTGGCATATGGAATGGATAACTGATTATAGATTGGGAGTAGTTCAGCTTGTTCAAACGGTTTAGAAATGAAATAGTGGGCACCTTGGTCAAGACAACGTGTTCTTGCCTGCTGTTGTACATCCGCTGAATAAACCACGATTGTGGTCGGATGGCTATTGACTGGCAGGGTATTGAGCACTTCAAATCCATCCATTATCGGCATAGTAAGATCAAGAAATAGTGCATCGATTTTTATGCTTTTCAATAAGCTAATCGCTTGAACACCATCATCCGCCTCATATATTTTGATATGTGGCTTAGGCTCTATCGAGCGAATAATGGACTTTCTAGCGACGATTGAGTCATCACAAACAAGGATATTCATCTGCCAACTTTGGAAGCAAGATCAAATTATTATAGTAATACCTGTAATTTAAGTACACTAGAGTAAAAAATCAAAAATATTAATCATATGCAGATATATTTCACAAAATGACATAAATAATAACAGCGACTCTATGTGTTGAGAATATTGTCACTAATCGATACGTTACTTGCTATTTAACTTGTCTATAGCTAGTCAGGTTATGGTTCACCTATTAACGAGACACTATTGATTGATTAATCAGTAATGTGTTTATTCAATTTGTCAATGATACTTGTCGAAAAATCATTTATTTATTCTAAATTGTTTATACCCAAGTGACCTCAAGGTGCAGAATTCAGAGCCAATATACAGGCTCATATCAAGGAAAATGACTGTAGAAATGGTTGTCCCTTTCAAAGTCATTTGACGCGGAGATGAGCCTGTATATTAGCTCCCTCCGGGCGAGTTTGCTTGGCTCGCAGCCGGCGTTGGTCACTCTCGATTTAGAGCCACTAAATCTTCAAGTGACCGCCTTGGCTGCAAACCAAGCAAATCTCGCTGAAACTGCATCTTGAGGTTACTTGGGTATAGGGCTAAGTAGAAAAAATAAGCGCCTAAGATCTGACTGTGGTTTAAGGGTATAGCATGCGGCGAGTAGCGAAAAGTATTTTTAGCTCATCACTATTAGGCAGAATGCAAAAAGTATTCGTGCCGATCACCTGTTTGTTGTTTGTTTTGCTTGGCACCTGTCTCTATCTGTATACCTCAAGTCAACTCAAACAAGCTTTGGTGACTCGGTGGGCTGCCCAGATAGAATTGATGATGCAACAAGTACCAAGAGCGATCCGCCGAGTGGATGCACAAATCGACGCGGTGCTGCTGCAAGAGAATCAGCTGACCCAACTGCTGCCAGATAGAGACAGTCGGCAGGTATTACGCTCGTTTACCATGCATCTTCAACAGCTTTTTGTGCCCGAGGATGTGTTGAGTCAGGCACAATTTACTCTCGCTTTGATTGATGCTTCGGGAAATATCATTACTGAAAATCAGTATACCCAGCCAAGCTTACTGTCAGTGTTGTTGGCGGAGGCACAAAAGACCCAGCTAAGCCCCAATTTACGCTACCATCGTTTGATGCAGCAAGGCGATGATCTGTTGCTGATCACGTCAACCACCATTCCGACGCAGCAGCTATTGTTGGTCATTCATCCGCTGACGATATTCTCCGACCTCACCCGCCAGTTGCAGCGAGAATTTGGACCGATGCAGCAGCATAAAGTCAGTTTGGCAGCGAAGCCTGTCGAGCAATATGAGGGGGTTTTACTTGGTCCGGTGTGGGAGTATTCAGCATCTGAACGACTCATCACAGCAGGGGAGGAGTATCAAATAGAACAGACTTCGCCTTGGTTTGGACATCAGATTAGCCTGTCTGTTAGGGGACCTCTATTCAATCTGTCTATTGAACTCGACAGTGAGGCTCTGGCGACAAAGTTAATGCATCAGCGTTTTGCTATTGTCGGCATCATGCTTGGGCTCACCTTACTCATCTTGACTATTTTCTACGCTTTGGTGATCAAGTTTGTGATTGCTCCACTCGATAAGTACGCTCAGCAACTGGATGCCAAAGAAGGTGTGGTGCACGCGTCAGATATTGAGATTTCTGAGTTACGCGACTCCTATCTTGTCATGCGCAAGAACATGCGCTCTTTAGTCGAGAAAGACGAGCTCACAGGTCTTCAAAGTCGGCGTTACTTTGTTACACAGCTCAAGCGTTTGATTGTTCTTCAACAGGGAAGCGTGCCCGCGTATCTGGTTTACCTTGATATTGATAACTTCAAATGGGTTAACGATCACATCAGTCGAGCGGCGGCCGATCGGTTTTTGGTTGACTTTGCCGCTAAGCTACGTCGATTGATCACGGAGTATGTGGAGTCATCGAGCCATGTTGCCATTGCGCGTTTGACGTCGGATCAATTTGGCTTGTACGTCGATGGAACGGGCAGTTTTTCGCGTTTGTTGCAACTTGTTAATGCTATCCAAGAGCTGTTTGCTAGTGGCTATCAATTTGAATTCCATGAGCTACCACTGTCTGTTAGCCTCGGGATCGTTGAGATAGAGCAAACGGGCTCGACAGTCGGTATTGAGGCGTTGCAGACACAGGCAGAAAGGGCGCTAGAAGCCGCCAAGCAGGTCGATGGTAATCATTACCAATTTTACAATGTCGATATCGCCCAACAGATTAGAAGCAGTGAGATAGTTGAGAGAGCTCTAGTTTCATCGCTTATTCATGATGGATTTAAGCTGATGTTTATGCCGATTGTTGAGGCAAAGAATCAACATACCCGAGGTTATGAAGTCTTGCTGCGTTGCCCTGAGCTTGAAGAGCAGGGGTTCTCAGCAGAAGAGTACGTGACGCAAGCGGAAAAATTGGGTTTGATAGACGATGTTGACCTTTGGGTTCTGCGCAATAGCTTTACTATGATCAAGCGAATCAGCCAAAGTCAAAGCTCAGTGCCTATTTTTTCAATTAACATTTCAGCACTAGAGCTGTCTAATGAGCGGTTTGTGAGTCAAGTGACGAGGTTGGTTGAGCAGTATCAGATTGACACATCAAAGGTGGAGCTCGAAATTACAGAAACCGCCTTTGTTCCTAACCAAGACGACGGCGGTGATACGCTCAATGCCCTGAAAGACCTTGGTTTCCGTTTGGCACTCGATGATTTCGGCTCTGGGTATACCTCATTTTACCAATTGGCTCACTATCCCTTTGATGTCTTGAAGATTGATAAAGTATTTATCGAGATGCTCAATGACGCGATTGGCACTGAGCCTTCAATGGCAAAAGTTATCTACTCACTGGCGAAAACGCATAACTTGGAATTGGTCGCAGAGGGGGTCGAGAATGCCTCGCAGGTTGATTATCTAACTCAGTTGGGCTGCGAGATGCTGCAAGGCTACTATTTTTCAAAGCCTATTTCGCAAGAGCAAGCTTATTCGGCAATCATCAGGCAGCCTCGTTCTGCAGATGCCCATCTTTCATTGGTCAGCAAAAACGCCCTCTAAGTGTCAGTTTACAGTGTGAATTGCCGTAATGCTGGGCCGCGATTGGCCTGATACAGCCTGTTGCTTTGACACGGATTAACAAGCATGGCTTGATCCTGACCACCGAAATCGATAAGTTGATGATAATTTTTGCTATTCACGGAAGAGCTATGGGCAGTATTTTAGAGTGCATTCGTACAGTAGGACGCGGAGAGCGGGGTCGAAAACCGCTTGGTTTTGATCAGGCCTATCGGGTGATGGATGAATACCTTGACGGGCAAGTCGGTGACGATCAAATGGCGATGTTGCTTATGCTGATACGGGTCCAAAATGAGACCAAGCAGGAGATTGCGGGTTTTGTCAGTGCATTTCAATCGCGTATGCCGGAGATTGGCGCCGATATAGATTGGCCATGCTACGCCGGCAAGCGTCACGCTGCAGGACCACCTTGGCAGCTGCTGGCCGCGAAAATCCTTGCACGCAATGGTTACAAAGTGGTGTTACACGGGTTTAAAGACCCGACTTTAGATCGCCTCCATGTTGAAGATTATCTCGATAAAGTTGGGGTTCCAATTGCTCAAGATGCCATTGAGGCGCAGAAACTGATTGAAGAGCTGGGAATCGTTTATCTACCACTGGCCAACTTCGCTCCTCAAGCAGAAAAAATGATCGCTTGGAAGCAGCGCTATGGGCTAAGGACACCAATCAATACCGTGGTTCGAGCGTTAAATCCAGGCAAGGCTCGTTTGGGGCTGCGAGGCAGTTTCCATCCAGGCTTTCAACAGCTGCATGCCGAGGTTGAACATGAGATTGGTTTATCCTCAGCGGTTATCTCGTTTAAGGGGCAATCAGGAGAGTCAGAATACAACCCAAGGGTGAGCCAAACTGTATGGCTCAGTACCGCACAAGGCGTTGAATCTCACTACTGGGCGGAGCGCCAACTTGAGCAAGTCGATCAGCAATTTGTCTGCCCTCTCGGCACACCAAGAGAGATGCGCCACTTAATGGTCAATACGGTGATCGAGACCATGGCTTCAATACTGTTTACCGAAACCGGAGATCGAGAGCGCGCGATCGCGATCGCTGATCGGTATTGGCATGAGTATATTAAGTGAAAGAGGCGAGAGGCGGGATCGGGCGTTGCCCTGCGAGAGGCGAGAAGTTTATCACGCGTTGTTCGTTTACTTGCTTGACGAGTAGAATGTTGACGCGCTTAGAAACGAGACGTCTCTTAGTTTGATAAATTATAGAGGCGAGGTTGGGTTTTACTCTAAGGGAGACGAGAAGTTTATCGCGCGTGGTGCGCTTTCTCGTTTCTCGAGTGAAACGTTCTCGCCTCTCGAAACGCAGTGGGCTTATTTCTTGCCTTGCGTCGAAGCCTTGTCTTCTTCAGTTAGCTCGCGGATGCGGCGGCTGATGTCACGGCGTGCTTTTGAAATTTCTGCGCTTTTGATGATGTGGTCGTCAACGCGATCTTCGTAGTCTGCCTTCATGTTTTTAACGATGGCGAGTACTTCTTCTGTTGGCATGTCTGGGCGGATGTAGTCCAGCAGGTTTTCTAGCAGATCGACACGTTTGCGGTTGTCGCGGATTTTCTTTTCATTGTCTAGCAGTTCGCGCTTTAGTTTGTTTTTACGACGAGCTTGGCTAACGATTTCAAATACGCTACTCATTACTTTTTCCCCAAAATCTATTCTAATAAAATGGCGCCGCACAAACTGTGCAGCAACTGGCAGTGATTAAAGCACAGTTCACTCGAGATGCTCAAGGTGTTCTCGACTTCCGTGCTGATAGAGTTTGCCGCAGTTAACACAAATGTGAGTCAAAAGGCCTTATCCAAGCTCGAATTTTCCCGCGAGCTTGTGACTCCAGATCATATAAATATTAATTATTAACCCTGCTTTGCGACAAAATATTGACTTTTTATTCTGAATGTATGACATTTCATGCTCTTTTTGATTTCACACTTTAACCGAAGTAAAACCAGTCATGTCTCACACAGATATTGAGTCACCTGCAGTGACCACAGAGAACAAAACCTGGCAGATGCCAGACACCCTAATCCTGATTTTTGTTGTCGGTATTCTTGCCAGTATCCTGACCTATTTTGTCCCAGCAGGTCAGTTTGATAGTCAGCAAGTTTCTTATATCGCCGATGGCGTAGAGAAGAGCCGCACTGTGATTGATCCGACGTCGTTTAGCTATGCGACCGACGAGAATGGTGAGCTTCAGTATAACAAGGTCGGCCTGTTCGCCTCTGGTGGTGGCATTGGTCTGATGAACTTCCCATTTGAAGGACTGGTTTCGGGGTCTAAGTGGGGCAGTGCCATCGGTGTGATTATGTTTATGCTGGTGATCGGTGGTGCATTTGGCGTCGTGATGCGCACCGGTACGATCGATAACGGAATTTTGCGCCTAATTGACAAAACCAAGGGCAGTGAGTCGCTGTTTATTCCGGTTCTCTTTGTGTTGTTCTCTCTTGGCGGTGCTGTATTCGGTATGGGCGAAGAGGCCGTGGCGTTTGCGATCATTATCGCGCCTTTGATGGTGCGTCTTGGTTACGATGGCATCACCACAGTTATGGTCACCTACGTAGCGACACAAATCGGTTTTGCCACCTCGTGGATGAACCCATTCTCAGTCGCGATTGCCCAAGGCATTGCTGGTGTTCCGGTCCTTTCAGGTATGCAGATGCGTATGGTGATGTGGGTGGTGTTTACCCTGATCGGTATTGCGTTCACCATGATGTATGCGGCTAAGATCAAAGCCAAGCCAACCTTGTCATACAGCTACCAAAGTGACGCGCATTTCCGTGCCCAAGAAGCTGGTGACCAAGAGTCTCGCTGGAATCTCGGTGATACTCTAGTGATCCTAACGGTTGCGGCCACCACGGTTTGGGTTGTCTGGGGTGTGGTTGCACACGCTTGGTATATTCCGGAAATCGCGTCACAGTTTTTCACTATGGGCTTTGTTGCCGGTATTATCGGCGTTGTGTTCCGTCTTAACGACATGACAATGAACGATGTCGCGGCCTCATTCAAAGAAGGCGCGAGCGTGATGCTAGCTCCAGCACTGCTAGTAGGTTGCGCCAAAGGTGTGCTGCTTATTCTGGGTGGTGGCTCTACCGACGAGGCAAGCGTACTTAACTCGATTCTTAACAGCGCGGGCGGCGTCATCAGTGGTCTCCCTGAAGCTGGCGCAGCGTGGTTAATGTATGTCTTCCAGTCGGTGTTCAACTTCTTCGTCACCTCAGGCTCCGGCCAAGCAGCCTTGACTATGCCGCTACTGGCTCCTCTGGCTGACATTGCTGGCGTAACTCGTCAGGTGGCTGTTCTAGCATTCCAGCTGGGTGATGGCTTTACCAACATTATCGTACCTACCTCGGCGTCACTGATGGCAACCTTGGGTGTTTGTCGTATCGATTGGGGCAACTGGGCCAAGTTCTGCTGGCGTTTCATCGTATTGTTGTTCACACTATCGAGCATTGTCGTGGTTGGAGCACATCTGATGGGCTTCGCATAAAGCACAAAAAATATTGAGCTAGGGCGAGGTTTCTCGCCCTTTTTTGTTCCTGAGGAGAGAGGCGAGAAGCGAGATCGCTTTGCTGCGAGAGGCGAGAAAGCCCAGCGCGCTGTGAATTCCTCGCACCTCGCAGGGCAAAGCCCGTCCCCGAACCTGTTTATTAAGAGAGAATTACTATGCCAACGGTACACCTTGCCGATATTATTCAAGGGACCGCTGTGGTTGAGCAGCTTGACGTGAAAGACCTTGCTCCTGGGCATCATCAGTTTTGGTTTCAAGCGGGCACGAATGCGCTTGCTCAGCCACAACTGCTACCAGTCAGTGTGCTCAAGGGAGAGATGGATGGCCCGCGGGTCATGATCACAGCAGGCGTTCATGGCGACGAGTTGAATGGGGTGTTAGCTGCCCATGAGATGATTCGAAGCCTACAAGCAAAAAGCATCAAAGGAACCATTACGGTCGTTTCGATGATCAATACCACGGGCATGTTGCGTCATAGTCGTGACTTCTTTAGCTCAGATCCTGATGCATCACCGACCAACCTGAATCGCTTCTTCCCAGGTAATCCACAAGGTGATGCAGCGCATCGATTTATTGATTGTGTTTGGACTAAGTTACTTAGACCGAATGCCGATTGTGCGATTGACTTGCACACGCAAACCAGTGGCGCAGTATATCCACTATATGTCTTTGCAGATTTCCGTTTGCCAGAAGCGCTGCAAATGGCGCGCTTGATGAATGCAGATTGCATTCTTGACGATCCAGGTGATGCTGGTGTGCTGGAAACGGTGTGGAACAATAGCGGTATTCCAAGTATCACCGTTGAGGTTGGTATGGGCAAAATTACCCAGCCAGATCTGATCAATCGAGCGGTTGAAGGGATGCAAAATATCCTCAAGTTTGTTGGTATGCTAGAGGGTGAACCACAGGCAGCGAGCGCCGAGTGTATGGAAGGCCGCTCTATTGTGAGTATCCGTGCTCACCAAGGTGGTTTAGTGCTGCCAGAAGTCGAGCTACTAAGTGAGGTCACAGAGGGGACGGTTGTTGCTAAACAATATAATGCCTTTGGTGATCTTATCGATACTTATACTGCACCACAAGCTGGTAAAGTATTGAGTTATAACGTGGATGCCATGCGCGAACCAGGAGCTCTCGTGGTTCGGTTACTGTGTAAATAGCCGTAAGAATGTTGTTGATAGGCGCGAAGCACTGCTTGAGCGCCTATTTTTTTATCGAGATGTTGGATCTTTAGGCAACTGTTATCATGACCGTTGTCGCTAAGGACTTCTCTAGCTATGATGAGGGCAAGATTGGATTCGATACCGTTTGCTTATGCTAATTACCAAACACTTACAACACCAAATCGAATATCAGGTGCCGAAGTCAACACCGGCACCTGCAGAGCCAAGTGCGACCAGTAAAGGGGACAGCCTTAAGCTCGGCCAAGCCTATAAAGGGGCTCGTAAGTATATCGAGGCCACAGAGGTTGAGTTACAGCGCTCACGCATCATGATGATGGATGCCGAGGGAAACTTACGTCCACTCAACCTCTACCCAGAACACTAGAAAAGGATAACGACAATGACAATCGTACTCTCACCTATTGAAGCTCGGATTATTGGTTGCTTGATTGAGAAAGAGGTCACCACGCCAGACTATTACCCTCTAACACTTAATAGTCTGACCTCCGCGTGCAATCAAAAAAGCAACCGAGATCCTGTGATGTCACTTACTGCAGAAGAGGTAAAGTCTGCGGTGAATGGCTTGATTGCTAAGCGCTTGGTCAGTGATGAGAGTGGTTTTAACAGCCGAGCCAATAAGTACCAACACCGCTTCTGTAATACCGAATTCGGTGATTTGCAGTTAAGTGCACAGGAGAAAGGCATTGCATGCTGTATGTTGCTGCGCGGCGCGCAGACACCAGGAGAATTGCGCACTCGTACTAGTCGTTTGTGTGAGTTTGGTGATGTTAAAGAGGTAGAGCAACTACTCACGGCTATGTCGCAGCGTGAAAGTGGTGCCTTGGTAGTTAAGCTGCCACGCGAAGCTGGTAAACGCGAGTCTCGCTATCAGCACCTGTTTTGCGGTGAGGTGGACATCAGTGCACTTGAGGCTGCTGCGCCAACCATGGCCAATAGCAAAGATGCTCGTATTGTGGAGCTTGAACAAGAGGTGGCCGCTCTCAAGGCCAAGATTGCCGAGCTAGAGTCTTCGCGTAGTTAAGTAAGTGAAGGGTTTTTTTGGTGCTATCTTGTTGGTTTATTTATCTTATTCGAACTAAAGATAATGCTCTATACTGTGGAGTAACGACCGATGTTACGCGTCGCTTTGAGCAGCATAGGACCGGCAAGGGTGCCAAAGCACTGAGAGGCAAGGGACCGCTAATATTGGTTTGGTCCTCCCCAGCTGGAAAGAGCCGTAGTGAGGCTCAGCAATGGGAACACAAGCTGAAAAAGCTGCCTAAATCGCGCAAAGAGTCGTTGATCAAAGGGGAATGGTGTCTTGAGCAGTTGTAATCACCATCGTCACCTGCCGCAATCAAGGACTAAAAAAGACCATAGCATGAAAAATATACTACCCTCCATTGCGTTATGTCTCACGGCTTTTTGTACATCGGCGTTAGAACACTCATACTCCCACCAAGTGCTTGCCGACTACTGGAAATACGATGAGTTTCTCAATGCATTTCCTGAGCAACGTAGTCTGACCAAGCAGCTGTCCGATACCGTACAAAACCCAGCAATTCCCTTAAGCGCAGATCAAGCGGAACCTGTGACTATTTCGGTGGTGTATCCTGGTCAACAAGTATCTGACTATTGGGTGCGTAATATCAGTGCCTTCGAGCGACGTATGGACGAGCTTGGGATTGATTATGAAATTAACCAAGTGTTTACTCGGCCGAATGTTGACTTAAGGCAGCAGAGCTTGTCCTTGATGGAGGCACTCAAAAATAAGTCAGATTATTTAGTGTTTACCCTCGATACAACCCGCCATCGTAAGTTTATCGAGCATGTGCTTAGCAGCGCTCAAACCAAGATTATTTTGCAAAATATCACTACTCCGCTGCGAGATTGGGGAGAGCGTCAGCCTTTTATGTATGTCGGCTTTGACCATATTAAGGGAACAGAATTGTTGGTCGATCATTTTAAGAAGACCTTCCCCCAACCCGATGTGAACTATTCAGTGATTTACTTTTCAGAGGGCTATGTGAGTGAGGCTCGTGGCACCACTTTTATCGATCAGATGACGAACCATGACAATTACCGTTTGGCCTCGTCTTTCTACACCAATGCCAGTCGCACCTCTGGCTATCAAGCGGCTAAAAATATTCTGCGCCAAGATCCTGACATCGACTTTATCTATGCGTGTTCGACCGATGTTGCATTGGGTGCGGTTGACGCTTTGAGAGAGGCTGGACGGGAGGATATTTTTATCAATGGTTGGGGCGGTGGAACCGCTGAGCTTGATGCCCTTGCCAGTCAAGAGTTGGATGTCACTGTAATGCGCATGAATGATGATACGGGGATTGCAATGGCTGAGGCCATCAAGTGGGATCTGGAAGGAAGAGCGGTACCAACCGTGTATTCTGGAAGCTTTCAAGTGTTGACGTCACTGACAGAGCCGCAAGATGTACAGGCGTTAAAGCAGCAAGCGTTTCGCTATTCGAACCCTTAATTGTTAACCTTGGTACTCCCACCTCATGCAATCGGCTAAGAAGACTAGACGCCCATTAACGACACTGATCACCCACTCGGTGTTCTTGATGATCGCTGTGTTTGCTGTGCTGGTTCTATTTCAAAATTACTATGTTTCAACCCAGATTATCGGTCGAGAGGCTGATAGAGCCAGCGAGCAGACCTCTGCCTTGATCCAGAGTATTTTCAACTATCACCTTGATGCCCTTGAGATACAGCAAGACACCATTGGGCGCAGTGACTCATTGATTTCGACTCTTCGTGGCAATCGCTTGGGTGAGCTGGACCGCTTATTTGCCGGGCTTGATAATATCAATTCGGATATGGTGCCTGATATCCGGATTATTACCCGCGAGAATCAGGTCTATTGGAATGATGGTAACCATCGTTTTTACGGCATCTCTGATCGCTCTTTGCAGAATTTGACCGAGAATCTCACCTTAGGTAAGCACTGGTACCTTGTTCAAACGCCCTCACAATTGGGGACACGATATATTCTGATGCGTCGCTCCCCCGTGCTCGATAGTGCCTCTGGTGAGGTATTGGCGATGCTTAATGTCGGGGTGGTATTGAATAATAACCTGCCTCTAATGCTCAAACTTCGTGATGAAAGCAACTCTCAAGATACGATGCTTGCGGTGGGTTCTACCGTGATTTCCTCAAGCTTTTCCATTAACCCTGAGTACGACCAACTTGATATTCTGTTGGAGCATTCAAAGAGTCAAAATCACTATAAGCTGACCAGCCATTTGATGGTGCGCAAAACCGACCTGATCTTAAACGACAGTGCGACTTTCCTCAGCATCTACACCATTCGCACTGCCCCCACCTCCTCGCTATTGATTCGCAGCCACATGATAGGCATCGTCGGGCTGTTCTGTATTCTGATCGGGATTACCATATGGGGCCGTCGTTGGCTAAAACAAAAGATTGCCATCGAGCTCGAGAGATTGATGAGTTATACCAGTGCACGGGTTGAGCAACGGGATGTGAAAGAGTATACCGGCTCGGCGATTATTGAGTTTGACCGGCTTGGGCATGTGATCGAGAGTGCCTTTTCGCGTCTGAGTGAGCAGGAAAAACTGTTTGAGGATTTGTTCAACTTTTCCCTCTCGCCGAGCATTGTTTGGAATGCCAATGGCCAAGTGGTCAGCATGAACCCAGTAGCAAAGCAGCAGTTCGGTAGTGGAGTAGAGTCGACCTCGACCTATGCAGAACTGGTGGAAAGCCTACTCCCGTATGTGCTAAAAGTCGTTGAGGGAGAGGCGGTAGTGGGCATCAATACTGTCGTTGAGGGCAACACCTATCGCTGGAACATCTCTTCTATCTCTCTGGAAAATGGCACTCAACAAATCATCGCTCAGGCGCAGGACATCTCATCACTGGTTGAGGCAGAGAGGCAGACTCAGCGAGCGAAAGAAGCTGCTGAGGAGACCGCGCGTTTGCGGGCAGATTTCCTTGCTAAGATGAGCCACGAGCTTAGAACTCCCCTGAATGGGATCATCGGTGTGTCACAGCTGCTCCATCATGGGCTTAGCCAAGAGCAACATCAAAAGTACGTCGACATACTGTGTCAAAGTGGTGAGCACCTGCTGGCGGTACTCAATGATATCCTCGATTTTTCTAAGATTGAGCAGGGGCAGTTTACCATTCAGCCGAAGGTGTTTAAGTTGCTCGAAAGCTGCAGAGCAGTCGAGCAGATCTACTCGCCGTTGTGTGTTGAAAAAGGCGTTGAGCTGCACGTACGTATGAATGCAGCTCCGGATTTGAGGATCGTCACCGATCAGGTGCGGCTCAATCAGATCTTGTTTAACTTGGTGAGCAATGCCGTAAAGTTCACAGAACATGGCTGCATCTCGGTGGTGGTCCAGGTGCTTAACCATGATCAAATGACCATTGAGGTTCGAGACTCTGGGATCGGAATCTCGGACTCTGAGCTGGAGATGATCTTTGAACCGTTTGTACAGTTAGAGTCCCCACAAACCCGTCAGCACGGCGGGAGTGGCTTAGGGCTGTCTATAGTACGCAGCTTGGTTGAGTTGCTGGGGGGCACAATTGATGTCAAGAGTATTAAGGGTCGCGGTACCGACTTTATTCTGACGATACCGATAAAAATCCACAGCAAACATGGCAGTGTTACGCGTTTACCACATACACCACATAAGCCAATTCATTTTGACCACCAAGTGACGGTGCTGTTGGTCGAGGATAATGCTACCAATGCCTTTATTGCTCAGGCTTTTTGTGAGAAGTTTGGTTTGAAGGTTGAATGGGTGGATGATGGCGTAAAAGCCATCGATGCAATGAAGACCCGTGAGTTTGATCTAGTACTGATGGATAATCAACTGCCAGAGATCAACGGCGTCGATGCCACCAGGCTTATCCGCGAACAACTCAAGCTGTCGACACCGATTTTCGCCTGTACCGCTGATGGTCTAGACGAGACTCGCCAAGCATTCTTGCTGGCTGGGGCAAACTATGTGTTGATCAAACCCCTCAAAGAGCGAGCGCTGGTTGATGCGCTGAAATTCTTCCAGCAAAACTACTATCAACTGGCTTAGTCACGACTCACTCTTTTGACCGTTTTGGCCAGTTGCTAGACTGGTAAAACGACTGGCGAGTGTATGCATCTCTGGCATCATGCGATAGATAAGGTGCATCTGCTCAAGCAGCATCCTTGCTGAGCTCTCATCCTCAGTATGCCACTCAGAGAGGCGTCGCTCGATAGAAGCGTCGTAGCTTTCACTGCATGGCGTACTTGAAGGCTGCGCAGTTAATTCTGCGCTTACTCGCTCTAGCTGTTGATGAATAAAGCGATGCGCCTCAACTACCAAGCGGTGGGTCTCCTCATTCTCAATCGTCTTGCGATGGGCTCCCATCGCTGAGATGTAGCTTAGCAGGGCATGATTAAGAGTCAGGAAGCGATAACTATCGTCAATATTCTCTTGATAACGACCGGGCTCAACTAGCATGTTGTTAATGGTAGTGTTGAGGGCAGCGTCTTGGTTATGTGCTCCTCGACGAGAGATACGGTAATTCAGCGTATCCCGCTTACCCACGCGGTACTGACCGATGACTTGCGTCAGGTAGTCATTGTTCGCATGCAGTGCATCCGCCATCACCTGAGCCAGTCGCTTAGATTGCCAGTCAGGCAAGATAAATCGCACCGCCCCAACGGCGAGTATGCAGCCAATTAAGGTATCCGATAGACGTGGAAGGGCCACTGCGTAACCTTCGCCGAGTTGATGAAAGCTAAACAGCACTAGTAGGGTGATGAACGTGGTGGCGTAGCTGTAATTGTTGATCCGAAAAGCAAAAAACAGCAGACCGCTGAGCACGATAAACACCAACTGGCTCTCTTGCGAGGGAAACATAGCTAATAGGGGCACGCCTATTAACAGGCCAGCAATGGTGCCAATCACCCGCGAGGTAAGCTTTTGCCGAGTGGCGCTGTAGTTTGGCTGGCAAACGAAGAGAGTGGTGAGCATGATCCAGTAACCACGTTCTAAATCAAATAGTTGAATAACCCCATAGCCAAGCGAGAGGGCGACGGAGAGTCGTACCGCGTGGCGAAATAAGATCGAGTCACGATTTAGGTTGGCCTTGAGGCGCTGCCACATCGCTTTGAGCGTATGCGGGCTAGTGTCGTTGAGCTCTTCATCATCTCGCACTTCAGAGCCACTGTGTTCAATGCTGCTAAACTGCTTCTCAACCATCGCTAAGTTATTGAACAGGTAGCCAAGCTGGGCAAGGGCGATCGGAGAGATGCTTGGATGTGGCTGCTTGAGATTGACACTTCGCAAATACTCAATGGAGTTTTGTAGTTCATCCAGCGCAATAATGGACTCGTTTGAGTGTTGATAGCGCGCATTGAGCTGGATCGCATCCCCCAGTTGGCGACATGCTCGGGCTTGAGTCTCAAGCAGATATTTAAACCGAAACATCACGTCTGAGCGCTCAAACTCTTTGGCCAGTTCTTGGTAGCGTGAGTGGCTGGAGCTGACCCGCTCATGGATATCTTGTGCTTGGAAGTAGATGTTGAGTAGGCGTTGATGACGGCGCGGAATTTGTCCATGGCGGGTGCGAGATAGCAGGGTGTTTTTACACTGATTGAGCGCCTCAACTGTGGCCGCGTTGAGTTTCGCCTCAGCCAAACGATAGGGCTGAGGGGTAAGGTTTGATACTGGCTGAAATAACTGACTTTTGACCTCGAGATAGTCGGCGAGACAGAAAAATACCTTGGCCGTACTGTTTTGCACCGGCTGAGAGGGCGCAAGGCCTTGCCACAGGGTCGACATAAGAAAATACCAAGCGGCCCCCGCGAGCAACCAAGTCGGTTGTGAGCCGAACTCTGGGCTGTTGTAGGTACTGAGCATGGTGTAGATCGCCATTAAGATTGAGCCAAAAGCGATACTTGCATAGCGTGGGCCAATCGCCCCTAACATGATGAACATAAAGCTAGAGGTCGCGAGGCCGAGGACAAACAGTGGCGGATAAGGAAACAGCCACTCAACAGAGAGTGAAGCCATGCAAAAGCAGATCAGGGTGAGAACAATCGCTTTCATTCGGCGAGAAAAGCGGTCGTCACTGTCTGAGAGCGCAGCGGCGATTACACCCAGTATCAAAGGGATGGTCAGGTGTCGCTGCTCTAGGTACCAGCACGGTAAGACAGCACCCAACAAGGTAATCAGCATTAAAATACTGTAGTTAAATGTCTTATTCGTCCAACGCCGCTGAAGCTGCTGGGATAAATTGGAGGTTGATGCGGGCACAAGTCATCCGTTGTCTTTGCTCAAGGAGGGGCTATTGTACCGATCATTTTGCGCAGGACTCAACAAAATTACACACACTTTACTCAATCAAATAGGAGAGATTTTGTTTGTGTAATTACAACGTTATATACTCGGGCTATACCAATTCGATAACCACTATTGCGACCAGCCACCATGCAGCTCAGTGCCAATAAAACCGCGCGATTTTTCGCTCAAAATGAATATCACCATGTTGCTATCTCGGATGCACAGCTGGTGATCTCCTCACCGATGCTTGAAGAGCGGATCCCTTTTCATGTCTGGAATGGTCAGATTGAGGTCAAGCGCGGTTTTGTATGGGGGGCGTTGACCTTCTATTCCCATCCAGAGCGAGGAGAGCAATTGGCTTGGTGCGTTCAGGGGCTCCCTTGGGCGAGCTGTCGCCAATTTGCCCAGCACGCGGTCACGATGTACCAAGATTGGCACAACCAGCAATGTGAGCAGTTGAACCAATGCCTACCAAAGTGGGAGGCGGAGCTGCATCGTTTGCGCCACTTACCGGAGTTTTTGCCTCATTCGCTTGTTGATGATTGGTGCCAGCAGGTGACGACAGATCTTGAAGCGATGAATATGTCATTACCAGAGGCTGAGCACCACAAGGCGCAGCGTATTCAGGTGCTGTCGCCGTGGCTTCTAGAGTCTGATCCTGAGGTGCAGGCACGCAATCAGGCGTGGATTGACAAGGAGCGCGATAATTGGGAGGTACTGTTTAAGCAAATCGAGTCGTCGCCACTGAATGTATCACAGCAGCATGCTGTGCTGCTTAATGACAACCACAATTTGGTTCTTGCGGGGGCCGGGTCGGGTAAGACCAGCGTGCTAACTGCGCGTGTGGCGTATCTACTGCAAAGTCACTTGGCCAGTGCTGACGATATTCTGTTGATGGCGTTCGGCCGTGATGCAGTCAACGAGATGTCTGAGCGCTTAGCGCAGAAAGTGGGGCTAGCTGCTGATGGTGTCACGGTCAGTACTTTTCATCAATTGGGTATGCAGATCCTGCGAGAGGTTGAGGGAAAGGCACCTGAGATCAGCTCAATCGCTACCGACGATAAGTTACGTCAGGCATGGTGTATCGACTGGTTGAAAAAACACTGGTTGACCAAAACCAATTTTAAACGCTGGCAAAAGCATCTTTCACAGTGGCCGATTGCCTATTTGGCCGGTGATGATGAACTGGGCTCGAACGTCGAAAACCCGAAACTGATCGCTTGGCTGGATAAGCAGCGCGGTCAGTTAGCCGCGATGGCCAAAAGTAAAAAAGATATCCAGCAGTTGTTGGTCTCACATCCCGAGTACTCACGCTTGAACAGTGAGTTAGCCTTGGTGTGGCCGTGCTACCAAGCATGGAAACAGATGCTCAAAGAGACGGGGCAGATTGATTTTAATCTGATGATCAGCCGGGCAACCCAATACGCACAGAAGGGGCGCTTTAGATCCCGTTGGCGACATATCATGGTCGATGAGTACCAAGACACCTCGCCAGAGCGCTTGGCTTTGATTGAGGCTCTTTGCCAGTCAAAACACGTCGATGCGGTGCGCCTATTTGCTGTGGGTGACGATTGGCAGTCGATTTATCAGTTTACTGGCTCAGACGTCAATTTGACCACCGGCTTTGCCGAGCGATTCACCCACTCAACGATCCACCACCTTGATACCACTTATCGGTTTAATCAAATGATTGGTGACGTGGCCAATCGCTTTATTCAAGCCAATCCGGCTCAAATTAAAAAGACCCTCAACAGTGCTAAACAGGTCAAGCGGGCTAGCGTGTTTGTTGCGCCGCAAAGTCGCATTGAGCATCTGCTCGATGATCTTGACCGTCGCTGCAAGACTCGTAAAAGTGTGCTGTTGCTTGGACGTAACCACTATCATAAACCTGAGCACCTCGACAGTTGGTGTCGGGCCTTTACCAATCTCGATATTCGTTTTATGACTTGTCACGCCAGTAAGGGTCGAGAAGCGGACTACGTGTTTGTGGTCAATGTTGACAAGGGTCAGTTTCCAACCAAAGATAAGACGGTACATCTCGATAGCGCGGTATTGCAAGTTGATGACAGTTTCGCCTTTGCCGAAGAGCGGCGCTTGTTCTACGTCGCCTTAACTCGAGCCAAAGAAAAGGTGTGGGTGATGTACAAGACCAGCCCCTCGGTGTTTATTGACGAGCTTACCGAGCAGGACTACCCGGTTGAGGTAGTAAAAGGCCGCAATTAAGCGGCCTGTTTCAAGGTAAATATGCCGGGTTTCAAGCTAGTGTCTTACAGTTGCGCATCGAGGCTATGCACTCACTTAAGACCTATTTCTGGCCTTAGGTGCGCTTGGCGAGGTAGGCTTCGTAGTCAGGGATTTCGATCTCCACCTCTGATTCAAGCAGATTCGATGACACTAAGAAGTTAGCGGTAGCGCGGTTGGTCGCCACTGGAATGTTCCAAACGCTGGCGATACGTAATAGGGCCTTGACATCTGGGTCGTGCGGAACGGCGTTGAGAGGATCCCAGAAGAAAATCATCATGTCGATCTTACCCTCAGAGATCAGGGCACCGAGTTGCTGGTCCCCGCCCATTGGTCCGCTGATAAAGGTTTTGATCGCAAGCTTTGTCTCTTTACTCAGTAAATGACCGGTCGTGCCTGTTGCGTACAGAAAGTGACGCTGAAGTTTGTCTTTTTGCTCCGTTACCCAACGAAGCAGCTCGGGTTTGTAGTTGTCGTGTGCAACAAGCGCGATGTGCTTGTGCGCCGGCATGGTGCGAGTGGTTTTTTCCATCGAATTTGACGTCCTAGTTCTTTTTTATAGATACCCGATTATGCGCAAAGTCAGTGACATTTTCATTAGCTAACTTGCATAGATTTGCTGATTAGCTCAAATAGTTGGCAAATTCCAATCAAATGGAATAAACGCCTATGCTCAAAGAGTGACTGACGCGTTAAATTGGAGTACAAACGGACGAAAGGTGCGGTTACAGCCGCATGTTTGTAGGGGATGAGGGCCAAACGCCCTCAATATAGGATCAGTTATCTTGCTCTTGCTCTTGGCGATAATACTGCCATTGCTCAGTCATTTGACCATCTTCTTGTTTGCAATAGGTGACTCGCTTGCCCGCCTCTGTTTGGATGACTAGTTCACCATTTTGCTCAACACAGTACACAGAAGCCGGGTTTGACACCGCTGTGTACTCACCAACATCGTACTTTTCTTCGAGTTCTGCACAGCCGCTAACCATAAAGCCTACGGCGATTATCATCATGGCCAATTGTGTTTTCATTTATAGGTATCCTCTGTGGTGGACGAGACATGGCTACCGTTTAAGTGTAGAAGATGACTGCTAAATCATAGCGATAAACCGTTAGGATATGTTCAGTCGGTCACGTCACTGCATGTTTTTGTCTTCAGCCGGCTCAGTCACATAGACTATGGGGCTGATGGGGCATTTATTAAATTGGTGGCGAAGCTTAATAAAAGGCGTTGGGAGCAATGTCAAAATAGTGCAAGGCAGCGGCTTTGATTTGCAACACAAGCGCAGCTCACTGTTAATTTGGGCAAGCGGCTGGAGTTTGATACAATTCGCGCCCTTTAGAGATAGTGAGATAGCAGCAGATGAAATTCTCCCAACTAGGCTTAAATGATTTACTGGCACAGCAATTAAGCCAGCTTGGCTTTGTCGAGCCGACTGAGGTTCAGCAACAGGCGATACCGCATGTCCTAGCTGGGAAAGATGTATTGGCTGCCGCGCAAACGGGCACTGGCAAAACCGCAGCCTTTGCCTTGCCTATCTTGCATCAGTTACTGGTGTCAGAGCAGGCGCTAGAGGAAGGTCGTCAGCCAAGAGTGCTGGTGTTAGTGCCGACTCGAGAGCTTGCCCAGCAGGTATTGGAAAGCATCCAATCGCTGGCGGAGCAAACACACCTTACTTGTGTTGCCCTCTATGGTGGTACCAGCATGGGTGTGCAAACCAATAAGTTAAAAAACGGCTGTGATGTCGTGATTGCGACCCCAGGGCGCTTGCTTGATCATCTGTATTGCAAAAACCTCAATCTCAAGTCAATCAATCATTTTGTCCTCGATGAGGCCGATCGCATGTTGGATATGGGCTTTAAGCCGGATATTCAGCGCCTATTGCGCCTTCTAGGCCAGCAGCCAAGACAGACACTGCTATTTTCAGCCACCTTCCACCAAGGCATCAAGAATTTCGCCTATCGCTTACTCGATGAGCCTATCGAAGTAGAAGTTTCACCGGCCAACACCACGGCTGAGCTGGTGGAGCAGATTGTTTACCCAGTCGACAAATCACGAAAAAGCGAGCTGTTAGCCTATCTGATAGGCTCCAAAAACTGGCAGCAGGTGTTGGTGTTCACCAAAACCAAGCAAGGCAGCGATGCCCTAGCCAAGGAGCTTAAACTGGACGGTATTGAGGCGGTATCGATAAATGGTGATAAGAGCCAGGGAGCACGTCAGCGCGCACTGGATGAGTTCAAACAGGGAAAGGTGCGTGCACTGATTGCCACCGATGTCGCCGCACGTGGATTGGATATCCCACAGCTTGAGCAGGTGGTGAACTATGAGATGCCATTTAAAGCCGAGGACTATGTGCACCGTATCGGCCGCACTGGTAGAGCAGGGCACAGGGGCCTAGCCGTCTCTTTGATGAGCCATGACGAGCAGCGCCTAGTTGATGCAATAGAACGTCTGCTTGATACCCGCTTGCCGCAAGAGTGGTTAGCGGGCTACGAGCCAAAACCCGAATCAGAACTCACACCCGACAAGCCGAAAAAACGCCTAAGTAAAGCCGCCCAGAAAAAAGCCCTCAAAGCACGCCTCGGCTACTCTAACAAAAGATAAAACCACAGGTTCACTGCGTTGCGAGGTGCGGGTTACACTTCGTTCAGAGGTGCGAGTACTCCCCGCGCGTGGTGAACTCCTCGCCTCTCGAAGGGCTATGCCCGTCCTCGTTTCTCGTGACTGTATTTTAGGAGCGAGTACTCTCCACGCGTTGTGAACCACTCGCTCCTCGAAGGGCAACGCCCGTACCCGAACCCCGTACCCTGTCGTTTAGACCCTACCTTGCAGTGGGATGATGGTGACAAACTCGCCGGGTTTGACGCTCTCGACGCTTGGGGCGACTTCGATTAGACAGTTTGCTTCGCTCATTGAGCGTAAAATTCCTGAGCCTTGGGAGCCTGTGGTGTGCACGGTCAATTGGCCTTGATGATTAAGCTGGTAGATTCCGCGGCTAAACTCAGTTCTGCCAAGGCGTGAGCGCAGCGATTCACTTGCAATGGCTGGCACCTTGAGTGGTGTCCAGTCCGCCTGTCCTTGCATATGGCGAATGGCAGGCTCAACGAAGTTAATAAACGATACCATTACCGCGACTGGATTGCCGGGTAGACCGAAAAAGGGTGTGTTATTGATTTTACCAAACGCCAGCGGCCGGCCAGGGCGCATGCTGATACGCCAAAAATCGATCTGTCCCAGGCGCTCAAGAGCGAGTTTAATGTAGTCAGCATCACCAACTGAGACACCGCCAGAGGTCAGTACCATATCGGCACTCTGGGCCGCTCCCTCAAGGGCTTGCACCATCAGCGCTTCATCATCAGCGATGATCCCAAGGTCAATCACCTCACAGCCCAGCGCTTGTAATAGGCCGATTAAGGTAAAGCGATTTGAATCATAGATGGTATTGGGTTGCAGCTCGGTGCCCGGTGCCTGAACCTCATCGCCAGTTGAAAAAATGGCCACCTTCAATTGTCGATGGACTTGGCACTGGTCAAGGCCTAGCGAGGCCAGCATACCCATTTCTGCAGACTCGATTCGAGTGCCAGCTGAGAACACTTGAGCGCCCTGTGCTAGGTCTTCGCCGGCTTGGCGAACATTTTGCCCTGCTTTTATCTTGGCGTTAAAACGCACCTGCTCATCGTGCGTTTGTGCTTGCTCACGCATGACCACGGTATCCGCGCCTTGTGGTATCGGTGCACCGGTCATGATCTTGACTGCCTCACCGGTTTTCAGGGGGAGATCATGGCTATAGCCAGCCATTACCTCAGCGACTACTCGATAGCTCTCTTGCTCAAGGTCATCGCCGCGGATAGCAAAGCCATCCATTGCTGAATTGGTGTATTGGGGAACGTCAATCGGCGAGTGGACGGTTTGGCTCAGTACTCGACCGTAGCTTTGCTTAATGTTAATCGCCTCATCATCAGGGATCACGTCAATGGCGTCGAGGATTTTCTTGCGTCCCTCAGCCACTGAGAGAAAGGCAGGAGAGAGTGCATCACAGCTAACCACTTTTGACGACTTGTTTTGTGAGGTGTTGTTTATGTAGTTTTGGACAAACTGACCGATCGCATCAAGGTCGTTGATATCGAGTTGTGGCAGGGTCGAATCAACCTTGCTATCGACAGCAATCGCGATAATGTTGCTATCGCTTGGATGCAGCCAGGGTTTGCCGAGGGCTTCACGATGTAGCTCAATCTTGGCAAAATCGACCTGTTTGAAGCCTTCAACCAAAATGACATCGATTTTTTGCTGGTCAAAGCGACTCAGCAGATAGTCAAACTGGGCCTCACATTCCGGCGTCTCGGTCATTAAGGCATGCCGATTACGCGAAGCCACGAGCATCTGTGTTGCCCCTGCTTTGCGCAGGCGATAGCTGTCTTTACCCGGTTTGTCGACATCAAACTCGTGGTGCGCGTGCTTGAGAATACCAATGCGCAGCCCTGCTTGGGTCAATTTGGGCAACAGCGCCTCGAGTAAAGTGGTTTTCCCGGTGCCCGAATAAGCGGCAAACCCCAATATTGGTAAGTTAGGTCTCTGTGTTGTCATTATTTTAGGATTCCAAATTGCGCCAACTCTTGTGGCGTGTTGAGGTTAACGAAGCAGTTAGGTGAGTCGCTAAAATCGACCATTTTGGTTTGACACTCTTGGTAGAGTAGGATGATTTTTCGATCGCCACGCTCTAGAAAGGCCGTCAGTTTTGGCAGAACGCGGCGGTGAAACATGGTAAAGACTGGCTGTTGGTGCTGACCATCATGCGCGACTAAGATGTCGCTATCTGGCTCGGCGGCTTGGCAAAAGCGCGCAACGATATCGCGATTAATATCGGGGCTGTCACAAGGAACAAAGCCAACCCAGTCGGTCTCAGTGTTTGATAAACCGGCGTGAATACCGCCCAAGGGGCCCGGATAGTCGGGGAAGTGATCGCCGACCACCGGAGCAAGCGCTGCATAGCGCTGTTGATTGCGGTTGGCGTTGATGATGATCCGCTCAGTTTGTGGTTTGAGGCGTTCGATAACAAAGTGAATTAAGGGCTTACCATTAAGCTCAATCAGTCCCTTGTCCGTCCCGCCCATGCGGCTGGCCTGGCCGCCAGCGAGTATTACCCAGCTAGTTTCCCTTGGCTGAAGCATATGTATGGTCCCTTTTTGATTGCTTGACGACTTGTAGTAACGGTGACTCAAGTAAGGTCGTGTCCTTTATCCACCATTGCTTGCTGCACAACGCGGTGAGGGCATTAGTCTGGTGACTGGTGATCACCAGGCTTGACCCTCGTTGTAGCAGATCTTGCGCCATGCTGACTAAGCGGTCGATTGAGTCCTTATCTAGTGACGCACTGGGTTCATCCATTAGCAAGATAGACGGTTTGAGTATCCAGGCTCGTGCCATTGCTACGCGCTGCTTTTCCCCTCCTGACAGCACCGAGATATGCTCATCGGCTAGGGTTTCTAAACCCACCAGGCGTAGCGCATGGATCACCTGAGCGCGCTTGTTGTGTGAGGGCATCGCGTGGAAGCGGATACCGTACACCACATTTTGATAGACACTGCCATCAAATAAGTATGGGGACTGGTGAAGGTAGATGATATCCTGAGTACCTGGGCGGCGGCGTAGACACTGATACCAACGGGTATCGTTGCCGTTGATGGTGCCGGTGGTTGGCTTTTGTAGCCCGGATAAGATCTTAAGCAGGGTTGTCTTGCCAACGCCGTTAGCACCTCTTAAATAGACCGCTTCATTGGGGCCAATGGAAAGCTCGGGAATATGGAACAAAACACGCTCTTTAAAGCGCATCTCGAGTTGCTGTGCAGTTATTTTTATCGTCATACAGCATCCTTAAGTGCGAAGATAGCCGCGCCCACTCATGCTTGAGAGCAGAAAATTGAGGATTAAGGCGAGCGAGAGTAAAACAATGCCCAAAGCCACCCCTTGAGCAAAGGCGCCTTTGTGGCTCTCCATCGCGATTGCGGTGGGGATATTACGGGTTGAGCCCATGATATTACCCCCGACCATCATCGAGCAACCCACTTCTGTGACGATGCGAGAGAATGCCGCAATCGCAGCGGCAAGCAGCGGGAACCGGTGCTCCCAAACCATAGTGGTTGCAATGCGCATCGGAGACGCGCCTAGGGTTCTTGCTGTTTCAATTGCTCGTCGATCACTTGATTGTAGCGCGCCATACATCATTGATACCAGCACGGGAAAACAGATCAGCATCTGACCTAGTATCATTGCCTTTTGAGTAAACAGCATTTGCCAGTCACCCAAGGGGCCAGCACGTGAAAGCATCATGTAAAGCAGCAAGCCGATCACCACAGTAGGGATCGACTGCATGGTGTTCACTATGGACAGTAAAAACCACTTACCCCAAAAGTTGGTATAAGCCAGCACGAACGACAAAAGGATGGCTGGAATGATGACCAATAAGATTGCAGACAGAGAAACGCTAAACGAAACCGCAACAATCTCCCACAGCGGTTGGTCAAAACGGACCAACAGCGCCAGCGCGTCGAGTGTGGTTTGCCAAATATCCATGATCTAATACTAACTACTTTTCTTCTGTTACCGCCGCGTTCGCCGTAAACAGCTGCTGGCCGTTAAGCTGGAATGAGTTGATTAATTGTTGACCTCTATCATTGACCAACCAGTCGCTAAAGGCTTTGGCTCCCACATGGTTCAAATCTGGGTAGCGTTGTGGGTTGACCAAAATAACTTGATAGGGATTAAACAACAGTTTATCACCTTCTAGCACGATAGCTAGGTCAAGGTTGTTGTGATATGCCAGCCAAGTGCCCCGATCGGTTAGAGTATAGGCTTGCATCTCGGATGACATATTGAGGGTGGGTCCCATTCCCTGACCAACGGAGCGATAGGCAGAGAACTTTGGGGTTACACCGGCAATTGACCAAAGAGTCAGCTCTTTTTTGTGTGTGCCGGAGTCATCACCACGTGAGACAAATAGCTCGTTACGCTCGGCTATCTGAGCAAAGGCTGTGGTGACTTGCTCAACCTTTTGTAGCTGTGCGGGATCGGCTTTGGGGCCAACGACAACAAAGTCATTGTACATTAGCGCTTTCGGCTCAATGCCATAACCCGCTTCCACGAATGCCTGCTCGGCTTGAGGCGCATGGGTCATCAATATATCGACGTCACCATTTTCACCCATTTTCAGTGCTTTGCCAGTCCCAGCCGCAATGACATCAACATGATAGCCAGTCTCTCTTTCGAATTCTGGTAGCAGATAATCGAGTAGCCCTGAATGATAGGTGCTAGTGGTGGTGGCAAGACGAACGCGTGGCAGCTCATCAGCGAAAGAGCTCGGGGCTGTGATGAAAACGAGTGAGGTGATCACCAGCGAGAAAAGTCTTCTCTTCATTGAAACGTCCTTTTTCCTTGTGTTTTGAGTTGTGGGGAGAAAGTTAAACGATCAGCCGATATTGTCAGTCTTACAATGTCTTTGACTAACAGTTAGAACATGATGATTTGTATGACAATTACTCTATTCTACCCAGGAATCCAAACAACTCAAATTTAAAACCTAATCCCAACTAAACTTTGAAGTGGGACAAAATGTCAAAGCAGGCATTTAGTTAGCGGGCATTTCGCTGATACACTTTGTCTCATGAGTTAGAAAATACAGCATGGAAGTTATGCCACAAACATTTACGGTTGACTCTAACCCATCTCACAAGTTCGAAGCTTTTTCGGTTTTGGTGGTGGATGACGAGCAAGGAATGCAGGCCATTTTACGCAAAGCGTTAGGAAAATGGTTCTCTAAGGTTGATACCGCCTCTAGCGTAGAACAGGCTGAAGAGCTCCGTTGTGAAAATCACTACGACCTTATCATCCTAGATATCAATCTACCTGGCCGCTCAGGTATTGAGTGGGAAGAGGCGTTCAATGATGAAGGAAAGCGTGCCGATGTGATCTTTATGACGGGGTATGCGGACTTAGAGACGGCAATCTCAGCGCTAAAGTTAGGGGCAAGTGACTTTATCCTTAAGCCTTTTAATCTCAGTCAAATGCTCCAAGCAGTGCAACGGTGTATGGATAAGCGGCTTGAAGAGCGCTATCAATACGCGTTAAAACGTGACCTTGAGCGGCGGGTTACTTCCGATATTATTGGCCAATCGACGACAACTCAAGAGCTGAAGCAGCGGATCAGTCAATTTGCTCCCTCACGTGCTTCGGTGCTGATCGAAGGAGAATCTGGTGTCGGTAAAGAGCTAGTGGCGCGAGGCATCCATGCAGCCAGCGAGCGCGCTGGCCCGTTTGTTCCGATTAACTGCGGTGCAATCGCCCCAGAGCTGCTTGAGAGTGAGCTGTTTGGGCATACCTCAGGCGCCTTTACTGGGGCCAAGAAAAGCCGTGAGGGACTTTTTCGTGTCGCTAATAACGGCACGCTATTTCTCGATGAAATAGGCGAAATGCCACTTAACATGCAGACTGCGTTGCTTAGGGTGCTCGAGCAGCGCAGCATTCGACCGGTAGGTGGGGAAAAAGAGATAGGAGTGGATGTGCGCATTGTCGCCGCAACCAATCGCGATCTCAAACAGCGTGTTGAGCAAGGCGAGTTTCGCTCCGATCTCTATTACAGGCTCAATGTGCTAAAGATAGATGTCGCCCCACTGCGCGAACGTAAGCAAGATCTGGACGAACTTGTGCCTTACTTTGTTAAGCGATTAGCCAGTGAGCTTGGCATTCGAGAGCCCAATTGGGCACATGAGGATAGGATTGCATTGCATACCTATCATTGGCCTGGCAACGTACGAGAGTTGAAGAATATTATCGAGCGCTGCCTTCTGCTGTCGATGCCTCCAGCTCACCATTGGAACGGTGGTATGCAGCCGAGAAAAATCGCTGAGAGCAGCGTTTGTGAGCAACATTCAGAGTCAGAGATCAGTGGGGTAGGTGGCTATCCTAACCAGTGGAGTCTCAAACAGGTGGAGCGGGCGCATATTGAGCAGTTGGTTGCTTATCATGCGGGGAACAAGTCGGCCGCTGCCCGTTCCCTTGGTGTGGCGCGAAAAACCCTAGAGAGAAAATTCAAAGAGTGGAATTTGGACCAGTATGACGACTAAGTTACCCGAGCCAAATCGTCAAAACCCAATAGCTAGCTGGCTCAGCAAGTGGCGTTTTCACTTCAAAACCATGGTGCGCTATCGGTTGCTGGTGCTGACCTCTGCGCCAATTCTTCTTACCTTGATAGCTCTGATTGGCATCACGATCTATTGGTCGATTCACTACACGTGGAATAGCGCACTCACCGATGTCTCTGAGCGGTTGGGCGCGGCGAGACAAAGTCTTCAGGTCCTGCAAAATGCGCAGAGTCAGCGCTTGGATGCATTTAACCACTCCTATGCGTTTCAAACCAAGCTTCGTGAGTTTAAATCCCAGCAGCAGCTGACAAAATGGGTGACTGAGCAAGAGCGTGACTATCCGCTTGATTACCTGCGTTACTATCCCGCATTAAATAGTACTGGGTTGCACGCTCAGGTCGAACCGCATGATGAGGGGGCTTTTTTTGACCTACTCTCAAGTGAGCAACTGACAGCCATCGACCCTCAGCTTGCACTTAAGGCCAAGGTAAAATCGATAGATGGCGAGGTCATTGAAACACGTGGCCTGGTCAGTCGTGTTGTGCAGGCAGTATACAGGCCGGGTAGCACTGAAGTGATTGGCGTACTTGAGGCGGGTTTGCTGCTGAACAACAGCACCCAATTGGTCGATCAACTGCGCACTGTGCTTTATCCGCTGCAGTCTGAGCAGGGGCGCCCACTGGGTACATTGACCCTGTTTCTTGAGGATCTTCGGGTTAGCACCAATGTGCCTTTGGATAGTGAGCGTCAAGTAGGGCGAGCGATTGGTACTGAGGTATCTGAGCAGGTCAAGCAAGCGGTGCTGATCAATGGCGAAACCTGGGTTGATCGGGCGTTTGTCTATGATGCGTGGTATATCAGTGCCTACCAACCTATTTTCGATCAAGATCGCCAAGTGGTCGGGATGCTCTATACCGGTTATCTGTTGTGGCCTTTTGTCAAAACCTATTTCACAACTCTGGTTGAGATAGGTCTTATCACTCTATTGTTACTGCTAGGGTCTGGCTTTTTAGTTTACCGTGGCTCACGCGATCTATTTCGTCCTATCGAGCGCATCCATCGCGTTGTTAAACTTGTTCAATTAGGCAAAATCAAACGCATTGGTGAGCTGGGGTTAGACCCTCGTCACGAACTGGCACAATTAGCTAAACAGTTCGACAACATGCTTGATTTGCTTGAAAAGCGCCAGGCACAGATCGAGGCTGCGGCGCAGGGTTTAGAAGAGAAGGTCACGCAGCGCACCGCAAGTCTCAAAGAAAAAACCGAGCAGCTAGAATTCCATATTGCCCTGCTTAACCAAACTCGTGACAAGCTGGTGACCAGTGAAAAACTTGCCGCGCTTGGCGGACTAACAGCAGGGATCGCCCATGAGATCAATAATCCGACCGCGGTGATCCTTGGCAATGTAGAGTTGATCAAATTTGAGCTAGGTGAAGATGCCAAGCAGGTAGATGAAGAGATCTCGGCGATCATGCTGCAAATTGATAGGATCCGCAATATCACCAAGAGTCTGCTGCAGTATAGTCGCCAAGGGGGCATTCAAGATGAGATCACCTGGCAGTACGTCAACCCAATCATTGATGAGAGTATCACCTTGGTCAAGGCAGGGGCTAAACGCAAAGATATCGTATTTGTGCGCCAATTGAACGCACAGGCATCGGTGGAGGTGAATCGCCACCAGTTGCTACAGGTGCTGGTTAACTTGCAGGTCAATGCGATTCATGCAATGCAAGGCAAGGGGCAATTGATGATTCGTAGCCGAGATTGGCAGGAGCGGGGGCAAATACTCGGTGCGATAATAGATATCGAGGATCAAGGCTGCGGGATCAAACCGGAGCAACTCAAGCGCATTTTCGATCCGTTTTACACTACTAAACGTGAGGGAACCGGGCTGGGCTTATCGGTTTCACAGAGTATTTTAAGCCAGACAGGGGGGGAGATCCGCGTTAGCTCAGAATTTGGCGTAGGAAGCTGTTTTAGCGTCTATTTGCCAAAGAAGACCGGTGCGGAGCTCGCGGTAAACTTGCTTGAGTAAGCTAAATATGATGTGTATCTCTAGCGCATCTTGAGTAGCTGGCGTGGATTAAACCCTGTCACCATCATGGTTCCGGACAAGATCAAAATAGTACCGGCAATGGTGTTAAACCCAATCGGTTCATCGAGAAATAGATAGCCCCATAAGATGCCGAAGATCGGGATCAAAAAGGTCACTGACAGTGCTGAAGCCGGCCCCTCATCACTGACCAAGCGGAAAAACAGCAGATATGCATAACCTGTGCAGACGATGCCAAGCAGGATCACAGAGGTCCACTCGATTGGACTTGGCGCCTCACGCATTGGTATAAACAGCAGTAGCGGCAGCATCCAAAAAGTTGCGGCCCACATGCTGCCATGAGCATTACTGAATGACTCAACTGCCGGGGCCTTCTTGGTGTAGTTGGTGGCAAGGCCATAGCTAAAGGCAGCCATGACGCCGGCCACAATCGGGATAATTGACTCCGAACCAATCCGAGCACCATCAACCCCCACCAAAATGGCCACTCCGCTGATACCAAGCAGTAAGCCAATCATACCTTGCTTGTGTATTTTTGTCCCAAACCAGAAAAAGGCGATGATCGCCCCCCAAATGGCGGCGGTTGAGTTGAGAATAGACAATGTCGAGGCATTAAGTGTCTGTGCTGCATAGGCAAACAGAGTGAACGGCAGTGCGGTATTTAATAGTCCCAGGGTAAAAAAGTGTCTGCGATGTTGCTTAAAGGCCAGTTGCTTTTTCAAGTAGCGTGCGGCAATGATCAGAAACAGTAGGCCAAAGCCAACCCGGAATTCGATGAGAAATGCTGGACCAAATGTATTGGCCGCAATGCGTGTAAACAAAAACGAGCCACCCCAAATAGCCGCTAGTAACACCAACCTCAAAAAGCTATTGATTGACATGATAATTCCAACACTCTGATTTGAAAGATGAAATATACCCAAATTCACTTTAAATGTCATTGAGTGAAATGGACTGGGTTGAAACAAAAAAAGCACGCCAGTCCTCTGGCGTGCTTTTGGGTTCAAGACTGTGCTAGTCGAATTACAGCTTCTTAGAGAACAGCGCTGCAATCGCGATGATCACCAAACCGATGATCATGATAGCGCCCTTACCACCATCGAAGCCGCTCATTACACCTGCAAACGCCACGATAGCAATCGCAACAGGGATAACGAACTTAACTAGGTTGTACCACAGACCGAATAGTGGGAATGATACCTCACCGTCGTTAGTGATCTCTTTCTCTAGGTCTTCACGGTTTAGTCTCCAGCCCGCGAAGATACAGATAAACATACCGCCAACGGCTAGGAAGATCTTATCAGTCAGTAGGTCGAAGATGTCGAACGCACCGGTGTCGAATAGTGTTGGACCCACACCACCGAGTGATAGTGACGCGAACACACATAGGAACGCCATTACCGCTGACGCTGATACTACCGCTGTTGAGCGTTTTAGGCCCTTCTCATCGATAAGGTAAGAAACCACAACCTCAAGTAGAGACACTGAAGAGGTCAGTGCAGCGACACTTAGGCCAACGAAGAACAGTAGCGCAAGTAGTAGACCAACGATGCCGCCCATTTCAGCAAAGAGCTGAGGGACAACCACGAAGACTAGACCTGGGCCTGCAGCTGGCTCCATACCAAAGGCGAACATCGCTGGGAACATTGCAACACCAGCTAGAATAGCGACACCCGTATCCATCGCAGTGACCATGGCAGTGTTTTGAACCAGGTTTTCTTTCTTCTTCAAGTAAGAGCCGTAAGTGATCATCGCACCCATACCAAGGCTGAGTGAGAAGAACGCTTGGCCAAGCGCCGCTAGAACAACGTTGCTGTCAACTTTCGAGAAGTCAGGGTTGAATAGGAATTTCAGACCTTCACTTGAGCCTGGTAGTGTCAGACCTTTAACCGAAACGATGATCAATACGAAGAACAGCAGCGGCATCAGAACCTTACCTGCTTTCTCGATACCGCCAGAAATACCACGGATAACGATCAGGATGTTCAAGAATAGGTAAGCTGCCATCCACATTAGTGGCTGGATTGGGTTTGAGATAAAGCCACCAAAGCTATCACCAATTGCTTCTGGTGTACTTAGTAGACCGGTCGCGATCTTATACACGTAAGCAATGGCCCAGCCACCAACGACTGGGTAGAAACCCATGATCAATAGGCCACTAAGCACACCCATGATACCGACGAAACTCCAACGACGGTCAGTTGACTTAAATGCGCCCACAGCCGAAAGACCCGTTTTACGACCGATCGCGAACTCAGTCAGCATCACGCTGAAACCGATGACGATTACGAAGAATAGATAGATGGCAACAAATGCACCACCACCGCTTTCGCCGGCGGTGTAAGGAAACTTCCAGATGTTACCAAGACCAACAGCTGATCCTGCTGCTGCCATAATAAAGCCTAATCGTGAGCCCCAGGCGTCACGTGGCTTTGCGTTTGTATTGTTCACCACTAGTTCTCCAAAATTTAGTGTTCTTGCAATCAAAGAGCGCCTAAAAATAGTGTGTAATTTTGTGTACACAGCAAGAAAAAGAGTTATTAGCGCTTCTTATTGACTAAGTAAACCAGCTTGTGGCCTGTCAATAAACCTTTTTTTGACCTTTTTCGCACTTTTCTTTGTTTTTTGCTGCCAACTGCGTTTTTTTTATACATAAAAAGTGCTTTTTAACGCATTTTTTACTTTTTAATTGAGAAAAGTACACACAGAGAGGTCGGTGCTGGTCGATATAACTTTTACTATTTTTAATTCGACATATTTACTTACACCTCTAGAGAGTAGGGTAAGTGGAGTCTAAAAAATAGACTGTTTTGACGTTGTTATCAGCCTCTGGAAGTTCCATAGCATCAAATTCTGCAACAAAGACTAGCGATAAAGCCCGAGAGGAAATGCTAGAAGTCATCGAGATAAATGGCACTTTAGTGGCTTTATATGCCAAAAATTATCAATAAATTGGGTATATATACCAAATATAATCCATATAGCCATTTCTTATACTAATTGGTGATTGCTATGTAAATTATACTACTGAAACAATAAGTAACTTCACCTGTTACCACTAAAGTTGTACATATATATGTACACTTTTATTGACCTTTACGGTTTTATCTGCAGATCGAAATCTAGGGCTCACCCTCCTCCCTCAGTTCAGCGTGGTGAATTTGGACCACAACTATTTAAATTCAACACCTAAGCATGAATATTCCGTTAGTTTCATTTTTGTATAACTTTTGCACAGCAAAAAGTGTGAATATCAGCGGAATTTAGCTATGCATTCGCACCAATTACTTATTCTGAATAACGTAAATGCAACATTAAGCTGAGTAATTACTTTATAATTGTTAATATTATTATAAAAAATAACTTGATTTTTTTATGAAATATACTAAACAATATTAGTAGAGCAATGACTAGAAAAATCAAAGACTTATAATGATAAATATCATTGGTCTTACCTTCTATGGTAGGTCTAAAAGTGTTTTGACTTGTAAATCGAATTGTATTCTAATTGTAACATTGCTTGAGTAACTTTAATTTGTAGTTTGTTTTTGGTTTTTTGAAAGTGTGCTTGAATGATTATCCATCGGTTAGGTTGTACTTTGGACTACCAAGGAGTTGGGCAAGCACACACTTTGCTGTGTAGAAATGGAGTTCAATTATGACGAAAATCGCTTTGATCACCGGATCAAAAGGGGGTATCGGCTCGGCTATTTCAACCAAGTTGGTTGAGGATGGCTTCCGAGTTATCGCTGCATACTTTACGGGTAATCACGAATGTGCCCTTGAGTGGTTCAATGAGCGAGGCTTTACCGAGGAGCAGGTGCGCTTGTTCGAGCTTGACGTAACAAATACTCAAGAGTGTTCCGAGCGTCTGGCTAAGCTTCTCGAAGAAGAAGGTACGATTGACGTCATCGTAAACAACGCAGGTATTACTCGTGATGGTCAATTCAAGAAGATGACGGCAGATGCTTGGTTCTCAGTTATTGAAACCAACCTAAACAGCTGTTTCAACGTCACCCAACCTCTATTCGCAGCGATGTGTGAAAAAGGTGGGGGGCGTGTGGTTAACATCTCGTCTGTGAATGGCCTCAAAGGTCAGTTCGGTCAAACTAACTATTCTGCAGCGAAAGCGGGCATGATTGGTTTCACTAAAGCATTGGCATTCGAGGGTGCTCGCTCTGGCGTAACGGCAAACGTTGTCGCACCAGGCTACACTGGTACACCAATGGTTGAGCAAATGAAACCTGAAGTACTAGATGCAATCAAATCAACGATTCCTATGCAGCGCCTAGCGACTCCTGAAGAGATCGCTGAGTCTGTAAGCTTCTTAGTCAGTGACGCTGGTGCCTATATCACAGGGGAAACACTCTCTGTGAACGGCGGCTTGTACATGAACTAAGGAGACAGTAATGGAAAAGGTATTTGTAGTTGCGGCAAAACGTACGCCGTTAGGTAGCTTCTGTGGTTCTCTCAAAGATCAATCAGCAGGCAAATTAGGTGCAGTAGCGATTAAAGGTGCGCTGGAGGCATCGGGTCTGGCTGGCGATCAGGTTGATGAAGTCATCGTTGGTAACGTCGTGGGTGCAGGTCAGGGAATGAGTGTTGGCCGTCAGGCGGCAGTGTTCGCTGGTGTACCTGAGAGTGTTCCTGCTTACACGCTTAACATGGTGTGTGGTAGTGGTATGAAAACGGTTATGGATGCGGTATCTCACATCCGTGCTGGTGATGCCCGAGTTGTTATCGCTGCTGGCGTTGAAGTCATGTCGCAAATTCCTTTTGCACTTCCTGGTTCAATTCGCACTGGCGCAAGAATGGGTGATGTATCGGCCAAGGATCTGCTAGTGAGCGATGGTCTAACCGATGTCTTCAACCAGTACCACATGGGTGTGACTGCTGAAAACGTTGCAAAGAAATACGCGTTAACTCGTGAGCAGCAAGACAGCTATGCGTTGGCGAGCCAACAAAAAGCAGTTGCAGCAATCGAAGCGGGCAAATTCACTGATGAGATTGTACCGGTCGAGGTGAAGCAGCGTCGCGAAACCGTGGTCTTCGATACTGATGAGTATCCAAAAGCGAACGCTACGCTTGAAGGCTTGGCGAAACTGCGTCCGGCATTTGATCGCGAAGGCACGGTGACTGCAGGTAATGCATCCGGTATCAATGATGGTGCGAGTGCCATTATCCTTGCCTCTGAGAGTGCGGTTGCCGAGTACGGTTTGACACCTCTTTGTGAAGTTGCCTCTTACGCACAATCTGGTCTTGATCCAAAAATTATGGGTCTCGGTCCGGTTGAGTCTGTGACCAAGGCATTAGCAAAAGCTGAGCTGTCTATTGATGGCGTTGATGTTTTCGAACTCAATGAAGCATTTGCAGCACAAGCACTTGGCGTTATTCACGGTCTCGCTGAAGAGCACAAAGTCTCTGTTGACAGTATCAAAGATAAAGCGAATTTCAATGGCGGCGCAATTGCGCTTGGCCACCCGCTTGGTGCATCGGGTAACCGCATCTTGGTTACTTTGATCCACGAGCTCAAAAAACAGAACGGTCAATTTGGCGTGGCTTCTCTCTGCGTAGGCGGTGGAATGGGCACGGCTGTGATTGTAAAAGCAGTGTAGTAAAAAACGGATAAATCAAAACCTCGTAAAGGAGAATTACCATGTATACAGATCTATTTAAGACTTTCACAGATCAAACTGAAAAAACGCTAGAACCTTACTTCAAGTTCAATCAGCTAATGACTAAGAACGTTGAAGTAGTGACTGAGCTTCAGCTAAATGCCGTACGTGCATACAGCGATCTGGGTCTAGAGCAAATGAAAGCTGCGGCAAACGTGAAAGACGTTGCTTCTTTGACTGCATTCAGCAGCCAACAGATTACAACGCTAACTAAGTTCTCTCAGCAGCTAATGGATGACAGCGCTAAGCTACAATCTATCGCGAAAGAATTTAAAGAAGACGTAGAAAAACTAACTTCTGAAAATCTTAAGACAGTAACGCCTGCTTAAGTTGTTCATCCTGTGCCGCCGTCCAGGCAGTGCTGGTTGTATTGACCATTAAGTTGCTTTCAGTTTATGAAAGCAGAGAGTGGGGGCAACCCCACTCTGAATCGTTTACAACGAAAGGTTAATGAGGTCACACAATCTATTGCATATGACTGTTTTGAGGCGGACTTTTATCCGAACATAGGAGTTATAACATGTTTCCACATCTCCTTTCGGACTACCTTGTGAAGCTTCAAGAAACCAATCAGCAGTGGTGGGAAGACTTTGAACAAAACAAGGCAGCCGTACAATCACCGCTAAATAAAGCGCTGCAACAAGTGAACTTCGAGGACTCGACTAAGCTCTTCGAACAAGCGGTTAATCAGCCAGCGTCAATGCTTCAGCTTCAGTCAGAGTGGTGGGAACAACAACTGCAGATTTGGCAAAATGTTGTTCTAGGGAATGGAACTGAAGTAGTCCAAGCTGAGAGAGGCGACAAGCGTTTCTCAGATCCTTCATGGCAAAATGAAGCCATGTTTAATTTCATCAAACAGTCGTATCTACTGTTTAGCAAAACGTACCTTGATACCATCGAGTCGATTGAAGGCTTAGATGATAAATCAAAAGAGCGTATTGCCTTTTTCTCACGCCAAGCGATCAACGCGCTATCACCTTCGAACTTCATTGCAACCAACCCAGAGCTGCTTAAGCTTACACTGGAATCAAATGGTGAAAATCTGATTTCTGGTATGAATCAGTTGCAAGAAGATCTCGAGTCCAGTGCTGACGTGTTGAAAGTACGCATGACCAACAACAACGCATTCCGTGTTGGTGAGGATGTTGCGGTTACAGCAGGCGATGTGGTATTCAAAAATGAGTTGTTCGAACTGATCCAATACCGTCCGTTAACTGAGCAGGTTAACTCGACGCCGTTGCTGATCGTTCCTCCTTTCATCAACAAATACTACATTCTTGACTTAACAGCACGTAACTCTTTGGTTAAGTGGTTGCTTGAGCAAGGGCATAGTGTGTTCTTGATGTCATGGCGCAACCCGGGTAAAGAGCAAGCTCAGGTTGAGTTTGGCGATTATGTCACGGACGGTGTTGCCAAAGCAGTGACTGCAATTGAAGACATTACTGGTCAAGAGCAGATCAATGCCGCGGGTTACTGTATCGGTGGTACCGTATTGGCAACGACGATTGCGTACTACGCTGCTAAGCGGATGAAAAAACGCATTAAGTCAGCGACATTCTTCACTACCTTGCTTGACTTCTCACAACCTGGTGAAGTGGGTGCGTATATCAATGATCCCGTTGTCACGGCCGTTGAGGCACAAAACAACGCAAGAGGATACATGGATGGCCGCTCGATCAGTGTGACCTTCAGTTTGTTACGTGAGAACAGCTTGTACTGGAATTACTACGTTGATAACTACCTCAAAGGTGGCGCCCCAGTCGACTTCGATTTGTTGTACTGGAACAGCGACAGTACCAATGTTTCTGCTGCTACGCACAACTTCTTGTTGCGCGAACTCTACCTTGAGAACAAGCTGGTGAAAGACAAGGGTGTGAAGGTTGGTGGAGTGTGGATCGATCTGAATAAGATTAAGATTCCGACTTACTTCATTTCGACTAAGGATGACCACATTGCGCTATGGCAAGGGACTTACCGTGGTGCACTAAACACCGGTGGTAATAAGACCTTCGTCCTAGGTGAATCAGGTCACATCGCAGGTATCGTCAACCATCCAGCGAAGAACAAATACGGTTTCTACGTTAATGACAACCTCGATGATTCTGCCGATGAATGGCTTGGTAATGCCGACCGTAAAGAGGGGTCATGGTGGCCTCACTGGGATAACTGGCTGAAGCAATTCAACGCAGAAGAGAAAGTCGCTCCATTCAAAGTGGGCTCAGAGAACTTCCCAGTTCTAGGCAATGCACCTGGCGATTACGTCAAGCAAACCCTACCTATTGTTGAATAATGCGGTTCAATCTACCTGTAGTGAAAAAGTGGCGCGAGCCACTTTTTTTTACGCCTAAGAATAGGTGCGAGGTACGGGTTACACTTCGTTCCGAGGAGATAATTGGACTCCCCCAACCCCGAAAGGTTGACTAACATTTGAGTTGTAAAGCCTAAATGTTAAAAGGAGTCCAATATGAAACGTATAGTATCTGGTGTTGATTTAGCAAAGAGTGAAATCCAAGTTTGTGTTACGCAACACAGCAAAGTGCGTTCCAATAAGGCAATGACACCTCAGGATTTTAACCACTGGCTTATAACGTCTAAACCGATGACCATCGTTTTCGAAGCGTGTGGCACCTCTAACTACTGGAAGCAACAAGCTATAGCGTGCGGGCATGATGCCAGACTCATTTCAGCTAAGCTGGTTGCCAGTATTCGACAAAACCAAAAGACCGATAAGAATGATGCATTAGCTATCGTTCAGGCTTCGCAAGTTACTGATATTCAGTTTATTAATGGCAAATCTAAAGAGCAACAAGAGAAGCAAAGCCTTATTCGCCTACGAGACCTTGCAGTGAAACACAAGGTCGCCAGTCTCAATCAACTCTCTTCTCTATTACTCGAGTTCAATATCCGTATTTCGCCGAGTAAAGGGGGAATAAACGGTGTTGTTGCATCGGCTCTAGAAGATGCAGAGAATGGTTTTTCTAGTGAATTTAGGGTGGCACTTAATACGGCCTGGCAACAGTATTTAACCCATGTTGAAAACGTCGACCAATATGATAGCTGTATAGAAAAAGCTGCACATAGGCAGAAGGAATGCAAAAAGCTTATGGCGATAGAGGGTGTAGGCCCTTTGAATGCGATTAATCTATATATTTCTCTTGGTTGTGGCGAGATGGGGTTTTTCAAAACAGGGCGTGATGCAGCAGCTTGTATTGGCTTGACCCCAATACAGCACTCTTCTGGTGGTAAGACCAAACTGGGCTCCATAGGTAAGTATGTCAAAAATAAAATGGTTAGGAGCTACTTGGTGAGTGGAGCGATGTCGGTGATAAATCAAGTAATGCGCCGCGAAGCCAGAACCAAAAAAGAACAATGGATCCAACAGTTGGTTGAGCGACGAGGAAAGCGCTGTGCTGCTGTGGCTTTAGCAAATAAAACAGTCAGAACAGCGTTCTCTATGCTAACCAAAAATACCGAATACAAAGCCGAGCCTTTAGAGGCTTAAAGCGTTAAACAACAGTAATGCTCAATAAAAGATGAAAATCAGCTCGTAGAGTCAGTATCTCGCTAGGAGCATTAAGCTCGCCGAGGAGAGTTGACCACGAGTTCGCGTAAATATCACAGAGCCAGAGATAGCTTCTCAATCAGAGCTCGTACATAAGCACGCATTTATTCTTTATTTGTTAATTACTGCTGTTGACAAGGGGGAGTCCACATAAGCGAGTAGTGAGCCGCGCGCTTTGTGAAATACTCGTATCTCGAAGGGCAGCGCCCGTACTCGCACCTCGAACCTTAAATTTCCTTATCCTTCCCTAGTGATAGTACCCATAGTGAAACGGCTGCTACGCCGACAAAGCCAGCTAGGATAATAAATGGCATCGCACTGTAGCCTAGGATATGCCAGATAACGGATTCAAGTGTACTCAAAGTTTGTCTCCTTATTGCCAGCCTTCAACCCCTTCCATATCTGGAAGACGGTGAGAGATGCCTTTGTGGCAGTCAACACAGGTTTTTTCACCTGAGGCCAGTGCGGTAGAGTGCTGTGAGGCACCGCGACTGCCTTGCTCAGAAAAGTCCATAAAGTCAAACTCATGGCAGTTACGGCACTCCAATGAGTCATTCTTTTGTAGGCGAGCCCATTCCCGCTCAGCTAGGTAACCGCGACGAGCTTGGAACTTCTCTGGTGTATCGATGGTCTTTAGCACAAAGTGGGCATACAGCTCTTTCGAAGCTTGAACCTTACGCACGATCTTGTCTGTCCACTCATGGGGTACATGACAGTCGGAGCAGATTGCGCGCACACCTGAGCGGTTAGAGTAGTGAATGGTCTCTTGGATCTCTGCCACTATAGGGGCATGGCAACCAGAACAAAACTCCTCGGTATTGGTTGCTTCCATGCCTGTATTGAATGCGCCCCAGAACAGAAGACCGCCAGCAAAACCAAGGAACAACACGACACCTGCTGCCGCCTTACTTGGGCTTGCCAGCCTCTTCCAAAACGCTTTAAGTATTTTCATAATTTGCCTCTCTCGTTGTCGCTAGTCACGACTAACGTAGTGATTCCACTCGCTCGAAATCGTTGTCGACCAAAGGTTTGGCTTGAACCTGAGGTACATGACACTGCAAACAGAAATAGCGACGAGGTGACATATCTGCGAGCACCGCCTCTTGGCGATTCACGTAGTGGGTCACACTGATCTTGGTGGCGCCCATCGCTGGCGCATTTTTCCAGCTATGGCAAGACAGACATTTGTTTGCATTGAGTGAAACTTCATAGTTACGAATAGTATGAGGAACCAGTGGTGGCTGAAACACATAGTCACTCTCAAGTGCTTGCTCCTTTGGATAGTCCTTGAAACCGTCAGCCGGACGTGTTTCTTCAAGTCGCGTGTCGCCACGCAATGAGCTGAGACCACCGACACCGCCAGGGTTGTCCAATTCGGCATAGGCAATGCCAGTCGCCGCAGCACAAACAGAAAATAGTGCGATAATGAATTTTTTCATTGTTCTATCTCCACCCGAAGGCTTATATAGTCGGCGAGCTACCAGAGCGTAGCCGCCGAGCAGGGATGCACTAGGCTACTTTTGTCACTTTCACCGGACACTTCTTGTAGTCGGTTTGTTTTGACAATGGGTCAGTAGCATCAAGGATCAACTTGTTGATCAGAATGCGTGCATCAAAGAATGGGACAAATACTAAGCCTTGTGGCGGACGATTTCGTCCCCGTGTTTCAACTCGGACCCGAACCTCACCGCGTGGGTTGGAGATCACCACCTCATCACCGCGCCGTAAATCCCTCGCTTTAGCATCGTCTGGGTGCATGTAGCAGACAGCATCCGCAACAGCGCGATACAATTCAGGTACACGACGGGTCATGGTACCGGTATGCCAGTGCTCTAATACACGACCAGTACATAGCCACATATCGAACTCACCATTGGGCTCTTCCGGTGGTGCCTCGTAAGGCGCCGAGATAATGCGTGCCTTACCATCTTCATGACCATAGAAATCCCAGCCAGAGCCCTCTTTAGCATAAGGGTCATAGCCCTCTTTGAAGCGCCACAAGGTCTCTTCACCATCGACGACTGGCCAGCGCAAACCACGCACTTGGTGGTAGATCTCGTAGTCGGCCAAGTCGTGGGCTTTACCACGGCCAAACTGCGCATACTCTTCGAAGATACCTTTTTGCACGTAGTATCCAAAGTGGTGGGCGTCGTCATTAAGCTCACGGGCTTGCTCTATCGGGAATGCATCGATCTGACCATTAGCGAATAGCATGTCATACATGGTTTTGTCGCGATACTCTGGTGCCTTAGCGAGCAACTCTTCTGGCCATACCTCCTCCATTTTAAAGCGCTTTGAGAACTCCATCATCTGCCATAGGTCCGACTTGGCTTCACCCACAGTTTCTACTTGTTGATACCAGGCTTGCGTACGGCGTTCTGCATTACCATAGGCGCCTTCTTTCTCTATCCACATTGCGGTTGGCAATATCAAATCGGCCGCTTGAGCAGTGGCGGTTGGGTAAGCATCCGATACAACAATGAAGTTTTCCGGATTACGATAGCCCGGAAGTCGTTCAGTGTTGATATTTGGTCCAGCCTGCATGTTGTTATTACACTGCACCCAGTAGGCATTGAGCTGGCCATCTTTGAGCATTCGGTCTTGCAGTACCGCATGGAAGCCCGGTTTGGGTGGAATAGTGCCTTCAGGGAGCTTCCAGATCTTCTCGGCTTTCTCTCGGTGTTTAGGATTGGCGACCACCATATCGGCGGGAAGGCGATGCGCAAAGGTCCCGACCTCACGAGCCGTACCACAGGCAGAAGGCTGACCTGTGAGTGAGAACGGGCTGTTACCTGGAGTAGAGATCTTACCGGTGAGCAGGTGGATATTGTAAATCAGGCTATTCATCCATACCCCTCGGGTATGCTGATTCACCCCCATAGTCCATAGTGACATCACCTTGGTATCTGGGTCGGCATATTGCTTGGCGAGTTCAACAAGTTTTTCTTTTTCTACCCCAGAGATCTCATGGGCGCGCTCGAGCGTATACGGTGCTACAGACTCTTTATACTCCTCAAAGGAGATCATGCTGATATCACCCGAATTAGGATTCGCCGCCGCCTTTTGCAGAGGATCATCATCGCGAAGTCCATAGCCAATATCAGTGGTCGCCTGGGTGAAGTTGGTGTGCTTGTTGACAAAATCCCAATTCACCGCATCGGTTTCAATGATGTAGTTGGCAATGTAGTTAGCAATAGCCAAATCTGATTGGGGTTTAAAGATATAGCCTGTATCAGCCAACTCAAAGGAGCGATGATAATAAGTGGAGAGTACATTGACACGCACATGAGGGTAACTCAGGCGTCGATCGGTGATGCGAGTCCATAAAACGGGGTGCATCTCAGCCATGTTTGAGCCCCAGAGAACAAAAGCGTCGGCGTGCTCGAAATCATCGTAACAGCCCATCGGCTCGTCGATGCCAAATGAACGCATGAAGCCTACCACGGCGGATGCCATACAGTGTCGAGCGTTGGGGTCGATGTTATTGGAGCGAAAGCCAGCCTTCATCAGCTTGGAGGCGGCATAACCTTCCATTACGGTCCACTGGCCCGAGCCAAACATGCCTACACTAGTAGGCCCTTTGTCGGCAAGCGCCGCCTTCCACTTCTCTGCCATGGTATCGAGGGCCATATCCCATGACACCTCAGTAAACTCGCCGTCTTTGTCATATTTACCGTCCTTCATGCGTAACAAAGGTTTGGTCAAACGGTCGGTGCCGTACATAATCTTGGAGAGAAAGTAGCCTTTTACACAGTTTAACCCTTTGTTAACTGGAGACTCAGGGTCGCCCTGAGTCGCGACCACCTTGCCATTTTGTGTGCCTACCAGAACCGAGCAGCCGGTACCACAAAAGCGGCAGGGTGCCTTGTCCCAAGTGATTTTAGTTTGCTCGGTGCTGGCAATCAGGTTGGTCGCACTTGCCGGCAGGGTTATGCCGGCAACGGCGGCGGCTGATGCAGCTGCGTTTGCCTTAACAAACGCACGTCGTGTCATTTTCATGCTTCACCCTCGATTTGGGAATGCTCGATTCCAGTGTCTTTCTTCAGCTGTTCTGCTCTGTCAGTGTCAATTTGGCCATCGGCGTCGATTTGGTGATAGACCAACACCGTACTCAGTACATTGGGTAGATGACTAATGGTGTCGATGGTCTCGGTGATAAAACCTTGGCTGTCGGTTTCTAGCACCACCACGATTTTGCCAGCAGGGCTGTCACCGTAGACCTCAGCACCATCAAGTTCTTCAATCTGTGCCTTGACAACGGCCAAGTGGAGTGGCTCACAATGCACGACAAGGCTGGAGATATGAACTTCATTCAATTGCATGGATTCATCCATTTGTTGTTTTAATTACTCACGGTTATCGCATTGCTCGGGCAGCTGGCGACACACGCACCGCAGCCGTTACATTGCTCTAGACTGAGTATCGGTTGGGCGACACGACCGAGCTCGGGCTTAAACTGAATCGCCATCGGCTCGCACATATCGCTGCAACTGCGACACTCGATATTATTTTTGGCCAAACATCGCTCGTTAATCTTGGCCTTGTTTTCCCAAGGGGCTTCATGCTGAGGCCTGAATAGCGGCTCATCACACGCCATGGCACAGCGATAGCAAAAGACGCACTCCCCATTTCTAAAATCGACAGTTGGAAAACCTCCATCGCCTTTGATGATAATCTGAGTTTCACAGGCACTGATACACTGGCCGCATTGAGTGCAGTCATTGTGGAGAGATTGCTGGGAGGTAAGCCAAGGAAGCTGATGGGAGAAGGAGGGAGAAGTCCGACTCCGTAATAAGGCTCGCTTGGATAAATCGACCACGCTAATCTCTCCCGTATGTTGCGTTAATGTTAAAAGTATAGCCAAGCTCAGCTACAACCATTTAAATTTCACCACATAAAGTGTAGGTTTGGTCATGTTTGGTTAAATACCTACTAAGAGGTAATTGGTAAATGAGGTTGTTTTAGATCAATAATTGCTCTGGAGAGAGATCACAAATGAGGCAATTGAGTACCTAAATGAATGTTGTACAAGTAATAAAAGGGCGCTTACGGCAATTATCCGCTCAAGACAAATCGGTGACCAAGAACATCGTTTATGCGATGGTGGTGATTGTATTGCTGTCGCTCGGGACAACGACGTTTGCGATCTATAACTTATCCTCTAGCCTCAATGATGCTGAGGCGGTCAATGTCTCTGGTTCAATGCGGATGCAGAGTTATCGGTTGGCGCACGACATACAGATAAACTCCACCGATTTTACTTTCCACATCGAGCAGTTTGAGCAGTCAATCAACTCCACCTCTATGCGAGCGCTGGATGATTGGCGGGTACCAAAGCACATCTCGAATGACTATTTTCAACTACTGACGCGCTGGCAAGAGCTTAAGCAAGTCCTCGAGGGAGAGGCTCCCCAGCAGTATTTGCCGTTAGTCGCAAGCTTTGTTGCCCAAATTGATGATTTTGTACTCAAGCTTCAACTTCACTCGGAGCGCAAATTATCCAATCTCACGGTGATCGGTGGGCTAGGTCTGGGGGGGATCTTACTGTCCAGTATCTATGTGGTTGTGTACATTCGTCGCGAGGTCGTTTCACCTCTAGCCGCGCTTGTGACGGCCAGTAAGCAGGTACAAAATCGTAGCTTTGATGTGAAATTGGAGCAAAACCGCCGGACAGAGATCGGTGAGTTAAGCCGTACCTTCTCCAATATGGCGTTTGAGCTAGGCAAACTGTATCGTGGCTTGGAGCAGGTGGTCGATGAGAAAACGCATGAGCTACAAGGGGCCAACCAGTCATTACAAGTGTTGTACCGCTCATCACAAGAGTTGGCAGGTGCGCGGATTAATATCGATAATTTTCAAGCTATTTTGCGCCATATCGTCAGCATCGAATCGATAGAGCAGGTCCAGCTTGATATTGATGATGTGGATGATAATCATATCTCGCTTGTCGAGGGAGCTCGGATGAATGGGGACAAAATGGCGCCTGAATCGGTGATTTACCGAGATTTAGTTATTGATGGCGAGCATTTGGGAGCGCTGCATTTTTACTGTCAGCATACCCATCCGGAAGCGAGCTTGATCGACAACTTTACTCAGATCCTGTCGCGTGCGATTTTCTATAATCGTGCTCAGCGTCAAGCAGAGCAACTGCTGCTTGCCGAGGAGCGAGCAACGATCGCCCGTGAACTGCACGATTCGCTGGCACAATCGTTGTCCTATCTGAAAATTCAGATGACGCTCCTAAAGCGGCATATGACAGAGCACTCAAGCAACAAACCGCTTAGCATCACGATTTCAGAGTTAGATTCCGGTATTTCAGAGGCTTATACCCAACTTCGCGAGCTATTAACCACTTTTAGACTTACAATTAAACAGGGGGATTTTGGTGTGGCGTTACGCGAGATGTTAGCGCAGCTCAATGAGCAATCCGACACCGAGATCGCGCTGGAAAATGGTTTGTCCTCTGTTGAGTTGGATGCCCATCAGCAAGTGCACTTGCTACAGTTGATTAGAGAGGCGACGATTAACGCCATCAAGCACGCTAGGGCCACCAAGATCGCGATACGTTGTATTGAAGATCATGGCGATGTGTGCGTCACGATCAGCGATGATGGCATCGGGTTTGATAGCAGTGAAGATAAGCTCAATCACTATGGCATGAGTATCATGCGTGAGCGAGCTGACCGCCTGCACGGTCGCTTAACGGTGCAATCTCGACAAATGAGGGGCACTGAGGTGAGTTTGGTATTTTCTTTGGTATAGGGAGATGAAGGTGACAGTAAACAGAGTACTGCTGGTGGACGATCACCCTTTGATGCGCAGAGGGATCAATCAACTGCTCAGCTTCGAAAGTGATTTTGAGGTGGTGGCAGAGGCCAGTAATGGAGCGGACGCCGTTGCCCAGGCAAACCTAACCAACCCAGATCTTATTCTACTCGACCTCAATATGAAGGGCATGTCGGGTTTAGACACCCTCAAGGCATTGCGAGCGGACAATATTGATGCGACGGTGGTGATTCTAACCGTGTCAGACAGTCCCTCTGATATCGATTGGCTGGTAAAAGCAGGGGCAGACGGTTATCTACTCAAAGATACTGAGCCCGACGAGATGGTGCGATTGATCCGCGAGTCACTCAATGGTCAGCCAGCGTACAGTGAGGTAGTAGCCGAGTATCTGCGCAACCGTGGTCAGACTCAAGATAACTTTGATCAATTGACTGAACGAGAGATGCAGATTTTGCAAGAGGTCGCGCAAGGGTTTCGCAATAAACAGATTGCTGACAGGCTATTCATCTCAGAGTCCACGGTGAAGGTGCACATGAAAAGCTTGCTCAAAAAGCTCCAAGTGGCCTCTCGAACGGCGGCGACGATTTTGTATCTCGAGCGTTATGGTGAGATCAAAAGCTAACGCTCCCACTCAATGACTGCGTAGAGCTGGACATATTTGCGCACTAATACCTCGCTATCTACGCGTTTGAGAGGGTGGGCGATCTTGAGGTAGTGGGGCGTCATTGCAAAGTGATGCTCGAAGGTTTGGCGTAACTGCGAGTCACACTCATATAAGCTGATCCCCTGAGACTGGTAGGCGTCAATCTCATCAGGTAGCATCCCCATCCACCAATGGATCAGTTCTCGACTGCTTTGGCTGCGTGTCAGCCAGTGATCTGCCACCACCATTAACAAGTCATTGGGCTGGATAGCATAGCCAAACTCGCTACGCCACTGCACGATATCGTGGATCAGCTTATCGCGGTAGATCCCACTGGCATTAACCATATGTTGGGTGATCACCCAGACACTTCCAAGCTCACAACTGACCCGGTAGTGGTGGGGCAGATCGCGTTTTGGCAACATCTCTAAAGGCACTACTTCGCTAACGTGGCCAAACTCACTAAGCGTCCGTCCCAAGCGACGTGTAAAGGCCAACCCCATATGGTGCTCTGTCATTCCTTTGTTGTGGATCGCTGGGTAGTTGCGCTCACATAGTTTCAAACAGTCGTGCTGAAACTGATTAATACTCTGAACCAAAATATCCGATAGCAATTCGTTGGGTGCTCCATGTTTCGTGAGACTGTTTCTGTCAGGCCCTATTTCTGGAGGCTCATTTCTAAGAGACCATTTCCTAAGAGAAGTTGTCGAGTTGAATATACAATTGCTTGGGTATCAAACCATAGCATAGGTATAGATCTAAATTTATGACATACAAATAGTTTTGTCCTGTTGTTCAAATATTTTGAATGATTTCATCAAATCTCGCTACTTTTCTAAACCCGGTTGATCACAAATACTGACTGTATGGATTTTGCTCACATCCATCGATGACTATCGCTGGTTGACGAGGGATTAACGGATTAGCTATGAAAGCAGTAACGCAATACAACGTAGTTTCTAGACTGTTGCACTGGGTCAGTGCGCTCGTTTTTATCGGTATGTTCGCGGTCGGATTATGGATGGTGGACTTAAGTTATTACAGCGAGTGGTACCGCACAGCCCCGCATTGGCACAAGTCTATCGGTATACTGATCATCACTCTGACCCTCATTCGTTTTGTCTGGAACCGACTCATACCGACACCTGAAATTGAGGGTAGCCCTTTTATCAAAACCGCTGCCCATCTTGGTCACCTTGCGCTCTATGGCCTAATCTTGGTTATTGGTACCTCAGGCTATTTGATATCGACAGAGGATGGCCGAGGCATCGAGGTGTTTAATTGGTTTGAGGTCCCTGGTATTGGCAAGTTATTCGAAGGGCAGGCTGACTTGGCTGGAGAGATCCATTTTTATGCCGCTTGGGCACTAATCATCATGGCGAGTGTTCATGCACTGGCTGCGATCAAACATCATGTGATAGATAAAGATAATACCTTACGCAAAATGATAGGAGGCGCAAAATGAGTAAAGTGGGAATCATTGCCGGATTGGCAGCAGCACTGGCGTTGCCAATGGCTGTGAGCGCAGCAGATTATGTCATCGATACAAAAGGTGCGCATGCATCGGTTAACTTCAAGGTCAGCCATCTCGGCTATAGCTTTATTAAGGGGCGCTTCAATAGCTTTGAGGGTGACTTCTCGTATGACCCTGAGGATGTCAGCGCATCAAAAGTCAATGTAGTAGTTGATACGCGCAGTCTCGATTCAAACCATGCAGAGCGTGATAAGCATATCCGTAGTGGGGATTTTATTGACGCCTCAAAATACTCAAGCGCCACCTTTACCAGCACAAGCGTTACTGACAAAGGCGATGGTATGCTGGACATCAGCGGTGATCTCACTTTACACGGTGTGACCAAACCTATCGTGATCAATGCCGAGTTTATTGGTGCAGGCACAGATCCTTGGGGCGGCGAGCGAGCAGGTTTCCTAGGCACAACGCGACTCGAGCTGGAGGATTTTAATATCCCTGTCATGGGCACATCCAGCTATGTGGACATGGAACTACACGTCGAGGGCATCAAGAAGTAACTCCTATCTCGCCTCTTTTCCGCAGGAAAAAAAAGGTGGCCATAAAGGCCACCTTTTTATCCTATTTCCCAAGAATAATCTCAAAAATGTTTCGCTAGCGCTAAAAGGCTCGGCTAGTTAATGGAGTTGCTTGGTACAAAGCTTGGCGTGCCTGAAAGAGGCTTCGCCTGTGGTTTGTCCAAAGCACCCATTTTGTAAATGCGACACAGCTCGGCCACAACGCGTTTTCTGGTCAATATACCGATAAAGACCCCATTTTCCAGTACAGGCAGTGTGCTTGGCTTGCTCACATGCATGACTTGCGCACGCTGATACTCTGGCAAAGCAACAGTCGGTGCGGCGATATCCAAATCTTCGTTTGAATACAACTGGGTTTTATCGACACACAGATACTCGATCACATCCACCAGGTGATCGCTTGCGTTGACCGCTACCACATTCCGACTCATTACGTCGGCGACTTTGGTGTCCTTACTTGGCAGGTAATCATGACACCAATAATCCACCATCACATCATGCAGTGACAGGAAACCCTCCAAGCGGCCATTAACATCACAAACTGGCGCACCTGGTACTTGGCTATCCAACATCATATCGACGGCTTCTGGCAAAAGCGTATCTGCATTCAATGTCAGTGGACTGGTTTCGGTAAGGCTTCTGACGACAACATCAGAGGGTTTCGTTGCCGTAGGCGCCGTCGCGATAGTTATTGTTCCTACGGAACTTGTATTTGCTTTTAACTGTGGTCGGCGATAGATAGACCAGTTAGCCAGTCCAACTAATACCGAACCACCAAAAATATTACCCAGCGTGACAGGCAGCAAGTTGGCCAACAAGAACGTCGAGACGGTTAAGTCACTGTATTGTTGCGGATCAACAGCAACCATCTGCCAGAAGCTCTCAGGGGCGAAACTATGAATTGCGATTCCTAGCGGAACCATAAACATATTTGCCACCGAGTGCTCGAATCCACTGGAGACGAACATTGCCACCGGCAGGATCATCAGCAGGGCTTTTGTTAAGGCATTGGCTGAGCTAAATGTCATCCAGATGGCTAGGCATACCAACAGATTACATAGCACACCCAAAGCAAAAGCCTGAACTGGTGTATGGTGAATTTTATGCTGAGCGATATTCAGTGCGTTTAAGCCCCATTGACCATCGTGCAAAAGGAGCAGTCCTCCTGCAGAAATCATCAAGAGCATAAACATGGCTCCGACAAAATTACCGATGTATACCTTTGCCCACAGCGAGAGCATTTTCTTCAGAGTGATTTGTCGATTTGCCCAAGAGATACTCGACAGTACTGAACTGGTAAACAGCTCACCACCACACAAAACGATTAAAATCAGCCCCATGCTAAAGACTAAACCACCAGTCAGGCGACTGATGCCCCAACCTGCTGCGGCGCTTCCTGTTGTCACCGTAATATAGAAGACAAACGCAAGTCCGATAAACGCACCGGCCATCACCGCAAGGCTCAGCGTCATACTGCTGGTCTTTTTGGCTTTGCTCAGCGCGAATTTTTCGGCTTCCGCCATCATTTCTGCAGGTGAGAAAAGGAGATTGTTGCTGGAATCGTGATTATTCATAACTTACCCAAGCGATACATCTTTATTTAATCGGTAAACCCGATGTTGTTTTTGGCCTCTTGCCGCAACAACACCACAACTATATCAAGCTGCGCTATGATAAGTAAAATTGATTGAATTTAAAAGCCGTATCACATTTTCTTATATGTAATGTTTGTTTCCACCTGACAGGACTAGAAGTCCGTTCACTTTAGTTGCGGTGAGGCAAGGCTAAGACGATGAAAAAAGAACTCTGATAGAGGTTATCAGTATTTTCGCAGATTTTGTTTACATCAAATATGATTAATATCATTTGGTTATGACTTTAGTGGGATTTGATGAGCATTTTGGTTAACAGGTGTAATTGCACCTTTCAGAAAAGTTGATAGGTTGATTAAGGCGCGTTGATCAACGATTTAGACTCGATGTTGCCTTCAACTTCAGATGTAGCAGCCCTAGGTTTACTTTTAGCCTCAAGTATTACCATTCGCCATTGTCACAACCCGTTTGAGTGTCCAACGTAGCAGCAGCGGGATACAGTCTGCCCCGCGATGCTCACAGTGACCAACAATGGCAAGTGCGAGATCGGGCTTGGCTTTCTTTTTTAGTACCTTATGCACCACTTTTTTAGCCGGAATAGGGTGGTCTGGGGGAATTTTTACCATATCGCGGAAAAACTGCTCAAAGCCATTTTGATAAAGAAAGTGTTCGATATCTCGCTCTGGTAACTCGGTTAATCGATGTCGCTCTTGCTCATCACCGAGCATGGCTCTGACCGCAGCCGCGTACTTCTTCCCTGCTTGGTCACCGTCGGTGACAACATGCCAATCAATATCCAGCGCCTTGGCAACTTTGATCAGCGATTTGAGGCCGGATTGAGCAAACTCGATAATCTGCACGCCCTCCGCAGCAAGGTTGTAGCCGCAGATGTTGGCGATTTCATTAAACAGCCATACCTCCGTTTCCCCCTCGACCAGCAGCCAGCAGCGTGCAAACATAGCACCCGAGCGATGAAAGCGAATATGAAAACCAATGCGGCGCAGTTCGTCTTGACTTAAGTGTCTATCCTTGACATAGCGCGCAACAGTGCGATCGGATTGACGCACCAAGCGCCGGATTGAGAACAGCGAGACTTGACGCAGTAGCTCAGCACTGTTGGTAGTGAGAATTTTTTGCATTGGTAATAGTCGAAGTAGGCTCCATGCCCTAGCTAGATGGGTCGGATGTAAGCGGCCTTCTGGGTCTTCGATCAGCAAAATTGGGCGAGCGCAGCGTCTGAGGTTGCTGGGGCCTTTCGCTTGCAAGTAAGCATTAAGCAGGCCGAGCATCAAGAGGCGGGTTTGCTTACTGCTTGATTCACCGATACTTTGCGCCAAAGTCTGGTCGTGCGTGGTGGCGTGAAAAAGACCATCACGTTTTTGGCGCGGATTATGATTTGCCTTCGCCTTGAAAGAGAAGTAGTGTTCAACAAGTTCATTCATTGTGTTGAGACTGCTCTTTATCTCACCTTTGTTGACATGCCCCGGGGTGGCCAGCAAGCGTCGATAGGTGTTTTGGATGCGCTTTTCGGCTCGGGTATTGATATCCTGGCCGTTGGTATAGTCGGTATAGCGGCGAGAGTCGCGTAGACGGATCACGGGATGCAGCGACATCAGCTCCTGGGCGAGCTTTTCGCTGTGGTGCAGTTTAAGTGGCAGGCCATTCGCATCGAGAAAGGCGTAGTGAGTCGTGATATCATAACCATTGCGTGTGGCACTGAGGCGATAATAGATGCGACGCATACCATCATCATCGAGGGTCCATATCGGTTTTATCTTACGATATCGCCCAGCACGCACTTCGAGTTCATCGCTAGCGATGAAGGATAAGATAATCTGTAAGTGCTGTGTTTGTGGATGCGCGATGGCGTAGTCGACATGGAAATCGGTCATTTCGAACTCATACAACTCCCCTGACGTGGGCAAGGCGATACAAAAAGCATCCAGAAGGGATGACTTGCCCCAGGTATTTTCACCGATAAGGGTGGTGAGTTCATCAAACTGCAAGGAAAGGCGGCGAATACCGCGAAAACCAGAAATCTCTATCCTATCTAGCTGCATCTTGTCTCCTTAGTGAGAGACCCTGTGTTTCTAGAGTATAGCAGGTAGAAAAAAATCACTGGCAGTTCCCTCACAAAAACAAAGACTTGTAAATAATTCATTAAAACAAGCTATTGCGGTTAATCAATCTGTCATCTGCCTTGCGCTAGGATAACGATAAGTACAAACAAGAGAAAATTCTATGAGCGAGAAACGCCATAAGGCCGTCAGAATGACGGTTGCCCACATTAATGACACCCATTCTTACTTTGAGCCCACCTCGTTGCAACTGCATCTGACTGAGCTTGACCCCATCGTTGAGCCATACGTCAGTGCGGGGGGCTTTGCTCGGGTTGCCACACGTAGTAAGCAACTCCGTGCCCAAGCTGCACGTGATAATCGTGGCTTTGCTTTTTTACACGCTGGTGATTGTTTCCAAGGTACCCTGTACTTCTCCCTGTTTAAGGGGCGCGCCAATGCCGCGATGCTTAACGCACTGAATTTAGATGCCATGGCCTTGGGAAATCACGAGCTCGACCTGGGTAACGAACCTGTGGCAGATTTTGCCCAGCGAATCGAGTTTCCGCTCCTAGCTGGCAACTGGGATCTGTCGAATGAGGCAGCCCACAAGCGTAACAAGATTAGCCGTAATCAAAATGTCTATGCCTACCACAATGAGCAGCAAGTGGCGCGCTGGGTTGTTCAGCAGGTCGATGGAGAGCCTGTGGCCATCTTTGGCCTGTCGCTAGACAAAATGACCGATATTGCCAACCCAGACCCAGATACCCCGTTTGTGAACTCTCTCGACGTGGCGCAACGCACCGTGACAGCGATTCGTACCAGTGGTGTGAACAAGATTATATTGCTTAGCCATCTTGGCTATGAGCAAGACAAAGCGCTTGCGGAGCAGGTTGAAGGCATTGGCCTGATTGTCGGTGGCCACAGTCATCGCCTACAAGGCGATTTTTCATCGCTGGGGTTTGCTGCTGATGAGATTTATGGTCAGTTGATCAATGGCTGCTATGTGGTGCAGGCGGGTTATCATGCATTATCCATCGGCCACTGTCATATCGACTTTGATCGTGATGGCAAGGTGGTTCGATTTGAGGGTAAAAATGAGCTGCTGTTTGGTCGTCGAGTGTTTCTTGACGCCAGTCTAAGTGAGCCGCGCAGTGATGCGCAGTATCAAGCGGCATGTGAGTGGATTCGCCAGCACCCTAACGTAGTGGTATGTAAGAAAGATCCCGAGGTGCAGGGCTTACTGCGTGATAACTATATGCCTCGCGTTAAGCAACTCTCAGAGCAAGTCGTCACTGTCCTTGAACGGCCACTTCGCCATGTCCGCATTCCTGACCAGCAGGGTGCGAGTGAGGTGGCGCCTCTCGTCACGGACTCGTTTTTGTTCGCAATGAGAAATCGAGGCCACGATATCCAATTTGCATTACATAATGCTGGTGGGGTGCGCAATTCTCTCCATGCCGGTGAGGTCTCGGTTGCCGATATTGCCGGAAAATTATTGCCATTTGCCGTGCCGATCGGTGTTTACCGTCTCTCGGGAGAGGCACTTCGCCTGACACTCGAGGGTGCGATCAATAATGCGCTCAATAATGGGGTCGAGGGCACTGGCTCAGGTTCATACCCTTACACCAGTCGCTTGCGCTTTAGTTATCAACCGGATAACCCACAGGGCGAGCGCATAGAACACCTGCAGATCTGCGATGATCAGGGGGTTTGGCAAGACGTCCATCCAGAGGCAATCTATTGCGGCACCTCATCGGCTTATACTATGAAGGGTAAAGAGGGTTATGACGCGATACTGAGCCAGCTCCCAGGCTCAATAGTAACCACCGTCTCGATGGCCGATTGTTTTGTCGAATACCTGCAAGCGCGACCAGAGAGCCAAGCAATATCACAAAAAGCAGTCATTTGAACGAGATGTAATCATTTTGGCGTATAATTTGCTAAACATTGTAACCAATTGACAACATTGGGGAAGGTTCCCCAATCACAGAGAATGAGGTTAACAATGTCGCGCAAAGGATGGTTCGATGCTGCTGTGGTGATGATATGGGTTGGGGCTTGGGGGGCGTTGGCTTATTGGCTCCCTTTATAGATAGAGTCGAGAGACGAGATCGGGCTTTGCCCTGCGAGAGGCGAGGGGAGTGTGTGGTACTGTCAGGTGAAAAGCCAGGCTCCTCAATTTTTTAAATTGTCCGTATGAAAAGAGTTGACATTGTTGCGTCAACTCCGCAAATTTTTCTCGCCTCTCGCCTCTCGCCTCTCGCCTCTCGCCTCTCGCCTCTCGCCTCTCGCCTCTCGCCTCTCGCCTCTCGCCTCTCGCCTCTCGCCTCTCGCCTCTCGCCTCTCGCCTCTCGCCTCTCGCCTCTCGCCTCTCGCCTCTCGCCTCTCGCCTCTCGCCTCTCGCTAAAGTATGATGGTGTCATTGCCCCAGTTATCTTGAACTTAGCATGAAATTTATTCATACCTCTGATTGGCACCTTGGTCGCCAATTTCATAACTTGTCGCTGCTTGATGATCAGAAAGCGGTGTTAGATGATTTTATTGCCTACGTGCGTGACAACCCAGTCGATGCCGTGATCGTGGCTGGTGATATCTATGATCGCTCGGTGCCGCCCACCGCGGCGATTGAGCTAATGAATCAAACCGTTGATACCATCTGTCGTGAACTTGGGATTGCGATGATTGTGATACCGGGCAACCATGATGGGGCGCAGCGCTTGGGTTTTGCTGCGCAGCAGATGAAGTCGGCGGGGCTGCATATTATCAGTGACTTCAATTCGATGCTGACTCCGATTATTTTGCGCAGTGAGCAAGCCGGAGAGGTGGCGTTTTATGGCATGCCATTTAACGACCCAGAGCAAGTACGCCATCACTATCAACAGCCGGTGGCGAGTCATGATGAAGCGCATGCGTTGTTGTGTGAAAACATCCTCACTGCGGCAGGGGAGCATAAGAACAAGGTGCTGATCAGTCACTGCTTTGTTGATGGTGCGATGGAGTCAGACTCAGAGCGTCCACTCTCCATTGGTGGATCTGATCGGGTCAACAGCCAGCACTTTATTCCGTTCGATTACGTCGCCTTGGGGCACCTACATCAAGCGCAAAAGCGCGCTGTCGAGTATATTCGCTACAGTGGTTCATTGATGAAATACAGCTTTTCTGAGCAGCACCATAACAAGGGCATGACGCTCGTCGAGTTTGACCGCAACGGCTTCAAAAGTGCCACACCGATTGAGTTTCGGGCGCCGCATCAAATGCGCATTATTGAAGGGTATCTCGACGAGATCATAACAGCGGGCGAAACCGATCCAAATACACACGACTACTTGCTGGTTAGGCTGCTTGATCAACACGCGATTCTTGATCCGATGGATAAGCTGCGCAGCGTCTACTCCAATGTCTTGCACCTCGAGAAACCGGGTATGTTGATTGGCGTTGACCAAGAGGTAGGACGTGCACGTTTGGCCCGTGGTGAGCTGGATATGTTCAAGGACTTTTTTGCCGAGGTACAGAATCAGCCGTTGAGTGACGAGCAAGATGCGGCGATTGCGACGGTTATTGAGACACTCACGAAGCAAAAGGACAGTTAAGCGATGAAGCCAATTAAACTTATCTTTCAGGCTTTTGGCCCTTTTGCTGCGCGCCAAGAAGTCAATTTCGATGAACTTGGTCAAGCCCCACTGTTTTTGATCAATGGCCCGACTGGCGCGGGCAAAAGTACCCTGCTCGATGCGATCTGTTTTGCCCTGTACGGTGAGACCACAGGCAGTGAGCGCACAGGCGATCAGATGCGTTGTGACCAAGCTCAGCCAAGCCAACTAACCCAAGTTGAGTTCACGTTTGCGTTGGGGGGAAAACAATACCGTATCGAGCGCAGCCCTGAGCAACAAGTGCCGAAACAGCGCGGTGAAGGTACGACCAAGAAAACCCATAGCGCGGCGCTTTATCAAATCACTGATGGTGAAGAGCAACTGTTGGTCAATCGACCTAATCCAGTAGCTAAATACGTTATCGAATTAATGGGACTGGATGTAAAACAGTTTCGCCAAGTCATGGTGATCCCGCAGGGACGTTTTCGTGAGCTACTGACGGCAAACTCAAAAGAGCGTGAACAGATTTTTGGCCAACTATTCTCGACGCATATTTATCGCGATATCGAGCGAATTTTGTTTGAGCAAGCGGCGGATATCCGCAAGCAAAAAGAGCAGTTTGATAATCAAATCAAAGGGGTGTTGGAGCTGGCTGAGGTGGAGTCAGAGCAAGACTTAACCGCGACGATATCGGCTCAAGCGCCTTTAGTTGAGCAGGCGAGCTCAGCACTGAGCGCGGCGAAAAAGGCGCAAGAAGTGGCGCAAGCCGCCCTGCAACAGGGACAAGAAGTCAGCGTCAAGTTTGCCAGTAAGGCTAAGCTCAAACTTGAGCTTGAGCAGCTTGAGCAGCAAAGTGAAGCGATGAATATACGCCGTACCCAGTTACACCAAGCTCGTCAGGCGACTGGACTGGTGCCGGCTTCTCAGGCGTTGTCCCAAGCCCAAGTCGCACACCGCAAAGCGCTGGAAGCCCATCAACAGGCTCATGCTCAGCTTACGCTGGCCAAAGCAGAGCATGAGCAGCAAGGCCAAGGGTTACAGGTTGCAAAGACGCAGGCAGAGTCGCTTACAGAGCTTGAGAAGCGTCGTTTTCAGCTTGAGGCGCGTGTTGACCAGCTTAGTCAGTTTGATCGTCAGCAGCACGCTCTGCGCACTGCCGAACAAGGTGTGGCTGAACACGAACAAACACTGGCACAGCAGCAGGCTCAGTTGCAGCAGCAAGAGCAGCAGCTAAAGGCGCTGACCGAACAACTGGATCAGGCCAAGCAATCAGCGCTGACCTTGCCACTACTTGAGCAACAAGCCCAAGCGATCAGTGAACAGCTCAGCACACTCTCTGAAGTCGCGACTACACAGACCGCTCTAGAGCAGTGCCAAGCCAATGTGATGGCAGCTGATGTTGAGCTTGCGCGTCGTCAACAAGCGTTTAATCAGCACAAGCAGTTTGCTGATCAGCAAGAGTATCAATGGCATAGCACCCAAGCTGCGCAATTGGCTCAGTTGTTAGAGGATGGGGTCGCTTGCCCGGTGTGTGGGAGTGATAGCCACCCCAAACCCGCATTAGCGGCAGGTAGCCTGGTGACGAAAGTAGAGGTTGATGCTGCACGCGCTCAACAGCAGCAGAGTTTAGTTTGGGTCGAGGAGCAGCAGCAAGCGTGTCAGGCCCAGCAGATCGCATTGAGCAAGGTTGAGAAAGCACTCGAGGGCTGGCAGCGCCACCTCGACTCACAGCTGAGTCAAGAGGCTCAAACCTTACAGCAGCAAGCACAAGAGCTAGACAAACAAATTCAACACCACAAGCAGTGGAACGTTGAGCAGGCAAGCAAAGCTTTAAGCCTTTGCCAGCAGCAGATCACCCAGCAGCAAGCGCGTTTACAAAACCAAGAGCAGGCGAACAAGGTCGCCTTACAAGACAAAACCATGCTCGAAGGGCAGATTGCCAATCTACGTCGTACACTGGGGGATGAAAATCTTGATCTTGTGGCCACAAAGCAAGCCCAGCAGAGCCTAGTCAATCAGATTGGTCAACTGAAAGTGAATCTAGAGCGGGCACAAACCGAGTTCAATCGCAGTGCGCAAGCCCTGACGGCTGCCACTACTCTAGAGGCCAGCACGCTTGAGCAGAGTAAAGAGTGTCAAAAGCTAGAGCTTGAGCGACAAGAGCAGTGGCAACAAGCACTTAACCAGAGTGAGTTTGATAGTGACCACGCCTTCCAACAGGCGGTATTGAGTGAGGAGCAGGTTGGGCAAATTCAGGCAGATCTAACAGCATTTGATCAGTTGCTGGCAAAAAATGCCGGTGCACTACAGCAGTTAAGCCTTGAGCTCACCGAGCTGCAACAGCCAGATCTTGAGCGCTTGGCCACAGAGTTAGAGTCGCTGCGCCAAAGCTATCAGCAAGCGCTTACTGAGCATACTCAAGTGCAAGGTGTTGCAACGAACCTAAACAAAGTCAAGCTGCGCTTGGCTGAGCTTTACCAGCAAAACGACAAGCTGGACAAAGCGTATCAGGTTTATGGCACGCTGAGCGATGTCGCCAATGGCAAGACCGGTTCAAAAGTGAGTTTGCATCGCTTTGTTCTAGGCGTTCTACTCGATGACGTACTTATTCAAGCAACTCAGCGCTTGCGAGTGATGAGTAAAGGGCGCTATGAGTTATTGCGCAGAGAGCAGCGGGCCAAGGGCAACGTTGGTTCCGGCTTGGATCTGTTGGTCGAGGATGCCTACAGCGGCAAAACGCGTGATGTTGCGACCCTCTCTGGCGGTGAGTCGTTTATGGCGGCGCTGTCTCTCGCGCTTGGTTTGTCCGATGTGGTGCAGTCATACAGTGGCGGCATCCGCCTTGATACCCTGTTTATCGATGAGGGCTTTGGCAGCCTAGATCCTGAGTCGTTGGACTTGGCCATCCAAACCTTGATGGAGCTGCAGCAAAGCGGTCGAACTATCGGGATTATCTCGCACGTTTCAGAGCTGAAAGAGCAGATGAACCTGCGGATCGATGTGACTCCCTCGCGAGCAGGAAGCCAGTTGTCCGTGGTTCGCTAGTGCTAGGCCCGCTCGAAACACCTCAGAGCGGGCTAACACTCTCTGCCGTTCATACGCTCATTAACAAAGCGCGACAGCTTGAGCTCTGGCCAATACATAGTGAAATAGCGCAAGATCACCCAAATCACCATACCAGTTGCGATGGTGAGTTCAAGAAAGCCAAACTTGTGCAGCCAGTGCCAATGGGGATGGAAGTGCTCAAAGAAATCGGTTAATCGATACATGGCAACCGCACTGATCACCGATGGGAAGGTCACTGCCGCGATAGATGGCTGAAATCTCAACCTCATCAATCGGATATAGCAGATGTAGATCAGTAGGGTCATGGTGACCGCAATGCCCGCCAACGCCCCGGTCAGGATTGGGTCTGGGTCGTTAAAATTGACTAAGTAGGCTGCCAGTGTCAGGTTGATAGGCGCGGCCATGATAGCCAGCGTCGGACGGGCGCGTTTTGGTAGCATGCCCTCAAACACCAAGCGATACAGCACCAATGGCAACATAAAGAAGTAGATCGTAATACAGATCTCGACCAAAGTAACTGAGAAAACGTTATAGCCAAATTGGGTGCCGGCGAGTGAGCTGCTGATCATACCCACTGGATATAAGAACCAGCTCGGTACGATGTTCGACATCTTGAAATTGCGCAGTTGCAGCGAAAAAAACACCAGCATATTGGTCAGGTGTAAGGTGATCGCAAGCATCCACAGAGGATAGGCTATCCATGGCGAGATCAGCGCAAGGTAATCACACAAAATCAACAGCGCCATACTCATCGGCGCCATCAGGCTCCCGCTAAGCGGGTGACGAATGTCATTGAAGTAGAGACGTGGATGCAGAAGGTACTTGATCAGCACCGGGCCGAGCAAGAAAGCACCAAACGCGGCCAAAAATGGCTGGGCAGGACCACCAATGCTAGGTAAATACAGCGCCCACGCTTGACCAAGCCCGATCACGCCAAGGGCGAGGGAGGCTTGTGAGGTGGGAACATTCTGAAATTGGGTGAGTCTTCTCCAGTTCAAGGGGCTATCTCTAACGATGATTTACGGGCTAATTCAAGGGGGTATGTACTTTAAACGGCAACATGGCTTGAGTGCTTAACCAAGTTACGCAAATTTAGTGGGGCATATTCTAGCAAACAATGTATTTTGAGTGCAGTTGTGAAAGAGAAATGATAAGACAAGAAAAACCCAAACTAAGTTTGCATTTTAGGTAAGTTGAGCCATATTTAAAGGGTAAGGCATGACAGTTCAACTCGCAGGGAGGACAAAACGGCCTTACCTACAATTTGGATGGATTCATACTTCATTTCTGCATCCTCGTCTATCACTGTTTCTATTCTTGTTTGGAACGGTCCGCAAGCTCACGTAATGAGTAACGAGGGATAAGGCGCACCTAGATCGTGCGCCTTTTGTCTTTTTGTATCTAGCCTATTCCGTGGCTTAATTCTTGCCAAAACTAAAACTTAACCATCTTGGTAACATCACAGCTATGAGGTGGATGTTTTTTGCCTCGATTACCAAGCTTATCTGAAGTAAAGGTTAATCGATCTGTGACTCAGCAAGAGAGGTGGCAATCCCTTACACTCTTCCTATATCCAAGTGATATCAATACCGGTGCTGAGGACTACATCTTGAGGTCACTTGACGTTAGCTTTTTGTTTGCCGATAGGGGAATGACAAGGGAGTGGTAATATGAAGGATGTGAAGTTTTTATACACCAGTGAGCAGATTAAGCGTAGCGAGCAAAAAATCGCTGAGCATTATCGTTTCCCTCTGTATGACTTGATGCTCAAGGCAGGCCAAGCCGTGTTTGAATACTGCCAAGCGCGTTTTCCTAACGCCGAGCATTGGCTGGTGGTTTGCGGTAAGGGCAACAATGGCGGAGATGGCTATGTGGTTGCCGATTTGGCCCGCTCTAGAGGTTTTACCGTTAGCTTGGTAGAGCTGGAATCATGCACTGACAACCAAGGTGATGCGGCCAAGGCTCGTCAACATTATATCTCGCGTTGGGGCGTACCCCAGTTAGCGACTAATGAACTTGATTTAGCCGTTCAACCTGATGTAGTGATCGATGCACTGCTGGGCACGGGATTGAGCGGTAAAGTGAGGTCGGATTATGCCGAGATTATCCATCACATTAATGCCATGGCAGCCCCCGTGGTGGCGGTGGACTTACCCTCAGGACTAAATGCTGACACTGGTCAGGCGATGGGGACGGCAGTCAGGGCCAGCGCGACAGTCAGCTTTATTGGTGTTAAGTGCGGCTTGGTCACTGGGGAAGCGCGGCATTATTGCGGTGAATTGCACTTTGCACCACTCGATATTGCCACTCAAACTCTACACCAGTTCGAGCCTAGCAATATTCAGGTGATAAGCGATGAGTCTCTCTCGGGCTTCACTAGACAACGAAGTGCGATCGCGCACAAAGGCAGTCATGGTCGTCTGTTAATCGTGGGTGGGGCTGCGGGCATGCTCGGTGCAGTGCGGCTTGCAAGTGGGGCAGCGCTGCGAGTTGGGGCTGGATTGGTCAAAGCCTGTGTTGATGTGCAATCTATGCCAGCATTGCAAGCAGGACAAGCTGAGTTAATGGCCAGTGATTGGGAGCAGTGTTCACAACAACAATTAGCCTGGGCTGACTCGCTTGTCTTAGGACCTGGCTTGGGTCAGTGCGCCAAGGCAGACAGCGTGTGCAAAAGCGTGTTCGAACATCAGTTCAAGGCTAACTGTGCAGGCATAGTGGTTGATGCCGATGGGCTTAATTATTTAGCTAAGCACCCTAGTACTCATGGCCATTGGGTTTTAACGCCTCACCCCGGTGAGGCGGCAAGGCTGTTGAACTGCTCGATTCAAGAGGTAGAGCGCGACCGATATGCGGCAGTGGCCGCACTATGGCAGCGCTACAGAGGCATCATTGTACTCAAAGGGGCGGGAACTTTAATCTGTGATGGTCATACGACTTGGGTATGTACTCAGGGCAATCCAGGCATGGCAACTGGTGGGATGGGCGACGTATTAGCGGGGCTTATCGGGGCATTTATTGCTCAAGGCTACAGCTTGGGTCAAGCCACTCTTCTCGGGGTCTATATCCACAGCTTGAGTGCCGATGTGTGTGCTGAGCAATCGGGTGAAATTGGCTTATTGGCATCAGACTTGATCCCGGAACTGCGTAAGGTGATTAATCATCTCGCCAATTTACACTAGAAATTAAACTAATTTGTGAGGTTAAACGGTATAGACCAAGGGAAATAGGCCTCTTATGTGTAACCTATTGATCACGAAAAGGGTTTGAAATGTCGTTTGAGTAGACAAAATAAGCGTTTATTATGGCGGGTGAATCTGTGTAGTCACAGGTGGGTTTTATTAAGTAATTGATTCTAAGGGATAAAAATCGATTAAGGGGCCGCAGATATGCAACTTTCTGTGATAGTATCACAAAAAAAATACAAATATCAGACTTGCCGGAAATAAATCACAGCCTATAATGCTGAAAACCGGAGCGTCTGCCAACGCTCCGGTTTTTTTGTGTCCGAAGATAAGTAACCTCGTCTGCCAACGATTTTACAACGCACTCTGAGTGACACATCGATAGATGAATCAAGGAAATACATAATGCGTATCGAACAAGAACTTAAGCTCGGTTTTAAAGACGTCCTATTCCGCCCAAAGCGTTCCACGCTAAAAAGCCGCTCTCAAGTAAATTTAACCCGCGAGTTTACCTTCAAGCATAGCGGTCGTCAATGGTCAGGTGTACCAGTTATCGCAGCAAATATGGACTCTGTGGGCAGCTTTGAAATGGCAACCGCACTGGCCGAGCACGGCGTAATGACCGCGATGCACAAGCACTACACGGTTGAGCAGTGGGCTGAGTTTGTTAAAGGTGCCAGTAAAGAGACCCTGAACAAGGTATTTGTCTCAACAGGTACCTCAGATCGTGATTTTGAAAAAACCAAAGACATCATGGCGCTAAGCGATGATCTTGAGTTTATCTGTATCGATATCGCCAATGGTTATTCAGAGCACTTGGTTGAGTACGTAGAAAAAGTGCGTGCCCACTTCCCAACTAAGACTATCTCAGCGGGTAATGTGGTTACTGGTGATATGTGTGAAGAGCTTATTCTAGCTGGTGCGGATATCGTTAAAGTTGGTATTGGGCCCGGCTCTGTGTGCACTACGCGTGTTAAGACTGGTGTAGGCTACCCACAGCTTTCTGCAATTATCGAGTGTGCGGATGCCGCTCACGGCCTAGGTGGCATGATCATCGGTGATGGCGGCTGCGCATGTGCAGGTGATGTGGCGAAAGCCTTCGGCGGCGGCGCTGACTTCGTTATGCTCGGCGGCATGCTGGCCGGTCACGAAGAGTCAGGTGGTGAAGTGATCGAGAAAGATGGCAAGATGCTGATGAAGTTCTACGGCATGTCTTCACAGTCAGCGATGGATAAGCATTCGGGTGGTGTAGCGCAATACCGCGCTGCGGAAGGTAAAACTGTTCTGCTCCCATTCCGTGGATCTGTCCACAACACCATTTCTGACATCCTCGGTGGGGTACGCTCTACCTGTACTTATGTCGGTGCAGCTAAGCTTAAAGAGCTGACTAAGCGTACGACTTTTATCCGCGTACAAGAGCAAGAGAATAACGTGTTTGGCAAAGAGTGAGTAGTTTAGGCTCAGTGTCATAGAACTAATTGTTCAAGTAACCATAAGAAAGATGAATACTTGAATGGCATGCTTGGTATTTTGTTCAGATAAACTTTTGGAAAAGTCAGGGTTGATACTCTGGCTTTTCTATATTTAGTTATTTACTGATAATTGAATATTTTAAAGCAATCATTAGTGGAACTAATATGGTGATTCTGTGACTCTAATCTGGCACGTGCGATAGTTTGGCTGGTGGTCAAATTTTGCCCGTTAGCTTTGCGCTATCCTGAGTTCTTTTTGAGCAATAGGTCAGCAACCACATGAACAATCATCACAAGCTTTTAGCTGCAATCCCCCTTATTGGCTGTTTAGCCTATCTCCCAACAGCTGCAGCAATGCCGGATACGGTTAGCCAATGTTTGGATAACCTCTCACTTCAGACAGATACACAAAACTGGAACGGCCTGAGAACCGGCATCACTCGCTGTAACAATGAGATTCAAAAAGCACTGGATAATGACCAGCTGAATGAGAAGGATTTTACTCAAGCTCATCAGTCATTAAGCCAAGCGCTGACGGTAAATAATCAACACGGACGCGTGCTTCCTCCGATTTTGCTATTCAATGATCCGGTTAAGATAAATAAAGCCAACCGGAACTACCTCAATACCTTGCGCAGGCACCTCAATACGTTAAATAAAAACGTGGCAAGTGGCGCTAAGGAAGCGAATATCAACAAGGCGGTGCAAGCGGTGGATAAAGAGTTGCTCAAATTGGAGCAAAGGGCGTCGGGCTTTGATTTATCTCTATACAGGAAAGCTAAGCAGCGTTTACTGGAAAGTGGTCAGGCAGGGGCGACTGCCCAGCTGCAACAGGAGATAGATCAGTGTATAGATAACCTTAAAAAACAGTCGCCAGTTCAAGGTTATAATCGCGCCTTCAATGTCGAGAGCAAAAAGTGTCTTCGCTTGGTTCAACAATCGATTGATGATAACGCCGAACTTGATCATCAGAGCAATATTACTGCACTGCAGCAGACAGTTGCGGACTTCAACCAACAAGTGGCGATTCCAGTTTCTACCCCTGAGATCTTTGTTGAGAACGTCAAACTCAGTGGTAAGCAACTCAAGCTAGTTCAACAACTGCGCACTCAGCTTCGCTCATTGCAAGAAGCGGTGCCCTACCCAGCGACGGGCAGCTACTCTGAAAATCCTAACACCCGTAATTGGGAGCGCTACGCCAACAACGCTAAAAGTTCGATGGATGAGATAGCCGGAGAAATACCGGCGCTCGACTTGAGTGCGTATCAAGTAAGTCATGATACCTCCACCAAACAAATTCAGAGCGTTATAGACCTTGGCGAAGTCGTTAAAGAGCTAGAAAGAACTAAAGCGGGTATTGCTCAGGTCATTTATCAGTTTAAGTACACTCCATCATTTGTTAGGCGCTGGGAGCAGGCTGGGTCTTGGCTTGATCATCAGGACCGTTTGCATGCCATTGCAACCCAGTATGAGCAAGATGAAATGGTCATGGCGATGGTCATTGAGATCTCAAATTTGTATGAGCAAGCTGAAGGGCAGCTTGAACAAGCCATTACTCAGTCATTCCCACTGTTTGAGGAAGCAGCTACGTCCTATGTGGACCCAAATGGGCGTTACTTCTCTCTTCGACCGACTAACGATATCAATGATGCGCTAGAGCGTTTAGCACTTGAGATTGATACCTGGCAGCCATATCTTCCTGAGTCGAAGATGATTCCGGCTTACCAAAAAAAACTTGGGGATATAAAGGTAATTGCAAGCCAGGCAATCAATGATGGTGAGCAGCAGCAAAGATTGAGAATCGAGCAGGAGACAGCGCAGGCCACTCTGCCCAAGGTCATCGCACAGCAAAACAACCAATGGCAAGCTTCGATTCAAGCCTCAATTGAACGCCAGATAGAGAATGGGCGGATCAATGTCTATCAGAACGTGCTTTGGACGCCGCACCAATCGAACAATCTATGGGAGCAGACTAATCACTCATTGACAGGTCAACCCCTGTATCAGAGTACCATGTATAAAACGGTGCTAGTCGATGTGAACCAAGAATGTCACGTCGTCAATGTTGAAGCTAGGCGAGCTCATGAGGGTGGGGGGAATTACGCCTTGCCTTATATGGAAACGCTGTATCGAAGTTACCCAATTGACTGTGCGAAGTTTTAGTTACGGTCGCTGTCCGAGTGAGGCTTGGCGTGACTAGAATTAGGCAGAGATAGACAAAAGCCAGAGCTAAAAAACTCTGGCTTTTGATTGTTATAACTGTATCTGTGATTAGCGCTGAGCTAAATTCCGGCTCTTAAGTAACCGAGTTTGGCGCTCTTGAAGCCCTGAGATAAATCGTTGATCGCTAATATCTAAGGTATCTAATCCATCGAACTTTAAGAAGACCCTGCGTGCAGTTGGTTTTGATGTTTGCTTGCTCTTTACCATGATCGGGAAGAACTTCTCGGTTAGTCCCAGTTGCTCTCTGATCTTGTAATCAAAGCTGGCATAAGCAAGCAGACTCGATGTTATTACGTCATGAGTCAGCTTGTAGATGAAATGCGAATGCTATCTTGCGCTGGACAAAAGATAGGACTTTAGGTTTAGAAACGGTATTGGATGCCCAAGTTGAAACCACTTTGCTTGGCTTCTAGGTCAACACCCTCGTCAATATCAATTTTAGCAGTGCGATACCCTAGGCTCACTACGAGGTTGTTTTCAAGAATGTAGCCTAACTCAGCACCGTATTGCCAGCCGGTATTGGTGGCACTGTCAGACATGCGATCTCCATCAATGTATACTGTTGCTTTGTTTTTATATTGGCCGAAGCCCGCCAACAAGCCAACATAAACTGGGCTTTGGGGGATTCGAAACTTAGGTCTGACGTTAATCGAAAGACCATAGCCTTCGACTTTCAATATGGTTTGGCCTGCACTTTTATATTTGCCTTCACTTAGCCATCGATATTCTGCCTCAAATCCGATCGATACATTTTTAGTCGGCACCACATCGTAACCAGCATAGATATTAAATGGAAGACCATCGATATCTTGGTCTGCACTCATACCCAACGCTTCAAGCTCTATGGTGTTAAATAAGCCAATATCGACACCGGCATAGAGCCCTTGTAAATCGCTTTCAGCGAATGAGACCATTGGTAATAGTGCGAGAGCGAGTGTTGCTTTTTTCATTGTCACATCCTTGGTAAATTAAAAATACTGTCCGTTTTATGTATCAAATGGGCTTTTACTGGGTTGGTTGAATCTTGTTATTACTCAAAACTAAAGAGACGCCTCATTCAGAGGCATCTCTTGTGCAATGATGGCTTATCATGGGTTAATTTTTTTTGATGTCTACGCGGCGGTTGAGGGCTCGGCCTTGGGCGGTGTCGTTGCTGGCGATTGGCTCGGATTTGCCCTTTGAATCGATGGTCATGCGCTGTTGGTCAATACCACGAATAAATAGGTAATTGTTTACGGCGATGGCTCGACGGGTGCCAAGTGCAATGTTGTATTCGTCACTGCCGATATGGTCAGCATGACCCGTAATGTGCAGTTTAGCCTCGGTTTTTTTCTCTTGTTCACCGACTCGATTGAGAATGTTGGTTGAATTGCGAGTTAAGGCTGATTGATCGAACTCAAAATAGACGCGGGCGGTGATATCGCCGTTTATCAAACCATACTCCGCGCACTCATCACGGTTAAAACGCATTTTGGCCTTGGCGTGGGCCAAGGCATCGGTGGGTTGATAGGCAGAGGTGGTATTCAGTTGCAGTCTTTGGTCTTGCAAGGGCAGTACAGCCACGCCTTCACCAATGTGAACACCATATTCATAGCCGCCATTGATTTGTCCACAATAGTCGTAATAATCGACTTGAGCCAAACCCAAACATGGCAGGGCTGCCAGCGATAACCACAATATTGTCCGTTTCATTATATTATCTCCTATTTACTGGCTGCCGTATCAGGTGTTAGACGGCCGATTTCTTCTGTAATCAGTTCGAGAATCGCATTGAGAATTTCGTCGCGGTTATTGGCTTGATAGACATTATCATTACCCACACACGCACGAAGGGCAGCGTTTGTCGTCAGCACGTTGTAATCAAAGCCGATTAGCGCAATTTTGGCGTGGATATCATTCTCAGGTTCGCTGAGTGCATTGCGAATCACCTCACACAAGCCTTTCTCTTGTAAGACAGGAGTGATGCCTGCGGGAGTATCGATACCATCAGACAGAATAATTAACAGTCTGCGGTCATTGGCGTTACCTGCGGCAATCCTTTGTTTAAAAATTTGCCCTGCGCGGATGAGCCCTTGGTACGATGCGGTGTAACCCGAGGGGTAAAACGACCTGACGGTTGTTTCAAGCTGCTCAAAATCGTGGGTAAAGCCGAGATCCCAAAAAAAAGGGATGGTATAATTTTTGTCGTACTCGTCATGCGAGCGTTTTAAATTACGGTAGTTGAGGGCGCAACCAAGCTCTTCACGATATTCGTGTTTGCCCTTATCGCCATGTATATCTCTCAAATCGATCTCATGTTGGTAAAAGAACGGAACGCCATTGGACAGTAGGGGGTTTAGCCAGTTGTCCACGGTTTGCTGAGCCTCTTCACCAGTAATGCTACGTTTATAACCAGTTGGCAACCGATAGCTCATAAAGCAGCGTCGATCGTCTATAGTTCCATCTTTTTCAAATGGAACCGTCGCCTCCATTGGGCTGGTATAGCGGTTGTAAGGAATAAAAGCCACGTGGTTTTTATCGTCGGTATGCAGCTCGTTATATTTTTGCAGCTCTTTAAGGACATCAGACACCACATCAAACAGGTCCTTATACTTCCTTTGACTGCCCCCGTTCCAGTTGTTTTGCATCGACCCCGAAAAATCGGCAACCAATGCCACATCAATCGCCCGGTTTTGGAACTTATTGACGACTGAACGTCCACTCACACTATAGCTGTCAGGCATAGTATTTAAGTCACCCTGAAACCAAGGGCGAAGCTCAGTATTGGTGACCACTTCGTATTGATAATAGCGATTACCACCTTGTTCAAGGTTTGCAACGCATTCAGGGATCTGGTCGCAGTGTTTTTTGATGATATCGATATTATTGACGTCAAAATCCTGCGATAGATATGCACTTAAATAGTTGTGTACTAGGGCTTTAGCTTCAGTGAGATCGATATTGCTATCGGTGTCGACAGTACGAGCCGATACCGCTAGGCTGGCCGCCTCTGTCGCATCCAATAAGCGCGCCTTTTCTTGCAGTGCTTTGGTCGCATCGGTGCCGAGGACAAAAATACCAAACAGAGCCGGGACCATGATGGCAAAGAGGATGGCGGCGGTGCCTTTTTGCTTCGCTAAACTGATCATATTATCTCCCTATGATCACTGCAGATGAAGACACATGGCGGAATTGGTCTGAGCCGATGACTTGCCCAAACCAGCTACCGGTTTCGTAGCACAAGGTGATGCGATACAAGCGTGCATTGCGCCCCCAACTTGTGACAACCCCAACCTGGTCTCTTATTTGCGCGAGGCTTTGCGTTGGGCGACAGCTGCTTGATGCTGCGCCACTTGGCACAAACTGATTACTCGCGAGCGCGGTGGTGCCATCATAAAGTTGTTCTTCAACTAAGCCGCTAAAGCGATTGCTCTGATAATTGCCCGTTGTTCTTGCCAGAGAATCACTAAGTAGGGAAAATACTCGATCGACATCTTGCTGCGTCAGTTCATCGACATTGGCATAGAGTTGAGTGCGCTCTTTGATGATGCTGACGGCTGAAAATGACAAGCGATCAAGCTTTCCTCTCATTGAAAGCTTGACCACGATATCACCGGTAAACGACAGTAATAGTGACAGGACGGTGGCTACTAATGCCAATTCGACCGTAAATGCCCCGGATACTTTGCGTGGGCTAGCCATTCGAGTAATCAAACTGATCCCTCTCATATTCTTGCACCACCATGACCTCTCGGCGAATAGACATGCCATCGGTGACGAAATAACTAAAAATGGTGTTCATTTGATAGGACAGCGAGTAAATGGTAATGACCCCGCCTTTGACTTGACCACAACTGGCGATCTGCTCGCCCTCTGTCGGCGAACACTCTTCCCTAAAGTCGTCGTCAAACAGTGTTTGAATATCGGCATAATGGCGCATTGATAAGCGAAAGTTGTCTTTATCAACCAAGTTACGCCAAATGACATTATCCTCAGTAATGCGAGCGATCACATGTTGTCCATAATCATCAGACAAACGTTTTGACGAGCGAGAAATCTCAGCAATGGCAAGGTCAGAGATGGCATTAACATAAGAAAGGTAGCTCATCTCGACCCAACACATTATCATCAACCAGAAGGTAAGAAAGCCGAGAGAGAACTCTACAGTGATTGAGCCGCGGGAGCGTTTATTCATAACTCCGCCTCAGGTGGTGCGATCAGTTGATTGATCCTTTGCTTGACCTCAGGATATTGATCGCTGTCGAGCATATCATTGACCAAGACAGGGAACATTGGATGCTTATCCTGCATAGCGAGCGCAATAATTAGATTCACTTTAACTCGATCGTCAGCTTGACCGCTATGGTAGATTGGCAGCAACTTGCGGCTGGCGTCTTGATAGCGATGCTCAAGGATGTCAACCATGGCTAAGTTGTTGATCACTACCATGTCATTAAAGTGCAAGACTCGGGTTTTATTCAGGCTTTCACGAGCATTGAGGTAGTCTCCATCATAGGCAAAGGCGACCCCCAACAGGTTGTAGGCTTTGGCATTGTCGGGAAAGTCCGCCAGCTCCGCCTTGAGGTAATCACGCGCCTTAGTCATTTGGTTATCGTTAAAGAAGACCAAACCACGCGTGTAATTTAAGTCGAACGTTTTGGGTGTGTCGTTGGGAATATGTTGCAAATAGAAATGTGCAGAATCGATATCCCCGTTGTGCACATAGGCATCAATGAGTTTGATGCGCATTGCAATGTTATCGGCATTTTCAGGTTTAGATAATTGGTCCTTATACAGCTGGATGAGGGCCAGGTAGTCCTTATTGGTGATGAATACACCCTCACTGGCTTCAAATTCGGTGACGCTGGAAATTTTGGGCTCTTCAGGCTGGGGTGACGCGCAACCAATAAGCACAGTAACAAGTAAACAAGTCATCTTTTTCATAGCGCAATCCTCATTAGGCCAGGCGCAGCGATCAGTACCACCACCGGAAGCATCACGAACAGGATCAAAGGAACGGACATTTTTGAGCCGAGCTTACCGATTTTCTCCTCCATCACCAGCATTTGCTCTTGGCGAATATCCTCGGCCAAGGTGGTGAGTATTTTGTAGATACTCGCGCCATAGCGCAGGCTTTGTTTTAAGGTCATGACAAAGGAGCGAAATTCTGGTGTGGGCACATCTTGATATAGGCTATCGAGCGCCTGTGCCATGCCAATCACTTTAGCGTTATCGTTGAGTCGTTTGAGTAAGAAGCTGAGGTCCTGATCGAAGGCTGCAAACTCACTGGATAAATAGCGAACGGCAGCCTCAATAGTCATGCCACTTTGGACACAAATCGCCAAGAGGTCAGAAACATAAGGCAGTAATGATGATAACTTTCTTTGCAGTGCTTGTTTGCGCGAGTTGAGAAAAACATCGGGCGCTATGGTGGTTAGGATAAACCATATGGCGACAACGCATACCACCGTCAGTGTTGAGTATTTTGTAGCATAGAGTAGATAAAACCCACCGGCACCGCAAAGAAACACTATGTACTTTATCGGCGTAATAAAATTCGCATAACGGGTGTTATAGAAGCCTGCGGAGATCAGCTTATCTTTCATTTCTGACTCATTACTTTGGGTGATTTCAATCCCGGAGTTCGCGACCGAATCAAACAACCGTTCAAATCGGTTTTGTTTGCCACGATGGGGGTGGATACCATAGCGGGTTAAGAGCTTTTGTCGCTGAACCATTTGCACGCCTTGGTAAATAAACAATACGAGCCCGGCGAGAGCAACAAACAGAAGCAAAAACAGCTGGATATGTAAGGATGAGATGGTCACTGAGTCGCTCCTTTCATCAACAGCCAGATGATGCCAAGCCCAATGAACTCGCTGATTAGCATGTAATACAGCACCGGTCGCCCGGCCTCATGGAACATAATGAACTCAAAATTATCTGGCGTTATGAACTGCATAAAGACCAAGAACAAAAAGGGTATGGCAGCGACAATCTTGGCCGAGCCGCGTGCTTCTGAGGTCAGGGCAAGCTTCTTTTTTTCGATGGTACGCCCGTTGAACATCAGTCGATTGAGTCGGGAAATGATGTCTTTGAGCTGTCCGCCATGGTTCATATTGGCGCGTATAGTGATGACAAAAAAATAAAAGTTGCGATATGGAAAGCGCTGGCACGATTTATTGAACACTTGATCGGGGCTTTCACCGATTTGCAATCGATCACTGATGCGCTTGAACTCTTCTCCAACTGAGCCTGTCATGGTTTCACCGACATAGCGGATAGCATGCACTAAGCTCTCGCCAGAAGAGACTGCGCTCGACAGCATGTTGAGTGCGTCGGGAAAGGCTTGGTTGAATGCCTTATATTCGCGCTGCTTTAGCCACTGGAACAGCATGATGACACCGAAAGCAATAATAATTCCCCCAACGATATAGGGATTGCCACGCACAAAACGGTGATTAAACTCGATAGAAAACAGCGCTAGGCCAGCAATGACCAGACTTATCTTGAGCCACGCTAGCTTGCCAGCTTGTCGATAAGCATTGGCTATGGTGTCAAATTGACGTTGAAACCAGTTGCGATGAAATAAGGCATCAAAGTTGATCCCAAGCTCTTCCTCTATTGCGTCGTGAAGATGCTCTGGCTTAGCGGCCTCGAGATAGTGATGACCGGGACTCTTTTCGCGCCACGCAATGATCAGCAATAGCAAACTAAACAACAACAGGAGCAGATAGAGGATCATATCGCCTCCAGTTCAGGTTGTGCTAACTTGCTCAATTCGTTGTGTAGGCCGAAGAAGGCCGCTTTTTCATACAAAGCGGAACGCTTCATCAAGCCATGGGTGACGAATTGACCCGTGATACGGTTTTGTGGGTTGTCGTGCACAGAGGGAACAAAGCGATAAATCTCGTCCATTACAACGCTGTCCCCTTCAAGGCCAACAACCTCACTGATGCTCATGATCTTGCGGCTGCCATCGTGCAAGCGGCTGACTTGAACAATAATATTGACTGCACTGACGATGGTTCGACGAATCGCTTCGAGTGGTAGGTTGTTGGTTGCCATCATGACCATTGATTCTACCCGCGCAATCGCATCGCGCGGTGAGTTGGCGTGTAGGGTCGACATCGAGCCATCATGGCCGGTGTTCATCGCCTGAAGCATCTCAAATGCCTCACTGCCACGACACTCACCGACAATGATGCGATCTGGTCGCATGCGCAAGGCATTGATCACCAGATCGCGCTGAGTGATCTGGCCGGTATTCTCGATACTGGCTGCGCGGGTTTCCAAACGCACCACATGTGGCTGCTGGAGCTGCAACTCACAGGCATCCTCTATAGTGACGATGCGCTCTCGGTCTGAGATAAACGCCGATAAGGCGTTAAGTAGAGTGGTTTTTCCTGAGCCGGTGCCTCCGGAGATCAGAATATTCAGCCTACAGCGCGCGGCTACCGAGAGCAGTTTGGCCATTTCGACGGTCATAGAGCCGAACTCGCAGTATTTTTCAAAATCGAAGCGGCTCTTTTTGAATTTACGAATCGAGATCGAAGTGCCGTCTACCGCAAGCGGGGGGATCACGATATTGACACGGCTCCCATCGGCAAGGCGGGCGTCACACATGGGTGATGAATCATCGACACGGCGGCCAATGTTGCCAGCGATGCGCTTGGCAATATTAACCAGTTGCTGCTCATCAATGAATTCAACTTGAGTTCGCTCAACCATCCCCTTACGTTCAATATAAATACTTTGTGGGCCATTTATCATGATATCTGAGATCTCATCATCATCGATAAGGTCCTGCAGCGGACCTAAACCCACCAGCTCATCGATTAAGCTTTTGACGTAATCACTGCGAATAGCATTGGGTATTGACCACTGCTCGTTGTCGATGATGACGTTGACCGCTCGGCTCAACTGATCGGCCAGTTGCATGCGGGAGAGTTTATCGATTGCCTCAGCATCAATCACTTGAAAGATCTGTTGCCGAATAGAGGTATAGATAGATTTCGCATCAGCCATCAGTTACCCCTCGAAAACAAGCTAAAGCGAGTTTTTTTATTGCTACGGCCTAAGATCTTCGCTGAGAGTTGCTGTAGTCCACGACCAAAGGAGGAGCTGAGCAACTTTTTGTTATTGTTATGAATAATCAGCTGATTAATCTGCTTAAGGTGGGGCAAAACAATATCTATGTCTTGATTTAAGTGGGCCTTAACCTCCTCGAGTGTAACCGTTGCATATTTACTTGGCATAACATAGTTGACCACCAAAATGATGCGAGGGGGAGTGCCGCTCGCACTTTCGGTTATGGTCTGTTTAAGAAGACCGGCATCGCGAAGTGATGAAACAGTTGGTGATACAATCATAATAACGGTATCGGTTGCATCACTAAGGTTTGGGTTATGAAAAGCGACTGACATTGGAAAGTCTTCAATAATGAAGTTAGCCTCAAAAGCAAGATGGTCGGCAACGGTCTTGGTATAGTCGCTCAGTTCAGTTAGAGCCTTGCTTTTTGATGTCAATGAAAGCAGTGACAAGGAGGATTTGGCCTGCTTGAGCATACTGTGTGCTGAGGTTTGATCAATACCCGTACCAAATGTCGATACCGAGATATCGCGCTTTTGGAAGTCTGCCAGCCCCATCATGATATCGAGATTACCGCCCCAATAGTTGTGGTCGACCAAGACACATTGTGACAAGTTCTGATGGGATAGCACCTTACTTAACTCACTGGCGATTAGGGTAGCACCGACTCCGCCTTTCGAGCCAATAACTCGAATCCGTTTAGCTTGGCGCTGCGGCAGGCCAACCTCTTTTTTGCCCGTGGTACTGTTGGCATTGGAGAGGAAGCTGATAAACTCATCGGCTGCTACCGGCCAGAGTACGTAGTAGAAGCCTAGCTCCCTCAACTGGCGGATGATAGTAATGGTATTTTCGGTGCCAATAATGACCACGCGGGCACTGGTGGGAATGATGCTACTGAGCTTGAGCGCCTCTTGATGGATATTGTTTGCCTGGGTAAAGTCGAACATTAGCAGACCAAGCTCGTGCTCGCTTTTTGATTTCAGTACGGCCTCTTCACTATAAGGTTTGACGACAGTGAGGGGTAAGCCCTCAAAACGAAATGCTTCTTGCACAAAGTTCAAACCTTGTTTGGATTGATAAAACAAAGCACTGGCGAGGCTGCTCTGCTTATTACTATTAGTGGAAGTGGTGAGCTTCTCGACGAGTTCAAACATAACTATCTCCCTCGTTAGTCGATAATCGCGGCTTTGTCTGGGTTCACGAGGGACTTCCAGCGTAAACCTTCGACATAACACCCGATCACGGGCTGCGTACTAAAGTTATCAACCAAGGCTCGTTCACACACGGGCGTGATGGCTTGGTAGCTGCGAACGGCGACTTGCAAGTCAGCGCTATTTTCTAACGGCTCAGCCATGGGGCTAACCATGATCTGCTCAAGGGTCAATCCCATCACATTTAATTTTTTTTGATAGTCTAATGCCATTTGCTTGCCGGCATTGGTATGCCAATAAAAGTGGATCTGGCGCGGTGCAATGATATGCCAATGGGCCGAGATAAAGGCATCAAGCTTCGCTTTGGCATTGGCTTGTTCAACATTGATCAGGCTAAGCTGGTACTGAACTGGGACTAGGCTAATATCAGGTCCGCTTGATTGAGGTGCGACACAGCCCGTGATGATAAGCAGTGATATTGCTACTGGGAGTACAAGGTATCTCATAGTTTGAATCCTCCTTTAGCGAGCGTGTTGTCTATCCAAGGCACGGTTTCGTCATCGGCTTCAATCTTGAAGAAGCGATTGAGCGTTGATGTACGTTTAATAGTTGGGATTTGAATCTCGTGAGCCATGACCGGCTGGACAAGGTTAACCGTGGCAACAATGATGAGTTCAGTTTTGCTGCGTTCTGTCAGGGTATGGCGAAACAGGGCGCCAATCACAGGAATGTCACCGATATAAGGGATACGGCGCAGGAGCTCTTTGTCTTCTGTATTGATTAAGCCTGCGAGCATAAAGCTTTGCCCATCAGCCAGCTCAATGGTGGTGCGCGCACGGCGAGTCTTTAGCGCGGGAATATTGTAATAGTCATTGGCAAATTGAGCATCTAAAGCACTGACTTCTGGCATCAATGCCAACATGATCTTATCGTCTTGTTCGACCTTTGCCGCGATATCGAGCTTTATACCAAATTCTTTGTATTCGACATTGGTGGTATTATCAATAAAGGTTACGACTGGCAACTCACCACCGACCAAAAAGCTGGCGGTTTCACCACTGATCACCGACAGGTTAGGTTCGGCCAACACTTGACCAACGGTATCGTCACCTATCGCTGAGATCACCGTGACGATATCACTGGCGGTAAATTTGGTTAGGGCATTAACAAATGTACCAGCACCAATGCCTTCAGTGCCGAGCTGAATACCAAACTGCTCAATAAATGAGTGAGAGACCTCAGCGATGGTCAGTTTAACGTTGACCTGTCGAGTGAGGTTGACCTCAATCTGATTAACAAGTCCAGGATAGGAACGTTTGGTTAGATAAGGCAATGGATACTCGCCTGACGAGCCATCGCTGTTGTCCTCCCATGCGAAGGTCTCAATCGTTGCCGGTTTTGCCATTAACTCGCCAACGAACTGGTGGATCTGATCTTTTTCGCGCTCGCTTGATACCGTGCCGCTTAAGACGGTTTGCTCGGCTATGTTGAAAACCGAGACCTCGGCATGTGGAAAGTGCAATTGCAGTTGCTGCTGGATATTGACCAGACTCTTATTGACCTGTATTTGACGAGATATTAGCGTATTTCCTTCTTTATCAAAGATGATCAACGCACTGTTACCCTGATTTTTGCCAAAGATCACCACCTTGTTAGCATTAACAACTTGATAGTCCGCAACCTTGTCATCTGAGATAAAGACCGTACCAACATCAGATTTGAATCCAAGCGAATGGGCTGAGCCTTGGTTGAGGTTAAGTACGCGCATCGCGTGGGTGCTCGGACTCAACCCAAGCGTAACAAGCAACAGTACAAAGACATTTAGGTATTTCATAAGGTCTCCGGAAATTATTTAATGACCGTCTTTTCGGCCCTGAATTCAGTCACTGAGCGGAAATTGGGTAACACATCCCCGGAGTTGGCGCGCAGCATACTCGCGCCGTCTTCACCAATGGACTTATGCACCTCTAAAGACGCGAGCTGTTTAGCGATGGTTAGCTTGGCAACTTGGTTACGGGTCAGCTCTAAGATTAAGTTCACCTTTCTGGCTTTATTTTCCGTTGCCTGTTGCTCAATCACTTGTAAGACAGGAATCGAGACCAAAATAGGCCTTAGCTCGAGGGTTTTGTCGCTATTGCCCACTTCGCTATTGCGAGCGAGGTTATTGTCGGTCGAGGACAAAGCAACGATGTCTACTTCAGTGCTGTGGTTGATGATGCCGCCGACAATAGAGTCGGGTGGTACCACCATAGGGAAGGGCACATAGCCGTCGCGAATCGTCAGATCGACAAAACCGTCTTGATCGGGTGCAATAAAGTCGTCTTGGCTAACGTAGCGCTCTTGGCTGATATCACGGCGGGCGATCATGCCGGGTCTAATTTTCAACTCGATATCTTGGTCAAAGCCTTGATAGTGGGCTTCATTGATGTCGATGTTTTTAATTGCCAAGTGGTCCCTCGTGACTTCTTGTCCTTGAGTTAAGGGGAGCTTGGTATACCAGAGTTTGATCTGCTCTGGTTGGTGATCGTTGACTGGCTTAGTAACCACTTGGTCTTTTTGTTGTTGCTGGAGGATATTGGATAACCCAAACGCTCCAACAGCGACCATGACCATTGCTAAAAGCGTTAGTATTCTTGATTTCATAGCAATCCGTTCTCATTATGAAGCTATTATGCCCAATAAACCTGCAATAGAAATTGGGACTGCATAGGGTACTGAAGAGGCCATATCTCTGTGGTGTAGTTTGTCTATTAAACTAATTATTGCTGCGACTACCCCGCCAATTAAAAACATCACAAGTAACACTGGGAGGAATAACTTGGTGCTGATAAAGAGTGACAGAATTGCCAGTAATTTTAAGTCTCCCCCACCAAATAGTTGTAGAGGGTAAAGCAATAAACCCAGTAAAGAACACCATGCAAAGTTGGTAAAAGAGAGTGTGTCTAGCTGGTTTATACAGGATGTTATTAATAGTACAAATAACATGATAAGGCTGAAGTTATGTATTTTTCTGTATTTTATGTCAACGACAGAAATAAAAAACAACATTGGTATTAAAAGCATAACTTCAGCCGCTATAGTCATAAATAGAGATGATAACGAATATATCTATTTAGGCTTATCCTGCAGGGGGAGGTGTAGAGCCACCTGCAGCAGCATCTGTCATTGCGCCTGCTACTGAATCGATCGCAGTTTCCATCGCTTCACTGAGCCCACCGTTTACGATCACGGCTAAGACAATCGCTGCCATTGCAGCCGCAATAAGCGCATATTCCACAGCGGTTACACCGCGCTGGTCTTTAAGTAGTGATTTGCATTGACCTAGCCAGAAGTGTACCGATGCCCCGACTTTTAGGTATAAACTGTTCATAGTAAATCCTTTATATATTAATAATGAGTGTCATAGGCTTTCTAATCAGCGCTGGAAATCTTTGTGCTAGCGTGATTAGAGAGTTATTACGTTGTTCTGTGATGCCCACTATAAAATCGCTGGAAAGGGTTTTCAGTATCACTTACTTGTTAGAATTGGGTGTATGATGTTGCAATACTGTTGATTTGATTGTTATTGTTGTTTATATTCAATGGCTTATGATGAGTGGGTGGCATGGTGTTAAAAAGATGCTTGCGATATGATACGCAACTGATACCCAAAAGATACCATACTGATTCGAAATAATCCGAGTATTAACTGACACACCAGCTATATTTGTAGGGTAAATCATGTGCTTGTGCATATAGATAAAATTAACATTTATAAGGAGTGTGTATATATCTAAATATTATAGTGTTAAATGATGGGTTAATTGTCTGATTTGAAGTTATGGATATTGTTCGATATTTGCTAAAGGTGACTTGTTAATCGGCTTGTCAATCTTGTGAGCTTATAAGTAAATGAAAGATTAATAATTAATTAGTCATTAGTTAAGGGATAAAGTTACCTCGATTTATCTAGTCAGTTTGGGTGATAATAGGAATAAAAATAAGCTAGCTGCCTACCATGGTCGCCACCCATACTGAATTAGAACGCCTGAAGCATGATTATATGGTAGTACTTTGTCTAGGTACGGCATACCCGATATGATTTGCGACTGTAATCTGTTGTGTAAGTGGAAAATATATGTCGTATTTGTCAGTCAGTTGGCGCTCGAAACTGGGATGAGAGAGGAAAATATCGTACGCCTGTGTATTTGTTACCAACCTTATCCGAGGCGGAGTTAGAAGTCACGACAGAGAGTATTGTCTTAATTGATATAACACGCTCTGCTGAGCCTTTTGATCGCACACCAATTGGTGGTGACGACCAAGCCGGAGTATACAGCTTCCGTACCTGTTAGTGGTTTGGTCAATATCGTTGTTATTGACCAAATGATGTGCAAGCATGCGTTTGCCGTCAAAGGATCAAGCTCACCAGCAAGGAGGATGTCGCCTGCCTGCTATGCTGTCATCTCAAGGCTGCTTTCTAAATAATCGGCAATGATTGTTCGTTGACGTGGTGTGCAGAGCGGATGATTAAGTGCAACTTGAATTTGCTCGGGATGATCGTGACTGATGGCCCTAAGTGCCAAGAGCTCCGGTAGGTAACAATCGGTGTGGTGGTTAAGACATTTACTCACTGCTGTTTCGGTAAATTTCGCTGCGGTATCAGTTTGTTGGTGCCGGAGTAAAGCTTCACCAAGCACAACTGCATATACGCTATAACTCAGTTCACCGCCAGCATTGGTCATCAGTACTTCGTAGGCATGCACAATACTAGTTAGGCATTTGGGGTCATGGGTGGTGAGATCATCAGCCCAGCCAATGATGAGACGTGCCAATCCACGATAGTAGTAATAATTCTTTTCGTGGCTTAATTGATAAAGCTTCAGAGCGTAATCTCTAGCGTTTACTGGGTCACGACGTTGCCAATAATGTAGTGTTGCGCTCTGATAGGCAATGGCACGGTTGAAGCATGATTCGAGACTGTCAGCTGTCAATAGCATCTCTTCAAGAACACTATGGCTGTCTTGATGCTCCATCATGGTCTTACTTATAACTAAGATATGATAGGGTAGCATTCGCGGATCTTGGTCGTGAAATACTTGATAGCTTTCAAGGTCATCTTGTGCGAATAGACTGAGTGCCTGATTGGCATAATCAATTGCTTCTTGATGCTCTCCTAGCCAAAGCTTTGTATTGGCGAGAGAGGTAAAAATCATCGCTTGGTAGTAGCTGTTATCAAATTGGGAGGCTAATTGTTGGATTTTTTGCACATAGCAGTAGGCATTAGTAATTTGGCTGTTTGAGATATTATAAGCCCAGAGACCAAACAGTGTTTCGATATGTCGGCTGGTGGCCGAGACCAACTCACATTGTTGCAGGATGTCTAAGTAAAGGGATTCAACTTTACTGTATCCCCAACCAAATTTAAGAGTGTAAAGTTTCACTAACAACAGCTTTAGCTCGATCTCTATATTGCTGGTATAGTGAACATCGACTTCGTTACTGAGATCTTGGGTGCATGGTTTGAGAGTATTTAATCCATAGATAATAGATTTCTCAGCCTCTTCATGGAGGTTTTGTTCGAGATAGTGATGGGCTATATGTGAGCTACACCAAGCCACTTTAGCGGGACAATTTGCACAACTATAGTGATGCTGGGCACTTTGCCAATCTTTAAGTGTTAATGATCCTGAATCTAAGGTGGTGATTTTGGCAGCAAGTCGATGACTTTTGTTCATTCTATCTCTATCAGTAAGCTCGATAATCGCATGTTTGATGAATTTATTGGCGATGGTAAGCTTTTGGTCGTCCAGATAACGAATTAAACCTAATGATGCAAGAACATCCAAATTTATTTCTTCGTTACAGACTGTTTTGATATCGCAAAGGTTAATCGGTTTCCCATATAAAGCCAGTCCTAGAATAAATGTGACTTGATTGTGCTCAAGCGAGGAGAGCTTACTTTGAACCAATAACCGGAGACTCTCTTCTACATCTTTGCTTTGTGGTGAAAGCATCATTCTCAGATATAGGGGGATACAACCAGAGCTATCAAGAATATTTTTTGCGACTTGAGGCGATAGGCGAAGTTTCTTGGTTAAGTCCTGATAGCATGACGCTTTATCGAGTGGGGCGGCTGATAAGCAATAGTCAATGATAACCTTGCTCTCAATTCTAGAGATATTTTTACTTTCTGCAGCGACAATAATCGCGAGTGCGCCCGTAGTGATTGATCTCTGCACTTTCCGGAGTCTTTGTAACAACTCATCATCACAGTCATCGATGTTGTCTATAATAACTAATACACGACTTCCCTTGCTCTGCTGGGAGAAGTTAAGGGCAATCTCTGCCAATGACCACCAGTCGATATTTTTTCTATAGATGTCAAAATAAGAGACAGAAGCACCTTGGTGAAAATAGTAGCGCCCTATTTCCTGTAAAATACGGCTTTTACCAATGCCAGAGTCTCCATGAAGGACTGTAAGGCTTGGATCACCGCTATCAAAGGTTTGGTCAATAACTTGCTTGAGCGAAGCGAGTTCTTTATCCCGACCAATAATCTCAACATAGGGCTGTTTGTCAAAATGAAACTCATCATCTAATGACCAAAGTGTGTAATGAGATTGCACATTGATGGTATTAAAGCAGAAGTATCGGTCGAAAAGCAGCTTAATACTTTCACTAACGATCAAGCGATTGGTCGGGATGAAATTGATTAGTTGCGATACGTTTGCAAGTTGTGCTTTTCCAGCTTCAAGTGCTGCCTCATTATTATCGGCTTGCAACGTGGTCGCGTAGCATGTGAATGGATGAATCAGAGTTGTGAATTGACGTGCTGCAAAAAAAATATCTCTAATTTTATATATGATATTATCAGTACCGTGCGTGGCTTTGGCATCGACTTCTATTACATAAATACTGATAGGGTAGTGTTCACTATATGAGTGGTCAGTAAGCTTCTTAAATTTGGAGGTTAGAAATTGATTAAGACTCCGATCTGAGGTAAGTGTGGCAACGAGTAAAAATAATTTATTTCTATTGTCCTGTGCCGGTACTTGTACGTCACCATAGTGTTCTTTTTCAATGCATAGCTCTTTTACTTCTACATTATAGAAGCGAGCAATATTATTTGCGGTTCGGATGCTGATTGGACGACTAGTTTCTGCCCGTTTAATTGTTGAAATAGAAACACGGATATATTGTTGTTCACAAGCTTCTACTAATGCTTCTTGACTTAAGCCTTGTTGTTGACGTAGTTGTTTTAGTTTTTTGCTGTTTAAAACTAGCTTATTGATTTTTGTCATACGCTTGTATCTCTTCCATAAGCCGCAAGCTTGATGAATTGTGATATTCGTTCAAATGTAAGTTCATATAATTACATACAATTGCATATAATTACATATAGTTAAGCTTATAGTAAGATAATTGTTGATAAAATTGATGGGCTTTAAGAAAACAAGAGAATTTGTTTATGCTTTTATCAAGCAGAGTGTGATTGTTGTAGTGATATATAAATAAATACACACAAAATATGATATTGACGCTAGCAGATAGTTTTTCATCCAGTATCACCAATTCAGTAGTAAGGTTTCGGAGCTTGCTTTAAATGTTGCGTGGCGCCATCTACTTATCACCAAGTAGTTCCGGTGCGAATATTAGCCAAAGCGATGGGCGGCCATGGCCGCCCATCGCTTACTTTACCTCAATCTTGCGATTTTTGAGCATACGGTGAGCCTCTCGTTTGATACACTCAATCAGTGGGTGATCATCCATCTCAGCTCGCCAGATAAATGAAATGGCGCGGTCCATTTTCAGCTCAGGTACGTTTAAGGCCGCAAGCTCGCCACGCTTAATCGAGGGTGCAACATCAAGGTAGGGCAAACAGGTCAGGTATTTACCATTTTGTACCATGGTGCGGATCACAGGGACATGGTTGTACTCGCGCCATACATCCAAGTCAGGGATCAGTGGGACCATTGCACTCTCGAAGATCTCGCGTGTACCCGCGCCACCCTCACGCAGGATCCATTGGGCATGCTCGAGTTGGGCTAAGCTCACGCGCTGATTTTTAGCATAAGGGTGGTGAGAGGCACTGACAATCACTAGGTGATCTCGACACCACTCTTCTTGATGAGTGCGGTTATCATCACAGCGGCCCTCGATGATCCCAAGGTCATACTTATAGTTAAGCACCCCTTCAATCACCCCTTGGCTACTTTTGACCTCAAGCCCGGTGCGGATTTCCGGAAAGTCACTATCAATTGTACTGATAAGCTCTGGTACCAAGTGCTCTGCCGGTGTTTGGCTAGCGCCAATGCTAATACTGCCGCTAAGTAGGTGTTGATCGTAAAATCCAACCTCGATCTGCTCAGCATCTTGTAATAGACGTTTCGCTCGCGGACGCAACCAATTTCCCCAGTGACTCAGGCGCATATCTTTGCCTTGGCGAATAAACAGATCACGACCCAGCAGTTTTTCTAACTGGCTGAGTGACATACTGGCAGCCGATTGGGTTACGGCAAGTTTATCAGCCGCTTGGCTAACACTGCCGAGTTCGGCTACCGCATCAAATACCGCTAGTTGTTTTAACGAATAACGCACTATTACTCCTTTTGACTACACCAAAACTAGTTCCCAGCTCAACCAGAAGATCGCGATGCAGCGTTGAATTTCGCGTAGGTTAAGGTGAGTAAATTTAACAATTGAAACTTGTCGATATGACGACCTGAGTATATCACGAATTGGCGGCAATTTACTCATCGACCCATGGTAACAAGTACCTGTCATGGTGCATTTTTCGCCAGTGGACTCAACTCGATTTGAGTGTTGAGTTCAGATAAGCAAGGTTACACATTGTTGCATTTGAGCAGAGTAAGCTTACCCAAATGGAGGGGCAAAGCAGCGAAATTTTACATTATAAGAGAAAGTGATAGAGCCTAAAGCCCCGTCAATAAAGGGCTGGGAGCTTTTAGTAGCGAATACTTAACGTGCGATTTGTTGGATAAAAACAGCTCAAATCAGTTCTATTGATAGATCGGGAATCGAACCAAACTTTGATTTACGACAAAAGTAATTATCAGAAAAATTGAATTAGAGATTAAATTAAATCAATTTTACTAATATAATGCCCCTCGGTAACCTACTCATCGGCAGCGCAAAGAGCCTGCTTTTTAGTTAGTTCGAAACGAATTACGACAGCGGTGTTGGCTTTATATTAGGAGATTGTTATGAGTGCTTTGCTTACCGTTAGAGATATTGTCAATTCTCAAGCCCCTACTTTTAGTGTGGATACCCCTTTGTCTTCGGCAATCGACACGTTGATTGAACACCAAACCAATGGTGCCCCTGTATTGGATGCAGAAGGTCAGTTGGTGGGGTTCTTGTCAGCGCACGATGTGATGGTAGAGATGTGGTGTCAGGACTATTTACCTGACTACACAGTAAAAGTCGACCATCTAATGAAAACAGATGTGGTGACAATGAACCTTGAAGACCGTCTAACTGACGCTCTTGAGGAGTTGGCACTGGATAAGGAGCAACTGTATCCAACTAGCGGCATGGGCTATGCAACTCAAATGACCACGCTTTCACTTGAAGAGCGTGCAAAATCTATCAAGGTCAATAAGCCGCAGATCCTGCCAGTACTCGACCAAGGTCAGTACGTGGGGGTTGTTTCTCGTCAAGAAGTGTTGAAAGCCCTTCGCTCACTGTTCAATGACTCACCGAGTCAAACAACAGAAGCAACGGCGCCTGCAAACGTGGCGTAGTTACCCGTCTAACTTAATAATTCGCTCACGGCTTTGCCATCGCTAGCAGTCAGGACTTTGTGTATCCATGTGCACTTAGGCCAGGGCAGCTGTGAGCCATAAAAATATAGCTTTTTATTTGGAGTTGTAATGGAACAAGTTTCCCATCTATATGCTTTCAACCACTTTTTTATCGCGTTGGTAGCATTGACAATTATGGTACTGGTTGCCCGTACTATCGTTGCAGGCACTAAGTATTCATCACTATTGGTTATCGTTGTTGCAGGTCTTGGCCTGGGTGCGTTGCTAGTGAAAACGGGCATGGCACAGCCAGGTCTGGGTGAATTCCCAGTGATTGTTATTGCCGGTCAAACCACCGTTATTGCACTGATCGCCTCTTTCTTCGTTGGTGGTCAAGAGATCAAGCGTCTGTTGGCAAAAGAGAATGTTGAAGATACTGACACCAGTTTCTTCCAGCCTTCGACTAAAGAAGTGTTCATGGGTACGACTAGTACTCAGCTAACGTTTATTGTACGTGGTTTCTTCCTACTGATCGGTATTCATGCGGCTGACGTGTTGCTTTCAGGTCGTACTGATAGCGCAATCCTAGGCGATTCTTACCTACTATTTGCTTACATCTGTTTGTCGGTTGGCTTTATCTTTATCGATAGCCGCGCGAAAACATCAGACAAAGCACTTTACATCCGTAAAGGTGTGGTAGAAATCCTAGCGATCATCGTGGTACTTAACCTATCTCTGGTTATCTCTAAGGCAATCGCACCTATCATTGGTCTACCACAGATCTTCTTCGCGATGATCCTATCTTCTGGCCTAGGTATGCTACTTCCTAAGTGGAAACTTGGTCCAACAATGAACTCACTACTATTCGCTGGTATCCCTCTAGTTCTTTCTGGTGGTTTCCTAGTAGGTGGTTCTCACATGCTTGAAGCGTTTGGCATCCCAGGTCTACAAAGCGTAATTGTTTACGGTTTCGCAGGTCAGGTATTCTGGATGTTCGGTGGTCTAGCACTACTGATCTTCATCGGTAAAGCAAACTTCCTACGCAACCTAGCACCAGGTATGGCGGGTGGTCTTTCTCACTCAGGCCTAACGGGTGCGTGTACTGCAGGTGACTTTGGTTCTAAAGCGGCATCTCGTGCGCCGATTATGATCAACATCCCATTTGCAGGTCACATCTTCGTATTCACTATCCTTGCAGCAAGTGCGGAAGCGGGCTACCTAATGGTTAGCTACACGCTACCTCTAATCGCAGCAGGTGCAGCATTTGTCTTCTTCTCACTGAAGAAACTACGCGGTGCGAACGGCTGTGAGCAAACAGAAGTTAAAGGTCTAATGCAGTTCTCTCTAGGCTGGCAGATCATGGCGGTATTCGGTAGCTTTACTCTCCTATCGTTAGCAGGTATGTCACTTGAGCACGCATCTATGTCTGCTTCTTCTGGTCTATCTCACTTCGGTCTATACGCAGCAGTACAAGAAGGCATGTTCGGTGCAACGGCAGCAAGCCTAATCACCTTTACTTTCGCAATGACATTCCTAGTACACCCACTTGTATTCGGTATGTTCGGTAAAGCGGCTGAGAACGGCGGTGTAATGGCTGAGAAAGGCGTAGCTATCCTAGCAAGCCTAGGTGCAATCGGCGTACTTTACTCGCTAATGACTATCTAATTGAGCTTCTCAAGCAGATAAATTAAGCAACCGCTTGAAAGAAACAGCAGCCGCTTTGTCGGCTGCTGTTTTTGCTTTGGCTTGGGAGAATTTTTTACACTTTACTGAGCAATAAACTGCTTTTGAAACTGAGTGGGGGTCTGCTTAGTCAGATTTCTAAAGTACTTTACAAAATTACTCGCGTCCTCAAAGCCGAACTCATAGGCTAACTGCTGTGAGCTGCAATTGCTCAACACCAGTTCGCGCTTCATCTCCATTACCGTAAAGGCATCAATCATCTGCTTAGCGGTCAGCCCCGTTGCAAGCTTACACACGTGGTTCAGCGTCTTATAGGTGGTGTTAATCTTACCCGCATACCAGTTAGCGTCGCGCGTGGCTCGGTAGTGTGCTTGCATGAGCTCGATAAATCGCGCCAGTTTGTTGCTATGTTCGTTCGATAAGGTGTGGGACTGGTCATGCTCACGATGTCGATTGACCATCAATGCCAGTGCCGAAAATAGGTACATGGCCATTAAGGTATCGGGCTTCTCCGCAGCCAGCTCTTGGCTTAGGTGATCAACATAGCTATCGACTCTGCGCTGATAAGCTGTGGAAAGTTGCACGAGCGGGCAATGTGAGTGACTAAGATGGGTTGGGGTATAGTGAGGCAGGCGCATATTGGCATGGACTTGGTCGAGAAAAGCCTGGGTAAACAGGATAATCTTGCCTTTGGCACCTGAGGAGAAGTCAAAGCTGTGCACCTGTTCGCGCTGGATGAAGATCATCGACCCCGGTTGGTAGGTGTAAGTCTCGAAATCTACCATGTGCTGACCGATTCCCTCTTCTATATAGATAAAAGCAAAAAAGCCCACGCGATGAGGTCGAGTCGGATCTGGGGTAAGGTTTTTGCGCTCAGCGAGGGATTGCAACTCAATAATGTCTAAGTGAGTAAAATGGTCCTGTTTTAAACGAAAGCTAACGTGGGGGATGTCCATATCTATCCATAAGGCTCAATACCGCAAGTATAACTGATAACTACATGCAAAATTAGAACAGATTTGACCGACACGCAAAAAGGCCGCCGGACTGGCAGCCTTAATTACTATGTATCAGGAGTAACTAATCGAGAGGCTTACTCAAAGCCAAACTTGCCGTTGGTATTTTTCCACTCCGACTCTGCCGGGATAGGTTCGATGGTGTCCCAGTGCTCGACGATCATGTCGTTCTCTAGGCGGAACAAATCATAAAAGGCCACGTGCTGTCCCATAAATTGCCCCTCACTGATTGAGAGGACGAAGTTGCCTTCACCTAGCACCTTGTGGTTGGTGGTGTACACCATCGGCTGACCAGCCTTGGCCAACTCTTCAAGGGCCACCCCCAAACCACTTAAACCGTCGGCGACCATAGGATTATGTTGCAGGTATTCGCTGTCTTCATTACCGATGTAGGTATTGATTTTCGACATGTCGCCGTCCATCAGAATGTCTTTAACGAAGTTGGTGACTATCTCTTTATTAGACTCGGTTTTATCGAGATCTGTCGCCTCAGTTGGGCCATCAAGTTGAGTGCGTCCACTTGGGTTTTTCGGCGCAACTTCCTGCAAGTTATCCCAGTGTTCGACGATTAAGCCGTCTTCAAAGCGGAATACATCAAAGCCGACCTTAGGGCCAAAGAAGTTGTAGTCGGTGTGCAAAAAGACATAGTCCCCATCTTGGAATGCGCGCTTTACTTGGGCTTTGGCACTGCCTTCTGGCAACATTTGCAATATCTCGCCAAAACCCGCTAGACCATCGGCAACGCCAAGATTGTGTTGGATATAGTTCTCCGGGTTGATATACCCAATCGCACTTTGGTCGCCGGTTTCGATACTGGATATTACTGCTATGGCTTTGTCTTTGTTGGACATCTCATTGGCTTCCATTGTTGAGGCGTGGGCTGAAACATGGGCTCCTGCGGCAAAGATAGCGGCAGAGAAAAGGGTGGTTTTCGCGAACGTTGCTATTGTCTTCATGGGTATCACCTTATACTTAACTCGCCATCAATAGTAGAAGGGTACCGCTAGCCCTGCCGTGTTGATTTGGGCCAAATTATGGTGAATATCGAACGATCACGGCTCTACCTTGGACTAATTCTTTGGGAGTCTCGAGTGAGTTAGCTTCACTTTAGGCGTGAAATTATGCGTCAAACGCTCAAGAGTTTTCGCCCTTGAGCATGGAGTCTTACTCACATTAAGGGCTTAAAAAGCCAATAAACTGGAAAAATTTGTCAATTAGCCTTGAAAAGCCAATAAATGCCCCCAATTTCTCCTGTTGATTGACGCTTGCGTAGTAGCCAACGGTCAAAATTGGTCGAAAACGGAGCAGTCAACTTTAAAAAGCTAATAATGAGGGATCGATACAAGGGTTCGGCTCGACAGGCTAAGCTCAGGTGGTTAGAATGCTTCGTCTAAAATTTTACCCTGAGACTAATCAGAGATACCTTTAAACGCAGACTGCCCTGGGCACGGCTGCTGAAGATATCACTCATTAGTCCGGTATGCGGCTGAGTAAGCCGGGTATCGATACTCAATTTGAATAAGCGCTTTTTGCGCGCTAAACAAGGATGAAGTCTCGCAGACATTGTGGATGCGTGGCTCATACGCTCAGAAAACTCTGAGCCATTTTTGAGGTTTATAAAAAATGCAAGTTACTGTTGAAACGCTAGAGGGCCTACAGCGCCGTCTTAACATTACTGTTCCTGCTTCTAACATTGAAGATGCAGTGACAGCTGAACTACGCAACATCGCTAAAAACCGTCGTTTCGATGGTTTCCGTAAAGGCAAAGTGCCTCTTAAGATGGTTGCACAGATGTACGGCAAAGCAGTACGTCAAGACGTTCTAGGCGAAGTAATGCAGCGTCACTTTATCGAAGCAATCGTTAAAGATAAGATCAACCCTGCAGGCGCTCCAACTTTCGAACCAGTTGAAAACGTTGAAGGTCAAGACCTAGTATTCAACGCAACGTTCGAAGTTTACCCAGAAATCGAACTGTCTGGCCTAGAGACTATCGCAGTTGAGAAGCCACTAGCAGAAGTGAAAGACGCAGACGTTGAAGAGATGATTGAAACTCTTCGCAAGCAGCAAGCGACTTGGACTGAAGTTGAAGGCGCTGCTGAAGAAGGTTCTCGCGCAACTATCGATTTCGTTGGTTCTATCGACGGTGAAGAGTTCGAAGGCGGTAAAGCTGAGAACTTCCCACTAGAGATGGGCGCTGGTCGCATGATCCCTGGTTTTGAAGACGGTATCGTTGGCAAAACTGCAGGCATGGAATTTGAAATCGACGTAACCTTCCCAGAAGATTACCACGCTGAAAACCTAAAAGGTAAAGCGGCTAAGTTTGCTATCAAAGTAAACAAAGTTGAAGCGCGTGAACTTCCAGAAATCAACGACGAGTTCGTGGCTAAGTTCGGCGTAAATGAAGGCGGTGTTGACGCACTTAAAGCTGAAGTTCGCAAGAACATGGAGCGTGAGCTTAAGCAAGCAGTTAAGAACCGCATCAAAGAGCAAGCGATCGACGGTCTAGTTGCTGCGAACGAAATCGACGTTCCAGCAGCACTTATCGACCAAGAAATCGCAGGCCTACGTCAGCAAGCTGCACAACGCTTCGGTGGTAACCCAGAAGCGGCTGAGCAACTTCCACGTGAACTGTTCGAAGAGCAAGCTAAGCGTCGCGTATCTGTAGGTCTTCTACTAGGCGAAGTGATCAAGTCTGAAGAGCTAAAAGCTGACGACGAGAAGGTGAAAGCACTTATCGAAGAGATGGCTACCGCATATGAAGAACCATCAGAAGTTATTGCTTACTACGAGCAAAACCAACAAATGATGGACAACATGCGCAACGTTGCTCTAGAAGAGCAAGCTATCGACGCGATCATTGCAAAAGCACAAGTAACTGAGAAAGAAGTTGCCTTTGGCGAGCTAATGAATCAGCAACCTGCTGCTTAATAGGCAGAAACGACGCTAACAGGTTGACTAACCGTTAACTCATCTGCTAACAATGGTCCGTGTGATAAGTTATCATTCGGGCCATTTATTTTAGGGATATAAGACTATGAGCTACCAAGAAAAAAATGCAATGTCGCCAATTCTTAATGCGCTAGTACCTATGGTAGTAGAGCAAACGTCTCGCGGTGAACGTTCATACGATATCTACTCTCGTCTACTCAAAGAGCGTATAATCTTCTTAACTGGTCAAGTGGAAGACCAAATGGCGAATCTCGTTGTTGCCCAGCTACTTTTCCTCGAGTCCGAAAATCCAGATAAGGATATTTTCCTATACATCAACTCACCTGGCGGTAGTGTGACGGCTGGTATGTCGATTTACGACACCATGCAGTTTATCAAGCCAAATGTGAGTACCGTATGTATGGGTCAGGCGTGCTCCATGGGTGCATTCCTGCTAGCGGGTGGTGCGCCTGGCAAACGTCATGTACTACCTAACTCGCGCGTGATGATTCACCAGCCACTAGGTGGTTTCCAAGGTCAGGCATCGGATATCCAGATCCATGCGCAAGAAATCCTGACTATCAAACAGAAGCTGAACAAGTTGCTTGCTGAGCATACGGGTCAGCCACTGGATATTATCGAGCGCGATACTGACCGTGATAACTTCATGTCTAGCGAGCAAGCGGTTGAGTATGGCCTAGTAGACTCGGTATTGAACCATCGCGGTGAGTAAAGGTTAACGGCGAGTGGACGGATGTCTATCACTCCTGTTGCGACAAGCAATGTTGAGTGATATGTAGTAAACTCGTAACGAAAGAAACAAAGGCTAAGAGGTTAGCGAATGACAGATAAAAGCAAAGATTCAGGTAACAGCAAGTTACTGTACTGCTCTTTCTGTGGCAAAAGCCAGCACGAAGTTCGCAAGCTAATCGCAGGCCCTTCGGTTTACATTTGTGATGAATGTGTTGATCTGTGCAACGATATTATTCGTGAAGAGATCAAAGACATTCTTCCTAAGCAAGAGTCTGAGGCGTTACCAACGCCAAAAGCGATCCGTGATCACCTAGATGATTACGTGATTGGCCAAGACTATGCAAAGAAAGTGTTGGCGGTAGCGGTATACAACCACTACAAGCGTCTGCGCAATGGTGACACCACCAAAGAGGGTGTTGAGCTTGGTAAGAGTAATATCTTGCTGATCGGTCCTACAGGTAGCGGTAAGACGCTATTAGCTGAGACGCTAGCGCGTTTCTTGGACGTTCCATTTACCATGGCAGATGCGACCACACTGACCGAAGCGGGCTACGTTGGCGAAGATGTAGAAAATATCATTCAAAAACTGCTGCAGAAATGCGATTACGACGTTTCTAAAGCAGAGCGCGGCATCGTTTATATTGATGAAATCGACAAGATTTCACGCAAGGCAGAAAACCCATCGATCACTCGAGACGTTTCTGGTGAGGGCGTACAGCAGGCACTATTGAAACTGATTGAGGGCACAGTAGCATCGGTACCACCTCAAGGTGGTCGTAAGCACCCGCAGCAAGAGTTCTTGCAGGTTGATACCTCAAAGATTCTCTTTGTTTGTGGTGGTGCGTTTGCCGGTCTCGATAAAGTGATCGAGCAGCGCGTCGCAACGGGTACAGGTATCGGCTTTGGTGCGGAAGTACGCTCTAAAGATGAATCTAAGACGCTGAGTGACTTGTTCAGCCAGGTTGAGCCAGAAGATTTGGTAAAATATGGTTTGATCCCAGAATTCATCGGTCGTCTACCAGTGACAACCACGCTGACAGAGCTTGATGAAGATGCACTGATCCAGATCCTATGTGAGCCGAAGAACGCACTGACCAAACAGTATGCGGCACTCTTCGAGCTGGAGAATGCTGAGCTTGAATTCCGTGAAGATGCCCTACGCGCGATTGCGAAGAAGGCAATGGAGCGTAAGACAGGCGCACGTGGTTTGCGTTCAATCTTGGAAGGTGTGCTTCTAGAGACCATGTACGAGCTGCCATCAGCGACAGACGTGAGCAAAGTGGTTATCGATGAGTCGGTGATCAACGGTGAGTCTGAGCCATTGTTGATTTACAGCAACAATGACAGCCAAGCCGCTGGCGCAGAGTAATTCTCGGCGCAGCGATTGTATTGAAAAAGGAAGCAGATCTTGCTTCCTTTTTTTTATTCTGTCATTGAAACCAACCAATTAGCCCCCATATATTGCAAATAAAGTATAAGCGGAAGAGAGAACTCTATGAACTTGGAACGTTCCGAGCGTATTGAAATCCCAGTATTACCTCTACGTGATGTGGTGGTTTACCCACATATGGTCATTCCTCTGTTTGTTGGACGTGAGAAGTCAATCCAGTGCCTAGAAGCGGCGATGGACAACAACAAACAGATCTTGCTTGTGGCGCAAAAACAAGCAGATAAAGACGAGCCCGGTATCGAAGACCTATTTGATGTCGGCACAGTCGCGACTATCTTGCAACTTTTAAAACTCCCTGACGGCACGGTGAAGGTACTGGTTGAAGGCCAGCAGCGTGCCAAGATTGAGCAGTACAAAGACAACGATTTCTTCCTCGCCGATGCCCGGTTCTTAACCACGCCAGAGCTTGACGAGCGTGAGCAAGAGGTTATCGTGCGCAGCGCGATTAGTCAGTTTGAGGGCTTTATTAAGCTGAACAAGAAGATCCCACCAGAGGTGCTGACATCTCTGAGCGGTATCGACGAAGCTGCTCGCCTAGCTGATACTATCGCTGCTCATATGCCACTTAAGCTTGATGATAAGCAGCAGGTGCTTGAGCTTTTAGATGTGACCGAGCGTCTTGAGTTCTTGATGAGCCAGATGGAGTCGGAAATCGATATCCTTCAGGTTGAGAAGCGCATTCGCGGCCGCGTTAAAAAACAGATGGAAAAATCACAGCGCGAGTACTATCTGAATGAGCAAATGAAGGCGATTCAGAAAGAGCTTGGCGAGAGTGAGGATGGCGTTGATGAATTCGAGGCTCTTAAGCAGAAGATCGAAGAATCAAAGATGCCACAAGAAGCCAAAGACAAGACAGAACAAGAGCTGCAAAAGCTAAAGATGATGTCGCCGATGTCAGCTGAGGCAACCGTGGTTCGTAGCTACATCGACTGGATGGTTGGTGTGCCTTGGGCTAAGCGCTCAAAGGTTAAGAAGAATCTTGCTAAGGCAGAAGAAGTACTCAATGAGGACCACTATGGTCTAGAGCGCGTGAAAGAACGCATTCTTGAGTACCTCGCGGTGCAAAATCGCATCAATAAGCTCAAAGGCCCAATTCTGTGTTTGGTTGGTCCTCCAGGTGTGGGTAAAACCTCACTAGGACGCTCTATTGCATCTGCTACGGGTCGTAAGTACGTGCGTATGGCGCTCGGCGGCGTGCGTGATGAGGCAGAAATTCGTGGTCACCGTCGCACCTATATCGGTTCTATGCCAGGCAAACTTATTCAGAAGATGTCGAAAGTTGGGGTGAAAAACCCATTATTCTTGCTCGATGAGATCGACAAGATGTCCTCTGATATGCGTGGCGATCCATCATCGGCATTGCTTGAAGTTCTTGACCCTGAGCAGAACAATGCGTTTAACGATCACTACCTAGAGGTTGATTACGATCTGTCGGATGTGATGTTTGTGGCGACCTCAAACTCAATGAACATTCCAGGGCCTTTGCTTGACCGTATGGAAGTGATCCGCCTGTCGGGTTACACCGAAGATGAGAAGCTCAACATTGCTAAGCGCCACCTAGTTGAAAAGCAGAAGCAGCGTAATGGCCTTAAGTCTGGTGAGGTAGTTATCGAAGATTCTGCTATTGTTGGTATCATTCGCTACTACACTCGTGAGGCGGGTGTGCGTAACCTTGAGCGAGAAATTTCAAAAATTTGTCGTAAAGCAGTGAAAAATATTCTGCTAGACACACAACTGAAATCTGTCACGGTTAGCATGGACAACCTCAAGGAGTACTTGGGTGTTCAACGTCACGATTACGGCAAGGCTGATGATAGCAATCGCATTGGCCAAGTGACTGGTTTGGCGTGGACAGAAGTCGGTGGCGACTTGTTGACCATCGAGACGGAAGCGATGCCTGGTAAGGGCAAGCTAACGCAAACTGGCTCGTTGGGCGATGTAATGCAAGAGTCGATTCAAGCTGCCATGACGGTCGTACGTAGCCGTGCTGAGAAACTCGGCATTAACAGCGACTTCTACGAGAAGAAAGACATCCACGTCCACGTGCCTGAGGGCGCAACGCCGAAAGATGGCCCGAGTGCGGGTATCGCTATGTGCACGGCATTGGTGTCTAGCCTAACGGGTAACCCTGTCAAAGCTGAAGTCGCGATGACCGGTGAAATTACCCTGCGTGGTGAAGTTTTGCCAATTGGTGGTTTGAAAGAAAAACTGCTTGCTGCACACCGCGGTGGCATCACTACCGTGCTGATCCCGAAAGACAACGAACGTGATCTCGAAGAGATTCCTGAAAACGTTATTGCTGACCTCAAGGTGATTCCGGTTCAGTGGATTGATGAAGTCTTGAACGTTGCTTTGGAAAATGCGCCAAGTGGTGTTGAAATTGTCTCTACAAAATAGTGATATACAGCAAAAATAAGTAAAAGATTGCGCTGATACGTCTAAAAAGGCTTGTCAGCGTTTTTTTTGAGAGCTAACTTTACAAACTATGGCTGAGCCTTTATGTAGCAAGGGCTCGGCTGATGATTAACAAAAATAATTTGGAATGAAACTACCTCAATCTTCGTCAGGTAGACTTTAAGGGGAATAATGTGAATAAGACACAACTAGTAGACAAAATTGCAGAAAACGCGGATATCTCTAAAGCATCAGCTGGCCGTGCGCTAGACGCTTTTATTGAAGCGGTAGGCGACACTCTACAGTCTGGTGACCAAGTGGCACTTGTTGGTTTTGGTACGTTCAGCGTTCGTACTCGCGCAGCGCGCACAGGTCGTAACCCTAAGACTGGTGAAGAGATCCAAATTGCTGAAGCGAATGTTCCTGCATTTAAAGCGGGTAAAGCACTAAAAGATGCTTGTAACTAATTGCACTTTTTCTAATCTCGGTTAGTAGTGATTGCTAAGTGAAGCAAAAATTTACACTTAGAAGCATTGATAAGTGAACGATTTTAAAAAATGCGCATCATACTGATGCGCTTTTCTTTTTCTGTTATCATCGCGCACAAGAATATTTATTAGAAGTGAAACTTCGGAGCTTTATACATGATGGAGCGTATACGCGAAGGCGTTAACAGCCTAGCGGTCAAGATCATCCTCGGGATCATTATCCTTTCCTTTGTCTTTGCTGGTGTCGTCGGCAACCTAGGTGGTTCAGGTAACTCTGCAGCCTCTGTCGGTGATGTTGACATTAGCCGTGGTGAGTTCGAACAAGCTTACCAAAATGAGCGTAATCGTATGCAAGCTCAGCTCGGCGAGTATTTCTCGGCGATGCTTGGTGATCCTGCTTACGTCGCTTCGTTCCGTCAGTCGGTTCTCGATCGTATGGTTAACGATGTTTTGATTGAGCAACATGCCAAGAAGCTTGGCCTACGTATCAGTGATGATCAGATTCGTCAGATGATGCTAGAAATGCCTGAGTTCCAAACTAATGGCCAGTTTGATCAAGATATTTATCAAGCGACACTGCGCCGTGCTGGTTTTAGTCCAGATGCTTTTGCTGAGTACCTACGTCGCAACTTGGTGCGTGATCAGCTTCTAGCAGCAGTTCAAGGCAGTGAGTTTTCTCTGAGCAGCGAGGTTGAGCTACAAGCTGCCTTGCTCGGCCAGACTCGTGATATCCGCAAAGTAGTTCTTTCACTGGAAGAATTTGCGGGTAACGTTGAGCTAAGCGATGAAGAGATCGCGGATTACTATCAGCAAAACGCACAGCGTTTCACACGCCCTGAGCAGCTTAAAGTATCTTACCTTGAGCTATCGGCGATGGCGTTGCGTGATTCAGGTTCGGTCTCTGAGCAAGACGTTGAGGAATACTACCAGCAAAACATTGAGCGTTACTCGTCTGAAGAGCAGCGCGAAATCAGCCATATCTTGGTAAGTGAGCGTGAGGCTGCTGAAGAGGTACTGGCGTCACTGACCGCTGGTGCGGACTTTGCGCAGTTGGCAGAAGAGAAATCAGAAGACTTTGGCAGCGCGGATCAAGGCGGCTCTTTGGGCTGGATTGAGCGTGGTGTGATGGACCCAGCGTTTGAAGACGCAGCGTTTGCGCTTGCTGAGCAGGGCGAGATCACTGAGATCGTTGAATCTGCCTTTGGTTTCCATATTATCAAGCTAACCGGTATCGAAGCACCGACAGCTAAGCCACTTGCAGAAGTTGCTCAAGACATCGAGCAAGAGCTGCTTGACCAAGCAGCGGTTGACGAGTTTTATGCTAAGCAAAACGACCTAGAGCGTGTCGCTTTTGAGTTCCCTGACTCACTGGATGACGCGGCAGAAGCGATCGGTGGCGAAGTTGTGACGACTGACTTCATTTCACAAGTTGATGCACCAGAAGTGCTAATGGCTCCAGCCGTGATGCAAGCACTACTGAGTGCGGATGTCAAAGAAGACGGTCTAAACTCTGAAGTGATTGAAGTGGCGCCGGAGCACGTTATTGTGGTGCGCGTCGAGGAGATGCGTGAAGAGGTGGTGCTACCACTTGAAGAGGTTGAGGCAGACGTTGTTGCTCAACTATCACAAGTTAAAGGCGAGCAAGCTGCTTCTGAAGTTGCACAAACGCTACTTGAAGCTCTGCGCTCTGGTGACGAAGCAGTACTTGAGGCTCAAGGTTTTGAGTTCGGTGAAACGGAGACGATTGATCGCCGTTCACCGCTTGCTGAGACGGTATTTGCAATGGTTAAGCCGGTTGAAGGTGAGCGAACCTTTACTCGTGCAACTGAGATGAATGGTGATATTGCGATCGTTGAGCTCAACGATATCAACACCGAAATCGACCCGCAGTTCAATGATCAGATTGGCTTCCAGCTTGAGCAAAGCAATGCTCAGCAGGACATGCAAGGTCTGATTGAGATCCTGCGTCAAGAAATCAGCGTGGATTACTACATCAACTAGGCTCAACCAACAAGTTCAATACTGTGAGTCTGACGGTAAGCTTAATGTAATCTTATGTAACTGGAGAACGAACTACTTGGTAGTTCGTTCTTTTTTTATGTGCGCCGCTTAGCGAATCGCAGTAATGTGTATTTTGCTCAAGATGCTACTCAATCATCTAGGAGCAACATTATGAAAAAACTCATCACCAGCATTATCCTGTCTCTAAGCGTTTTCCTTGGTTTACTCTCTTCAGTGTCGGCTGCCCCTAAAGCGGACCAATATGAGGGCATAGAGATCAGTGTTAACATTAATACCGCCCCAGCAGAGGAGTTAGCCACGCTGCTGATAGGGGTTGGCGAGCAGAAGGCGCAAGCGATCGTCGATTATCGTGAGCAACACGGCAAGTTCGAGACGGTTGAACAGCTGACCAAGGTAAAAGGGATTGGACCGTCTCTACTGAGTAAAAACGCAGCCAGAATCAAGCTGTAGTCTAAGCTATCTAAATAGGCCCAAGAGGTATCTTGAGCTCACTTAAGATATTCCCCAGATCATGTTTGATGTGGGGAATATCTTTGCCCTTGAATATAAAAACTCGCTATTTGCATGAGCATCTGCCCAGATTTTTGTATATAATCAGCGCCGCATTTGGGTTAAGCCGGATCAGAGTCACAGAGTTTACGTCAGTTTGCTGTTTTTTAGCATTTTCTTCTCTGGTCATGGCACAAGCAAAAATAAATGGAGTAGACCATGTCTTCACAAACTCCCATCGTCACAGTTGACGGGCCGAGCGGCGCAGGAAAGGGCACATTGTGCATGCTGATTGCCAATCAGTTGGGTTATAAGCTGCTAGATTCCGGGGCGATCTATCGTGTGCTTGCACTTGCTGCAATCCATCATGGCGTTGACCTAACGTCAGAAGATGCTTTGGTTCCACTTGCGACACACCTTGACGTCCAATTCATTGCCGAAGGGGACTTAGTGAAAGTGATTCTCGAAGGTGAGAATGTCTCTAATGAATTGCGCAAAGAAGAAACGGGTATGGCTGCCTCAAAAGTCGCTGCCCTGCCACGTGTTCGCGAGGCACTGCTGCGCCGACAGCGTGCTTTTGCTCAAGCGCCAGGCCTAATCGCTGATGGCCGTGATATGGGGACAGTCGTGTTTCCAGAGGCGCAGGCGAAAATCTTCCTCGATGCCAGTGCTGAAGAGCGGGCACACCGTCGTATGAAACAGTTGCAACTCAAGGGCGTAGATGTTAGATTTGACGACCTTTTGAGCGAAATCCAGGAGCGAGACGATAGAGATCGTAATCGTCCTGTGGCGCCGCTCCGTCCTGCGAAGGACGCGTTAGTGCTGGATTCCACTTCGATGTCAATCGAGCAAGTGGTTGAAAAGGCACTAGAACATATAGAATCTAAACTGGCTTAGTCTTTAAGACTGAGCCAGTACGGAGCGTTGGTTGCAAGGATGATAACCGGCGAAGTTAATAACCCCACGCGGTAGGATGCCCGTGGAAGTTTAAATTAATTGAAGATTGAATAATGACTGAATCTTTTGCTCAACTCTTTGAAGAGTTTCTAAATGAGACTGAATTCCAACAAGGCAGCATCGTTAAAGGTACTGTAGTTGCTATCGAGAACGGTTTCGTTCTTGTTGACGCTGGTCTTAAGTCTGAGTCTGCTATCCCTGCTGAACAGTTCAAGAACGCTGCTGGCGAACTTGAAGTTGAAGTTGGTGCTGAAGTAGACGTAGCGCTAGACGCTGTTGAAGACGGTTTCGGTGAGACTCAGCTTTCTCGTGAGAAAGCTAAACGTCACGAAGCTTGGATCGTTCTTGAGAAAGCTTACGAAGAAGCTGAAACTGTTGTTGGTATCATCAACGGTAAAGTTAAAGGCGGTTTCACTGTTGAACTTAACGGTATCCGTGCATTCCTTCCAGGCTCTCTAGTAGACGTTCGTCCAATTCGCGACACTGCTCACCTAGAAAACAAAGAGCTAGAGTTCAAAGTTATCAAACTTGACCAGAAGCGTAACAACGTAGTTGTTTCTCGCCGTGCAGTTATCGAGTCTGAGAACAGCGTTGAGCGTGACGAACTTCTAGAAACTCTACAAGAAGGTTCTGAAGTTAAAGGTATCGTTAAGAACCTAACTGACTACGGTGCGTTCGTAGATCTAGGTGGTGTTGACGGTCTTCTACACATCACTGACATGGCTTGGAAGCGCGTTAAGCACCCTTCTGAGATCGTTAACGTTGGTGACGAGATCCAAGTTAAAGTTCTTAAGTTCGACCGTGAGCGTACTCGCGTATCACTAGGTCTTAAGCAGCTAGGCGAAGATCCATGGGTAGCAATCGCTAAGCGTTACCCAGAAGGTCATAAGCTAACTGGTCGCGTTACTAACCTAACTGACTACGGCTGCTTCGTTGAAATCGAAGAAGGCGTTGAAGGTCTAGTACACGTTTCTGAAATGGATTGGACTAACAAGAACATCCACCCATCTAAAGTTGTTAATGTAGGCGACGAAGTTGAGGTTATGGTTCTTGAGATTGACGAAGAACGTCGTCGTATCTCTCTAGGTCTGAAACAGTGTAAAGCTAACCCATGGCAGTCATTCGCTGAAGCTCAAGCTAAAGGCGACAAAGTTACTGGTAAGATCAAGTCTATCACTGACTTCGGTATCTTCATCGGTCTAGAAGGCGGCATCGACGGTCTAGTTCACCTATCTGACATTTCTTGGAATGTTGCTGGCGAAGAAGCTGTACGCGAGTACAAGAAAGGCGACGAAATCTCTGCAGTAGTTCTAGCAGTAGACGCAGAGCGTGAGCGTATTTCTCTAGGCGTTAAGCAAATGGAAAACGACCCATTCAATGCTTACGTTGCTGACAACAAGAAAGGTGTTCTAGTTAACGCTACTGTAACTGCAGTAGACGCTAAAGGCGCAACTGTTGAGATCATCGAAGGCGTAGAAGGTTACATCCGCGCTTCTGAAGTATCTCGCGACCGCGTAGAAGACGCTTCTCTAATCCTAAGCGCTGGTGATGTTGTTGAAGCGAAGTTCACAGGTGTAGACCGTAAGAACCGCGTAATCAACCTATCTATCAAAGCTAAAGATGAAGCTGAAGAGCAAGAAGCAATGGCTTCACTGAACAAAGCAGACGATGGTTCGTTCGGTAACGCTATGGCAGACGCATTCAAAGCAGCTAAAGGCGAGTAATTCTCCCCTTAATGGTTGTTAAAAAGGAGCCCTCGGGCTCCTTTTTTGTTTTCTACTCCCTCATATAATTTATCTGACCCTCTATTACCTCTCCTCCTTACACCTCGTAGTGTAACGGTCTGGCCTCTTGCTTTTTATCAGCTAGAAGTTAAAAACACTTATACTTATCAAAGGTTTAGTTATATCGTTGTCAATTCAATGGGATTTATTAGCCAAGGTGCTAAATTTCAACTAAATTTGACTTAGTGCTCATAGGCCTACGGCGATGAGTGGAACTGAAAAAGAGAACTTCATGCCGTTCAACATGGCTCCCTTACATTAGGTTGCTATTATTTATTCGTAGAGTGACGCAAGTATTTGTTGAATCTAATAATGTTGTCTATAATCTCTGCTAAAAGAACAAGACGAGGACAAACATGACTAAGTCTGAATTAATCGAGCGAATCTGTACCGAACAACCGCATCTATCTGCCAAGGAAGTGGAGGATGCTGTTAAAGATATTTTGGAACAGATGGCGAATACACTCGAGGGCGGTGATCGCATTGAGATTCGCGGCTTCGGCAGCTTTTCCCTGCACTACAGGGAGCCACGAGTAGGACGCAACCCCAAAACGGGTGAAAAGGTAGAGCTGGAAGGCAAGCATGTGCCCCACTTCAAGCCAGGCAAGGAGCTGCGTGAGCGGGTGAACGACGCGCACTAGCAAGCAAGATCAGAAAAAAGCGGTATACCTTAGGTGTACCGCTTTTTTATTGGTTAATTGTGCAGAGGCATGGTTTATCAATGGTTTTTGCTGCATAATCGCTATACCGAAGCCATAACAACATTTGGTGTCAAAGAGCGTGGGTCGTAGGTACAGCCAAACTTAATGGAGAACGTAGATGATGAAAATAATTAAGGTACTAGCAGTAATAGTCCTTTTTCTTACTGCACTTGCGTTGGGGTCCCAGAATCAGGCCATTGTCACGTTTAATTACCTGTTGGCACAAGGCGACTTTCACCTATCAACTCTACTCGGTGGTGTATTCGTCGTCGGCTTTATCCTCGCTTGGATTTTGTTTGGTACCTTACATCTACGAGCGAAGCTACAGATCACTAAGCTAAAAAGACAGCTGAAAAAGCAGCAAGCCACCAAGCCTTCCACCACACCGACCACAACGGCTGCCTCAGAATAAGTTAGATTGCCGACCGAATGTTAGAGTTATTGTTTCTATTACTTCCTATTGCCGCCGCTTACGGTTGGTATATGGGAAGCCGAAGTGCCAACCAAGAGCGCCAAAAGCAGTCAAACCAGTTATCCAGACAGTATGTTACTGGCCTTAACCTGTTGCTCTCTGATCAGTCAGATAAAGCCGTTGATCACTTTATTGAACTCTTACAGGTCGATGACGATACCATCGATACTCACCTTGCTCTGGGTAACCTTTTTCGCTCTCGAGGTGAGGTCGATAGGGCGATAAAAATACATCAAAATCTCATTTCCCGCCAAGGCCTGACGATTGATCAAAAGAATATTGCTCTGCAGCAGCTGGCGAAGGACTATATGGTCTCCGGCTTCCTTGACCGAGCAGAACGCATTTTTGAGCAGCTTATCGACGAGCCCGAGCACCGCACTGCAGCATTAACCCAATTGATGGTGATTTATCAGCAAACCAGAGAATGGAATAAGGCGATTGAGTGTGGAACCACGCTGATCAAGCTGGGTAAGCAACGAATGAATGGTGCAGTTGCCCACTTTTGGTGTGAACTGGCCCAAGAGCAATTAGCAGAGAGTAATCCCTCCAAAGCAATTTCGCTGCTGGAAAAGGCACTAAAGACTGACACTAAGTGTGTACGCGCGAGTATCGTTCTTGGCAAGCTCTACCTAGAGCGTGAAGACTACCAGAGCGCTGTAGGGTACTTTAAGCGCGTCTTACAACAAGACCGAGATTTCGTCGCTGAGGTACTACCGCTGATTGCCGATTGCTACCATCACTTATCTGAACAAGAGCAGCTGGTCGCTTTTTTGCGCGAGTGCATTACCAACAAGGCTGGCGTGTCAGCCGAGCTAATGCTGGCGCAGCTAGTGGCTAGCCATGATGGGGTTGGCGCTGCACAAGAGATACTTACTCGCCAGTTGGTTAAAAACCCAACCATGAAAGGTTTTCACCGCTTAATTGACTATCATATTCAAGAGGCGGAAGAAGGACGCGGTAAAGATAGCCTGACGACCCTGCAAAGGCTGGTTGGCGAACAGTTGAAAGCAAAACCTCACTATCGTTGTCGTAAGTGTGGTTTTGCCACTCATTCGGTTTATTGGCACTGCCCATCCTGTAAGGGTTGGGGCTGTATTAAACCGATTCGCGGGCTTGATGGCGAGTAAGCCTTAAGTTCGATTGTTATAGAAGTTAGGAGATGAAATGAACGACCCAAAAGTTATCGTTGCACTTGATTATGATAACCAAGCTGATGCGCTGGCATTTGTAGATAGAATTGACCCAGCAAGCTGCAGACTGAAAGTGGGTAAGGAAATGTTCACTCTTTTTGGTCCAGAGTATGTGAAAGCGCTTCACCAACGCGGCTTCTCGGTTTTCCTTGACCTGAAGTTCCACGATATCCCGAACACGTGTTCTAAGGCCATTCGTGCAGCAGCTGAAATGGGTGTATGGATGGTGAATGTCCACGCGAGTGGTGGTGAGCGCATGATGACAGCATCACGCGAAATCCTTGAGCCTTACGGTAAGGATCGCCCACTATTGATTGGTGTGACTGTGCTAACCAGCATGGAGCAAACTGATCTAGCCGGTATTGGTCTGGATGTTGCGCCTCAAGAGCAGGTGATTCGCTTGGCTCAGCTGACCAAAAACTCAGGCCTTGACGGCGTTGTTTGCTCTGCACAAGAAGCCAACATGCTCAAGACGCAGCTTGGTCAAGAGTTTAAGCTAGTAACACCTGGGATTCGTCCTGCTGGTGCGGATGTTGGCGATCAGAAGCGTATCATGACACCTGTTGATGCTATTTCTGCAGGCTCAGACTACCTTGTGATAGGTCGTCCGATTACTCAGGCAGCAGATCCTGCCAAAGTGCTAGCTGAGATAAATAAATCACTGGTTTAACCCTGAGAGCAAAACCTCACTCGCAGAGTGAGGTTTTGAAAAGTACGAAGCACAGAGTTATAGATTTTTAGCCAAGGACTAGAAAACCGAACGTGGCTCGTAGAATTTATCTGCGTTGTGCTTATCGACAAGTTCAGCCGCTAGTATCACGCGAGATGGTGATGTGTGGTAGAGCGTACCAAGGTTCTCTTCTTTTAAACCAGTAACCGCTAGACCAATACCTGAGGCAATCATATTTGCTGGGTAGGTTACCGTTGCGCGAACCACAGGATCTTCATCAATAATCATTTTGATAATGTCTTTAGAGCCCGCCCCACCAAGAACGGTTTTAATTTCTTTGCGTCCGGACTCTTTAATCGCCTGCATTACGCCTTTTAGCATATCGTCGTCTTGACACCAAACCGCATCAATATGGGGGTGGCGCTGAAGCATGTTTTCCATCACCGCCAAGGCTTTTTGAGTCGACCAGTCTGCAGGTTGGCTATCAAGGATCTCAATGTTCTTGTAGTTGGCAATGATCTCGTTAAAGGCATCGACACGCTGTTTATTAATCGGGATCGACATGCCTTCGATCACCACAACCTTGCCTTTTTTGTTCATCTCTTCGGCCAACCATTTACCACTGACTGAGCCTAGCCCCGCGTTATCCCCAGCGATAAACACATCTTGAGCAGGTTTGGCCAATTCACGGTCAACCACTACGGTGTAGATACCACTCTCGTAGGCCTCTTCAATCACCGTTTGCAGTGTGGCCGGGTTGTGCGGTAAGACGACTAAGGCATCGATACCGCGGATCATCAAATCCTCAATATCACCCACCTGCTTAGAGCCCGAGCTTGCAGCCACTACATAGAACTCTACATCATAGTCAGAGTCTTTAAAGTCTTTGGTCGCTTGCTCTGCCCACCACAGCACGCCGCCGGTCCACCCATGGTCAGCAGAGGGAACAGAGACCCCTATTTTATGGGTTTTTGCTAAGGCTTGCGTGGTGCACAACAGCAAAGCAAACAGGATAGCGAAGCCAAACTGCGTAAACTTTTTAACTAGTAACATCATTTAGTTCTCCTATTTTACGGTGTTTGATTTACTCTGAGCGTTTAAATTGCATCAGTACTGCGACCAGAATGACCAAACCTTTTACCGTTCCTTGTAGATATGGGCTGACGCCCATGAGGTTAAGCATGTTATTGATTATGCCCAGAATGATTGCCCCTACGACTGTGCCCCATATCGAGCCTTTGCCACCGGACATCGCTGTGCCCCCAATCACTACTGCAGCAATGACGTCCAACTCATAGAACAGCCCGGCATCCCCTGGACTGATCGAGTTCAGTCTAGAGGAAAGCATCACGGCGGAGACCCCGACCGTAAAGCCCAGTAGGACAAAGGTCAGAAAGACAATTTTTTGCACATTGATCGCCGAGTAGGTAGCGACCTTCGGGTTCGACCCCACCGCGCAGACATGACGGCCAAACGCAGTATGTTTGAGTAGCACATGACCGATGACCGCGAGGATCAAGAATACCCACACAGGGATGGGTAGCTCGAGAAAGTAACCGGTACCAATCTTGGGGTAGTAAGGATTGTTTGAGACCACCTCTCCCGCATCACTGATGTAGAGCGTGAGAGATCGGTAGATGGACATGGTGGCAAGTGTTGCAACAAAGGCCGTGATCTTACCGACTGTGGTGAGCAAGCCATTGATCACGCCGAACAGCGCGCCAAGTATCATCGCCGCCACAATGGCCAGTGACACGGCCATCCATCCGACGCCGAGGTAGTTAAGTAGCATAATAATCAGCGCGCCGACCAGCGCCAGCGCGGAGCCAACCGACAGATCGATGCCGCCAGCGATGATCACAAACGTCATGCCAATCGCAATGATCCCAGTGTAGGAGACTTGACGCAATATGTTAGTCAGGTTGCGGGTCATTAAGAAGTGTTCGCTGGCCATGGCTGAGATCGCGACAAGGATGATGAGCGCAATCAAGGGGGCAAAAGTCGCCCAGTTTACCGCACGTAATTTGTCAAATACGGTCGCTGGCTGACCGTTATCCTGCTTGGGAACAGGTATCGTTTCGCTCATGATAAGACTCCTTGTGGCTGATTAGGCTCAATTGCATCCTTTAACCCAGCAGCGAGTAACATAATTTGCTGCTCGGTAATATCCTCCCCCTGAAGCTCACCTTGCTGCTGACCCTCGCGCATGACAATAATGCGATTTGAGAGTCCAATCAGCTCCTCCATTTCAGAGGAGATGACGATGACAGCTAGTCCTTGCTTAGTCAGTGAGTGAATAAAGTGGTAGATGTCTTTTTTGGTGTTGACGTCAACGCCACGGGTTGGCTCATCGAGGATCAGGACCCTTGGCTGGGTATCCATCCACTTTGAGAGGTAGACTTTTTGTTGGTTGCCTCCGCTGAGGTATTGCAGCTCGGTGTGTGCGGTTTCCGTCTTAATGTCGAACTGATCGATATAGTGCTCGGCCTGATGCTTGGTTTTACTGTGATTAATCAACAGGTTTTGGTATTTATCGAGTGAACAAAGGGTGATGTTCTCAAACAGATTAAAGTTGAGAATTAAGCCACTGCCTTGGCGGTCTTCGCTCAGGTAGGCGAGGCCCTCAGAGACGGCTTTTTTGACGTTGCTTGGTTGATAAGGCTGATTGAAGACCCGGATATCTCCTGATTTTATTTTTCTCAGCCCCATCAACGCTTCAGCAATCTCAGTCCGCCCACTGCCGACTAAGCCGCCAAGCCCAAGTACTTCACCGCAGCGAATATCGAAGTCGATGTTAGAGACCAGTTTAGACAGAGATAATCCCCGTACTTGCAGAGCCAACTGGCCAAATGACTGGTTTTTAATAGGAAATATTTGGTTAAGTTCCCGCCCAACCATCTTGGTCGCCATGTCATGTTCGCTGATGTTGGCGACTTCATCGACTGATACCAGCTCGCCATCACGCAAGATGATCAGGCGATCACATAACTGTTTCACTTCCTTCAATTTGTGCGAGATAAACAGAATCGTTACGCCTTGGCGCTTGAGCTTATTGATCAGATTAAACAGGATGGTGACCTCATGATGGGTCAGCACTGTAGTGGGCTCATCCATGATTAATACCCGCGCGTCATGGACTAATGCCTTGGCGATCTCCACCATCTGTTTTTCTGCCACCGTCAGGTCTTCGATTAAGGCGTCAGGCGAGAGTGGGGTGTCCAGTTGCTCAAGTAATTGCTGGGTACGACTGCGCATCTCACGCTTATTGAGGAGTTTTCGTCCCAACATGCCGTTTGAGCGGATCTCTTGACCCAAGAAAATGTTTTCAAATACATTCAAGGTTGGGACAAGATTAAACTCTTGCGGGATCATGGCTATCCCGAGCTTCTTCGCATCAGAGGGCGTACGAATATCAACAGGCATACCATCCATCTCAACTGTGCCACTGGTGGCGTGATAGATCCCGTCGATGACTTTTAACAGCGTCGATTTACCTGCACCGTTTTCTCCAAGTATGCCAAGCACCTCTCCTGCACGAATATCGAGGCAGATATTGTGCAGGACAGTAACCTTGGAGAAGGATTTGCAGATATTATCCAGACGCAGTAAGGGAGTAACTGTGTCTGTATTCATCTACATCTCCTTTAGAGAAACCCAATCACCATTGTGCAGAGAGGACTGAATAACGGCAGAGATAAACCTCATACCATCAAGGCCGGTATGGATATCTGGGATCAAGCTTTGCTCGAGGATATCGGCCGGTAGTACGCCTTGGCGCTTTCTATCTAGGCAGATTGCCGCTTCAGTGTACAGGTTGGCAAAGCCCTCTAAATACCCTTCGGGGTGACCGCCTGGCGTTCTCGCCAAATGCGCACCGGTATCAAGATAACCGTTACCCGCCCGAGTTAAACGCTGAGTCGGTTGACCAAATGGACTGAATGCAAGCACATTCGGATTCTCCTGTGCCCACTCGAGTCCACCCTTATCACCATAAACCCGGATACGTAAGCCGTTTTCGTTCCCTGGCGCTACTTGACTACTCCACAGCATACCCTTGACGCCTTGATCAAAGCGCAGCATGACATGCACGTTGTCATCGAGCTGACGCCCGCCGACAAAGGATGTCAGTTCCGCGCTGACTTGTTCGAGCTCCAATCCAGTGATAAAGCAAGCTAAGTTGTAGGCGTGGGTGCCGATATCGCCAAGGCAGCCAGCTGGACCTGAGCGAGTGGGGTCTGTGCGCCATTGCGCCTGCTTATTATCGCCGTGTTCAGCATCGGTGGTGAGCCAGTCTTGAGGGTACTCGACCTGAACGACTCTCAGCGTGCCAAGATCGCCCTGCTGTACCATCTGGCGTGCCTGTCGCACCAGTGGATAGGCGGTGTAGTTATGAGTGAGGAAGAAAAAGGCCTGTGATTGCTCTGCGACCTGTTTGAGCGCTTTGGCATCCTCTAGGGTTGAGGTTAAGGGTTTGTCGCAGATCACCGAGATCCCAGCCTCTAGAAAGGCCTTGGCGACAGGAAAGTGCATATGATTCGGGGTGACAATCGCCACCGCATCAATACCGTCCTCACGCTGCGCTTCCACCTTGGCCATTTCAGCGTAATCAGTGTAGATGCGGTCAGATTCAAGCCCAAGAGCCTGACCCGAGCGAATCGCTTTGTCATGAGTTGAACTTAATGCACCAGCCACCAACTGATAATGACCATCAATGCGGCCGGCAATGCGGTGTACCGCACCGATAAAGGCGCCTTCTCCTCCACCCACCATACCAAGTTTGAGTTGTTTCATGTCAACCTCCTTACTTCAGACCAAGAATGCGCTTGTTAGCGTCAACATCCGTTGCCGCATCAGCAAAGTCATCAAAGGCTTTGTCGGTCACTTGGATGATGTGTTGGTTGACAAAGTCGACACCCTCAGCCGCTCCTGCTTCAGGGTGTTTGAGGCAACATTCCCACTCAACGACCGCCCAGCCATCGAAGTCGTATTGCGATAGCTTAGAGAAAATAGCACTGAAATCGACTTGGCCATCACCCAGTGAGCGAAAACGTCCCGCGCGCTCAGTCCAGCCTTGATAACCGCTGTAAACGCCTTGCTGTGCGCTTGGGTTGAACTCGGCATCCTTGACATGGAACATCTTGATTCTGTCGCGATATCTGTCGATAAAGGCCAGATAATCAAGCTGTTGAAGTACAAAGTGGCTTGGGTCGTAGAGAATATTAGCCCGAGGGTGGTTATCAACCGCGTCGAGGAACATCTCAAATGTTACGCCATCATGCAGATCTTCACCAGGGTGGATTTCATAACAAACATCGACACCGGCTTGATCGAACGCATCGAGAATAGGCTTCCAGCGGTTAGCGAGTTCGGCAAAACCAGTTTCGATTAACCCCTGTGGACGCTGGGGCCATGGGTAGATGAATGGCCATAACAGCGCGCCAGAGAAGGTCACATGCGCGGTAAGGCCCAAGTTTTTTGACGCCTTGGCGGCGAGCATCATTTGCTCGACTGCCCACGCTTGACGCGCAGCTGGGTTGTTGTGAACATGTTCTGGGGCGAATCCATCGAACATCTCATCATAGGCAGGGTGAACAGCAACAAGTTGTCCTTGTAAGTGGGTGCTCAACTCCGTTAGTTCAACATTGTGCGAAGCTAAGACGGCAAGGAGAGAGTCGCAGTAGTCTTGATCATGGGCGGCTTTTTCAAGATCGAACAGCCTACCATCCCAGCTGGGAATCTGTACCCCTTTATAACCTAATTGACTTGCCCATGCGACGATACTGTCGAGGGAATTGAATGGTGCCTCATCAGAGGCAAATTGCGCGAGAAATAGTGCTGGTCCTTTGATTGTTTTCATTACTCACCTCGTTTATTAAGACCACAAAATGTAATCGTGTACATAAATCAGGGAATAAAATGCACTAGGGATGATCGGCTATCGCTTAGTACATTCTTTGAGCAAAAACATGTTTTAATGGTTAATATATCGACAAAAAAGAACGTTTTATACGCAATTAGTGGTGTAATGTGATCGATGTGTTTAATTAGTAAACAATTATCGTAGATAATTTGAACGGCTCGATGTTGCTTGGTAACCTGTGAAAATTGTAAACGATTTCATTCTGCAAGGTGGAAAGATGGTCACAATTAAGCAGGTTGCCAAACTGGCCGGGGTTTCGACAGCCACGGTATCGCGTACTCTGATACACCCTGAGCAAGTGCGCGCCAAAACCCGACAAAAAGTTGAGCTGGCGATTCGAGAAACCAACTATACGCCAAATGCCACCGCGCGTAATTTACGCCGCAGTGAATCGCGTGCGATTATCGTTATTGTGCCCGATATCGAAAACATGTTTTTTGCTGAGATTGTCCGCGGTATCCAGTTGGTGGCACAAAAACATGGCTACAAGGTGCTCTTGGGCGATACCGTACATATTGTTGACCAAGCCAAAGAGTATCTAGAGCTTGTCAGCTCGTGCCAAGCCGATGGGGTGATTTCACTGACCGCAGAGCTGCCCGCGGAGTATCAAAATGAGCCAGATATTCCAATGGTCATGGCCTGTGAATATTTCCCTGACTCGGCGATTCCGACAGTACGAATTGATAACTACGGCTCAGCGAAAAAAGCGGTCGACTACTTGATTGAGCTCGGGCACCAGCATATCGGCTGCATTACCGGGCCGATGGAGAATCCCATCTGTATTGCGAGAAAGGCCGGCTTTCTTGCCAGCCTCGAGCAGGCTGGCATCGATGTTGATGATCAAGCGATAGAGTCGGGCGATTTTAGCTTTGACTCTGGTTATATCGCCTTTCGCCGTTTACACAAGCAGTACGCCATGACCGCTCTGTTCTGCTTCAATGACATGATGACGCTCGGGGCGATGCGAGCGGCGCAAGAGATGGGTATAAAAATCCCTGAGCAGATGTCAGTGGTTGGGTTTGATGATTTGCTGTTCAGTCAATATTGCAGCCCGACCATTACCACGATCAAACAGCCGCAGAAACTGATAGGGGAAACAGCGATGAAGGTCTTGATCAAGTTGATCAAGACTGGTAATGCGGCTAAAGAGACCGTCATTCCCACTCAGCTTCTAGTGAGGGATAGCTCGACGGTTTGCTCTCTTAAGAGGCAAGAGTCGGGATCGCTCTGCTCCGAGAGTCGAGTGGTGCCCGGCTAGGGGCGCCCGGCTAGGGGTGCTCGACTAGAGGCACTCAGCAAGGATGGCAGGGGCACCTGAGTGAAAGCGGAACTCGTTATCGTCACTGGTGATGAGCTTGGCTTCGATGTCGGCAAATAAGCTTACTCGATCAGAAATATCATTATCTGCGATCGTCTGTGCTAAGTCTAAATAGTCTTGATAGTGGCGAGCTTCTGAGCGTAGCAGGGAGATATAAAATTTCTGTATTGGCTCGTCTAGGAAAGGGGCAAGCTGGGCGAAGCGCTCACATGAGCGGGCCTCAATAAAGGCACCGATAATCAGTTTATCGATCAGTGCTGCTGGCTCGAAAGTGCGGATATGTTTGATCATACCTTTTGCATAACGACTTGCTGTGATAGGGCGGTAAGCCATCCCTTGCGCTTCAATGATTTCTAGTACCTGGTAAAAGTGGTGCAGCTCTTCTCTGATCAACAGTACCAATCTATCAATCATGTCTTGGCCATAAGCACAGCCATCTTTGGCTTGGATTGATTTAGACAGTGCGCTCTTGCCCTTGAGACTCTCAAGGCTGCCTTGGCCTTTATAGGCAAACAGCTCGAAGGGCTCGACTAGCTCAGAGAGTTGAGTTTTCCCCTCCTCGGTCACTACGTAGCGCTTGAGTAAGAAAATGGCACTCTGAGCTGCCTTGAGCTCACAAAGTAAGTGATCGCGTAAAATGATCGACAAGTTCTCTGGCTTTTGTGCCTCATCAATCCACGAAGAGGGGGTTGGGCACTTAAGAAAACGATGAATAGGGTCTAATAGTTGCTGATACATGTGTTATTTTTTGGTTATGTTGAGCGTTGACCTACAGTTTAGCACGATTGAAATTAAGCAAGCATTAAGAGAAAAGGCCAAGGTTTTTAGAACCTTGGCCTTTTCATTCACAGAAAAATAAACGGAATAAATTGTCTTATATCAGAGTTACCACTTTTTCTTCTCACCAAATAACGCTTCAATATCTTGGCTACGCTCGCTGTCCTCAAAGTTTCTCTGCATCAGAGAGTGGCGATTTTGTCGGCGCTGCTCGATATCATCATACATTTGCTGGAGCTTTTCTCGTGCTCGGATAGAGTAGTTGTCACTCTTGGTACTAAGCACATCGATACCCTTTTTTAGCAACTGAACTGCCGTGCCGGGCTGATCACGATTCACCGCATCCTTGGAGCGTTTGATGACATTTTCGATGTTGATCTTAAGCTGAATCATCTCAAGGCGCGCACTCTCGTTGATATACTCCGGCGTCGCTAGGCGGCCTTTGTTGTGCTCGCTGCGCACGGTACTGCGCAAGCGTTTGACTAATTTTAGCATTGCTATGGCCTGCTTATCGCTGGTGGGAACTCTGAAGGAGGCACCATTTTGGCTGTCACTTTGTTCACTGAGCTGGTTGATTTGCGCCGTGACCTGCTCGATGCGCTGCTTGTGGTGCTTATTCTTTGGGTCGAGGTCGCGCATGCTTTGTAAACTATCCAAAATACGATTGTTTAAGCACATCAGGAGTTGGTTACTAAAAGGAAGCTGGTGAGCATTCCCAATCAGCTCTTCGGTTCCATCGATAATCGCTACATAGCGGGCAAGCTCTTGTTTTTTGGTTGCCTCTACTTTGATTTTATACTGCAGCATGATGTTATAGCCGAGTATCAGGATCAGCAGCACGCCAATCAAGGCAATAATCAAAATAAAATTCATATACAACTAATCCGTCGGTTATGGCTTTGCTTAGCATACCGCAATTAAAATGGCATCGGTATCTAAATTCGTGGCAATAATCACGCTAACAAGATGAATTTTTTAACCTTTGCTCAATAATTTTGTAAAAACTCGTCCAGCCCACATTTTGTGCATCATTCGGGGTGTCGAACACGACATTGCAGTCGCGATTGAATATTGATATAACCAATGATTATATCGCAAGGTTGCCAAACGAAATTTTTGGCTAGGAAGTACCGGAGAATTAAAGGATTAACCATGAAGCTGCAACAGCTAAAATACATCGTTGAAGTTGTTAACCACAACCTTAACGTTTCAGCAACGGCGGAAAGCCTGTATACCTCTCAGCCAGGGATCAGTAAGCAAGTGAGGCTACTGGAAGATGAGCTGGGGATTCAAATTTTTGAGCGAAGCGGTAAGCATCTAACCAAAGTGACCTCAGCGGGTGAGGAGATTGTCAGCATCTCTCAAGAGATCTTAGGTCGGGTTGAAAGCATCAAAGCGGTCGCTGGAGAACACACCCATCCTGAGCGTGGTGCACTGAATATTTCGACCACGCATACTCAGGCACGTTATGCACTGCCAGAGGTAATCAAAGGCTTCACGACTCGTTATCCTAACGTTTCGCTTAACATGCATCAGGGAACACCAAGCCAGATGTCAGAGGCGATTGCTAAGGGTACGGCCAACTTTGCTATAGCAACTGAGGCGCTGCACCTTTATCAAGACGCCATTATGTTGCCATGTTATTACTGGAACCGCTCCATTGTGGTACCAAAAGATCATCCATTGGCTCAGAGTGACTCAGTCTCGATTCATGATCTGGCTAACTACTCACTCGTGACTTATGTGTTTGGTTTCACTGGACGCTCAGAGCTGGACACGGCGTTTGATAAAGAAGGCTTAACACCCAAAGTGGTGTTCACCGCGACAGACGCTGATGTGATTAAGACCTATGTGCGTATGGGGATTGGCGTTGGTGTGATTGCTAGCATGGCTGTGGACGAGAAGCTCGACTCAGACCTAGTGGCTATTGATGCCAGCCATCTGTTTGGCGCCAGTACCACCAGTATTGGCTTTCGCCGTGGTACCTTCTTACGCTCATACATGTTCGACTTTATGGAGCGTTTTGCCCCGCACCTGACGAGACCGGTTGTGGAACAAGCGATTTCCCTCAAATCTAACGCTGAAATCGAAGAGATGTTCAAAGGGATCAAACTCCCGATAAGATAGCTTGTATTCTGTGCTCTTCCTTCTAAAATGGCCCACCCGCATAGGAGGAAGAGATGCATCAACACTTTGCCGATATCGATCATTGGCTCATCGAGCACCAAGCGTTTTGGAGAATCGAACCGTTCAAGGCGGTCTGTTCAATGCAGGGCGCGTTGGATGATTTGCCTGCGGAGTTGGTTGATTGGCTCGCCTCGCTCACTCCTGAGCAAATTCTGAATTTCAAATCTAACCCACATCAGCTTAGCGATGCCCTAACAGCCTTTGTGCCCGAGATTGGTTTTTGGGCAAAGGCAGAACCATCAGCGCTATTAACCGAGCAAACGACGCAAATTAATCCCCGTTTGTTGAGTGGTATCCCAGGACGCAAAGTCGATCAGATCACGGCAATGAGCAGCGTATGCTTGAAACAAGAGGGTGCCCACCCTTGGCTTGAGTGGTGTTCGGGTAAAGGCTATCTAGGGCGAGTGTTGGCAAGTTCATCGCAGCAGCCAGTGACCAGTCTGGAGTACCAACCCCAGTTGTGTCTCGATGGTCAGCAGTTTGCTGATCAAAAGCAGCTGGATATGCACTTTGTCCAAGGGGACGCCTTTAGCCAACAAGCCAAAGCGCTATGCCAATCTCAGCAACACGGCGTGGCGCTGCATGCCTGTGGTGATTTGCACACTACACTGCTTTCTCATGCTGCCGAGGTTGGCATGGCCGCGCTGACGGTCGCGCCATGTTGCTATCACTTAACTCGTGATGAGTGCTATCAGCCACTGTCATCACTTGGCAAGTCGAGTTGTCTACAGCTAACCAAATCTGAGCTGCGTATTCCGCTTCAAGAGACAGTCACCGGTGGCGAGCGTGTTTATCGCCATCGCCATACCGAAATGACTTATCGACTGGGTTTTCATCAGTTAGTGAGCGAGCTGCGCGGTGACTCAACCTACCTGCCAGTACCGAGTATTAAAAAATCACAGCTGAGCGAAGGCTTTGAGGCATTTTGCTCTTGGGCAGCGGAGAAAAAATCACTGACTTTACCCACTGGGTTAGACTTTTCCCGCTATCAGCTGCAAGGAGAGCATCTGTTTTGGCGGATGGAAGCACTGAGCTTACTCCCTCAGCTATTTCGCCGCCCGCTAGAGTTGTGGCTAGTGCTAGACAAGGCACTGTTCCTCATCGAGCACGGCTATCAAGTCAAAGTAGGCACCTTTTGTGAAAAGGCCACAACGCCACGAAATTTGATTATCCAAGCCCGGCGCAGCGTGTAGCGCTGCAGTAGCGAGAACAACAGTAGCGAGGTGCGGGGACGGGCAAAGCCCTTCGAGGAGCGAGGAGTTTAACGCTCGTGATATGCTCCTCGATACTCGGAACGAAGTGTAACTCGCTCCCCGCCCCTGTGTTTTAGCTAGCAAGTTTAAGTTGATATTGTTCGATGACTTTTACGATATCATCGGCTTTTTTAAACGTGCGGATCTCTCTAAACAGCGCATCGGCTTCTGGGTATTGTTGGCGCAGGTAAGAGAACCACTGCTTAACGCGATTGGAGTAGTATAAGCCCTTGTCGCCTTTCATCTCGTAGTGTGAGTAGACGATCAGCAGATCAACGACTTCATGCCAAGGCATTGGGGTAGCATTGTGTTTAACCACATTACCCAGGTTAGGCACGTTGAATGCGCCGCGGCATACCATCAGCGAGTCTACGCCTGTGGTCTCGATGCATCGCTGGCCATCGGCATAGTTCCAGATCTCACCATTTGCAATTAGCGGCATCTGAGTACGCTGACGGATCTTATCGATGTACTCCCAACGGATTTCACTGGCCTTGTAGCCACCCTCTTTGGTGCGAGCATGGATGGTCAGTTCATCCGCACCGGCCTGTTCAATCGCATCCACAACTTCAAAGCAATCTTCAGGATTACTCCAGCCAAGGCGGATCTTCGCCGTCACTGGGATATGGTTTGGCACGGCTTCACGACATGCCTTAAGCACCTCATAGATGGTATTGGGCTCTTTCAGCAGCGCGGCACCGCCGCCGTGCTTGTTGACGAGACGAGCAGGGCAGCCAAAGTTGATGTCGATTCCTTTAGCGCCAAGCTCAGCCGCTTTAAACGCATTCTCCGCCATCCAGTTGGCGTGCTGACCCAGCAGTTGCAGGTGCACGGGGACGCCAGACTTGGTTTGTGAACCTTGTTTTAGCTCAGGGCAGAGGCGATAAAACACATGATCAGGTAGCAGCAAGTCACTGACACGGACGAACTCTGTGACACAAAGATCGTAGTCGTTGATGTTGGTAAGAATCTCTCGCATCAGATGATCGAGAACACCCTCCATAGGGCCTAACACGACACGCATTGTAAATAGTCTCTCCGGTCACAAAAATGGAGCGAGATTGTAGAGTGAATTATGTGCAAAGTCACGACTCTTTGTCGCTGAATAGCCCCATTAACGGTATACTCGCAGCAATCCTCATTATAGAGAAATCGAACACTATGACTTACTCGCTTATTAACACTAGCGATTTCCCGACCCAAGAGTCGTCTTGGTTTGTTGAAGGCACGGTATTGGCTGCCAACTTTGCCGTTAAACCGCTCGATCCGACGAGCTGGTTGGGCGATATTTTTTCTCCGCAACTTGTAGAGAGTAAGGCAGTGCTAGAGCAACAGATTAATGCTCAGTACGCAGCGCTCAAGACCCAGAGCTTTTCACTATTGACCCTACTCAAGGAAACGCAGGCAGAGGAAAGTGCACTGGCGGACTTTGCCGAGGGCTTTATGACGCTGTGGCCGGTGGTTGAGCAGCAGTGGCAAGAGAAGCAGCCATCTGACGGTACGCTGCGCATGCTGCAAGCCTTTTTGACTACAATGATGTTGGCGATTGACCAAGAAGGCACCCACCAACAGATGCGTGAGGCTGGGTTTGAGGATTTGCCACAACTTGATAATTTTATCGACCAGCTTGATATTATGATCAATGAAATTGCGATGGCAGCGGATGCAGAAATGGTCGGCGACAAAGCGCAACGCTTTAATCCGTATAAAGATGTCGGTCGTAATTCCGACTGTCCTTGTGGCAGCGGCAAGAAATTTAAGCAGTGCTGCGGTCGTTAGGCAGCCGTGTATTTTGGAGTAATGGAATGAAAAAACTGATCGCGTTATTGTTAGTCAGCTCGTCAGTATGGGCTGGTGCTCAAGAAGAACTGAGTGAGCGCTTGTCTCTCAGTGATGGCTTCAGCGCCGATTTCACTCAGGTGGTCACCAGCCCTGAAGGGGATGTGGTTATGGAAGGCGAAGGCACGGTTGAAATTGCTCGCCCAAGCCTGTTTCGTTGGACGACCACCTTCCCAGATGAAAATGTCTTGGTCTCTGATGGCCAGTCAATCTACTACTACAGCCCATTTATTGAGCAAGTGAGTATCTTCTGGCAAGAGCAAGCGACAGCGCAAACCCCGTTTATCTTGCTCACCCGCGATCAAGAGAGCGACTGGGAGAACTACGATGTGACCCAGAAGCAAGACGTGTTTACCTTGGTGCCTACCTCAGATGAGCTTAACCAAGGTACGTTTGAGATCATTATCAATGCTCAAGGCGAAGTCTCAGGCTTTAAGGTGATCGAGCAAGATGGCCAGCGTGGTGATTATGTGTTTAGTAACCTCAGCCAAGCCACCCCAGATCGCTCGCGTTTCTCATTTGAGATCCCAGAAGGCGTCGAAGTGGATGATCAAAGGAACTAACGGGCGTGAGTAACTACAGCTTAGACTTTAGCTCGCAAGAAGACTTTCGCCCTTTGGCCGCGCGTATGCGCCCGGCCACCATTGAGCAGTACATTGGTCAAACTCACATCCTTGGTGAGGGTAAGCCGCTACGTAAAGCTCTGCAAGCCGGTCACATTCACTCGATGATCTTGTGGGGGCCACCTGGGACCGGTAAAACCACCCTAGCAGAAGTGGCAGCCAATTACGCCAATGCTGAGGTTGAGCGTGTTTCTGCTGTGACCTCGGGCGTCAAAGATATTCGCGCGGCAATCGACCGCGCGCGTGAAAACAAGCTTGCCGGCCATCGCACCATCTTGTTTGTTGATGAGGTGCATCGCTTCAACAAATCGCAGCAAGATGCCTTTTTGCCGCACATCGAAGATGGCACCGTGACCTTTATTGGCGCGACAACAGAAAACCCTTCGTTTGAGCTAAATAATGCACTGCTCTCGCGAGCGCGGGTTTATAAGTTGACCTCGCTGTCCAAGCAAGAAGTACTCAATGCGCTTAATCAGGCGGTGTCTGATCCTGAGCGTGGCCTTGGTAAGACAGCGGCGCAGTTTCACGATGATGTACTGGAGCGACTGGCTGAGCACGTCAATGGTGATGCGCGCATGTCGCTTAACTACTTAGAGCTGCTCTACGACATGGCGGAAGACAACGCTGAGGGCGTCAAGCAGATCACCCTGCCTTTGCTTGCCGAAGTCGCAGGTGAAAAGGTCGCGCGCTTTGATAACAAGGGCGACATTTGGTACGACCTGATCTCTGCAGTGCATAAGTCGATCCGTGGCTCAAACCCTGATGCAGCGCTGTATTGGTCTGCGCGGATGATTACTGCGGGTTGCGATCCTTTGTATATTGCCCGTCGCTTATTAGCCATTGCCTCTGAGGATATTGGTAACGCCGACCCAAGGGCAATGCAAGTGGCGATGGACGCGTGGGACTGCTTTACCCGCATTGGACCTGCTGAGGGCGAGCGCGCAATAGCCCAAGCTGTGGTGTATCTGGCGTGCGCGCCGAAAAGTAATGCGGTGTACACCGCGTGGAAGCAGGCGCTCGATGATGCGCGCAATTTGCCTGAGTATGAGGTGCCTCATCACCTGCGCAACGCACCAACTAATCTGATGAAGGATATGGGTTATGGTGCCGAGTATCGCTATGCGCATGATGAGCCTGGTGCTTATGCGGCGGGTGAGTGTTACCTGCCGCCAGAAATGAGCCAAACTCGCTACTATTTCCCAACCAATCGCGGGTTAGAAACCAAGATTGGGGAAAAACTCGATTATCTCGCGGGATTAGACGCAAAAAGCCTAATAAAGCGCTATGAAAAGTAGCGGCTTTTGGGTATCTTTTACCACACTATATTTTGACAAACGCGTGAATGGCTTTGCGCGTTTTTTTATCAATAAAAAGCATAGGATTAACAATGCTGGATTCTAAATTACTTCGTACAGAGCTGGATGAAACAGCTGCTAAACTGGCGCGCCGAGGCTTTAGCCTTGACGTTGAGACCATTCGTCAACTTGAAGAACAACGTAAGTCGATTCAAGTAGAAGTAGAAAATTTACAATCCAGTCGTAACTCCATCTCTAAGCAGATCGGCCAAAAAATGGCGGCTGGCGACAAAGAGGGTGCTGAAGAGATCAAGAAGCAGATTGGTACGCTTGGTAGCGATCTGGAAGCTAAGAAAGCTGAGCTGGCTGAGATCCAAGTCAAGCTGGAAGAGATCACCTTGTCTGTTCCGAACCTACCCGATGACGAAGTGCCAGACGGTAAAGACGAAGACGACAACGTAGAGATCTCGCGCTGGGGTGAGCCAAAGACTTACGACTTTGAAGTCAAAGATCACGTTGACCTTGGTGAAATGGGCGGCGGTCTAGACTTCGCAAGTGCAACCAAGATCACGGGTGCGCGCTTTATCGTGATGAAGGGTCAATTTGCTCGTCTTCACCGTGCGATTGCTCAGTTTATGCTCGATCTGCACACAGAAGAGCACGGCTACACAGAGATGTACGTGCCTTACCTAGTTAACGCTGATAGCCTATACGGTACAGGTCAGCTGCCTAAGTTTGGTAAAGACCTGTTCCACACTGAGCCTCTTGAAGAGAAGGCGAGTGATGAAGAGCCACGTCGTCTATCTCTGATCCCAACAGCAGAAGTGCCAGTGACTAACATGGTGCGCGATACCATCTCTGATGAGGCGGACTTACCACTTAAGATGACTGCACACACGCCGTGTTTCCGCTCTGAAGCGGGTTCTTACGGCCGTGACACGCGCGGTCTTATCCGTATGCACCAGTTCGACAAAGTTGAGCTAGTACAGATCACCAAGCCTGAAGATTCAATGGCGGCACTGGAAGAGCTGACAGGTCACGCAGAGAAAGTTCTGCAACTGCTTGAGCTTCCTTACCGTAAAGTAGTTCTATGTACTGGTGACATGGGCTTTGGCGCGCGTAAGACTTACGACCTTGAAGTTTGGGTGCCGGCGCAAGAGACTTACCGTGAGATCTCATCATGCTCAAACACGTGGGACTTCCAAGCTCGCCGTATGCAAGCGCGTTTCCGTCGTAAAGGCGAGAAGAAGCCAGAGCTTGTGCACACGCTAAACGGCTCAGGTCTAGCGGTTGGCCGTACCATGGTTGCAATCCTTGAGAACAACCAAGAAGCAGATGGCCGCATCGCTATCCCAACGGCGCTCCAGAAATACATGGGCGGCGCGACTCACATCGGGTAAAGATTAAAAAAGAGCCTCAAGGGCTCTTTTTTTAGGTTCGAGATGTCAGTATCACTTCGTTCCGAGGTGCGGGTTACGCTTCGCTCCGAGTATCGAGGAGTGTGCCACTTGTGGTGAACTCCTCGCACCTTTATTTTAGTTTTGAGGGTCGGGTATTACTTCGTTCCGGGTGTCGAGGAATACGTCACTTGTGTTGGACTCCTCGCTCCCCGAAGGGCAACGCCCGTCCTCGCGCCTCGCTACTTTGTTTTCGCTACTTTTTTTTCTCGCGTTTGATGAGCTCGAATTCGAACTCGTCAGGGTAGAGGACAATCCCTTCACCGTTTTCATCTGGGAACACGACCAAAGAAAGCTCATCCTCTTCAAGGCCTCGGGTCCAGCGACTCTTCCATTTCGCGAGTGAGATAGGCTCGGCTTTAAAGCCCTCCCATTCGTCAGTCGCCCATTGCAGGGCATGTTCTTCTGATGGCCATACTGGCACACACTCTTCTTCTTCGGTATTGAGCAGTACACTGCCATGCTCATCGATCAGCAGCCAGATCTTTAGCTCATTGGTTACCGCTTTAAAAAACAGGTTCATGCGCTCAGATGGATCTTTTGGTACTTGGGGAGAATTTGCAGTTGTCATAGCAACCCTTATTGCGTCATTGATATGTTGCTGATTATAGACGAGAGCAAAGGGTGAAGGCTATTGCTGGTGCTGTTAAGTGCTTCTTTCTCAACCTATGATTGGCGGGCCTCAACAACCCTCAATCTAACCTTGCAGTATTAGGAGATCTATTCAAGCCTGCCAAGGTTTAACATGGTAATACGTTCTGATGATTATCCATTATTTAAATATTTCTAATCTAGGGAGCCTCATGGTGCGCTAGCTCTCACTACAGGGTGATTTACTTGGCTATGCTAGTAGTATCGCATGTCGCTTAAGGTGCTTGCGATACCGTCACTAATGGAGGGTGTAAAGATGAGGCAATCTAACCCAGTCGGCTGGTTTGAGATCTATGTCGACGAGATGGACAGAGCGAAAGCGTTCTATGAAGCGGTGCTCGATGTAACACTGGAGAAGCTTGAAAGCCCTGCCAAGATGGACATTGAAATGTGGTGCTTCCCGAGTGAGATGGAACGCTATGGTGCCGCGGGGGCGCTGGCTCACATGAGTGGGGTCAAGGCTGGTGGCAATAGCACCTTGGTCTACTTCTCCTGTGATGACTGCGCGATAGAAGAGTCCAGAGTAGAGACGAGCGGTGGACAAGTACAAGTGCCAAAAATGTCCATCGGTGATTATGGATTTATCAGCATCGTGAGTGATACCGAAGGCAACACGATAGGACTTCATTCGATGAAGTAATGTCACGTGTTGTTTCGTTCTTTTTCATGAGAGAACACAAGGAGGAGAGATTGAAAACGATTCAAGCCAAGGTGGGGGATATCGATTCAGTCGCATCCCTGTTCGACCTATATCGGCAGTTTTATCACCAAACTGCCAATTTATCCGCCGCTCGAGGTTTTATCTTTGAGCGGCTCACCGCTGACGACTCAGTGATTTTCTTAGCATTGGATGACAACGAAGTCGCCGTCGGATTTTGTCAACTATACCCCTCATTTTCATCGATAACTATGCAGCCGCTCTATTACCTTAACGATCTGTATGTCATTGAGGAAAAACGTGGTCAGGGAGTCGCTAGAGTGCTAATGCAGCATGCCGAGGCCTACGCACGTGAGTGCAACGCCACGACACTTAAACTGGCGACGGCGGTTGAAAATCACGGTGCAAAATGCCTCTACTTATCAGCTGGGTATAAAGAAATCACTGACTTTGAGCATTATCGACTTGATCTTAAGAGCGAATAGATCCACTTGTCGTGTTTAAGTAAAATCAGTGTTTTGATAATGACTTACAGGGAAGGAGTGAGTGATGGCGATAAAGCTTCGTCAGGCCAAAGAGTCTGACGTCGAGTTTTTGATTGGTCTGCGTAACCAGACCATGACCAGCTATTTGCAGGACGTGGGCATGCCGACCAGCAAAGAGGCCTTTGAAGCGCGCGTGCGCCATGCCTTTGAGCACGCGCAGATCGTCGAAGAGGATGGGCGGCCGATAGGCCTGTTCAAGGTCGAGTTTACTCCAGAAAATAATCATTGGTTTTTGGTTCAAATCCAGATCGATCCCAAGTATCAAGGTCGCAATATTGGTCGCCGTTTAATTGAAAATCTGATTGAAACGGCACAAACGACCAAGGCAACCATCGGGCTTGGTGTAATCAAGACCAACCCAGCGCAGCGTTTGTATACTCGCCTAGGCTTTAGGGTAGTAGGGGAATCACAGCAAGAGTACCTGATGCAGCTGACTACCTAGTTTTCTCTCTCGAGGTGTTGGACTTTCTTGACCAAGGGCGCGCCTCAGATACAACCAATGATTAACTCTCTTTATTTGGGCGCAATATTGAAAGTTTTGCCGTCAACTCGGGTCTATATACCTAAGTACTAACGCAATCGGCTTGTCATAGCAGCCTATTTATTCAATCTAGAGTAGGCCTAGATTAATGGCCTCACAGGGAGAAGTCATGAAAGCTATTAAACGAATATTGGCAGCATTTATTCTCGCCCTTGGGCTCACCCAGCCAGCATTAGCTCTCGAACCGGTCTACAGTGATTTTTTTGGTAAGGCAATCAAAGGCTATGATCCAGTAGCCTATTTTACCCAATCGATGCCCATCGAAGGCACGCGTCAATTCCGCTATCAATGGAATGGTGCTGATTGGTATTTTTCTTCGGCACAAAATCGCCAAAAGTTTATCGATAACCCACAAAAGTACGCACCGCAATATGGAGGTTACTGCGCATGGGCTGTGAGCAAAGGCTACACTGCCAAAATTGACCCTAATGCGTGGTCACTAGTAGATGGAAAGTTATACCTCAACTACAGCAAATCCGTGCAGCGCGACTGGCAACAAGACATTCCGGGCAATATTGCTAAAGGGGATCGCAATTGGCCGAAATTACTCAATGGAGGGTAAGGCAGAGACGAGAATCGAGAGGCGAGAAGCGAGATTGGTAACTCGCGCTGGAGAACACTCGCTTCTCGAAGCAAAGCGATCCCGCCTCTCGCCTCTATTTTTTACACGTCGTAAGTCGTAGACGCCGTATCACCACCCGTACCAGTCCAGTTGGTGTGGAAGAACTCACCACGTGGACGGTCTAGACGCTCGTAGGTGTGAGCACCGAAGTAGTCACGTTGCGCCTGAAGCAAGTTTGCTGGTAGGCGAGCAGTCGTGTAACCGTCTAGGAATGACAGCGCAGAGATAGTACAAGGCATTGGGATGCCCACCTCTAATGACTTCGCTGACACCTTACGCCATGCTGCAAGACAACCAGTTAGGATGTTCTTGAAGTAGTCGTCTGAGCCTAGGAATGCGAGCTCTGGGTTTTTCTCAAACGCATCGCGAATGTTGCCAAGGAATGCTGAGCGAATGATACAACCGCCGCGCCACATCAAGGCTACGTTACCGTAGTTGAGATCCCAGCCATTCTCATTTGATGCTTCACGCATTAGCATAAAGCCTTGTGCGTAAGAGATAATCTTTGATGCCAGTAGCGCTTGGCGCAGTGCATCAACCCACTCTTGCTTGTCACCTTCAACTGGCGTGATGGTCTTACCAAACAGCTTCTCTGCTTCCACGCGTTGCTCTTTGAGTGCCGATAGGCAGCGAGAGAATACCGACTCAGAGATAAGCGTCAGTGGGATGCCTAGGTCAAGAGCGTTGATACCTGTCCATTTACCGGTGCCTTTTTGGCCTGCAGTATCCAGGATTTTCTCAACCAGCGCTTCACCGTTTTCATCTTTGTAGCCCAGGATGTCAGCCGTGATCTCTACGAGGTAGCTGTCTAGCTCAGTCTTGTTCCAATCGGCAAACACTGCCTGCATCTCGTCGTTCGACATGCCAAGACCGTCTTTCATAAACTGGTAAGCTTCGGTGATCAGCTGCATGTCACCATATTCGATGCCGTTGTGCACCATCTTAACGAAGTGACCGGCACCATCGTTACCAACCCAGTCACAGCAAGGCTCGCCCGCGTCAGTTTTGGCGGAAATCGCTTGGAAGATAGGCTTTATTGCTGGCCATGCTTCTTCAGAGCCACCCGGCATGATAGATGGACCAAAGCGTGCACCTTCTTCACCACCAGATACACCAGCACCGATAAAGTGGATGCCTTTCTCACGCAGAGCTGCCACGCGGCGGTTGGTGTCAGGGTAGTTAGTGTTACCGCCATCGATAATGATGTCGCCTTTATCAAGCAGTGGAACTAGGGCTTCGATAAATTTATCTACCACTTCACCTGCGCGAACCATCAGCATAATTTTGCGCGGGGCTTCTAGCTTCTCGACTAGCTCTTCAAGAGAGTAAGCACCGATGATGTTAGTGCCCTTAGCAGCGCCTTCTAGGAACTCGTCTACCTTCGCAGCCGTGCGGTTGTGAGCCACAACGGTAAAGCCGTTGTCGTTCATGTTTAGGATAAGGTTTTGACCCATTACAGCTAGGCCAATTACACCGATATCACCTTTCATTCGTTGTCTCCAATTGTCGTTTTTGGACGAGCAACCGCGTTACGCGATTTTCGCCGCTGCGTCTGAATCTAAGTACCACTCCGTTACTCCAGCCAGAGACTGGATCTTAGCTGCCGGGTAAGGCAGCTCACTGGCGGGGGTAGTATGAATCTCTTCTACAATGTCTACTTTGCCCGCGCCTAGCACTAGGTAGCTGATACGCTTAGCCGCTTCGAGCACCTTAGCGGTTTTCGATACGCGGATTTGGCCTGACTCAGGGTGTGGTGCCAATACCGCTAGGTTTTGGTCTGAGTAGTCTGTTTGACCTGGGAAAAGTGAAGCTGTGTGACCATCTGCGCCAACACCAAGCAGGATCCAGTCAAACACTGGGGTGCCGTTTTGTGTTGGGATCACGTCGGTCATTTCACTGGCAAAGCGCACTGCTTCTTGCTCTGGCTGGTTTTCACCGCGAATACGGTGGATGTTCTCAGCTGGAATGTTAACTTGGCTAAACAGCAGCGTGTTAGCTTCACCATAGTTGCTTTCTGCATCATCCGGTGCCACGCAGCGCTCATCACCCCACCAGAAGTGCAGGTTCTGCCAGGCAATGCTGGTGGCATAGGTGTCTGTCGCCAGCAGTTTGAACAGCATCTTAGGTGTGCTACCACCCGACAGAGAAATGTGTACAGGGCGACCAAGCTCGCTAAACGCCTTCATGTCGTTGGCGAGGCTTTCTACTACTTGGTCAGCGGTTTGAAAGATCTTATGGTTGATCATAGTTCGCAGTAGTCCGTGTCAGTTAGGTTTTTACATGGGAATCGCCAAGCGCGCTCATCACGATAGAGGAGCACATCGGCTTCTTTGGGGCCCCATGTACCGCAAGCGTATCCAAATAGGGCTTGTGGGTCTTGTTTGAAATCTAGGATTGGTTGTACGTACTTCCAGCACGCCTCAACCGCATCGCTACGCGCAAACAGCGTGGCATCACCGTTCAAGGCGTCCAGTAGCAGTCGTTCGTAAGCGGTAAGCATATGAGTTTCTTGCAGCGAGGTATAGTGGAAGTTCATCTTAACTTCCTTGGCTTTAAAGCCAGCCCCCGGCTCTTTGAGACCAAAGCTCATCTGAATACCCTCATCCGGCTGGATGCGAATGATGAGTTTGTTCTCTGGCGCATCTTGGCCAAACACTGGATGCGGGGTGTTCTTAAAGTGGATCACCACCTCAGTCACGCGGGTTGGTAGGCGTTTGCCGGTGCGCACATAGAAAGGCACGCCATTCCAGCGCCAGTTGTTTATGTAGGCTTTCAGGCCGACATAAGTCTCGGTGCGCGAGTCTTCGGCCACGCCAGGCTCTTCACGGTAGCCAAGCAACTGCTCACCGCGCACGTCAGAGGCGGTGTATTGACCCAATACTAGGTTGTTGCGCAGGTCGTGCTCGTCCAATGGCTTAAGACACTGAAGAACTTTCACCACCTCATCACGCATCGCGTCGGCGTTGATCTGCGCTGGTGGCTCCATGCCCACCATCGCCAGAACCTGTAGCAGGTGGTTTTGGAACATATCACGCATCGCACCCGAGCCATCATAGTAGCCACCACGGCCTTCAACGCCGAGGAACTCAGCACCGGTGATCTCGACATACTCGATGTAGTTACGATTCCAAAGCGGCTCAAACATCGCATTAGAGAAACGGAACACCAACAGGTTTTGCACCGTCTCTTTACCCAGATAGTGGTCAATACGGTAGATTTGGTGTTCTTTAAAATGCTCGTGAATATCTTTATCCAGCTCACGTGCTGACGAGAGATCGTAGCCAAATGGCTTTTCAACGATCAGGCGTTTCCAGCCATCGTTTTCACTATTAAGACCATGCGTTGCCAGGTTAGCTGGTATCACGCTGTATAGGCTTGGCGGCGTTGCGAGGTAGTAAAGAGTATTGGCGGTCTCAAACTGATATTGACCACGCAGGTCGACAAGGCGGTGCTTGAGTTTGGCATAATCCGCAGCATCAGAGGTATTAACAGCTTGGTAGTGCAAGTGGTTGATAAAGGCATCCAGCGCTTCTGGCTCGGTTTGCTCCATCTCAAGCAAAGACTTCTTCAACTTTTCACGGTAAGACTCATCGCTGTACTGAGTACGGCTGACACCAAGGATGGCAAAGGATTCGGGAAGCTGCTTGTCTGCGTACAAGTGATAAAGCGCAGGGATTAGTTTACGGTAGGTGAGATCACCAGAAGCACCAAAAATCACGATGCAGCTGTTTTCAGGTATTACCATCATCTTTCCTTTCATCAGGGGAGGTGAAGAACACTTTTATAATCAATCTTCGTCAGTTTAGGTGAATGGCGATAATCTGCGCAGTTTCTACTCAGTTCACCGGCATCCATTGAGTTATCTACTAAACCTATCAAGGCAACGTAAAAGGTGACATTCGATATTAGCTATTGATTCAATAGGTTTTTTCTATAATGTCGACACTGACGTGCTACTAAATGAGGTGCTATTGTCTACGACAACTTGATACACATCAACCTTTTAGAGCTATTTTAAGTTCAATTGTATGATGATTAAGCCAAACGTTTGCGTCATGCTCACAAGTTAGGTTGCAGTGATACTTTGCTCAGCAAGCCCGCGATGATCATTAATCTGTCGTTTAGCTGGTGTACACTGAGTTAAATAAGACCAAAATCATGATTTGAGGAAAAGAAATTGCAGCTAGTTGTTGATACTCACACCCATACCTATGCCAGTGGGCATGCCTACAGTACCTTGAATGAAAATGCGGCTTGCGCCAAAGCCAGTGGGTTAAAGCTGTTGTGTACCACCGACCACGCAGAGTCGATGCCAGGCGCACCTCACTATTGGTTTTTTTCAAATCAGAAAATCTTGCCTCGCATTATTGATGGTGTTGGCATTGTCCGAGGTGTCGAAGCCAACTTACTCAATACGGAAGGGGAAATTGACTTACACCCAACCGTTGATCGCAATCTCGACTGGGTTATTGCTAGTTTTCATGAGCCAGTCTTTCGCCCAGCCAACGCCAGCACTCACACTGAGGCCCTACTCAATGCGATCCGCTCTGGCCGCATCGACGCGCTTGGGCATCTAGGTAATCCAAATTTTGACTTTGACTTTGAATCGGTGATCCACTGCGCAGCTGAGCATCAGGTGGCGATTGAGGTCAACAACACTACCTTGCTGGGTAACAGCCGTGTTGGCAGTATCGAGCGCTGTTTTGAGATTGCCAATGTGGCCAAGCGTGCCGGGGCGCCAATCACCACCGGCAGTGATGCCCATTACTGCACTGCGGTGGGTGACTTATACCTAGTCAAAGATCTCCTCGCACAAGTTGGTATTCCAGCAGAGCAGGTGATCACCGCAAGCGTTAAACAGTTCACCGGGTTTCTGGAACGACGCGGACGAGCGCCAATTGAGGAGTTTGCCGGGCTATAGTTTCTAAGATCATAGCTTCGATTTGGCGCCGTCTATTTGGCTAGGTCGAGGTGCTGGTCGATGTAATCGATAAATACGCGCAACCGAGCTGGCATATACTGGGTTTGCGCGTATTGCATCGCAATCGCGCCATAGTAGTTACTCTTAATATGCCAATCCTCTAGCACTTGAACCACGTCACCCTCTTCGAGCGCCTGCTTGATAACAAAGTCATGAAATAGGCCAATCCCCAGCCCTTGCTTGACGCCGTTAAGACGCATCTGCGAGTGATTTACCGCGTAACGGCCACTGACCTCAACGGCATGTTGCTGTTTGCCTTGAATAAATGTCCATACGTTGTCGTTGTTAGTTTCGGCTAGGTATAGACAATCATGTCCCGCTAGTTGCTCAGGATGAGTCGGTATGCCTTTGTCAGATAAATAATCAGGGCTGGCGCACAATACCAACTCGGTCTTGCTTAGCTCCTTAAGCACTAAGGCCTCATCGGGGCGGTCGGTGAGCTTGAACGCCACATCAATACCATGCTTGAACAAGTCAATCTCGCCATCCATAGCGCTTAAATGCAGATTAATGCTTGGGTATTGCTCGAGAAACGGCTTGATAAAGGGCTGCAGCACCGAGTTAAGGAAGGCTTCAGGTGCCGCGATGGTGATGGTACCGACAGGCTCTGCGTGATCGATGGTCGAGATCTCAACCGCTTGCTGGGCGGCATTGAGCATTAATGAAGCCTGCTCATAGACGCGGCGACCCGATTCAGTGACGATCAGCTTGCGTGTAGTGCGCTGGATCAGCTTGACGTTGAGGGCCTTCTCTAATCGAGTCATCAGCTTGCTTAGCGCTGAAGGCGAGACATCGAGTTTTTTTGCAGCGGCAGTAAAGCTGCCCTCGTTGACCACGAGAATGTAGGAGGCAAGGTCAGGAAGCAGTGCAATCAGCTTGGGATTTACCATAGAAAAAGGCGCCAGCAACAATCAATGCTGTGATACTAACACACTTTTTCCCCGAGCAAGCTGCGCAGTATGCGCTAAGTTTAAGACACATCTAACTGATAATCTGAGGCTTATGCCGTGAAATCTGCAACATGGAATGTGCTGATAGGATTACTTCTAAGTGCTTCGAGCCTGAGCGCATGGGCCAAATCGGCGGAGATTATTGCTATCGGGCGCCTAGAGGCAGGGCGAAAGCAGTGCAGCGCGACGCTGCTCAGTAGCCATCAAATCGTCACAGCAGCGCACTGCCTGTTTAACAACAAGACGCGCAAGCTTTACCACCCCTCCTATGTCAACTTCTATGCCGGATATCAAGATGGCAGTTATCGCTTGTCATCGATGGCCCGGAGCTATGTGATTGGGGTGAAGAGCTTTCCCTCAGGCAAGTTCGATGAAAAGTTTCTCTACAATGACTGGGCGGTGGTGACATTGAGTACGCCGATAGGGTGCAGTATTGAGCCGCTTACGATCGATCACAAGCCAGCAACACGTCAAACTATGTCGACCTTCGGTTATGGTAGCAATACTCCGCACCAGCAAGTGGCCAGTCATGGTTGTGAATACGCCCTACCACCGCGAGAAAATACCGCGCTAAGACTAAAAAACTGTCACGTCGAGTCTGGCTATTCCGGCGCCCCTCTGCTGCGCCGCGAGCAAGGAAAGTGGCACCTGGTAGGCTTAATCTCTGCTCAGGCCAAAGATTCGAAGCAGCGCCTGCGGCAAATGGCGGTGCCCTCACGTGCTTTTGCCCAACACATCAAGCCAAAGGCTTGTCGCCAGCTTTAAAGAGATGAATTAAAAGGAAGAATTATTTCGTGACGGGATTGTGAGACTTTTTTGAGAATTTGATGAGCGAATCGCTAGATTTGATTTCCATGCTTAGAGTGTTCGACAAACATAGGGATGGAATCAAGATGCTAAAACTCAATCAACTAGGATTACTTGTCTCAACCGCCGCTGTGGCGATGAGTTCATCAATCGCTCACGCGGCAGAGATGGAAATTACTATTACTAATGCCACCAAAGGCATTTACTTCACACCACTGATTGTAGCTGCGCACAACGACGACCTGTTTATATTCCGTACCGGCGAGGTGGCCTCAAGTGGCTTGGAGCTGATGGCCGAAGAGGGTGATATCTCTGAGCTCTCTGGCGTGATTGGTAATGCCGGTGGTGTAGTGGTCGAAAACCCAGCAGGTGGCATTTTAAACCCGGGCGTCAGCACCACATTTGATCTTGATAGTGGTGAATTAGATTACTTGTCACTCGGCGCCATGCTACTCCCTACCAACGATGGTTTTGTTGGCTTAGATAGCTGGGCGATCCCTTCAACGCCAGGTACTTATCACGCAGCGCTTTACGGCTATGATGCCGGTACCGAGGCTAACGATGAAATCGCAGGCAACATGCCTAACCCACCTTTTATCACTTTTGGCACTAATGGCTCGGGCCTCGAGACTGAAGTGACTAACGACAAGGTGCATATTCATCCTGGTAACCTAGGGGATAGCGACCCTACTGGCGGGATCAGCGACCTGGATAATAGCGCCCATCGTTGGCTCAACCCTGTTGCCACCATTACCATTATCGTGAAGTAAGGAGGCTGGTATGAAACATCGTATCTTACTTATCGCAGGTTCTATAGTGGCATTAGCTGGCTGTCCTGATGATGACGATGACAATAACACGGCTGCCGTTATTGACACTACGAGTCGCTTTAGCGTCCGTGTTTCTAATCTGACCGTTGATCAGCCGATGTCGCCACTCGCAATCATGACTCACAACGGCGAATTTGCCCTATTTGAGGTCGGTGGCAGTGCTTCAATTGAGCTTGAGCATCTGGCTGAAGCAGGGAGCAATGCCGAGTTGATGGCTTTGATGGATAGCGATAGCAATATTGATCACGCCGTCTCAGGTAACGGGTTGCTTCTACCGGGTAACTCAGACTCGGTCGAGCTGACTATTGATGGTGATTTTAACTACCTCTCGATCGCGACCATGCTGGTTAACACCAATGATGCTTTTGTCGGTGAAACGGGTATCTCGGTGGCGGATCTCGAGGTCGGTGAAAGCTATCAGATGAACATGAATGTTTGGGATGCGGGTACTGAGGCCAATGATGAGTTAGCCGCGACGATTCCAGGACCGGCTGGTGGCGGTGAGGGGTTTAATGCCGAGCGTAATGATGATGATCGCGTGACGTTTCACTCTGGTGTGATCTCACAAGATGATGGTCTAGCTACCTCAGCGCTTAATGCTCAGCATCGCTTCTTAAACCCAGGTGCAAGGCTGACGATTACCCGCTTGGAATAAACATTTCCCGCTTGAAAAAATAAATGAAAGAAACTCCTTCTCACCTCGGTCATGTCAGTGTGGATAAGTGCAAGGTGAGGAGGAGTCATGTTAGTGCAAGCAAACAATCAGGTGGCATCGATACTGCTGGTTGAGGATGACGACGATCTCGCCGAGCTAGTGCAAATGCACATTAAGTTTCAAGGACACCAGACCACGCGCGTCACAAGTTGTGCCCAGGCATTTGAGCAGTATGCCGCAGGTGATTTCGATATGATTGTATTAGACCGTGGTCTACCTGATGGTGATGGTCTGGATGTTTGCCAGCGTTTACGCCAAGACAATAACTGGATACCAGTGTTGGTTCTCACTGCAAGAGGCAGTGAAATGGAAAAGGTTGAAGGGCTGGAAGCTGGGGTGGATGACTACATCACCAAACCCTTTAGCGTGCTTGAGTTTCAGGCCAGGGTAAGGAATATCCTGCGCCGTTCGTGCGAGACCGTTAGCCCGCCTAAGGCGAGCGACAATGAATCAAATATCATGCATTTTGGTGATTTAACCATCACCCCCGAGTTACACCGAGTAGCTCTCAATGACAGGGAAGTCAACCTTACTGCGACCGAGTTTACCTTGCTGCAATTCCTCGCATCTCGTCCAGGTAGGGTATTCAGTAAGGATGAGCTACTTGAACATGTCTGGCATACCGACCATGCCGGTTATCACCATACAGTGTGCAGTACTGTCAATCGTTTGCGCACCAAGTTATCGCGCTCACCGGATGAGACGCAGTTTATTCATACGGTTTGGGGAGTGGGGTATAAGTTTCAGCCGCAGGGATAACGACAATGAATTCGATGAGCTTTAAATCTCGGCTGGTGATTTTTACTAGCATCTGGTTTTGCCTTGCGACAGGGGCGATTGCCGCCACTTACAATTGGCAGCGCGAGAACACCGAGCAAGTGACCAAGCAGAGTCTGCATAAAGATCTCGCCAGTCATATGCGTGATGATAACCCCTTGATGATCGGCACCGATTACAACCCCAAGGCGCTCAAATCCATCTTCCACACCCTGATGCTGATAGGTCCTGACTTTGAGATCTATTTTCTCGACAGTCAAGGCAAGATCACCACCCATGCAGCGCCGGAGGGCGCGCAGATGATGGGGGAAATTGACCTCGCTCCGATTAAGCGGTTTCTCGCTGGCGATGCCTTCCCAATTCTTGGTGAAGATCCGCGTAACCCTGAGCAAGGCAAGGTGTTTTCCGTTGCCGCTATTGAGGAGTTTGGCTCGGTGGTGGGGTATCTTTATGTTGTGATTGGCAGTACTCGACACGGGGTGATCGCCGATTCGATTGTTGGCAGCCACTATTCAACCTTAACGGGGCTGGTGCTTATCTCTATTTTGGGCTTTGCCCTTGGCGCATACTGGCTGGTCAAACGTAGCCTGCTGAATCCCATTCAAAAGGTCACTGAACAACTGCAGCAGCAGGCTGAGCAAGATTTTCGCCTCAATGCCGATTTTACTCACCAAGTACCAGAGCTGATCCCGATTGCTGAGTCGTACCAACTGATGGCCAAGCATATTCAGCAGCAGTTTCTTTTGCTCGAGTATCAGGCTTCAGCCCGAAAACAGAGCCTATTTCAGCTCAGTCATGACTTAAAAACCCCACTGTCGAGTGTGCTTGGCTACCTAGAAACCTGGAAGATAGCTCAGCCACAAAGCGACCCACTGATTGATGTCGCTTATCGTAACTGTGAAAAGCTATCTTCACAGCTAGAATCCCTGCTCGATACCGCGCGCAAAGACTCAGTCCTGCCTAGCTATGAATATCAGCTGGTGGCGATCAAGCCGCTACTGGAAGAGTGCAAAGAGATGATGCGCAGTCAGTTTTTACGCCGCAGTGTCGAGCTTGAGCTAAATATTGATAACGGCATCGAAACGATTGGCGATCGCCATTTGCTGGAGCGTCTGGTGCTCAACTTGCTAGACAACGCCCTGCGCCACAGCCCAGCCCACGCCAAAGTAGCGTGTCAGGTGACACTAGAGCAACAAACTGGCAAGATCCACTTCTCCTTCCGCAACCAAGTCGACACCGACGCCCCCAGCGGCTCCCTAGGCATCGGCACTCGCATCGTCAAATCCATCCTAATGCTCCATTACAGCGTGCTGGAAACCCATCAAACGGGCGATGAGTACGAGCAGTGCTTTTGCCTCAACGCCCCCGGCTGAAGCCAGTATCACTGCGTTCCGAGATTCGAGTTTCACTTCGTTGCGGGGTTCGAGGAGTGTGTCACGCGCATTAAATTCGTCGCCCCCCTTAGGGCTCGGCCTACTCTCTTCCTTTCATAGGTGGCTTTCAAGCTCCCTTACGTTTCTTAGGTAACTAGGAAGGTGCAGCATATGCTAAACCCCTCGCTCCTCGAAGTGCGTTGCCCGTCCCCGCGCCTCACACCTTTTATTCGTGCCTGAGATTCACGAATGCTTTTCCACCCAAGGGGATAATCCTTCTCGGCCCCTTGATTTACACTAGACTTAATTGATAACAAATAGCCTGTGATCACTGTCACATAAAGGCTCAAGTCACTTTGCTCAATGGTTTATCTGCGAGCTAATCGGGAAGGAACAATTAATGTCTTCTGCATTTTACCAACAAATTCAACAGCAGATCGAAGGTGTAAAAGCCGAAGGTCTGTACAAGTCTGAGCGCGTGATCACCTCACAGCAGCAAGCTGAAGTGAAGATCTCAACTGGTCAAGAAGTGCTGAACTTCTGTGCTAACAACTACCTAGGCCTAGCTAACCACCCAGCGCTTATCGAAGCGGGTAAAGCGGGTATGGACGAGCACGGCTTTGGTATGGCGTCAGTGCGCTTTATCTGTGGTACGCAAGATATTCATAAAGACCTTGAGCAGAAGCTATCAAGCTTCCTAGGTAAAGAAGATACTATCCTTTACACCTCATGTTTTGATGCTAACGCGGGTCTGTTCGAGACTATTCTTGGCAAAGAAGACGCGATCATCTCTGATGCGCTTAACCACGCTTCAATCATTGACGGTGTTCGTTTGTGTAAAGCGATGCGTTTCCGTTATGCGAACAACGACATGGCTGAGCTAGAGCAGCAACTGATTGCAGCTAAAGAAGCTGGCGCGCGCCATATCCTGATCGTGACGGACGGCGTATTCTCTATGGACGGCGTGGTGGCTAACTTACCGGCTATCTGTGACCTTGCAGACAAGTATGGCGCACTGACCATGGTGGATGACTCACACGCGGTTGGCTTTATGGGCAAAACAGGCGCGGGCACGCATGAGTTCCACGACGTGGTAGACCGCATCGACATCATTACTGGCACACTAGGTAAAGCCATGGGTGGCGCTTCAGGCGGTTACACCTCAGGTAAGAAAGAAGTGATCGACTGGCTACGTCAGCGCTCACGTCCATACCTATTCTCAAACTCAGTGGCACCAGCGATCGTCAACGCTTCACTGCGTGTGCTTGAGCTGCTTGAAGAGAGTGGTGACCTACGCGATCGCCTATGGGCAAACTCAGCACACTTCCGCACTCGCATGGAAGATGCAGGCTTTACGATGGGCGGTGCTGATCACGCGATCATCCCAATCATGCTAGGTGATGCGAAAGTGGCGGCAGAATTTGCTGAGCGCGCGCTAGAGAAAGGCATCTACGTTGTTGGCTTCTCATTCCCAGTGGTACCGAAAGGCCAAGCACGTATCCGTACTCAGATGTCAGCCGCTCACTCTCCTGAGCAGTTAGACCGTGCCATCGACGCGTTTATCGAAGTCGGTAAAGAGATGGGCATCATCTAAGTTGCCTGTCAGGTTGGGTTAGTTGCACTTTCGAGACAAACCCAACTACCTTGAATACGGTAAAGAGTTTTTATTGCTGTCGGTCGCATTATTTGACTGGCAGCAACACTAGGTAAAAGTTATGAAAATCAAAGCACTATCTAAGCTAAAGCCTGAGCAAGGCATCTGGATGACTGAGGTGGATAAGCCACAAATCGGTCACAACGATCTTCTAATCAAAATCAAGAAGACTGCGATTTGTGGTACCGACGTTCACATCTACAACTGGGACGAGTGGTCACAAAATACTATTCCTGTGCCAATGGTTGTGGGTCATGAGTATGTAGGTGAAGTGGTTGAAGTCGGTCAAGAGGTGCGTGGCTTTGCTGTGGGCGATCGCGTGTCTGGCGAGGGTCACATCACTTGTGGTCACTGTCGTAACTGTCGCGGCGGTCGTACTCACCTATGTCGTAACACTATCGGTGTAGGCGTAAACCGTGAAGGTGCGTTTGCAGAATACCTAGTGATCCCAGCATTTAATGCATTCAAGATCCCTGAGGGTATCTCAGACGACCTAGCATCAATCTTTGACCCATTTGGTAACGCGGTTCACACGGCATTGTCGTTTGACCTTGTGGGTGAAGATGTGTTGATCACAGGTGCAGGCCCTATCGGTATCATGGCAGCGGCAGTCGCTAAGCATGTGGGTGCGCGTCACGTGGTGATCACGGATGTGAATGAATACCGCCTAGATTTGGCACGTCAAATGGGTGTGACTCGCGCGGTAAACGTAGCGAAGGAAGACCTGAAAGATGTGATGAACGAACTGGGCATGACAGAAGGCTTCGATGTGGGTCTTGAGATGTCAGGCGTTCAAGCAGCATTCAGTACCATGCTAGAAACCATGAACCACGGTGGTCGTATCGCGCTGCTAGGTATTCCACCATCAGACATGGGCATCGACTGGAACCAGGTGATCTTCAAAGGCCTAGTGATCAAGGGTATCTATGGTCGTGAGATGTTTGAAACTTGGTACAAGATGGCTTCACTGATCCAGTCAGGTCTCGATCTATCACCAATCATCACTCACCACTACAAGGTTGATGACTTCCAAGAGGGCTTTGATGTTATGCGCAGCGGTCAGTCGGGTAAAGTGATTCTTGATTGGGAATAACATCCCCTATTATTAAAGAAACCGCCAAAAGGCGGTTTTTTTAATAGCGCTAACTACATTTAAGATAAAGGCCGCAGACAATACCGTGCTCTGTTTATCGAAAACCCGAAGGTTTTGCTTTTATCTTACTAAAAACGATAACCAAAGGTTAGAGATACTTGGTCGTACTCATAATCATCGAACATCGGTAGGTCAAGGCGCAGGTCAGTATAGAAATGTTGGCCAATATCACCGCGAACACCTAAGCCACTGAAGATAGTGCTTGAGCTATCCACACCTTCCATACCAACGAATTTAATATCTTCTTCAAGAGACGCAAAACCAAGTGCTAGGTATGGTTTTACAGCAAACCCTTCCAAATCAAACTTATAACCAATGTCGGTATCCATTTTGAAGGTAGTACCGTCGACTGAATAGCCTAATCCACTGTCTTTGTGTTTGCTAAAAGAAACGTTAATACCGAAAACACGGTTGATGTCATAACCATACTCTAGTTTGATACCATCGCCCCAGCTACCGTCTAGGCCAGGTCCGTTGATGTCGGTTTTTGAAAAACCTAAACCAATACGGTGACCACTGTTTTCGCTTGCTACAGCACCTGCTGAAAGAACAACACTGCTAATCAAGGCCGGAAGTAAAAATTTCATCTAATAATTTCCAATGTATGTTAATAGAGGCCCTTTATCTTCCATGGGGCGTTAGCTCCTTTATTTGGCACGGAATTGTATTAGGCATGCATTGTGAGTACTAATCGTAAAGTGCAATAGTCTTGATAAGTAATACTTATCAGTTGGTGGAGGGGTTACTGGTTTGCGAGGAAACGATCAACACGTTCGGTTTGGTCCTTCATTAGCTCGATGATTTCCTCAAGCAACCAATGGACTAAAGGGCTGTCGATATTCTTGGTATGGAAATGCGCGTGGATAGGGTAGACAAAAGGGTGTTCAGTGTGTTTGAACTCTTTGATATCTAATGTGGTAAAGGCGGGATATTTATCAAAGGGGAATAGATTTGAGTGAGGTAAGATCATGTCAGTTTGCTCAACCACATTGAGTATCGTCAATGCATCCTCTGCTCGTACCCCGGTTTTGATATTGATGTCATATTCTGCTAATACATTGGCCGCATAGTTAAAGTTATCATTCCATCCTGCATTCACCACGGAAGCAAACTCATACCCCTCTAACTCTTTCATACTGATGGTGCGCCCTACCAGTGGATGCCCCTTTCTTACGATCGCTTGAGCTCGTATATCAATTAACTTTTGCGGGTAGATATCTTTTGGCAGCCGGAGGTTGTAGTGGATGCCAAGTATCACTTCGCCAGTGCGAATTTTCTCTTCGGTACTTTGGTTCCACAGGATTAATTCAATGTTGGCGTTTTGCGCTTTTGCTTTGAGGCGGGCAAACAGTGATCCAGCGAGAGAACTGACGATGAGTGACGACAAGGCGATACGTACAGTTTGGTTCACTTGCTCCGGCTCAAATTTTTCCAGCGTATTGAGGGATTTGGATAAGCCATCCAAATGTGGGGCAACCTTGGTTGCCAACTCGTTAGCGAAGTAGGTCGGCTCAAGCCCTGAGGGTACTTTAACAAACAACGGGTCATCAAAGTGATTTCTGAGTTTTTTTAATGCTTGGCTAAGTGCTGGTTGAGAAATGTACAGACGGCCAGAGGCTTTTCTCATATTGAGCTCCTGATGCAGCACAAGAAAGGTTCGCAGCAGGTTTAAGTCGAGTGTTAGATACAAATCTTTCGCCATAGTAAGGAGAAACCCAAGACAAGTAAGTTATTTTAACTATAGTGGTTTTTTCTAATGATAGGTACTCAAAGCCCCACAGCAATAAAGGCTTGGGGCTATAATTTGTAGCTATCCTTGTACCGGTTCGACGACATAATGGTGCAGTTTAACGCCCGATTGAGCGTCTAGTTTCACTTGCCATGTTTCGTTGACTAGCAGGTTGATGGTCTGTCCTTCAAAGGTCGAGTGAGTGAAAGTCTCTGCTTGCAGGCGAACCCGAAGCCCAACTTGAAAAAAGTCACCATTGGGTTTGACTTCAATCTGCTCCACAATGTGCTGACAGTTTGGCTTAAACGTTTCTCGTGCCTGACCATACCAGTCGCGGAATCCTTCCACACCCTTGAAAGTCCCCTCAGGCATATTCATCACAAAGCGCTCTGCTAGATGAGGCTCATAAGAGTTGGTTTCTGCGGGTAACCCATCAAGCTGCTTGAACCAGTTGGTCACAAACTTTTCAATGATCTTCGCTGGTGATTCTGTCAGCTCAGTGACCAAGTCAGCAACGCGGTGAGCGTGTTGCTTGGCACGATCTTGTACTTCCTCAAGCTCGTTGTAGACACCGGGAATATAGACCATGCGGTGTGTATAAACCGGCTTGTTAAAGCGCATACCTGCCAGGTAGGCGGTCTGCTGTAGTGGTAAAATTAACTGCTCAATGGTGAAATGGTTATAACCGAGCGGGTCATAAGACTCCTCAGGTCCACCAATAGTGAAAGAAGTGATCAGCTCTTTGCCTTTGAGCTTGTCGCCTTTTGAGCCATAAGCAAAGTTATAGCTAAGTACATCATCAAGCCACTTCTTCATCAATGCCGGCACCGAGTACCAGTAAAATGGGAACTGTAGCACGATCACATCGGCCTTTAGCAGTGCGGCCTGCTCAGCCTCTACGTCGATTTGGTAGTCAGGGTAGAGCGTGTCTAGGCGGCGTATCTCGATGTTATCCACTTTGTTTTGTAGCTCTTCTAGGATCACCGTATTGGTGTGAGAAGAAGCAAGATCTGGGTGACCTGAAATAACAACAACTTGGCTCATGGTATATCTCCTAACTGAGTAATTTGGGGGCTGTCTAAGCGATGGAGAGAGTATATGTCGCCAAATTGATAATGATTAGATGGTGTATATCTAATATATTATTAGTCAATAGCTAATAATTGAGGTTCACAGTGAACGGCAGTACATTTAATCAGTTACGGATTTTTCAGGCGATAGCGGTTGAGGGCAGTATCACCGGGGCAGCACGAAAGCTGCAGATGGCTTCACCCTCGGTGAGTAATGCACTCAAGGCTTTAGAAGACCAAGTCGGCTTGCCTCTTTTTACACGTACCACTCGCCGCATTGAGTTGACGGAAGCGGGACAGCTTTTGCATCAGCGTACCTTTGGCATTATGAACGAATTGGCCCTCTCGTTTGAGAGCATCAGTGATTTGAGTGAGGTGCCGTCTGGTAAGGTGCGTTTGACCACGCCGAGGTTTGTCTATGAGTATCTACTGCGTCCGATCTACGCTGAGTTCTGTCAACGTTATCCCAATATCGAGCTTGAGATCTCTATCTCAGATGCCAAGGTTGATATCTTAAATCAGGGCTTTGACTTGGGTATCCGATTTGGCGATCGCGTTGAAGAGGGGATGGTGGCGCGTCAACTGACCGCTCCGATGCCAGAGGCTCTGTTTGCCTCGCCAGATTATGTAGAGCGATATGGACTGCCTCAGACACCGCAAGATCTCAAGCAACACAGGTTGATTCAATATCGATTCGTTGCCTCCAATCAAGTGGCGCCACTCAATTTAGCACAGGGAGAGAAAGAGTGGGTGGTGGAAATGCCCAGCGCTATGGTTGTCAATGATACCAACCTGATGGTCGATGCCGCACTAAAAGGAGTCGGGATAGGGCGCGTGGTTGAGCCAATGGTTGCAACGCTATTGGCTAACAACCAACTGATCCCGATCTTGCGCGAGTATTGGTATCCCTATGCTGGGTTGTATGTGTACTTCCATCAAAACACGCAAAAAGCCAAGCGGGTGCGTGTGTTGATTGATTTTCTTATTGAAAAGTCACAGGAGAAACAGTGAGTCAGTTACCAGAAATAGGTTAAAAGGTTGATTTTACAGGGTTGGTTTTCTTCACTTTTTATCACGGGCTGAATTTTAAGGGCACGTATTAATGATTTTGTGCCAGTAAACTGTGATGCAACTTTCTCATTCAAAACTTAGGTGAACAAATGGAAGTGATTGGAAATCAAGTCCTCATCGGATCGTTCTTTACTTTCACCCTGGGGATCGTGGTTCTGTTTCTCGGGCGTCGTCTGACCAAAGCAATTGGGCCACTGGCGCATTTTAATATCCCTGAGCCAGTAAGTGGCGGCTTATTGATCTCAGTGCTGATTGCAGTTGTGTTTTTTGCCTCTGGCTATGAGATTGAATTTAATTTGGTCAGTCGAGATCTGTTGCTGGTGTACTTTTTTACCACGATTGGTATCAATGCCAGTTTGCAGGACTTGGCAAAAGGGGGTAAACCCCTGTTGATCTTGCTCGCCATCACCATTGGCTACATGTTTGTGCAGAATTTTGTTGGTATTGGTGTGGCTGGGTTGTTTGAACTTCCCTCACAGGTCGGGCTGCTTGGCGGTAGTGTGTCATTGATTGGCGGTCATGGCACGGCTATCGCTTGGGCACCAAGGATCAGTGAAGACTATGGTATTGGCAACGCGATGGAAATTGGCATTGCGTGTGCCACCTTCGGCTTGATCTTAGCCAGTTTAATGGGGGGGCCGATTGCACAGTTCTTGATTAAGCGTTATCAGTTAAGCCCATCTAGCATTGAGCCATTAGATGTCGGTATTGAGGAAGGTGCGGGGCAAGGCACGATTACCGCGCATGACTTCTTGGATGCGATTCTTGCTATCCACATTTGTATCATCTTTGGTGTGTTACTGAACGAAGCGATTGAGAACATGGGTTTGCAGCTACCGCTGTTTGTCACCTGTCTGTTTGCCGGTATCATCGCCACCAACTTGGTCCCGAAATCGATCCCGCGTATCACGGGCACCCAATGGCCATCGCGCAAGCCTGCGATTGCCCTGATCTCAGAGATCTCACTCGGTACCTTCTTGGCAATGTCACTGATGAGCATGCAGTTATGGACACTCATTGATCTCGCTGGTCCAATATTTGCCATACTGGCGATGCAGTTTGTTGTCGCGGTATTGATCACCCTATTTGTTGTCTTCCCGGCAATGGGAAAAAATTATGATGCGGCTGTGGTGTGCGCCGGTTTTGGTGGGATCTCGCTTGGCTCAACTCCGACAGCTATGGCGAATATGTCCGCAGTAGCGACACGATATGGTAACTCACACTTGGCCTTTGTAGTGGTACCTCTGGTGTGTGCATTCTTCATCGATCTGGCTAACGCGCTGATTATTCCATGGCTGTTGGCGTTTTAGTTTGGGTGTACCAAGATGATGCAAAAAGCACCGCTTTTGTGCGGTGCTTGGGGGTTTTGTCCCGTCCCTTACGACGATTCTAGTTGTCGAAACGCGCTGATGATTTCCAGTAATCAGCGATAGTGATCACGTTTTGTAGCCCAGTTTTAATTTATCGGTTTCGAGGGATGGCTTTTTAATACCACTTGTTGCTTAATGCTGGGCGTGAGCGAATTTCGTTCGCCCTGAGTGCAACTTGCACTCACCCGGTGATCTAATTAGGCACAAGACAGGATTCGAGCTTGATTAGTAACTGTTTGTTTATTGGCATTTTAATTGCAGCTGCGAGATAAAGGATTGATGAGGAGTTGATATGTTCACAAAACGTTTTTTCAAAACCAAGAATGAAGTAGAGGTTACGTTTCAGTGGCCGAAGGGTGATTCGGACGTTAAAACAGTCGCGATTAGCGGAGACTTTAATGACTGGCAGGCGACCCCGCTGAAATTGAATCGTCAAAAGGTCTTTACCACCAAGATCCGCTTACCAAAAAATGCACAATTCCAATTCCGTTATATCCTCGATGATTCAGTGTGGGAAAACGATCATCAGGCAGATGCTTATGTGCCAAATGGCCAAGGCAGTGACAACAGTGTCATCAATACATACCAAGAGGTTGAGGCGTAATTGCCAAAACACAAAACTCTTGCGGTAGCATCGTTATAAAAAACAAGGAGCACCACACTGTGCTCCTTGTTTTATTTGTAACTATGCAGTGAAACTAACAGCACTCTGAGGGGCTCTTGGTTTGGCCGCTAATGTGATAAAGTTTTGTTTTTCCCTCAGGTTGAAAAGCGATAACTATGGTCCAACTCGATACCCCCGCACTGATTGTTGATCTCGACAAGCTAGAATCTAACCTCGAACAGATGCAACGCCGCATCAACAAACTTGGCGTTGCGCTTCGACCACATACTAAGGCGCATAAAATCCCCGCTATTGCTCAGATGCAGATAGACTATGGCGCTCAGGGGATCTGTACCTCGAAGCTTGGTGAGGCAGAGGTGATGGTAGCTGGTGGTATTCGCGATGTGCTGATCACCACGCCAATCGCGGGTGCGATCAAGATTGGGCGCTTGATCCAACTGTGTCAGCAAAATCCAAGTGCGACGGTTCGTCAGGTGATAGACCATGCTGATCACGTCAGCTCCATCGGACAGCAAGCAGCGGCGGTTGGGCTCGAAGTGGGACTGCTGATCGAGGTTGAGAGTGGTCAACAGCGCTGTGGTGTATTACCGGGGGACGCTTTGCTTGAGCTTATTGAGCTGATCCAAGAGACGCCAGGGGTACGCTATGACGGTATCCAAGCCTACAGTGGTCACCTGCAATTGTTACGAGGCTATCAAGTGCGTCATCAAGCCGCACGCGATGCTGTCGCTATGGTGTTTGAGTGTATCGAGCAGGATCTGGCGCCTAGAGGGCTGCGTCCTAGCATTATCTCCGGTGGCGGTACTGGAACATTTGAGGCACATAGTGAGCGGCAATATACCGAGATCCAAGCCGGCTCCTACCTTTTCATGGATGCGAGTTACACAGCAATAGGTGATGATACGGATGATAAGGTAAATCACCAGTTTCAGGCGGCGCTGTCTGTTTTAAGTACCGTAATCAGTCACCCCGCAGACAATCGTGCCGTAATTGATGCCGGTATGAAGTCATTATCGATTGATTTGGGTATGCCAAGAGTTATCGAGGATGCTTCCATTGTTTACCAGTGTGGTGGTGATGAGCATGGTATTCTTCACCTCAGCGAAGCGTCACGTGAGCTCTCTGTTGGTGATCGTATCGCTTTGATGCCAAGTCATTGTGATACGACGTTGAACAATTTTGATGTGCTGTATGGTGTGCGCGATGGGCAGGTGGTTGAGCAGTGGTCAATAGCAGGACGAGGTCGCTCAGACTAGAAACAAAAATGGCAATCTGGGTTTAAGCCGGACCGCAGATTGCCATAATGACTAAGCACTAAAGTTAACTCTTGCGGTCAACTTGGCTGGTGAAATTGAGAAAACCTCTAAGATCTGCTGCCAGTCTAAGCTAATACTTGCCGTCGGCAAGCTGCCAGTCTTTTTAGCATAAGCTGCAAGCAACGCCGTCAGCAAGCCATTGCGTGGAGTCTGCTCAAAATCTTTAGTACATAACTGAGACATTGTTGAGAGGATCGCTTCTTCAATGTCGCCATTGAATTTGTATAGTAAGGCGTCATACACCCAGTCTATCTTTTTTAGTAAAGTTGGCCGAGACGTGTTGATGATCCCACTAAGTTCGCTATCTGTCAGCTTTAAGCTGTAGCGGATTATATTCTTATCCATGAAATTATTGTTATTTTTGCATAAATGTGAAAACGTTATCATATCAAAACTCTACGTTACATCCTTGTATTACCGTATGATATTTATGTTGGCTCACATTTATTGCACTGGAGCAGAGTGTTTCTCGGGCTTGGCTCACACTTCTATGGCTTTTTTGCTCCTTTGTGCTCTATTTTTAGCCGTGCTGCACTTGTTGTGCGGTAAAATTTCTGTGAAAACGTATATCACAATTCATGCTTTATCGTCATATGAATGCATCTTGAGCCACAACTTGAGCGCTTAGGGCAAGGGTTGCAACTGACGTGCTACTCAATCCAGCAAGCAGGGTCTTTTTCATAATATGTTCTCTCTTTAAATAGGAACAATTGAACTTTTGGGGTTAAAAAAGGCGGCCTAATCGTGGCCGCCTTGAGGGTATTGAGTGTGATTAGTTTTGCTCTGCAGTTTGTGTCGCTGCGTCTTCGACAGAGTCGTCAACGGCTTTCACAAGCAGAAGCCCAACGCCCATAACAATCGCACCACACACTACGAAGATGAAGCGGCCCCACAATGGGTTAGGCAGTAGGAACATAGTCATGATACCGACACCAGCAACAGCAATCAGTGTACCAAGCATGCGACGTTGCTTGTTATCCAGCTTTTTCTGTGTTGAAGTTTCATTTACTAGTGGCGTTGATAGGTTGTCGAAGAACTTATCAACATCTGCTTGACGCTCAGCCGTAAGGGGCTTGTAGAACAGCGTGGTTAGGCAGAAGAAACCACCAGTAAAGACTACGTGACCAATTAGACCAATTGTTACTTTGACATCAGCCCACTCACGACCTGTTAGCTTCTCAAGGCCAAACCAGCCTTCAACCATTTCAGCATTGATAACGAAACCAACGTAGTAAGATACTACTGCACCCATCATTAGCGTACCCCAACCTGCCCAGTCAGGCGTCTTCTTGATAAAGAAACCACAGAATGCAGGGATAAGCATTGGGAAGCCGATTAGAGCACCCACATACATCATAGTGTCAAACAGGCTCAGACCACGTAGCGAGTTGATGAACAGTGCGACTAGAATGATTGCGATACCGAAGAAAGTAGACGTTAGCTTTGAAACCAATACCAGCTCTTTCTCAGATGCATTAGGGCGTAGGATTGGCTCGTAGAAGTTTTTGACGAAAATACCAGAGTTACGGTTTAGGCCAGAGTCCATTGATGACATAGTCGCTGCGAACATTGCTGCAATCAGTAGACCAACCATACCTGCAGGCATGTAAGTTTCTACAAAGTATAGGTAAGCAAAGTCAACCGCTTTAGAACCAGAATCCGCGTAAACAGCATTCAGGTCAACACCTTGACCAGCGATGAACCAAGAAGGCATGAACCAGATTAGTGGACCCATCGTCATCAGAACACATGCTAGTAGAGCGGCTTTCTTTGCGTTCTTAGAGTCTTTTGCCGCAAGGTAACGGTAAGAGTTGAGCATATTATTGGTAATACCAAACTGCTTAACAAATAGGAAGAATGCCCAGATACCAAAGATGCTCAGGTAATTTAGGTTGTTACCGGCAATGAATGAACCTGATTCGTCGGTTGGGAAGTTAGAGATGATCTCACCAACACCGCCACCATTAACGATGGCAACCATTGCACACGTTACGGTTACTGCCATGATGATAACCATCTGCATGAAGTCAGATGCGATTACCGCCCATGAGCCGCCTGTTACCGACATTACAAGTACCACAAGACCCGTTAGGATAATTGTCGTGGTCATGTCAAAGCCGAAGATACCAGAGGCAATGATCGCTAGACCATTTAGCCAGATACCTGCAGAGATGACGCTGTTTGGCATGCCTGACCAAGTAAAGACTTGTTCGTTGAATTTACCGAAACGCATACGAATAGCTTCGATAACCGTAACAACGCGCAGTTGGCGGAACTTCGGTGCGAAGTACAGGTAGTTCATCAGGTAGCCAAATGCGTTTGCCAGGAAGATAACGGCAACGGCAAAGCCGTCTTCATATGCTTTACCAGCAGCACCTGTAAATGTCCAAGCTGAAAACTGCGTCATAAACGCGGTTGCACCAACCATCCACCACAGCATGCTACCGCCCCCACGGAAGTAGTCACTGGTGGTACTTGTAAATGTTCGGAACATCCACCCTATAGCGATGAGAAATAGGAAGTAGATACCCACAATGAGAGTATTGAGATCCATCTGTTCAACCTTCTGTTATTAGTAATGGCTTGAGACTAATACTAACTTTGGGTCGATAATTTTGTAGTACAATATTTCAATAGCGTGACAAAATCCTCACTTGTGATGAGTTAATAAGTCATACAAGTGATCTGGATCTTACTTCCTGGCTCATTTGGCGAAATATAGGCTAACCCCATATTGAATAAGGGGTTTGATCAGGTTCAAGCAAGTCAGAATGTTGGATTAGGTATGATTAATTACCGGGGTGGGGAAAATCCGCACTACAGGTGCGACAATATTAAATAGTACAAGTGTGACCTTCACGATATTTACACTCAAGGTGCGAAATAGACGTGCTAGAAAGTGAAGAGTAGTAAAATAAACTCTTTAGCTTTATATATTCGTTTGGATGTTGGCTTTTAGATGTGCTTAGGATAAGCCGGTAGATTTACGGTAATGAAAAACGTGAGTTACGAGAGACACACAAGGTAGGCCAGAAATGAGATGTTAACATGAGTGCCAGTCACCTCTGGCCGGGGGCGCCTAGCCGGGGGCGCCTAGTCGGCCACACCTAGCCGGCCACACCTAGTCGGCCGCCACTTGTTGCAAATCGATAGCGTCTCTTGCTTCTTTCCTGAGAAAAAAAAAGCGCTCACACGGCCTGTATCGTGTGAGCGCAGCAGGTATGGGTAGCTAGATTTTGGGGGAAAATCAGCCAAATTTATTATTGTTATCGAAAACCTTAATAAGGACATCAATCAGAACGCAATGGCCTGCTTTTGCAGCTATTAGTTCATCCTTCGCTCGCTGACTTTGCGGGAAAAGTGCCAGTCATTGCCGAAGCTTGAGCTGTTGATTCGAGAAAATTAGCCATGCTCGAATCGTACTTGGTGGAGACTGCACGGCTTAAGATAAACCGCTGACAATTGATACTCTCTCCACTTTAATCATGCTCTATCAGGTTGAATTTTCGTCGTGCAACTTAATCACAGCCTGCCTACTTGCGCCCAGACATTTTTGGTCAGTTTTGATGTTCTCACCACTCCACGATAACCCCGTGAAGCAACTTGGATAAAAGAGGCAAGGGAACGACAGCACCACTCACCCCGTAACAGTTGCTGCTATGATAATGTATGACAATTAAAAGTGAAGTAAAAATTGCATTTTTTTTTGAAATAACCAAAAAATTGTTTGGGAGAGGTTGCTTTGCAGATGGGTTTTTTATTTTAAAACATATAGTTATGGTGTTTTTGTGCGTTTTTTTATTCCTGTGTTTTCTTTAATGTAACGAGCTTGTGTTGAGTGTGGAGGAGAAAAAATAAACGATTATTTTATTTTGTACGACTATTAGGGGTGGCCTGTATCAGACGATGACAGTCATATGCGTGTAGGTTTGCAAGCTTATGCGTAGTTTACCGACTATAAGCCAAACTAGTTTGATTGATTGAACAGTGGCTAAGGCAGCATAGATGTCGGCCGGTGCTTATGTGTAATTGCATCTTCACGGCAATGATCTTTGACCTATTTATCGTCTTGTATGACATATTGGACTACGCTAACTAGCTTTTGCCCGATAATGATTGGGGGGCCGAAAGGAGTTGTGCAGAAGGAACAATCAAAGATGGAGTACCATTTGAAGAAGGTCATACCTTCCGTGGTGGCGTAGGGCTCCCGAGCCCTACTACCCGACCGAGCGTCCCTGGTACATTCAAACGAAACGGACCTCTGGTTTATAGAGACACATAACATTCAATCTATCGTTAGCGTGATTGGTAGCATCGCAGATCAAACTAATCTGCAGGGATCACTAATTCCTGACTATCTTTGAGTGCCAGCAGTTGTTTCTGGAGGCTTTGCGGCGTCGCCAACACGAATGCCCTCGGCGACAATGACGGGTTTATCCCATTCGGCAAGATACGATGCAGTGTCCAAACCACGATCTTGGATCGCCGTAGGGTTGGCGCTCTCTGCCTGAGCGAAACTGATGAAGCCAATAGTGGATATCACGGCTGCTAACGATAGACTTTTTTCATTAGATACCACCTATTTGTCTTATGTTAATTTTATATGATTCGTTGGCTGATTTGCGTGAGCCTGACCAAAGACCTTTCTAGCCAAAGTTTTTGTGCTTTTAGGTTTTGCGTTTTGTGTACTTGCGATTTAATTTAATGCGTTATATATCAGCAACTTAAGTATAAAAATGCCGTATTTAGAGTCTAGGTAGGCACATTACACTTTCACGATAGAACTTAAATGGTTGGATATTTAAACACTCAAGGTAAATCGAACATAGCATGATCTAAACCACGTTATGCGGTTGATGTCGGTTTGGCAATGGTTTGATATGCCCCTGCTTTCACTTGGTTTGGACAAACTTGGTGGTTTTATCCTCAGTAAATTAAAACGCAGGTTCAAATTCATATTTGTAATACTAAAGAGATGTAAAAGCTGCGAGGCGTTGGTCACAAATGGTGTGTTACCTGAGGGTGATATAGGAAACGATTACCATAAAAATAAACCTATTATAAACAGTGCTTTGTGTGGTTTTGCTGGGCTTTTAATTAGCTTTTTTTATGGTAATTTTAGATTTTGAAGTGATACTGGTCACAGATTTTGGGGAACTCGAGCAGGTAATATATTTGTCATACCTTATTACATCGGAAACAAAACAAAGGTTTGATTATGAACAAACTATCCAAAGTATCTGTTGCAGTGGCAACCCTACTTACTGCTACTGCAGTCTCTGCAGCTTCTTTTGACGTACGTCACGAGTACAAGCACGACTCTAAAGAGCATGCGACTCGTGTTAAGCTAGCAGACAGCATCGGTAACTTCCTTGTAGATATTGAAGCAAAGCTTAAAGATAGAAAAGATGGTGATTTCCTACAAAACCTAGAGAACAACGGTTGGGAACTAGGTCTTAACTACCGCCATACAATCAATGACAACTGGACCATGACTTACGGTATGCCTATCGAAGGTCGTGACAGCGGTGTTACTTACAAGCCACAAGTTCGTGCGACTTACTCTTTAGACAGCGTTGAAGGTCTAAGCCTAAGTGCTCGTTACCGTTACGATATGCGTCAGAACAGCAGCTACAACACTGTAAATGAAAATAATGAAGTGGTTGAAGTAAACCCTGATAACCAACGTCGTCACCGTATCACAGGTAACGTAAACTACGCCTACGATGACCTACGTTTTGGTTTCGAAGCGAACTGGTTTAAAGCAGAAGATTACCCTATCTTCGATGGTGGCGATACTAACTACGAGCTAAACGCGACTGCACGTAAGATCATGGGTCAATGGGCACCATACGTAGAGTTCGGTGATGTGAACGTAGACAGCCAATCTGACAAGCGTGAGCTACGAAGCCGTGTAGGTCTAACTTACAGCTTCTAAGCACTGGCTTAGCAGTATAACAATGGACTAATATTGTTTAGTTTTCCCTACCAGTCAGCCTAGCTGGCTGGTAGTTTCTTTCGTTACACCGAGAGGGAAAAGGAATCTACTGAGAACTCTGTTTAGGGTCAAAAAGACAAACGCCCCAATCTTAGGTCAACTCGTGTATTTGAACACAAATAGACTGAAGCGCGAGGTCCAAACGAGTTTACTTGGTGCTTAACGGAAACGGTAATCCGCACCTAGACGCCAAAGGAACTCGTCGCTCCATTTACCGCCACCCGTTTTGTGTACGTCACGCGTTGCCTGCTTACGCACACCCGCACGCAGGCGCCTTTCTATGTGTAATTTACAGGGCTTTACGGGCTTATGCATCGCCGTAGTGTTGTGACGCTGTTGGTTAACCAAATTAAGGCTTTAGAGAAAGGTAAGCTGCTACGAATGATCATCTCGCACCAAAGAACAAAGTAAACTTGATGCAATTATTACATCGAGTTTACTTCGGTAAGGGTATTATTATTCGTGGTTAACGCGTTAGTGACTCAGTTTGTACAAGGTTCCGATGGTAAGAGTGTTCTTCGGATCGATACGCTTACTGATCGCCAGCAGCAGTTCGGCGGTCGCAACGGAGTCGAGCAGTGCATTATGGGTCTGATATTCGGGTAACTCATAACGCCGACGTGAACCAGAGAGGGTAACGTCAATATCACTGTCTTGATTAATTGCCTTGGCGAGCTGCTTTTCAATCCGCATCGTATCGATCCAAACCAAGGGCAACTTGTCGGATTGGTACTGTTTATGCAAGTAGTGATTGAGAAAGCTTTCCTCAACAACACAGCCATGTGCGACGACGATCTTGCCAGCTGCGGCAGCAAAAAAACGATCGATGGCCTCGTGTAATGAGACACCCTCAGTGAGCATCTGTGGGGTGATATGGTTGATCACTGCTGTCTCAGGCTTTATTTGAGAGTCGCTGTTGATAAATAGGTGCTGACTGGTCGTAAGCTCAATTTTATTGTTGGACATCTCAACCCAGCCAATCGAGAGGATAAGATCCTCACTGCTATCGAGTCCCGTTGTTTCGAAATCGAGAATAATGAAATCAAGCTCGCTGAAGACGGCACTGACCTCAGGGATATCAATCACAAGGTTTTGCTTGATGCTCTCAGGTAACAGCTCTGCCTCAACGTAGTTTGCTCGTTTGCGACGCAGCTGCTCAAGGGGATGAAAGTAACGTAGGACAGACAGCATTAGCGGGCTCCAAAGCGTACTTTTGCCGCCTCTTGCAGATCCGCGATGATGCGGAAAGCATCTTTGAGATGACCGCGCTCAAAACTACCGAAACTATCAGGGTTGATATTGTTGTCTGCCTCTTGCCCGGTTTTCAGCGCCTCGAGTTGATGATCAAAACGAACCGACAAAATGAACTGATAGGCACCAATAATATTCTTGTAAGAGTCTTCGCTAAGGGCACCATTTTCAAAGGCATGCTTAAAGCGCTCATCAGTGGCAGAGACCTCACACTCAGAGGCGAGACCATAAATACGCGCAAGATCGATGATCAAGTTAATCGCATAACGCTTAATATTAAGGGTCTTTTTGTTTTCCCCCGACTTCTCCAATACTAGTTTGTTAAAAATCCCCAGTGGCGGGTTGACCGAAACGGAGTCGTTGACAAGCATGCCCAAGAACTCGCGGTTGTCGCGAATATTTTGATGCAACTCATCGCGCAAAATGGTTTCAAAGTCGCTATTTCCATAGATCGAACGGATCTCAAGAAACACACTGATATTCAAAAGACGCTCGTACTCAGGGCTAGCAACCCATTTTTTGTAGTAGTTCTTCCAAACGCTCAGAGGTTGACACCATTTTGGTGTCGCCGCCATGTATTTGCCAGGACAGAGTGGGTAGCCACAAGTGTCTAAGCCATTAGAAACCATCATAGCCAAGTGATTGAAATAGATACGGTCATTTTCGGTCGCATCGTCGGACAAGACAATAGCGCTGTCTTGGTCGGACAGCATGTGCACTTCATTACGTGCGTGCGAACCCGCGACGATCCAAGCAAACTCACACGGAGGAGGACCAAGCTTATCAATCGCAATTTGGATCAGGCGACGTACATACGCATCCATGATCATGGTCATGACTTTGCCGATGATCTCCGGCGACACGCGCCCTTCAACCAAGGCTTCGAAGATAGCCTGACGCTCAGAGGAGAACGCAGCAAGTGAAGACACGCTACCGGCATATTTGATCTTCTCGATCAGGAAGATAGCTTGAACGCGATGGTTCTGTACTAGGTGGCTGGTGGTGAGTAAACCGACCACTTTGTTATCTTTGACCAGAGGAAGGTTACGAATGTTGTTCTGCATCATCATAGAAGCGGCGTGCATCACCAAGTCGTCCGGCTTTACTATGACGGGTTTGGGCGTCATCACGTTAACGATTGGGCTATCGACATCGGCACGTTTGGCAATCACTCGCTTGGTCATATCTCGGTCAGTGATCAAACCAACCAGCTCGTCACCCTCATACACCACAGCACACGGAGAGCGCTGCACCAGCATCTCGTTTGCCACTTCTTGAATCGATTGGTCAGAATTGACGATGGCGACTCGACCGCTTGCCACCTCTTCAACCCGGCGGATAAACAGCCCTTTCTCTTTGTTTGACCAAACTACATCCAGTGCAGATTTGAGTCGAACCTGTGCCTGTGAGGCAAAATGCTCAGCGCACTCAGGATGAGTTTTGAATAATTTCTGTAGTGCAGAGTGAGGAACGATATAAACTAGGGAGTTTTCAATCGCGGTGGCGTGGTACTCCTCCGAGTTGGCGCGCTCTTGAGAGAGGAAAGTAAAACCAAACAGATCCTCTGGGCCAAGCCTCGCGCGCAACACTCCATCCGCCTTGCGCTGCTCCATTGAACCAGTACGAATCACATAGAGCGATTTTTTTGTGCCCTCTCCGGCGAGATCAACCGTCTCTCCCTTAGCGAGATAGGTAATTTCAATCTCAGAAGAAAGCTCACGTAAAGCGCGCTTGGGTACTTTATCAAATGGGTCTATCTGGCTGATAAACTCGACAATATTGGGCAGAAGGGAATCGTTCATTACGTGAGCTCATTTTATTTGTAGTATTTATTATTTTATCCGTGCTACCGGGTTTGTACATAGCAAAGTTTGCGGTTTATCAATCAGATTTAGTGATATCAGAAACAAAAAACGCACGCCATATGGGCGTGCGTTATGATCTAAGGTTGAATCAGCGTCGTCTAGCTGACTTCTGGTAAACGGTGATTATCAGCAATCAGGTGTCGAGAAGAGGCAATTCGTGCTTTGTCGGCATTACCTGCCATGATCGCATCGTAGATCTGACGGTGTTCATTGATACAGGTGCTGCCTTCCTCTGACGAGTGAGCAATGAAGTTAATGAACATGGTGGTCAAGATGTTACCAAATGGAAGATAGAAGTCGTTGCCAGTAGCATTAAAAATCAAACTGTGGAACTGAGTATCTACTTCCATCCACTTTGCGTGATCAAATTCGTCTGCTTCAGCTACTTCCACCATGCGCTGGAAGGTTTCTGAGAGTTCAATGCGTTGCTCTGCAGTGGCGTTCTTTGCCGCTAGCGCACAAGCTTCCGGCTCAATTGCACGACGAAGTCCCAAAAATTGGAAACAGAACTGATCAGTATCCGCTAAACCATCCATCCACTCAATCAACTGTGGGTCGAGAAAGTTCCAGTACGCTCGGTCAATTACGCGAGTGCCGACTTTTGGCTTGGACTCAAGCAGACCTTTTGATGTCAATAGTTTAACCGCTTCACGAAGAGCGGTACGGCTAATGCCAAATTGTTCGCACAGCGCCATTTCCCCTGGGAGAATAGAGCGTTCTGGTAGTTCTCCTGACAAAATGCCTCGAGCGATTTCTCGAGCCACTTGAACGTGGAGACTGCGCTTTGAACCTGAGATTGAATTGAATGCGCTTGCCATAAATTTTCTTACTTCTATTTGCTTCGATTTAGTATTATTACTTATGTCTTATGTTATGAAGTATATCACTGGGTAGAGGGTGCACCAATAAATAACCAGTCACAAAGCAAACACAAGTGACAATGTGTGACGTATAGCTTGTATTGTGACTTTGGTTTGATTGATTAACAAGCAATTCAACGTAAAAACCTAGTTGCTTTCAAAAAATATCTGCCTATTTTAAAAGAACTTGATGTCACGCTAAGGAAAATGGGTATCAATTAGGATGATCCACTTCACACTATCAAGCAAAACTCTGGCCTAAACGTTAGCTAAGTCATTTTTGAGACATGAAAAACTTGCAACATAAATATCATATTGTATTATAAATATTCTGTGCCTTATGAGTTAAGTTTAATAGATAAGTGCACTCAACTGCATATATTGTCGCATTATGATTTAAATGATTATTATTCTCACTAAATGGCTGACTATCGATATTCCTTCAATGCGGTCAAACAAGTATTTATTCCACTGTTCACTGCGCGAACTGTATTTATGGTATTGATAATTATAAATATATTTTTGCATAGTGGAAATTGGAATTGGTATTATTTTTTTGGAGCATCAAATGGCAACTTTTTCTCTGGTCGAGAATTCCAGTCGCAAGATACATGTTCAGGTTGCCAGACAAATTTCACGTCAGATCCTGTCCGGTAAATTGAAAGAGGGTGAAAAACTACCCAACGAAGTAGAGCTTTGTGAGGCGTTTGGTGTGAGCCGCACAGCCTTACGTGAGTCGACCAAACTATTGTCGGCAAAGGGGCTAATCGAGTCTCGCCCAAAAGTGGGCACCACGGTAAGGCCGCGTTCGCAATGGCACTTTTTGGACCCACAACTGCTGGGCTGGATCCAAGATCTGGAAGATACACAGCCATTTCTTTCTCAGTTCCTTGGCCTGCGTAAAGCGATTGAGCCAGAGGCGTGTGCGCTTGCCGCAATAAATGCCACCGCTGAGCAGCGAAAAAACCTCTCGGTGATCTTTCAAAAGATGTCGATGGCCGCGAGCTGTTTTGATTATGAAGAGTGGACGGTGAATGACCATCTTTTCCACCAGACGATCTTCTCCTCAACCGGTAATCAGTTTTATTTGCCGTTTGGCAATATTTTAGAGACAATTTTCAAGCAGTTTATCGATGAGTCAGCCGAAGGCGGACGTTTCTGCTTGGATGAGCACCGCGCCATTTATGAGGCGATAATGGCAGGCAAAGCAGATGAGGCGCGCTGTGCCTCGATGGCCCTGCTTCATGATGAGAACCAACGATTAGCGAACGTGGTTAATGGCTAACAGTAAAATAATTGCTATATAAGTTAATGCTTTATTAAGAACTGCTCCCAAGGGAGCAGTTCTTTTTTCAACGACAAGGTATCCAATGTCCACCACTAAGTCTTACGTCAAGAAAAACCTCTCCTTAGCATGGCCGTTAGCCATGAATGCTCTGCTCATGCAATCGATGCTAATGATTGATACCTTGCTAGTCTCTCCACTTGGTGAGATCTCTCTCGCGGCACTGGGTATTGCCACCACGATAGTTGCGTTTGTCATAGGCATTCAGATGGCCCTAGCCAATGGCACCCAATTGGTGTTGAGTCGTGCAGTCGGGGCAGGGGTAAAGGCGTCAGTTAATCGTGGTTTTTGGGCTGGTATGGGGATTAATTTTCTCGTTGCAGGTTTGTTTTGGGCACTAATTCAGATCTTCGATGAGTCGCTAATTAGTCTCTTGACCAACAATGAAAGCTTGCTTGCAACGACACAAAACTATCTGTCGGTGGCCATCCACATAGTGCTGCTCAATGCCATTACTCAAGTGATAATTGCACTGTTTAATGCCGTCGGTCGAACCAAAGTTCCATTCAAGGGGTACTTGATTGAAATGCCCCTCAATGCTGGCGTGTCTTTTATGTTGATCCATGGATTTGGCCAATTCTCCGGTTTTGGTGTCACCGGGGCAGCACTGGGCAGTTTGATTGCCATTGTCGTGCGTTTAGCCTTTTTATGGTGGTGTATGCGTAGCGACCCGATAATCCAAGTGTCGATGCGTGAGCTGGACTCCTCGATGAAACGCAACGTGATTAATCACTTCAAGGAGATATTCCCGGTTGCTGCTAATGTGACTATGCTGGCGGTAGGTGCCACTATTTACCAACTTCTGTATTCTCAGTTGAACATCAACGCGTATGTAGCAATCTCAGTGATGATGCCATGGATAAAGGCGGGCACTCAGTTTATTACAGCGTGGGCACACTCGTCGGCGATCTCGCTCAGTCAGGCCATTGGCTCGCGCGATCTTAAGGATCTTGATCAGAAGCTTAACGTGAGTATCGATATGGCAGTGGGGATCTCAGTGCTCTCCGCTGGCTTGTTTCTGCTGCTGAGCTTTTTTATTCCTAGCATATACTCTGAGTTAGATGAGGCAACCTATGTTGCGCTGGCAACCATCGCACCGCTGTATATCTTTCTACCGTTAGTACGTGGTTATAACACCGTGCACGGCCATGCGCTGCGTGCATTGGGTAAGACTAAAGAAGTGTTTAAAGTGAACTTTACTGGGCAGTGGTTGGTCTCTATCCCACTGTGTGCTGTGATCATCTTGGTTTTTGATGGCTCGATTTTTTGGGCATTTGCGGTCATGCCATTTGAAGAAATCGTCAAAATGCTGCCGTTTCGTCATCTTGCTCGACAAGCTGTCAAAGAGTTTGACCAAGCACAGGCTGATAAGCTGCTTTACGACTAACACAAGCTGTGAAGCACTCGTAATAACGGCTGCTTATGATCGATATTAGTAGAACGAAATTTCCCCACTTGTCTGAATGAGGTAGACTGCCAGCAACTTAACAAATTGATAGAGACACTCCCATGACACGCTTTACATCAACAATTAAAACCACTTTGGCTGCTTCAATGCTTGTAGTTTTGGCTGGTTGTTCATCGCCAGCGTTTGACTCTGATAACGAGAACGCGGGTCGTAACCGCGGTGCGGCTGGTGGTGCTCTGGTGGGCGCAACGGTAGGCGCTTTGGTGGGTGAGCCTGAGCTGGCAGTTAAAGGTGCGATTGCCGGTGGCGTAGCTGGCGGCGTAGCGGGCTCAGCTAAGGATTTGGAAGATGCGCGTCAAACTGAGCGAGTACACGTAACTGCCGATGCAGTGCGTCACGATAATCGCAGTGATGCCGAGCGCCGCGTGGCTGAACTGGAAGCGCAAATCCGCATCAAAGAACTAGAGCAAAAACTGGCTGAGATGGAGCAGCAGGCCAACCAAGAGCAGCCTGCAGGCTAACCTGGACTTTGGTTACAGCTCCGACAATAGTCACAAGTTGCAGCCTATGAATAACTCGCCTAAACGGCGGGTTTTCTATTTGAAGACGATGGTATTCTGCACTACCCCAATGCCTTCGATCTCTACTGACACCACATCATTGTTACTCAGTGCTTGCGTTCGCCCAGGTGTCCCCATAAAGATCAAATCGCCTGGCTTGAGCGTGAAGTATCGACTCAGGTAGGCGACCACCTTCTCTGGGCTATGGATCATATTTCGAGTTGACTCTTGCTGTACAACTTTGCCATTTAAGCGAGTGGTTAACATCGCGTTGTTATAATTTACACCACGCGTAATCGTCCCCCCTATCGGAGCAAAGCCGTCGGAGGCTTTGGCACGCATCCACTGCAAATCGCTGCCTTGCCAGGAGCGCTCGGTCAGATCATTACCCACCGTGACGCCAAAAATATACTTACTTGCTTGCTCTATTGAGATGTTTCTTGCTTGTTTGCCAATCACCAATACCAACTCACCCTCAAAATGCACGTTGGTCGCCTCGATTGGCAAGTTGGCTGGCTGTCCGGACAGCACCAAAGAGGAAGGCAGCTTGAGAAACATAGGTGGTGCCCCTTCTGCAGATGAGGCGAGGTGGCTGGCGAAGTTCATGCCGACAGCAAAGACTTTTTCTGGTGCGCTCGGCAAGAGTAACTGCACCGAGTCGAGTTTGAGTGGTGGCTTGCTCTGAGAGAAATCACCAAACAGGTCGCCATCGAGTGGATAGACCTGTTGGCCATCAAGTTGGCCGTACTGGATGGTATTCTGATACTCAAAACGAATAAAATGCTCTGGCTCTGATCCGATAGCGATACCGCTCATTAGGCTAATAGTCCAAGCAAACCAATATCTCATGCTAAGATCCTTCTATCTATTAAGTAATTGGTTGAGTTATGAATATAGAGCATGTACGGCTATTTGTTCGAATTGCGAGCACCCATAATATCAGTGCCGCAGGACAGGAGCTTGGCTTATCGGCAGCAGTATCCAGTGCCCATATCAACAAGCTCGAGGAGTCTCTGGGTGTACGCTTGATCCATCGCACAACACGTAAGGTCTCATTGACGGAGGAGGGGGTGGCTTTTTTGCCACACGCTGAGGAGGTGCTTGCTAGCATTGACGCAGCAAGAGCGTCGGTGGGCGCGGGTAGCATCGTACCAACTGGAACTCTACGCGTATCCGCACCCGCCTCATTTGGCCGTATGCATTTGATTGGAGCTTTCCAAGCCTTTATGTGCAAGTACCCAGGTTTGGCAATTGATTTTCGACTCTCCGATTCGATCGTTGATTTGGTTGAAGGTGGATTTGATATCGCTATTCGCAATGCCGAATTGAAAGATTCTACTCTGGTGGCAAGAAAACTGGCCGACGACAGACGTATCGTTTGTGCCGCGCCTGGATATTTAGCTAAGTTTGGCAAACCAACGTCGCCTGAAGATTTACTCAATTATCAGTTTGTTCGCTTGGCTGGTGTAGAGAGTTTTCACTTCGAAACGCCGCAGGGAGTGCAATTGATCAAGCCATTTGGTCAGTTTAAGGCCGACAATGGCGAGGCCGTACGTGATGCGTGTGCACATGGTCTCGGTTTGACAGTCAGTTCCACATGGTGTGTTTATCAACATCTTCATGACGGTCGATTGATTCAAGTGCTTGAGGACTTCCCACTAACCAATACCTCCGCAATTTGGGCGGTCTACCCTAGCTCACGCCTTCTCGCACCTAAGGTGCGGGCGTTTATCGACTTTTTTTGTGACTATTTTGGCTCACCAACTTACTGGGATAAGGTAGTAATCTCTAGCACGACAAGCATAGGTAAATAGATCTGGTAATAAGAATTGTTATCGTTTATATTGAGCGCACTTGAATATTGCTCTATAACTTAAGGTATCCCATGTACGTATGCTTGTGCCACGGCATCTCAGATAAAAAAATCAGAAAACTGGCGATTGAACAAGGCGTGCAGGACATACGAGAGATAAAAAAGTGCACGTCACTGGGTTCGCAGTGCGGCAAGTGCATTAGGCAAGCGAAGGAGATCCTGAGCGAGACACAAGAGTATCAGTACAAGCAAGTTGGTTGATCAACTGAAGTGGAGCGACTCTAACTGGGGAAAGCAATGGTACGCCATTAGATGGCAATCCGAAACAAGAACTCTCCAGCACCCCAAAATTCTGTCTGCCGATGATCACGGTCGGTGGTGGTCTTTTTTGACAGAGCGTTCGTAGGTTCTAATCTTAATAGAGCCAAACGGAGGGCATGTCATGAAAGGCGATCCAATCATTATTCAACACCTCAATCAAATCTTGGGCAACGAGCTCATCGCGATTAACCAGTATTTTTTGCACGCTAGAATGTATAAAGACTGGGGACTTAAGCACCTAGCCGATAAAGAGTATCATGAGTCTATCGATGAGATGAATCATGCAGACAAACTGATTGAACGAATCTTGTTTCTTGAGGGCCTACCCAATCTACAAGACCTAGGTAAGTTGATGATTGGCGAAGATACGCGTGAAATGCTTGAGTGTGACCTGAAACTTGAGATGATCGCAATTCCCGACCTGCGTAACGCGATTGCTTATGCCGAGGATGTACGCGACTACGTATCGAGAGATCTATTTCAAGAAATACTAGAAGACGAAGAAGAGCATGTTGATTGGCTTGAGACACAACTGGGCTTGATTGAAATGTCAGGTATTGAGAACTACTTACAAGCTCAATACGTTGACGAAGAATAGCCTTCTGGGCGCGCCACAGCGCTCTTATTCGTAGCCTGCCAAAAATGCAACTTAATGTGCCTTCAATGCCATTTATGGTATTGAAGGTTGCAAAATGCCCTCTACACCCACTCCTCTCCATCACCTACTATATCTCTGTCAGCAGGGAAGCGGCCTTTTATCCGATACTGAACGTAAGGTGATTACTATGAAAAAGCTAACTGCATTGCTCATCTCTTCATTTTTGCTTGTACCGACTGCTTTCGCTACGCAAGTCGACCAAGTTGCCCCAGCGCACGGTGAATTCGAAAGCCGCCAACCTACTTATTTTGAGGATGAAATGAGAACTGGCGAGCGTTTTGCCTACTTTGAGGATGAAATGAGAACGGGTGAGCGTTTTACGTATTTTGAAGATGAAATGAGAACCAGCGAGCGTTACTCATGATCCGATTTTTCGGCTGAACCATCCGTTCAGACCCAATCAGATGACTTGAGTATAAGGCACCGATTTTCAGGGAATTAGTAAAATACTATTCCCTGATAGCCTTGCTAAGCGTATGCTAAGCACAAACCCACCTCAGTGTTCTATCATGCGTCTACTTGATGATTTTTATATCTTTTGTAAGGTTGTAGAGCTTGGCAGCATGAAAAAGGCCAGCGAGCAACTCGACATTCCACTCTCTACCGTGAGTCGCCGTATTAGTGGCTTAGAGGCTCATGTTGGCAGCCAGTTGTTTATCCGCTCAAAAACCAGCCTGAAACCTAGTAATGAAGGCACGAGTTACTACCAAAGGTTATCTCCGCACTACCATAATCTTGCTGAAGAGATCGATAATATCCAACGAGATGAAAGCGATATTGCAGGGAAAGTCACCATTGATTGCACTCCCTTGCTTTATAACACCTTTCTTGCCCCTACTGTCACTCGCCTGTTAAAGCAGTATCCCAAGCTTAAGATCAAGTTTATCCCTGCGGTGGACACGTCGGTTTTACATCCTGATGCTGATCTCGCGTTTATCGTTGGTGATTTGCAAGATAGTAGTTTGGTGGCAAAGAAGCTATTCGATTTCGGTGTGAAGGCTGTGGTAGCCAAGTCGTTTGCCCAAGAAGCTGGTGTGGTGACTAACTTAGCCGAGTTGAAAAAGCACAACTATATTGGCCTTCTACAACACAGCTCAATCAGTGGATATAATCGAGATACTGATCAAATGGACTCGATTAATTTGTATCCCAAGGTGGTGTTGATTGACGCCCCTGGTGTTGTTGAGATGACGCGTTCTGGTATAGGGTTCAGTGTGATGTCTGAGTATTATGCTGAGCCTTATCTCGCAAGTGGTGAGTTTGTTGAATGGTTGCCAAACTATGATCTTGGAAGCTATGGACTGCATTTGGTCTATCGTCACCGTGTTCTCAAGTCGAATGCGCAGAAAGTCGTGATGGCGGCTTTTGAAGAGGCGTTTAAGGCCCTTGAGGTTAGTTAATTGTAAGGGAGCGATACCGCTCCCATAGATACTTGAGTTACCTCAAGTATCGTCTTTACCAAGCAAATGTTTGGATCACGTTGTCCTTTGCCAGTGGGTTGTGATTGATTGCAGAGTCGACGCGCTGCAAGATCGCCGGTTGTGAGTCTGGTAAATAACCTCGCTGCGGCACGATGTTATTACCATGATCGCCCCAGTAATAGGCATCAATCTTGAGGTGACGTAACAGGTATTGCTCTTCCTCGAGGATCTGCAGTTGAGTTGGCAAGGTAAATTCACCGCGCTCTAGTTCTTTCTCTAGCTCACTGCCTGGTTGGATCGCCAGTGCCATCGGCGCAATCTGCTCAGGTTTGACCTCGTTCAGCAGTTTGGTGGTCTCCTCAATATGCTCTTTTGAGCGCTCACGCCCACCCAAACCAAAAATAAATGACAACAGCACTGGGATCTCGGCGGCTTTGGCGCGTGACATTCCCTCGATTACGTGTTCTTGGGTCATGCGCTTTTTGATCTTGACTAGCACCACGGGATCGCCAGATTCTAATCCAGAATAAACCAAGCTCAATCCAGCCTGCTTAAGTGCCTTTAGCTCTTCAACGGTTTTACGACGAAAATCGTTCATCCCACCGTAAAGGGCAATATGTTGACACTCAGGAAAGGTTGTGCGGATCTTGCTCAGAACCTGCAATAGGTAATCGGTACGCGCCGCGAGCACGTTACCATCGGTTAAGAATAGGGATTCGACATGAGGATAGACGCGTCTCATTTGTTCGATATCCACGAACACGTCTTCAAGGTCGCGAATCTGGAATCGCTTGTCATCAAACATAGTGCAGAATGTGCAAGTATTGATACTGCACCCAAGGGTAACTTGGATAAGTACACTATTGGCTTCTGGCCAAGGACGATAGATTTTGCCCTCGTATCTCATGATTAGACTCTTGGGCTAATGCCCGTTGTAGCAATTATTGACCGCTATAAGCCTATCAATCGATGCTTGTTTTGATAATTTCGTTATTTAGAGAATGACTTTCTCACTTTCGTTGATAATTAAGCGAAAAGAAAGCCAGCAATCGGAATTGCTGGCCATTATTGAGGGTATAAGAGTTGTATCGGAAACAGCCAGTTAGTTGAGTAGTGACTCAATGGTTTCTACCACCGCATCAACTTTACTCGGGTTGAGTGCATCTGGGTGTGGATTGCTGATCTGACCGATATCGTTGTCGAAATAGTCACCGTGTGACTGACTAAACTCATCCGATACTGCCAGGCGGGTTAGGATTGTCGCGCCAATCGCCAAGTCACCGCCATTGACCCCATAAGCGTCTTTGACCATCTTACTGCCAAGCATCGAGGCTGGGTTAACCGACATCACTAATGGGCCTTTACCCTTGAGGGCTAAACCCAGCTTACGCGACCACATGGTGATAGCGAGTTTGCTCTGCGCATAAGCCGCGCTGTCACCGAGCGTACTTTCGCCTCGTAGTGCCGCTAGCGAGACCGGAGCTTGGGCGGCAGACGAGAGGTTAATGACTCGACTGTCCACCGATAACAACGGCATCAATGCTTTGGTCAGTGCATAAGGTGCCAGCGTGTTGACAACAAATCGGATATCAAGCCCCTTGTCGGTTGTCTTCACTGGGGTGCTGTAGACACCAGCATTGTTAATGATCACATCTAGCGAGTTATGTTGTGTCTTTATGTGTTCAGCCAACTGTAGCACTTGCTCTAGATCTGATAGGTCCGCGCGATAGGTTTCAATACTGCCTTTCTGACCACCCTGAAGCAAAATCTGTTTAGAGGCGTCCAGTTTATCTTGGTTTCGACCATGAATAAGTAGATTGTGTCCAAGTGAATACAGCATTTGTGCCGCCTCTAAGCCAATCCCATCAGTCGCACCAGTCAGTAAAATCGTTTTGCTCATTATTCGGTTCCGCTCCAAGTTCGTATTGGTCCAAAGCTTAGCTTAATATCACCGACATGATAATGAGGGAATTCCGGACACAGTTTTATTGTTTTGTTGATAATCTCCGGAAGAGCAGAGGCGAGAGGCGAGAAAATTTTCCACCACTGACAACCGCTGTCAAGTGCAACACCACCTCGAGCGAAGCGTACTCGCAGTGGAGCGATCTCGATTCTCGCTTCATTTTTAGCCGCGTTTAGGCTAAAAATGAGATCTTCGTCACCTTAGGGTTTATCGCAATCGGTAAAATGCTTCCCAACTAAGTCATTTGTAATACAATAATACCCATAATGTAGTGCGGTGGTTCGTCGTTGAACTGGGCACTACCTTTCACTCACTCAATAGAGAACATCATTATGTCTAAAAAAATTGCATTTATCTCTGGTGCAACTGGTGGCATCGGCTTCCAGGTTGCGACTCGTCTTGGTAAAGATGGTTATACTGTAATTCTTAACGGTATCGAGAATGAGAAAGGTGCTAAGTGCGTTGCTGAGCTTGTAGAAGCGGGCATCGACGCTGAATACCGTGGCTTTGACGTTACTGACGAGCACGCAGTTACTGAAAACATCAATGCAATCGGTGAAAAATACGGCAAAATCGATGTGATCGTAAACAACGCTGGAGGCCTCGGTGGTCGTAGCTCAATCGAAGAGATGAGCACTGAGTTCTTCCGTAAGGTTATGGCTCTAAACCTAGATAGCGCATTCTTTGTATCGCGTGCTGCTATCCCATTCCTTAAGAAATCTGACAACGCGTCAATCATCAATTTCACTTCTAACGCAGCTTGGAACGCAGGCGGCCCAGGTGCAGGTATCTACGGTACTTCTAAAGCAGCAGTACACACTCTAACTCGTGCACTAGCGAAAGAACTTGCTCCAGCTAATATCCGTGTTAACGCGGTATCTCCAGGTACTATTGATACTCCGTTCCACGCGCAAATCAAAGAAACTAAGCCAGAAGTATTCGCTTCTTGGGCTAACAGCATCATGCTAGGTCGTCTGGGTCAACCAGAAGAAGTTGCATCAGCAATCTCTTTCCTAGTAAGTAAAGATGCGTCATTCATCACCGCTGAAACGCTACAAATCGGTGGTGGTCAAGCTCTAGGTATCTAATCCCTACAGTTTGATAAAGCCGATTCGGCTTTGCTCGTGAAAATTGACACCCTGTTGATACTCGCTATCGACAGGGTTTTTTATTAAAAACAGTTACGAGGCCCTAAAATCAGTGGCGAGGTGCGAGGACGGGCATAGCCCTACGGGGTGCGAGGGGTTCTCCGCACGCTGTATATTACTCACTACTCGGAACGGAGTGTAACCCGCCCCTCGAACCTAAAATCAGCGGGGAGGTGCGAGCAAGGGCATAGCCCTACGGGGCACGAGATGTTTACCGCGCGCGATATAATTCTCGCTACTCGGAACGAAGTGTAACCCGACCCTCGCCCCTGTCTTTATAAGGTTTGAGCATAACGCCGAAGCGCAAAGTTATTACGCAACTCACTGCAGTGTGACTATGTTTGAGGTGGGTAAAACCAAAAAGGGAAACCGCGATGAAGATCCTAATGTGTATCTTGATCTGCTTTTCATTCTCTTCTTTTGTTGTTCAGGCGGGTGATGGACCTGGTACGCGCTGCCAATTGGAAGATGGAGGAATGATGATCTCTAACCTCGAGTTCTGTCCGAAGAACACGAAGCCGATTAAATAGTTAATCGACCAAATCAATGCCCCAATAGCGACGTAAAGGGGCATTCTAAGCACATGTAGCTACAATTGCAGCTAAAGCTCTAGGGAAGAGGGCTACGCAGCGTTCAATGTCTGATTTGATGACAGGTCGCGGCGGCGTATAACCAGCGCAAGGCGTATCAGCATTGCGATGGCGGCTACGGTGAGACCAGTGACAATGCCAATCCAGAAGCCTTGCTCACCCATTGCAGGGCCGGCTATATCGGTGATGCCCAAGATAACGCCCATCGGTAGGGCGAGTCCCCAGTAAGAGGCAATAGCGAGTATCATTGGTACTTTCGTATCTTTATAACCACGCAGCGCCCCGTTGGCTGAGGTTTGCAAAGCATCACTGAATTGATAGATGGCGGTAAACATCAACAGACTCATTGCGGTTGCACTAACCGCAGGGTCACTGGTGTAGAGGCGAACAATCTGCTCGGGGAATAATAAAAACATCGCTACTGAGACCAATGAGAGCAAGCCGGCAGTAATAATGCCATATAAGCTGCGTTCACGAGCATCACGCTCTAATTTAGCACCGAGCGAGTGACCGACACGAATTGTGATGCCAAAAGATAGGCTCATGGGGACCATATAGGTCATGCTCGAAATATTAAGTGCAATTTGCGCTGCAGCGACGTTTTCCGCACCGATGCGCCCGATCAGCAGTGCGATAACTGCAAAGATGCTGCCACAGACGGCGATATTCATACCAATAGGTACGCCTAGTGAGAGTAAGTGTCTGATCTCTTTTAGGCGAGGTTTGATATCCACGAAGTGAAGAATATTCTTGTAGTGGTGATGATAGCGGATATAGCTCCACAGCATTGCGGACATCAGCCAGTAGACCAGACTAGTCGCCCAACCACAACCAACGGCACCCATTGCTGGGAAGCCAAGCTTGCCATAGATAAGTACATAGTTGACCGGAATATTGATCAGTAGACCAATCACCGAGACTAACATTGGTGCTCGGGTGTTGTTCATTCCCTCACAAAAGCCATTAAGGGTGTAAAAAAAGGCGATGCCAGGGACTCCGATGGCTAATGCAACCACATAGTCGCCGGTGATCGGAATAATCTCGGCTGCGACACCAATGGCATTCAGTAGTGCTTCACCGAGCAGCAAATAAACAATCAGGATGGCGCTGACGAGTGCGGCTACCCAAAGCATTTGGATAAATTCAATACGGATACGGTGAAGTTTTTGCGCGCCGCGATGAAAAGCGACCACAGGCGTTAGCGCCATAATAATACCGCGCAATAGTAGTGACACCGGTACCCATAAACTCGCGCCAAGTGCAATGGCAGCTAGGTCTGCTGCACTGACCTGACCAGCCATAGTCGTATCGACAAAGCCCATCGCTTGAGTCGCAAGTTGAGTGAGAATGATAGGGATCGACAGGTGCAACAACGCACTCGATTCTTTAAAAAAGCGAGAAACTGAAGAGTTCTGATTTTTCATGGGGATAGTAAAAACACCTGTAGCAATACACGAGTGGATGCAGGATGGCGAGTGTGCATTCTAGGGTGTGCTCTTTGGAGCGGCGATAATATATACAGCTTTAGATAGGAATTCAACCGCACTGTGATTTATCTCACGCATTTGTACTTTACTCTTGGTCACTGGCGGGTTTTGGCGGCATATCGCGCACATGAATGTCCATTTGTGGGAAGGCTATCTCGACGTTGTTCTCTCTGAACAGCTTATCAATGCCTTTGTTTAAAATATGGATCGTCGATAGACGATTGTTGATAGCACGAATGTGTACCCGCAATTCAAAATCTAGACTGCTGGCACCAAAGGCAAGGAAAAGCACAGAAGGAGAGGGCTCTTCAATCACCAGAGGATGATCGTTTGCGACTTCCAGCAGTAATGATTCTACTTTTTCCACGTCAGAGCCATACGCTACCCCGATTGGAATCACTATGCGCGTGACGGGATCGGTGAGAGACCAGTTAATCAGCTTTTCGGTAATAAAGGTCTTATTTGGCACAACGATTTCTTTGTTATCCCAGTCGATGATCGTGGTAGCCCGCGTCTGGATCTTACTCACTGTACCGGAGAGATCGTTGATGGTGACGATATCACCAATCCGAATTGGGCGTTCAAACAACAAGATCAGACCTGAGATAAAGTTAGCGAAGATTTCTTGTAAACCAAAGCCCAAACCCACACCAAAGGCAGCGACTAGCCACTGCAATTTTGACCACTGGAACCCAAGTAGTGAGAATGCGGTTAACACACCACCCACGACAATGACATAGCGAAGCAATGTTGTGACGGCATAGCCGGCACCGGGAGCCAGCTCGAGCCGGCGCAGGATCAATAGTTCCAAAATGCCGGGGAGATTACGCACGCCGACAAACGTGATTAGAGTCGCGATCAACGCATAGATAAAAGATTGCAAGGTTACGTCATTAAACTTTACTCCGCTGGCGGTGGTTTCAGACACCTGCCATAGCACCACGTTTTCTAGCATGCTAGTCATCTCAAGTGCGCTTGACCACAGGGTCAAAACGGCAATGATCAACCCTATCAGTGACAGCCCACGAAGTAGTGTCATTGATTGCTCGTTGATCTCCTCGCTGTCCATACCTCGTACATCGATTTCTGGTGAGGACAGGCGCAAGTCAGAGGCCTCTTCAATCTCCTCAGTTTGTTCGGCTTGCAGTGCGATTAACTCTTCGCGACGAGCAACTAGGCGTTGATAAGTCAGTTGGCGATGTTCAAGCTTGAGCCAGCGCTCACCCAGTTGATAGACCAGGACAAAACCCATAACGACGAATACAGTCAGTTGCTGATAGATAAGCAGCATCCAGGCAAGGATGTAATAGCCCAAGATGGCCATCACGCCAATCGCCAAAAACGAGGTGAAGATCAAGCTGCGGATAACTACGATGGAGAAGTTGCGGTTAAATGGCGCAGGCAAAGTGGATGGAATGCGTTTTTTTCGGAATAAGGCGCTGTAGATCAAGGTCATACCAACCAAGAGTTGTAAAAACAGTACTCGCGATAACTCAGCTTGATTGATGCCTGAGAGCAGTTCAGTCAAGAACACCAAAATAACCAAAATCAGGAACGGCCAACGAATACGAAAGCTCTCTTTGTTGAGATAGTGGCACACCGATTCTGGCCAGTTAAGGTGAGTCTCGAACAGTCCTTTGGGAAAGCTGAGCGAATAAAGTAGCTCGGTAACAAATAGGCCCACACACACGGTAAAGATAATGGTCTCTAGTTGGTAGGTAGTTTCATTCGGCCATAGGATCACCACGGAGAGTGCACTCAAGCCAAACCATATTGGCAGCGAGCATGCCTTGGCAAAGCCAAGTAGCAACAGATGTAATGAGTGGCGAAAGCGGTCTTTGACCGGATGACCAAAGATTTTGTGGTACGCCAGGCGATTTTTGCTCGCAATACCACTGATGTATTTATTGACCCCGAAAAGCACAACGGAATAGAGAACAAACAGAATAGTAAACGGGATCATCTGTGGCTGATTAATCTCAGAGATAAAGGTGCGCATTGGAGCTGGGATCCCAACCCAGGTTACCGGATCTAAGTGGGTAATATTCTCCCAGATAGGGACATTACTGCGCGTCCATAATTGTTGCTCCTGTAAAAATGAGCGGGCACTTTGTACCTCTATGGTGTACTGATTTTTGGCTAGCTGTAGTTTACTTAGAGCAACGATCAGTTTTTCATAATTTGCTAATAGCTCGATCTGGATTTGATGGGCAAGCGCTGACACTGGTGTGTTCGCCGGTCCCGCCATTCGGTCTGACTGGGTTGCCGATTGAAGCGCCGCGTCATCGAGCTGCTGGCCAATTTCATATTTTCTGATGTGTGCTTGAGCAATTTGGTCGGGGATGGTGTCATGGCTAATGGTAGAGGGCAGGCGCTGAAGCTGAGCTGTAAGGGAGGCGCCAAACGAGGTACTACCTTGTAACCAGCTTAAGTTTTCTTTGATCAGGCGTTGTTCATCAGCCAAATTTCGCCTTTCTGTGTCGAGTCTTTGAGTGTCGATGCGACCTTGTTCGATTTGCGCCAAGACTTGTTCAAGTTCAGTCGCTTCAAGGTTCATTTGATTAAGTTGGCCCTGTATCGGCTCTTCGAGGTTGTTGCTGCTGCGCTGCATTGAGCGCGCGCGGTTGATGAGCTCCTTAACAGAGGCTTGCTCGACATCGGTTAGTCGTTCTTGCCACTGAATGATCAGTGGCGTGCCGATTTGAATTTTTCGCTCGAGCAGTTGCTGCTCAAGGCGGAGAAGCTCGGTTCGCTCGTCTAGGCTTTGCAGCTCAGCCTGCATTAAATCCCGTTGTGAGCTGAGTGCTTCAAGGTTAACCTCTTCGAGCCAGCTGTTGATATCATCACTTTGAGAGGGGGCAGATAGCGAAGTCTGCTCAATTTCACGTTCAAGCTGAGCTAGTGTTTGAGGTAGAGCGATGCGATCGCTACTGAGTTTGGTCGATTGCTCTGCATTAGTTTGGAAGGTACTGCGCCATTGGTTGAGTGCAGCCTGGAGTGAAGAGATGCTTAGTGAGAGGTCTTCAGTATCATCATTGGGCGAGACTTTGAAGATATCGAGAGTCGGTACTTCGGCAATAGTCTGCTCAAGCTTTTCTTTTATCTCAGGAAACTGACTGATGATACGATGATATTCTTCTTTCTCACTCCGCTCGGTTTCCAGCACTTGCAGCTGTGAGAGTAAAGTCTCGTACTGGCTAACCATCACCTCATCAACCGGTGACTGATTACGTAATTGATTGACCTCAGCCTCAAGCGTTTCGATATCCGGAAGCGTGGCATGAGCGGGGGTGAACACACATATATACGCCCCAATACAGAGCATTACCTGACATACCCAAGACTTAAGTCGCTGCAAATCAGCCCCCGATCTTTCAACACAAACCAAGATCAAGTGTATACAAGCAGCTGCGAGTATGCTCAAAAAAACAGGGGCGGGGTTCGAGTACGGGTGAGGCCCTTCGAGTAGCAAAGTGATACCCACACCTCGCCCCTAAATAGAGAAAGCCGGACACTGATTGATCAGTGTCCGGCTTTGAAATTTAAGCAGTGTTCGCTAAAAGCGGATTAAAGCGCTGCGAAAGCACCTTCCCAAGTGAAGGTTTCGCCAGCGAATTCTACAGTGTGAGTACCCGCTTGTTTGTCTTCGCTTAGGTTACAAATTGCAAAGTCGTAAGTGTTGCCTGTGGTAGTTGAGATACGAACGACTGTTGCTGTCTCGTTGTTGCCTAGAACCTCAACAGACTCAACCAGACCACGTGCATTAACAGATTGCTCGAACTCTTCGTTGAAGTAGCCGTGCGTCTCAAGCACAGAAGCGAAGACATGATCTTTGCCAGACTGGCGCATGATCATCGCAGGCTCGCTACGTAGGTTGAAGTCAGGATCGTTCGCGCCTAGGCGAGCAAAGATCACTTCGCTGTCAGCAGCCGTTGCGCTAGTTACTAGTGAGTAGTAGCTGTTGTTGACTAGCCAGCTTACTAGCGAGCTGCCTTCCACTTTACCTGAACCTAGGTTCCATAGGTGCTGGTAGCCGTCTGAATCGCCAACAGGCTTGAGAGTAGACTCAGTGTTGTAGTCAAAGTCAGTGCGGATGATCTGACCTGAGTAGTGTACCGGTAGGTCGTACTGGTTCTCTTGCTCAGACTCGATGCGGTATACGTCGATCACTAGCGGCTTTTCGAACTCTGGCAGCTCAGCAAGTAGGATGCTGCGCTGCATGTCAACACCTTCGTAGTAACCTGCGATACGACCACTCATACCTTGTAGTTTCGCGTTGTCTACATTGAAGAAGTGCTTCTCACCAAACTTAGACTCAGCCAGTGCTGTGTTGAAGTTGTTTTGCGTCTTCTGGTTTACTGTCACAGTGTTGTGCGCCACAGTTTGTTTACAGTAAGACTTGTTCTCTGGGATGTAACGACCGCCGAACTTAGGCTCAACGTTTACCCAGCGACCGTAGCCGTAGTCGTGTAGAACTTCGTGACCGCGGTTGAATACACTTAGGTGTAGACCGTCGTAGTGACCGTGGTCTAGTGCAGAGTGGTACTGGTGGTCTGAGCCGTGTTGGCCGAACCAGATCAGTGCCATCGTGTCGTCATCTTGCTCGTCGCGGTGACGAAGGATGCCTAGGCCGCCTTTCTCGCCTTGAGGACCGTCAGTGATGTACAGGCTGCCCCAGTTGAATGGCTTGATTTCATCGGCTGCTTCTACCGCGTTAGATAGAGTCAGGCCAGAAGAGTGAACCCAAACGTTTTGCTGGTGGTTTGCCATTGCTAGCAGAGTCTCTGCTTGCTCGTAACGGTGGAAACATACTGATGTTGCCATGACTACGCCTTCATCATTGATCGAGATAGTCTTCGATGAGTCGTTACATGCTGGTAGTGAGCCGTCTGGGAATGCTGTCTTAAATACCGCGTAAGAGGTTGTCTTGATCACAGAGTCGTTGAATTCGTAGATGCCGATCTCTGGCTGACGACGCTCAATTGCTTCAGCGAATAGGTAGATTGGACGTAGCGAGAAGCGGTGGTAGTAAGGACCTTCCATGTAGTAGCCATCTGGCGAGAACAGTTGGTCTAGCTGAGCTAGGAAGCCGCCGCTAACTTTGTCGAGTTTTAGACCGTAAAGTGCCTTGTCTACCGACTCTTGATCGTTGATCGCGTAGCCACAGATACCAACCGCTGCCACTGCCCATAGGCCGTGGTTATGAACGATATCGAAGTCATGGCCGTAAGTCACAACGAATAGATCGATCATCTGTTTGAATAGATCGTTTTCGATCAGGGTTTTCTGATCATCAGACAGCGTGTGGAAGACACAAGAGTACGCACAAGAAGCGTAAAGCATCCACATGTTCTCGTTTAGAGTTTGGTGGAAGATCTTACCCGGTGGGTTAGTGTCTTTACTTACGTTGCTTTCTAGCGTTGGGTACACTTTAGCGTATGCCGTTAGCATTTCAACGATGTAGTCACGGTACTTCTCTTCTTCCGTGATCAGGAATAGGCGACCAGCAATATCCATGTGGATGTAGTTTTGCTTGTGACGGTTGTGCTCGTAACCGCCGCCCTCACCGTGACCCGGTACTTCGATGCCAACCTCGGCCATGTAAGCATCAGCTTGTTTAATATCGCGTGCAAGTGCTTTACCAAGCAGGCTATCCGTGCCTAGCGCTTTGCGAAGTTCTGCTGCTTCTTCGAAGTTAAGTAAGAGTGGTTGATAGCTCATTTTGTTATTTCTCCTGCTCGATCTGAGTTACTTCAAGAGCGTAGTAACCCGTCCAGCTGTATGTCTTAGAGTTAAATTCTACTGTGTGCTGTGTTGTTTCGGCGGCGTCTAGCTGGTTGCTGATCATCACCACGCAGTGTGATTTCGCCGTCTCAATCTCAACGACGGTTGCCACGTCGTTGTGTCCGATAATGGTAATGTTCTTCACTTGGCCACGTGCGTTGACAGATTGCTCGAACTCTTCGTTAAAGTAGCCGTGCGTCTCTAGTACCGACGCAAACAGTGGCGATGTGCCCTTGCTGCGCAGGATAAAGCCTGATTCGCTACGAAGGTTGAATGAAGGGTCATTGGCGCCTGTGCGCGTAAACACGACTTCACCGTTGTCGTTCGAGCTTGTCCCTAACCAAGTGTAGTAGCTATTGCTTTGCAGCCAACTTACCAACGCTGTTTGGTGTTGTTCACCCGCAGCCACCTTCCATAGGTGTTGGTAACCCGCATCATCACCTAGAGTGGTGAGCTCGCCAAAGGCTTGGTAATCAAAGTTGGTGCGGATCACTTGACCTGCGTATTGATGTGAGTAATCAAATTGATGCTCACCCTCGCCTTCAAGTCGGAACAGGTCGAGTAGCAGTGGTGCTTCAAGCTCGTCAAGGCTGAGCATAAACACGCTGCGCTGCATGTTAAAACCATCGTAATGGTCGTTGGCAAACGCACTCATGCCTTTGATTTGCTCGTTATCTACCTTAAAGAAGTGGGGTAGACCGTGAACGCCATCTGCACGCTCAACGTCAAATTGATTCTGACACTGCTGATCAATCGTGATTAGGTTGTGGGCGATAGTTTGACGTGCGTAGGATTTGTTTTCATCAAGGTAACGGCCACCAAATTTAGGCTCTACGTTGACCCAGCGACAGAAGCCGTACTCACGCAGAACCTCTTGGCCATGGTTGAAGAATGAAATGCCCAGCGTATCGAAGTTGCCATGACCCATGCCGTGCTGACCATAGTTCATCACTAGCTGTGATACATCGCCAGTGCTGTCTTGCATACGCACAAAGCCTTGTGCGCCGCGATCGCCGTTTGGACCTTCGTTAAGCTCTACACTTGGCCAGTATGGCAGGCCAATCTCACGCTCTGCAGTCGCGGCTTCGTACGCTTGCGAGACTTCAAGGCCACAGGCATGCATCCACACGCTGTTTTGAATCTTTGCCATGCCAAGGATGTTGTCATCCAGACCATAGTGCTTAGCGTAGATGCTGACAGCGACCTGAACACCCATATCAGTGATGCCCATGCTGCGTGATGCATCGTTGAGTGCTGGGAAAGCGCCGTTCGGATATGCTGTCGCCAGCAGTGCCTGTACGGTGTTACCAATGACTTTGTCTTTATAGTTGTAGATGTCAATTTCTGGCATATGGCGGTGAATCACTTCAGCCAAGACGCACAGAGGACGAATTGCATAGCGGTGGTAGTAAGGACCTTCCATGTAGTAGCCAGAAGGCGCAAAGAGGCGCGAGATCTGCTCTAGGAAGCCGCCAGTGCCGTTACGGTCTTGACCGTAGACTGACATCTCTAGGTATTCAGGTTTGCCAACCACAAGACCACAGATACCCACAGCTGCTACAGCCCAGATGCCGTGGTTGTGGATACGGTCAAAGTCGTGACCGTACTTAACGGTAAACATGTCCAGCATTGGCTCGAAGACACCGTCGATAACGGCTTGGCGCTCTTGCTCACTCATGGTTGAAGCTACACAAGAGTACGCTAGGCTGGTAAACATCAGCCAGCAGTGCTCGTTAAGAATTTGGTGGAAAAGACGACCGGTTGGGTTGGTGTTCTTTTGTACGTGGAAATCGAAAGTCAGGTATTTTTCCGCGTAGATGGCCAGAAGATCACGGACGAATTTTGCGTACTTATCTTCCTGAGTGATCAGAAATAGGCGACCCGCTAGGCTCATGTAGGTGTAGTTTTGCTTGTGACGGTTATGCTCGTAGCCGCCCGCTTCACCGTGACCTGGAACATCAAGAGGAAGGCACATAAAGGCTTCCAAGTCTTTGCGGTGAGTTTCGATGGTGCGACCCATCAGGCTTGGTTTGCCCACTTCCTTGCGAAGCAGTTCAATCTCTTCTTGTGATAGAAGAATTGGCTGTGTAGTCATATACTCAAACACCCTAAATCAGTACGGAATAATCGTAAAACCTATATAAAGTAATACAATAAGGTTTATTGTGGTAGTGCAACTCGACAAAATAATGATCAAAATCACGCGCTTAAATTTAAGTTGTTGATAAATAAAAGTCGTCAGTCCCGGACTTGTGAATTAGGACCAAGCTTAAACTGGTTTGTGACAGAGTGATTCAAGCGTCTATACTTGATGTATGTCACATTATTATCGATATATTGTATGACAATTAGGGGAGGTGCGTTATCATCGCGTCAGTCAATAAACTACATTGAACCTTATTGGAGATTCACAATGAACGCATTTTTTGTAAACGAAGATCACGCATGGGAAGACCTAGGCGATGGTATCAAGCGTAAGATCGTTGCTTACACTGACGATCTAATGGCTGTACACCTAAACTTCGATAAAGGTGCAATTGGTCATCCTCACACTCACGAGATCCACGATCAAATCGGTTACGTCGTTCGCGGTAGCTTCGAAGCTGAGATCGACGGTGAGAAGAAAGTGCTTAAAGAGGGCGATGCTTACTTCGCACGTAAACTTGCGATGCACGGTGCAGTTGCTCTAGAGCAAGACAGCATTCTACTAGATATCTTCAACCCAGCGCGTGAAGATTTCCTAAAATAAGCCCGAGCGTCCTAGTTTAAGGTAAGCAAATGAACAAATTCAATATTGCAGTTATCGGCGAGTGTATGGTCGAACTGCAAAAGAAAGAAGGTGAGCTAAAGCAAGCTTTCGGTGGTGATACGCTAAACACAGCGCTGTACCTATCTCGTTTGACTGAAGGTCACGACGTAAACGTTAGTTACGTATCAGCACTGGGCATCGACCCCTTCAGTGTAGAAATGCTAGACATGTGGAAGAGCGAAGGCATCAACACTGACCTTGTGCTGAACATCCAAGACAAAACGCCTGGCATCTACTATATCGAAACGGATGATACTGGCGAGCGTTACTTCCACTACTGGCGTAGCGCTTCTGCAGCGAAGTACATTTTCGACCAGCCAGAATCAGACGCACTGATCGAAAAGCTATTCGACAACGATGCGCTATACATGAGCGGCATCACGCTGGCTATCCTAACCGAAGCAGGCCGTGAGAAACTACTGACTTTCCTTGAAGCATTTAAGGCGAAAGGTGGCAAAGTTATCTTTGATAACAACTACCGTCCAAAACTTTGGCAAAGCGCACAAGAAGCTCAGTCTTGGTACCTAAAAGTACTTAAGTTTACTGATATCGCTCTACTGACTTTCGATGACGACCAACTGCTATTCGGTGACGTTGAGGTTGGGCAATGTATCGAGCGTACTTCTGCTCTGGGTGTTAGCGAGATCATCATCAAGCGTGGTGGCGATGCGTGTCTAGTGGTTGAAGGCGACGAGCAGAACTACGTTGCAGCGAACAAGATCGACAACGTAGTTGATACTACAGCGGCCGGCGATTCATTCAGTGCGGGCTTCCTAGCTAAGCGCTTTACTGGCGGCACTGCTCAAGAAGCGGCATTCACAGGTCACTGTGTTGCGGGTACCGTAATCCAATACAAAGGCGCGATCATCCCTAAAGATGTTATGCCTGCGCTGTAAGCACACAAATTTCTATTGAGAGACAGTTTCAATGACTACACTAAATGACAAGCTAGCTAGCCTGAAAGTTATCCCTGTAATTGCAATCAACAAGGTTGAGCACGCAATTCCACTAGGTCGCGCACTAGTTGAAAACGGCATGCCATGTGCTGAAATCACTCTACGTACTGAGTGTGCTATCGAAGCAATCCGCGTAATGCGTGAAGAATTCCCAGAGATGCTAATCGGCTCTGGTACGGTTCTGACTAACGAGCAAGTTGACGCGTCTATCGACGCTGGCGTTGACTTCATCGTAAGCCCAGGCTTCAACCCACGTACTGTTCAATACTGTCTAGACAAAGGCGTTGCAATCGTACCTGGTGTTAACAATCCAAGCCTAGTTGAGCAAGCGATGGAAATGGGCCTTCGTACGCTTAAGTTCTTCCCAGCAGAGCCATCAGGCGGCGTACCTATGCTGAAAGCACTAACAGCGGTTTACCCAGTAAACTTTATGCCTACTGGTGGCGTAAGCCTTAAGAACGTTGATGACTACCTATCAATCCCATCGGTTCTAGCATGTGGCGGTACTTGGATGGTACCAACCAAGCTAATGGACGAAGGTAAGTGGGACGAGCTAGGTGCTCTAGTACGTGATGCAGTTGCACACGTAAACTAAAATCTTCCCGTCGGGAAATAAAAAAGCGAGCCTACAATGGCTCGCTTTTTTTTTCCTTTTGGGGAAGAGTCGAGAGGCGGGACCGCTTCGCTGCGAGAGGCAAGGGGGCGATCGTGGGACCTTCTCGGTATTTCTTGGCTTTTGTGGCTTACGTTAGTCTTTCTTTTCCCTTTGGGACGAGTCGAGAGGCGAGATCGCTTCGCTGCGAGAGACAAGGGGGCGATCGTGAGAACTTTTCGGACTTTCTTGGGTTTTTGTGGTTTACGTTAACCCCTCTATAAACCCTTTTTTTGCATGTGAATTTCACCGCGGGTGCTGCTCTTCTCGCCTATCGAATCTCGCTTCTCGCATCTGCTCTTCCGCCTCTCGATTCTCCCACGCCCCACTATACTAAACTAAGTATGAAACAAGGTAGGGCGTGGGGCAGCTGTCGCTGATAAAAATATTAATCATACAATATGCGCAGCAAAAGTGTGCAGTTAGGGTCTTCTTTTAAAGCTTGCAAGCGACTGATTCATATATGGTAAGGAATTGTATATTTTGCGCTTCGTAAAAACACATGTTCTAGATCACATAAAAAGCTTATTGTAGTACAAATGGGATAGAGAAATGGTAATCTACCGCCCAGTAAATGATAACCTTAATAAAGGCTGAAAAAATGACTATTGATACTCTAGTGGTTCTTGCCTACTTCTTCTTCCTAGTAGCCATAGGATGGATGTTCCGTAAGTTCACAACTTCTACCAGCGACTATTTCCGTGGGGGCGGTAAAATGCTTTGGTGGATGGTTGGTGCAACCGCATTTATGACCCAATTTTCAGCATGGACGTTTACAGGTGCCGCAGGACGCGCGTTCAGCGACGGTTTCGTTGTTGTAATCCTATTCCTAGCCAACGCGTTTGGCTATTTCATGAACTACATCTACTTTGCACCGAAGTTCCGTCAACTTCGCGTTGTAACCGCTATCGAAGCCATTCGTCAGCGTTTCGGCAAGACATCAGAGCAGTTCTTCACTTGGGCTGGCATGCCAGACAGCTTGATCTCAGCGGGTATTTGGCTGAATGGTCTCGCTATCTTCGTAGCAGCAGTATTCAACATCCCAATGGAAGCAACCATCGTTGTGACCGGTCTGGTACTAATGCTAATGGCAGTAACAGGTGGTTCTTGGGCGGTTGTTGCATCTGACTTTATGCAGATGTTGGTTATCATGGCAGTAACAATTACCTGTGCGGTAGCCGCTTACTTCCACGGTGGCGGTCTAGGTAACATCGTTTCTAACTTTGAAGGCGACTTCTTCGTTGGTAACAACCTAAACTACATGAGCATCTTCGTTCTTTGGGTTGTGTTCATCTTCGTTAAGCAGTTCGGTGTTATGAACAACAGCATCAACGCTTACCGTTACCTATGTGCTAAAGACAGTGACAATGCGCGTAAAGCGGCAGGTCTTGCTTGTGTACTTATGATCATTGGTCCACTAATCTGGTTCATGCCTTCATGGTACGTAGCAGCATTTATGCCTGACTTTGCTGAGCAATACGGCTCTGTTGGTGGCGACGCGGCTTACCTAGCATTCGTACAGAACGTAATGCCTGCAGGTATGGTTGGTCTACTAATGTCAGCAATGTTCGCGGCGACGATGTCTTCAATGGATTCTGGTCTGAACCGTAACGCTGGTATCTTCGTGATGAACTTCTACAGCCCGATTGTGCGTCCACAAGCGACACAAAAAGAGCTAGTAATTGTAAGTAAGCTAACAACAGTAATGATGGGCTTCATCATTATCGGTATCGGTCTATTCATCAACTCACTACGTCACCTAAGCCTATTTGACATCGTACTGAACGTTGGTGCCCTAATCGGCTTCCCAATGCTAATCCCAGTACTACTAGGTATGTGGGTTCGCAAGACTCCAGACTGGGCAGGTTGGATGACTCTAGTTGTTGGTGGTATTGTTTCTTACGTATTCGGTATCGCGCTTCAAGCAGAAGACATCGAGAACTTCTTCAACATGGAACAAGCGCTAACTGGTCGTGAGTGGTCTGACTTGAAAGTAACACTGAGCCTAATGGCGCACGTAGTGTTCACTGGTGGCTTCTTCCTAGCAACGACTCTAGTTTACAAAGGTCGTACACCTGAGCGTGAAGCAGAAGTTGAGAAACTATTCGAGAACTGGAACACGCCTGTAGTTGCAGACTCAGAAGAGCAGCAAAACCTAGATACCAAACAACGTGGTATGCTTGGTAAGCTAATCTCAGTAGCAGGCTTCGGTATCCTTGCAATGGCACTGATTCCAAATGACCCAACTGGTCGCCTACTATTCTTGCTATGTGGTTCGATGGTACTAACAGTAGGTATCCTACTAGTTAACGCATCACGCGCTCCACAGAAAGAACTAGCTAACTCTTAATTGCTAGCTGTTATCAAAGATACGTCTTTGTGATATATAGAAAAGTCGCTGATTTTCAGCGGCTTTTTTGTTTTTCACCTATTGGCCAAAGCACTAATGCCAAAAGACTATTGCTTAGTAATTTGGTACCACTCTGCAAGCTCACCAGTGATCTTGTTTCCATCCGCATCAAGCTTGATCAGGCGCCCCTCTGCGACAAAATAGCTGTTTGCTGGACTTGAGTGATCGAGTGTGATGATAGAGCCTGCCTCGTTCCAGCTAAACTCTCCCTCGGTGATAAAGCTATTCTCGCCATAGCCTTGATAGTGCTTGACCAGGCGATAACTGCCATCGAGACTCAAGGTCAAAGAGATATCAATGCCTGGACAATCGGCACACGGCAACTTTCCAACATACGTGCCATCCCAATCTAATGAGTCGCGAGCACTGTGAGCCGGCCAACTGTCGTTGTTATCTGCATTAACAACCGGTGTCGTGTCTTTAACCATGTTGTCACTGCACGCACTAACGGCGAGGCTAGCTAAGATGATTAGGGGGCTGATGCGTTGCATAGTCAACTCCATGAGGTTTGATGTGATTAGGTCGAGTCAGGATCGCAGTTAGGCATGAGGTGTCATTCGGACCGGTATTCGCCTGCGCCCAAAAGAGCGATCTTTTGGCGTAAATCGTCCGGCAATTCGATGTCCGCAATGATGACAAGCACCTTGGTGGGTGATGCTCTGTGCGCCTAATTGATGCCAGTCACGCTCAAGAACGATATTGCCGCAGTTTGGACAGTAAGTACTGCTGCAGGCTTGATTGTGTACATTGCCCACATAGACATAGTGAAGCCCATTATCGAGCGCGATCTGCCGCGCTCGAACTAAAGTATCCCCAGGCGTGCGCGGCTTATCGAGCATCTTAAAGTCGGGATGAAAGGCACTAAAGTGCAGGGGGACCTCGGGGCCGAGGTTATCCATGATCCAGCCAGTCATCTGATCGATCTCGCTCGGACTATCGTTTTCACCGGGTATCAGCAGGGTGGTAATCTCGAACCATACATCGGTTTCATGCTTAAGGTATTTGAGCGTCTCCAACACCGGAGCGAGCTGCGCTGCGCATAGTTGGCGGTAAAACCGGTCAGTGAACGCCTTGAGGTCAATGTTTGCCGCATCCATCACTGAATAGAAGGCTTCCCTAGGTTTTTCGCACATATACCCTGCTGAGACAGCGACGCTATGAACGCCAAGCTCACGACAGGCATGAGCGGTATCGATAGCGTATTCAAGAAAAATGACTGGGTCATTGTAGGTAAAAGCAATACTGTCGCTGCCGTATTTACGTGCAGCTTGAGCAATTTGCTGCGGAAGGGCTTGACTTGCTAAGGTATCTTGCTGGCGAGATTTGCTGATGTTCCAGTTTTGGCAAAATTTACAGCCAAGATTGCAGCCAGCGGTGCCAAAGGAAAGCACGGAGCTACCGGGATAAAAGTGGTTGAGCGGTTTTTTTTCGATGGGGTCGATACAAAAGCCACTCGAGCGGCCATAGGTAGTGAGAACAATCTCACCTTCCACTGCCTGACGAACAAAGCACGCTCCGCGCTTGCCCTCTCTAAGACTGCATAGCCTTGGGCAAACGGCGCACTGCACTCTACCGTCAGCCAATGTCTGCCAGTATTGCGTCGGGTGATTGGCGATAATCTCTGTCATCTCACACCTCGAGTGTTTAGTGACTCTATACTTTGAGTATATACAGTCAGCATGGCAAAGGGGGAGAAATGCGTATTCGAGCTACAGCGGTCGCTGGTCGTTTCTATTCTGATGAGCAAGATACGCTGAACGAGCATATACGTGCACTGCTGAGTGATAGCCAATATCAAAGCTCAGAGCCTTTAAGCAGCAGAATTGAAGGGGTTCGGGGATTGATCGTGCCTCACGCTGGTTATGTTTACTCAGGTCGAGTAGCTGGAGTCGCATATCGACTACTTAAACCGTTAGCAGAGAGTATCAAAAGAGTCATCTTAGTTGGTCCTAGTCATAGGGTACGATTTGATGGCGTTGCAATCCCAACTTGCATGCAGTTCGCTACACCACTGGGCTTAGTTGACCTAGACAGCAATGCGCTTGCTCATTTGGCCCAATCTCCAAAAGTTATCCGTTCGAATGATGCGCACGCACAAGAGCACAGCTTAGAGGTGCAGCTTCCTTTCCTCCAAGAGTGCCTTAATGAGTTCCGTTTGGTACCAATGGTGACCTGTATAACCGATTATCAAACGGTCGCCGACCTTATCGCTCCAATTTGGGATACACAGACACTGCTTGTGATTAGTACAGATTTGAGTCATTTCCATAGTTATGAGCAGTGCCAGGCATTGGATGCCAGCACTTGTGGAAAAATTGAGTCACTCCAATCGAAAATCACCCCTCATGAAGCCTGCGGATCAATGGCGCTAAATGCAGCTTTGCATCTGATAACACAGAACAGATATAAGCTAGAGCCACTGATGCGGACTAATTCGGGTGACACTAAATTTGGCGATAAAAATAGGGTGGTGGGTTATGCCAGTTATGCAATCTGTCAATAGACGTTACACCAAGCAAGAATTGAGCGTGCTGCTAGATGTTATTCGTCAAACTATTGATTGCTATATCAAAGGTTCGACGTTGAGTAAGTTAAAAGCAAGTGATTATCCTACGAGTCTGCTGCGCAAAGGTGCATGCTTTGTCTCTTTGCATGTTGATGGGGATCTACAAGGGTGCATTGGTACAACGCAAGCCCAAGTCCCGTTGATCATGGAAGTACAACGCAAGGCATGGGCGGCGTGCTGTCAAGACAGACGCTTTACTCCGCTTCAAAAACACCAATTGAAAGGTCTTGAGCTCGAGGTTTCGGTGTTGAGTGAGCCTGAGTCGCTTAATGTTGCCAATGAGGCAGAGCTACTTAACTACTTAGCGACACATCGAAGTGGCTTAACGCTTAGTGAAGGTGCGAGAAAGGCACTATTTCTCCCACAAGTTTGGCGACAAATTCCCGAGCCAAAACTATTTCTAAAACATCTCAAACAAAAAGGGGGGTGGCCAGCGGACTATTGGAGTGAAGATATTGATTTTGCAACCTTTGAGGTTCAATCGCTTACGTGTGACTATTTTTCTTCGTCGGTTAACTGAAATTTGATTTTGGAGTATAAAAGAAGAAATTCGTGTCGAAAAATAAACGCAAATAGTGATTATTTAATAATGTTGTTGAGACGGATTCTACTTGTCGGTATAACTGTAGAGAGAGTGAGGGTAAAAACGCCATTTTACCCTCATGATCTGCTGCAAGGCTCACTAGTCTAAATCACAATCACTAGTTTCGTCCTCGCATTCTCGCAAATAGGTGAGCTTGATTATCAGCAAGGTGCAACTGTGTGGGTAAGGTAGTTGTCTTGGTTGAAACAGAGTTGGGTTTCGACACTTTGTACTGTGTGGAAAAGCAAATGCTGTCTTTTGGCGCGCCAAATTCTAAACTCATTGGTTATGACCATGTGGTAATTGAGAATAGAGTTCCAATATGCGGGATAGTTTTTGGGATAGTTTTTGGGTGTGACATACTTCACGGAAGTTAACCGTATTAATGGTAAAAATAATTTCGAATTCGAGGTTATCTTAAAGCGCAGGGCTTCACTTTGATATGCGCTGACAAGACAATAGATATGAATAATTTCAATTGTAACTTTTAAGTTTGGTTGTATCGATTGGGTTATTGTTTCAAGTACTTTAGGATATGGTTTAAAGCGGTAACATATAGGTAAGTTCATGGCTGATAGTGTAGCAATAAAAGATGAGTTAGTTGTAAGTGTTTCCCATGGTGAGTTTAAGGGAATACCTTCCATTATTTTAGAGAATGAATTTATTAGGGCAGAATGGTTGCCTATATATGGGGCCAAGTTGGCTTCATTGGAGCTAAAGTCACTGTCTGACTGCGAACTACTTTATCAAACACCTCAATTACAATTGGAATTACCTGTTTATGCTACTCCGTTTGGGAATTATGACACTAGCGGGTTCGATGAGTGTTTCCCATCCATTGATGCCTGTGAGGTTGAGGTCGAGAAGGCTGGAGAAAAGCTTCGCGTTCACGTTCCTTGTCATGGTGAGGTTTGGGCGTTGTCTTGGGACTATCGCATCAATGAGGATAGAGAGATTGAATTCTCTGTCACCAGTCCTTCGCTCGGTTATCGACTGACTAAAAAGGCAGCACTAATTGGTCGGGAGCTACGTCTATCCTACCGAGTTGAGTTGATTGAGGATATTGAAAAACTTCCCTTTTTATGGACGCCACATGCGCTATTTCGCTATGACCACGATACTGAAATCATCGCCCCACAGCGATTCAACGAAGTAAAAAGTGTGTGCAGTGTCGGGCGACTCAACCGAAAAGACGTTATGTATAACTACCCAATTACGCATGACTCAAAAGTTGGTGTATGGGATTGCTCAAAGTTCTTGAGGCAAGATGAAGGGACATGTGACAAGTTTTACTTTACACAAAAACTTAAGGCCAATGATGTATTCGGTTTTAGGAATAAATACTATCAAGTGTTAATGGCAGTTGATAGCCATACTGCTCCTTATTTAGGTGTTTGGAAAAACCAAGGAGTAGTTAATAATACCCATAACTTTGCGCTTGAGCCTTGTTCTGGTATCTATGATAGTGCAGAAGATGCTCAGAACAATGGTTCGGTGTCTTATGTTACTAAAAGTGAGCCGCAGAGTTGGCATATGAGTTACTATTTAAATGACTGTCGGGAAATTTAAATAAATAACCAAGTGGACTAAATATACAGTCTTAGCGATATTTGTTTGGCTGGCCGCCCGTGGTTTGCAGTCAAGCGTGATCACTTGGGAATAAACGGGAATAGAAAAACTTAGTGATAGAGTTTTAATTCGTTCAAAATAATAATCGTTTGAAGGACTAAATATGTTTTCTAACATAAAAACAGGTGAAGCTAGGCTAACTAGCGGTTTTTGGGCCAATCGTGTCGAAAACTACATGGATATTATCTTCAACTTAGAAGCGGCACTGTTGAATGAAACCAACGCAGCTCGTCTATTAAACTTTGGTATCGCTGCTGGTGAAGTCGAAGGTGAGTTTTACGAGAATTACTGGTCAGACGGTGACTGCTATAAGTTCCTAGAAGGCTGTTGTAACCAATATGCGACAACAAAAGATGAGCGTATTCTTGAGGTTATTAATAAATATATCCCTTGGATTGAGGCAAGCCAAGAAGAAGACGGTTACGTCGGTACTCAGACATTATTAACCGATGTTGAGCGCTGGGTGGATATCGAGGTCCATGAGCTTTACAACATGGGTCACCTGCACACATTAGGTTGTGTTCACTTCGAAGCGACTGGTGATGATCGTCTACTCAAAGTTGCGATCAAGAATGCTGACTATCTGTGGGATCTGTTCTCACCTGAGCCTTACGACCTGGCAAACTTTGGCTTTAATCCAAGTCAAATCATGGGCCTAGTTGATCTCTATCGCATGACAGACGATAAGCGTTACCTTGAGCTTGCCGATATTTTTGTTTCAATGCGTGGACGCAAGCTGGAAGCGAAAAGTGTGACACACTCTGGCAAAGACTGTTCACAAAACCGCACACCACTAAGAGAAGAGACTCAACCTGTTGGCCACGCAGTAACAGGCGCCTACCTTTATGCGGGTGCGACCGATGTATACAGCCACACTGGCGAGCCAGCGCTACTTAATGCGGTAACGCGTATTTGGAATGACCTAATCAAACGCCGTATTTACATCACAGGTGCACTGGGCCCCCAATATGTCGGTATCTCTGACCGTGGTGACCGCGTGTTTGAGGCATTTGCTTCTGAGTATAATTTGCCTCAGCGCGTAGCATACAACGAAACCTGCGCCAATATCGCGGGCGCGATGTGGGCAAAACGTATGCTTAACGTTACTGGTGAAGCTGAGTTTGGTGATTGGTTAGAAACGATTATGTTTAACTCAGGTATCTCAGGCTCAAGCTTGGATATGAAGCGTTACTTCTACTCAAACCCAGCAGCGCATCGTCGTGACAAGCACATTGAGCCGACGTTTGAGCAGTACTCTCATGTGCCAAATGAGCGCTTCTTTACCTTCGATTGCTGGTGTTGTCCACCGCAGCTTCTGCGTACCTTTACGGGCATGCCGAAGTTTATCTACTCGAAGAGCGATCAGGGTGTGGTTATTAATCTGTTTGCTGGCAGTGAGATTGAGACTGAGCTAGCCAATGGCGACCAGGTTAAAGTGGTCATGGAAACCAATTACCCATGGACAGAAACGGTGACCATCAAGGTTCCTAAAGCCCCAGTCGATGGCTTTGAGCTGACGTACCGTATTCCAGCCTGGTGCGACCAAGCCAGTGTCAATGGCGTTGCTGTATCATCAGGTATGCAGACTCAAACGGTCAAAGAGGGTGATGAACTGGCGATTGTGTTACCAATGAAGGTCGAGCTATACGGTGCAAACCCAATGCTTGAGCAGAGCAATGGTATGGTCGCTGTGAAGCGTGGTCCAGTTGTCTACTGCCTGGAAGGCTCAGACATTGGCAGCGAAAAATACACTATCGATGATTTGGTTCTGCCGATTGATGCAACGTTTGAAGAGCAAACCATCACTGATTTGCCTTATGACATGGTTGGCTTAACCACAAACATGGATGTGCGCCCAGTGCAAGACACTTTGTACTTTAAAGTTCAACCGGATCTGAACGAGCAAGTATCTGTTCGCCTGATCCCTTACTTTGCATGGGCTAACCGCGAAGAGCAAGACATGGGCATCTGGTTCCCTCGCGGCTAAGAAACCCTAGCAATTGCGTAGCGATGATTATTCTCTATAGCAGCTATTAATCCGAGATTCCGCACCTTATTCAGGAATAAACCGCTTCATAGAACTTACCCAGTAAACTAAGCAGCCGAGTTTGGTGCTCTTGAAGCCCTGTAATGAATCGTTGGTCGTTAATATCTAAGGTATCTATTCCCTCGAACTTCAAGAAGACCCAGCGTGCAGTCGGTTTCGATGTTTGCTTGTTCTTAACCATACTCGGGAAAAACTCCTCGGTTTGTCCCAGTTGCTCTCTGATCTTGTGCTCTAAGCTGGCATAAACTAGCAGACTCAATGTCATTATCATGAGTAACGCTTCAATGCGTTGGGGCTTTTTCAAAAATATTGAAGAGGTCAAAAACTCGGGACTTTTTAGAAAACGGAAGCCACGCTCAACCTTTTGTTGAGACTTGTAGTGATCTAGAAGTGCTGCCATTGTCAGACTTTCGTTGCCGATGTCATTAGTGGCTAGAATGAACATGCCTACTTTGAGCTTTGCTAGCTTCACTTTTTCTAGGTCGGTGTACGGCACGGCCTCTATAAAATACTGATATCCTGAGGGTTCATCGCCTTTCTTCGGACGACCTGGATTGGCATAAATAGCAGCTTTGACGATAGCGGAGTGTTCAAAGCCTAGTAACAGGCACTGCGCCTTGAACTCCTTAAGCGCATGCTCAGCATCAGTATCGCATGCAAATGGCTTTTTACTGAGCTTGTTCAACGCTCTGATTTCTTTGGCGATGTTTTTCTCTAAGTTCTTGTAGAAGGTAATTTCTTCTCGTTTAGTTGCTTGCTCACTGTGAACCAACAACCACCGCTGAGCAACCTTGCCATAGTTTGAGTCTACCCAACATCCTGAATAGCCATCTACAATCTTACTTAACTGCTCTGGCTCTAGGCTAAGTAGTGCTTGTTTTGCTTGCTTGATAGTCATTGGAACACGGGTAATGAACTTTTGTTTTTGCTCATCAAGTGAGCAGATACTTTCTTCAGTGTATAGGGCTGCATCAGCGATAAAGTATCGACTATTCTGTGCCGCTTTTAAGCAATGGATATGATTACTAGTGACTTCAGCGAATGCCTTGGCATCATTGGTGTTGCCACTAAGCGCCTGCATATAAACAGGAAGGCCAGCTTGGTTTTCACAAATGAGCTCAAGAACCACCTGATTGAGCTCAGGACGATGATCTCGGCTATAGCCCTTCACTAACTTGATTGCCTTGGTATCTTCCTCGTGCGCATACTCACCATCAACGTGAAAGCTCGTGATATCAAGGTGTACAGAGTCGCTAGCGAGGCCAAGTTTATCGACCACACGTTCGGCGATGACCTGATAAAGCGCTGAGACATCGGCCTCATACAGCGCATCCAAGGTTCGGCCGAGTACATCATCGGTGAGATGGTGCGCTTCAATATCCTTAGCAAGCAACTTAGAGATGGGTTTGGTTTCAAAGAAGTCAGAGAACATATGCAATGTTCTACTGTGAAAGCCTAACCCATTGAGAATCATGGCTAAGACTGCATCACCATGGGAAACGTTGTGATTAGAGTACTTGGGAATGACTGAATCTATCATTTTTGATAGGCCAATCTCGTGACAAAATGCAGCAATGAGCCCGAGGTGATCCAAACGCTTAATAACAGGTTGCTGAGTAGGCATAGTTTAAAACCGTCAAATAACAGTAATAGATCAAACCTGCAGATCGCGGTCAAGATGTTATCATCCTTTTCACTGCTAAATGTTCACTGGATCACACTATTTTAATTCTAAAATTAGGTGCGGAATGACGGGTTAATTAGTGTTATAGTAAATTATCCTTTTTGAGGTTTGATGCTTTTAATATATGTGTGATCAAATTTACAATAGAGATAATGCTCCTTGTTGCAAATACAAATAACAAGGGAATAAACTCAATCTCTAGCTTGAGAGGGTAAGTTTTGCGCAATGCAAGTGTTACATTATAACGCTTAAATTGTAGTTTGATGTTATAAGATAACAGTTTAAGTGTCATTGATTATATTTACATAGAAGGAGGTGATCCATGACTAACGCCCTATCTGGCAAGGGGTGGCAGGGTTCTACTTAGTTCGGTTAATATTATCTTCATATAACTGTAACTTTAAAATAGGCTAATTGACATATTTATTGTTAAAAATGCAATCTCTATACCCGAGTCATCTAATCCTTATTTTACTAATGATTTTTTGATTGATTTTCTCTAGTATCTAGATGATTGGTGCTTAACTTTTATGTTGCTTGGGTATATATACTCAAATGAATTTAAGTTAGGTAATTATAATGAATTTAAGACTATCCGCTTTAGCTGTCGTATGTGGTTTTGCGCTAGTTGGATGTAATGCTTCTGATAACGATAATGACACTGATATCGAGCCCCCGGTACAACCCATTTTGCCAGAGCACCCAATACTGCCTGAACTCCCTAATTTAAAAAAAGGGCGTTATTTTGCTGGTGATTTTCACGCCCACACTTCCATCTCAGAAGATGCGCATACCCCAGTCGCGCGTGGACTTGAGCATGCTTTTGATGTTTATGGGCTAGACTTTGTGTTCTTGGCTGACCACCTAAGACTGACTCATCGTGACGATGAAAATATAGAGCACGATACTCCATTACCTGTTTTTGACGCGATCAAGAAATATCAGCTTAAATACTTCGAAGAGTATGAAAAACAAGGTAAGGTTCTGATTGCTGGCACCGAATGGAACAACGATAACTTCGAACACACTAACGTGTGGATGTTCGACGATGAGCCTAACTCAGACAAGAGTATTGAGTTTATGCGCCAGTTTGAGTTCTACGCTCAAGATTACCCAGAGCATCACTACTCACAAGAAGAAGTGCTGCGCTGGTTAGAAGAGGGACGTCGATTTGACCCTGAAACTGAGGGTCTGGAAGCCATTAAGTGGCTGTATGAGAATATTCCAGCGGGCCAAGGTCTCATTCAGTTTAACCACCCGAATCGTAAAGGCGACAACTACACCATCGCTGACTATCGCGATATTCTCAACGCAGCACCTGGCTTAATGTGTGCCTATGAGGGCTTGCCAGGTAACCAAGCCACAGATTTACGTGCAGAATACGAATATGATACCTACAACGGAAATATTCGTGCCTTTGTTTACGGTGGTGTTGACTACTCAGTTAACGAACTAGGCGGTGAATGGGATGCTCTATTGGCCGAAGGTCACAAAATTTACCTCACCTCGAACTCTGATTTCCATGATGCTTATTTCCCTGGTGAGTACAATAAGACCCTAGTTTGGCTAGAAGACGATCAAGAGTTTAATGTATCCAACATCATGAATGCAGTGTGTTCAGGTAAAACCGTGGCGATGTACGGCAACTTGATTGAAGACCTGGTGTACTTTGGTGAATCAGATCGCGACCGACAAATGATGGGCGATAACGTTGTTACGTCTTCAGGTGAGAATGTCACGCTAACGGTGCGCTTCAAGCCATCTGAAGGCAACCCATACACAGATGAGCATGGCATTGACGCGCCGGTCGTTGATCATATCGATCTCATCGGTGGTGAAATGGTAGAGCGTGCCCAACCGGGTACCCCTGAGTATGTACTGCCGGTCAACCCAACAACTCGCTTGCATCATCGCTTCTTTATCGACGAGCTAGAGCTTGATGAAGAAGGCTACTACACCATGCAATATACGGTAGAAAATGTGACGGCTGATATGTATTTCCGTATTCGTGGTACCAATATTGAGCTAAACAGTGAGCGTATGGATCGCGATGGTAATCCAAATGTTGACTTTAAACGTGGTGGTGGCGCTTCTCGCGGTGACAACAACGAGAGTTTGTGGTTCTACTCAAGCCCAATTTACGTAGATGTGAAGTAATTAAGGATGACGAGGAGCTAGGTCGCTAGCTCCTCTATTTTATAAAGATGCGAAAGATAGCTTTACTATTAATAATGCTTTGTAGCCATGTCGTAAAGGCAGAGGTTGTAGAGTTGAACTGGTACGATTTGGTCCCAGAAGAAGAAATTGAGTATGTTAGAGAGTCGGTGCGACGCCAGAATCAACTTGGTCGGCATGATGAAAGTGATACACCTGTAGGGGAGCAAGATTTCTTGGGCTCGGTACGCCCTGAACTAAATAATCAACAGGTCAAAATTCCTGGTTTTGTGATCCCGATAGAAGGGACGAGTACGTCGGTAAAAGAATTTCTATTAGTGCCTTTCTACGGAGCCTGCATTCATGTTCCCCCACCACCTCAAAACCAAATCATTCATGTCGTGATGGATGACTTTCAGGAGATAAGGGGTATGTGGGAGGTCGTGTATGTGACAGGTGAGATGAAGACCGAATCCCTATCACATGATTTGGCTCAAGTTGGGTACCGAATCAACGGCTCAGAGTTGCATCGCTAGACCATGGTGAGGCTTTGATAATGGTCATCGACAATGGTTTGGGTCATGCGCGTCATCAAAGTAGCCAACGGAATGATCTAGCTAAGAAGCCACGAGCTTCCTCCCTAATTGGCTCGCCATGTGCCATGACAATCCTTTCTGGTTGCCAAGATTGGATCTCAATTAGATGCTGGCGAGCAACTGATTTGTTGAACTGAAAACTCAAGCGCCAATCCAGTGGCATTTGACCGTTTGGCGCGAGTATTCCTACCACTCTCGCTAACCAGCGTTGCCAGCGAGTAAAGTTTTCTCCGGAGAAGTTTTCAATAAGATCAGTGACGATCAGCGTATTTGAGGTTTGGTGGAAAAAGACACATTCCTCCATGAGGCGGGAGCCAGAAAACAGGAGTTGAGAGATATTGTCATTCCAAGCAAAGCTCTTAGTAGCATTCAATGAGGCGCTAAATACAATATCGCGGCGCTTTTTAATTACTTCATCTGTTCCATATACGAGTGCATCTGGGCAGGCTGCGACCCAATCAGGTAAGAATAAGTGATGTAGATGATTAGGTGCTATCAAGTATTTGATTGGGCCGAGACGCGTAATTTGCTCAAATAATGGCGGTGACAGTTGGATTGGGCTGTGCACCCATAAATCGCCTGATGGCAGTTTAACGACGGTCATTCTGGTTGAGTAAGGCAAACCGAGAAACTGAACATCAGGTCCCTCAAATATCCATATATCTTGTGCGAACTTCTCCATGTCGCTCTTCCAAATTGGGTGCAGTGAACAATACAACTTGTTACTGTGACAAGTATTTAGTTGAACTGCAACACAAATTGAGGGTTGAGTCCTAGTTAAGATTTTTCTACTACTTTAATAAGCGAAGTGACTTAAACCCAAGCGCTGAATATGGGTTTGGCGGTGAACATGACCAGGCAGGAGATGATCTCCTACCTGAGGTTATAAGTAGGTTTATATTAGCGGTGTATTTACCACATTAGGTCATCAGGGACGACAAAGTCTGCATACGGGTCGTCTTCATCTGGTGTCTCATCGACATTGGTTTTGTGATCGATGATTGACTCAGCATCGCGCTCAGCAATTTTACTCGCCACTGTGCCTGGTATCACCACGTAGCTTTCACCCTCAAGGGCAATCGCGAGGATACCTTTGCTGAGCTGATCTTGAGTTTTGTTGTCAACATAGAGCGATTTTACCAAGGTACCATCAGTAAAGTTGTATTTAATCTCACCGTCGGCTAGTTCAATCTTGTTCATGGCAATCAGCTGTTTTACCTGAGCTTGGATCTCTTTCGACAGGCGGTCGGCATTTTGTTGCTCGCTGAGCGCTTTATCTCGCTCTTGTTGCGCGCGCTTGTTCTCTTCAACTGCCGCTTTTACCTCGCGCGCCTGTACGCGTGATTTCTTTGAGCCCTTTTTCGCCTTTTTCAGTTTCTTCTCGTTGACCAGACCAGCTTTCAGCATCTGTTCTTGAAGGGATAGTTTTGCCATGATGTTTCCAATAGATGAATTTGGCATTATTTTAGCGAGTCAGTCTGGACAAATAAAGTGATGTGGCTGGTCGCTGAGCCATTGAATGAGGATTTCTTGAGTGAAGTCGTGGGTCCCAGATTCTTTTGCCATAGTGACTTATGTAGTAATGATTTTGGTTTTATCATGCAGATTGATTTAAAGTCTTAAAGCACTCACAGGGCACTGAAAGCTGTCTGTTGCATGCGATGACAGTGTAACATGAGTTATTGTATTGAAAATAAAATGGAGTAAAGATGGATCTGCATTTTAGAGTCGCCAAGAGCAGTGATCTAGCAGAGTTAGTAGATTTGTTGGCAAACGATATATTGGGTAAGCAAAGACAAGATAACTCTCGTCCACTTTGCTCAGGTTACTATCAGGCGTTCTAAAAAGTTCGAAGTCCGAGGACAGGCGTTGCCCTGCGGGGGGCGGGGAATTTGACACTCGCGGCAGATTACTCGCACCACGGAATCAAGTGTAACCTGCGCCTCGAAACTAAAAAGGCTTGCACATGTGCAAGCCTTTTTAAAGTCATGGGTTGGTTCTTTTAGAAACCTAGCGGGATACCGAAAGTGAAGAAGGCAATCAGTAGACCTGTCCACGCTGTCATAAATGCGATTGAGTATGGCACCATCATAGTGATCACATCCCCAAAGCTTAGCTCAGGCTTGTACTTACGCATGAAGGCTAGGATAACGCCAGCGTAAGTCATCATAGGTGTGATGATGTTCGTTGATGAGTCAGCAACGCGGTAAGCAGCGGCAACGATATCTGGTGTCATATCTGGGTTTACTTGATACAGCATAGGAACGAAGATCGGACCTAGCAGCATCCACTTGGCCGTTAGGCCACCTACGAATAGGTTGATTAACGCAGTAACAATGATAAAGCCAAAGATCAGTAGAATAGGGAAGTTCTGCAGGCCTAGCATCTCCAAGAAGCTTGCGCCTAGGAACGTCACGTAAGTGCCCAGACCTGAGTAGCTCATTAGTGCCAAGAAGTTGTGGCAGAAGAACGTCAGTACCAGGACATAACCTAGGGTGTTCATCTGCTTAACCATCGAGTTTACAACGTCTTGCACTTTCTTGAATTTGCCAGTAGCAAAGCCGAAGAAGGAGCCAACAATCACAAATGTCATCGCAATCAAAATGATGATGTTATTTAGGTAAGGTGTCACTTCACGACCAGCGTCATTCACATACGTTGCCAGTGGACCATTTGCCAGGCCAACGATAGCAGCAATCGCTACAATTAGACCAATACCAGCGGCTTTAAGGCCACGGTTTTCTTGCTCTGACACAGAGAAGTCATCGAGGCTGATCTCTTCAGGAACTTGGTAGTCCATTTTCTCGAGGCGCGGCGCGACAAACTTAGCCGTTACCCACGCACCGATGCCGGCAAGTAGGAAGGTTGAAGCAAGAATAAAGTAGTAGTGCATTGTCGCTGGGTTTAGCGCACGGCCGTCACCAGATTCAAACGGGATACCCTGAGCTTCAGCAAAAATTTGTGCGTTGACACCGATAACAACGTCTACCGGAGTCGCTGGAAGAAGGTTTGCACTGAAGCCAGCCGATACACCAGCAAAGGCTGCTGCCATACCAATAAGCGGGTTTTTACCTAGACCTGCGTATAGGATACCTGCAAGAGGGATCAGTACTAGGTAGCCTGCGTCAGTTGCGATAGAGCTCATGATACCCATGAACACCATCAGGATCGGTAGGTACTTGTGGTTGATACGCAGACCAACTTTCTTGATCACAGCAGACAAAAGGCCAGAGTTTTCAGCAACGCCAACACCTAGCATAGTGATTAAAATCACACCCAGAACGCCGCCACCAAAGCCAAGCCAGTTAGCAAGAATTGCATTATCAAACAACCAACGGAAGTGCTCTGTGTCTGTCATGCTCTTGATAGTGTATTGAACCATGCCACCATCAGCGCCAAGAGCTTCAAACTCTAGACCACCGATCACCGCTGTTAGCACAAGACAGAATGCAAACAGAGACATAAAGATGATCACAGGATCAGGGATTTTCTTTCCAGCTCTTTCAATAAAGCCAATCACGCCCGAACTGCTAGGCTGTGGTTGTGCTTGAACATCACTCACTTGGTTGTTCCTTACATATGAGATTAACAGAGTTGCGCAACTTAGCAGGAAATAGTGTACTAGTAAAATAGTACGACATGATATCTGGTTAGGTTTTGTGCTGCCACTTATCGATATAACACTCAATTCATGAGGGAAAAATCCGTTATAGATAGTGATATATACTTGCTAGGGTATTTATATTGGTTTTTTACACTTATTTTTGATGATTCACTAGGTGTTATGGCTTTGTGCTTGATAGTAAGTGAAATGTTGTATTGCCCAATCAAGCTTGTTAACGTTTGGTGTGCGGTTATTACTGGCGTGGTCGAGGGAGATAGTACTGATGCATATTAGATGGTTGCACGATATGGAGCGTTTTTTAATCAGTATCACATGACAGTACATAATATAGATTTTCTACCCCAAATGCAGGATAACACCCTAGTTGCTTGATTTACTGATACTAATTGGTGGGACAAGTAAAACAGGTTGTGGCGTGGAAAAGGTGACTCACACTGTAAATCTGCCTACCCCGATAACATGGTTTGAATAGAGGTGTGATCTGAGTCATGGTCTTGAGGTAATCGATGAGCGAAGTGATCAGCCTCGAAAACTCACCCGCTCACTTTCCTCATACCTAGAAATTTGACGCTATATTAAGTTTAGATTTGGACATTGGATGGTCATTATGAACGCGGAAAATCTATTCTCCCACATACCAGAGGTGGCAGAAACTGAGCTATTTGAAGACATAATAAAAGGTACACAGGTAAGAATTGAACGAATCGTATCGTTTGGTCAAAGTTCTCCTGTAAGCGGTTGGTACGACCAAGAGCAAAATGAATGGGTGATAGTATTGAGAGGGAGTGGCGTGCTCGAGTTCGTCGATGGCAGGATCGTTCACTTAAATGCTGGCGACCACATAAATATTCCAGCACGGCAAAAACACAAAGTGCTAGCGACCTCACTCGAAGAACCGACCGTTTGGCTTGCGGTCTTTTATTGAGTAGCGCATATTAGACCCAAGTGACGTCACGATGCAGTTTCAGTTGGACAGGGAAAGAAAGATACATGGCAAAAATTACCGTTGAAGGCTATATCGTTGTGCCAATGGAGCAATTGGCCGAAATAGAACAAGCACTACAGCAGCATATTGAGTTAACGCGACGTGAGCCGGGCTGTACTGTGTTTCGCGTAACCTTGAATGCGCAACAGCCTAATCGATTTGATGTCTATGAGGAGTTTGCTGATAAGGAAGCATTTGCCCTTCATCAAGTTCGCTCGAAGAGTTCCTATTGGGGTAAGGTCAGCAAAGAGGTGGAGCGTTATTACGAGATCACCGAGTTGGCGAAAGTAAAAGCCTCTATGTGATCATCAAAGGAAAGAGGGACGAGTAATTTAACCTGTTTGCGCTATTACTCGTCACATGAAACGATGTGAAGCTCGTTCCTCTCTTATGATATATCAACGTCTATAGTGTTCGGGTAACGCGAGTGAGGTAGAAATAGTCATCAAGCGCGTATTTTGAGCAGTCACAACCAATTCCTGATTGCTTAATACCGACGTGAGGTAAGTCGATTCCATATTTCACACCATTGATCTGAACTTCACCAAACTCTAGCTTGTCGGCAATGGCATCTGCTCTAGTGATATCTGTGGTGAAAATATAAGAAGCTAGGCCAGTATCCGTGCTGTTGGCGATAGCGACAATGTCATCTTGGACATCAAAGTCGATAATACTGATCACTGGGCCGAAGATCTCTTCATTGTAGATCTCCATACTTGAGTTAACATCACTCAGCACTGTTGGCGGATAGAAAGCCCCGACGTCTTGTGCATCGTATGTCCCGCCTCTCAATAGCGTCGCACCAGCCGCCACTGCTTGCTCAACCAGTTGGTGTATTCTGCTCCGCGAATCTTTGTCGATCACAGGACCCATTGTAGCGTCTGACGCGATACCAAAGCCCGGCCTTACCTTATCAGCACGCTCAATAACTTTATCGATGAACGCTTGCTTGATTGATTTCGCTACCAAAACACGATTCGGCGCGACACAGATTTGACCACTATTGTGATACTTAAGTCCACACAGTGTATCAGCGGCCAAATCGAGATCCGCATCTTCTAGGACAATGAATGGTGTATTGCCCCCTAACTCCATGGAGTAGCGTTTAATTGAGGTGGCACCAGCCTGCATCACTTTGACACCGGTATTGATTGAACCAATTAAGGTGAGCATTTGGGGGATTTTGGACGACGACAAAAAGTTGCCGACTTCCATATCATCGCCGGCAATAACATTGACCGCACCTGCGGGTAAACCGATCTCATGGCAGAGAGAGCCAACTAGGTAAGCAGAGAGCGGTGCTTTGAGGCTTGGTTTGAGGATGACGGGACAGCCAGAGGCCATTGCAGGTCCCAGTTTAAAGCCAAGGTTAAGTAACGGGAAGTTCCATGAAAGGTACGCTACCACAACACCAACAGGTAGATAACGTAGTTGATGACGACATGTGTCGTCTTTACCCAACAGTGCTGGGGGCGCATATCGCGTGACCTCCTCGGCATAGAACTCAAGGCTATCAATCAAAGATTGATAATCTTCCTCAGTCGCAGCCCAAGGCTTGCCGGTTTCGAGATGGACCGCCGAACGCAATGCATTTTCATTGTTAATACACGCTTCGCGCAATTTATTCATCCAAGCAACGCGCTCACCGATGGTACTCTTGCCCCAAGTCGACTCGGCTGCTTTAGCAGCGCTAAGTGTCTGCAAAGCAACATCTTGATTAGCGACAGATATTTCTTCGACAACCTCGTCGGTTGCTGGGTTTTCGACCGAGAACTTGAGGTCTGTTTCAATTAATTTTCCGTTAATATACATCTTTGAATAATTCCTACGTTTCTATTCTTACTAACTCAAACCTTCAGAAATAAATTCGCACATAGATTTACTAATTTGGCAGTAAGTCGGGGTTATCTGCATTTATTCGCCAAGTATAAAATAACATGTCCTAGCTTGAGGTGAGTAGAGTATGGACGACAAATCCCAGAATACGGGAACCAATTCCGCTCAGATGGAAATGTCGGTGTGATCACATTAATATTAGCCAAAATAACCAACGATAAAGCTATCCTAACAGGTCCTAAAAAGCGACTGAGTCACGGTAACCTGTGTGGCTTAGTAATTTGCTAAAAGTTGTCTGTTAAGTAAGCCAAATACTTACTTTAGCTGGTTAGTAATTAATCGAATTGCTCATTATTCATGTTGAATTTAAGTAGTTCGTACAAAAAGATAAAGAGAAGTTTATGAAGATCGTTGACATTATTCCACACGCAATATCAGTACCATTAGATAAGCCATTTTACTTTTCTCAAGGCTGGGTGAAAGCACGCAGCTCACTTATCGTTGAGGTTGTTACCGATGAAGGGATCATCGGTTGGGGTGAAAGCTTATGTCATGGCCTACAATCCCCACTGATCTCTGCTGCAATCATTGAGAGTGTGCTTAAGCCCATGCTCATTGGACGTGATGTATTCGACGTCGAGGTATTGTGGGAAGAGATGTACAACCGCACAAGACCTTATGGTCAAGCTGGCGCGACTGTTAACGCTATTAGTGGTATCGATATCGGCCTATGGGATGCGATGGGTAAGGCTTTGGGCAAACCTATTCATAAGCTCATTGGTGGAGCCTACCGCACGGAAGTACAGCCTTATGCAACTGGATTCTATCGTGTTGCAGATGGTCAATATCCCCATGACTTAATTGATGAAGCCCAAAGATATGTTGATGCGGGCCTTAGCGCGATGAAGCTCAAGATAGGCTTTGATCTTGACAGTGATATAGAGCTGATTCATCAAGTTCGAGAGGCTGTAGGTGAGAGTGTGGATATTATGGCCGACGCCAATGCCGCCTATAGTGTCGGTGGTGCGCGTCGACTCATTAAGGAGACCGAATCGTGTAATCTCTACTTCTTAGAGGAATTATTAGCACCTGAAGACTTACAGGGCTATAAACAGCTAAGAAACCTATCCAAAACACAAATCGCTGCGGGTGAGCAGATTTTTGGTAAACATGGTTACCAACCTTGGCTTGCTCAAGGCGCACTCGATATTATCCAGCCAGACTTATGTTCTTCTGGCGGGATCACAGAATGCAAAAAAATAGCGGCCTTGGCCCAAGCAACAAATACACGCTTCATTCCACATGTGTGGGGGTCAGGTATTGGTATTGCCGCTTCACTTCAGTTTATTGCCTCAATTCCAGCCACACCATTGTCGCTGAGTCCAATTGAGCCGATGCTCGAGTTTGATCAATCATCGCATCCGTTTAGAACGGATCTAATATTTGATGGAATTAAACTAAATAATGGCAAAGTACAAATTTCCAATAAGCCGGGCATTGGTGTAGAGGTTAATACAGAAGTTATTAGTAAATACAAGATTAATTAGTTTTAGAATTTCTATTTCGGAGACAGATATGGTAGCTGAGCATCATGGTGCCTCCTGGTTAATTATTGACTGGGGGACAACCAATTTTAGAGCTTTTGCCATTAGCAGTGACGGCAAAGAAATAAGTCGTATCGAGCATAAGCTTGGTTTGCTAACGGTGAAGCAGGGGGAATTTGCACAAAAATTAGAGGAAGTGCTGTCCAGTTGGTTAGGCGACTATCAACACTTACCTGTATTTATGGCTGGTATGGTAGGGTCACAGCAGGGTTGGCATGATGTTCCTTATGTGAATACACCAGTGAAAAAGCGAGGTATTTTAGAGCATTGCCACACATTCTTGTTGCCATGGGGTGCTCAGGCCAGTATCTGTCCTGGCGTACGTCATCAGCATAATTATGGTCAGTTTGATGTTATGCGTGGGGAGGAAATTCAACTTATTGGTGCTCAATCATTATTGGGTAAAGAGGATTTCCATGCTGTGCTACCAGGGACACACAGTAAATATGTCAAAGTCGAGCGAGGCGCAATCGCATCATTTTCGACCTATATGACCGGGGAAATGTTCTCTGTTCTCTCCAAGCACACCATTTTGGGTAAAGACCTTGGGACAACCAATGTGCCACACAACACTGAGGTGTTTTTGAAAGGGGTTGAGGAAAGTAGAGTTGATAGTCTGACTAAGCAATTGTTTATGGCTAGAACCCATCGCCTATTTAACCAGATAGATAAGCAACACGTACTTGATTATTTGTCAGGACTGCTGATTGGTCACGAGGTCAAGTCTATTATCGCTGAGATGATTTCATCTCGTCGAGAGCAGCTCAATATTATTGGTAGCCACCAACTGAGTAAAAAATATGAAATGGCACTCAACTCATTGGGACTGATTTCACAGGTACTCGATGGAGAGTCATGTTTTATTGAAGGGATGAAAGAGCTTCAAAGGGAGAAGGTAAATGAACAAGTCGAAGTCGTTTGATATACAACAGCACTTACCACTTATTGCGATTATTCGCGGTGTGTGTCCTAGCAATGTTCTAGAGATCGCGAATGCCTTACTGGAAGAGGGCTTTAGTCTCATCGAAGTGCCATTAAATAGCCCTAACGCGTTAGAAAGTATCCAACTATTAGTTGATGAGTTGGGCGAAAAAGCAGTAGTAGGAGCGGGTACAGTCACCACGCTAGATGACGCTCGAGCCGTCATAGAAACCGGTGCCAAGTTGATAGTGACACCAAATGTTAATGTGGATGTAATTAGATTAGCCGCTGAGAACGACTGCTACGTATTCCCTGGGGTAGTGACGCCTTCAGAGGCATTCAGCGCAGTGAACAATGGTGCAACTGGGATTAAGCTTTTCCCCGCTGACCTTGTTGGTCTTTCTGGATATAAAGCGCTTAAATCGGTATTGCCTAAGGGCACAGTGTGTATTCCTGTTGGTGGAGTTAAGGCAACGACTGAATCAATGCGCCCTTGGCTTGAAGCCGGTGTGAATGGATTTGGTTTGGGCGCCGCGCTCTACACTCCAGAGTTAAGCACTGAGCAAGTCAGAAAGAATGCACGTCAGTTTGTGCAAACTTATAAAAGTTTAGCTTGAGCTTTGCTTTAACCTGAAAAAAAAATCACCATATTTGGTGATTTTTTTTATATTAGAGATTTTTAGTTGATGCTCTCGGAGATACGCTGACTGTATTTTTTTAGTAAAGGAATGAGATTAGCCATTCTATCATCTGGCATGTAAGGCTTAATGCTGGTGACAGAAATAGCAGCGATAATATTGCCATATTTGTTTCGAATTGGTACAGCGACACATCTGACCAACTCTTCATTATCTTCAAGATCAAAACTGTAATCGCGTTTAGAGTACTCATTCATGCGTTGCAGCATATTCGGTAAATCAATATTGTCGTGTTTCTTGATCAGTCTACGCCACTCCATCTGTGGCATATCAATCATTAGGGATTTTCCTATCCCGGTAGCAGCAAGGGGTAGTCGGTCGCCGATGCGAGAGCGCAGCTCGATAGGGCGCTGTCCAGAGATCTTGTCGAGGTAAAAAATATGGTCCTCATCTTTGATCCCGAGATGAACGGTGTCTTTGGTCTGCTCAGCAAGCTCCGAAAGTATTGGATGGGCTACCTCCTTCAGCGGCATGTCTTTCTGTGCCTTGTTACCCAATTGGATCATCTTGGTACCGAGTACCAGTCCAATACCTTTTACTTCTCGAAGGTATCTTGCTTCGATAAGTCCTTGAAGGATTCGATGTACCGTTGATTTAGGTAGAGAGGTAGCTTCGCAAATCGCTTTTAGCTGTCGGTGTCCATCCGCGACAGCATCAACGACATCGATTGCCTTATTGAGAGCTTGATTTCCATTATTATTAGACATTTGCTACTCCTGTCTATTGGCTTATGATTATTTTGATTAATGATAGGGTTCAGTTTTCGATGATAATTTAACCAAATTTTTGGTTATTGTTGGTATAGTTGTTCTCAACGTTTCGGCTAAATTATTGCCTTTATTTTCGTCATCACAAGTCGAAGAAAAAAATAAATCTTCAATCTACAAGGCTCTTTCGGTAGTCGGCTAATTGATTAAGATCCGTTGGAATAGGTTTTCGACTACTTTTATCAAGTATTCCTTGGTCTTTTAACTTACTACAATAGCGGATTACTGTACTGATGTCGGTGCCACTATATTCACCAATCTCTCGATAGGTCCATGGATAATCTGGGTACATATCGAACACATGGTAAATAGAATCCAAGATACGCTTTTTGGCGTTAAACGCATTAAATTGCATCAAGCGTTTTTCTGCCTCTCCTAACTCAAAGCATACTTCTCTCATTAGATAGTTTGCTAAATCTGGCGCGAGCTTATCGAGTTCACTAAAGCTTTTTACATTGGAGAAAGCGACCGTGCTATCAATCATAGCCCGTGCAGTCGCAGGGTATTTTTGCTGAGTAAAAAGCGAACGATAGCCAAAATACGAACCCGGTCCATAAATTCTCAACAAAGATTCACGACCATTCTCAGAGACTTGATATAAACCAATCAACCCTTCTTCAACATAATACAACCCATTGGCTGGAGTACCACTCTGATAGATGATCTCCTTTTTAGATAGTTGAAAAAAGCTAATATTCGCTGCGAGTTGATTTTTTATGTCAATCATTGTCCTAAAGCCATGAATAAAATTAAATCAAAGTCAGTTTACCGTAACATTAGTTACCAATATATGGTCATCGCCATAAACTTTGACGTCAAAACTGATCTAAAGTCACATAAAGTGATAACGATTACAATACGCTGTTCTTAATAGGAGGAAATAGCAGTGGATATAGCTCAGTTTGTTTCGCAAATGTCAACTACTGATGTGTTAATGCTCAAAATTGCACTTGGGAGTTTATTTGGTCTTTGCCTTGGCCTGACCGGTGTGGGAGGTGGTGTATTGCTAATACCAATGCTACAACTGTTTTGTGGTATGCCGACAGTGTTGGCGGTTGGAACGGCAAGCCTGATTTCTGCGATGGTAAAAATAAATGCTTCGATTGTGCATGTGAAAGCGAAGAATGTCTCTTGGCGTCAAGTCGGTTTATTGTTTATTGGGGCAGTACCAATCACCATTTTGGTCACGCAGATCGTCGTGTATTTTAATCAACACCCCGTCCACGCAGATTTGACGCAATCGCTTATCTCGGCTCTTGTGATTATCGTGATGGTTGGCTCGCTGTTGTCGGTACTGATGAATATTAAGCCCAAAGCTAAGGCGCATGATTTGTCAGACGAAAAGCCTGTTCGTGGATATAAGGCGTTAGTTTCAGGAATGTTTTGTGGCTCGGTGTTGGGGTCGACAGGCGTTGGGGGAGGCGTACTCTTGCTACCAGTTCTCAATAATGTACTGCGATTAGACATTAAAAAATCAATCGGGTCGTCAGTGGTACTTGCCCTGTTTCTATCGACGGTCGCTGCTATTGGTTATGCTAAGGGTGGACAAGCCGATACGATAACAGCTGTTTGGTTCGTCGTAGGCTCATTTATTGGCGTGCCTGCTGCTGCCTGGCTGATGAAGCGCTTATCAGATAAAGCTCTTTACTTAATTACCATTAGCGTGATCTCAGTGAGTTTAGTGATGTATATTTCAGCATTCTAATTGTTCGTCACTGATGAAAGGGAAACGAGCCGGACTGCCAGTAGCGTGAGTAAGTAGTTTATAGCGGCGGATATAAGTTGAATGATAAAGTCTTTTTTCCACAATGTGGGAACCATTTCCTAAAGAGATTGTGATGTTATCAAGATCACAAATTGATAGGCTTTAATTATGCATAATGTCTGTGCGTATCAAATGATAGTGAAATTAAATCGGATGTCATTGTAATAGTAATTACAGTAGATAATCACTCATTAATAAATTGTGATTTATTGTCGAGTCAAGTTGATTGTCTAATCATTTTGCTGTCAGATTAGCTTTCAATGAATACTTATAAAATTTAACTCATAAATAGACTATTCAGGAGTGTTCAAGCCGGAGACCTTTAATGAATAATTTAGTAGATTGTGGTTCTTTATTTTTTCTCATGTAATAACGTTTAGTCTGGTTTTTTGCTGCTAATTTATTAGTAGATGGCAATGAGTTTTAAGTGTATTTAGCTGGTGTGGAAATATCCAAGAAACACTAGTTATAGTACGACTTATTCGATTCGTTTTTTTAACTTTAGAAGGCAATACATAGCTGTTTGACTTCTTTGAGCACAAGTTTCTCTGGTGATAAACCAGGTACCGTGATGTTTCATGTTCCTTAACTTTGCAGTTTTGTGCAGACCACCCTGAGTTTATAGGGTGGTTTTTTTTATACGAAAGAGCGCACTACTTTATTCTTTAGAAAGTAACATATCACATAATAATGCCTTTACGTTATCTATTGATGGTCAGTAGAAGCCATTTTAGTGGCTCAAAGATGGAAGCTTATGGGTTTATCGTAATAGCATATATATCAAGTAACAACTGGCTAGAAGCGCCACTATCAGCGACAGAGTTTGTTTCACAACAATATCCTTAATCCCTACCTTAATATGTGCCTCGCTGATAGATTGGCAGCGGCGATGTGAATAAACAGAGCTGATTATTGCAAACACCATAGTTGCACTACCAAGTTGCGATAGGTGATGGACATGGCTACTACTCAGTAGTTTGAAGAAAATAAGCCCAATTCCAAATAGAACCAATTGAGTTCGCAGCCAGGCCAATGATGTTCGTTCAGGCTGCAGTCCGGGATCTTTTGTGTCTGTACCATTACTCATAGCGCGACGCCTTTACTTATAACGCGATAGCCAAAATCACAGCGAGAGATAGAACTAACACCACCACGCTGACGACTTTTAGGAAGCCAGTATATTTGATAGGGGCCTCTCTTCGCATCGCATCCTCATTACTTGCCCAGCGAAGATACGCAAAGCTGGCAAGTCCTGCAGAGCAAAAACAAAGAAAGTAGCAGATAAGCACTCTTACTTGTGGGTTAGCGAGGTCAGGGGTGAGTTGGTCAATGCCGATAGCAGCCGCTAGAAGGGCCAGAGAGGTGCGGATCCAAGCGAGGTACGTGCGTTCATTAGCGAGCGAAAAGCGATAGTCAGGGGCTTTTCCTTGATGCCTCCAGCGCGGATGACGTTTGGGTCTTTTCATTAAGCAATCCCTTAGTTGTTACTAGCAGCATTACAAAGAGAGCTAAAATGAGCCTTTGGCCACACACTCATGGTCTAGGTGAGCGAAATACTGCTATGCATTCCTTTAGTAAAAAGCACGCAAACCCGCTGTTAGACATGGCAAGTTTGCGCGCCTATTAGGTTAATAAAATCGTTAACTAACTACAACTGAAGTGGTAGCAGTGAAGCCACCATTCTTAGTTTTCACGGTTATAGTTGCATTACCCTTGCCTTTTGCAGAAACTTGACCCTGTGCGTTGACGATGGCAACAGAAGGGTTGCTAGATTGGTACGTCACGCTAATGTTACTCGCATTGTTAGGAATGACATTGGCTAACACAGTCTTGGTCTCACCAACCTTTATACTCAGACTGCTAGGGGAAGTGGTTACGCCGGTTACGGGTACCCACCCAGTATTGCTTTCTACAACTGTGATCATGCTACTATCAGTGAAGGCTCCATCATTAGTCGTTACAGACACGGCCGTGGTGCCTTTTTTCTTCGCTGTGATCAAGCCACTGTTATCTACGCTGGCAATATCGGAGTCGTCTGAATAGTAATAAACACTCTTATTGCTGGCGTTGTACGGACTGACCTTAGCCGTGAGTTGCACTGTCTCATTGACTTTCAGCGTTGCTGAAGTTGGTGAAAGCTCTACATCGGTTACCGCGACATTGCCGCCATCGCCATTGCCGTCACCACTAATTAGGATGGGCTCAATTGGGGCTTGTGCGTAGATCGCCGAGCCATTAGATGAATTAAACACCGGGGCTAGAGCGTAGAAGTGCCCGCTAGGGAGTTGGTTCGATGGAGTGACACCAGACAGGTCGATGCTAAGCGTGGTTTTGCCAGCATACTTGTTGTCATCTTTGGTGGTATTTGGATCATTCGCACTGCGCACGACTTGGACGAGCCCTGAGCTATTTTTTTCAATCAGGTTGAGTGTGACGCCGTTGTATTGACCTGACTTAACGTAGTAATCACTGCCGCCGTGGTAGTTAACCACAACGTCCATTGGTTGGTTGGTTGGGAACTCGGTGTTAACGTAACGATCTTCATCGTCGATCCACACCGAGGGCATGGCCTTCCAAGTTTTCACGTAGTCAACCTTCATACGTGCCTTCTCTGGAAAGCCTTCTGAGATGATGTTGTCAGGGTTTGGATCGGCACGCTGACAGTCAGGGTTATACTTAATCAGGTGACGACGCAGGCCTTGTGAGAAAGTCACGCGCATTGGACGGTGCCACCATTTATTTGGTTTGGAGCCGACCTCAACGCCGTCGACATACCATGTGATTCGATCTGGGCGGTTTTCCACAGCATAGGTGTGGTAATCCAATCGAGGATCAAAAGGTGCGCGGTAGTGAAGCAGTTGCGCCTCAGGGTTTGGCTTTGGACGCTTCCATACAATTTTGCCGTTTTCTTCTACGCGTGCGTGCAGGTTGTGGTCCATATCGTATTGGTCGTCAAAGTCGGTTGGGCTGCGCCAATCGGCCTGTTGCAGCTCAACGATATCAATTTCGCTGTAGTCGACGTACTGCTTAGTTGGGTCATTGCGATCATCGAATGGGTGATCGTCACTGTAGAGCCAGAACGCGGGGCTCAGACCAGGAAACATCTCAACACCTTTAATTTTGGCTTCATAGAACCCATAGACGCCTTTAGCGATTGAGTGAACAGCGCCCGATTTGTAGTAGAGCTCGCGGTCCACGAACTGTGGTGGTCCTCCAGCCACGCCATCCCAACAACTGTCAGCAAAACGACGTGTGTGAGTTTCCTGGGTGGTTTCTATGACGAGTTTGCCATCTTGAACGTAAGCATTGGCAGGGTCAAAAGTCCAAGCACCCACGTTTAGGCTCGCTGGTGCATTTTGCCATTTCGCTGGATTAATTGAGCCAGTAGTAAAATCGTCACTTCTGTCGCCTAACTCCTGCCAGCGAACTTCACCAGCATGAAAGCCAGTAGGACGGATCACACTGGCATGTGCGGCTGTAACGGCAATGGCCAGTGTCGATAGTATTAAATATTTTGATTTCATAGATGTCCTGAGGATAAGTTATTTTTCAATACTAAATATTGTTTTATTTAATGTTTCAATTAATTAGTCCACTGGAATTCTAATTTGAGAAAATAAATATGTGTGTGATATCAGTCACGATAGATGTCTGCTTGGGTAAAGTCCCATGACATGGGAAGTCATAGTGAATTGTAAGTTAATTATACTTCTGGGGTTTAAATCTATTGATTAGTTTATATAATACTCAGCAGTTAATTTAATGTGATGATTTTACTGGACAAAGCACTAATTAAACCAATTTCCTAATAATTAGATCGCCATTCCATATTGTGGGAATTTACTTCCATTTTAAAAGAAAGTGGAGTGAGATACAAAAAACATTTACCAAGTACGGTATTATTTTCTTGAATCTAATGGAATAAGGTCGAGTGATGATTGTAAATAGTATGTACGTAGATGGTAGGTCATATGACAGTGGTGAAACGACTGCTGTTTATTCTCCTGCCACAGATGAAGTGCTAGCCAATGTCCAGGCTGCGACTTTGGAAACCGCACAAATTGCCTTAGAAAGTGCCAAAGAGGCACAATTGAGTTGGGGCAAAGCCAGTGTTAAAACACGCATTGAGTGGATGAATAAACTCAGACAAGCTTGTATTGAGCATGAAGAGCAGTTGCGCATGTGTGTACACTTGGAAACCGGTAAGACCTGGGAAGGGACACAAGAAGATTACCAACTGCTGATTGACAGCTTAGAGTTTTATGCTCAAGAGATCACTCGCTTTCAACCTGATCAACTGGTCGACCCTGATGGTCAGTGTGTCCACACTTTACGTCATAAACCGGTTGGTGTTGTGGTTGCATATTTATCATGGAACTTCCCGTTGCTTAATCTAGGCTACAAGCTTGGTCCAGCCATGGCCAGTGGTTGCCCGATTATTCTCAAACCTTCCATTCAATCACCATTGTCAGCTTATTTGGTGGGGGATTTATGTCGTCAAATTGGTTTGCCTAAAGGGGCGGTCACTATTATTTCTGGTGGTGATAGAGATGTGAGTGATCTCCTCACCAAGTCGAAAGTACCTGCAATGATCACCTTGATAGGCTCAATTCCTACTGGGGTGAAAATCATGGCGACGGGGGCGACAAACATAAAACGATACTCGATGGAGCTTGGCGGGAACACGCCGTTTATCGTATTTAATGATGCAGATCTAGACAAGGCTGCTGATATTTTAACCGCGCTTAAATATGGTAACAGTGGTCAAATATGCGTCGCACCTAACCGCGTGTTTGTTGAATCTCAAGTTCATGATGAATTCCTAGCTAAGGTACTAGAGCGAACCGCCAAGGTTAAGCTGGGCTTCGGTCGTGATAGCGACGCGACCATGGGACCGTTGATCAATAAGAAAGCGAGAGCCGGAATTCACAGTTTGGTCATGAGTGCGGTTGAGCAAGGGGCGACCTTGCATGCCGGAGGAGAACTGACTGATAGTGATGTCGGTGCATTCTACCCGCCAACTGTCGTGACCGGTGTTCATGATATGATGGAAATCTACCGCGAAGAGTTGTTTGGCCCTGTAATAAGTATGATCCGCTTTGAGGGAGAGGATTATGTGACTGATATGGCCAATGACACAGACACAGGCTTAGCATCTTACGTGTTCTCTCAAGATCATGCCAAGGCCAAGCGTGTGTCTGAGAACCTTGATTTTGGAGAGGTTCAAATCAATGGCGTGAAATACGCAATCGAACTACCACACGTAGGCATCAAACAGTCGGGCATTGGCTGTGATTGCTCTAAGTATGCACTGAACGACTATCTGTATTTAACCCGCGAAACCCATTCATTATAATAATTTAAATTCTCCATACTACACCAGCACTTGGCCTCACGTTTCTCTCAAGCGTGAGGCCGTTTTTTATTTCCCGATCGGGAAAGAGGCGAGTAGCGAGAGCGCTATGCTTCGGGAGACGAGGGGTGGTTGCGGTGATACCGCGAGTCTCTTTCATGACTATAAACACTACTTAGTAATGGTACTTTTATACACTGTAAACACGGAGAGTATTGGAATCTTGAGAAAGTATTGGTAATAAGGGTGTTAATGCTTGGGGAGTATTCATGAGGGTACATTCAATACAACTAATATTATTTGAAGGGTTAGTTAAGTAGAATATATTGATGTTAGCCAGAGACATTATGATAAACGAAAAGATAAGGCAATAAGAAATATGTGCAACGTACTAACTACTCGCTCCCCGGGACGACGTGTAACCCGCAATTCGGAACGCAGTGTAACTCACACCTCGAGTTTAATGAAAAAGGCCACCCGAGAGGGTGGCCAATGTTAATAAGATGAAACTTAGTCGCTTACCACAGCGCGTAGTGGTTGAAGATGCCTAGATCGCACTCGATGTGTTTTTGGAATAGCTGGGCTTTGAGGCGATCACAGATTACGCGGATGACTGGATCTTTAGTCACTGCGAGGTTAACGCGCTCTTTTAAATCGACTCTGTGGTCATACAGCTCTTCTTCAGCGGTATCTAGGTAATAGGTGTAGCGATAGTTTTGATCGAACAGTGAGATATTACGGTTCTGCTCGCGAGCGGTGTAGCAGGTGACCATTGGAGTGTTGTCTTCTGCTTTCTCACCAAAAATATCGATACCTTGAACATAGCTAGGGACTTCCACACCAACTAGTGACAGCAAAGTTGGCACTACGTCGGCATTACTCATTGGCGTTGCACACTTCTCAGGTAGAGAAGTGCCTTTAGCAGGCTTAAGGACGAATGGAAGATGAAGTAGGTTGTTGAACGCCACATCGTACTTACAAATCATGTCTAGATCGCCAAGGAAGTCACCGTGGTCTGAGGTGAAGACGATGATGGTGTCATCGTAGATACCTAGCTCTTTGGTTTTCTCGATGATTTTGCCTACTGATTTATCGATAAGCTTAACCGAAGCCGCAGTGTAACGATAAGCCTTGGCCAAATCTTCTTTCTCAGCCGAAAAGTTATCCATTGCTTGCTCGACAGCATCCGGCTTTTTGCCAACCAGTTCGTCACGCTGAGTAAACTCCGGTAGCGGGATGTCATGGAACTCTGCTGCAAGCGACTCTGGTGGCGTGAATGGGTGGTGAGGGTCAGGGTAACCAACAAAGATAAAGTTTGGTTGATCGCTGTCTTTTTGCTGCTCTAGGTGCTGACATACTTCATCGGCAAGCCACATGGTATTGTGTAGCTCTTCAGGCAGTTTTGACGCATAGATATCGTTGGCGATCGAGCCTTCTTTGGTGTTGATATCTTCCCCTGGGAATACTTGCTCAACATAGTTAGGGTGGTTTTTGTGTAACCAACGACCGTAATGACCGCGGTTGTAACCACAAGGCGCTTCACCGTGACCTAGGATCAGTTTCTTCTGAGCGAAGCCGTAGTATGGGCTCTCATCGTGCTCTGTCTCTTCTTCATCCCACTTTGAGTAGGAGTCGTAGAAATCGTAAGAGCGGTCAGCAAGCATTGGCTCTAAGTGCATTTTACCAAACAGCGCTGTGTGGTAGCCCTGCTCTGTGAGTAGGTCGGCGATGGTCGGGATCTTATCCATGACATCAACCCCAAACAGACGTTGACTGATGACGTTGTTTTTATCTTCACAGCCGTTGTCACGGCGCCACAGTGGGATACCATTTGACGAAACGCCGTGGCCAGGAACGTAAAGACCAGTCATCAAGCTCGCGCGTGATGGCATACAAGCGGAGTTGGTTGAGATATGACGGCTAAAGTTACAACCCTCTTTAGCAAGCTGGTCGATATTAGTGGTTTGTGCGTGACTGTTTCCATTACAACCTAAGCTATCAAAACGCTGTTGGTCAGTATGGAGGATGATAATGTTTTTCTTCATGGAATATCCTAATTTGAGATTGGCCCACCTTACCCCGAGGCGGTAAAGTGGGCCCAAGATTAATTACTTAGCTTGTGCAGGGGAGAGGTCAGCAAGCTCACCCTTAACCAAGAGGGATTCGATTTCTTCAATCGATTTGTTCTTAGTTTCAGGCAAGATGAATAGCACCAACAGAATACCGATTGAGCTACAGATGGCGTACATCAAGAACGTATTGGCTGCGCCGAAGGTTGTTAGCTGCCATGGGAAGAAGCGCTGAACAAAGAAGGCTGCCAAACTTGCTACCAGGCCAAAGCATGGGATGGCGATAGAGCGTACCAAGTTCGGTGTGATTTCCGAGAACACCACCCACATCATTGGACCAATCGAGAAGAAGAATGCGGCCTTGAAGACAAAGATAGCGGTAACAATCATCCATGGGTTAAGTTGGATGAAGGCATTGATAAATGCACCTTCGTTGAGTGTCATCTCTTGGTCAGAGTAGAGCGGACGAATCGCATCTTTAAAATCACGGTCGCTAGTAAAAGTCTGACCTTCTAGTGACTGCAGTGGCGCTGTGTCGACGCGGCTTTCAAGGCTGACGATTTTCTCAGAAGAGATGTGGTAGTTTGCACTGCTAAAGCCGTACCAGATAGTTAGGTGGCTTAAGGCGATAGTTAGCAAGCCAATGAGTAGCAGTGTACGACGTCCAGCTTTATCTACCAGCTTCATTGCAATCATAGCGAAGAAGATACTGATAAGGCCCAGAAGTGTGGTTTGGAAGAAGGCGTTGTTTTCACCCAGACCGACTTGCTCAAAAATCATTGGCGAGTAGTAAGATACCGCGCCCATACCACTGAATGATTGCACTAGCGCAAGACCAATACCAATGGTTAGGATAGTTTTCATGCGTGGCGAGAATAGGATCTTAAGCTGAGCACCCAATGGGATGCTGTGGTCAGTTTTGGCTAGGTTCTCTTCAATTTCGGCAACAACAGCGTTCACTTCATTTTCAGGAGTTACCTTACGGATAACCGCAATCGCTTCTTCTTTATAGCCTTTTTTCATCAACCAGCGTGGTGATTCAGGCAGCTTAGTTAGTGTTAGTGTCCATAGGATAACGACTGGAATCTCAGAAGCGAACATGGTGCGCCATACATTCTCAGTTGAGAATAGGAAAGATTGCTCATCGAGTACCAGTACACAGCCGTAGTTAATTAGGTAAGCAACGAAGAAACCGATACCCATCATAACTTGGTTAGAAGCAACAAACTTACCGCGCATTTTACTTGGCGCAAGCTCACCAATATACATTGAGGCGATACTGAGACAACAGAAAGCCATACCGCCAAGCATACGAGCTAGCACAAGAACGGTGTAGTTATTGGCTATTGTTGATGCAATCGCAGAGATTAAATAAAACCCGGCGATGACTAGCATCATTTTTTTGCGGCCTAGCTTATCAACTAAACTTCCGCTGAATAAAAGCGCAATAATTGCACCGAAGGCCGGGGCACTTACGACAGTACCAATTTGAAGGTCAGTGAGTGCAAACTCTGCTTTAATAAACTTTACTGTTCCAGAGATGATTCCAGCATCAACGCCAAAAACAAATCCACTCAAAACAATAATAGCCATGTAGTATACGAGGTTTCTATTATGTGTCATTTTGGTTAAATCCCTATAGTTATAAGCTTTACAACCTTAAATTGTATATTTAATGTACTAATTCAAGGTTGGTGATTTGATTAAAATATGCAATCTTTCGTCCCATTTAAATTAACATAATCGAATGTTTGCATAGTGGACATAGATCACGCAGCAAGAGTATGGATCGTGATTCCCAAAGAGTGGGAATGTCGCAAAACATGGAATTCGCCATAAATGTGCATCTAAATTGCGCAAAAAGTCAGCAAATCAAGCGCCTAACTAAGAGTGTTGCAGTGAATTCATCGGCTTTTCCGTAATAAGTATTAAATTAGTACTTATTAATTGTGGTTGAGATATCTAATCTGGTATAGCAGCTGATCCGGTGACAGCCATAAGAGAGGTGACTTTACCATGTGTGATGACGTGTAGCGTGACAGGCTCTCATACACATGTATTATTGATAAGCAATACTCATTATTTTACAAACGTTGGATAAAAATATCGCATTCCAATTTCAGGACTAAAAAACCGCCTCGGGTAAGGCGGTTTTTAACTCTGCTAAGTATCAAAAATTTTGTCGATTTTTCCTCAGCGATGGATTTTAGTCATTACATAAATACTTCGAAATAAGCACCAACTGAGACCGCTTCTTTAACGCCTTTTCTCGCGCCGTTACGTACAATTTCTGTGTCAAGCCCACCGTAGGAGACATAGAAATGGACAATTGGGCGAGAGAACAAGAAATCAGATAGTGAAACATTTTGTGATAGCGTGACCTTCCATGAAGAGTTAGTACCATTTGCACCGTTATTTTCATCATGGACATCTATAGTGTCGTAAGCAGTTTCTAGCCAAGTACTATGGTGTTTGTTGTAGTAATATCCGCCTCGCAGGACACCTTGGTACCATTTTTCTCTAGCTTTACCAGCTTTAGCACCATCGTTGGTGGCGAGGTCGCTGTTTTCATAGCTGAATGCATACATCATGGCGAACTTATCAGTGATCTTCTCATGGCCGTAAAGAAAGGCACCCAGTGATCCACCATCCTCAGCCGGCCCCGCATGTTGGACAAGGTTCTCTTTCACTCCATCGCCATAACGGACGACGAATTTTGTGAAACTACCTTTTCGGTTGAGGTTGTACGTGGCTGCTAACTGGTAAGCATCATCGTTATTGACGACACCACTGCCCCATGGTCTATCATCATTGCGTCCATCACCAAAGCCATAGTTAGCGTAAAAATCTAGTGTTTGCTTATCTGCAATTCTAATATCTTTAATCGACGACAACAGCGCGTAACGACCGTTACTGTCATTATTTCTCATGCCTGAAATCGCTTCTATGCTGGCTTTACCAAAACCTAAATCAAAGTTTTGGACGCCACCACCCACGCCGTCATTAAGAAGTGGTTTGTAGTTATTCAGCAACATTTGAACACGCTGGGCATAACGCTGACCTGCCCAAACGTGTGCGCTCGGGTTACTCTTGATTACATTAGTACCGCCTGCCCACATTTGGGCCGTTTTCCATGGGCCGGCATTGTAATTATCAGTGGCCATAAATAAGGCGCGCCAATTAGAATCGTTGGCCGACCAACTTTTTTCAAAGCCCAGCTCGTGGCCCATACCTTGGTTGGCAAGGTGGCCTGTAAGTGCGTATTTAGAACCCGCAGACTTAATGACATTTATGCCATTCATTATCGAGCCATTTTGCAGTTTTGTGCTATCGGTATAACCCATACCGTAACGCGCATAGCCAGTTAGGCGAAATGAATCATCTGCGTTAGCTTCAAAAGATTGATAGGGGAGTGTTGCTAATGTAAGTAAAGAGACTGCTAGTGTTTTTCGCATGACTTAATCCTTGTCATTTAATTGTTTCGTTTTCATTCGATTATTCTCACCTTAGTGGAAGGGCATTGACGAAAGACTGCTTAATTTAGTTAATTCAGATTGCGGTTGTAATAATATGTAAAAATATTTGTCAGGCTCAAGGACATGCTTATTGTAATTAGCATCTTCCCATATGCTGGGACGTTGGTTCACAAAGCTACTTTAAGAGAATTAGATCACAAAATTATTTTTAAAAGCCATGCTAGACTTTGTATCAACTTGATAAGGAACTGGACATCAGTATGTTTAATAAATCAAAATATGGTTTAGCATATGTATTCACGGCAGCATTGGTTTCAGGCTGCATATCCAGTGATGTGATTGTTGAAACATCCAGTTTATCAGGCAATAAAGTGGTTAAAGGCCAAGTGAATATCACCGAGCTGTGGAAAAACTTAGAAGCAAAAAGTAAAGATGAGTCGGATGACAGCGAGATTCGCCTTTATGACCCATTGGTTTTAGAGTTTGGTCAACCCGCTTTCTATACTTTTGAGCCGTCATTACCTTATGTGATGATAGATAAAGTACTTAGACAGGTATATGTTATCGAGTTGCCCGAGCAAAAAGGTAACTATTCTGTCGACCTTTACAGCTATGCAAATGAAAACTTTGTCTTCGAGCCAATCTATCAGTTGTTTGATGGCTCTTTTATGCCGATTGGGCAAGAAATCAAGACGAGTTGGGTTGAGCGTGGCAATGATCTAACAAATTACTTTTTTACCAGTGTTCATTTAGACGATAACTACAGCAATGCTAAATATATTCTGGTTTATAATGATCCAAGTAAATTGGGTGATGAACATTATGCTTGGGATGCCAGATATCATTATTATAAGGATAATAATACTGACTACCCTAGAGACGTTATGTTAACGGTAGCTAACTCAGAGTTAGGAGTCCTGAGTGCGCATGCTTATTAATGTTTAAGAGTATTTAAATTGCTGTAATAATTAAATCAGAAAAAACATCAATACTTAAATCAGTGCATGACTTCAATGTTGTTATGACGTTGAATATTGCAAAATAATAGTTGTATATATATTTTAAGGATAAATTATGACAACCATAACTAGTTGTAACCCTAAATTGTCATTATTGCTAATTGGCGCTTCATGCGTGCTGTCGAATGCGGCGTTTGCTGCGGAATTCCAACCTCATACCGCTCAAGAGGGCGAGAAATGGGTTCTAGTTGACGATTTATCGGATGAGTTCGATGGTCGTGATACATCTAAGTGGAATTTCCAACCGGAGTCATTTGGTGTTTGGACTTGGGATAAAAATAACGCTGTTGTTGAAGACGGTATTCTGACACTAAGCGCTGTACACGAAGAGCATACGCGTCGTTTCTGGGATGGTTGTAATAAGAAGCCAGTTGATGATTACCCACTGTACTTTAAGTCAGGTATGGCGAAGTCTTACGCAACGGGCGTTTACGGTTACTACGAAGCTAAGATTAAAGGCGCAGACCTTCACCCAGGCGTATCCCCTGCATTCTGGTTGTACAGTGCCTTTGACCGCACACTAAAAGAAGACGGTGATGTGCAATACTCTGAAATCGACGTCGTCGAGCTGCAGCAAGAGGAAGACAACGTATTCCAGAGTGACCACAACCTACATAACGTTATTGTAGAAAACGGTAAGCCGAAGTGGATGCGTCCTAAGCCATTCGCGCCAACAAACCAAAACATCCACTTCTTGGACTTCGATCCACGTGAAGAGTTTGCTATTTACGCTGTAAACGTTACCCCAGAAGACATCACTTGGTATGTGAACGGTGAGCAAGTGGGTTACAAGAAAAACCTTTACTGGCACCGTGATATGAACGTGGCACTGTCGCTAGGTATGCGTGGTAAGCAGTTCACTCGCTGGGATTGTAACCAATTCTACCCAGTTGACCTACAAGGTGAAACAGGTTTGCCAACAAGCATGCAAGTAGAGTACGTGCGTGCATGGCGTCTAGAAGACTAATAACTTGCTAAGCAGGTAGAGTCAAAAAAAGCTGGGGTTTGTGCCCCAGCTTTTTTAGTTGATTACATATGGTGAATCTCACACTCAGTAATAGGAACATTACTTCCAATCAGTTCCCCACTTTCTGTATAACAAGGCACCTCTGGTGGTGTGGTGCTTTGACTTGATTCTGAAGCTAATAAGGGGCTTGCAAAAGCCACTATTAGTGAAATAAATAGTATTCGCATGGTCTTTGGCCTCTGTTTGTTTTCTCCTCTTTGCAGTTTGAATTCTAGTTGCTGCCTAAATAGTTGCAAATCACTCTCGCACTGTTAGCGTTTACACTTAAAAATTAATTTGATGTGTTTCGATATTAATAATTACATAGTGATATTTATGGGAATGGTTATATTCCTATGTGTGTGGACTAAGAAGGTAAATCCCAATATATGGGATATATCAAGATTGAAATGACTAGAATAATAGTTTGTGGTCTTGAAAATATTTATGAATTACTAGAATCGGAACCGACATTCCATCTATTCACGTTATAGAAGATACAGTTTGAGCTCGACAGCCGATTGAGCAACAAGTGTCCAAGCAGATTGGCGCTTGCTCAAATTGATTAGAGCTCAAATGATCACTCATACTTGTCACAGATAAGCGTTTTCAACCTTCAAGTTTGATATGCATTTAGTTTATTACTTATTGAAAGTCTGATCAGATGCGATCAACGAATACCCGTGCAATGTTAACTCCGCTTTCATTTTTCAGGGTTAGGGTCTAAGTTAAAAATCATACTATTAAGCCGAAGAAAAGCGCTTGTGTGCGTGGTTGACGTAGTGAAGACACAGAACCATTGAACAAACAATGTCAATTTCGACCTAAGTTCTGACCTACATCACGAAATCGCCAAAAAGTTGCGCTCAGATGACGAAAATCATTCAATTGTATTACAATAAGACGTATATTGTCGCCAATCCTTCACTCAATATTGATATAAGAGAGTTAGCATGAGCAACCAAAAATCTCTTGACGCGATCAGGAAGATGAAGCTGGAGAACGATACTTCAGCAGGTAACCTTGTAGACCTACTCCCAATCGAAGTTCAAAAGCGTGACTTTGACCTGTCTTTCCTAGATAACCTATCAGAAGCACGTCCACGTCTTCTTGTACAACCGGCAGATCTAGAAGCGTTCAAAGCAGCGGTACGTGCAGATGAATCACACTGCATGTTCGATGACTTCTACAACAACTCTACGGTTAAGTTCCTTGAGACTGCTCCATTTGAAGAGCCTCAGCCTTACCCAGAAGAAACAGTAGGTAAAGCTTCTCTATGGCGCCCTTACTGGCGTCAAATGTACGTTGATTGCCAAATGGCACTGAACGCGACACGTAACCTAGCAATCGCGGGTATCGTAAAAGAAGACGAAGAGCTAATCGCAAAAGCAAAAGCTTGGACTCTTAAGCTATCGACTTACGATCCAGAAGGCGTGACTTCTCGCGGCTATAACGATGAAGCAGCTTTCCGTGTTATCGCAGCAATGGCTTGGGGTTACGACTGGCTACACGCTTACTTCACCGATGAAGAGCGTCAGCAAGTTCAAGACGCGCTAATCGAGCGTCTAGACGAGATCATGCATCACCTGAAAGTGACGGTTGATCTTCTGAACAACCCACTAAACAGTCACGGTGTTCGTTCGATCTCTTCTGCTATCATTCCAACGTGTATCGCGCTTTACCACGATCACCCGAAAGCAGGCGAGTACATCGCATACGCATTAGAGTACTACGCAGTACACTACCCACCATGGGGCGGTGAAGACGGCGGTTGGGCTGAAGGTCCTGACTACTGGAACACGCAAACTGCGTTCCTAGGCGAAGCGTTCGACCTACTGAAAGCCTACTGTGGCGTAGACATGTTCAACAAGACATTCTACGAGAATACAGGTGACTTCCCACTTTACTGTATGCCTGTTCACTCTAAGCGCGCGAGCTTCTGTGACCAGTCGTCAATCGGTGACTTCCCAGGTCTAAAACTGGCTTACAACATCAAGCATTACGCGGGTGTTAACCAGAAGCCTGAGTACGTTTGGTACTACAACCAACTTAAAGGTCGTGATACTGAAGCGCACACTAAGTTCTACAACTTCGGTTGGTGGGACTTTGGCTACGACGACCTACGCTTCAACATCCTTTGGGATGCACCTGAAGAGCAAGCACCGTCAAACGATCCTCTGTTGAAAGTATTCCCAATCACTGGTTGGGCTGCGTTCCACAACAAGATGACTGAGCGTGATAACCACATCCACATGGTATTCAAGTGTTCACCATTTGGTTCTATCTCACACTCACACGGCGACCAAAACGCGTTCACTCTACATGCATTTGGTGAAACTCTAGCGGCAATCACTGGCTACTACGGTGGCTTCGGTGTGGACATGCACACTAAGTGGCGTCGTCAAACGTTCTCTAAGAACCTGCCTCTATTCGGCGGCAAGGGTCAGTACGGCGAGAACAAGAACACGGGCTACGAAGGTCACCAAGATCGCTTCTGTATTGAAGCGGGCGGTCAGATCACAGACTTCGATACTGAGTCTGATGTGAAGATGGTTGAAGGTGATGCAACGGCATCTTACCAGTACTTTGTTCCTGAAATCGAGTCTTACAAGCGTAAGATCTGGTTCGTGAAGGGTAAAGTATTCGTAATGCAAGACAAGGCTGCTCTATCTGAAGAGAAAGACATGACTTGGCTAATGCACACAACATTCGCTAACGAAGTGGCTGACAAGTCATTCACTATCCGTGGCGAAGTTGCGCACCTAGACGTGAACTTCATCAACGAGTCTGCTGACAACATCGCGTCAGTGAAGAACGTTGAAGGCTTCGGCGAAGTTGACCCATACGAGTACCAAGATCTTGAGATCCACCGTCACGTTGAAGTGGAATTCAAGCCATCGAAACAGCACAACATCCTGACTCTACTTGTTCCTAACAAGAACGAAGGTGAGCAAGTTGCTGTATCTCATAAGCTTGTAGGTAACACTCTAGAGCTAACTGTTGACGGCGAAACCGTAACAATTGAATTGTAATGTAACAATCTCGTGCCAGTTCTGTTAGAAACGGCGTGAGAGGTTACTACACAATATCGAAGGCTCCGAGCATACGCTCGGGGCTTTTTTTGTCCCGTACTACTATTGAGCAATGATTTTAAGCAGATGTTAGACAAGCGCTGTTCTTGTGTGCTCGAAACTGTCAAAGACAAGACAAGACAAGACAAGACAAGACAAGACAACAACAAATTGAGTCAACTCAATATGACCTGAAGTAAAAAGTACTAGGCAATTGAAGTGAACGCTGAAAACCTGCATCATATCGGCCTAGAGTGCGGCATAGAGCCGTATCGAATACATGATTTCTAAACATCAAAAGGTAAATATGGCTGTTTTAGGCATTCTCACTGCACCCGACCCACGGCTCAAAGTTAAAGCTGAGAGGGTAAACGACATATCATCGATACAAACCTTAATCGATGATATGTTAGATACCTTGTACGCGACTGATAACGGTATCGGTCTGGCTGCAACTCAAGTCGGTCGAAAAGAGGCGGTAGTTGTTATCGACCTCTCGGAAAATCGCGACCAGCCACTAATTTTGGTTAACCCTGAAGTGGTTGATGGCTCAGATAACGCGTTAGGTCAAGAGGGTTGCCTATCCGTACCCGACTATTATGCCGATATAGAGCGATTTACCTCGGTGACGGTGTCAGCGTTAGATCGCAGCGGTAATCCTATCACCGTTGAGAGCGATGAGTTTCTCGCGATTGTCATGCAGCACGAAATTGACCATTTATCCGGTAACTTATTTATTGATTACCTCTCACCACTCAAGCGTCAAATGGCGATGAAAAAGGTCAAGAAATACCTTAAGGCGCACGCTTAAATTTGTGTATTTATAAGGGTGTGTTGTTGCTCCTAACTAAGTGGATAGAAGGAGTAACATCACCTTTGTCTCGTACTTTTCCTCTCAATCGCTAGAAAAAAAATGATTCTTGATGGATTTTTAAATCTGGTCCACCGAAGCGTTTCAGCGCTGCGGTCGTAGTCTCCATCAAGGCGAGGGGGCCACATAAGAACGCCTCTCTATCGCTTAAGTGTTCGATACCTCTAAGATCACTTTCTTGTAGCCGCCTCTGGACAATCTCTAGTCTTGGCCTCGGCAACGCTTGGGTAAGTTTATCGTACGAGGTGTTGCCACTTGATGCGTCTTTACCAATGCTTTGGTAGCCAAAGACCCTTAGGTGAATGTTGCTGGGCAGGGGGGCGGCACGGTGCAAAAAGGGTTTTAGTAGGTAGATATCATCATCACGGCCAGCAAACAGTAAAATAATATCTGTTGCGAACTCTGCTCGCTTTGGGAGCTTGCGAGCAACCTGTAGAATACCATCCCACATCGCCATAAATGGCGTAATACCGACCCCGCCTGCGATCCAAAGCATCTTTGATGGAATAGCGGGAAGCCCTTCATCTGCTTTATTGCTAAAGCAGCTAAATCCAGCCCCAGTCCCTTTGAAGTTTGGGTTTATACTCTTTGGCTCATTATTTTGATGAAGTAAATTTGAGATCAATCCGCCGGGTTTACGTTTAACGGTCACATTGATTTTATCGACAGGGCCAAACCCTGCGGTTTGAGGATCAAATTCTGCGGCGCTTGAGAGAGTCCAAGTTCGAATGTAGTCATCGTTCACCCTCTGCGGATTGCTGTCATCCATATGTCGGTAATCAGCGTTAACGACCTGTGAGAAATCAAATACAGCGAAGCCGCCAGGTGTGGGTAGGGTTACGGCCTTTGACAGCTGAAAGGTAAATGTACTGACGTTCGCTGTCAGTGGTTTAACCGCTACGAGCGTTGCAGATATAGGGGTATCTGGAGCGTTGTCTTCATCATTAAGTTGCCCCATCTCGTGTAATTCATGCCTTAAATACCTTACAGGGGGGTTGTAAGGCGAAAACTGCTCGGCTGAAACCATCTCTAGATTTAAGCCTTGCTTGATGTGTACAGCACCAGTTAGTTTGATGCGGGTTAATAAGCGAACACGAGGCATCAGTTGCTCGGCGTCTTGGTCAAACAGGTTTTCGGCATCTCCAGTTAGATACAAGAGATCGCCGGTATAGAAATCTGGAAATATCAAACCCACGTGTTTATCGGTTTGGATGTTGCCAAGTGATTGATAGAAACGATTACCAGAATGGTCCGGTATGGTCAAAAAGGTCGTGACACGTTCACCGTCACGCTCGTGGTAGAGGCGGACAAAGCCAGGTGTGCCACCGCGATGGTTTAGCCCCATGTCTTGCTGGTCTTGACTAGCCCCAACGTCTTTCGAGGTATGCTTGGTGGCAAGAAAGAGCGTACTGGCTGTATTTATTAGTGCTTTACTAATGTTAGGCAGCTCGACATTGAGCGTTTTGAAATGATCGAACACTATTTCTGCCTCGCGTTGGTGATACACCAACGAGCGAACCGTAATGTATTTGGGGCAGTTGCCTAGGTGTTGCTCGGATGATAACTCCAAGCTGAACCGACCCGAGGGTTCAAGCTCTGCACTGTTTATATGGCCCGAAAATTTATTGCGTCGCCGATTGGAAAAGTCGATACCAACGCCGGCAAACAGCGCACGCTCTTTCGCTAAAGCCAGTTGAGTTTGTCTTAATGCTCGTATAAAGGGATCATCTGAGACGGCTTCGGCGACGACTGATAGCTGATTTTGCCCTACTACCTTGATTCCGATAGACGCGTCACCTTGTGCTTGTGTTACCAATAGATTAACCCAAGGTCGTCCATTGGCGTCTAAGGTGGCTAGAGGCAAGTAGGGCAATTCGGAATAGAAATTGGCATGTTCTGCTGGCATATCGGCTTCAACAAAATCAGGTATCCTCAGAGTCAGCTCTTCGGGTGTATTGCGACGCTTCTGAACACTGAGTTCACCCGAGTGCAGGCAATGTTTTTTACGAGAGTTCATGGTGGCTTGTCCGTCAGAAAATTGAATCTATCAACCGATTAAGACTCAGGCAAAGGCGAGCGTGCCATACCAACAAACCGTGGCAGTGCTTCAATGCGACTTAACCAGGCTCGAATAGCGGGGTAGGGCTTGAGACTGATACCGCCCTCGGGCACATGGGAGATATAACTGTAACCGGCGACATCTGCTAAGGTGACTTTATCGCTAGCTAGGTAGTCTTGAGTTTGCAGTCGGACTTCGAGTACCGAAAACAGTGATTCGGTCTTCTGTTTTGCGGCGTTGTAATCCAGAGATGCACCAAATACTTTGACAAGGCGTACCGCGCAAGGGCCATAAGCAATCTCTCCTGCAGCAACCGACAACCAGCGTTGGACCTCTGCTGCTTGCACAGGGTCTTGCGGTAACCACTCATAACCATCACTGTACTTTCTCTCCAAGTAAATCAGGATCGCATTGGAGTCCGATAAGGTTACGCCATTATCATCAATGGCAGGCACCTGACCAAAGGGACTTAATTTATGATATTCAGGCGCTTTGTGGGCACCATTGGCCATGTCTAAATCGATCGTCTGGTAGGGAAGGTCGAGTAACGACAGCATCAATTCAACACGGTGACAGTGTCCAGAGATGGGATTGCGATAGAGCTTTATTGGAGCATCAGATGGGCTAAATTTAACATTCATTTTGATATCCTCATGGTTGCGCTTTACCGTGCAGCGTGAGCTCAGGTCCCCTGTGCGACGTGCGAAATAAAGCTTGTCAGATCATCAGTAGCGTATTCGCAAAAGGCTGAACAGCGAGTAATAGAGTGACTGTAGATGAAGAGAATCGAGAAGTAATTGGTGGTATTAGCAATTGATTATTTCTGTTTGTGCAATAATTACTATCATCGGTTTTGAGTTGGGGTTGGCATATGGATAAACTACACACCATTCAGGTATTTATTGAAGTTGCCAACCTACAAGGTTTCTCTGCAGCGGCGAATAAACTAGGCCTTTCTGCGCCTGTTGTGACACGATCGATTGCTGAGTTGGAGAGTCGTTTGGGGGCGAAGTTGTTCAATCGAACCACCAGACATGTACGTCTAACAGAGGCAGGTGTGCGATTTTTGCAGGATGCCAAGCGCATTGTTGAAGAGTTAGAAGAGGCTGAAGCAGCCGTTAAAGGTGTTTACACTAAGCCCAGTGGTACCTTATCCGTGACAGCGCCAGTGTTATTTGGTGAAAAGCATGTTATGCCTATCGTGACGGAATACTTAGAGCGCAACCCAGAAGTCTCGGTTAAAGCGATGTTTTATGACCGGATCACCAGCCTTGTTGAAGAGGAGTTCGATGTGGCCATTCGCATTGGACATCTAAAGGATTCTGGATTGTATGCAGTTAAGGTCGGTGAAGTTAGGCGTGTTGTCTGTGGCGCACCAACCTACTTCGAGCGGCACGGTATACCAAAAACACCCACGGACTTAAGCAAACATAGCATTATATTGCCTGTTCCTAGTGGGAACATAAGCCAGTGGACATTCCTCAATCAAACCAAGAAACAAACCATCAAGCTCAACCCAAGATTGCGCTGCAATCAAATTTCAGCCGCTCGTAAGGCTGCGGTTCTTGGCTACGGGATAACCAGTCTGCTGTCCTACCAAGTTGCACAAGAGATCGAAACAGGCAGATTACAAGCCATACTCACAGAGTACGAGGAAGCGCCCATACCGGTAACTGTGATTCACTTGGAAGGCCGTCGCGCGAACGCCAAAATACGCTCTTTTATTGATTTAGCCGCTGAATGTTTACGTAACAACCCATCCATTAACCAATAAAACTAAATCAAGCACAAACCTGTCTTTGCATCGAAGCCGAACAAGGTTTTGGAATGTCATTGATTAGAACTACGATACATAAAACGACCCTTTTACGACCAAGCTTAATCTCAAGCTGCAATTTTTGTAGTAAGGCAGCATTTTCGAGGCGTTGTGGTGATTTGGTGTTCGATTTATTTTATCCAATAAAATATAATCGCCAGCCAACCAAACCATCATCACAGCAGCGTCAAATACCATGTTCAAGAATATGTCTTTAAAGAACAAGCTGGCCTTGTCTGCTAGCCTAGCCATTATTATTGGCGGGTTAGTTGTCGAGGGGCTTTCGTTCTCCAATGCCTTGCAGCGATTAAACCAAGATGTAGAGGAGCGCCTGCAGGCAAGCGCCTCAGCGTACAATCACTATGTTGCCGATTGGCTTGCTTCTAAGCAACGCGCTTTGACGGCGATTCCCGCCAGGACCGAGATTGAACAGGTGATTCCGCACCTTGAGCAAATCCGTGATTCAGGTGCGTTTGATAACGTCTTTATCGCCAGGGCGGATGGTTCGCAACGCAACGCCAATGGTGTCAGCCTACCACCTGGCAACGATGATCCGCGCGAGTGGGGCTGGTACATTCACGCTTTAGAAAACCCAGCCCAAGTGTTCGTTGATAACCCGACCGTCGCCGCGGCAACTGGGGCGAATGTGGTGTCATTAGGTAAGGCGATTCATCTATCGGGTGAGCAGTTTGTACTCGGCGCAGACGTTGAAATTACTGATATTATTGCCGGCCTCAATCAGGTGATCTTACCTGGCGACAGCAGTATGTTTATCGTTGATCGCAGCGGCACTATCTTTACTCATCGCGATGTTAGCTTACTCGACCAACCTATTAGTGCCTTGGGTATTGAGCAGGGCCAACTTCGTCAGTTAATCCAGTCTCATCAAAGTGAGGTCATCACAGTTACTGGGCAAGACTATGTGTCCCTTGCTTGGCCAATCGATGGTACCGATTTGGTCACCGTTGCGATGATCGATCAGGGCTCTCTGATCGCCCCTCTATATAGCCAAGTATGGCGCCAACTGTTGGCTACCGTGTTTTTCGTTATGCTGTGCACCATCGGATTTAACCTGCTATGTCGCGCGCTATTTCGCCCTATGCAAACCGTATCTTCAGCACTTGCCGAAATTGCCCAAGGTAATGGCGACCTAACTCAACGTATCAAGCTCGACAGCAACGATGAAATCGGTGTGTTGGCGAAAAACTTCAATACCTTTATGTCGAGTCTGCAAAGCCTGATTGGTCTTATTGGTGATCAAGCAGCGGAGCTTAATCGCCAATCCGATACAGGTTCAAGCCAAGTGAGTCACGCTGCCAATGAGATTAACAAGCAGCAACAACAGGTGACCTTAGTAGCCACTGCCGTAACTGAAATGGCCTCATCAACTCAAGAGATTGCCTCTCATGCCGAGCAAACCGCACAGGCGGCCCAGCAATCCAGTGGCAATGCTCAGACTGGGCGCGAGTTAGTTACCGGCACAAAAGTCGCGATTGGTGCGCTGGCGGGTGAGGTGACACAGGCGAATGAGGTGATTGGGCAACTGAGCCTGCACGCTCAAGAGATCAACAAAGTACTCGCAACCATCCGTGATATAGCCGAGCAAACCAACTTGTTGGCGCTTAATGCAGCCATTGAGGCGGCGCGTGCGGGTGAGCACGGTCGCGGCTTTGCTGTGGTGGCGGACGAGGTACGTGTTTTATCGCAGCGCACATACAGCTCAACCCAAGAGATCGAAACAACGATCCAAACTCTCCAGCAGACTACTCAGCAAGCGGTTAACCTAATGCATAGCAGCTCTGAGCAAGCAGACCACTCGGTTGCCAGCGCCGAGCAGGCGACTCAGGCTCTCGATGAAATTAGCGTCAGTGTTGAGCTTATCAGTGATATGGCCATGCAAATTGCCACTGCCGCCAGCCAGCAAAGCCACGTTGGTGAAGAGATCAGTCAGAGCATGGTCGCAATAAAAGACGTCACCGACGCCCTGGCAGGTGTAGTCAGCGCCAGCCAAGAAAAGTCTTCCAGCCTTAAAACACAATCAGAGCAACTCTACCAACGAGTCAACGTCTTCAAAATCTAAACCCTAAAAGACAGGGGCGAGGAGCGAGGGATTTGTCACGCGCGATGAACTCCTCGTTTCTCGAAGTGCAAAAGCCCGCTCTCGCCTCTTCTATCCAGGGGCGAGGAGCGAGTCACACTCTGTTCCGAGGAGCGGAGGATTTATCACAATCGGTAACCCCCTCGTACCTCGTAGGGCAAGGCCCGTCCCCGCACCTCGCCCCTGTGTTTTAAAGGTATTTTTCGATAGGAAACAGCTGAATAAATCGTGACTGAAAGCGCTCCCAGCGCCCGGTATCCGGGTCAGTATTCCAACTCTGTCCACCTGAGTACCAACGGATATCGCCTTGATCCAGCTCCAAGTGCCAACTGTTCTCATCAAGCATGGTCTGCTCAATATCTTGAGCCAACAGCTCGGCAAAGGCTTTATCTTCTATAAGCAACACGGATTCGGTGTTGAGATAGGTTGAGCGCAGGTTGAAATTAAACGAGCCAATACCCGCATACTTGCGATCAAACACTACGGATTTGGTGTGCAGGCCATAAGGCACAGTTGGCGCACATTTGGACCTGTCCTTGGTGGATGTTTGGCATAGTGCGGTACTTGGTTTGAGTTCAAATAGCTCAATGCCATGCTCAAGCATATCTTGACGGCGACCCGCGTAGCCAGAGTGGTTAGTCAACAGATCGTTCGATACCATAGAATTGGTCAATGCCTTGATCTCAACGCCATCGTCAATCAAGGTTTTTAGGCCTTTGAGTTGACGGTCATCAAACACCAAGTAAGCCGATTCGATTAACACCTGCTGCTGGGCATTTTGTGCATAGCGGCCAAGTCGCAAGGCGGTTGCTTTAGGGACATCCGTGTTGGCGGCATTATCTGGTACCGGCTGATCGGCGATAAACATCGCTCTAACCCAGTTCATCTCCGCCATCACTTGCGTGAGGTATCGATGAGCGGTGTTCTTATCTTGTGGCAGCGCGGGGTAATTTTGATAAACCGGCGCACTTACTTGACTGATATCAGGGATCTGTAAGTCCGCCTCACCGCCGAGAAGCGTGATCGGGTAGGCCCAAGGACTGTCCCAATAAGTGGCAAAGCTTGACTCAACCTCATGGACCACATCGCCCATTACCAGCGCATCGCGATCGCGAAAGTTGATCTCATCAGAGAGATCGAAGTATTCATCACCGATATTTCGCCCGCCGACAATAGATAGAGCGCCATCAACGGTAAAGGTCTTGTTGTGCATGCGGCGGTTCAAGCGTGAAAAGTCCCCCAATACACGCAGCATCTTGGCATTGCCCTTGCGCGAAGAGATAGGGTTAAAGATGCGGATTTCTATATTTGGGTGAGCATTGAGGGTGGCGAGTAGGTCTTCGCGCTCATTTAGGTTGATATCATCTAGCATGACGCGCACGCGCACACCTCGCTCTGCAGCGGCAATTAAGCGGCTAGCGAGGTAGATACCAGAGGCATCCGAATTCCAGATGTAATACTGGATGTCGACACTGCGTTCGGCGCTCTCGACAAGCGCAAGGCGCTGGGCGAGTGCGTCCCAACCGCTCTTTTGCAGGACGACGGCACTATTGGTTAGGAGCTGTGCATCGGACTGTTGGTCTTCGACCATTGCTAGAAGGCGACTGTTTGGTGATAAAGGTGCGGGCGCAGTGGGATGGTTTATCTCTGCGGGAAGTGAGCTGCAGCCTGCAAGCAAAGTCGTGAGCAGGGCGAATAGACTGATGCGTTGGAGCACAGGCATAGAATCAAGTTTCCTTTGTCTCGTATCGAGGTACTCTAATTACAAACTGAGATGATATGTAATTTACAGAGTAGTGTTGTTGGCTGATTATATCAAAAGACGAAATAGACCCAAGTAACCTCTCAATATAGCTTCAAAGAGAAATCTATCGATAATCAGGGTAATTTTAGTTTGTATCTTTGCAATGGTATTTGAAACGATCTTTGCCCATCATAACCCCGTAAGCAGCAAAGGAGCAGTCAAAGGAGAACTCCCATGCAATTACTGGTTAAGTCGTTTGAAGGTGACATTTATCTTGCCTACCGTGTTGATGGCAAAAAAGAATCGTTAATTCGTGATGAGATGGATAGGGCCATCACGTTTCGCAGTCTCAACCAAGTCAGAGACTACTGCGCCGACGAAGTCTATCAATCTGCTACCCTACAGCATGCATGTGTTTATGACGAGATGTGCGGGGGCCCTGTGGCACCAGTTTCTGAGATGGAAATCGATTTGAATTGGTACTAACAGACGAGGGTTTGCTAGCAAATGTCATTGAAATCAATGAACTAACCTTTATGATAGGCCTCTCAACCGCAATCGCACAAGCACCGTTTTCAGATAAGAGGCCGTTATGCTACTGACAAATTATCACACCCACGGACACTACTGTGACGGCAAAGGGTCACCCGCAGAGATGTTGGCCCAGGCCATAGAGCTAGGCTTTAAAGCGATCGGGTTTAGCTCGCACGCCCCGCTTCCTTTTGACAATGATTTTTGCATGTATCCCGATAACTTGTCCAACTATGTGGACGACATAAACGCGTTAAAATCTCAGTCAGATATTGAGGTATACCTAGGGCTTGAGTGTGACTTTATCGAAGGGGTAGTCTCTCCCAATGATACTATGTGGCAAGCGCTTAACCTCGATTACAAAATTGGCTCGGTGCATGCCTTATCTGGGCCTAATGACCAGTATCCCATGTTGAGTGTCGATGGTCCGTTAGAAGAACTCGACCAGCTTATCAACGGCGTTTATCAAGGTGACGTCAGAGCCATGGTTGAGTCCTATTATCAGTGTGTGGGCACGCTGTGTCGCTCAGGTGGGTTTGATATACTTGGCCACTATGACCTGGTTAAGAAGCACAACCTTTCCCATGGGCTATTTGACGAACAAGCCCCCTGGTATCGTGAGGTGGCGATCAATACGCTTGATTCTGTTGCGCAATCCGGCGTTGTGCTCGAGGTCAATTACGGTGGCATTATACGCGGCGCGACCCAATCGGCCTACCCATCGTACTGGTTGCTCGAGGCTGTCAAGGCGCGTCATATCCCAATCCAGATCAATGCCGATGCACATGCGCCCTATCATCTTGGCACTTATCATCAGGCATGTCGCGAGCAGCTGTTGCAATTGGGCTTCACCGAACAGCGCGTTTTACTTAAAGGCCGCTGGCAAGATGTACCGCTATAAGTCTTAACTGGTAGCGTTCTATATACGGGCACACTTTCCTGTTCATCGTTGGATTAGGTCGACTTACATTGTTGCTTGAGTGGAGTAGAGCGATAGGTAACGATTGACAAATTAATTAGGGTTGTAGGCGTTGAGGCTTGAGAATAACTAGTCGATAGCCCTTTCACCCAGCCCAAGTCAACCACAGAGTGTCACTACCATTTGCTAACTATCTGATTCTATTAGCCAGCGTAGAGACTCCGCCAATTTTACATTCAGGATAATCTCCATCAGCTTTACTCGCATCGTTGATCTTAACAAGGGTTATCTGGTCCTCCTCACTCATCGTCGCCTTTTGGTTGGCATTTTCATTGATGCTGTAATTGAACTAGGTCTGGAGAACACCTTGACCTATAAAATCAATACCTTGACCAACAAGATGAGATAATGTCCGCAAACTTATCGAGTTATTCTGACATAAGTGGATGATTTTCCCGCTAAACTGCATGACTGAGGATCAAAACCAAGATCTGGCTTTAGGTCACTTGGGGCTAGGTGATGGGTTTTGACCTAAGACAGTAAATACGCAATTGTGAGTTTTAAAACAGAAAAACTTCAGGTACTATCAGCGTATTACTAATGAGAATATTTATCATTTAAATTTAGCCCGAACAACTGACATGAATACAACACGATATAGCCTAGCAATCCTGATGATGGCGATTGCAGGTCAGGCGGGGGCCTCGGGCCTTGACAACGCCTCAGCCATTACTGACAAAACCAACCAACAATCTGCCGCTTCCCAGCAGCGTATTAATCAAAGCTCTGAAGCCACCTTGGCACTGCAATTTGAAGCCGAGCAGCTGCAACAAGAGATCCGTAACCTTGAAATCTATCGCGACCATCTTCGTGCCTTAGTAGCAAACCAAGAGGAAGAGGTGTTGAGTTTTGAAGCGCAGATCGACCAGATCCAAGATACACGTCAGGGCGTTGTACCACTGATGTATAAGATGATCGATGCGCTGAAAACACACATCGACACTGATGTGCCAATTCGCTACCAAGCGCGTGTTGAGCGCGTGAACAAACTTGAGCAAATGATGTCTCGCGCCGACGTTAGTGATGCGGAAAAGTATCGCCGTATTCTCGAAGCCTACATGATTGAGATAGACTACGGATTTAAGTTGGGCACCTACCAAGGACAAATTGAATTCGACGGCCAAAATCTTGAAGTGAGCATGCTCTATCTTGGTCGTGTATCGCTGATCGCCAAAAGTGCCAACGGAGCGCGTTACTGGTCTTGGAACCAGGCTCAGGGTGAGTGGCTAATTGTCGATAGCAAAATGAACAACGACCTAGAACAAGCATTTCGTTTGGCCGATCAGCAGATCGCCCCAACACTACTAAGCCTGCCGGTTTCAGTTGCTAACGCGGAGGTGAAGTAAGATGAAAACGATTCCTGTAATTTCAATGTTGGCACTGTCTCTAGCCACCTTTAACGCAAGCGCTGATACCGACCTGGTTAACACGGCGAAGACGCACTCGATTGAGCAAGCGCAGCATGACAAAGCTCGTGAGTCAGTGTTTAAGCTGACCGAAAAAGAGCTCAATGAGCTGAAAGCGAAACTTGAGGCGGATAAAAAAGCCATCGAAGCAGAGAATGCACGCCTAACTGACACCTTTAGTGCCAACGAAGACAAGCTCGCCCGTCTTGAAGAGCAGCTTCGCCTGGAAACCGGTAGCCTAGGTGAAGTGTTCGGCGTTGTGCGTCAAACGGCCAAAGAGCTTGAAGCTGAGCTAGAAACCTCAGTAACTGGTCTGGATGCCCAGACGCACCAGGCGATGGTTGCTGATATCACCGCAGCAACTCGCCTTCCTTCTATGCCGCAACTGACTGGCCTGTGGCAGGCGATGCAAGAGCAGATTGATGCGAGCGCGCAAGTCAGCTTTGCGCCGGTTCGCTACATCGATGGTGATGGTCAAGTAGTTGAAAAGCAAGTAGCACGTATTGGTGCTATGGGTCTGGTTGACGAGAACGGTTACCTTAACTGGGATGGCGCAAAAGCAGAAACTCGCACTTACCTTAAGCAGCCGAGCTCAATTCCAACCTTGACACAAGCGCAGCGTCTAGCCTCTGGTGAGAGCGTGTCGATGACCATCGACCCATCACGTGGCTTACTGCTCGAGCAATTGGCTCTGACGCCTGATTTAGCGGATCGCCTACGCGCTGGTGGTGTCGTTGGCCGAATCATCCTTGGCCTACTCGCTATAGGTCTGATTATCGCGTTAGTACGCGGTATGGGCTTGGTCGTGACACGTCAGAAAATCCGTAAGCAGCTCAAGAACCCAGAAAATCCAACCAACAACCCACTGGGACGTGTACTGTCGGTTTATCATCAAGACAAAGAGCGCAGTGTTGAAGCGATGGAGTTGCGTTTGCTTGAGAGCATTGTCGATGAGCAGACCAGCCTTGAGCGCGGCCTATCGATGTTGAAGCTGCTTGCAGCACTGGCACCGATGTTGGGTCTGCTCGGTACGGTAACCGGTATGATTGAAACCTTCCAAGTGATCACCCAATTTGGTAATGGTGACCCGAAAGTGATGGCCGGTGGCATCTCAATGGCGCTGGTTACCACAGTACTGGGCTTGATCGCCGCGATGCCGTTATTGCTGTCTCATAATATTTTGAGCTCACAAGCGGAGTCGATCCGCAATATCCTTGAGAAGCAGGGTATTGGCTTAGTGGCTGCGCAAGCAGAGAGTGATCGTAATGACACTAATTCTGTGGAGCGTGCAGCGTAATGGAATTGCTTTTATCTCTGTTGCCTAAAGCACTGACCGAGAGTGACCTATCGGTGTCACTGCTCAGCTTTATGCAGCAGGGGGGGCAAATACTTTGGTGGCTAGCAGCTGTGGTGGCAATCAACACGCTGCTGGTCGCTGAGCGAGTTCTCTACTTGGTATTTAGCTTCCCGAAACAGAGAGCGGGCTGGATTGATGCCTGGCATCAGCGTGCTGATCAGCATTCATGGTATGCACGCTCGATTCGTGACGGCTGGCTTGCTCACGCGCACATCAAGATCTATCAGAATCTGAATTTGATCAAAGTCTTAGTCGCTATCTGCCCAATGTTGGGTCTGCTCGGTACAGTGACCGGCATGATCTCGGTGTTCGATGTGATGGCAACCCAAGGCAGCAGCGATCCAAAGTTGATGGCCTCGGGAATATCATTAGCCACATTGCCAACCATGGCCGGCATGGTGGCGGCACTGACCGGAATGTTCTTTCACGCACGCTTGTTCAAAGCCTGCAAGAAGCGCGAAATTAAATTAGAAAAATCATTAAGGAGTCGTCAATGAGACTTGGTAGACGACAACATAACCAAGATGAGGCGCAAGTCGACTTGACCTCGATGCTTGATATCGTATTTATCATGCTGATCTTCTTTATTGTTACCAGTTCGTTTGTGCGTGAATCGGGCGTTGAAGTGAATAGGCCGCAAGCCTCGAATGTGGTCAGTCAAAAAGACGCGGGTATCTTCGTTGCGATCACCTCAGCCAATGACATCTATATTGATAAGCGCATGGTCGATGTAGAACGTGTGCAAGCCACACTCGAGCACCTGCTACTTGATAAGCCTGATGCTTCATTGGTGATCCAAGCCGATGAGCATGCCTATAACGGCACCGTCGTCAAAGTCATGGACGCAGCCAAGGGTGCGGGCGTGGTGAATATTGCTTTGGCGGCGGAGAAGCAATAATGGGACGTCTCCTATTAGCAACCCCGCCAGCGTTGCTGATAACGTTAAGCATCTTTATGTTTATGTCATGGATGGTGGATACCAGTCACCGCAAAACCCCGGACGCATCGGAAGGGGTGAGCTTTAACATGGTGATGATTGAGAATGAGCAAGATGTTCAGCGCCGCAGACGAACGGCGCCAGAAAAACCTGAGACGCCTGAGATGCCTGAGCAAACACCAATGGCGCAGTCAGACGATCTTGTGTCTGATATGGCGATGATGGATCAGCCGGTTTTAGACTTGGACACCAGTATTAATGGCTTGGCAATCAGTGCACCGACCTTCAGTGATTTCAACGCAAACCAACAGGTGATGCCACTCTACCGTGTCGAGCCGCGTTACCCACCGAATGCCCTGCGTCGCAAGATAGAAGGGTATGTGGTGATGAGCTTTACTATCGACCCAACGGGTAAACCCACCGATATCAAAGTCGTCGAGGCGCAGCCAAATCGCGTCTTTGAGCGAGAGGCAACCCGCGCGCTACGCAGCTGGAAATATCAACCCAAACTCGTGGATGGCAGCGCCGTGGCTCAGCCTAATCAAACGGTTAAATTGGAGTTTCAGTTAGAAAAATGATCAAGCGAACCCTGTTGATTGCGACAGTTGTGCTCAGCCAATTAGTTTGTGCATCTGTGGTTGCCCAAGAGCTGTCTCCTTATTCTGCCACTCGTGTAATGCGGGCGAATGAGCTAGCACAAGATGACAAGATCTCTGAAGCGATTGAGCAGCTCAAAGCCATCAAGACATCAAGAGCCTACGATCAGGCCTTTATTGCCCGAATGCTGGGTGTGTTTTACTGGCAAGCGGAACAATTACCTAAAGCGATAGAGCAGATCACCATCGCAGTAGACAGCGGTCTATTGAGAGATGAGCAAGCTTGGCACACGCAAAAAATGCTGGCTGATCTGCTGTTGGGCGAGCAAGAGTACACCAAGGCGCTTGAGTATTATTATCCATTGCTTGAGAATGCGCCGGAGCCAGAGATGGTCGAGCAGATCCAGCTGCGTGTTACCCAATCTCACTATCAAGCCAAGCAGTGGCACGAGACATTAACTGCTGTCGCAGCGCTGCACAAATTGGTGGTACCAGATGTCGCCTCATACAGCCTTAAACTAGGTGCAGAGCTCCACCTTGAGCAGTGGCAGGGCGCTATCGCTACACTGAAGAAACTCGTCGATCTGGAGCCTGAGAAGGATCAGTGGTGGACGCAGTTAGTCGGTTTAGAGCTGCGTGTGGGTGATGAGAAAAGTGCCTTTAATCATCTGACTTTGGCAAAACAGCGCAATATCGAGCTGTCTCAGCAAGAGCTACGCCTGCTGGCACAACTCTATGCCAAACATGGCGTGCCAGAGCAGGCTGCTCGTCAGATTGCACAGCTGGATAATGCAAAAACCGATGTCAAACTACTCAGGGAGCAGGCCACCTATTGGCAGCAAGCGAGAGAGTGGGATCGTGCAACGCATGTTTGGTTACAAGCAGCAAAATATGAGCCTGATTACCATTGGAATGCAGCGCAAATTATGCTTCAGCAACAGCGTTATCAAGCCGCTCTAGCTGTGCTTGATAAGGTACCCGCGCGAGAAGAACAAGTTGCGCTCGCCAAAACGCGTGCCTACTACAAGCTTGATAAGCTCGATCAGGCGATCGTGCAGGCCAAGCTTGCCAACAATATTAGCCCTTCGAGCCAAGCCAAAAGTTGGGTTAAGTACCTTGGTCAGCTTAGGCGTGCACATGGGTGATTAAAAAGGGCTTATGCCTTTTCACACTTACAATGAATAACGTTGTTTTAAGCCAGTGGTATTAACCACTGGCTTTTTATGTTTCGATTGTTTCATAGGTGCACCAATATTGGTTCAAATGCACCACTTATGCACAACAATGGGTTAATCTTCCTGCCTTAAGTGCTTGCACGGAGAGTGCAAGTGGCTGAAATTATTGGTTTATCTATCAGCCTGACATTTTGGTACGTTCGTTGCAGTTGCAATTATAACTGTTTCAAACGTTTCATACATTATAGGGAGATAGACAATGAAACTCTTTTCAGCGTTATCCACAGTTGTACTGTCGCTAGGTCTAATGGCCGGCGTTTCTTCAGCGCAAGCAAATCAACTTGAATCTGTTCAGAGCAAGGGCGTACTTAAGGTTGCTGTGCCACAAGACTTTCCTCCATTTGGCTCGGTTGGGCGCGATCTTAAGCCGCAAGGCTATGATATCGACATGGCGGCCTACTTGGCAGAGCAGCTCAACGTTAAGCTGGAGCTGGTACCCGTCACCAGCGCCAACCGTATTCCATACTTGCAGACTGGGCGCGTGGATCTGGTGATCTCAAGTATGGGTAAAAACCCTGAGCGTGAGCGCGCGATTGACTTTACTCAAGCGTATGCACCGTTTTACTTAGGTGTGTTTGGTGCAGAAAGTGAAGAGGTAGCCTCAGCAAGCGATCTTAGCGGTAAAACCATTGGCGTTACCCGTGGCTCGGTAGAGGATTTGAACCTGAGCGAGATTGCTCCAGCTGATACCATCATTAAGCGTTTTGAAGACAATAACGCCACACTCTCCTCTTACCTATCTGGTCAAGTCGGCTTGATCGCGACTGGTAACCTTGTGGTCACAGAAATCGCCACTCGTTATCCAAGTAAAGCGCCACAAACCAAGTTTCTACTGAAAAACTCGCCGTGCTACGTGGGCGTGATGAAGGGTCAACAGGAGCTACTTGACGAAGTGAACCGTTTAATCTCGAACGCCAAACAAGCGGGCGTGCTTGAGGCGCTGTCGCAAAAATGGATGAGGGCCCCATTCCCTGCCGATCTTGATGAAGTGTAACGGGAGCCTGGCATGAACTACCAGTTATCGTTCGCTGAGCTTGTGCCTTACCTGCCACATTTTGTGGCAGGTCTATGGACAACCATCGAGCTTACCTTGATCACCACTACACTGGGTTTGCTGCTTGGCACCGTGTGTGCGGGAGCCAAAACCAGCCAGGTGCGTTGGCTATCCTTTTTATGCCGCTGTTACGTTGAGGTGATCCGCAACACGCCATTTATCGTTCAGCTGTTCTTTATCTTTTTTGGCCTGCCAGCACTGGGTATCAAGTTATCAGCGTGGCAAGCTGGTGTGATCGCTATGGTGATCAACCTTGGTGCCTACTCGACCGAGATCATTCGCGCAGGTATCGATGCCACGCCAAAAGGGCAGTGGGAAGCAGGGAAAACCCTAGGTCTAACACGGCTACAGATTTTCACCCGCATTGTGCTTCCCCCGGCTTATCAGCGCGTTTATCCAGCGCTGGTCAGTCAAAGCATTATCGTGATGCTAGGCTCTGCGGTGGTCTCGCAAATCTCAGTTGAAGATCTGACCTTTGCCGCTAACTTTGTCCAATCGCGCAGTTTCCTAAGCTTTGAGTCCTATATGCTCACCGCAGCGATTTATCTGGTGTTAGCGATGATCATGCGTCAGGTATTTGCCCTGCTGCGCCGCGCCGCATTCAAAAACCCCGCCCTCTAGGAGGCCTATTATGATGATGGAATTTTCCGACTGGGACATCTTTAGCAACCTGCTGTTAGCGGCACGCTGGACACTATTGTTGTCACTGATTGCCTTTATCGGTGGTGGTGCGGTTGGTCTCGTGTTAACCCTGCTGCGCAGTACTAAAAATCGTGCCTTTATTCAGATGATCAAACTGTATGTCGAGATCTTTCAGGGTACCCCGCTACTGATGCAACTGTTTCTGACCTTTTTTGGTCTGTCTCTGCTCGGCGTCGATGTTAGCCCGTGGACGGCAGCGATTTTATCTTTAACTCTCTACAGTAGTGCCTACTTTCACGATATCTGGCGAGGCTGTATAGAGTCTCTCGCTAAGGGCCAGTGGGAAGCGTGTCGTACCCTTGGTCTGACCTATCTGCAAACCATGCGCTATATCATTGCGCCGCAGGCGGCGCGCCTAGCGATTGCGCCAACGGTGGGCTTTTCTGTGCAAATCGTTAAAGGCACCGCATTAGCTTCAATCATCGGCTTTGTTGAGCTGACGAAGGCTGGCACCATGCTCAATAATGCCACTTTTCAACCATTCAAGGTCTTTGCCCTCGTGGCACTGCTCTACTTTGCTATCTGTTTTCCTCTTTCCTGTTTAGCTCGTCATTTGGAGGCGCGTAATCATGTCACTCGTTAGCGTTGAGAAAGTCCATAAGTATTATGGCGAAAACCATGTTCTAAAAGGCGTGGATCTGAAAGTCAAACCAGGTGAGGTCGTGTCGATCATTGGCCGCAGTGGCTCGGGTAAGAGCACACTACTGCGCTGCATGAATGGTCTTGAGGATTACCAGGATGGGGTGATCATCCTAGATAGTCAGGCGGTAGAAAATGACGATTACAAGTTGCGCCTGCTCAGTCGCAGTGTCGGTATGGTGTTTCAAAGCTTTAACCTGTTTCCCCATATGACGGTGGGTGAGAACGTGATGTTAGCGCCGAAATTGGTGTTAAAAAAATCCCCCCAAGAGTGTGAGGCGCTGGCTAAGGAACTGCTTGAGAAGGTGGGTTTGAGTGATAAGTTTGATGCGTATCCGACCAACCTATCTGGTGGCCAGCAACAAAGGGTCGCGATCGCTCGTTCATTGGCAATGAATCCTAAAGTACTGCTGTGTGATGAGATCACCTCTGCGCTTGACCCTGAATTGGTTGGTGAAGTGCTTAAGGTGTTAGAGCAGCTTAAGGCAGAGGGGATGACACTGATTTTGGTAACCCATGAGATGAATTTTGCCCGTGATGTTGGCGATCGCGTGGTGTTTATGAACCAAGGCAAAGTGTGGGAAACAGGACTAAGTGAAGAGGTGTTTGCTGCGCCAAAAACGCCAGAGCTGCAAAGCTTTTTGTCAGCAGTTCGATAAGAGGCAGTAAGCGATGACTCGACTTCCTCATCACTCCCTCAGCGAGCGTATTACTGAGCAATATGCACAGCTAACTCAGAGCAGTCGCAAGGTGGCAGACTATTTACAGCTGAATCCGGAAAAAGTCTTGATTCTTTCGACTGGTGAGATTGCCGAGGCTTGTGCAGTGTCAAAAACCAGTGTCAGCCGCTTTATTCGCCAAATAGGTTATGATGACCACCTTGCTTTGCGACAAGAGTTAATGTTTGAGCGTGACCAAGGTATTCCGGTTATCACCTCAGAGATTGATGATGGTGATATCCAGTCGGATATGCGGGCACTCGAGCAACTTTGGACACAACTCGTCAATATGGATACCGACGCCCTGATCGAGAGACTGATTTCGGCGAAGCGAATTAAAGTCATTGGTTATCGCAATAGTTATCCATTAGCGATGCACTTTCGCCAGCAACTGATGCAGTGTCGCTCTGGCGTTGATTTGTTGCCACTACCGGGGCAGACCTTAGGTGAAGATCTCACCTCTATCGAGCCTAGCGACTTTGTGGTGTTGTTTGGAATTCGACGCCGAACCGAGAACTTTACTCAGATCATTGACTTTCTACAAGGCCAGCCTTGCCTGCTGGTGACCGACCAATCAGGGCAGAAATACGCTGATAAGGTCGACAGCGTGATGATCTGCCATATGAATAACGAATCGCCCCTCGACAGTTACGCTGTACCGATGAGCCTGATCTCGTTTTTAGTTAACAAAGCCTATCGCAAATTAGGCAATCAGGCCGCAAGCCTGAGTCAGAAGATAGCCTCGAGTTATACCCAACTGAGTGAACTCGAATAAGGAACAAGCGACACGTGAATAGAGATACCCGTATTTATTGTCAGCAGGGACCTGAGAGCATCGTACCAAGTACGTCAGGCAGCCTAAATGGCTTAACATTTGTGTTCAAAGATTTGTTTGATGTTAAAGGCTACCCCACGGGGGCCGGTAACCCCGCTTGGCTAGATACCCATGAGGCAGCTCAGCAGACCTCACCGATTATTTTGGGGCTGCTTGATGCAGGCGCCCATTGTGTCGGTCGGGTGCAGACCGATGAGCTGGCTTATAGCCTGAATGGGCAGAATATACACTACGGCACACCAGTAAACCCTAGGGACGCGGAGTGTATTCCTGGCGGCTCATCCAGTGGCAGTGCGGTGGCGGTTGCCAATGGTGAGTGTGATTTCTCTCTCGGCACTGACACGGGCGGCTCGGTGCGAGTCCCGGCCAGTTACTGTGGTTTGTTTGGGTTGCGTCCTACGCTGGGCTCTTTAGACCTTCAACACTGCTTTGAGCTTGCCAAGAGCTTCGATACTGCTGGGCTATTTGCCGAAAAGCTTAGTGTGCTAAGCCAAGTTTGGCAGGCTCTTAAACCTAGCAAGAATAATCAAGCCGTTTTTAGGCGAGTGTATCTCGATAAACAACATGGCGCATTAATGGGCGCAGGGCGAATGAAGGCGCTTATAGAGGCATTAAATGATGCTAATGTCGAGCTTATCCAAGGTGACTTTATTGCTGAGCAGGGGCTGAGCTTGGCTCGACTTAGCGAGTTGTTTCGCACCATTCAGGGTTTTGAAATCATAGCTAAGCATGACAAGTGGTTGACTGAACATTTAGATAGCTTAGATTCGAGTATCGCTCAGCGTGTCGAATGGGCGCGCACCATCACAAGTCAAGACTACCAACAAGCGAAGCAACAACAGGCAGATTTTTCTCATGCCACCCAGCAACATATCATCGATAACACGGTTTACTGGCTGCTGCCGACAACACCCTCTGGGCCGCCGAGATTGGATAGCAGCGCGCAATATTTGGCGCACTATCGAACTGAGCTTATGGGGCTGACTAGCGTTGCCGGTTTAACGGGCCTGCCGCAGTTGCATGTGCCTTTAACGGAGCAGAAACCAGGGCCAATCGGTTACTCTTTGCTCGGACCTGCACACAGTGAATATCGATTGATGGCATTTGCCGAGCAACTCACCAATTAGTTTTGCGGTAGTGGGTAAACTCCCCCTACTGATAAGAAAAAGGAATAACACCACATGACTCACGGACAAATTTTTGAAACTCTCAATCCACCACAGCGCATGCTTATGGGGCCGGGGCCCATCAACGCATACCCTAGGGTTCATCAGGCCTTATCTCAATCACTGATTGGCCAATATGACCCAGTAATGACGGGCTATATGAATCAGGTTCAATCGCTCTATCGTGGTGTGTTTCAAACCAGCAACCAGCAAACCATGCTGGTGGATGGCACGGCCCGCTCTGGGATTGAGGCGGTGTTGGTATCGGTGCTTGAGCCTGGTGATAAGGTCTTGATCCCGGTCATTGGTCGCTTTGGTCATTTGTTGTGTGAGATCGCTCAGCGCGTTGGGGCTCAAGTGAAAACTATTGATATTGAGTGGGGAGAGGTGTGTCAGCCTGAGCAGGTTGAAGCGGCAATCAAATCGTTTGGCCCAAAACTAGTTGCAACAGTGCAGGGGGATACCTCAACCACAATGAACCAGCCGTTGGCTGAGATTGGCACCGTGTGCAAAAAGTATGGCGTTCTATTTTACTGCGATGCGACCGCATCGATCGCCGGCAATGAACTAAAGACCGATGAGTGGCAACTTGATGCGGTATCGGCTGGATTACAAAAGTGTCTCGGCGGCCCATCGGGTTCAGCACCGATCACCCTCAGTGATGCTTGTGCCGACCTAATCAATCAACGCAAACATATCGAGGCAGGCATCCGTGCTGATCACCACATAGCGGGACAAGGACGGATGATCCAGTCTAACTATTTTGATCTTGCTATGGTGATGGATTATTGGGGGCCTGAGCGTCTCAATCACCACACAGAGGCCACCAGTATGCTGTATGCGGCGCGAGAGTGTGCCCGCTTGTTCCTTGAAGAGGGGCCAAATCAGGTGATAGCGCGGCACAAGCAGGCTGGCGATGCCATGGCGGCTGGCTTAGTCGCGATGAACCTTGAGTTATTTGGTAATCAAGCTTACAAGATGAATAACGTGGTGGGAGTTTATATCCCGAGCAATGTCGATGGGGATGCGGTGCGTGGTGAGCTGCTGCATCGGTTTGGGATTGAGATTGGTACCTCTTTTGGTCCACTGCATGGCAAGATCTGGCGCATTGGCACCATGGGCTACAATGCGCGTCAAGAGTGTGTTTTGACCACCTTGGCGGCACTAGAGGCGGTGTTATTGAAACATAAAGCCGACATTAACCCAGGCCAAGCAGTTGCTGCGGCAATTGAGTATTACGCGTAGGGAGAGCTGGATGTTTGAGACAATGGAGTGTCGATCCCACAAAGTGATGCGCCAAGCGGACCAGTTGGCGAAGTATTCGAGTGATACCGAAGGCCTTACTCGCGCCTATTTAACCCAAGAGCATCAGCAAGCAAACCAGCAACTGGCCAAATGGATGCAAGCCGCGGGGCTTGAAACCTGGGTGGACAGCGTGGGTAATCAGTGGGGGCGCAAGGTCTCACCCAATCCAGAACTGCCCACGATTATTCTCGGTTCGCACAGTGACACAGTGAGAAATGCGGGTAAGTACGATGGTAATTTGGGTATATTACTCGCCATTGAGGCACTGGCGGCGCTCAGCGAGGCCGAGTTTCCCTTCCATATCGATGTAGTGGCCTTTGGTGATGAAGAGGGGCTAAGGTTTGGCACCACGCTGATTGGCTCAAGCGGCGTCGCGGGCTGCTTTGACCGCGCTTGGCTCGATATCACCGATGCTGATGGGATCAGTATGGCGCAGGCAATGCGTCAGTTTGGATTATGCCCAAGCCGTGCGGGCAGTGATGCGCGTAAGCCCGCCGATATCGGTGCTTATTTGGAAGTGCATATCGAGCAGGGGCCGGTACTTGAGCATCTTGAGCTGCCTGTTGGTGTGGTCGAGGGTATTGCGGGGGCAAAGCGTTTTCACATTCAAGTTAAAGGGGTCGCGGGGCATGCAGGGACGGTGCCAATTGAGCTGCGACAGGATGCACTCTGCGCGGTGGCCGAGATGATTAGCACAGTTGAGTGCTTTGCGAAAGCCGAGCAGGTCGTTGCAACCGTGGGTCAATGTGATGTGCGCGCTGGTGCGGTCAATGTGATCCCCGGAGAGGTCAGCTTTAGCTTAGACCTACGTTGCCCAGAGCAAAAACGACTCGAGGTTTGCACAGAGCAGCTGCTCACCAAGCTTGAGCGCATTGCGCAGCAGCGACGGGTCTCGCTGACCACAGAGCGATTATATCAAGCGGATGCTCTGCAGTGTGCACCGCGCCTGCAGCAGTGCTGGGCGTCTGCGGTAGAGAAGGTGACTAGGCAATCCGCCCATCTCCTTCCCAGTGGAGCTGGCCATGATGGGCTCGCGATGCAGCAGTTAACCGAGGTCGGAATGCTGTTTGTTCGCTGTAAGAAGGGGATCAGTCATAATCCGCTGGAGGCAGTGAATGAAGCAGATGTGGCGATTGCTCTTCAGTGCCTAGTTAAGATGTTGCAAGATTATCAATAACATTGGTCTATGCATTGCAATCATTGGATTGGTGAATTTGTGATCTTTGGTTGGCCAGTTTTTATGGACTCAGCCATTGGTCACAGTTATCTTTCTCAGCCAGCGCTAGGTTAAGTATTCTACTAACTGTACGAGGAATAACGAATGCCGGCGTTGTCGAAATCTGATTCTGAGGTGGTATATATCACTCGTGGTCTCGGGATTATTTTGGTCGTAGTAGGTCACTATCTTTGGCATCCAAACTGGACCTGGTCTCCTTACCTTTTTCATATGCCACTGTTTTTTCTTCTCGGTGGTATCGTTGCCAAGCCGATTGAAAACTTCCACCGTTGGGTGACCAAGGTTGTAAGAGCTCATCTCGGCTATTACATTGTTTGGTACACCTTGTTAGCTTTGCTGACTTGGGCCATTGTCTCATCTTGGCAGACAAGTATCGTGTTTTATTTAGGCCAGGGCCTTGAGTCCCTATGGCTTCCATTGGCACACAATAGTCATAACAACTCTCTGTTTATGGTGGGGTGGTTTATCATCGCTTATGGCTTGGTAAGTACGCTATTTAGTCTGTTTATTACTTTTGTTGGCAGTCGGGTCTCTAAACACTCGGTAGTTGTGCTGGGTTTATTGATTGGTTATCTGGGTATTGAGGTAGTTGCTCCATACTATCACCTCGAGCGCAATTGGCCTTGGAATTTGCTTTGCCAAGTCTGTGTTGGTTGGATGTTTTTTTCTCTGGGCTTTGTGCTTAAAGACGTCATCAAACACTTGGCGAGCGTCTTGTGTCTGGTTGTCAGTTGGTCGATAGTAGCAATGCTAGTCATGCTTGGTTTGGCGCATGAACTGGGTATGTCATGGAGTCAATATCCCGACGGCTTTATTGGCCATGTGGCGGTTTCATTGCTTGGCTCCGCCGGCATAATTGCCGTGGCTCATGCATGCCATAAGCTAGCAGGCAGTCATCACTTGATGCGTATTGGTCAGTGGAGCAAACCGATTATGACGCTACATATGACCTTTTTTGTCATTCTCGACCTCATTTTCGCTAAGCTCGGGCTTTTTGATGGGCAAGCAATATCGGCACTTAATCATTATATTAGCCCACTTGCTTTCTGGCTCTATTTGTTGGTCGGCATTTATGGGCCAATTGCGGTAGAACGTTGGATCATACGATTGAAGGGAGTATCAGTGTTCACATTACAAAAGTCGCGCCAATATTAGTATTAGCCGATAACAGATTAGATACTGTTTTAAGGCCTTTTTGACTGGTAGAGATGACCAAAGTTCACCAGTGTTGAATGTGTGGTACTGGCTTTGTTGAGGGGAGCAACAAGGCCCTTATCGCATAGTTGGTTTCTTGGCGAAAAGGTGAGCAAGAGTCGCGAAAGACGACCAATATTTCTAGCTCAAAACTTGCTTGCAGCGATAGCTGCTCTCGCCACTCAGCGCAAAAAAGTGGTTTTAAGGATAAACGGCTTACTCAATAGCTGGTGTTTTTAGAATCACCCTCACATCGTCATTTCTTCGTAGGTAGCCATCTCTTTCTAATCTATTTACAAATGGGATTAAGTATTTACGGCTTAATTGTACCGAGTTCTTAATCTCTTGTAGCTCGATTGTATCGTGAGCGTTTCGATCACAAAGTACCTGATGGGCAAGCTTGGTATACACATGAGCATCTAAGTAGATCGACTCACTAATGGCAGTGATATATTTTGCATGAGCAAGCAAGCGTAGCCATTTGACCTTGTACTTGTAGTCGGTCTTGTTGGTTTCAAACCCTACTTTACCAAGTGAACGTATGTGTTGCAGCAGGTTATACACATCAGGGTCTAGGTCATCTTCACTGCTGCCTCTACCAAGTTGCCATTTACCATATCGATTGACAATTTTTTCATTGTGTTTAAGAAACTTGAGTAGCACCTTAGTTATCTCGAGATCGAGTTGCAATTTATGTGAAATCTCTAACTGGCTAAGGTGATTAAATTTCTCTAGCAAACAGACGATTTTTTCTAGTTGCTCTTTATGCCACGACTTGTCAATTCTATATCCATCGATAGACAACACCGTGTCATCGCTTGCAAGCATCGCTCCCTCTGACTTGCAATAGCCTAGAATCTCAAGCTTGATCTGCTGACGACAAACCTTGTCATTTTTTGAATAGATTTCATCGAGTTGATCTAGTGTCTGATGCTTGAGGTTTCTAGGAATAAATTCATCCCAGACCACGCTTCCAGTAGCAATGATCGCGCCTTGATTCAAGGAGAGAAAAACGATTCGTTGATTTAGCGTAATTGGTGTTTGGTTATCAAAGATAACCCTGTAGAAGACCCCGTCACATACGGGTATTAACGTCGCTTCACATGACCAAGTTGCCGAGCAGGCTAATATGCGCCTATTTGGCCGATGATTAGTCAGTGTCGTCGATGATTCAGGTGTACCGAGGTTGAGGTTTTTGACGAAACACTGCGAAACCACCGAAAAGTCATTGAAGTTGCTTGAGCGCAATAGAGTCCCACGTTTTAGTTTGTGCTTTGCAATACCCTTGAGTCCAATCGCAACACGGGCTTTAGATACGACACTTTCACATGCTTGATTGTGTGTTTGTAAGCTACGCACCTTTGCTTCAACCCCACTCGGCTCAAGAATTAGTTTATCCCCTTTAGTAAGCTGGCCGGTGGTTAACGAGCCGGTAACGACAGTACCAGCGCCTTGGATAGTGAAAGCTCTGTCAACGTAGAGGCTTGTAGCAGGAGAGGTCAGGGTTTGATTCATATCCATCCCAGTAGCCAGCGGAGGTATATAGCTAACTAATGTCGCCTTCAGTGCCTCGATGCTGGAGGGGTTATGAATACTGACTGGAACAATATCGGGTACCACTCCGGTAACATCCATGATTTGCTCGAGAACTTGATCTTCTATATTGGCTAGAGTGCTTGGATCAACCAAATCGGTTTTAGTTAGTGCGATAACAATCTGTGTCACTCCCATTGCGATAGCAACCTGAGTATGGGTGTACGTCATTGGCATGCAGCCTTCTACCGCTGACACGACAAGTAAAAGTACGTCGATGTCAGCGACTCCCGCCACCATATTGCGCAGATATCTTTCATGGCCAGGGACATCAGTCAAAGCAATATAGGGTTGGCCATCACTGTTGAAGCGAGCAAAATTAATATCTTGGGTCATACCCAGTTTGCGCTCGGTAGGGCGTTGAGTATCAATACCTGTCATCGCCTTAACCAAGGCTGTTTTTCCGTGATCGACATGTCCACCGAGTCCGACAATGAGTCCAGTGAGTTGTGTAGTTTGATCAGGCATGGTCACACTCTTTCTTGCTTACGTCGTCGCTTTGAAACTGACTAAGATATTGATGTAGCTGCTGAGTAAATAGCTCTTTGTCCTGTTCTAGCACGGTAGCTAGGTTTAGGCGTACACGCTCCTTTTCGATGTAACCGATGATCGGGATGGGCATACTTCTAAGCTGCTCAAGGTGTAAGCTCGCTTTGCCAGGCAAGCGCAGGGCGATCCCTTGAGTAGGGTAAGACTGGAAGGGGGCAGCGCCACCACCAATCTGGGTGTTCAGGCCACACAGCTCAACAACGCCCTCCCATTGTTGAGCAAGCTGTCGTGACAATGCGCTCGCCTGGTTTAATACGTGTTCCGAGATGACAGGCTTGATGCTTTTGTTAAGTTTTTTTACCAATAATGACTCAAGCAAAGATAGGATCAATCGACTTGCTCGAAAGGTTCTAAATAGGGGGTTCTTGTTGAGTTGATGAACGAGTGCCTGTTTACCAGCGATCACTCCTGATTGTGGGCCACCCAGTAGCTTATCGCCAGAGAAGCAAATCAGGTCGATCCCGTTGTCTAGGTAGGACTTTACCGAGCGTTCTCTTGAGATCGAAAACTCATTGTTGAAACCAGAGCCTTGGTCAACCAATACTAGGACCTGCTCAGGCAGCTTAGCAACAAGTGTCTTTAAGTTTGGCTCTGAGCTGAATCCCTCTATAGAGAAATTAGATTTGTGGACAAGTAAAACCGCAGCGGTATTTTCATTGACCGCGTTCAGGTAGTCATCTTCGGTTGTGATATTGGTGGTACCAACTTCGACCAGCTTAGTGCCGGTCGCTGCCATAATGTCAGGGATACGGAATCCCCCGCCAATCTGGACTAGTTCTCCACGCGAGACTATTACCTCTTTATCTTTAGCCAGGGTTGATAACATAAGAAATAGAGAGGCAGCATTGTTGTTGACAATGATCGCATCCTCGCTACCAATCCACTTATTGAGTAGGGTGGGAATCAGGCCATGCCGCTGGCCTCGTTGGCCGCTTTCGAGATTGATCTCAAGATTAGAATAACCTGTGTTGAGCTCCCCAACCTCTCGCCAAACCTCACTATCAATGGGAGAGCGCCCTAAGTTAGTATGAATCAGGATCCCCGTGGCGTTAATTACCTTCTGCTGACGCATCGCAGCATGGCTGGCACAAAGTGATAGCACCTTTGCATGCACTTGTTCCAGACTAAACCCTTGAGTCCTGAAGGTGTTACTTGAGCGGATATCGCTCAATACACGTCGAGCAAAATCAACCACAATAGGACGACTCAATAATTTGCAATAATGGACTAACTCTGGAGTATTAACTATTTTATCAATTTTAGGCAGGCGAAAATTAATATTACTTTTATCGCTAGGGTTGGGCATAAACAGGCTCTTAACTTATAAAGGCAACCATTAGGTAGGCTTGGCGGAAGAGGCAGGAATCGAACCTACCAGAACTTATACAGCTCGCATCGGTTTTGAAGACCGAGAGGGCCACCAGACCCCATCTCATTCCATAGTTTTACAGTATTTAAATCTTGCTTATTCGACTTTGATTTAAATCATGAACATTTAAGTTTTCTATATACGCTTTGCAGCAATTGTGATTTAAATATTATCTGAAATTGAGTGATAAATTGAAATTAATCACTGATTACAACTAATAAATTAGATGAAAAGGCACAAGCATGGAAAGTGTAAAGTTAACTCAGTTTAGCCCTGGTGGGGGATGTGGATGTAAGTTGTCTCCTAGTGTTTTACAACAGATACTTAAAACAGAAATCAAGGAGTTTATCGATCCAAATCTATTGGTGGGGAATGACACCAAAGACGATGCCGCTGTTTACGACCTAAAAAATGGCACGTCAATTATAAGCACGACTGACTTTTTTACACCAATAGTGGATGACCCATATGACTTTGGCCGTGTTGCAGCGACCAATGCGATCAGTGATATTTATGCGATGGGCGGCACGCCTATTATGGCAATTGCCATTCTGGGGTGGCCTGTAAAAACTCTGCCTGCGGAGATTGCCTCAAGGGTGATTGAAGGGGCGAGAAGCGTTTGTGCTGATGCCAAAATTGTATTAGCGGGAGGGCACTCAATCGACATATCGGAGCCTATCTTTGGTCTGGCGGTGACGGGCACGACATCCACTGAGTTTGTTAAACGTAATAATACCGCAAAGTCAGGGGATAAACTTGTTTTAACCAAGCCTTTGGGTATAGGTGTATTGAGTCAAGCGGAGAAAAAATCTCTTTTGAAAGAGGAGCATAGAGGACTAGCTATTGAAAACATGTGTCGTCTAAATGAAGCTGGCCAACAGCTATCAGAACTGGAGTGTGTATCTGCGATGACGGATGTGACTGGGTTTGGCTTAGCTGGGCACTTGGTAGAAATGTGTGAGGGAGCGGGTCTTGCTGCCCAGATAACATTTGATGCCTTACCTGTACTGGCGGGGGTCACGAGTTATATTGAACAAGGGTGTCTACCTGGAGGTACCCAACGCAACTTCGACAGCTATGGTGAAAAAATCAGTGAGATGTCACCACTTCAGAAATCCTTGCTGTGTGACCCTCAAACCTCGGGTGGTTTGCTTGTCGCTGTAGAGCCAAGCCAATTAGACGTCGTGTTATCGCTACTCAATGATCTCAATGTAGCTCCTACCGTGATAGGGGAGTTTGAGGAGCGAGATAACCGAGATAAAATTATCCGTATATTGTAAGTTAGTAGAGAAGGCTGATTTAACCCCTCCCTTTCAATCAGTCTTCTTCCTTAAAAAACCTTTTACTCTAACTGAACCTATCGCTACTTCATCCCAAGTTCATTCTACTTTCTATTGAATCAATATCATCATGACGAAAATGTCATTTGGGCAAAAGTCATAGACATAAGTGACGATTTTGATGTCGAAATTGATGATGTATCGTGACTTCCTTCACGTTAATTAGCCTATTCCCCCCTAAAAAAGTTGGTACGTATATTGCCGTATATAAATCGATAAGTTAGGTGATGTTGTTGATTTAGTTCGCTTAGCGAGGCTTAACATATGAGTGTTTCGTGTACCAAATATGGTATCGCCTCAATATGATGAGGAATAAAAAATGACAGATAACTCAGAAGTAAATAACCTTTTATTTTCGCCTTCCGATATGATGGCCGAAGCGGAAAAATTTGCGTTCAGTAAAACGAAGAAGTCCACCAAAATGGCCCTAGGTCTTGCAATGATGGCAGGAATGTTTATTGGAATTGCATTCTTATTTTATATTACTGTTACCACGGGAAATACCGCCGGTTGGGGGCTGGGCAGGTTAACAGGTGGCCTGGCCTTTAGTCTAGGCTTGGTGCTGGTGGTTATTTGTGGCGGTGAGCTGTTTACCAGCGTTGTATTATCCGCAATCTCGTATGCAAACAAGCAAATAAGCCTTAAGAAAATGCTGTCGGTTTGGGCCAAGGTGTATCTAGGTAATTTTCTTGGTGCCATGTTGCTTTTGGCGATTGTTATGACCGGGGCGATGTACTACCTAGATGGAGGGCTTTGGGGGCTCAATGCGCTAAATATTGCTCAGCATAAGATTCATCATACGTTTGCACAAGCCTTTGCCCTTGGGATTCTGTGTAATGTGATGGTTTGTCTTGCTGTCTGGCTAACATTTAGTTCGGCGAATGCCATGACCAAAATGGTGATGGTTATTATGCCAGTAGCGATGTTTGTCTCAAGCGGCTTTGAGCACAGTATTGCAAATATGTTCATGATCCCTCTTGGTATTGCCATCCATTCCTGGGCCCCAGCAGACTTTTGGACGGACGTGAGTGCATCTGCACAAACCTACGCCGATCTGACCATCTTTAATTTTGTCTTTCATAATCTCATCCCAGTCACTCTGGGAAATATCGTTGGGGGTGCGGGCTTGGTTGGCCTTGCCAACTGGGCGATCTTTCGTCAATCACAGCCAGAAGCGGCCTCTGATTCAAAGGCTACCGTCACCCACCTGCCAAATCTTTCACCAAATCAAGGGGGGTTAAATATGGATAGCTCATTACTGGTTAAAGATCACATGGAACCAGCACCGTTCATTTTGCGTGAAACGGACTTAGTGGTTGATGCATTAGACAAGATGCTGGAAACCGATCTCCCTGGCGCACCAGTGTGTGACGGTCAAAACAACTTAGTCGGATTTATCTCTGTTCATGATGTGATGGTAGAGGTGTGGTGTAACGATTACAGCGTCGGTTCAAACCAGCGTGTTGGCGATCTGATGTCTCGTGAGATCTTAGCACTGAATGCGGCAGACCGCTTAGTGGATGTCGCAGAGTTCCTGACCATTGATAAGAGCCAGCTTTACCCAGTCAGTAGCAGTGGTGTTGTGACCACGATGAACAGTGCTTCTATTCATGAACGCGCAAGGGCTATGCGAGTTCATAAACCTCATATCCTACCAGTATTGGATGGTGAAAAGTTCGTTGGTGTGCTGACTCGTCACCATATTCTTAGAGCGATCCGCCCGCTGTATGGAGAAAAGTCAAGCAAGCAGTCGGAAGAGATCATTGAGGCTGTAACGGTTTAGTTGTATTTGGGCTTTGCCTATCGGTCAGGTCAATGGAAGGCCTGAAATTTTTGTCTAAAAGGGGACGCTATGAAAAGTTTTGTTGTTGCAGATCCCAGCAAGTGCATCGGATGCAGTACATGTGTTGCTGCCTGTTCAGAGGCACATAAAAAACAGGGTCTGCAAGGACACCCAAGGTTGAATTTAGTTAAACACAGAGACAGCACCGCTCCGGTGGCTTGCCGTCATTGTGAAGATGCGCCGTGTGTCAAGGTTTGTCCTTTCGGCGTAATCACATCGAATTCACAGGGTGTCTTTATTCAGGAGTCTGTGTGTATAGGGTGCACCTTATGCGCAGCCGCTTGTCCATTTGGTGCGATATCCCTAGATGGGAGTCGCCCCGTAGCGATGGCGAACAGTTACGACGTGTATATTCCGTCAACTCCTCGCTCAAGTAACCCATCGACCTCTGTTCCTTCGATGTTTGGAGCTGAGCTTTTGGTTTGGGAGCCGGGTGTGAAGAGTATCGCGGTTAAATGTGATCTTTGCCAGTTCCGTGAGCAGGGACCCGCTTGTGTAGGGGTTTGTCCTACCGATGCACTCTGTTTGGTTGAAGAAGAAAGTGCGATGGCTGCCCAGGGTACTAAGCGGGCGCTAGCCGCAGAGGCTGGACAGCTTGAACAAATGAAGGAGACAGGCCAATGATGGCAACAGATTGGTTATCCATGTCAGTTGGCTGCTATCTGATAGCAAGCTTAGTCAGCTTGATAGGTAACGGTAAACATGAGTCGAGTTTATTTGGCGCCACCGGTGGCTTAACCGCATTTGCTGGCTTGCTTGGGGTGATCGCAGCTATCTCCTCATTGCTTGCTGCACAAGCCACCTTAATTGAGCTGCCAAGTATGTTCTATTTCTCTGATTTGGTGATTCGCTTAGATGGCTTGTCAAGCTTTATGGTGCTGGTTATCTCACTTATCGCTTTTGCATCAGGGCTTTACTCTATCGATTACTTGAAAGAGTATGAAGGGAAGGGAGCGTGGGGTATCACTTTCTTTCTTAATCTCTTTGTCGCCTCGATGATTGCGGTAGTCACTATTGATAACAGTTTCTACTTTATTGTGTTTTTTGAGATGATGTCTTTCGCGTCCTATTTTCTGGTGCTGGTGGAGCAAAATAGTAAAAGCACTAGGGCCGGATTACAGTATTTCATCATTGCCCACGGTGGTTCAGTCTTGATCATGGTGGCATTTTTCTTGTTGTATCAAGAAACGGGTAGTTTGAATTTCGCCGATTATACCAACCTAGACATTAGTGCAGGTAAAGCTTCTGCGATCTTCTTATTGGCATTTTTAGGCTTTGGTGCAAAAGCAGGCATGATCACTTTGCATGCGTGGTTGCCATTGGCTCACCCGGCCGCCCCCTCTCATGCGTCTGCGCTTATGTCTGGCGTCATGGTCAAAATCGGGGTGTTTGGGATCATCAAGGTTGGTTTGGTATTCCTCGGGGCAGCGGAAGCTTGGTGGGGATACGTAGTGCTGATTTTTGGTGCACTCTCTTCTGTACTCGGGGTGATGTATGCACTTGCCGAGCACGATATAAAGCGCCTGCTTGCATACCACACGGTCGAAAATGTTGGCATTATCTTACTCGGGGTTGGCGTTGCAATGATTGCCACCGCGAACGGTTACCCAGTGATTGCGACTATCGGTCTACTTGGCGCGCTTTATCACTTACTTAATCATGCAGTCTTTAAGAGTTTGCTCTTTCTGGGTGCCGGTTCGATTATCAACCGAATTCACACCAAAGATATGGACTCAATGGGCGGTTTAGGCAAGGTGATGCCTTACACTGCGTTTGCATTCCTGATTGGTACCCTTGCTATTTCTGCTCTGCCACCGTTGAACGGTTTTGTGAGTGAGTGGTTCATCTATCAATCTCTATTCTCAATGAGCAAAGAGCCTAATTTTGCCATGTTGATCGCTGGCCCATTTGCCATCGTGATGTTAGCGATCACTGGGGCGCTGGCTTGTATGTGTTTCGTAAAGGTATTTGGCCTTTGCTTTGGTGGTGCACCGCGCTCGCAGGCCGCACATGATGCAAGAGAGGTTCCTGTCACTATGTTGTCGGGCACTTGGTTATTGGCATTTGCTTGTATCGGTCTTGGTGTTGGCGCGCCTTGGATCGCCCCATATATCAGTACGGTTGCCAGTGATGTATTGTCGGTGGCTCCGGTTCAGGTAGCACAAGGCTCGACGCTCTTCCCGGGTGATACAAGCCAAGCGCTGCTTTCAACACCAACTATTGCTGTCGTGCTTGGTCTCCTTGTGGTTGCCGCTGTATTTGCAGTTCGGCCTTTCGGTCGCCGCCGCTTGGAGCGACGTGTCAAGGGTGACCCTTGGGCCTGTGGTTACAAGTTCGAGCGTCGTATGACCGTCTCAGCAGGGGGCTTTACTCAGCCACTGCGCTCAATGTTTGCTCCAATATACCGGGCTCGAATTATGCTCGACCCATCTCATTGGATGTCATCAAGCCTTCAGGCAACCACTGGATTTGCGAAAAAGTTAGAGCCATCTTTTGAGGTTTATCTGGTTGAGCCTTGCCGTAAATTGGTAGGTATGCTGTCTGTCAGTATGAGTCGCCTACAGGGCGGAGACTTTCGAGTCTATTGCTTGTATACGATAGTGACACTCTTCCTACTGCTTATCATTCCACTAGAAGTAGGAGTACAGTAATGCCTGAACTATCAACGCTTTCCTTTTCGTGGGTATTAATGGGCACTGTTCAAGCGGTGTTAGTGCTGTTGTTCGTGCCTTTAGTCACGGGCTTTTCAAGGGTGATCCGAGCGCGGATGCACTCTCGACAGGGCGCTGGAATACTACAAGATTATAGAGACCTCAATAAGTTATTCCGCCGTCAGGCAGTTGGACCAAGTCACTCAGGCTTATCTTTCAAGATCATGCCTTGGTGTTTGGTTGTCACTATGTTTCTGATTGCAATGGCGCTTCCAGTACTGACATACCAGTCGCCCCTTTCCGTATCAGGGGACTTGATCACCGTTATCTACCTGTTTGCTATTTATCGGTTCTTCTTCTCTCTCTCAGGATTAGACAGCAACAGTATTTACGCTGGAATCGGTAGTAGTCGTGAGCTTACGATTGGTGTCCTTGTTGAGCCGGTACTTATGCTAGGCACACTGGTTGTGGCTTTGGTAGCAGGGTCAACAGACCTTGGGACCATGGGGGCACAAGTAGTAGAAAAAGTTGGCGACTATCCAGTCCCGCTTGCATTGGCATGTATCGCATGTGCATTCGCAGTGTTCATTGAAATGGGCAAGCTGCCTTTCGATGTGGCAGAGGCTGAGCAGGAGTTGCAGGAGGGGCCTTTAACGGAGTACTCAGGCCTCGAACTTGGCTTGATCAAGATTGGTCTGGGCATGAAACAAGTCGTCATTGCGATGTTCTTTGTTGCGCTCTTCTTGCCATTTGGCAAATCAGCTGAGGTGACATTCTTTGGCCTGCTAGGTGCCATGATACTACTCGTGTTTAAAGTGGCAATCTTGATGCTTTGTGTATGTGTGTTTGAGAACAGCGTAGCGAGGGTTCGTTTTGCTGACTCCCATCAGATGACTTGGTCTGCGTTTGCGTTTGCTGTTATGGCGACCGTGTTTTATATCTTAAGCGTAGGAGCATAATGAGATGGGGTTATTTGCTTTACTATCAATACTTGTCCCATTTATTGGCACAATTATTATCTTTCTTAAGCCGGAAATAAAATCGAAGCTTATCTGTCAGTATGGTGCAGCCGCAGCAACGGGCATCTCAATCATTTTGGCGCTCGTATTTGCGTTTAGCGGCATGGAAACGGTGAACATTGAGCTGTTGAAACTGGGTGATACCTTATTGTTTGGCTTGATAGTCGACAAGGTCAGCACCCTGATTTTGGTCGCCGTTGTTGGTATTGGCTTGATTGTTGTTATGTACTCGCATGGCTACATGAGTGCTGAAAACAAAGAACATGCGCAAAATGCCACACCACGCTATTGGGCTTTCCTATTGATGTTTGTCGGTGCGATGGCTGGAGTAGTGCTTTCTTCAACCATCCTTGGTCAGTTGTTGTTTTTTGAGATCACTGGAGCCTGCTCTTGGGCGTTAATCAGCTACTACCAAACTGATGTCTCAAGAGCGTCAGCAATGAAGGCCTTAGTGGTCACCCATATCGGGTCGCTAGGCTTATTTTTGGCTGCCGCTAGCTTATTCGTTTCAACGGGAACATTTGAGCTCTCGGCCATTGCTCAATTGAATCCAAGCATGAAGACGTTTGTTTTGCTTGGGATTTTATTTGCAGCATGGGCAAAATCGGCTCAGCTCCCGATGCACATGTGGCTACCGGATGCGATGAATGCGCCCACACCAATTAGTGCGTATTTGCATGCGGCATCAATGGTAAAAGTGGGGGTTTACATCTTTGCTCGCTCGCTACTTAATGCTGGGGAGGTGCCTGAATTGGTTGCTGTGGTTGGTATTATTGGTGCTACCGTAACCATGATTTACGGTTTCTTGATGTACCTACCCCAAAAAGACATGAAACGTCTCCTGGCTTACTCAACGATTGCTCAATTAGCCTATATCTTCTTAGCGCTTTCTATTGCAGCGCTTGGATCTGATTTGGCGCTTGAGAGCGGGATTACCTACATATTTAACCACGCCTTTGCTAAGTGTTTGTTCTTCCTTGTTGCAGGCTCTCTTAGCTATGCGTGTGGTACGCGTATGCTGCCAGAGATCCAAGGCTTGTTAAAAGGCTCACCGTTGTTAGCCGTTGGGTTCTGTGTTGCTGCTATGACCATTGCAGGGGTTCCACCCTTGAGTATTTTTTTCAGTAAGTTTCCACTATTTATGGCTGGTTTCAGCCTGACCGATAGCCAGCCATGGCTATTGGCGATATTGGTGCTGGCTTTGATTGAATCATTGGGCACTTTTGCTTGGTTGCTTTACTGGTTCGGTAAAACGGTTGTCGGCACGCCATCAGAGAATGTGAAGACGATGTCAGCGCTACCGAAAGCGATGAGCATCAGCTTAATTGTGCTGATTGTCATGTCGTTCTTGTCCAGCTTTTTCGCTTCAGCCTGGCTAGGTTAAGGAAAAATCATGAATGAATTAATTAATAACTTATCTGGACTTTTGGTTGTGACCTCATTTCTTGTGGTTATTTCCAGAAGACTGGTCCCGAGTATCACTGTCTATGCTATTCAGTCGGTGGTGCTGGTTTCACTCTTCTGTGCGATTGCATACAAATATGGGGCACACAGCCTCTACAGTTGGTCTGTCACAGCGTTCATCACCAAGGTTATTTTGGTTCCAGGGATTTTGTTTTACTTCCTACGCGACATGAACGATGAAGAAGCAGATAAGGCCACGGTGCACCCGCTAGTTATTGCCTTGTTGGTGGGTGCGGTGAGTGTTGCCAGTTTGCACGTAGTGCAGCCGGTTGCGCTTCCTCTGGTTGCCGATCTAAAACCTGTGCTTGCTGTTTCCTTAGCACACTTTTTTATTGGCATTCTTTGCATCGTTACCAATCGAAATATCCTCAAACAGATATTCGGTTACTGCTTAATGGAAAATGGAGCTTCTTTGATGTTAGCCCTATTGGCGCATACGGCTCCCCATTTGCTGGAGATCGGTATCACTATCGATGCGTTATTCTCAGTAATCATCATGGTTGTGTTGTCTCGGTTGGTGTTCAAAAACATCCAAACGCTTGATTCAAGCAAACTAAACGTGTTGAAGGGGTAAGAGCATGAGTACGATTGAAGCTCTATTTCCGTTATTGGTCGGGGTGCCATTCTGCGTGGGGTTGACAGCCTTTTATCATGCATATCGGAAACAGGAAGCTAATGAGCTTTTAGTAAAGTTACATATCTTTAGCATTACAACTATCGCATTGCTTTCAGGTTACTTGACGATAAGCGTCTTTTCTTCGACAGCCCTGATCTCTTCTGGGGGATGGTTGTTGCTAGACCCATTGTCAGCACTCTTTCTGCTGGTGTTAGCAGTGGTGGCCTTGATTACTGGGCTCTATTCCATTGGCTATATCGGGCATGAATACAAGCATGGCGAGTTTACAAGCATGCAGTTTAGCCTCTATTACGGCTTGTTTAATATATTCGTCGCGACCATGATTCTGGCCCTAACCTCGAACAACATCATCATGATGTGGGTGGCTATCGAAGCAACAACGATCAGTTCTACATTCTTGGTAGGGATCTATTACCAGCGCACCTCGCTTGAGGCGGCTTGGAAATACATCATGCTGTGTAGCATTGGTATCGCATTGGGGCTGTTTGGCACGGTGTTGACCTATGCAAATGGCGTTGCTGCTTTTGACCCGAGTGTGAATGCGATTCTATGGACCGATATTCGCGATCATGCCCACTTACTTGATCCTCAACTAATCCAGATTGCATTTATGTTCATCATCGTTGGTTTCGGCACCAAAATGGGCCTTTTCCCAATGCATACCTGGCTTCCGGATGCGCACTCTGAAGCACCGAGCCCGGTATCTGGTCTGCTTTCCGCTGGCTTGCTGAACTGTGCACTGCTCGTGATCCTACGTCACTATGTCGTTGGGACAGAGGTACTGGGTAGTGGCTTTACCAATACTGTTTTGATTGGCTTTGGTTTGCTATCTGTTGCCTTTGCGGCGCTGCTTATCTTGGTACAAAAAGACATTAAACGCCTGCTAGCCTATTCAAGTGTTGAAAATATGGGGCTGATTACGCTTGCAATCGGCTTGGGTCCGCTGGGGGTATTTGCTGCGATGCTACACGTCATTAACCACAGTCTGGGTAAGACACTCATGTTCTGTGGGGCAGGTAATATCATGCTCAAATACGGCACTCGTGATATGAGCATTGTTAAAGGGGTCGTAAAGGTTGCTCCTTGGACCGGAGTTATGTTTGGTTGTGGAGCCATGGCACTGGCGGGTATGCCGCCATTTAATCTGTTCATCAGTGAATTCTTGGTTATCTGCTCGGGTATCTATGGTGAACACCCACTGCTTACGATCATCGTACTGCTTTTGCTTACCATCGTGTTGGTGGGATTTGCACGCATGACCTCCAAGTGTGTATTTGGAGAGTCACCGAAAGAGATTGAGCAGGGTGAATTTGGCGGTTTCACAGTTGTGCCGCTGGTGGTGGTATTTGTCATGATGTTGATTATGGGGACAAGTATTCCTTCTTACATCATTTCGGGAGCCGACCTTGCAGCACAAGTCGTGGTTAATGAGTCATCGCAGTCCGTATTGCAGTCATTAAATCTACCTTGGGTGACGTTTTCTAATACAAGTGATGCTGCAACAGTATTGAGTCAAAAATAGGGAGAGTACACAAAAATGGATGCAATTCTAGAAAGAGTCGTAACAGAAAGAATTGGGCAGCAATATGTGCAAGGTGTACGAGAGTTGTTCCCTAGTGCAATTCTTGATGAAGAGTGGCAAACCGATAATCAGGTAACGATCACCGTAAAGATGACCTCTTTGATTGAGGTGATGAAATGGCTTTATTACGATCAAGAGGGTTGGCTTGCCGTATCCTTCGGTAATGATGAAAGAAGCCTTAACGGTTGCTTTGGTATCTACCACTCGTTGTCTATGGAGGGAGATGCCAAGTCATGGGTCGTCGTTAAAGTGTTGGTCCCTGAGCATGATGAAGAGTTTATCTCTATCACGTCGGAAATACCCGCAGCGGTGTGGGGAGAGCGCGAAATTAGAGATATGTATGGCCTTAAACCTGTCGGACTGCCTGATGAACGTCGTCTGATCTTGCCGGATGATTGGCCGGAAGACCACCACCCATTGCGTAAAGATGCTATGGATTATCGTCAGCGGCCAGAGCCAACTACGGATATTGAAACCTATGAGTTTATCAACGAGCTTGGCGATGAAGGCAACAGCGTAATCCCTCTCGGTCCAATGCACATCATCAATGATGAGCCCGGTCACTTCCGCTTGTTTGTCGAGGGTGAGCGAATTGTTGATGCCGACTACCGTATGTTTTATGTACACCGTGGGATGGAGAAGCTCGCTGAAACCCGTATGGGCTATCATGAGGTTGCCTTTCTTGCCGACCGAGTCTGTGGGATATGTGGCTTTACCCATAGCATTGGCTATGCAAATTCGGTAGAAAATGCCTTGCACGTGCCGGTGCCTGAGCGGGCAAAGATGATCCGTACCATGATGTTGGAGGTTGAGCGCTTACACAGTCACCTTCTTAATATTGGCCTATCAAGTCACTTTATTGGCTTCGACACCGGGTTTATGCAGTTTTTCCGTTTGCGCGAAAAAACCATGGAGCTGGCTCAAGAGCTCACAGGTGCACGTAAAACCTATGGGCTGAATCTGATTGGTGGTGTTCGCCGTGATCTACTTAAAGAGCAGCGGGTTAAGAGCCTTCAGATGGTGAGAGAGGTACGTAAAGAGTTCACCGAGCTGGTGGAGGTGTTGCTATCGACCCCAAACATCGAAAGCCGGATTGCAGGTGTCGGTGTATTAGATAAGCAGGTGGCCAGAGACTTTAGTCCAGTCGGTCCATTGGTGCGCGGCTCAGGCTTTGCGCGCGATGTTCGAGTTGTTCATGGCCAGGCATTTGAGGCGTATGGTGACGTGCCGGTCGATTGCCAGTTCATAGATACCGGCGACGTGAAGGCCCGAGTATTAGTCAGAGTGAAAGAGACCTTTGATTCTTTGAATATTGTCGAATTTGCCCTCGATAACCTGCCAAAAGGCCCAATCCTGACCGAGGACTTTGACTATGTCCCTAACAAGTTCGCATTGGGTTACACAGAGGCTCCACGGGGTGAAAACGTTCACTGGAGTATGACAGGGGACAATCAAAAGCTCTTCAGGTGGCGTTGTCGTGCTGCAACCTACGCTAACTGGCCAACGCTTCGCTACATGTTACGCGGTGCGAATGTCGCTGATGCACCTCTTATCATTGGCAGCTTGGATCCTTGTTACTCATGCACTGACCGAGTAACGATTGTTGATACCAAGAAACGCCGTAGCAAAACCATCCCATATAAGGCGATCGAGCAATACAGCATCACGAGAAAAAACTCGCCGCTAAAAGGTCTATAAGGGGTTGATATGTTTAAGTTACTAAAAACCATATTAAAAAATGGTGAAGCAACGGTGAAATACCCGTTTGCGCCACTAGAGGTTCCAAACGATTTTCGTGGCAAACCTGAATTAGACGCAGCGCAATGTATCTCGTGTGGTGCCTGTGCAAGGGCGTGTCCTGCTAATGCCATCGTGATTGAGAACGATACGAAATCAATGGCGAGAACCTGGGAGCTGTCCGTAGCACGCTGCATCTATTGTGGCCGATGTGAAGAGGTGTGCCCAACCAAGTCGATTCGTTTGGGCCAGAATTTTGAGCTAGCCGTGACTTGTAAGAGCGATCTGTACGAACAGGCAACGACGAAGATCGCAACCTGTATCAGCTGCGAAAAACCATTTGCGCCCCAGAAGGTACTCGATTATACGCTCGAGGTTCTGGAGCATAACGGGATGTCTCAAGGTGATCTAGAAGGGGCGAAACAGCGCCTTGCAACATGCCCTGAGTGCCGCCGCAAGGGCAATATGCTCGATGCGTCGAATGTATTTTGTTCTGCTCATATTGCAGTTGCACCGCAAGTGGGTGATATCGAGGAGGTTGTGTGAAAGGGATTAAATCAATCATTGGTAAAAAGCATACCGAGGCGGTACCGGTTCCCGTTTCAGAGGAGCATCAAGCCCTGAAGCAGGAGCTGCTTAAAACCATTAAACGCTCTGCTTACGTTTTTCGCGTCGATTGCGGTGGGTGTAACGCTTGTGAAATCGAGATATTTGCAGCAACAACCCCTGTTTATGATACCGAGCGATTTGGCATCAAAGTGGTTGCGACCCCGCGTCATGCCGATATTTTGCTGTATACCGGTGCAGTAACTCGTGCCACGAGGGGCCCAGCGTTGAGGGCCTATGAATCTGCCCCCGACCCCAAGATAGTTGTCTCTTATGGCGCATGTGGCTGCGATGGTGGCATTTTCCACGATCTATATTGTGTGTGGGGGGGGAGCGACAAGATTGTTCCAGTGGATGTCTATATCCCAGGCTGCCCTCCAACGCCAGCTGCAACTATCTATGGCTTTGCGGTTGCATTAGGCCTTTTAGAGCAGAAGATGCATGCTAAAACACACGACATTGATGGCAGCGCGGCAAAGGTCCGCCACGATGCTGTACCTGCTGACATTCGGGTAATGATTGACGCTGAGGCTAGGCTACTGGCTGGGTATCGTCAGGGTGGCCAGATTGCTGATCAATTGATGGAAGTATTTGCCAACTCAGATGCCAGTAATGTTGATCAAAATGTAGCGGCCTATCTGAAACAACAAAGTGACCCGCGCCGGACCGAGATCGTTAATCGCCTGATGACTCGGGTTTCTGCTGCGCTAGTGGGAAGCAAAACGCCGTATGAGAACGAATGTCGCGGGGAACCTGTATGCTGACAGAGACAGTCTACTTTTATTGCCTGAGCCGAAAGTTTGTTGATAAACAGGATATCCCCGAACAAGTTAAACAGGTTATGTACTACAGCTTAACGATAGGCCATCACTTAGGGGTGGTCGATTGCCTAGATTCAAGAGTGTCATGTTCACGTGAAGAGTATCAAGAGTGGATACGACACCTACCTGAAGATAGCGTTGCATATCAAAAGTTTGCTGGGTTTCTCAAATTTGGTGAGGTTACCTTGCTGCACGAACATATCAATACAACGGCGCTGGCTTTGTCGAAGATAGACAAGAGTCTGTTGAGTGAGAAACTGCGACAAGTGACCTCAACCATGATGGATATGCTGCAATCTATCTATCAGGAGCCAAGCATGTACATAATGATTCGAGGACATAACCATGGCTAGGCAAGTGATCGTAACCGTTGGTAATTCAATGATGGGCGATGATGCAGCAGGGCCGCATTTGGCAAAAATGTTGAAGGACAATCCTGTCACGGGTTGGTGCCTCATTGAGGGAGGCACCATGCCAGAAGATACTTTGCATCAGATACGTAAGCTGCAACCTCAAAGGGTTTTGGTTGTCGATGCTGCCGACTTTGGTGAGTCTGCTGGACAGGTCCGCATCATTGATCCTGATACTATTGCAGACATGTTTATGGTTTCTACTCATGCACTGCCCCTGAATTTCTTTATTGAAGAGCTCGAAACCTTTGTTCCGGAGGTCACTTTTGTGGGCATCCAACCTGCTGTAGTTGCATTCGGTTTTCCTTTAACTGAGATGGTTGCTCAAGGGGTTGAGACTCTGTATCGCCGGTTGCCAGGTTGGAGTGGAGAGACAGAGTTCGAACACTGCTAACCGTCGCAGGTTTTGACACATATGTCGAAATTGCATGGTGTCGAAATTGACGGTGTCGAAAATAACAGTGTCGAAATCCTTTCTCAGTAGCACTCGTTGCGATTTTGAATAGGTTTATGGTAATAAGCAATTGAAATTAAATTACTTAAGTGGAATAGAACAAGATGGGGGGACAGTAACAAATAATGGTATGCATTATGCAAAATTGTTTAATCGGTGATGCTTCGTGCATCAAAGGATAAGGTATGAATCGATTTATTATTGCAGAGACTAGCCGCTGTATTGGTTGTAGGACATGTGAGGTAGCCTGCGCCGTCTCACATAGCGAGGACTCCGCCGTCGCGACGATAAATAGCCCAACTGAGTTTACACCGAGGTTGAAGTTGGTAAAAACTTCGTCAGTGTCGGCTCCTGTCATGTGTCGTCAGTGTGAAGATCCACCCTGTGCAAAGGTTTGTCCTAATGACGCAATTGTTCAAGAGGACAACTACGTCAAGGTGATTCAGTCACGCTGTATTGGGTGCAAAACCTGTGCAGTGGCATGCCCGTACGGTGCGATGGATGTTGTTACTAAGATGGTTGAGCAGAGTCATGGTGAGAAATCACTCTTCAATCGATCTGTCTGTCAGAGCCAAGCGCTAAAGTGTGATTTGTGTTCGCATAGAGAGCAGGGCCCCGCTTGTATGGAAGTGTGTCCAACGGATGCACTGATGCTCGTGAGTCCTGACGAGGTAGAGTCACTGAAAAAGAAAAAGCGCATAGCAGCGGTTGATCAAGCCGTGTCGATGAGTGTTTAGTTGTATCTGAGAGTGAGAGCTAAATGATGAAAAAAACGGAAGTAGTTTGTCCTTATTGCGGCACTGGGTGCAAGATGAAATTGCATGTAGAAGGCAATAAGGTGGTCGGTGCAGAACCGATGAACGGGCGGACCAATGAGGGACAGCTATGTCTTAAAGGTCACTATGGGTGGGATTTCTTAAATGACACCAACTTGTTGACACCAAGACTGAACTCGCCACTTATCCGCCGTACCAAAGGCGCCGATTTTGAGGCAGTGAGCTGGGATGAGGCATTAGACTTTGCCGCTGAAAAGCTGATGAAAATTAAACAAGAGTATGGTCCGGACGCTATCATTACTACCGGCTCAGCACGTGGACCAGGCAATGAAGCGAACTTTGTAATGCAAAAGTTTGCTAGGGCAGTAATTGGGACAAATAACGTCGATCACTGCGCTAGGGTGTGACACGCCCCATCAGTCTCCGGTCTGGAGTCAACAGTAGGTAATGGCGCAATGAGCAACGCTATTCCCGAAATTCAAAATACTAATTGCTTACTCATCTTTGGTTACAATGCTGCAGATTCCCACCCTGTAGTAGCAAGACATATCATTAAAGCACGTGAAAATGGTGCGAAAGTTATCGTATGTGACCCAAGAAAAATAGAAACCGCTAGAATCGCCGACCAATGGCTGCCATTGAACAATGGCTCGAATATGGCGTTGGTTAACTCGTTAGCGTACACCATCATAGAAGAAGGGCTTTATGACAAAGCCTACGTCGACAAATACACCGAAGGGTTCAACGAATTCAAGAAGGTGGTCATGGGCTATGCCCCAGAAGATGTACAATCCATCACTGGTATTGATCCTGCCACTGTCAGACTTGCTGCCCGTACTTATGCGAACTCACCAGATTCTATGATCCTGTGGGGAATGGGTGTGACCCAGTTTGGTCAAGCCGTGGATGTTGTGCGCGGTCTTGCAGGCCTTGCCTTGATGACAGGTAATTTTGGCCGCCCAAGTGTTGGTTGTGGACCGGTACGTGGACAAAATAACGTACAAGGTACCTGTGATCTTGGTATGTTGCCGCATGTTTATCCGGGTTATCAGTCGGTGACAGACGATAAGATCAGAGAGAAGTTTGAAAAAGCCTGGAACGTTAAGCTTTCTCCAACGCCAGGTTATCGACTTACTCAGGTTGGACATAAAGTCGAAGAGGGAGCGTGTAAGGCTTACTACATCTTCGGTGAGGACCCTGCTCAAACGGAAGCAGACTTGGCGGCACTTCGCAAGTCAATGCGCGATATGGAGCTGGTTATTGTCCAAGATATCTTTATGACCAAGACTGCCGAGCTGGCTGATATAGTCTTCCCTGCAACCAGTTGGGGAGAGCACGAAGGGGTCTATTCAAGTGCTGATCGTGGTTTCCAGCGCTTCTACAAAGCGATTGAACCACCGAAAAACTGTAAGCCAGACTGGGAAATCTTCTCACTGCTCGCTACGAAGATGGGCTACCCAATGCACTACAATAATACCCAAGAAATTTGGGATGAGTTGCGTTCATTGGCTCCTCTGTTCGCAGGGGCAAGCTACGACAAGATTGAGGCTCAAGGCTGTGTTCAGTGGCCATGTCCAACCGAAGATCACCCGGGAACGCCATACCTGTTTGAAGGCAACAAATTTACGACGCCTTCTGGTAAAGGTCAGTTCATTGCGGCTGAATGGCGCGCTCCGTTAGAGCAGCCAAGCGAAGAGTTCCCACTGGTGCTGTCAACCGTGCGCGAAGTCGGCCACTATTCATGCCGTTCTATGACGGGTAACTGCTCTGCACTCAAAACGTTAGCGGACGAACCCGGCTATATTCAGATTAACCCTGTTGATGCGAAAAGCTATGGGGTTAAGGATGATGAATTGGCTTGGATCACTTCACCTCGGGGTAAGGTCATCGCTCGTATTAACACCAGTGATAGGGTGAATAAAGGCGTGGTTTACATGACCTACCAATGGTGGATTGGTGCATGTAATGAACTCACCATTGAACATCTGGACCCCATATCGAGTACTCCAGAGTATAAATACTGTGCAGTTCAACTCGATAAGATTGATGACCAAGCAGGTGCAGAAGTCTACGTCCAAGAGGAGTATGCAAGTCTTAAAGCTAGACTTAAGCAACATGTTGCATGTTCTTAACCTAGATCACGGCAATGCCCCACTTATTAGCATTTAATAAGTGGGGTTCTAAAACAATAATTATATAAGTTTGGGGTCATTTTTAGAGTTTAGGAAAGGGCTAGGTATGGGGCTAAATGGTGTAGCTAATAAGTTATTAGTCGATGTAACCAATGCAGTAATATCATCGAGCAACAGATTGTCGTTACTTAGAGCGATCAGTCCGGTGATCAATGAACTATTGAAAGTTAATTTTATTGGTTTTGTAGAGGTTAAAAATCCCTCGGGTAAGTATGATACTGATATTTTTCGTTGTGAGAGTGAAGAGTTAGTTTATTCAACTACACATTATATAAGTGGTTTTGAAAAGCCCTGCGGTGATAAGTTTTGTATCCCGACCAACATAAAAGATGTTCGGTTTGATGGTTCTATTCTGGAAAAGCAATCTATACCTGAAGATGTAGAGAAAGTCTGTATATACCCACTCTTATTTAGAAGAGAAAAAATAGGCTATGTGGTTTTTATGTGGGGGGAGGAGCAAGTAGATCTCAACGGAGAAAAATTAGAGCTGTTAGAGCATATATCGGCAAGGCTTTCAATCTCTATGCACAGCTTTATGCGAAATCCTGTTCGTTATAATTTACCAAGGAATACTGATCTTATCCCGATTGAAATGGACTATTCAAAATATAAAATTTCCGATAAGATTATTGGTCAGAACAAAAATATGTATTCAGTCATCACCCGCGCTATGATGGTCAGTGATTGTAATAGTACTGTCCTTATTACTGGGGAAACAGGGACAGGTAAAGAATTAGTAGCTGAGGCGATACATGAGTTTAGTTCGCGTCGCGATAAAAAGTTAGTTAAGGTGAACTGTTCAGCGATCCCTGAAACTTTATTTGAAAGTGAAATATTTGGCCATGAAAAAGGGGCATTTACTGGAGCATCTAATAGCCGTAAAGGGCGATTTGAGGAGGCCAATCATGGGACGCTACTTTTGGATGAAGTGGGTATCTTACCACTGAATCAACAACCAAAGCTATTAAGGGTGTTGCAAGAGAGTGAGGTTGAAAAGTTAGGTGGAAGTAGCTCAGTATCGATAGACGTGCGGGTTGTTGCTGCGACCAATGCTGACCTGTCTCAAATGGTGAATGAGAAGGAGTTTCGCAGCGATCTTTTTTATCGTTTAAATATTTTTCCCATAAATATCCCACCACTAAGGGAAAGGAAAGATGATATACCTATTTTGGTGAACTATTTTACTTACCAGCTCTCTCGAATATTTGGTAAGGAAGTCAAGTATATTTGTAAAAATGCGATGAATGCAATGCTCGCTTACGATTGGCCTGGAAATGTACGTCAGTTAAGAAACTTTATCGAGCGAGCCTTGGTTCTTACCACAGATAAAGTATTGACCCTTCCCAATGAGCAGTTGTTAGAAATTAGTCCAACTCCAAGTGAAATAGTCGTACATGAAGATGTTGTCAATGAAGATCCACGGCCATGTAAGAGAACAGTATACAATAAAATAAACGTGGACAGGGATGTCGTTGTTCAGGCGCTAAAGGAAAGTAACGGAGTTGTCGCCGGGAAACGTGGTGCAGCAGCCAAGCTTGGAATTAAGCGAACTACTCTGCTTTCAAGAATGCAAAAAATGGGTATTGATAGTAAAGACTATCTATAAACTCTAAATATTTAAAGGTAGCCGTATGAGCATCAAGCTTGATTTCTTAGAGCGAAATAGTTTTAAGTTGAGAAATATTACTAAGTTTCATGAAGGTAATTATAGTTTACAAGCCAATGATAATTTAATCCAAGAGGTTCCTGTCGCAATCTCATTTAATGGTGTTTCATATACTACCATGATGTGCACCCCAACCGACTTGGAAGAGTTTGCTATTGGCTTTTCTATAACTGAAGGGATTGTAGAAAGATATAGTGATATCCATGACGTGGAGATTTATTCTTCGGTGGAAGGGATAACCGCAGATCTCTCTATCTCGAACAAGTGTATCTATAAGCTCAAAGAGAAAAAGCGTAGTTTAGCAGGGACGACTGGCTGTGGCTTGTGTGGCACCGAGCGACTTAAGGGGATCTTGCGTGTGAGTGAGCCGGTTCCCTCGAGTGCTACGGTTCATATTGCCGAGTTGGAGCGTGTTACTCAAGAGCTCGAACAGCATCAATTACTAAGTAAAACCACCGGGGCATCCCATGCTGCTGCCTATTTTAGCTCAAATGGGAGATTACTCGCGATCTATGAGGATGTTGGTCGTCATATCGCGTTAGACAAGTTGGCGGGCTGGTATGTCATTCATAAACCTGAGCCGGGCGGTTTTATTTTGGTCACCAGCCGCGCAAGCTTTGAAATGGTTCAAAAGGTAGCGGCAATCGAGGTTGAATCACTGATTGCGATCTCAGCAGCAACAGAGTTGGCAGTTGAATTGGCAGAGCAATTGAACATGACCCTAATTGGCTTTTGTCGCAATGGAAATGCAACCGCCTATAGTCATGCAGAACGCATTTCTACCCAGGTTAGGCCTTTAGCACTTTGCTAGGCTGGACAAAATTACACATCTATATACTAGGAGTTTATATGAAGTTATTTAGAGTGCTGACGACGCTACTGGTGGTTGCTAGCTCATCGGCTTTTGCTCATACAGGACATGCTATCGATGCTCGACATACTATCGATGCTCAAACTAGCTTTGTGCATGGTCTTTTACATCCGCTGACAGGCCTCGATCACTTGATCTACATCATTGCGGTCGGTATTGCGTTGTCGTTGGTAAGTCGTGGGTATAATTGGAAATATATAGGTGGGTATTTGTTACTGTTTTCAGTTGGCCTTGTGCTTGGCTCCTTGGGGCTGCTCAATGGCTCAGTAGAGATGCTGTTGGCATCGAGTGTGCTCATTGCAGGTCTTTCTATCGCGATGTTCAAGAAAAATGGCGTACATTGGATGTTGGTGCTAGCCATATTAGGTGCAGCGGTTCACGGGTTTGCTCATGCCGTAGAGATGCCAGGTGAGGTTACACCGAGTCTGTACTTCCTTGGGCTCGTAGTTGCTAGCCTTGGCGTACTCGCTTCGGCAGCAAAACTAGGCCAATGGTTAGGTTGCCAAAATTCTGATCTGGCAAGAAGAACGATTGGCTGCAGTATTGCAGCGATCGTTTTCTTGGTCCTATAGTAAGGCATTAGCCAATGCAACAACGCCTATTAATTAACGTTAGCGGTATTGTTCAAGGGGTAGGCTTTAGACCTTTCATTTATCAGCAAGCGGTCGAGTTAAACCTATCGGGGGTCGTGGCAAATAACCCACAAGGGGTAAAGATTGATATTCAAGGACGAACCCCAGATATCGCTGAGTTTGAATATCGACTTAGCCATGACATACCGGTGTTGGCACAGATCGATAGTCTTGAAAAGCTTGAGTTGGAGCTGGTTGATAGGGAGGGTTTTTCAATTGAACCCAGTGAACACTACGGTGCTACATTGGCTAGCATCTCCCCAGATCAGGCCAGTTGCGAGGCGTGTATAGGCGATGTGAATGATCCCCAATCGCGTTACTACCGATATCCTTTTACCAATTGTACTAACTGTGGCCCTAGATATACGATCCTAAAACAACTGCCCTACGACAGGGTGATGACCTCGATGAGTGACTTCGAGCTATGCCCTTCATGTGCATCCCGGTATGCAGACCCTTTAGATAGGCGTTACCACGCACAACCCATCGCCTGTCCAGAGTGCGGTCCTGCGGTGGTACTGAGACAGTTATCCGGTCAGTGCATCGATAAGCGACATGCGGCAATTGGCCACTGTGCACAATTGTTAAAAGACGGCGAGGTCATTGCGATTAAGGGTATAGGCGGTTTTCACCTTGTCTGTGATGCGTTTAATCAACAGGCTATTGCTCGGGTACGTCAGTTAAAGCAGCGTGCGCGCAAGCCATTTGCTTTGATGGTGGCTAATCAAGAGGTTGCTGCATCTTTGGTTAAGGGCACCGATGTTGAATGGCACGAGCTAAGCTCATCTCGCTCACCGATCATACTGATGAGTAAACATGCCCAAGGCTTGTTACTAGATGAGGTTGCACCCAATGTGCCCTATCTGGGGGTAATGCTGCCTAACACCCCTTTGCACCAGTTATTATTTGAAGAGCTTAGCCAGTTATCGGCAACCCAAGCCTTGGTGATGACCAGTGCGAATTTGTCAGGACAGGTACTGGCAACCGAGCTCGAAGATTTGCAGCAAAGCTTTTGTGGCCAACTCCGCTATGTCCTCGACCATAATCGCCCGATCCAAAATTCGTGTGACGATAGCTTAGTGCACTATGCAGGGGGGCGTATTCGTGTGCTCAGGCTGGGGCGAGGTTACGCACCTCTGACTCTTGCCACGAAGCGAGAACTCAAGCCGGGGATCGCATGTGGAGCGCAACAAAAATCTACACTGGCGTTAATCTCTGGACAAAAAATTACGCTAAGCCCCTATATTGGTGAACTAGAGTCACTTGCCGTTCAACAAAGGTATGAGCACTTGCTCAACTGGTACCCTGAAACCTATCAGCTTGAGGTCGAGTATGTGGTTTGCGATAAGCATACCGGGTACTTCTCAACTCAGAAGGCACTGTCACTAGGCTTAGAGGTGAAACAAGTGCAGCACCATCATGCCCATGTATTATCTGCAATGGCCGAGTTTAAGGTAGAGGTACCTGTCTTAGGGATAGTGTTCGACGGGACTGGCTTGGGTGATGATCACACGATTTGGGGCGGGGAAGCGTTGATCGTTGAGCAAAAAAGCTATCAGCGTATCGGTCATTTACGCCAGTTCAAATTGATCGGTGGTGAAAAAGCCATTCGAGAACCATCAAGGCTGCTATATGCCCTTTTGCTGGAATGCTATTCACCACAAGAGATCCAGGCGCTGAATCTCGGGGCCTTTTCTCATTGGAGTGAGGATACATTCTACAATCTGTATCGTGTTTGGCATAACGACACCTTAAGCCCCTACTGCTCATCGGCCGGGCGTCTATTCGATGCGTGGGCAGTACTTTTAACGCTGGTCGATGAGATAGATTATGAGGGTGAAAGTGGGCTGGTGATAGAGAATCAGGCATTTGCTGCTCTCGATAACGAGGATTATTTATCCTTTGACTGGACATCGGATGGCGAGCTTGACTGGGAGCCTGCTCTGCATCAGTCCATCGCCATGATTCAGGAACAACGACAAAATAGCACCGCGAGAATTTGCTTGAGTTTCATCGCTGGGCTTGCTGAAGCAATTGTCACACTTGCTTACCGATATCAAGACCTTCCAGTGGTGGTATCAGGGGGTGTTTTCCAAAATCGTATTTTGGTGGATCGCCTTGTTGGGCGGTTGTCAACCCGATGCAAACCATTATTGATTGGAGAAAAGGTTCCAGTGAATGATGCGGGCATTGCTATCGGTCAGGCATTTTATGTGGCGGCGTGCAGATAAATCGTCGGTAGAAATTTTTAATTAGATTGGACAAAGATATGTGTTTAGGTATTCCGTCAGAAGTGATCGAGATGGGCAGTGCGCCTAATTCAGTGATTGTAAAAACATTGGGGGTGAGACGGGAGGTGAATACCGAACTCATCGGCTCTGAGATAAAAATTGGTGAATATCTACTGATACATGTTGGTTTTGCTATTAGCAAGATTAGTGTAGAAAAAGCCAAGCAGACATTAAAGGATTACCAAGCTATTTTTGAGGTTGATGAAGGGCCGCGTTATGAGCAGTTTTGAGGTTCTGGCGAGTAGCTATAGAGATAGTCGATATATCACCAATTTAGTCAAGCATATTAATCAGCGGGCGAAGAGCCTTTGTGAGCCTATTCATGTGATGGAGGTGTGTGGTGGACACACTCATGCGATCATGAAATACGGCTTGAATCAATTGCTGACCAAAAATATCAAATTTATTCACGGCCCCGGGTGTCCGGTTTGCATCATGCCCAAAGAGCGTATTGACCATGCCGTCATCCTAGCGAAAAAGCCGAATACTATTTTGGTGACTCTAGGCGATATGATCCGAGTTCCTGGCTCAAAGCAGTCTTTAGCCCAATGTCGCGCAGAGGGGGGAAGTGTCGAGGCAGTTTATGATCCTCTTGATACCTTAGAGATAGCCCGGCAACATCCCGATTGTGATGTGGTGTTTTTTGCCATTGGTTTTGAAACGACAACCCCTATGACTGCGGTATTAGTCAGGCGTGTGCTCGATGAGGGTTTGGGTAATGTCTATTTTCATATCAATCATGTCGTCGTCCCCCCAGCAATGGATGCGGTATTGGCCAGTGGTGATGCGATAGTCAATGCATTCATCGCCCCCTCGCATGTAAGTGCAATTACGGGCTACAAAATCTATCAACCCATCGTTGATAAGTACTCTATTCCCTTGGTTGTCGCAGGCTTTGAGCCAATAGATATCTTATTAGCGCTTGAACAACTGGTTGAGATGAAGCTTGAAGGACGTGCTGAGCTTGGTAACCAATATGATCGTGTGGTGACCGAGCAAGGCAACCTGCATAGCCAACAGTTGGTCGATACCTATTTTGAGCCTCGACCAAGTTTCAATTGGCGAGGATTAGGTGAAATTTCTCACAGTGCATTGAGGCTACGAGAGGCCTACTCCCTCCTAGACGCAGAGAAGCAATTTGCTGCGATCTTGCCTCAACTCCCGGTGGAGGATTTGAAAAAGTGTTGTTGTGGAGAGATCTTAAAAGGGTTGAAGAGCCCGTGTGATTGCGTTTTGTTTGGCAAGTCTTGCAAGCCAACCAAGCCTATTGGAAGCTGTATGGTGAGCTCAGAAGGAGCTTGTAACGCATACTATCGTTATGCATCTGTATTGGAGAGTTAGATGAAAGTGTTTGACAGGGTTCAGCTTGCTCATGGCGGTGGCGGTCATGAAACCAATGAACTGATCAACAAGGTATTGAAATCTGGTTTTGCTGCGAGTGCGAGCTTTGATGGTGAAGACGCAGCTGTGTTGACCACGAGCAGCAAAATAGCAATGTCTACAGACAGTTTCACTGTCTCACCACACACCTTCCCGGGTGGCAATATTGGCAGTCTGGCTATTGCCGGGACTTGTAATGACCTGAGTATGGTTGCAGCTCGACCCAAATTCCTGTCCTGTAGTTTTATTTTAGAGGAGGGGTTACCGATAGCGACCCTACGACAGGTCGTCAGTACCATGGCATCTGAGCTGGAGAAGATTGATGCCAAGATAGTCTGTGGTGACACCAAAGTCGTTCCCAAGGGCTCAGTCGATCAGATCTTTATTAATACCACAGGTATCGGTGAGGTAATGGCTGAAGGCGTGAGTGCAGCGGCACTAAAACCAAGTGACTCAATCATTGTGTCTCGCGACATCGGTTGCCATGGTGCCTGCATTCTTGCTCAACGTGAGTCAATAAAACTTGACCACGATATCATGTCGGATTGTGCTCTACTGTGGCCAGCGGTTGAAGCCTTGCTGAATCAAGGCCTGCCGATCCACTCGATGCGTGACGCTACTCGAGGAGGCATTGCTGCCGTGATGCAAGAGTGGTGTGCGGCCTCAGATGTTCAGATAGAGCTTAAACAAGAGCAGATACCCATTTCAGAACCTGTGCGGGGGATTTGTGAATTGTTTGGTGTTGACCCATTTGACTTGGCTAACGAGGGAACGTTTGTGGTGGCCGTCCCAAAATTGTTTGCCGAGCAAACAGTTGAGGTCTTGCGCCACTTTAACCCAACCGCAGCGGTGGTCGGTGAGGTTGTCGATGCATCTCCAAAGCAACCAATACTGACTAGTGCGACTGGAGCTAAACGCATCGTGGATTGTGCGCTTGGGGAGCTTCTCCCGAGAATTTGTTAGGAAAAGTATATGCATGAATTATCGTTAGCAATGAGTACCGTCGAGACGGTAACTCGGCTTGCTCAGCAGCATTCGGCGAACAAAATTACCGCAATTCATCTGAAAATTGGCGAGCTTTCTTGTGTTGAACAGGATGCATTGCGGGTTGGCTTGGAAGTTGCCGCCAGAGATACCATCGCGGATGGCGCCCGCATCGAGATCAAGACAATTACACCACAGGCGTGCTGTAAAGACTGTCAAAAATCATTTCAGGCATCTATTTATCTAAGACACTGTCCGGAATGTGGGAGCCTAGATATCAATATTGAATCGGGAAATGAACTAGAAATTGACTATATGGAGGTTAGCTAATGTGTGGTGTTTGTGGCTGTGACAGCGAGAAACTCATTAGTACAAGAGGTAACAATAGAGTTTTCAATTCAATACGTTCAATAGAGTCGGTGCATGAACATAAGGGGCATTCGCATGCTCATGAACACAAACCTGCTCAGCGAATCATTGACGTAGAGCAGGCTATCTTGCACAGCAATGATCGCATAGCAGATAAGAATCGGGCACTATTTAATCAAAGAGGCCAGTTGGCACTGAATTTAGTCTCCAGCCCTGGGTCAGGTAAAACCACCTTGCTGACCGAAACTTTGAAGTTGCTTAAGATGGGGGTTGACTGCGCAGTCATTGAAGGCGATCAGCAAACCGACAATGACGCCGAGCGTATACGAGCGACAAACACCCCGGCAATACAAGTCAATACAGGGAAAGGCTGCCATTTGGATGCCGCCATGGTGGCGCATGCGGTTGAGCATTTAGACTTCACCGGGCCTGGGATAGTATTTATTGAGAATGTAGGCAATCTTGTCTGCCCAGCCAGTTTTGATCTCGGAGAGCAGTATAAAGTGGCTATTCTGTCGGTGACTGAGGGCGAGGATAAACCGCTAAAATACCCTTATATGTTTGCAGAGTCTGAGTACATGATAATCAACAAGATCGACCTTATTGATTACGTCGACTTTGATATTGAAAACTGTATCCAAAATGCTCGAAGTATCAATCCACATATCAAGGTGATTCAATTGTCTGCGACTAAGCACACTGGTATGGAAGCATGGCTTTCAATACTCGAAGAGCAGCTAGCCACTGTCAGCTCATCACAAAAGGACGTGACGATTTAGGGAAGGTAAATGGAACAGACACAGCATCATTGGTCAATTATTGGCAGCGTGTTACTTGGCTTACTGAGTTGCGCAGCCAGTGCAGTGGAGATCAAACAGGTGGTTGCTCCATTGTTTGAAGATAGCCATGATATTCAACTGATAGACTGCCGAGACAGCAATTATTATAACGGCTGGCAGGACAAGCAAGAAACCGTCTCAGGGCATGTGCAAGGGGCGATCAATTACAGTGTGGCTTGGCTGGACAAAGATGGGGGGCTGGATGAGCTAAAGACTATCGTCTCTCGATTTAATAAATCATCGCCTACTTATTTATATTGCCCCAATGATGATGCTCAGTTAATGGCTCATAAATTTGTGACATGGGGCTTTACTGACGTAAGGGTGGCCAAGGCACTGCACCCCCAACAAGCACTTCAAGCGTATGAACATTACGACAAGCTTGTTCCAAGCTGGTGGCTGCAAGACCTGCTTGCAGGCAAAGATGTCGAAAATCCACCCACGAAGGACTACCAAGTGGTGGAGGTGGCTTGGGGCATGCCGAAGCAATACCTGCTCGCACATATTCCGGGTGCCATTTACCTCGATACTAATGAGATTGAAGCAGAGCCATTATGGAATTTGCACCCTTTCAAGAAACTAAAAGAAACTGCAAAAAATCATGGTTTTAGCAAAGATGCTACGGTGATACTGTACGGCCGAGATAATATGGCAGCAGCACGAGCCGCTGCGGTGCTAATGTATATGGGTATTGATGATGTGCGTTTGCTCAATGGCGGCTGGTCGGCATGGGAAGGGAAAGAAACCGAAGCGTTGTTTAACTCTCCGAAACCCGCGACTGTTGAGTTATCGGAACCGACGCACCCAGAGTATGTTACTTCAATTGACAGAGCGAAGGAGTTACTTGCAGATCAGCAGGGCAGTTCGTTGGTGAGTATTCGAACCTGGCCTGAATTTATTGGCCACACCAGTGGTTATAGCTATATTGAACCTAAGGGTCGTATTAAAGGGGCGAAGTGGGGTCAATCTGGTGAAGACTCCCATAGTTTGGCGGCATTCCGAAATATCGATGGGACTATGTTAGCCCCAGAGATTGTTGAAGATCGTTGGCAACGCTGGGGTATCAATCGCAGTCAAAATGTAGCATTTTATTGTGGTACCGGTTGGCGCGCTTCTGAGGTGTTCTTTTACACTTATGTAGCAGGGTGGAAAAATATCAGCGTATTTGATGGTGGTTGGTATGAGTGGAGCTCTGATGTCAACAACCCAACTGAAATAGGGGAGCCAAGCTCGTAACTAGGGAAGCTTTTAACGAGGATAGTTACCAGGCTATGACAACCAGCCACAATGGTTTTGAATGTAGTCAAATCGTGGCTAAGCCTGATGGCCTTTTCAGGACTATCAGGCGAGTGCAGTTTACCCTATATACCCAAGTGACCTGCTCTAGTCTCAACCGCGTTGTCGTCAAATACTATCTTGTGCGGTCTCATTGATGGTAAAACCCTAGCCAACGCTTTTGAGCCAATATCATTTCTTCAAACATTTGATCAATCTGATCCAATGTACAGACTGTCGCTGTCACAGGGTCTAAAGCTAATGCGTATCGGGCGGCGTTGAGATCATTGCTCAAAGCGGCCTCAACGATCAGCTCTTGGACAGCGGTATTACTCTTGATTAGGCTTGCACATTGGGTGGGGAGTCGTCCCATTTTCTGAGGGTGCAACCCATCTTGGTCTACCCAGATAGGCACCTCGACGACACAGTTGTGCGGTAGGTTTTCGACTAATAAACCGCTTGCCTGTTGGTTGGGAAGGTTGCCGTTGATCCGAGTGCGATCCCCACTCAAGATCGCATTGATGATCTTGGGCGCGTTTAGCATATTGGGAGAAATAATAAACTCACGCTCGCCTCTTAACTGAGCATCGATCTCGGCCTGCCCAGATTGATGAACCTGTTCTTCTAAGGCTAGTATGTTCCAACGCTGGGGCAAAAAACGGTCTATCGTTGGCTTATTTTTCCTAAAGTAGGGCACATAATCACTGCAGTGCCAATGATTCTCGGTACACCAATAGTCAAAGAACTTCACCATTTCACAGCGAACACCATCGACTTGATATACCTCTGACTGTGTGGGTAAGCGACGAATATCGGCGAGCAGATCTTGACCATTGACCTCCATTTTAGTAATCCAGGTCATGTGGTTGATACCAGCAAACTCATAGTCTATGTTTTCGGGAACCTCATGGTACATTAGGCGTTGCCACAGCTCTGGTGTTGCAGGGTGATCGACCCAAGGTCCATGTTTCAAGTATCCTGCAAGTTGGGCAACGGTATATCGTACTCCGTAACACAAGCCAATAGATTGGATAGTGCTAAACTCTTTAGCGGCCCAAGTTAATGGAGCCAATGGGTTGGCATAATTGATAAATAGTGCATCAGGGCAAATGGACTCCATATCTTTCAAGATGGCAAGCATTGGAGGGATATGGCGAAGGGCTCGAAAGATACCACCAGGCCCCATGGTATCGCCAACCTCTTGGATTACGCCGTATTTGGCAGGAATATCCATATCCAATCGCCATGGCTCTAGTCCACCAACCTGAATAGCATTTATGACGAAGTCAGCACCTTGCAGTGCTTCGCCTTGGTTCGCTGTTACTTTTAGTGAGACAGGAACTTTAGCCTGCTCAATCATCTTGGCGACCACCTGTCCACTTTGCTTTAGGGCTGAAGGCTCTATGTCCATCAACACTATTGTTGAGTACGCAAAACAAGGATAGGACAAAAGAGCAGAACAAATTTGACGGGTAAACATTACGCTTCCCGCCCCTATGATAGTAACTTGTGGCATAACGCTTCCTTGAAAGTTAACTCTATGTTTTGCTTCACCCTAGTGGTTTAGCGACTGGTTAATACTTATGCATGAATCTGATTTTTATCGGTAGGTAGAGAAGGCGTTTCTCCAAGACTTGGAGTATTGCTTTAGTAAAATACTGTGAACAACGAGTGACATTAAAATGATCACGCCATAAATTAACCGCGTCCAGAAGCCAGCGAGCCCAGCACTTATAATACCTGCCTCTAAAATTCCAATAATGCAAGCCCCGCAAAGGGTACCGACTAAGGTACCGCGGCCGCCCAAGACTGAGGTGCCTCCAATAAATACCGAGGCAAAAACCAATAACATATACCCTTGGCCTTGGTTGGGCCACCAACTGCTCATCTCTAAGCTGATAAAAACACCGACAAGTGCGGATATTGCTCCTAACTGTATGAACAGTAAGATGCGAGTTTGTGCTATAGGCACTCCCATCATCTCAGAGGCTTTAGGATTATCTCCAATAAAATTGACTCTATCACCGAAGACATGCCATGAAAGTAATAACCACAGACAAACCAACAGCACGCACGCCCACAACATTTGAGCCGGGATTACCTCAGCAAAACGGCCAACCATCAGGGTGTGCAGTGTCGTGGTACGGACTTCTGGAATACTAAGTGCAATGCCATCTGCCATCACGGTCGTTAGGCCACCGAGAAAAAATTGGCTACCTATTGTTGCAATAATGGAAGGGATCCTGAAAATCACAACAAGGCACCCATTCAAAAGGCCACAAATAATTCCAGCAAGCAAGGCCAAGCCTAGGGAAAAAATAGGCGATTGGGTTGCTTGAAATGTTGCTGCAAATACATATCCCCCCAGAGCAACAACTGACGGAAAACTCATATCAATCTCGCGAGCTATAATCAGCAGTGTTAAAGCGAAGGCCAACATTGCCGTAAATGGGATCGTCGACATAAATGAGGTATAAATACGAAACTGCAAGAATGTCTGAGGGCTGATATAAGCAAAGATTGCCCATAGGCCAAATAAAATAGTCGCGGTAAGTGTGGGTATACGATGCTGGGTGAGGAAAGAAAACACTATGCGGCCCTCCCTACGGCATCAAGTAGGGCAGTGTGAAGGGTCTCTTGGGTCATCGCTGTTTTATAGTATTCTGCGACGATACGTCCCCGATCCATTACGACAAAACGGTCGGCGACTCGGAAAGCATCATTGATGTTGTGAGTGATCAAAAGACAGGCACGTTGCTGCTTTTTTAGGGTCTCAATAAAACTAAGCACTTTATCGACTTCACCGAGAGATAGGGCGGTTGTTGGTTCATCTAGAATAACAATACTTGCATCGAATAGCATAGCTCGACCAATAGCAAGACCCTGACGCTCTCCACCTGATAAGCGGTTTACTGGTGTCTCTATATCGGCTCCAACTCCACGTAAATTAAGCCTGTTAAGAAGTCTTGCAGCCTGCCTACGCTCTTCTTTTTGATTGATAAAGCCAAACTTATTTCGAATATGTCGGCCTAAAAACAGGTTGCGCCAAACACTCTGCTGTTCTCCAAGTGAGCCTGATTGATAAACGGTCTCAATCCCAAGCTGCCTTGCGCTATTCACGCTGTAGTGTTTATTGTGAATATTGTGTCCATTAATCTGAAGCTCTCCTTGTTCGATCGCTTCAACCCCACTGATCTGTTTGATTAGAGTGGATTTTCCCGCACCATTATCACCGAGCAGTGCACAAACCTCTCCCCGCTTCAATGAGAAATTAATATCTTTTAATGCATGTACAGGGCCAAACCATTTATTTAGCCCTGAAACTTTTAATACACAATCACTCACTACCGCAGGCCTTTGGCGGCAAGGGGAGCAATGAAATCGATATTACCTGTGTTGACAAAACCGGCACCCGTGTTGATATTAAGGCCGGAGAAACCGTAGCGTTTGCTCAAAGCGACTTGCACAACAGACAGGTACCCCATCAGGTAGGGTTGACTGTCCGCGACCAGTTGAACATACCCTGTTTTAATCGCATCTGAAGTTGCTGGAGACAAACTGAAACCTGCTACGAATATCTCGCTGGGGCGAACACCAGCATTACGCAAGAAATTGCCCATTTGGGAGGTGAGAGCACCGTGATCAACCATGATCAGATCGACATCTGGCGTACGAGCTAGGTAAGCCGATAGGACGCTACTACCTAGAGATGGATCTTTATCTACCTCTGGTGAAATTTGGATAAAATCAACCTCTAAGCCAGCATTTTCTAATGTTGCAATTAGGCCGCGAGTCGACTCACTACGCTCAGCAATATCCTTGATCCCCCAAACCAAAGCACGATCGCCGGCCTTGAATTTTCCTTCTAAAAGCGCTTGATTGGCTAACTGGATACCACGCTCTGCATTGCTCACACCCACGTAGCCAAAGCCATTGGCTTGCTGTCCTGCCATTGTGGTTGGCAGGGCAGTATCGACCGCAGTGACTTTGATTCCTTTTTCGTAGGCTTCATCAATCAGAGGCTTGTATGCGCTATCTCCGGGGTGACCCATTACCACGATACCTGTAGGTTTCGCTGCGAGAGCTTGTTTAAAATTTTCAACCATTTTTTGCGGTTGCCAATCTGAATAGACGACACGTAAATCGACTCCGAGGTCTTCTGCGGCTTGAACTGCACCATTTTGTACTACGGTTGCATATGGACCACCAACTGGACCACCAACATCAAACCAGATTGACATATCTTTCCCGGAGGGTGCTGCGGATACTGAGCTGGATAGGCTTGCCATCAAGATGGAAACTACCATCCTGGCCTTTGGCTTCAAATTTACAAGTGTTTTGATTTTTTTCATTGAACTCTTACTCTGTTGCTGCATATAAACTGTGCCTGTTCAACGGAAGGTGCGGGTTCAAATTGCTAAAAATCAACCATAATAAATACCAAGGCTTGCCTTATCAGTGGGCTGAGCTTATGAGGTTTACCTTTGGCGTTTGTATGAGAGACCACGCTACTGACCCACTGTCACGCTAGTAAGCAAAACCGCCTTAATCTGGTCGAGTTCTGTTTTTTCTGTAGAGATAGTGATACTTCATGATTATGTAGCGTGATTCTACTTATACAGGAATCAAGCACCTTCGATGATCATAGGTATAATTACGTTTATACTTATACGAATTGCGATACAAATCAAATTTAAATTTTTAAATACAGTAAGCTCAATATCAGCTTGAATAATTGTGACTTAGGGCGGGTTTATAGGTGTGCATCATTATTAACTAAAGCGATTGCAGTTTACTTATTATAGATTGTTTTTTTTAAGTTGGTCGTATTTATCTGATTTAATAGCACATAACACTTGTTGCCTGGCTAAGAGCCTGGTGGGGAGGTGATTGTTTGTAATCTTTGTGTAGAGAGGATGCAATATAATTGGCCAAGTTAGTTAACCTTGTAGGGTAGTTTTATAATGACAGTGAGCTCAATTAAGTCATTATAGGGTGAGTAAGTATGATTTATTTAGATAATGCTGCAACAAGCAACCCTAAACCAGATTCAGTTGCCGAATCTATGGTGTATTTTGTCAATAATGGCTGTGCTAACCCTGGTCGAGGCGCATATTCATTAGCAAATGAAGCTGCCAGATTGATATTTGAAGCTAGGGAGAGAGTCCAAGGCTTTTTTAACGGGGGCATTAAGTCCCACGTGGTTTTCACTGCTAATATCACGGAATCATTGAACCTGGTTTTAAAAGGCATCCTAAGTGCTGGTGATGAAGTGATTGTCAGTAGTATGGAACACAACTCGATGATGCGCCCTTTGAGGGAACTAGAGGCACTGGAGGTGGTTGTTAAGGTTGTTCCGTGTGACCCAGATACCGGGCAGATTGATTGTGTTGATATTCGTGCCGCTATTTCGCCAGCGACCAAGTTGATAGCAATAAATCATGGCTCAAATATAATCGGTACAGTGCAGCCGATTGAGGAGATAGGCAAGATTTGCTACAACGAGGGGATTCTATTTTTGGTGGACTCCGCTCAAACGGCCGGAGTATTACCCATCGATATGCAGAAGGCAAATATCGATTTTCTTGCATTCACTGGACATAAGAGTCTGTTAGGGCCGATGGGGATTGGTGGCTTAGTACTGAGTGAAAAGGCTCAGCGTAATGGTATTAAACCGCTTAAAACTGGTGGGACGGGCAGCAACTCTGAGTTCGAAACCCAGCCAAACCTGTTCCCAGATAGTTTGGAGAGTGGAACCCCGAATTTACCCGGGATAGCTGGGCTTAATGCCGGCATCGCATGGTTACAACAGCTTGGTGTGGATAGGGTAAGAGTCCATGAGCAAGGTCTAACGGCCTACCTCCTAGAAAGGTTAGCCACCATTCCCAATGTGAAGCTGTTTGGAACTCGCAATGCTTCTGAGCAAGTAGGCGTTATTTCCTTCAGTGTTGAAGGTAAGGATATTGGTGAGCTAGCTGACCAACTGGAGAGTGAATATGGGGTATGCTGTAGAGCGGGACTCCATTGCTCCCCCGCCGCTCATAAAACGATGGGTACTTTCCCTGAAGGGACTATCCGACTAAGCCTAGGTGTTTTTACAACCAAGTCTCAACTTGAAAGTGCGCTAGAGGCCATCAGAGCGTTGGCTCAAAGCCGCTAACGTTTCCCTGTTAACCGAGATACCAGATTATATTATGGCTGGAACAACGAATCACAACATTGATTACATCATTACTTTTCCTTCTAGCTACTTGGCGCTCAAAGGAGAAAGCTTGCTTGGGAAGTCAGGTATTATGACAAGATTGATTTCTGTCCCACGAAGCATTAGTTCAGAATGTGGGTTCTGCTTACTGATAGAAGGTTATGATTCCGGCAACCTAATTAAAACGCTAGAGGTGCTAGCGGTGAGCTTTAGCTCGATATTTACCAAAATAAAAATTAACGGAGTAACACGATATGAACACTACACTGGATGTTAGAGGGGTAGACTCTGCACAAGCAATAACTCAGCTGAAAGCAGCCCTTGAGTTACCAGAACTCACCGCTTTAGAAATCCTTAGTGCCGAAGAAAAATGCATTGAGCAGGTAATCGCTGTGCTCAGCTCTCAAGGGCTTGAATGTGAGGTAGCGGTGAGTGGACACGAATACAAGCTATCGGTAGCTATTGCGGATAAAAAGGCATCTGTGAGTAAAGCTTATGTGGTGAGTACCAATATTATCGGCAAGGGAGATGATGAACTCGGTAAAAAGCTCATGACCGCTTTCTTTAACGTTCATTCTCAATACCAGGATGCTCCAAAATCAGCCTTCTTTATGAATAGTGGTGCAACCTTATGTATCGAAGGTGCTGATACCTTGTTGGCCCTAAAAGAGATGGAGGCCAAAGGTACGGAGATCATAGTGTGTGGCACATGTCTTGATTACTTTAATCTGACCGACAAATTGGCTGTCGGTCGCGTCGGAAGCATGCATGATTTGGTGAGTCTCTGCCAGAGTAAAAGCGATGTTGTTCATCTATGATTGACACTAAATGGATAGACACTAAATGAAATCTGAGTGGCCTAGGTCACTCAGATGGCTTGTTTCTTGCCGACAATTTTTATTAAATCGAAAAGGCAGTAGTTAAGGCAGTAGTTAAGGCAGTAGTTAAGGCAGTAGTTAAGGCAGTAGTTAAGGCAGTAGTTAAGGCAGTAGTTATTGTGTTAATTTTTACGTTTGCTGATTGCTTAGTGATGGACTGCATTCTCGCGCTAATTGTCGGCCGATGTTAATGGGCCAATAGCCCTCGTAGGTTGATTCCAACACAAAAGAGAGTCTGAGCGTTCACCTCGAAGATTCTAGCGTTTCCTAGAGTCGGTCGGTAGACGATTAGCAGTTGAATTGTAATCCATCATTTTACTAAAGATAGTGGTTTGACTTCAAAGTTTACCTTGTTTGTATATGAGATACTGGCTTTGTTAAGGGAAGTAACGATTTTCTTAACACACAATTTGGTTTCTCGGCTAGAAGGTGAGTTTTATGGATTTAAAACAGTTTGTAAAAGAAGCTTTAGTTCAGATTACCGAAGGTGTGCAAGAGTCGCAAAAGACGATCAATATTTCTGGTGGCGACCCTGCTCCTTCAGTAGGCCCCGATACTGCCAAAGTACATCTATCTCAAGGCTATAAGTCGGTGGATACCATCGACTTTTCAGTCGCATTACATATTGATAGCCGTGCTTCAGGAGAGCTAATCATGGTGGATGATCAGTTGGTCACTAATAATAGCACTGCCATTTTTGTGAGGTTTCAACTGCCCCTAAACTCCGAACTGCTAGGAGAACATTCCCCGCAAGAGCTAGAGCCAATGTTCAATCAGTCCCCACAGGCTCCGCGCTACAACGAGGTTTATCTTTGTTACTAGCCGCAATTGAGCGCCTGTTTGATGAAATATGATTAGAGAAGGTTACCAGTACCTTCTCTACTGCCTTAGTGACTTATCAGTGCGGATGACTCAGAGAAATCGACTCGGATAATCACTAAACACTGCATCAACCATAGCGATGTGCTTGAGGTGGGTGGGGTTATTGACGGTATAGCACCAAACTTGATACCCAGCGCTTTGTAAACGGGCTACCTGACGCTTGGTGGTCCAGCGATGGTTCAAATGGCAGCTAAAGGCCTCTATTTCCTCTAAGAGAAGCCAGTCTTTTTTACGCAATCGCTCACTCAACACGCCAAGTTTGTAACCTGGGCAGTGCTGGTGGAGCTGACGCATAATATCGTGACTGAAGCTGGATAAGATCACCTTGTCTTGCTCAAGCGGCGAGGTATCCAGCTGGGCTTTAAGTTGCGTGGCGACCTGAGTGACATCATGCCGATCGACTTTGACCTCGATGTTAAGGCCAATGTCGTGCGCTGCGGCCAGCTTGAGTAGCGCTTCTAAGGTTAAAATTGGCTCACCAGCGAACTTAGAATCGAACCATCCGCCAAAGTCGAACTGCTCAAGCTCGGCGAGGGTATAGCTATCGACTCGACCCTTGCCGTTGCTGCAGCGGTTGATGGTGTGGTCATGGCACACGACCAAGATATTGTCTTTGGTGGGCTGGACATCAACCTCGACCCATTTTAAACCAAGCTCGATAGCCGCTAATATGCTTACCTTGGTGTTCTCTGGGTAGTGACCCGCTACGCCTCGGTGACCCACGATCATCGCAGTCATATGAAATCCTTTATTTTATTCTGGGTTGGCAGCGATCAGCTCAACCTGGTTTATCTTACATAAGTGTTGAATCTTGTCGGATGATTGATCGACAAACAGTTTGTCTACCTGCGCAAGCTTACCACTGACAATAGGCGCGTAGCGACCCAATTTGCTCTTATCCGCGACCACCCAACATTGGTGGCTTTGCTCTATGATGGCTCGAGAAAGATCCGCTTCTTCCGGCGTAAAATCAAGTAACTGCCCCTGCGGAGTCAAACCGCCAACGCCAAATATCCCTACCTTGATATAGAAGCGCCGATAGAAGTTGGTGGCAGTCTCACCGACGGTATCCTCATCTGATGGACGAACCTGACCTCCAGCGAGGTGCACGCTGAGATTTGGGTTGCGGCTTAGTATCGATGCGGCATTGATGTTATTGGTCACCACAGTGAGCCCGGGATGGTCTAAGAGCTCATGAGCGACCTGTTTTGGCGTGGTACCAATACCGAGAAAGATACTGGTTCCTTCGGGCAGCTCTTGTACGATGCGCCGAGCGATGGCCTGTTTGGCGCTGAGGTTCACTACTTCACGATTGGAGAACGACAAATTGTCATTTTCGGTCAGCAGCGTTACACCACCATGGACTCGGCGAACCATCCCTTTATCATGTAGATGGTTGAGATCTTTACGAATGGTCTGGACTGAGACTGAGAAATGCTCGGAGAGCAGGGTGCTCGAAAGCACCCCGTTGGTTTCACCGAGAAAGGTCAAGATCGCTTTTTGTCTTGCTGATAACGACACGGCTAAACCCTATAACTAGGCGATCGCTTGCTGCGCATCTGAGATGAACGGCTCGTCGACGTTTAGGCGCTTACCAGTATGGTCAAACAAGTGCAAGTGTTGGCGGCTGACATGCAGTGCGAGCGATTGACTTGCGTCTATCTCAAGCTCTGGTGTCACGGCAATAAACTGCTCACCATTGACCTTACCATGCACAAGTTGGTTTGGTCCTAGCGGCTCAATGACACTGATGTCCATGGCCAGTTCGATTTGACAAGTTCCCTCACGCTCAAGCATTGCGGTTTCTGGGCGGATCCCAACACTGATATTGTCGAGGCTGATATCGGCAAACTCGGGTAGGAAAAGGCTTTGATCACCGATATTCAGATGACCCAGCTCAAGAGTGGCAGGCAAGAAGTTCATCGCCGGACTGCCGATAAAGCTTGCGACAAAGCGACTTGCTGGTTGGTGATAAACCTCAGATGGGGTGCCAATTTGCTCAATCTTGCCACTGTTTAACACCACGATGCGATCGGCGAGTGTCATTGCTTCGACCTGATCGTGGGTGACATAGACACTGGTGACCCCAAGTTCGCGTTGAAGCTTTTTGATCTCTAGGCGCATATGGGCACGCAGCGCAGCATCGAGGTTCGATAATGGCTCATCAAACAAGAATAGTTGCGGTGAGCGAACGATGGCGCGCCCCATTGCGACGCGTTGGCGCTGGCCGCCGGAGAGTTTTGCCGGCTTGCGATCGAGGTATTCCTCAATCTTCAGTGTCTTAGCAACCTGTTCGATTTTGTTTTGAATCGTGGCTTTATCAACACCACGGTTTTTAAGGCCGTAGGCAAGGTTGTTATACACCGTCATGTGGGGGTAAAGCGCGTAGTTTTGAAACACCATCGCGATGTCACGCAGGGCCGGTTTCTCGGTATCGACTCGACGTCCGCCGAGGTGGATCTCACCACTGGTGATTGACTCAAGACCCGCGATTGTGCGCAGGATCGAGGATTTACCGCAGCCAGAGGGGCCGACTAGAACCAAAAATTCGCCTTTTTTGATCTCCAGATCGACGCCCTTGACTGCCTGATGGCCATTTTCATAGGTTTTAACCAGTTGTTTAAGGCTAAGCATACTCGCCTCCGTCGATGGATTATGCATGGTGACAACTTGAGCTGATTGAGTGTGTGGCTGATTATTTTTCACTTTCTACGAGTCCTTTTACAAACCAACGTTGGAAGATCACCACCACCAGGATCGGTGGTAGCATGGCGAAGATGACCATGGCAAAGGCATAGTCGTAGCGAGGTAGGCTCGCTTCACTGATGTTGTTCATGATTTGCTTTATGCCCATCACGATAGTGTTGTAGCTCTCATCGGTAGTCATCATGATTGGCCACAGATACTGGTTCCAGCCATCGACAAACATGATGATGAAGATTGCGGCCATCATGGTTTTGGATAGCGGCAGTACGATATCGATAAGAAAACGGATTGGACCTGCGTTATCAAGCTGCGCGGCCTCCATCAGTTCGTCTGGAATAGTCTTAAAAAACTGGCGGAAGAAAAACGTCGCCGTGGCCGAGGCAATCAGTGGGAAAATCAGCCCAGAGTAGCTGTTGAGCATGCCCATCTTTGCGACGATTTCGTATGACGGAATAATGCGCACCTCAAGCGGCAATAGCAGGGTGACAAAGATCAGCCAAAACCAAGCCGTGGCATAAGGCAAGCGAAAGTACACCAGTGCATAGGCAGCGATGATGGCGATAAGGATTTTACCGAGTGCAAAACCGAGCCCCATGATCATCGAGTTGGTGATCATGGTTTTGGCGGTAACCGCATCTGAAAATCCAAGGCTGGTTTGCCATGCCTCGCGATAGATACCGACTAGGTTATCGCCAAGGGTTATCTGCAGGCCTTCACTGACGATAGTGTTAGGGTGGTGGGTTGAGCTGGCAAAGATCAACCAGATTGGTGCCAGCATAAACAGCGCACCAAGGATCAAGATAATATGGTCTGAGATTTTATTGCTTTTCATTCCAGGCCCTTAGTAGTGAACACGCTTTTCGACAAAGCGGAATTGTAAGTAAGTCAGGGTCAACACCAACAGGAGCAGAACCACCGACTGAGCCGAGCTGCCGCCAAGATCTGCACCGACAAATCCATCACGATAAACCTTGTAAACCAAGGAAGTAGTGTTGCCATCTGGGCCGCCGGAGGTCATGGTGTCAATCACGCCAAAGGTATCGAAGAAGGCGTAAACTAGGTTGATCACCAGCAAGAAAAAGCCAGTTGGCGCCAAGAGCGGAAAGGTGATGGTCCAAAAGCGCTTGCGATCAGAAACACAATCAAGCATTGCGGCCTCGCGCACGGCGTAAGAGATCGACTGCAGGCCGGCAAGGAAATAGATAAAGTTAACCGAGACCTGCTTCCACACCGATACCATGATCAGCGCCAGCGTGGCATCAAATGGGTCGGTTTGAAAACTGAACTTCCAGCCAATCTTGGCAAACAGCTCGGTGAGGGTGCCAAAGTGTGGATTAAACAGGAACGCACCCATGATCCCGGCAACCGCTGGGGCCACCGCGTAGACCCAAGTTAGGGTAACCTTATAAAGACCTTGTCCGTGCAGCACGCTGTCGGCTTTAACAGCCAGCAATAAAGCGATGCTCAGTGACAGCAGTGAAACCGTAAAGGCAAACAGCACAGTGAAAACCACTGAGTTGAGGTAATCGCTCGACTCGAGCAGCATTTGATAGTTTTCCAGACCGACAAAAGTCGAAGACATACCCCATGGGTCTTCGAGCATAAAAGAGAGGTAAACGGCCTGCGCTGCTGGGTAGATGAAAAACACAGCGATGATGGCAATCTGCGGAGCCAGCAATAGGTAAGCCAAGGGGCTATGGCTGAATTGTTGTCGATGATTCACATTAATGTCCATATGTGAGAACAAACACAAGCGCCCTCACCGAAGTGAGGGCGAAGAGAAGCAGTGCGATTACTTCACTGTACGCGCAAAGCGTTGTAGTAGACGGGCACTCTCAACATCCACTTTCTTCAGGCTGTCTTCAACAGACGATTGGCCAGCGAAAATGTTGTCGAACTCGCGGTGCATGATTTCACGAATTTGTGGGTAGAAACCGAGGCGGTAACCCTTCGTCCACTCACCCTCAGGAAGGCTTAGCTGGAGAACGCCAACTTCTGCATCAGGCGCTTCGTTGTAGTAGCCAGATTTTTTAGTCAGATCGTACGCGGCATTGGTGACTGGAACGTAGCCGGTTGTTTTGTGCCAGTACATCTGCGTCTCTGGCTCGGTCAGGTAAGCAAAGAAGGCCGCAACCGCGTCGTCTTGCTTCTTATCGTGACCGTTAAGTGCGAACAGCGCCGCACCACCGATAAAGGTGTGGCTGCCTTGCTCAGCAACGGATTCCCAATAAGGCAGGTAGGTGGTGCCCATCTCAAATTCAACGCGGTTACGCAGGCCACCGAAAGAGCCTGATGACCCCATCCACATTGCGACATCCTGGCGCTCAAATGGAGTTTGGTTAGAATCCCAGTCACTGCCGTAGTACTTGTAGTAACCCTTATCTGACCACTCTTTGAGCTTACTGACGTGCATCTGCATGTCTTCGGTACCAAAGTGGATCTCAGTTGGGAGGCCCTCATAGCCGTTTTGCTTGTCTGATAGTGGCAGGTTGTGACGAGACTTGAAGTTCTCAAACATGATCCACGGTGTCAAAGACTGCGAGAAGGTCGCGTAGCCAGCGGCTTTCAGTTTCGCTGCGACCACCTCTAGTTCCTCGTAAGTCTTTGGCGCTTCAACGCCGACCTCATCGAGGATATCTTGGTTAAAGTACAGTACCGGCGTTGAGCTGTTAAATGGCATTCCAACCATTTTGCCTTGATTGTCAGCGTAGAAGTTACGCACACCCGCTAGGTAGTCCTCTGCATTGAAGTCATAACCTGATTCGACCAAGATATCTTGCACTGGCTTAGCCACGCCTGGCGCATTCATGATCGTGGCCGCGCCTGCGTCAAACACTTGCAGGATGTTCGGTGCTTCACCCGCTCGGAATGCTGCGATACCTGCCGTAAGCGTTTCAGTGTACTCACCCTTGTAGATAGGGGTGATCTTGTAGTTGTCCTGTGAAGCATTGAAGTCGCTGGCGATCTGATTCACTGTGTCACCCAGTTGACCGCCCATTGCGTGCCAAAAGGTGATCTCAGTGGCAGCAAACGCTGTGCTGGAAATCGTCGCTGATAGCAATCCTGCTAGCATTAGCTTGTTCATGGTTCTTTCCTTATATCATTCTCAATGTGAGTTTCTAACGAGGGTTCGTTTGTTTCGTTTAGGGCTATTCTCTACGCGCTTTGTTGCACTTGGATGTGGGGAAAATGTCAAATAGGTTAACGTTTTATGCCGATTAGATTTCGTTTTGCTTAAAAAACACCCAGCCTGCTTTCGCGTTGCATTTGTTCGGTGGTTTTCGGTTGAGCAGCATTTTGTGTTTGGTATCGAAGAGGCCGGAGCAGGCCAGATTGCAGTTTGTCGATACAGAAAATTGTGTTTGAACAAAGTCTCTGCTTAGCGCGTATAAATTGAGTCGCGACCACTGAGGTATGCCCAATGGACACACTCGCAATCGATCTGGCTCGGTTTCAATTTGCTTTTACTGTCTCTTTTCACATCATTTTTCCTGCTTTTACCATCGGGCTTGCTAGCTATTTAGCTGTGCTTGAAGGCTTGTGGCTGAAAACCGGTCAAGATAAATACATTCAGCTTTACAAGTACTGGTTAAAGATCTTTGCCATCAGTTTCGGTATGGGGGTGGTCAGTGGCATCGTGCTTAGCTACCAATTTGGCACTAACTGGAGCGTGTTTGCCGATAAAACGGGTCCGGTACTGGGCCCGTTGATGGGCTATGAGGTGTTTACGGCCTTTTTCCTCGAGGCGGGCTTTCTTGGCGTGATGTTGTTTGGCATGGAGCGTGTCGGCAAGAAGATCCACTTTGCCTCAACCTGTGTGGTTGCATTTGGTACCTTCTTATCGGCCTTTTGGATATTATCGGTTAACAGCTGGATGCAGACTCCTGCTGGTTATTCGATCAACGAGGTAGGTCAGTTCGTCCCTGAAGACTGGTTTGAGATTGTGTTCAATCCATCATTCCCGTACCGCTTGGTGCATATGCTGTTCGCCGCTTATCTGACAACGGCGTTCGTTGTGGCCGCGGTGGGGGCCTATCATCTACTCAAAACGCCCAAAAACCCTTTAGCAAGAACCATGTTCTCGATGGCGATGTGGATGGCGGCGATAGTGACGCCGTTGCAAATCATTGCCGGTGATATGCATGGACTTAACACGCTAGAGCACCAGCCAGCTAAAGTTGCCGCTATGGAAGGGCACTTTGAGTCCCACCAAGGCGCGCCATTGATACTTTTCGGTCTGCCCAATGAGCAGGAACAGCGAGTCGACTATGCGATTGAAATACCCAAGCTTGGCAGTCTGATCTTAACTCACGATCTCAATGGTACCGTTCAAGGCCTTGATGCGTTTCCACCAGAGCAGCACCCGCCCGTGACGATTGTATTCTGGAGCTTTAGAATTATGGTTGGCATCGGCTTTGCCATGCTAGCGATTGGGCTATATAGCTTGTGGCTGCGTAAAAAACGTCAACTCTACGACAAGCCTTGGTTCTTGCGACTCTGCACCGCCTTCGGACCCGCCGGCTTTATTGCGGTGCTGGCAGGTTGGGTCACGACCGAGGTCGGGAGACAGCCGTATACCGTATACGGATTACTGACCACCACCGATTCTGCATCGCCGATTGATGCTGCTGCGATAAGCGTGTCCTTAACCGCGTTTATCGTGGTGTATTTTATTGTTTTTGGCTGCGGCTTTTTCTATTTGCTGCGGCTAATGAAAAAATCACCCTCGAAATACGAGCAGTCTTTGGACGCACGTTTACCCGATGGCAGTGACACGCCAGTGGTCACTCACTCCAACCATTTACCGTAAAGGAGTCGATATGGATTATGCATTGATTTGGTATGGTTTGATTGGCTTGGCGGTTCTGATTTACGTAGTGCTTGATGGGTTCGATCTCGGCATCGGAATTCTATTTCCCAGTGCCCACAGTGACAACGAACGCGACATGATGATGAACAGTGTCGCCCCCGTATGGGATGGCAACGAAACCTGGCTGGTCCTTGGTGGTGGCGGACTGTATGCGGTCTTTCCTCTTGCCTACGCGGTACTGATGCCGGCGCTCTACGCGCCGCTGATCATCATGTTGCTTGGTCTTATTCTGCGTGGTGTGTCGTTTGAGTATCGCTTTCGCACCAAGCGCGGCAAGTTTCTTTGGGACGGGGCGTTTTTCTTTGGCTCCTTGATGGCAACCTTAATGCAAGGCGTGATGCTAGGCACTATGCTGCAGGGGATCTCGGTCGAGGGACGGGCGTTCTCAGGCAGTTGGTTTGATTGGTTGACGCCATTCAGTGTCTTCTGTGCCCTTGGGCTTATGTGCGCTTATACCTTGCTTGGCGCCTGTTGGCTTATTATGAAGCTGCCAGATGACTTGGTAGCGCGCTACTATGCGATTGCCAAGCGCTGGGGGCTCGCCATGGTGGGATGCGTGGTATTTGTCAGCCTTTGGTTACCGATAAGCAATGAGCTAGTGCTGCAGCGTTGGTTTAGTTTCCCCAATATTGTCTTATTCGTTCTAATCCCAATTGCTGCTGGCTTGTGTATATGGAAGCTATTCTCTGCGCTAACCGAGCACAAGCCTCTGCGCGCCTACCTTTACGGCATTGGCTTGTTTGTCATCTCTTCTCTCGGCTTTGCCGTGAGTACTTATCCCTATTTGGTTCCTTTTGCTTTGACTTACCAACAGACCGCGGGTCCGGACTCAAGCCTCAAGTTCCTGCTTGTCGGTGCGGCGATTTTGCTACCGGTGATCATCGCTTATACCGCGTACTCTTACTGGGTATTTCGCGGCAAGCTCAAGCATGGAGAGGGGTATCATTGATAATGAACAGAACAGTGCGAAAACTACTGTGGTTTATTGTCATTTGGCTCGCCAGTGTTGGGTGTTTGTTGCTTGTCTCTTATACCATTCGTGCCATCTTGGCATAATGCCTTTATCGCTGACAAAAGCCTGACATTGGCTGCGCAACTTTGGCGGAAACCGTTTGTCCTATGTGTAACTGTGATTAAGTAGCGCGTGCATAATCCGCGCTCGATGTACTAAAAAAGTGGATGTTCGCATTCGCAACAATAATCAAAAGGACAAACTATGTTCAAAAAACCAATGGTAGGTATTACTACGCTTCTTCTGTCAGCGACTGCCTTTAGTAATGACAAGCCGGTTGACCACATGTATCCAGAGCAGATTGATGGTCTGGTAAAACATACCTTCGTGCTCGAGCAAGTTGAACAAGAAGCCGATCGCCTGATCGAGATCATGGTGAGTAAAACCGTTGAAACGACCGATACGTGCAACCGTCTTGCACTAGCAAGCAGCATTGACAAAGGCACAGTACAAGGCTGGGGATACAGCTACTACACGGTATCTGCCGATACAGGTGTGGCATCAACCATGATGGCGTGTGATAACACGGAAGTGGTAGAGCGTGAGGTGTTCGCAGCACGCGGTGATCTTTACAACTACAACTCAAAGATCCCTTTGGTGATCTATGCACCAGAAGGTGTGACAGTGAATTACCGAGTATGGGCACCGACAAACTAACCCATGCTTGAGCAAGATTGAATAGCTGTCTATGGCGGTTAACCCAGTTGACAGCCTTTTTATGTCTCATAAAAGGCGCGGGTGAGATGAACCTTCGCTTACTCTCTAGCTGTTAACTAGTAGACTGTGGTATAAGGACTTTTTTAATTGCGAAGGCGTCATTATGTCAGATGAACAACGTGCACTTGAGTGGATGCGTCAACTCGCTCATAAGATCGACCCCTACACAGAAGAGCCTACTTTTGAAGAGTGTGTTGAGCTGATTGAGCCGGCATTTAAGAGAGGCAAAAGCGTGGCTCAGCTTAAGCATCTTCTTGGTGAAGCGGATCGCCGAGCAGGGGCAGCCGAGCGCAAACATGCAGCGCTGAAATATGCGAAAGAAAAAAGTCCTCAAGCAGGGCAGATCTTACGTCTGCAAGGGCGCTTACAGCGTGTTGAATTAGCATTAAAGCTGGCCACCGGCGACAACAATATGACCATTTCGCAGTTTTGCGCCGAGTACGATGTAAGCAAGAAAGATGGCAACAACGCATGGCATGAAAAGCTGGTCGAGCAGGGTAAGAAGAAATAGCAGCCCAAGCATTCCCATCTTTGCATCAAATACTCGTATGTGCCTAAGCTTACACTTCTCCCACGCACTTTGACCGTCATCGACCGAGGACAAGATGGAATCTCTTTCATTACCGCAGGCACAAAAGCTTGCCCTACTCGCACAAGGGCTTCCGTCACAAAGCTTAAAAGGCACCAGCTATCAAAAAACAGTCCAGGTGATGGATAATTTGGGTTATGTACAGATTGATACCATCTCAGTCGTTCAGCGTGCCCACCATCATACCCTATGGAGCCGTAACCCAGCTTATCAACTGACCCACCTCGATCGCATGGTGCAAGAAAGGCGAGTGTTTGAGTATTGGTCTCACGCTGCATCTTATCTGGCAATGCGCGATTTTCGCTTTTCACTGCCAAGAAAGCACGCGATTCAATCAGACAAGCAGGGGCATTGGTTTAAAAAAGACCGCAAGTTGATGTCACAGCTGCTTAGCCGCATTCGCGCCGATGGACCACTGATGGCCAAAGATTTTGAATCCAGTGTAACCAAGAAAACGGGGTGGGAGAGTCGGCCAACCAAACAGGCGCTCGAGATGCTCTATATGCAGGGCGACCTGATGATCAGTGAGCGGCGCAATTTTCACAAAGTTTATGATCTTACTGAACGAGTGTTACCCGGTGATATCGATACCTCCTTACCAAGTGCCCAAGAGAGCGCACGATTCCTAATTCTTAATACACTAAAAACTCAGGGCCTCGCTAAGCTGGCAGAGATGATTTACCTTCTTAAAGGGGTAAAGTCGGATGTGCAGGTGGCATTGAACGAAATGCTTGAGGGCGGTCAGGTTACGTGGGTACAGGTTGAAGGAAAGGTGTATTATCTGCTTCCTGACACGCTACAATTGCTAAAGCGACGGCTTAACCGCAAAACTGCAAACATCCTGTCACCGTTTGATAATTTGATTATTCAGCGCAATAGAGCGAAAGATCTGTTTAGCTTTGATTACCTACTCGAATGTTATGTACCAGCGAAAAAGCGGCAGTATGGCTATTTTTGTTTGCCGATATTATGGGATGGTAAACTGGTCGCTAGAGTTGATTGTAAAGCCCATCGGAAGAGTTGCCTTTTGGAGGTGAGCCACTTATTTATTGAGTCCAGTGTTTCCAAACAGGATGAATTTAATCATGCTTTACATATAGCAATGAAGACGTTTTCACAGTTTAATAACTGTGAAAAGTACATCATCAAAAAACGCACACAGTTAAAATGATAGTGACAAGAATAGCGGTGATTCAATAATGGAAATGACATTCCATAAATGAGGTTTCGATAGTGTAATTATTGGTATTGGTTAATTAATGGTGGAACTTGGAAACCATTTTTATATTGAAATTATTTACTTAAGTTTACTTTTTACTTACGCAATTTTCCAAACTAGCCTCTATAATCAAAATGTCTCACTAAGAGAATGAACTGAGAAATTAATTTAGCTGGATTTAGTAAGGAGGTTTTATGAAAACGATAACGACTATTGTCGCAACTTCACTCATGTTCTGTTCATCGGCCTTTGCTGATGAGACGGTAGGCAACAAGTTGTTAGTAAGTGATGGCCATTCGAGCAAGACACAGGCCTATGATACTGGCTTCGAGATGGTCAATGAACTGAAATCTCTGCCTCAAGGCGAACTGGATAACAAGCTACTTTCGATAGATGGTTCTGAAGCTTCAATCTACAGCCTAGAAGTCACGGTTGAAGAGTATGCGGCGAAACGTGGCGTGATTGAATATCGAGCCGTAGTCGACGTCCAATATAACTACTGGTCTGATGAAGGTTCTGATTATCGAAACGAGATGTAGTGCTTGAAGGGCACTAATGTCCGAGTGTGGTGTTATTTTCGAGACATTAGTGCCCTGAGGTGTACAAAGATTGTTACTCAAGGTATTTTTCTCACGTTTGAGTCAGAGTCTTTGGTTAATGTTGTTTTAGGTAATAAATCAACCAAAAAAATTATAATGATATAACTGCCATAAGCTGAGATAGCATTCCTATATCAATGATTGTTTCATTAATAGCCTAGATATTAATCTAGTGTGTTTAATAAGTATGGCAATAAATAATCCCAAAAGGAAACCCTAGGTATAGTGTAATTCAAAGCTGCTTGTTTTATCGATTATCTATGCAAACTATCGTAATTCTTGTATAGATACTAACTTGTAATGAGCCTAATTTAGTGGATATAAAAAAGCCGATAAGGGAAACCTATCGGCAAGAAGTGTTATTATCAGAGTGGAACTAGTCTAATTTTTTGCCATTGTTTTCAATGACTTGTTTATACCAGTAGAAGGATTTCTTGGGGGTACGATCCAAACTACCGTTGCCTTCGTTATCGCGATCTACATAGATAAAGCCATAACGCTTGCTCATTTCACCGGTAGAGGCTGCGACTAGGTCGATACAGCCCCACGGTGTGTAACCCATCAAAGGCACGCCATCAGCGATCGCATCGCTCATTGCTTTAACGTGAGCACGGAGATAATCGATACGATAATCATCGTTAATCTCGCCATTTGCTTCCGGGATATCTTTAGCCCCTAGACCGTTTTCAACCAAGAATAGCGGTTTTTGGTAACGATCGAATAGGGTATTCATTGTGATGCGCAGACCCAGAGGGTCAATGACCCAACCCCAGTCGCTCGCATCAAGGTGTGGGTTTTTAATCGATTTCACTACATTAGCAGCGCTAGTGTTGCCCTCATTCATATCAGCTGAAGCACAGCGAGAGGCGTAGTAACTAAACGAGATAAAATCGACGGTGTTTTTGAGGATCTCATGATCTTCAGGCTCGATCTCAAGCTTAACGCCTTTGTCGTCAAACACTTTTTGTGCATAAGACGGGTAGTACCCTCGAGATTGCACATCGATAAAGAACAGGTTCTCGCGATCTTTTTGCATCGCAGTAAACACGTCTTCAGGTTTGCAAGAGTAAGGATAGAAGTTACCACCGGCCAACATACAGCCCACTTGGTTCTCTGGGTTGATCTCATGGGCAATTTTGGTCACCAATGCGCTGGCGACCAACTCATGGTGCGCGGCTTGGTACTTAACCTGATCGTGATTTTCGCCCTCTTGGAACAGCAGACCCGCGCCAGAAAATGGGCTAGCGAGCAGAATATTGATCTCGTTGAAGGTTAGCCAGTACTTGACCAAACCATCAAAGGCCTCAAAACACGTGCGGGCGTAGCGCTCAAAGAAGCTGATCATCTTGCGATTACGCCATGAGCCATATTCGTTGACCAGATGCATCGGCACGTCAAAGTGACACAGGGTCACGAGTGGTTCAATACCGTATTTCTTACACTCTCTAAACACATCTAGGTAGAAATCGATACCGGCTTGGTTTGGCGTTTCTTCGTCACCGTTCGGGAAGATACGCGCCCAAGCGATTGACATGCGAAAGACCTTGAAGCCCATCTCAGCCAGCAGCGCAATGTCCTCTTTATAACGATGGTAAAAGTCGATCGCATTGTGGCTTGGGTAGAACTCACTGTTGTCTAGCTCAACGCTATCAACCTGACCGAGCTTGATTGGCATACGGTTGACGCCGTAAGGGATCATATCAACTGTGGTGAGTCCTTTACCGCCTTCACGGTAAGCGCCCTCAGATTGGTTTGCGGCAATCGCGCCACCCCAAAGAAAGCCATCAGGGAATCTTGTTTCAGACATGGTTTACCTCTATCTGTGTTTAAGCCACCTCGATAGAGGTGGCTGTATATTTATTCTTTGGTCTTGTTTGAGCTATTAGGCTTTAGCGGGTGCCGTTGTGCCAAGCTCTTTATCATCTTGTTTTGCTGACGATTTGCTTGCTGTTGACTTATCGTCTTCTTCATTTGGAATATCGTCAAAGCCTAGCATCAGCGTCAGAACAAACGACAACACTACCGATAGCGCCATCAAGCCAAGTACCCAAACCAAGCTCATCGGGTCGTTAACATCGATAAATTGAACGCTGGTAAACAGGCTAGGTGCGGCCATTGAGTGGCTCGCAATACCGGCCATACCCGCCAGACCACCGACGATGAAACCGGTAATAAGAGTGGCAATTAGTGGACGCTTAAGGCGGACAAGTACGCCATAAAGAGCAGGCTCAGAAATACCCGCCATCAGCGCTGAAGCACCTGCGGCCATCGAGGTTTGCTTCAAGGCAATATTTTTGGTTTTCCACGCTACTGCAAGACAAGCGCCACCCATACCGATGTTTGCACCAATTTCAGAAGGCATTACCATACCCTCAGTGCCAGTTTCCGCAATGGTTTGAATGATGGTTGGGGTAAAGACGCGGTGCATGCCCGTCAGTACCAGCAGCGGCCACAGTGCGCCCATGATGGCAACTGCTAGCCAGCCAAGGGTGCCATGAATAGTGTAAACCAAGGTTGAGATAGCGGTACCAATCCAGATGCCCATAGGGCCCACGAATAGGATACCAACCGGCGCTGCGAGCAACACAATCAGCATTGGTTTTAGGAAGTTCTTAGTCACCGGTGGGGTAATGCTGTCCACCCAACGCTCGATGTAGGACTGAATCCAGGTCATGATCAGCACAGGGATTACGGTGTAAGTATAGCGAACGGAAGTGACCGGGATACCAAATAGATCCACTTCGGTGCCTTCAGCAGCCTGTGCCATCAAATCAATAAAGTTAGGGTGAACTAGGACACCCGCGATACCAATCGCCAGTGACATGTTGGTCTTAAACTTGATTGACGCTGATGCCGCTACCATGATCGGCAGGAAGAAGAATGCGCCATCACCAATGGTATTAAGCAAAATAACAGTTGAGTGGTCGGCCTCATAAATGTTGAACATCAAAAGGAGCATTGCGGCCAGTTTGACCATTGAGCCACCAATGATAGCAGGGATCAGTGGTGACATGGTGCCAACCAGTGCGTCAAGCATCTTCGCCCCAATCACTTTTGGCGTCAGTTTGACTTTTGGTGCTGGCGTGTCGTCCTCAACAGCGCCATCAAGGTTGCACAGCTTCATCACTTCTTTATACGCATAAGCGACATTATTGCCGATGATCACCTGGCACTTGTCGCCGTTGTGTACGACTCCCATAACACCATTAATCCCTTTAAGGGCGGCGGCATCGATTTTGGCTTCGTCTTTGAGTACAAAGCGTAAACGAGTCATACAATGAGTCAGAGCAACCACGTTGCTTGCCCCGCCCAGCTTGTCCACGACTGTGCGCGCGACAGCGCTGTAATCTTTCGACATTTTTTTACTCCTGCTTGTGTGGGGTAATAGCTTTGGGTGATCTCAACACCCAATTCCCCAAAATGCTTTTTGATTGGCTTTATTCAAAGGCCAACAAGTTTTAATAAAGTGCGCTGATTGAGTTCATAGCCCTTTGACCAATGGTGTACCATCTCCCCAAGTCACCAATATTAGTCAATAATCTCGATTCGACTTCAGATCAAACCAAGCGCTATCTTTGCCAAACTCTATTGGTGAAATATCCATTTTAGGGCTTCAATCAGTGATATTACGCGTAACATGTTACCGGTAATATTTTTAAAATAAACCACATAAGAGAGAACATTTTAAAAGTGAGATGTAGATCGAATTACAGCGTTTTTGCCAATATTGGACCAATATCACGTTCTGAATTTATAACCTCTATTTCAGAGATTAATAAAGCATCAATGAAGCTTGGATTGGTTATTTTGGCTTCTATTTTGGGGTGTCTTACATGGTTGTCTGAACATCCCTACTGAGGTTGGCAACTAGATAGAATTATCGAGAGGTAAGCACGCTTACCCAGTGTAAGAGGCAGGATAGCCTAATCTCGACAGTCGAGAGGCGACAATGGTTAACGCATTGCACTCGCGTTCACTAATGGTGTCAAACCAAAATGCAATCATGATTATTGCGCCAATACTTCACCAAATAGTCATGTTAATGTCACCTAACACCTCTAATTTTGTCGTTATCGAATGCACGCGTGTGCATTACTTTATCAAAGGAGAGGATCATGTTGAAACAATCTATGCTTGCTGCAGCGTTGCTGGCAAGTGCTTTCAATGCAACTGCAAGCGAGTTGGTTGTTGCGTCACGCGATAGTAGCTATGGCGACGCAATGCAGTTCATCGCGCAGGAGTATCAAAAGGTCAACCCGCAAACCAAGGTGACGTTGGTTAAACGACCAAATAGTGGCTTGTATGAAAGTATTGTACTTTCTATGCGCGAAAAAACTGGACAGTATGATGTGGTACTCTTAGATGATACTTGGGCACCCGAGTTCTTTGCTAATCAGTGGCTTGCACCACTATCTGAAGATTTTGCCAAGCAAGACTTCCTAGCGGCACCGTTTGCCATCGGTCAATACCAAGAGAGTAACGCAAACGACAAAGTAGCGACCTATGCATTACCTATGGTGGGTAACGTCGCTATGTTCGCATGGAATACCAAATCCTTTGAGCAACATCAGCTTGAAGAGCCAAAAACTTGGAGCGACGTGTTAGCTGCAGCCAAAGTGATTAACGCAAGCGCTGATCAAAACGGTTTGGTGTATCGTGGTGTAAAGGGTAACCCTATTGTAACTGGATTCTTACCAATTCTATGGGGCTATGGTGCAGATGTTGTCGATGAGAGTGGTAAGGCATCACTGGATACGCCTGAGGCGAAACAGGCGCTAGAGACGTTCCTTGCGATGAAGCAATATGCGCCACGCGGTGTTGATGTGTATAACGCCGATGAAGTGCGTGACTCACTTCAAAAAGGCACGGCAGCCATGGCGATTGAGGTGTGGCCAGCTTGGGTACCAAACCTTGATAACCCAGAGCTGTCGAGTGTGGTTGGTGATATGGACATCAAAGCGCCGCCAGCAGAGGTTGGTGCACCTGCGCCTATGCTTGGTATTTGGCAAATGGGTATCCCAGCCGATTCAGCGAATAAAGCCGAGGCTGAGGACTTTATAGCGTTTGCGACGAGTGCAGAAATCCAAAAGCAACTGGCGTTAGACTTCGGTATGCCACCAACTCGTGAGAGCGTCTATCACGACCAAGAAGTTGTCAATCAATACCGCTGGTACCCGCAGCAGGCCAAGGCACTGGAGACAGGTAAACCCCGTCCACGCATTCAGAACTGGGCTGAGGTAGAAAGTATTCTAGGTGACTTCCTACAAATGGCAATGATGGAACAAATGACGGCCGAGCAGGCGCTGAATCAAGCCCAGCGTCGCATCAATCGTGTCGTAAGCAATTAATTACCAATACAGTAGACTTTGCCCATAGTCATCATATCGATGACTATGGGCTTTGGACGTAAAATGTTATTTGAAAACCGTAAGCAATTATTCCTGCTGCTACTTCCCGCGCTATTGATACTTGGGCTACTTACCGTTTATCCAATTATTCATGTGATCTATAACGCCTTTGGTGATGTGAACTATGTGCACAAAACGTATCGTTTTGTTGGCCTGGAAAATTTTATTGAGCTGTTTTACGACTTCTTCTTTGTTGCAGCGATAAAAAACACTTTTACTTTTACTCTGGTTGCATCACTGTCTCAGGTTGGGCTGGGGTTGTGGTTGGCACTACTGTTTAATCGCCAATTTCCTGGTCGTCGCTTCGCGCTGCCGATCATTATTTATCCAATGATGCTATCAACCTTGGTTTGTTCATCAATATGGCGTTCTTGGTACCACTACGACTTTGGGTTACTCAACGCATTATTAATATCGTTAGGTTTACCGGCACAAGAGTGGTTGTTTGACCCTAACATGGCCCTGTATGCCATTGCGCTGGTGGACACTTGGCAGTGGACGCCGATGGCATTTCTGATCATCTTGGCAGGATTGCAATCGATTCCTAAAGATATTGGAGAGGCCGCGATGGTGGATGGGGCGCGAGGTTTACGCTCATTTGCTTACATAACGTTTCCCTTGATCCAAAAGCAGTTGATGCTGGCGTTGTTGTTGCGTTCAATCGATGCCTTTAAGCTGTTTGATAAGGTATTCGTGATGACCGGTGGTGGGCCAGGTAATGCCACCGAAACTTTGTCAATGTTTGTGTATAAGTATGGCTTCCGCTTCTTTAACTTGGGCATGGCAAGTGCTGCTGCACTGGTAATGTTAGCCATTTCCTTGCTGATGACCTTGGTTTACGCCCGCAATGCATTAAAAGGAGCGGCCTCATGATGCGTCATTTACACACGGTATTGGTTTGGTGCGCCGTGGCGATGTTTGCCTTGCCCATCCTATGGATGTTTGGTACGGCTTTTAAGCCTGCTAGTGAGATCCTGCACTCTAGTACGTCGTTGCTGCCGAGCGAAGTAAGCTGGCAGGCCTTTCGATCGCTGTGGCAGGGAAACATCAATACCTTGATTGCTAACACTGTGATCGTCGCCCTCAGCGCTACAGCAGTGTCATTGGTTGTTGCATTCTTCTCTGCTTATGCCTTAGTACGATTTTCATTTCCAGCCAAACTGGACTTGGTCTTTTTGCTATTGGTCTTAGTGATCAAAATGATGCCACCGATCGTGGTCGCTATTCCGCTCTATTCGTTGATGAATACCTTGGGACTGCTCAATACTAAATTGGGCCTTGTGCTTTCCTATCAGGTCTATACGCTGCCATTTTGCATCTGGATGCTACTCGGTTTTGTGCGTGATATTCCGCTAGAGATTGAGGAAGCCGGGGCGATGGATGGCGCGAACCTAATCAAGCGATTGGTCTATGTCGTCTTTCCGCTTTGTGCGCCAGGGCTAGTCGCCACGGCAATTTTCTCGATGATCCTCGGATGGAACGAGTTCTTGTTCTCGCTATTGTTTATCCATCTACCTGATAATTTTACGATCCCCTTGTTCATTTCCAACTTTATGACCGAAGACGGCACTGCGTGGGGTGAGCTTATGGCCGTGGGTATTGTCTCGTCACTACCTATGTTGGCCTTGGCAGGGTACATGCAGCGCTACCTGCTGCGCGGTTTTTCTATGGGACTTAAGTAGGCTTCTAATATGAAAAAATTAACCATTAAAAATCTCTCTAAGTCCTATGATGGCAACTTAGTGATCCCGAACATCAACCTTGATATCAACGAAGGGGAATTTGTTGTTTTTGTTGGCCCTTCAGGGTGCGGTAAGTCCACCTTACTGCGAATGATCGCCGGTTTAGAGTCGGTGACACAAGGTACTATTCAGCTCAATGAACGGATACTGAACACGGTGCATCCATCCAATCGTGAAGTTGCGATGGTGTTTCAGTCTTATGCACTCTATCCACATATGACAGTGGAGAAGAACATAGGATTCCCACTCAAGATGGCGGGTGTTCCAGCAGAGCAGATTAAACAAAAGGTGATGAAAACCGCGCGTAATCTGCAACTGGAGCCATTTTTACAACGATTACCAGGTGCGCTTTCTGGTGGTCAGCGCCAGCGAGTGGCAATTGGACGAGCGATTGTGCGTGATCCAGAAATATTTCTGTTTGATGAGCCACTATCCAATTTGGATGCTAAGTTGCGCGGGGAGATGCGGGTATACTTGAAGCAGCTGCATCAGCAACTCAACGCGACCATGGTCTACGTGACCCACGACCAAGTCGAGGCGATGACACTGGCAGACAAGATCGTGGTATTAAACCAAGGACATATTGAACAGATTGGTGCTCCCGAAACCCTCTATGACCGACCAGCAAACCGATTTGTTGCGTCTTTCATTGGCAGTCCAGTAATGAATTTCTTACCTTTTGAACAGTTTGCTGCATCACTAGGTCATCAAACCTTAGCCAATAGTGTTAAGACAATCGGTATTCGCCCAAATCAGGTAGTAACAGGCGAGAGTGATCACAGTGTGAGTATGGTAATAGACGTAGTCGAACCCTTGGGTCATGCTCGTCTATATTATGGCAACCTCGCTCAGGGCAAATTTGTTATTGAGAGTGATCAACGCTTTGAGGTAGGCCAAACGATAGAGATTGATCTCAAGGCATCGACTGTGCATTTATTTGATGTTAATGACCAACGCGTCGAGCTGGATGAGGTTGCCAATGCAGCCTAGTACACAACAATCGTCATTCACTGCAGTGATGTTAGGCTGTGGTGATGCTTATGATACTCAGCGGCACAATTCTGGCCTGCTGGTGACAGAGGGCGACTATAGCCTGCTAATCGACTGTGGTCCTTGGCTGACTCGTCGGGCGCTTGAATACCTTGATGGCCCAGAACAGTTGGATGGGATCTATATAACCCACGCGCACCCAGATCATGCCTTGGGGTTGACGACCTTACTTAACTGGATGGACTCCAAGCAGCGCCGCCATCCACTAACGATATATTTACAACGTTCTCAGGCCCGAGTGATTGAGGCATTGGTCAGTTATGCTTACTGGCCAAATGATGAGCTCGGCTTTGCTATTGAATATCGATATATTGAAGACATTAATTGTGTGGGGCCTTGGAAAGCACAATTTGCTGTGACCAAACATGCGGTCGATAACTTTAGTATACGGTTGCAAACCCAAGGCAAACACTCGCTGTTTTTCTCCGGTGATGGTGAGCTGAGCGAGCTTGGGACGACGCTTGCCGCCCAATCAGATTGGGTGTTTATCGAATGTCAGACGTTGAAGCTGCATACCAGCCATGGCTCATGGGAGCAAATCAAGACTTTGCCCAAGCGTGCGACTAGCCGTTGGCGTCTCTATCATGTGAGCCCGGAAGAGCGCGGTGAGTTGATCGCAGCGTTGCATGATCAGCCCCAAATTCAGATGGCTCATGAGGGCGAGCGCCTGGTGGCAAAAGCGACCGAGTCTGACCATCATTGCCTATCAGTAGATGAGTCGATAAGGTAGTAGAACAGTAATTGGTGAGAAGTGAAAAAGTGAACAAAAAAGTCACCTCAACAGATGTCGCTAAACACCTTGGAGTCTCGCGCTCAGCGGTTTCTCGCGCCTTTACTGATGGCGCGAGTATTAACCAAGAGAAGCGCCAGCGTATCCTTGCGGCGGCGAAGCAGCTTGGTTATCAACCGAATATGTTTGCTCGTAACCTCAGTACACCGGTTCAAAAGGCCAAATCAAACCTGGTGGCTATATTGATCAGTGATTTTTCTAATCCCTATCAGTCTTTTTTGTTTGAAGAGCTGTCTGCGGCACTTCAGCAGGCTGGCAAGCAGCCGATGTTATTGAATGTCAAGCAAGAGAGTGACCTTGATCAGGCCATCTTGCGCCTATCGGGCTATCAAGTTGATGGTGTGATTGCTGTTGTGGGCTCACTCCCTGCAGAGAGCCTTCATCAATGTTTAAAGCTGTCGTTACCTTTAGTGACACTTGGGCGAGCCGATGTCAAAGGGCAGATCCCCTCGGTTCAGACTGACAATTTTACTGCAGGTAAACTGGCCGCTCAGTACCTAGTGGGTCAAGGTTGTCAGTTCTTGGGTTACATTGCTGGACGCAGGGATGGGCAGGCATCCAACGAGCGCTGGCAAGGGTTTAGGGAATCGTTGATCACCACGCTAGGCGGTGAGCCTGAGTATATTGATGCTGGTCGCTATGGCTACAGCGCAGGTTTCGAAGCTTCGGTTAGCAATACTGAGCGGCTTAGAAGTCTTGATGGTGTATTTTGTGCCTCAGATGCACTGGCTATGGGGGTGATTGACGCGTGCCAGCAATTTGCCGGCATCGCCATCCCCAATCAGCTAAGAGTCGTGGGGTGCGACAATGTTCCGCAGGCGGCTTGGCAAGGCTATCAGTTAACCACCATCGCTCAGCCTGTTAGCCTAATAGCCACGCGAGCGCTCGATGCCTTACAGCATCAGTGGGATCAGCGGCCTTTAGATAATGCGATTATCCGCGTGCAACCAAGCCTTAAGATCCGAAGAACCTAGCATTGCTTGTTTTAGACCAAAAACGCTATAGTGATTGATAGCAAGTGACTCATAACTGATTGGTCTATAATGAGTATTGTATCTATTTAGACAGAAATTGAAATTAAAGAGAGCGGATAAAACAGAGCCTGACAAGGAGTGAGGACGGATGAAAATAGGGATATTAACCTGTGGCTATGTCGATAGTGAGCTAGCCAAGACTTATGGCCAGTACGCGCAAATGATCGAGCTTTCACTAGGTGAGGTCAAGTCAACGCTAGAGTTTATCAACTATGATGCGTATGCAGGCGAGCTACCAGACCTAGATGAGTGTTTTGGCTTCATTCTGACCGGAAGTGTGCACAACGCTTACGATAACGATGCGTGGATCACTAACTTGATGGATTGGATAGTGCGGTGTGAAGCGCAGCGCAAGCCACTGGTCGGAATTTGCTTTGGTCACCAGCTTATCGCGCGCGCTCTCGGCGGGCGGGTTGAAAAATCAACCAAAGGTTGGGGGATTGGCAGCTATAAAGTCAATATTATCAGGCAAAAGCGCTGGATGAAGCTTGGGGTCGACAGCGCAAGGCTATTGGTTAGTCATCAGGATCAAGTAGTGATTGCGCCAAGCGGAATGAAGGTTGCCGCGCGCAACGACTTTTGTCCAAACTTTATGTTAGTTAAAGATAATCATGTGATGACCATTCAGGGTCACCCAGAATTTTCCTCAAGCTTTACGCAAGCACTGACCAGACAGCGAGAGCACCTGTTAAGACCGGGGCAGTACCAATCAGCACTTACTGAAGCTGGCAAACCACAGGACTCGTCCCTGATCCTTCACTGGATCAGCAGCTTTTTCGAAACCGCGATGCGCGACCAACAGGTCAAGCAAAAGGTTGGTGTTGTCTAATCTAAACGGGGCGGAGCTTCGCTCTCCGCCGGTTTGGCATCGAAAGAGTTATGCAAATTCTCTTTGCAAATAGGCAACGATATCAGAAGACTCATACATCCAAGTCTGCTCACCATTTTGCTCAATGCGCAGGCATGGTACCTTAACTTGACCCCCGCCAGTGAGTAACTCTTCTCGAGCAACAGGATCATTTTTGGCATCTTTTAGGGCAATATCAATCGATTGACGTTTCATCTCACGTCGCACTTTGACACAAAAGGGGCAGGCCTCGAACTGATACAGAGTCAAGTCTTTGGCTTTTTGATCGGCAAGTTGCTGAGCCTGAGTGCTGCGTTTTACGCCGCTGGGCCTAAAGATAACATTCAGCAGCAAAATGAGTTTCCCGAGGATGATTCTAATGATTTTCATACTGACCTTTGTTGAGCAAGTGATAATTAGTTTTGTTTACGTAATGTTAAACACTCTCGAATCAAAGTACAGAGAAAGCTCCGTTTTTTTCGGGCAGAATTGAACTTAGATAAATGCGATCTATATCGCAGCTTTTTCAGATAGAACAATCACCTAGAATAAAAATCACCCTAAACGAGCAAAAGATGCCCAGTTAGCGCTCAAAGGCCAAAATAGTGCTTTTCTTTTCTCACCAGTGTGGCATATTAACTCTCGTCCCACGATGATGCGTGCATCGTATAATGGCTATTACCTCAGCCTTCCAAGCTGATGATGCGGGTTCGATTCCCGCTGCACGCTCCAAGTCCTCATAAGTACTAAATAAAATCTAAACTCTTAAAAATAAACGCTTTATTGCGTTTTTCGTCGTGTCTGCAGTTTGAAAGTCTAGCTTTAAATTAATGCTCGGTGGCCAAGTGGTGGCAATTTTGGTGTCCACGACTGCTATGGGGACTATGTGGTGTTAGATGGGCTTCAACACAATAGTCGTCAGCCCAACATTACTCCATTTAATCGGTATTTTCAGCGATCCTTTCGAATAACTCCGCTACTGTAATATCAAAGTAGCCACACAGCGTATCAATCACTTCAAGCTCTACCCGCGTCGCTGTCTCATTATACAAGCGTGTAATCGTGCCTCGATTGATACCCGTATCGCGCGATACATCTGAAATTTTTAGCTTTCTTTCACCCATGATTTTCGATAGGTGGCACTTTAACATGGTCTTCTCCTGTAAAAAATGTTCTCCTGTAGATTAAAAGTACTTGCAAAAGAGTATTTCTATGATACGTTTTGTTCTGTAGGAGAGCATTAAGTTCTTTTGAAAGATATTTAGTTCAGCAGGAGATTGTACGATGGATAATACCTATTTGACAACGTCAGAGCTCTCAAAGCGAATCAAGTATGACGAAAGAGTGATCCGAGAGCAGTTGAAAGACAGTGTGCTGTTTGAGGGTGTCCATTATATCCGCCCATTTGGAGGGAGAAAAATACTCTTCATTTGGGAAAGAGTCGAAGAGGAAATGCTGAGTGGTGTTTCGATGCAATCATTGATCACTGGTTTGTAAGGGGGAAATATGGGGGTATTGAACGTTCGAAATGGCAAGCTTGTTCTTCAGTTTCGCTATCGTGGTCAGCGTTGCCGAGAACAAACGCAACTGCCTGACAACAAAGCCAATCGAAACCGGCTGGAGCGCCTACTCAAAAGAATAGAAGCGGAGATTGTTCTTGATATCTTTGACTATTCCGCCTATTTTCCAAAAAGCTCAATGGCTAAGCGTTTTGATGAGGTGAAACGAAGAGAGGAAACGGCAAAATGTTACTTTGAAGCACCAGAGTCCCCAAGGTTTCAGGAATTTGCTGAGATATGGTTAGCCGAAATGAAGATCGAGTGGAGTCACAGCCACCTAGTGGATGTGGAGGGCGTACTAAGCAAATACCTAATACCGACATTCAGTAGTAAGAGGATCAGCGCCATTAATAAGGCTCAAATCATGCAATTTCGCTCCTTCCTCGCCAAAGTACCGGGACGAAATGCTCAATTCTTAAGTCCATCACGGATAAATCACATAATGACACCGCTTAGAATGATTCTTAATGAAGCCGCTGATCGTTATGACTTTAGCCCAGCCTGGAAGAATATCAAAGCCTTAAAAGTAGGTCGTACGGAAGTTGACCCATTCTCATTAGAGGAAGTGGAGCGCTTCCTTAAACATGTTGATGAAGAGTACCTCGCTTATTATATAACTCGCTTTTTTACTGGCATGAGAACAGGTGAAGTTGATGGATTGATGTGGGAAAGTGTGGACCTCGAGAACAAAACCATCACGGTTAGTCAAAGTATTGTGCGTGGCCGGTTGAAAGGGCTCAAAACCGATGGTTCATATCGTGTGGTTCAGCTTACAGATAGGGTGGTGGAAGCCCTTGAAAAGCACTTTCTTAGCGCCGATAAAAAACTGAAATATGTGTTTACTAATGCTCAAAATCGTCATCTCAATTACGCCGTAGTTGCTCGTTCCGTTTGGTATCCTGCTATCGAAAGAGCAGGGTTAAAGCGACGAAACCCCTATCAAACTCGCCATACGTACGCGACGCTACTTTTAGCCGCTGGTGAATCTCCAGAATGGATCGCAAACCAAATGGGGCACACGACGACAACGATGCTGTTCCGAGTTTATTCGCGTTATGTCCCCAACCTCACTCGCAAAGATGGTAGCGCATTTGCTGCATTTCTTCATACAGGAGGCAAGTGATGCGCTATTCACCTTTAGCTGTGCATTGCACAAGCCTTTGTTTCGATGTGATTCAAAGTCATTACTTTGATGAAATGACGGTTGAAGATATCAAACAATCTAAAGCAGAAATTTATTCCTTACTCAAGGGGCGAACCTACATGCTGCCGCACCAGTATTGGCGGGAAGATATGTTCTTGGACATGGTAGCAAATAGCATCGTGGAGGTGTTGTACCAATGTCGCCACCACCGTTCAAAACGAGATGTGGATTGGGTATTAAGCTTTGTGGAGCGCCAGATTGGTTTGGCTATAGAGATAGCGAAGCACTAGGGGATATTGATGTGAGTTACTACACACGGAGCTGGTACACATGAGTGACTGCGATGAGAAAGCTAACTAGTAGGACTAAAACCGTATAGGGTTAGTCATCCTGTTTGTCTTCGGTCCTAGCGTATGAGTATTCAAATACTTGCTAACTTCAAGTCCAACCTCGTAGTTTGTAAGCTTGCGAACGGTCTTTTGCCTAAATATGCTGATACAGTGTCGGTACCATTTCAAATTAAGGGTTGAATAGTGGCACAAATAATGACGCGAGATATCAATGCAGGCAATAAGTTGACAAAATCAATTGATAACCCGGCAGGTGAATATATGGAATCGGAAACTGTCTATCAGTTTCTTTATGTGGTCAAAATCGGCTTTGTAGTTCACGCGTTGCAGTATGTACTGTGCAACTATACAAACCAGGGGCTGAAGTCACTTACTTATCATAATACCATTACTAAAAACATATGATCTAACTCAGCATTATCGATTAAACTTGAAGCAACTGATTGCAGTGCATCATATTGTAAAAGTAAAATTTCGTGCGTTCAAACTCAAACCAATAGAATACTCCTATGACCGACCAGATAGCTTCTTTCATTGCAGCGTTCACTGCAAATGCGATTTCCGATGCCTTTATACTAATTATTATTGCATTAATGATTGTTTCCATTGCTCTTTCTGCGGCGGGAAAGGCACCTCGTCTAACAGCTAGTACGGCCAACCTATTAACTTCGCTTGGTATCTTAGGGACTTTTGCAGGTATTGTTGTAGGTCTGATGGATTTTGATCCCAAGAATATTGATGGAAGCATTGAATCTTTGCTATCGGGACTCAAGACTGCATTTTTAACAAGCCTGGTTGGTATGGCTGGTTCAATCGTTTACAAAGCGATACTGGGAGTGTTGCCAAAACATGAAGAAGAACCAGATAAGCAAGTTGGGCCTGATGAAATCTATGCTGTTATGTCTCAGCAACTAGAAGCGTCAAACAAGCAGCTTGAATCCTCTTCAGAGTTATTGTCCGCGATTAGGGGAGATAGTGACTCTTCTCTAACATCTCAAATCAGAAACTTACGAACAGACGTTACTGATGGTAATAGACAGCTCAATACTCATTTGGAGAATTTTTCTCAATCGAATGAGCAGTTCAGAACCGAGCTTTGGATAAAGATGGATGAGTTTGGTGAGCTACTCTCTAAGTCTGCCACTGAGCAGGTTATTAACGCGCTCAAAGAAGTCATCGTTGAGTTTAACGATAAGCTGACTGAGCAGTTTGGAGAGAACTTCAAGCGCCTAGATGAATCGGTAAAAAAACTGGTGGATTGGCAAGAAAACTATAAGCTTCAGCTAGAAGATATGGCAAACAAGTATCAGCTTGGTGTAGACGCAATCTCCTCAACAGAGAAATCTGTAGCGAGTATTAACGAACGAGCAGAGTCCATTCCACAGACAATGGAGAAACTTCACCATGTAATGGAGCTAGGTCACGGTCAAGTGACGGAGCTGGAACACCGCCTTGAGGCATTTAGGGACCTGCGTGACAAGGCTGTTGAAGCAATGCCTCAGATTCGTGAGCAAATGGACAGCACTATGGCTGTGATTGGTGATTCGGTTAAGGCCGCTTCTACGCACTATGAGTCGATGTTAGTCGAGTCACAGAAAATTATTGACAACTTTAGTACCACAGCCAATCAGAGCGTTGAGACTATGCGCACCAACTTGGAAGAAGGGGCGGTTAAAGTATCGAGCGAACTCGAAACGAGAGCGGTTGAAATTGGTGGGCGCCTTGCAGAAGCATCAAACGATATCACGGACAACGTTACTAGTGCATCTGGTGCGCTTCAAAACAGTGCTTCTTATCTAACCGATAACTCAGACCGAATCAAACAACAGCTTGAAGATGCTATTACAGAATTAAACTCTCAATTACGTGTTCTCGTTGCTGACATCAAAGATGATGCTAAAGAAACGGGTAATGTCCTCAAGTCTGCTAATCAAGAGCTGCTATCTAGCACGCGTGATATTCAAACTGAGACGACTCAAGCGATTACAAAACTACACGATCGCTTAGAGACCACTCTCGAAGATGTATTCCAAATCCAAGCTCAAGCCGTTAAGCGTACATTTGATAGTTTGGAAGACCAAATTGTTGATTCAGTTGGTAAAACTGGTAACGCAGTAGAGAAGCAAGTCGAAGTACTTGATATCCAAATGCAGCAGGAGATTAATCGCACTATGAACGAAATGGGTGAGGCCCTGGCAACGATCACGCAGCAGTTCACTCGAGATTATCAGAAGCTTGTTCGAGAAATGTCTAATGTGGTCAACGCTGGAGCAGCAGTTTAACGATGGAAAAATTGTTCGGTTCTCAAAAGCCCAAAGAAGGAAGTGGTGAACATTGGATGTCTGTGTCCGACCTTATGGCTGGACTCATGATGGTTTTCCTGTTTATTTCAGTTGCCCTGATGCGTGATGCAATGGTTGAACGAGACAAGATTAAGGATGTCGCCGAAACCTACAAGCAAACTCAGCAAGCTATCTATATTGCGTTACTTGAAGAGTTCGCGAGGGACCTGGAAGACTGGGGAGCAGAGATTGACCGCGATACTCTCAGTGTTAACTTTACCGCTCCAGATGTACTTTTTGCCAATGGTAAAGCCAATCTAACCAACCGATTTCAATCGATATTGGGTGATTTTTTCCCTCGCTATTTAGCTGTACTTGAAAAATACCAACCAATTATCCAAGAGATCAAAATTGAAGGTCACACCTCAAGTCGTTGGAATCATGACTCAACGGACTACGAAGCCTACTTTAATAACATGCGACTCTCTCAGTCACGTACCCGAGCTGTTTTAGGTTATGTGATGGCCTTGGAACCGGTTAAGAATGACTACTATGAGTGGGTTAAAGGTAACGTTGCGGCAGTTGGTTACTCATCGTCAAAACTTGCATTAGACGAGGCTGGTGTTGAAGATGAAAAGCGCTCACGTAGAGTGTCTTTCCGAATTATTACCAATGCTGAACAACAGATACTTAAGATTTTGGGGGCGTAATGAAGCTGACTCTCAACTTAGGCTCCTTGATGACAGCTATCAATACCATGCAACCCGAGAAAAAAGGTTCCTTCAACCTAGCATATGAAGAAACGCATATAGCGAAAGTAGATAAAGAACTAGAGCAAGGTAAAGATGTAGAGCTTAAAGATGTAGAAATAGAGTCTGGTCTTTTAAGTTACCAAGGACGGAACGTCAGCCTCTATATCAAGGCTAACGGTTCGAGTGCTCGCTTTCATGTCTCTGATTGTAGAACTCTTCAATCGATGAGAGCCAATGGACGCTTTGAACGCTATGTAGTGACGAACAATACCTCAGGGGAGTTTGTTGTTGACTCTGGGTATGGAGAAACTAAAGCTAGACTGAAAGTCTGCCAGAACTGTTTGAGAAAGCTTAACTATAAAGGTTGTAACTCTTCATACGATATTCGCTCAATAGTTGCTGAATTTAACATGGCAGAATTCTTTGCGACATATAGCTCGTTTTTCCCTCATATGCCTTCTAGAAACGCAGAAACGGCTGAGACAGGATATACCGACGATTGGTCGAGAGTATCTTCACGTTATCGCGTAGACAAGAACTTTGAATGTGAGGACTGTAAGGTGAACTTGCGCACGAACCGTTCACTACTGCATGTGCATCACATCAATGGCGTTAAGTCAGATAATAGTGATAAGAACCTAAAAGCACTATGTATCGACTGTCACAGTAAACAACCGAAACATCAGCATATGGTCCTGAGCCATCGCGAAAGGCAATTGATCAATGACCTTCGTAAGGTTCAAGGTTTATTAGACGACCTTGGTGGCTGGCAAGAGCTGTTCGAATTATCAGACCCTGGCGTACATGGTGTTTTACATGCTTGTCGTGAAGTACACCTATCGCTACCAGAAGTTAATTACTATGTGATGGATAGTTTGGGTGATATAGCTTCTCGTATAGAGCTAGCTTGGCCTACACGTCGATTTGGCGTAGCGATTTCACCAAATGACATCAATGATGCAATGAAACAAGGTTGGCAAGTAATAACAGTAAATGAGTTCCTGAGTGATTACAGAAGCCAGGCTCACTCGTTGAGGTATTGATGATGAAGATGCGATTGGATCAAGTATTGGAGCGAATTATTTCAGTCAACCACGCTTGGAAGCTATCCAAAGAGGAGTTTGGAGCCGACTTCATTGCGACAAACTCCTTGAGAGACACAAAGTCATCACTTCAAGCAACCCTTCTCAGAGAGTTTCCAGAAGAGGTCTATCTGCGAGTAGCCTCAGATAGTGATGATCACGAAGAAGCCTTGTATAGCGTGAGGCTCAGAGACAAAGTACTGGTCAATGGTGCAGTTCGAGAAGATGCAGAGCACCTAGCAGCACGCATTGCAGAACAGATTTTTACTTCAAGTGAAATAAGTAAGTTTTTAAGGAATAGTTAAATATGCTAGACAGAGTCGCAATAATATCAGGTGATGGGGTAACAGATATTATCATCATCACAACGTTAGCTTTGTTCTTCTTTTTCGCTGTACGTGAAGTAAAGGCTACTTGGGGTGCAATCTCGCAGCTTAAAGCGATCGCAGGCCTTAAAAACAATCACTCTTCAGGCCTAGTAGAGTCTGAAAGCTTACCTGCGCCTCAACTTAAATGGTTGGCTGAGCACCTAATTTATACGCCTACCGAAAATGGTCTAAAAGTTGAAAGCAAAGCGGGGCTTTGGTTAACGAAGTCACCACTGTCTCATATGCTTCCACCTTGTGATTCGACCCGTTACAAGTTAGTTCCTGCACTCTTAACCAGTATCGGTATCACTGGTACGTTTTTAGGCATCACACTTGGGTTGAGTCAATTTAGCATGGCAGGCGATTCCAAAGCATTGTTGAGTTCTGCTGCTGAGCTTTTGGAGGGGATGAAAACAGCATTTTACACCTCTCTAGCTGGTTTAAGTAGCTCAGCGGTGTTTATGGCTCTCATGAAAATGTCTTCAAGTCGTCTCTCTAAAGCTCAGGCGACATTCTTAAAAGCAATTTCAAGTCAATACTTTGAGGCGAGTCCAGTCTACTACCTAAAAAATATGTCCAATGAAGGGCAGGAGGAAGTGGTTGCCGCGCAGTTGCGTTCTGCTTCAGCGATAGAAAGTATGAGCCAACAGTTTAGGGATACGGCAGCTTCGTTAAACAAGCTCGGAGATTCGTTCAATGGTGATGCTATTGCTGACAAAGTATCAGAGGCTGTCAAGGGGTCAATAGAAGATCAACTTACTCCAGCCGTGCAAGCCATTACAGGTGAGCTTTCGGCTCTAAAAGATATCAAAGAACAGTCGCAAAAAGAGCTCGTTGAGCTGCTCGTCGATAAGATGAAATCAGCGTTGATTGACCCTATATCAGAAGAGCTTAAGAAAACAAGTGAAGCGGTATCTCAGAGTAATGAAGTTTCAGCTCAGCTTAATGCTAATGTTGAGAAAGTTGTAACCAGCACGGCGCAAACCGTAGAGACAATCAATGAATTCCAGAAAGATACAATGGACAAGCTGCAACAGTTTGCCGAATCACTAAAACAAATTTTAGCGAGCTTTAAAGACGACACCCAAGGAGCGATGTCTACTATCGCGAAAGAAGTCCAAACATTGCTTGATGGCGCTTCGAAAGGTCTAGAAGAGCAGAGGGATGCCTTTGAACTCAGTGCGGGAAGAGCATCTGCAGCTTTTGAAGGAATCAAAACTTCAATGGATGGTGCGCTTAACGAAAGGCAACAAAAAGAGAAAGCACTATTCGATGGTGTGGAGTCTCGAATCAATGCACTCATCGAAGGTTCAAGTGCTGCATTCAAGCAACAAACAGATGTGTTGGAGGCTGTAGGCGATCAAGCCAGTAGTTTAATGACTTCAGCGAAGCAAGAACTAGAGTCAGGCTTAGGCGACATTGATGAAAAAGTTAAGTCGATGTCGACAACCGTTCAGAAAGAACTAGAAGCTTTCCGACTGCAGTATCAACAGAATCTAACGGCGTACTTCGAACAGCAGAATTCGTTACTAGAGGATAGCTTAAGTAAGCAGCGTAACGGTCTAAATGAGGTTGTAGAGAATTTCCGCAAAGTTTTCGAGAGCGAATACCAAGCTCGCCACAATCTACTTCAAGAGCTCACGGCACAGTATGAAAAACTAGAAGCATCAGCTCAAACAGTTGAGCGTGTAGCGAAGGCTATTGGGTTAAATGAAGCGTCAAGAATGGCAGAGCTTCAAGATGCTGCGCAAACAATGGGAAGGCAGATAGCACTATTGAAGAAAGAATATGCAACAGCTTCAGCGTCGTTTACCGATGTGACAGAGAACCTTCCGAAGGCGATGGACGAATACTTCTCGCGAGCAAATGAGAGCTTTGAAACTTTCTTCAATGATTTCGACCAATCGGCAAGCACGATCCATAATAAATTGTCACAAGCAGCTGGCTACTTGATTAACGCTCAAGTTCAAAACCGAGAATTTGAAGCAGATAGAGCGGAGGCTTGATGAGGAGTTTATCCCACTCACCAAGAACTGCAGATGCAGAAGAGTCTGGTGTATGGCTCTCGGTCGGAGATCTAATGTCAGTATTACTGATGATCTTCGCCTTGCTGCTTATCAGCGCCTTGGTTCAAATTTCTGAGGTATATGAACAGAGCCAAAATACTCGAATCGTGATTATTAAAGATATCAACGATAAGTTAAATGCGGAGGGAATTGGTGTCCAAGCCGATTCTGAAACTGGTGATATTTCAATTACAGACTCGATCTTATTTGATCTCAACGACTATAAGTTAAAATCCTCAGGGCAAGACTTTTTGAGAAAATTCATCCCCATATATTCGGATGCTATTTTTCAATCGCAAGCTACGGCTGATGAAGTAAGCCGTATTGTGATAGAAGGTCACTCTAGTTCTGAAGGCGCATTTGAGCGGAACATGGAGTTAAGTGTTCTTAGAGCAAACAGCGTTATTGCTTATATAAATAAACTGAATTCGAAAGAAGCATTTGAGACAAAAGCTGATGAGGAAGCAACTGGCGAAGCGAAAGCAATAATGTCCATGTATATTGATTCGTTTCTCTCGCATCGTACAGAGTTCATCGATAAAGTGGTTATTTCTGGTAGAGGTTCGCTCGAGGCAAGACAGGACGCTGTAGAAACCTCTGATCGTAAGGTGAAGTTCCGCTTCCAGTTCAAAGATGAGGAGTTTCTTGGCAATTTTTCAGAGGTGAAGAAAGTTGAGTAGTTCAGGTTTTTCGTTCTCGCAGCCGAGATTACCTAGCATAAATAAGTTAACCAGCCATTCATTCGATGAGTTTCTGGAACTAGGAATTACTGACGACAGGACACCGAGCTTTCCACCAAAAACACTCATGCAAATAGTGGAGCTCGTGTCTGCTCAAAGGTCAGACGAAGTTCATGTTTTCGAATGGTTAGAAGCGATTGAAAACGAAGCCCAGTGGATCAACTTAAACGAACAAGAACGAGAGCGTGCTTGTGTTGCGGTTTGGACTGGTGTTGGCAGTCAGCTGGTGCTTGGAGATATTGCGCTGTTCAAGATGGGGCTAGCGTTAGATGGAAAAGCAACGAGTGTAGTTTCTGATCTTGTTGAATCGATAGACATAGCGAGAACGGTGCCTATATGGAGTGCGATAGATCAAGCCAAATTGGATTGGCTGTTGGCGCTAAAAGCAAAAGATTTTGATGAAATGGCATCGCTTTGCTACCAAGGTAAACAGACTTTAAGTGGCTATATTAAGTTTTTGAGGTTGCCTCAAGCTAACAGTTACAAGGCTGAGTTGGCCAATTGCCTGCTAAGTCCAATATCGGATGGGAACCTATCAGATTTTGATGACGTTTGGCTTGCCAAAAACTTTTACGCATTGGACACCACTCAACAAAGAGTTGATTTTTGCGATGGCTTTATCGGTAAGTTTGAACAATTCGACTATGGTAAACAGTGTGCGGAAATTATCGAGGAACATTGTTTTCCTCTAAAGAAAAACAGCTACTGGCCTCAACTTGGTGGCGAATCAAAAGCAGTACTCAAAAAGAAATTTGGCTTAACAAGCTATTTTGATTTGCATGCAATTTCTGCGGCACTCTACTCTGAAGAAGCAGCTATTCAGCTAGATTTTAACGACTACCAAACACGCCAGATTAGAAGTCGTTCAAAGTTTTGGTCTAATTATAGTAGTCGATTTGAACGTGTTAGAGTTTTACTTCCAAGTGAAAGTTACAAGTGGGTCGAGCTCCAAAATGGATCACTCCCGGAGTTTGTGCATGTCTTGCCAAGCTCCACAAATACTGACAGCGAAATTTACATCTTCGAACTTGATGACCTGCTTGTTGTTGAGTTTCTTCGTGGAACCATTGCAGAAACGCGATTCTACAAGAAGAGTGATTGGAATACTCAAAAGCTGTTTGATAGCGACGCTCTGACGAGTGAAGACATTCGCACTATGACTCAGCTCGAAGTACACGACCACCTCGACTTTTGGCAGCACTATTGTGAAAAGTTGCTTAGAACCAAGTTTAAAGTCCTACCAAATAATGGCACGAAATCCTTCAAAGGGTTGTCGAAAGCACTGGGGCAGTACTCGGAGAGCAAAGGCCTACCTAAACCAGATCAAGCGATGGTTCAGAAACGTAAGGTGAGTTTGGAAACGTGGATTGAAAGATTTTGGGAAGCCGAAGTTAAAACCGGCAAGTTTGGTGAGTTACGTGGTCTGGCTCAAAAGAGTACGTTATATCTGTCCAAAGCAATTTTGGCCAAGCAACTTGGGAATCAGGTTGATTACGAGCTGTTTATAAAAAAAGCAGCCAATCAGGGAAACCCAGAGGCTATGTGGCAGCTTGGTAAGACAATGCTTTTGGGCTCAAACAGTGATGCGAGAACCCGAAAATACGGAGAAGATTGGGTTTCTAAAGCAGCAGCACAAGGACACAAAGAAGCGGTGGAGACAGCTAATCGTTTTAGAATTGCTTACTAATTCAAAAATCATGTCATTCTGAGATCACCTAAGGTTTGTATGGATATTCATCTAGTGTAATATCAGACTCAGTAGCTCGATGTAACCGACTAAAAAACAAAGAATAGAATGAAAAATATCCTTCTTTCAACCACAGGAACTAGCCCCCAAGTCTTAACAGAAACACTCTTTGCCATAGCAAAGAGCGGTCGACCATTTCCAGATGAAGTGTATGTCATCACCACACAAAGCAGTAAAGATGTTTTGCTCAATGGCTTAATTCGAGATGGTCATCTAGAAGCACTCAAAAGCGAGTATCAACTGCCAGAGTTCACCTTTAATGAAAGCCATGTTTGGTTGATAGAAAATGATAAAGGCGAGTATATCGACGATGCCAAATCCATCGAAGACCAAACCTTTATGGCTGACTTCATTACCAAAAAAGTGTTTGAGTTAACTCAAGATGACCATACGGCAATTCATGCGTCGCTAGCTGGTGGACGAAAAACCATGGCATTCTATTTTGGTTATGCGATGTCCATGTTCGGGCGTTCTCAGGACACATTGAGTCACGTGTTTGTCGATGATGCTTACGAATTTGTTAGAGATTTTTGGTATCCGACCAAGAATCAAAAGTGGGTTACGGGTAAAAATGGCCAAGGTGAAGTCGATGTAAGTCGGGCGACGGTAACATTGGCAGAAATTCCATTTGTTAGGATGAGAAATGCCGTAGACCCAACAGTGCTATCCACTATGGCTAATCTTTCTTTTAGTCAAACGGTAGGCATGTTGAACTCCTCTCGAGAGGGAGAGCTGTCCGTTACCATCGATGGCTCATCCAAATTGATTTCCACATTAGGTATAGATGTTTCACTGACAGCCAAAGAGCTGGCGTTCTATCTTTGGCTTTTAGACAAAGGTACTGAGGGGCTGCTTGTTGATCGATATTTTGAAGATCAACAAAAGCACAGCATCGACTTTCTAAACACTTACCGCCAGTTTGCAAGTGACCCAAGGGTGTTTAGCACCTTTGGCACCACACCAGAAGATTTTTCAGAGAGCGATTACTCATCATTATCTGGTATGAACAAAGACTTCCTGCAGCCCATTTGTTCGACCATCAATCGCAAGCTTAAAAAAGCCTTACCAACTCAAACAGCAGGTATGTTGGAGGTAACGTCGATTTCTGAAGGCGTAAACCAGCGTTATTCTGTTGCACTTTGTCGTCCAGATATCGAAGTGTCTGTCATTAACAAGCATTGTGAATCAGAGGGTTAAAGGAAAGATACTATGACCAAATCTAACTTTGAGTTCCTGAAAGGCGTTAACGATTTTCTATTTGCTATCGCTCGTGCAGCAGAAAAAAATTATACGGATGACCCGAACACAACTCTGGTAAAACTCAGAATTTTCGGAGAGTCGACGGCAAAGCACCTAGCAAAATTGCTCGATATTGAGATCCCTGAAAATCAAAACGACCTCCTACGTGAATTAGGCAAAATCCCTTTTGTTGATGACAGCATACTGAGCGTCTTCCATAAGCTTCGAAAAATCGGCAACAAGGCCGTTCATGAATATCATAACGATCTGCAAGACGCAGAGATGTGTTTGCGCCTAGCGTTTAGAGTTGCAATTTGGTACTACAGACTCGTTACTAAGCAGTACGACTTTCCCGTTCCACAGTTTGAATTACCAACCTCCGATAACAGCCCAGCTTTCGAGCAAGAAGTTTTGTCATTAAAAGCAGAGCTTGCCAGTGCGAACGAAAGAGTACGCCAAGCCGAGACCCTAACCAAAGTAGAGTTGGAAGCACAACAAGCGAAGCTCACGTCACTCAACGGTTACATTTCCGTTTTAGAGAGTAAACAAGAGGAAACTCAAGAGCAGTCTCAAGCTCGAATTACAGCTTTAGAAGCAAAACTAAAAGAAAAAGAGCTGGAGCTGTCCAAGAAGACAGAGAGCGAGCGTAAGGCTTACAAGCAGCAAATCACCAAAGAAGCGGCATCTCGAAGTCTAGAGCTAAGTGAAGCTGAAACCCGTTTTTTAATTGACTCTCAACTTCGTAAAGCGGGTTGGGATGCCGACAGCAAAATGCTCACGTTTGCTAATGGAACTCGTCCCCAGGTAGGTCGCAATATCGCCATCGCAGAGTGGCCAACTGGTAAAGATGAGACAGGGAAAACAGGGTTTGCAGATTACGTTCTATTTGTTGGACTACGCCCCATTGGTGTGGTGGAAGCCAAAAAAGCGAACAGTGATGTCTCCGCGAAGCTCAATGAAGCTTATCGCTACAGCAAGTACCTTGATTCGGCTTTTCTAAAGCAGGAGTTAGAACTTGCAGCTAACGATGATGAAATGCTGCACCAAATTGCGGAAACCTTCCCGAGTTATGCTCCTACGTGGTCTGACGCCAGTGGAAACGAAAGCTACAAAATTCCATTCTGTTTCTCCGCCAATGGTCGTGACTACCGAGCTGCGATGAAGACAAAAAGCGGCATTTGGTATCGAGACGTAAGACATGACACCAATATGCCAAAGGCGTTGCCAGAATGGCACCGCCCAGAAGAGCTCGTCGCCAAATTGGAGAATGATATACAGCTCCAAAACCGATGGTTTGCCGACAACGCCGACATGAACGATCTTGGTTTACGATACTACCAAGAAGAAGCGGTGCAAGCGGTCGAGAAAGCGATTATCGCAGGACAGCAGGATATCTTACTTGCTATGGCAACAGGTACCGGTAAGACTCGCACAGCTATCGCCCTTATGTATCGTCTTATCCAATCAAAGCGTTTTAAACGCGTGTTGTTCTTAGTCGACAGAACGTCATTGGGCAAGCAAGCATTGGATTCGTTTGAAGATACCGATATCAAAGGTTATACCTTTAACGCTATCTTTAACATCAAAGGATTAACGGACCGCTTCCCAGAAGACAGCACCAAAATTCATGTAGCAACAGTACAGTCGTTGGTTAAACGAACACTTCAAAGCGATGAAGTGATGCCAGTTGGCCGTTATGACTGCATTATTGTTGATGAGGCGCACCGTGGATACATCCTCGATAAAGAGCAGACCGAAGGGGAACTGAAGTTCCGTAATCAGCTCGATTTTATCTCTTCTTATCGCCGTATTATCGACCACTTTGATGCGGTTAAAATTGCACTTACGGCGACTCCAGCACTGCATACCATTGATATCTTTGGTGGTGGCACGCTGGGTGACACTCAGAAAAAGCCGGTTTACCGCTATAGCTATAGAAGAGCGGTCATTGATGGTTACTTATGCGACCAAGAGCCGCCAATCAAAATCAAGACCAAATTGAGTGAAGAAGGTGTCTACTTATCAAGAGGGGCAGAGGTTGTGCGTCTGTCTAATCAAGGCGAACTCATTAACGACACATTAGAGGATGAGCAAGGGTTTGAAGTCGCAGACTTTAACCGCAACCTTATTGCTTCAAACTTCAATAAGGTTGTGTGTGAGGAGTTAGTACAGCATATCGATCCAACAAGTGCCCAAAAGACATTGGTATTTTGTGTCAACAACACTCATGCAGATACGGTAGTTGAAGAACTTCGCATCGCGTTTAAGGCGAAATATCCAGACCTTGAACATGACGCGATCATCAAGATCACAGGCGATGCCGACAAGGACGCCAACAAAGTCCAATCAATGATCACTCGCTACAAAAAAGAGCGACTACCTAACATCGTGGTCACCGTTGATTTGCTGACGACAGGGGTAGATATCCCGAGTATCTGTAACCTAGTATTCATGCGAAAAGTACGCAGCCGAATTCTTTATGAGCAGATGAAAGGCCGAGCAACGCGCTTATGTCCTGCAGTCGGTAAAAGCTCATTCCGTATTTTTGACGCCGTGGATTTGTATTCGACACTGCAAAGTGTCGACACCATGCGACCAGTGGTCGTTCGTCCACAAGTTGAGCTGCAAACGTTGGTTAACGAGATCACCGACTCCGAAACATACAAAACCAAAGAAGCTGATGGACGCAGCTTTGCCGAGCATAGCTTTGATCAGTTAGTGGCGAAAATGCAGCGCATTATTAGCCACGCGCAATTTAACCGCGACCGCTCGAAAGAGATAGAATCTCAAGTGAAGCGTTTTGATGAAGTCTGTAACAATGCAGCAGGATGCGACTTTGCAAGCCTTGCAAAAACACTCAAATCCAAGGGACCAAAATGGTCAGCTGAAATCTTCAACAAAGTACCGAATTTGGTAGGTCGTTTAGAGCAGCTTAAAAACGACATTAACGCTATGCGAGACATGCCAATCTTTACCGATATTCACGATGAAGTGGTTGAGGTAACCCAGGCGTATGGGGACTTTGATAATCCAGAAGACTTTCTAGAAGCGTTTGACAAGCTTGTGGATGTTTCAGTCAACCAACAGGAAGCGTTGGACGCCATTATTAATCGTCCACGAGACCTAACTCGCAAAGGCTTGATTGAGTTGCAAGAGTGGTTCGATGCACAAGACTTCAACGAAGCGAATCTACGCAGCGCATGGAAAGCCGCTAAGAACCACGATATTGCCGCTAAGCTTATCGGTCATATTCGACGTGCCTCTATCGGGGATGCGCTACTGCCGTTTGAAAAGCGTGTTGAGCTTGCTCTAGAGAGAATAAAATCAGCCAATGATTGGAATACAGAGCAGCTAACATGGCTCGATAGGTTGGCACAATCCATCAAAGACAAGGTCATACTCGATGATGACACCTTTAAAACCGGCAACTACAAGCGCAAAGGTGGAAAACGCAAGCTTATGAAAGTCTTTAATGATGATTTAGACAGCATACTCACTCAATTCAACGAATACATGTGGGATGAACCGGCGTAGTCACGTAAAATCCACTTCATTCCGTCTACCCATAATAACGGGGTTCGTTGTCAGCGTTTAACAAGTGAATAGATATTCGTTGCTGACAGTGAGAACTCCTGAGCAAATGTAAAAAGGCGCGCCGTAACCGCGCCTTCGCATCACCAATGAAGGTGTTGCATTAATCAAGAGACCTATTATGAACAACAACGATCTCGTCGCCAAACTCTGGAAACTCTGTGACAACTTACGTGATGGTGGGGTGTCATACCAAAACTACGTTAACGAACTGGCATCCCTGCTGTTTCTTAAAATGTGTGAAGAAACGGGTCAGGAAGATGACCTGTTACCAGAGGGTTATCGTTGGGCGGATCTGAAAGCAAAAATCGGTCAAGACCAACACCAGTTCTACCGCAATATGCTGGTACAGTTGGGCGCTGATGATCACGCCATTGTTCGTGCTATTTTCCAAAACGTCAACACCACCATTACGCAGCCAGCGCAGCTTACCGAGCTGGTGGACAATATGGATAGCCTAGAGTGGTTCGAAGGCGATAAGGGCAAGAGCCGCGATGACTTTGGTGACATGTATGAAGGTCTACTGCAAAAGAACGCGAACGAGACCAAATCAGGTGCTGGTCAGTACTTTACGCCGCGTTCGCTTATCAGCACCATCGTTAAGCTTATGCAGCCGCAGCCGCGTGAAATCATTCAAGATCCAGCAGCGGGCACCGCAGGCTTTTTGATTGAAGCCGATAAATACATCAAGGCGCAAACCAACGATCTCGATGACCTCGATGATGATGACCAAGAATTCCAAATGACCAAAGCCTTTGTGGGTTTGGAACTGGTGCCAGAGACCCGTCGTCTTGCTCTTATGAACTGCTTGCTACATGACATCGAGGGCGATGAAGATGAAGGGGCAATTCGCCTTGGTAACACACTAGGCAGTGCGGGTGAAAGCTTGCCAAAAGCCAATGTAATTTTGACTAACCCTCCATTCGGTAGTGCCGCAAGTACCAACATTACTCGCACCTTTGTTCACCCAACAGGTAACAAACAGCTTTGTTTTATGCAGCATATCTACGATGCGCTGGAGCCAGGTGGTCGCGCAGCCGTTGTTATTCCAGATAATGTCTTGTTTGAAGGCGGTAAAGGTACAGAAATCCGTCGTGACTTGATGGACAAATGTAACCTACACACCATCCTACGCCTGCCAACTGGCATCTTCTACGCGCAAGGCGTGAAGACCAATGTGCTGTTTTTCCAAAAAGGCACACCAGAGAATCCAGCTCAGGACAAAGGTTGCACCAAGGAGACTTGGGTATTTGATATGCGAACCAATATGAACACCTTTGGTAAACGCCGCCCATTAACGGACAAACATTTTGATGCATTTGTAAACGCCTACGGTAGCGATGCGAATGGTCAATCTGATCGTGTTGAACGTGTATATGAGACGTTAGGCAATGTGTTTGCAGAAGGAGAAACCTCAGAGAGCCTAAGCGAGAAAGCGCACAAGGAAAATAGCCTCGAAAATGCGCGTTTCCGCAAGTTCAGCCGTGAATATGTTCGCGACCAAAAAGGCGACAGCCTAGATATCTCATGGCTAAAAGACCTAGAAGCCACCAGCGCAGAAAACTTACCAGAGCCAGAAGTGCTAGCAGGAGAAGCGATGGCTGAGCTGACCGAAGCAATGTCTGAAATTTACCAATTAATGCAATCGTTGGGTGCGAATGATGAAGCTGAGGCACAGAAACAGTTGCTCGAGGAAGCTTTTGGTTTGGAAGAAAAGCCGGAGGCAGAGTAATGAGTGTATTGCCGAAAGGTTGGGTGACTAGCACAATCGGTGAAGCTTGCTTGATTGAAAATGGTCTGAGGAAACCTATATCATTAAAAGAGCGCGCTAATTGTCAAGGTAGCTTCCCTTACTATGGTGCCACTGGGGTTATAGATTACCTAAATAACTACACCCACGAAGGTGAGTATGTTCTTATTGGTGAAGACGGAGCAAATCTTCTGTCTAAGTCAAAACCTTTAGCATTTATTGCCGACGGGAAATACTGGGTCAACAATCATGCTCATACATTAAGGTGTATTGCTGGTAGCCCAAACCAGTATCTTGAAAAGTTCTTCAATTCTCTTTCTTTAGAGTCGTGGGTTACAGGCTCCGCTCAACCGAAGCTTACGAAAAAGAATCTAGAGAGCATTCCGTACCCACTGGCCCCACTAGCCGAACAAAAACGCATCGTCGAAAAACTCGACGAGGTATTGGCACAGGTCGACACCATCAAAGCCCGTCTAGACGGTATCCCCGATTTGCTAAAACGCTTCCGCCAATCGGTACTCGCTTCTGCGGTGTCGGGGAAGTTGACGGAAGAGTGGCGTGGGATCAAGTCTTTCGGTGAATATGTAGAATTAGGTGAGCTATTGAAGGATGGCCCACAAAACGGGCTATATAAGCCATCTCGTTTTTACGGCAATGGTACAAAAATTTTTCGAATAGATAGCTTTTATGATGGCGAGTTAGTCAACTGGGAAGCAATTAAGCGTGTAGAACTAGAAGAACAAGAAATTGCCAAATACAGTGTTGGTATTGATGATGTATTAGTTAATCGTGTAAATAGTATCGAATATCTGGGCAAGTGTGCTTTAGTAAGGGAGTTACCAGAAAACGCGGTTTTCGAAAGCAATATTATGCGTATGTCAATTGATACAGAGAAAGCCTTACCTGCCTTTGTAACTATTTTTCTAAGAAGCATTTCCGGTCTAAAAGAGCTTAGGAAGAATGCAAAACTCGCAGTCAATCAAGCAAGCATAAATCAAACTGATGTAAAAGGCTGTGTACTACCGTTGCCCAAGATAGAGGAGCAAAAAGAAATTGTTCGTCTAGTCGACCAGTACTTCGCTTTCGCTGACACCATAGAAGCACAAGTGAAAAAAGCACAGGCGAGGGTAGATAACCTAACCCAAAGCATTCTAGCAAAAGCATTCCGCGGCGAACTGGTACCACAAGATCCAAACGATGAGCCCGCAGACAAGCTTTTAGAGCGCATCGCCGAAGCCCGCAAAGAGGCCGAAGCGCTCGCTAAGGCCGCTAAAAAAGCAGAGAACGCGAAAAAGCGTGCAGCGAAAAAGGCTGCTGAAAATAACTAATTTATAAATGTATTAGCACGCTGAACAGCGTGCTTTTTTATGAGTATCGGTATGAGTAAAGTAACTAGTCCTACATTTCCTTTTTCAATCTGGAAGGTGTCTCATGGCGCCAACGATATATCTGAGCAACAATCTCAGTGGCTCGATCAAAACTGCTATCTAACGGTTCATCAAGATACTAAAAAGTCGCAAGGTAGTGCATTTTCTGATGGGTTATCTATTGGCTCGTTGGTGAGTCTGTCAAGAAGTGGTGATGTTAAATCTCTCGTTAGAGTCACTAGCGGTGTGATCGATTGCGATGACTCGCCGCTAGATGAAGGGTGGTTAGTTCGGAGCTATCAGATAGTCTGTGAGCTTCCCAAGCCCATTGCTTATGATTCACGCTTTAAGCGAGGCTGGACACCTAATTACAACGGGACAATTTATAGAGTTCCTAGAGAACAATTTGCCGACTTCGAAGAGCAAATACTGCGACCTTTCTACGGACTTTCTTTACAGGAGATAACCCAACGTATGGTTGAACAAGATGATCGGGATGAACAGGTAGTTCTGCAACCTCAAGAACAAGTTTCTCATGTTCCTTTAAATCAAATCCTCTATGGCCCCCCTGGTACAGGTAAAACCTACCACACTATTGAAGCAGCAGTAAAAGCCGCAGATCCAGAGTTTTACCTTGGGCTGAATATCGATCAGAAGGTCGGTGCAACTACGGAGCAACGTGCTGCGCTGCAGAAAAAATACCAACAACTCTGTGATGCTAAACGTATCCGCTTTGTCACTTTCCATCAAAGCTATGGCTATGAGGAGTTTGTAGAGGGTCTACGAGCTAATACAACCGAAGACAACCAAGTATCTTATCGTGTCGAAGATGGTATCTTCAAAAAGGCATGTCGCGCAGCTAGTAATGAAGCCAAAGGGTTACTGGAAACGTTCATAGACCAAGTAAGCATTGAACCAATAGAGCTGACCACTAAGAATAATCACGAGTTTTTATGTTCTGTGGATAGCAGTTCAAATCGCAAGAGCTTCGATATTACCCCCCAATCAACACAGACTCGGCAAGATGCACGATACGCAGACGTCTCGCGTTACTTAGGAGGTGAGGCTGAGAACGACAATACTCACAACTACTCTTATGTGCGAGCTATTGGGGAGTACTTAAAACAAAAATTCAAACCCAGCACGCACGACAAACCCAACTATGTTCTCATTATTGACGAAATAAATCGCGGAAATATCTCGAAAATTTTCGGTGAACTAATCACTTTATTGGAGCCTTCGAAGCGTTTTGGGCAAAGTGAAGCTATCACATTGACACTACCTTATTCAGGAGATCAATTTTCGGTACCTGACAATCTTTATCTTATCGGTACGATGAACACCGCTGACCGATCTCTGGCTATGATGGATACCGCATTGCGACGCCGTTTCGAGTTTGTCGAGATGATGCCAACGCCTAGCTTGTTAAGTAACGTTGTGGTCAAAGGCATTGATTTAGAGAAGTTGCTAGAAACTCTAAATCAACGCATTGAAGTGCTTTACGACCGTGAACACACCTTAGGACATGCGTTCTTTATGCCAGTGAAGGAATGTGTTAAGCAAGGTGATGATAATCAGGCCTTTATCGTGTTGAAGTCGGTCTTTCAAAATAAAATCATCCCTTTGCTCGAAGAGTATTTCTTTGAAGATTGGAACAAGATCCGCTTGGTGCTAGCGGACAACCAGAAAGCCGAGAATGCCCAATTAGAGGACTTGCAGTTTATTTCTGAACAAAAGCTAACCACTACTGCGTTGGGAACACTGTTTGGCCATAATCATGGCTTAAACCAGTACGGCGAGGAACAACAGAAATTCACACTAAAAGATAAAACCGATAGTGTTTGGGATAACCCTTCTGCCTACATTGGGATCTATTCGTTGGGTCAAGCGTCGGGTGATTAATCATGGGCGCTAGCAACAGATCATTGCACAATGGCAACGGGGTAGCGAGCGGGCATCCTGTTGTCTTTGAGTTTGGTTTTCTTTGTAGTGACAAAGATGCTGCGATTCAGTTCGGCTTGTGCCATGTCTCCGAACGTTCATTTGAATACCTCGAGTCGCTTTTTTTCAATCAGCAAAGTGCCAGCCAGTATGAGCCCGAGGAGAGAAACAGTAACGTATCGCAGTTTCTGCAATTGAGAACTCGTTTTGGCTACAAGGTTCTGCAAGTAAAGAACTACGTTGGTGTCATTTTTACGCCACATGGCCAGCATATAGAGGTATTGCCCAAAATAGCCAAAACGGCGGAAGACTTTGAACTGGGTGTTACTGAGTCACGAAGCAAATTGTTAATGATGCTCAGACATCTGGGCGAGTTTAGGCACCTAGCCACCGATTCTGCCAGCGTCGATACGCTTAAGATGCCGCTCCTTGAAGTATTTATTAAGCAGTTTTTGGATAGTGTAAATCAACTGGTCAAACGTGGTTTGCGAAGTGATTATGTGCGCTGTGAGGACAATTTAGCGTTTCAAAAGGGCAAGCTCAAAGTGTCTAAGCAGCTTCGTCACAATGTGGTGAACAAGCATAAGTTCTTTGTTGAGTATGACGAGTATCTTCAAGACCGACCTGCGAACCGTCTAATTAGGGCTGCCTTAAAAAAGGTTGCCTCGTACACCAGAGCCAATGTTAACCAGCGTTTATTGCGAGAACTCGACTTTGCTTTCGATGAGGTACCCGCAAGTCTTAATGCGAAACAAGATTTTGCGCGAGTGAAATTGGACCGAAGTATGAGCTATTACCAAGCGCCTTTGGCTTGGGCTCGTTTGATTCTCGAAGGTTTTTCCCCGCTGAGTATGAAAGGCACATCGAACGCACAATCGTTACTGTTTCCAATGGAATCAGTGTTCGAAAGCTACGTTGCCTCAGTGCTAAACGAGCAACTGATACCCGAAGCAAAACTGCATACCCAAACGACCAGTGAGTATTTGGTTCAACATCAAAATCGCCGCCAGTTCCAGTTAAGACCTGATTTGCTTATCACTCACCGTGAAGGTACAAGTTCAGAGGGAATAAAACTGGTGCTGGATACGAAATGGAAGTTGATTGATATCCAAGCTAAAAATTACGGCTTGGCTCAGTCTGATTTCTATCAAATGCTGGCCTACGGGCAGAATTATCAAGATGGAGCGGGTGATCTTGTGCTGATTTACCCACGACATGATGGATTCCAAGAGCCGATAGAGTTCTCATTTGAGTTTACTAAAGACCTACGGTTGTGGGTTGTCCCGTTTGAAATAGAGCAGGGCGGACTTAGTCGATTGATTACCCGAGACTATCACCCATTTCACAAGCTTATGAAGAGTAAGCCCCTGCATTTGTGAGTTAAGCTCTGAGCTATTGTAATGCTCAGAATTATAATAAGAATGAACCGCTAATGATTAGAGACAGACTATTAGACAGGCTTTTACTCGAATTTGGTGAGCCAGCACGCGTCACTAAAAAGGTAAATGCATGGCATATCACAAGCCATTTCGGCATCGTGATTGAGGTCGATACGCCAAAAGATGGGTCGTATGCCAATGTCTGGCTACCTGAACCATTTGGTGATGTGACATTACCAGAGATCCCAACAACGCGTTACCCCGAAGACAAAGGTCGTCACAGCAACACATACAGCACACCAGGTCTAACGCGAGGGGAGTCGGCGCTTAAAGTTAAGGTACAGACCCAAAAACATATTGATGCGTTTTTAGGGTATTTGTTGCCGGAGTAACGGCTCTATTTTAATCAATTAGAAAAGTAATAATAACGTCAGTTAGGTAGGGACAATATGAACACATTCAGACACTGTATTCAGTCAATTTTGTCTTTTAGAGGTTTAGACAAAGTGACGGGACAACCACTTTATAGCTATAAGCTCAGCGATAATGAGTTTGAACTGTTGGAACAATCACTGTTAAACAGCTTACGGAGCAATAGCATAGCCAGTTACGTTCCGACGGCTATAAGTTCTGAATGGTCGGGGGCCTTTGTGTTATTTGCCTCTGAGTGGTGGCGCAGGAAGTTTTCAGGTGGACATTGGAGTTGGGAGCCTGTTTTTGGCGCTTTAGGTCTTCATGAGTCAGAGCTTTCTCCGGCGCAGAGAAGTCGTATGGTAGCTGCTGGCTGTCGCTACTGGCGAAGGCCAATTCTAATGAATGCGCAAGGTCATATGTTTCTGGGAACAGTTGCTGTTGAAGGGGGACTGCCGCTGCAGTTGGTGACCGATTCGAACAGTAAACTCGCCTATTACTTTGAGCAGGTGATCCAAGACTTTGATAAATACACATTATCAAAGCCTGATTCATTGACGATAGCAAAAGCACATGATCATCATATTGCGTCTTCATTTAGAAACGATGCAGTTTACTCAGTGGTCGGTAAGATCGCTGAAGCGATTTTTTCTTTGGCAGATCAGCATGACCTAGGTAAGCAGGAAGATCCCTTAATGTATCTTGACGTCGTTGAGCCCAACTGGGTAGATAGGCTGCCACTCAACATAGAGCATACGGTCGCTAAGAGTTTGTTAGATAGGGCGTTAGGTAAAGCGATTGTTGTCCAGCGTAAGATGCCGGAAACGATTCGATTACTTCGCTCGTTAAAGCCACAGCACAATAGGCATGCTTTTACGGTCGATGATTTAGGTGAGGTTGAAGTAAACTACGTTTGCTCGTTAGAACTAACGTTGCGATCTCGCGTCAACACACTCTACATTCAGCAGCTATTTAACATGGCGAGCTTACCTGAACGTTTCAGTCTTTTCGCTGTAGGCAAAAAACCGCTTCTTGTGGCGAAGGCCTTTCGCCCCAAAAATACCCCGGATAGATACTTAGTTGATGTACTTGAAAGTCAGCTGCCTGCAGATTGGTTTAGCTGTGAAATAGAGTTGATGGCTAGAGATGATCAAGGCGAGACGTGGTTTGCTCCTGTAATTGGAGGCAGCTCGGCATCTGATAAAGAACCTTGGGTATTCATCGAGAAAGAAGAACAATGGGTGTTCGCGGGCGCAGGGGACGTTATCTGTGAGGCCAGCAAGGCAATCATTGCGACTCAACAAGGATATGTTGTCGAACAGGCTTCAGAGCAATGCGAGGTTATAGACAGCTCTGCTTTGCAAGATGATCGCCAGCTTACATTGCTTCGAGAGGCTGGTCGATACAATGTCGGTCAGTATCACATCGTACTTGGAGGTGAGAGGGTTCAACTCAAAGAGTATGTGTGGCAAGGCGACGTTTTACCCTTTCAAACATCGCCACAAAAATGCTTCATAGGCACCCCAAAACTTATCGAACTGAATGAGCAAGGTGTTCGAACTCCGATACAGGAAAGCTCGGTTCAGTGGCACGATCTGAACAAGCAACAATGGTCTTCGTTGAGGACACTACCAGCGGGGAAAAGTGAGGTTCGATACACAAATCAGTCAGGTACCAACAAGCACTTTCGAATTGCTAGTGTTCCGAGTGATTTTCGAGTTGATTTAATTCCTGCTACGGATCTTAGCCAAGGCAGAGTAGTGATATCAACCAGTTGCCCCCCTTTGGTAGCATTGGCAAAAGACAACCATGATCATGTCAAAATGCAGGTGTCTTCAACGGAGCAAGCAGTAGTTCTCGAACTTAGTGCCAATGGCACTTACCCGCCAGCATACATAGATCTCGAAATCTGGTGGCAAGATAAGCCTAAATCTATAGAAATGAGATTGCCTTTCCCTAGCAAGGGAGTGTGTTTACTTGACGCTAAGCAACAGAGAGTCGACAACCACAGTGAGATCTTGGTTGATAGTTTGAGTAGCTATGAGTTATACGGTTGTGGATTAGACGGTGAGATTGAGGTTCAGTTCTCGTTGAGGGCTAAGGACGTCAGAGGTGCCTTTGCTCGTTCTGCCTTTTATAAAACGGTCCTCTCTTCGGTCGATGATATGTCTGCTGGTTTATCACTCTCCGCATTTCGTTCTAGCGTTCAATCTCTATTTGCACTTTCGACAAGTCTAGATGCAAAAGTAAAAATGGAAGTCATGCATCATGGCCACGAAGTTTTTTCCGTTGATCTCGCACTATATCAATTTACACTCTTACCAGACCGCTCTAATAGCCATGTAGTTTTGAGCTCAGCGGCGAGCTCACACCTAGATAACATCGCAGCTATAGACTTGTTTACCATTCCCCTAGGGCAGCCAGACCAGACTCCTATTCCACTGAAACTAGAGTCTGTAGATGATTCAGAACGCTATTGTTGGCATATGCCTGATGAAGAGCTCGAGCCGGGCGCTTGGTTGGTTTACTGCAACGAACCTAAATTTGGCATTCGACCTGTTATGTGGACGAAAGATCTACAACTTCTTCCGGCCCCCAAAGGTGCTTTTGAAGCTGCTGCTGGCATTAGTCGGAACATCGATCGCATCAAAGCCTTCAGTCATGCAGCAAAAGAGTTAGCCGCTGACTACTCATCGGTTGAGTGGAAGTACGTTCGAACATTATTAGCTTTCAATCAAGTACCTTTGACGACCTTTGATCTATGGCGCGGAGCCTCTCAGCAACCTGAATTCATGCTTGCGTTGCTACTGCAGGCTAACAAGTCAGAAATCGAAGCTGTATGGAAGATGGATAAGCAGTTTCCTTTGTTGTGGGCTTCACTCGATATTCAGCAGTCCATTAAAGTAGTTCGAGCCTACTATGAGTACTTACTGGAAAGGCTAGGTGGAGAGGGCATGGAAGAGCTGGTTCAAGATAGGATTATGAAAAAGCTATCGGAATTAGAATCGTTCTTTCCTAGCCTTTCTTCGCTCATACAGTTATTCGGCGTCAAGATTGCTTTCAATTTAGAGAAGTCCTTTATAGAGGTCGGCGATTATACCGCTCAACTGCGAGCCATACGTGGTCAATTGGCACAGCGGAAGTGTGAAAATGAATGGCCATGCCATAACGCGAACGATGTGTTTGGGCAGGTAATACAAAGAGTACACACACAGATCGTAGAACTTTGTCTCGCTGGTGATTACTCATTTAAAAACAATGTAATGAACGCTCCCGTCCTGCTTGCATTGGCGACGGCTGGACATGCTGACTTACGAATGACCGCTGAGGTGGTTCATGCGATGCGGGAGTATCGCAGGTTTGATGAAACCTACTTCGATGAAGCGTTTAATCTGACACAGAAATTAATTATTGGTTTGCTCAACGTTTAGTTTGGAGACAGCGAAATGGAATATTTTGAATCAATTATTGATCAGCTAACGAAGCGTGCTGCGAGAGCAACACTTGGGCAATTTGGACTTCGCTCTAAACCTCTCAGAGAATTTCTATGGAGTGCCTTTAGTCAATCGCCGGGTAACGATGGGGCATTTCTAGGGGACCCTGTGTTCGAAGCAACCTTTGGTTGGAAACCACACACCGAGCCCATGACTGCCTTATCAGGCAGACTGTTGGAGAGTCGCCTGGTCAGTGCGATGGAAAACCCTCCCAAAGAGCTTCGCGATGACTATAAGTTCGATAGTAGTTGGTATCCCTATGCCCATCAATATGAGGCTTGGGAACACCTCTCTAAATCAGAACCTCGGTCAGTGATTGTTAGTAGTGGTACTGGCTCGGGCAAAACAGAATGTTTCCTTGTTCCAATTCTTAACGACATTGTAAGACGCCAAAGCAAATCAAACGGTGTTGAGGCGCTGTTCTTGTATCCTCTAAACGCATTAATTAACAGTCAGCGCGATAGACTTGCAGCTTGGACATATGAGCTTGGCGCTGATGTAAAGTTTTGTTTGTACAATGGCGAGACTAAAGAGAATGTGCCCGCTGCCAAGCAGCGCATCCAGCCGAATCAACAGCTTTCTAGAAAGGTATTGCGCTCCGACCCAGGGCAAATCTTAGTTACCAACGCGACGATGTTGGAATACATGTTGGTTCGTCAAAAAGATGAGCCCATCTTAGCTAAATCCAAGGGAAAGTTGCGTTGGATTGTCCTAGATGAAGCTCACACATACATAGGTTCTCAGGCTGCAGAATTATCTCTGTTGCTTCGAAGAGTAATGCATGGTTTTGATGTCACTCCAGATCAAGTTCGATTTGTAGCGACGTCTGCAACGATTGGCGGTAAGGATTCGGACACCGAACTGAAAGCATTTTTGGCGGATGTGGCTGGTGTGGATATATCTCAAGTATATCTGGTGAAAGGCCATCGTGAAGTCTCGTCTCTCTCAGAGCTTGATTCACCGTATGCAATGGATTTGGAAGCAATAAATGCCATTGCCAGCATGAGTGAACGATATAAGGCGCTAGAGTCTATTGTGCCGCTTCGCATTCTTCGCCAAACCTTAAGTGCTGATGACAACCGCTTGTCGCTCCTTCAAATAAGAAAACTCCTCTCAGCAACAGATGAACTGCTGAGTGAAGAAATCACACTTAAATGGTTAGACATATGTGCTTCAACCAAAGATTCCAGCGGGATGGCCTTTATTCCATTTCGTATGCACCTTTTCCATAGAGTCTCGGGGGGGCTTTGGGCGTGCTCAAATCCTAGTTGCTCTGCAAAAGCGAACACTCCTCTCGACAGCATAGAATGGCGCTTTGGCATGGTGTACATGTCACGTAGAGAAAAGTGTTCGTGCGGTTCCCCTGTGTTTGAAATGACGAGTTGTAACGGCTGTGGTACAAGTCTTCTATTAGCAGATGAAAGTATTGCTAAAGAGTCTGGTGATACCGTTCTAAGTTTGACCAAACCAGAATCCAGTGTGGACGATTTCTCTTTGGATATTGAGTCGGACGACATCGATTCGTATGAAGATGCTGACACTGATGATGGTGACGTACACTCTAGGTTATGTATTTTAGCGGAGCAACCATCGGATGAGACGGGTTCTTACTGGCTGAACAATGATCGAGTTTTGAAAAGTGCGAGCTTTAAACAGGCATATTTGGTCAATAAAGTCGAAGGCTATGAGAAGTCTAACGGCAATGGTTTGGGGTTGCGATGCCCTTGTTGCCAACATACTAAGACCCAAAACTTTGAATTTTACCGTCACTTCCGCAACGGTGCGCCATTCATGTTGTCGACGGTGATCCCTACCTTGTTAGAGTTCTGCCAAGATGGCAAAAAAGAGCAACTAAAAGGTCCGTGGAACGGCCGTCGGATGATTACTTTTACAGATAGTCGGCAAGGCACAGCCCGTTTTGCAGCGAAATCCCAACAAGATGCTGAACGACAGTTTTTGCGAGCTGCCCTATTCCATTTAGTCGCGGATAGAACACTGAAAAGTGGTACTTTGACCCCTGAACAACGTGCAGACCTTGAAAAATATAAAGCTCGATTGGATACGTTCAAAGAGTTAGGTGATGACGACATGGTTGAAATCATTGAGGAAAAAATAGCATCGCTAGCGAGTGCTGGTGATGTTTCTATTCCTTGGTCTGATGTTGAGCATGAGTTGGCCAAAGAGAAGGAGCTTCAGTATTGGATTAAGGACTCTTATCACCGCTTTGATGAGCAAATGAGTATGGTCAAGAACCCGCTATTGCTTGCGAGATTGCTGTTATTGAGAGAGTTTAATAGCCGACCAAAGCGACAAAACACCTTGGAGACATTGGGGCTCATTCGATTGGAGTTTGCTGCCATAAAAGATAAGGGCAACACAGCACCACCAGAGTGGAGGCTATTAAACTCGTCGGTAGATGAAGCTCAAAAATCGTGGGTCGACTTTCTGACACTTTGCCTTAACTTCCATGTACGAGCTAACAAAGCGATTTCTCTCAGTGAAGAACAGCAGCGTTGGATAGGTGCTAAGTTCTCTCCTGGGTTGATTATAGCGCCGGATGACGATAGTCAATATCGTAACATTCAAAGTTGGCCGCAAGTTAGAGGTGGTAGCGTACAGCCAAGACTTGTGAGGTTGTTGGTTACTGCGTTTAATCTTAACCTTGACGAAAAAGAGGATAGGGTAAGTATAAATATCATTCTGCAGGAGGCGTGGAAAGTATTACAACGCCATGTTCTCTCTGCCAGTGGAGATGGCTATCGACTCGAACTCGAGGAACAGGTCAGCTTTAGCCTTACAAAAGACAAGTGGCAGTGTCCTCATACACAAAAGATCATTGATACACCCTTACAAGAGGTGTCACCTTACCTTAATGTTAAGGGAGCTCGCCAAGACCAGCTTTGCCGTCTTCTACCTACGCCATCGTACCCGTACCCCTATGGACGAGACGTTGACGATGGCTCTCAGGTAACTTTGGAACAAGTAAGAGGTTGGCAAGAAAACGAAGAGGTAACGTTCCTACGTCGTGAGAATGCTTGGTCTGATATTTCAGACAGAATTGTCGAACGAACACCATACTTCAGGGTTGCGGAGCACTCTGCGCAGTTACCTGCGAGTTTGCTCAGAGACTACGAGGACAAGTTTAAGGCAGGAGCGATTAATGTTCTTAGCTGTTCCACTACGATGGAGATGGGGGTAGACATTGGGGGTATTTCGGTCGTCGCCATGAATAATGCGCCACCAAACCCTGCCAACTATCTGCAGCGAGCGGGTCGAGCTGGCCGCCGTGGAGAGAGTCGCTCCGTAGCACTGACGCTCTGTAAGAATACTCCACATGGTGAGCATATATTCGAGCAAACTCGTTGGGCTTTTGATACTCCTATCCATGTTCCCAATGTTTCGTTGTCGAGTGAGTATATCGTTAAGCGCCATATCAACGCGCTATTGCTTTCTGTATTTTTGAAGATGCATCCTCTTAGTGACAATGCGCTGCGTTTGAGCTGCGGTAATTTCTTTATTCCTCTCCATGATAGCTGTCCAGCCCACGCAGAGCTGTTTGTAAGTTGGTGTCGAACGGATGCTTTGAATGAGATTAACGCAGGACTAGAAACACTTCTTAAGCGCACAATATTGCAGGAAACAGCGAAGCACCAACTAGTGAGAGATGCCGCTAGTCAAGTTGAAGACATTCTAGGGCGCTGGAAAAAAGAACATGAGTTGTTGATTGAACAAAGCGAGGAGATAAAGAGTGATAGCAATAGACTGTCTACTGCTCAAGCTGCTGTTGAAACTCAAATTCAACGCTTGGAAGGGGAGTATTTGCTTTCTGAGCTGGCTCGAAAAGGCTTTTTACCTGGATATGGTTTTCCTACGGATGTTGTGTCGCTTAATAATGACAATATCGAATCGATCAATCGCCGCAAAAAAGCAATACAAGCAGCAAAGCAGGCGAAGTCTGCGAAGGATAATCAGTTAGAGCATCGTATCGATAACTTATATAGTGCCAGAGACTATCCATCGCGTGATCTGTCTGTCGCCATCAGGGATTACGCACCGGGAGCGGAGGTTGTTCTGGACGGACGCGTTTATCAATCAGGAGGTGTCATTCTAAATTGGCACAGCCCAGCATCAGCAGATCAAGTCAGTGAAATCCAATCTTTATTGTGGGCGTGGCGTTGTAACCATTGTGGCTCGAGCGGTGTTGACAGAGCACTTCCAACAAGTTGTAAAAGCTGTGATTCTGAGTTGGAACCGAATACTTACCATCGTTTTATCGAGCCGGGTAGTTTTGCGATTGATATTCGTAACAAACCACATAACGATATCTCAAAATTAACCCACATCCCTTTTCAAGATCCGTGGGTGACTGTTGAGAAAAAAGATTGGGTAGAAATGAGTGTAAACCCAAGCGTTTTGTTTAAATCTAGCCATGACGGTCATGTCTATTACCATAGTACCGGCTTATCTAATCGTGGGTACGCTCTTTGCTTAGAGTGTGGTCGAATGGAGCCAATGCCTGATGATGACTCTGTAACGGCTCACAAGGTTCTTGAAGGACATACGCGTCTTCGTGGTGGTAAAGGTGAGTTAGAGCGTGAAAGTGAAGTCTTCTGTGGAGGCAATGAGCGAGATTTTGCGATAAAAGGGCCGATCGAACTGGGTCATAGTACACATACCGATGTTTTTGAACTACTGCTATTTAATGCGGATGGTTCTGTTTTGAGTAATAGAACCATCGCTCGATCTATTTCAGTACTGATTAGAAATGAGTTGGCAGAAAAGCTTGGTATTAACAGTGATGAAATTGGCTGTACTACAAAGCCGGTTAATTATGCTGAACAAGAAGCTCAAGCTATTGTGCTTTACGACTCAGCAGCGGGAAGCGCAGGTTTTTCAATAAAGGCTTCCGAGTATATCGTTGAGTTATTGCAGAAATCTAAGCGCAAAGCGGTCGTTTGTTCCTGTGATAGGGCATGTCACCGTTGCTTAGTAGATTACTCTACTCAGCACGCGCTAGAGCTGTTAGATAGAAAGGCTGCGATTGGCTTTTTAGATAATGATTTTTTTAATCGAATGTTACTATCTAGCGAGTTTGAGATCTTCGAACGTGACAACCAGAGGGAATTGAAACCACTGGGTGTAGCTATTGAACAGGCAATTGCACATGTTAAGGCGCCTGTCCTCAATGTATATATTTCGAAGAGAGCACTGGCAGATCTTGAAGCTTGGCCATTAATTAACTCAATTTATGATTGGGCGAGAGAGCGAAGGTTGAATCTAGTGCTGTCAGAGAGTGAGTTGTCTCACTTAGATATTTCAGAGCAAATTAGTTTATCTTGGCTTTCAAGTCACCCAAACATTGCTTTGAAGCAAACAAAAAATGTATTACCGGACGGTCACACTTTATTCGCTGAAGTCGTCGAAGACGATCTAGCTCAATGTTGGGGTATTGTCGATGAGCATGAGTCACAGTTGATAAAGGGCTTTAGAAAGGCACCTGCACTAGCGGAATGCGTTCTAGAGATCCTAAAGGACCCTGAAAGAGTCGGGAGTGTTTCCATTCACCAAGAACTTGATGGACCAGCAGACCGGTTCGGAGCTTTATTTTGGACGAGCGTGCTTAGCTCATCTGATCTCCTAATGAAGAGAATGCAGACGCACAAGATAACAGAAGTCATATATCAAGATAGATACTTGGCGGCACCTCTTCCCATGAGCCTATGCCTTCGAGCGGTTGGGGCTATCCTTGGTTATTATGAGGGATGCCGAGCCCGTATAGTAACGGGAACACTGAAAACCGAAGCTGAGCTACAAAAACAACCTCGCAGGAAGAACCAAAGCGAAGATAAAACTATCCAAGATAATTGGCGAAGTGAGGAAGAGCGTCAATCGGTTCTAGATGAGGCTATATATCAGTCTGGTCTTGATATCACGTTTAAGACAGGAGAGAAGTATTCGTTACCTCATGCCAGAACCATGTCGCTAGTTTTTGATGATGGTGTAACCGTGCGGATGTGGCTTGATCAAGGATTCGGGTATTGGTGGGTTGATAAATATTCTAACGAGAATGGGCTAAACCCTCATGATCCAATAGAGCATTCGGCTCGTGATTTATTATATGCAGATTGGAAACTGCGAAGTGGTAAATGGCCGACAGCGATATTTTTTTCTCGGTTGATTGAAGAAGGACAAGCGTCAGTCATTAAGAGGCTGTCCTGAATTCTGTGTAACTGCCTAAAGTTATACAGTAATGTTTGAGGATGGACAAAAAAACACTTGAACCAACCTTTTGCTCCTGAAGCTGCTAAGTCAATTAACACCGAACCCAATCTCGATGACTCCAGCAAAATGTTAACCAAGGTGACCGTTGAAACAGCGGTAAACGCTACACTAGACGACCACCTTGGTTATGAAGAATACTCTCCAAAATCCAGCTACAACGAAAGCAATGGTATGGACACAACTCACCCTCAGCCAGATGCGCAACTAAACTTTTGAGTGAGCAGGTATAATCAAAAGGTGGGCTTCATGAGTATCGTAAATCGAGTTGGTGTTGACCTAGCAAAGAATATTTTTCATGTTCTTGCAATTGATACAAAAAATGTTTGGCAAGGCAAATACAAGTGCAACACTTTGTTTAAAGCAATTGTTAAACGAGTTCCGACTACTGCTGTGATCGCTTTTGCAGCTTGTGCTTCTGCACATTGCTGGGCAAGAGAATAGGCTTTGTTGCGTAATTAGATGAAACTAAATCAGGACGTTACGATCTGATTGGCTAAGTCAGCTAATCTTCGTGGCATTATGCCGAAACCTCGTTACAAAACCACTAACTGGAAACAGTACAACAAAGCCCTAGTCAACCGCGGTCACTTACTTTCTGGATTGATGAAGAGACCTCTTATTATATAGTAGTGTTAATGTAACAAATGAGCCGCAGTTAAAGAACGAATTATCATTGGTGGTGGGCTCACAAGTTTTTGTGAAAGCCATTGCAAAGTTAAATATCTATTGAGTAACTTTTAAAAAAATGATAACAGTTACACTAGTGGCAAAAAACAACCATTGAGAGGGTGGGCATTGAAAACATTAACAAATGAATCAATTGTTCAGCTTAAAAATGAAATTTCTCAGAATAATATTCTAAAATATACCATATTAGTGATATTGTTTATCGGGATAGGCTTTTTAATTTCATTTGATGAGGCCGATAAAACATGGAATTTTGAGAGTTTATGGTCTTCAGCATTTCAAGGTGTTGTGATAACTTTCGTTATAACTGTCTTTTTTGATTTTTTCATGAAGAGGGCACAGAACAAGCAGTCTTTATTAGAACAGGAATTGTTACTTTCTCAATTATCGTCAGATTTATTTAAAAAAGTAGATGTTTCATCATTAAGTGAGTCTGAGATTAATAATTTATTAGATAAATTGTTTTCAAGGGATGACTTTTTAGATTATCTTTCATTTTTATTGTGTCATGATAAAGTCAAGTCAAGTTCAATTGTGAATAGTTATCTATCGCCTTTTAGGCAAGGTATTCACCTAGATGATGTGATATTACGTAGTAAATTAATCTATTTTAGTGATAGTCAATACATGTGGAGTATGACACATGAGTTTAAAATTAATGATAGTGAAAATAAGATTAATTTGCTTGTAACTAAAAGTCCTGAAGTGGCTAATTATGTAATATCTTCCACATATAGATGTGATCATTTGGTTCTTTTGTCAGATAATATAAATAGTGACTTCGATGACTTTGTAAATAACAATCTAAACATTAGTTATGAGGTCTTGTGCAATAATGTATGGGACTCGAGAGATACTATTAAATATGAGGCAGAATCTAGTGATATCTCAAGCAAAGAGAAAGGGCTATTAAAGGATTCATTGTTATTAACAATTGAATTTCCCAATCTTTGTAAAGAGCACAGAATAAGTATATCTTATGAGCAGTTATTGTCAGTTAAAGATCCATACTTTTATAATGCAGCAACAAGCTATGTTTTTGCCAATGAGATTATAATTGATTATAGTGGAATTTCTAATTATATAGGTAAGGTTTCAGCCCTTTCGTTTGTTAGTTCACCATCATCAAAATTGACACATAATGAATCAACAAAAGAAGTAAGGCAAAAAGTATACGGATTGCTTCAGCCTGGAGAAGGTGCATTAATTGTGTGGCGTGATAAGGAGTGTTAATATGCTAAGTTCTGATTTAAATATTGAAGTTACGCTTAATGATCCAGGGTTGGTTGAAAATGACAGCTCAGGAATGAGTTGTTTACATGCTTGTATTTGCATGGCTCAACGTGGACATAATATGGCAGATATGTACAGTTTTAATAAAATAAATCAAATATTAAAAACAGATCCTAAATTATACTCTTGGGAGTATGCAATACTAGCTGACTTAGCTAGTAATGGTTACGAGATAAATTCATATCAACAATTTGATTTGAATGGTTTTATTAAAGAGCCTTATGATTATCTTTTAAGTTATTTCGGTGAGGAAGTTGGCAAAGATCAAATTAGCAATTCTGATATTGACCAGGTTGTAAAGGATGCAAGAAAATTTTCAAGCAATCATAATGTAAACTTAATTAAGAAGTCGCCTGTTATATCTGATGTAGTAGAAAATATAAATAGAGGCAATTATGTGTTAGCTTCGATTAACCAAAGAGTTTTGCAAAATGAAACGGGGATAGTATCTCATCTCATTTTTATTTACGGTTATAGTAAAAGAGGCATTAGATTCCACAACCCAGGATACCCTTCGACGAGGGCGTCAGAAATCCCTTGGGCGTTGTTTGAAAAAGCGTGGGATAAAGGATTGATTAATCGTCGTGAAATGTACTGTATAGGTGTGAAAAATGATTGTTAGGCCAGTGAATATAATATATTTTGGATTTGATTTTTTTTCATTTGTGCTGCAAGAACTCATAAATGATAGTAGGTACAATGTTATAGCTGTTTTTACTAGGAATAGTGAATTCTCAAAAAGTGTGTGTCAAATATCTGAAACTAATAACATTCCGGTATTTTTTGATGATTTTGAACCACTACACTTTGAAAGCTTGATTCATGATGCAGATGTCATTATTAGCGCATCATATGATAACTTAATCAACACAAATAGTAATGTTTTGACTCAAATTAATATTCACCCTAGCTTGCTTCCAGAATGCAGAGGGCCTAGCCCCATTCCTTGGGTGCTGCTTGATGAGCCAAAATCAGCTGGTGTTACCATACATGAGCTCACAGAAGAGCTTGATAAAGGAGATATTTTGATTTCCGAGGCAATACCAAATGCAGAAGGATTGAGTTATACGGAATATTCATTGAAATGCAATCTATTAGCGTCTCAATTGGTAATTAGATATCTTTCAGATTTTTTGAGTTTTAATGAACAGAAGGTAACACAGGCAGGTGGCTCCTTCAAAGGTTATTACCCTGAGAAGAGACGAACGATAAGTCAAGACATGTGTGGCGCCGACATTATAAATTTAATAGACAAAGTTGGATTTGTGGGGGCAGTGATAGATATAAATGAGGTGAAATATTCAATTTTTCAAGCATCTTTTTATAATAAATGCTTCACAGAATTTGAAAGCGGCTTCTTTGAATGCAATGCTTTTTATTTGGTTTTTAAATGTAATGATGGTGTAATTGTTTCACCTAGAAATGGTTATGTTATATTATAGTGTACAAGCTCGGTGGATGATAGATTTTAAAAATTTATCATCTATCATATTTTTAATGTCATCTGGTAACCAATGCCAGCTCCCATGAGGGTTTAAGTCGATTATTTTAAAATTGTAGTTGTCATTAATTATATCAAGACAGTAATAATCCAAGTCTATTGTTTTAATGGTTTTTTTGATTATCTCTAATAAATTGCAGGGAGGATTTTTAATTACACTTAAACTCAACTCATTAACATTTATGTTTTTATATGATATGTCTTTTTTTGACGGCAGTTTAATCTCCATTATTACATATTGGTTCATATTGAATATATACACGCGATATTCCAATGTTGACTTTATATACTCTTGGGAAATGAAAGGGAATTTACACCCATGTATTTCTTTTTGCTTGTTGACTAGCTGTGGCGTAAAATGCTCTTTTTCAGATATGTGATCTGTATCTGAGAGGTTCTTGATTAAAAAACTACTCATATTAATCAAATTGATTTGGCTATGTGTTACAAAACAAGTTTTTAATACTGGTATGTTATTGTTTTCCAAATGAGAGTGAGACAGTATTTTATTAGAATAATTTTCTGCTTTTTCTGGGTGGTTATACCAATTTATATGATCTGTTTTCTTAATTGCAGTCCACAATGCATACCACTGTCTGTTTTTAAATTGGTTGTAATAAAAGTTATCATAGTTGTGGTGGTTACATATCATGAAGTTAATTTCATCTATAGAGCAAGGAAAAAAAACATTTAAGTTCATCGGTCTTTTTAGATCGATAATCGTATTTTCTTGCTTTAAAGTAAATGATGTAGTGTCAATGTATACATCAAAAACTTTGTCCAAGTAGAATGTTCTAACTGTTGAGAATGTTTGTTCTAATTTTACTATGTTTAAATAATTACTATCACGAGAAATGAAAAGGTTAAGTTCAAACTTAACCTTTTTCTTATTTGTTTGCATAAATCAACCATTGCCTGCTTTGTCAGAGCCAACGGTGTCTTTTTTTATTTCAGTTGCACCAAACATATTATTCACCTCCTTAAAATTTTATCATAGTAAAAGTTTAATGATTATAATGTGATGCAAGTCAAGTTGTCACGATTCTACGAGTATCAATACATAGCAGCATAGACAAATATTAAGCTCACTATGATAGCTAGTGCTGATTAGATACACGTTGTGTAGGTATATATAGCTCACACATTGATGTAATTTTTGCACATTCCTATACAGCGACTCTTATTTATAATATTGTTTTTTTGCTAGGATGTTCCCCGTTTGTTCATCAGTGCTTGCGGTTATTGCTAGTTGTTATATTTACCTTTGGTAAGGCTTTGTTGCGTAATTCGATGTTACTAAACCAGGAAGTTACGATCTGATCGGCTAAATCAGCTAACCTTCGTAGCCTTATGCCCAAACCTCGCTATAAAACAACTAACAGGTAACAGTACAACAAAGCCCTAATCAACCGTGGTTCACTTACTTTCTGGATTGATGGTGAAACGCGTTTTCTCACTGCCACTGAGAGCACTACAAGTTTTTCTAGACTCAGTATTTAAGCTGGTTAACATCCCGCTTGTTTGCCTGCACTACACTTGTATAAGCCGCCGAGCTAAGGAAGTTGAGGTTTCATTTAAAACTAAAGCCAGAGGAGCGATACAACATCTATCCATTGATGCTACTGGTCTAAAGGTTTACGGCGAAGGTGAATGGAAAGTCAAAAAGCATGGAACTGATGGGAAGCGCAGAGTCTGGCGTAAGCTACATATCGCAGTAGATACAAGCACTCACGAAATCGTCGCAGCAGAATTGAGTTTGTCTAACGTAACCGATGCCGAAGTGCTTCCCAACTTGCTCACGCAGACACGTCGAAAAATCATTGAGATATCAGGTGATGGTGCTTATGACACAAGGAGTTGCCATGATGCTATACAGTTCAAGCGAGCGGTTCCGCTTATCCCACCACGAGAAGGGGCAGCCTTCTGAGAGCAAGGACACCCTCGCAATTTAGAGTAGGTTGTGAAAAGCTCTACGGCTCCAACAAGAAGTGGAAAAAGCGGTATGGCTATCACAAACGTTCGCTGTCAGAGACAGCAATGCATCGAGTGAAACAGTTGTTGGGTGGGAAACTAAGCCTGAGAAATTACAACGCTCAGGTTGGTGAGACTTACGCAATGATTAAGGTGCTGAACAAGCTTACAGGATTCGGTATGCCTGAAACTCAGTGCGTTGTATAAAAGCTGCTCAACTTTAGGCGGTTTTGGTTCTAATCTGAATTACGTAACAAAGCCCCAGCACAATGCTCTACAGTATCATCGAAACGACAAAAGCGAATGACTTAATCCTCTATAACTACATGGTTCATTGCCTGAAAGAGCTTGCCAAGCCAGAGCCGGATATTGACTTGTTGTTTCCTTGGAACTTCGATTATTAAAGCGCACCACGTGGAGTCGTGAGGCACTTACGATATACTGAGCTTATCCCCAGATGCTCAACTATCACTATTATGTACGTTCATCATCATTATGCCCAACATATGGAATAAATGCAGTAAAAGTGGGGATGATTGCTTAGTTTTGGGCTCACTATTCGCTCGAGCTGTTGGGTGCACTAATTCTAATCTAACCGAACCTTGTGCTTTCTTACTCCGACCTGATGGCTTTCTCTCTTTGTATGTTTTAATGCCTTTAAGGGCATCGAACCAGTCCGACTTGTTAATGCTGCTATCGATATATTGCGTTGCTGCGCACCAGTGCGCTTTTGGGATAAATAAGTGGGTTGCCTTTAGAAACTGACTTAATTCAAATGGTGAATTGAAATGGATGCCGGATCGAGAAATGCTTGTATGGTTGAGGGCATACACAATGGCATCGTCGATAGCTTTTTGGTGATGATGATAGTGTTTTTCCAAGTCTCTCATGTATTGATTCTGCGTTTTGATCTCAATGGGAGTTTTGAGAGCAGAGGGCAGAAGCTTATTTGAGCGGGTATTAGAAAAATGTCGGGAGTATTGCTTACCTGCCGACTCTGTTGAAAGTGCTTTGATGCTTTTTGCATTGTTGATCCACTTACCCAATGTTGCCTTGGTGATCTTTAGTCTCGAACAGATATCTTCATGAATGAAGCCCTGTTGATAAAGCTCCAGTGCACCATAGCAAATTGGAAGTGAGAGGATTTCTTTGTCATTTTCGATACGGAGTGTGGGCACAATGCCATTATATATGTTTGCTGATAGCTCTTTAATAGCAAGCTTTTTCATCAAGTAGGGTAGAACATATTGCCAGAGTCTTTTCTCCATAGGGACTCTCTGAGGTAGTAAGCCCACCTGGCTCATTGCGTTTTGAGAGAGTGAAAAACCGAGCTTTTTCAGTTTTTGAGCAATGATCCAGTCAGAAAAATGGAAATAGTGCTCGAATGTCATCCGTGGCGACTCATGACCGGCCATGGCCGCAATGACATCGTAGCCGTTCATAGCCGATCGACCAAAAAGGAACATTTTTATTTTTTTAAGTTGATTTTGATCATAGGGGGATATTTGTTGCGGGAGTGAGCTCATATCATCCATTTCTAAGACCAGTTGCAATCGGCTCAAGCAGCTATGCCTTAAGTGGTGAAATACAAAGTAGTTCAGTTGCGACAGGGGCTTTAGTAGTTCACTAACAAGCGTGGAAACTCGGAAGGTATCTACCGGTAGCTTTGCGTTGGTACCCATCGAAAAGAAGGGAAACGTACCCCTAAGCTGTTGCGCTTGCTTGATGCGGTCATAGCGGTTGATGATTTCAGCTTCTTGTTCAAGCAGCATTGGGTAGAGTGGCACTTTCCTTAAACTTGCCGCTGTTTTGTTTTGACCGAGATGATTATCGCGGATGGATAGCCAGCCTATATTGGAGCGCTCAACGTCCTTAATTCGTAATTTTTTTAGTTCAACAAGCCTTAAGCCACATCGATAAGAGATAATACACATCGATTGAAGACAAAGTTTATCGGCTTCATTAAGTCCGTTAGCGGAAGAGATGCCGTTGAGTAGACCTGTGAATAGCGACTCATCCACAAACGCTGCTCGAGTATGGGCTTGAGTAGGGTCAGTGTGTAAATAGTCACTCGAAATGGGTGTGAGCACATTGGCTTCTACAGCAAAAGCGTGCAAGTCTTTGAGTCTACCAGCAAAGTACTTTTTCGACTTATCTGTAGTGTAGCTGTCAATTGCGTGTTTGTAGATTAGTTCTAACTCTTCACTGTTTAGTTCATTCAGTTGATATGCTTCGCAGAGGTAAAGCCACTTGCGAGTTAGAGTCGAATGGTAAGCTTTCAAAGTGCCGACACTGCAAGTGGCTAGTTTGTGGAGGTACCACTGAACAAGTAAGCGTTGGTTTATAGCGTGTTCATGAGATATTTCTGTTATTAGTGTTTTTAGGCTGCACTTTAGTGTTACTTTGCTCATGGGCGTGAGGGCACCCTTGGGATGCAAGCACGCCTTTAGTTTGTCAAAGAGTTCAAGGTCTTGTGATTTTGTTTTAGCTTTGTTCGGATTTGCTTCTGAATTTGAGGCATCAGATTCTGAGGAAAAGTCAATGTCCGTTAATGGATGGACCATCGGAAGAATCAAACGGGCAAGATTGTTGGTTGGAAGCCCGTAGGATCTTGTTTTACCGACTTGGTACTCAATTAATGCCTGACTCATTGCCAAGTCGGATTGATTTTCCACTACATATACTGAAGTTTGGCAAAGCTGGCCGAAAGTTAGTGAGCATTGATTTCTAGTTAATATTGCGCCCAGTGCACCTCGATCTTTAGGGGCCTGCCAGCTATGCTGTTGCCACCGTCTCCACATGCGCAACAAGCCAAGCGTTATTGGATGTAGATAGCATTGAAATTGAGTGACCTTACTTCCATTGATATCAACATTGGTATTATACCGAACTGAGTCAATGGTAACGCTAATAAATGGGGAAAGCTCCCAATGGTTCACTTTGACATTTGAGTTAACAATTAATCGCTGGAAGGCATCTACAACATCTGGGTTAGCTTGGCCACTATGGTAGATGAACGAGAGTACAAGGTTTCGAAAAGCTTGTTCCTTGGATCGAGCAGGCGATTTCAATAGCTCATCGTAATACCAGTGTTGATAAAATTCATAGCCTTTCCAAGCATTTTGCATCCAATCGAGTGTCCGTAGCGGCTTGGGTGACTTTTTAGTGACAATATAACTAGGCGGATTGACGTTCCAGTTGTGGATCTTTTGAAAACGGAGAACGTTATTCACACCAATATTAAATGCACGCCTGTAGTCTCTGATTTGCCCAAACGTGTTGGTGATCTCGTCAATGAACTTTGACCATTTCTTACAAAAGACATCTGGTTTCGGCGCTATGACTGAGTTTGGGAAATACTTCTCAAACACTTGCTGTGCTTTTTGATTGACTCGCTCTATGTGGTTAAGTCGTTTTTTGCGACGAGCGTCGACGCCAATTTCAGTCATGCTTGGTCTCCACGCCAATATCTAATAGGTGCTCGTGAAGAATGTTTGATACCGTTGCCATATGTTGACGAGTGAGAGTACTAAACTCGTGAAAGCTACGCTTAGATTGATTCATATGCCCCATCCATGCGTTAATGACAGAGACGTCAACTCCCTCGGCGGTTAATAACGAGCGTACATGGTGTCGTGCCCAATTTGCTTGGAGAGGGGAGATCGCGTCTATGAATAATGTGTAGTTTGATGGTGTGCATGGCTGATATTGATCTTGTCTTAAGTAGAAAAAGAGGTGAGTCTCACCTTTGAGTAAATGTTGATATTCAAGTGATAGCTCTGGGTGGGTGTTGGCGAGTTGTAACACTCGTCGTTTGCAATAGCTCAAATAGTTATCGAGGATTTGAATAGCAACCTCTGGAAGTTTGATGATGCGACTATTATCACCAATTCCGGACTCTTTATCCGAAATCCAATAGTCTCCGGTTTGTAGTGATAAATGTGTGATCTTTCCAAACCAACCGGTGACGGGGCGATAGCCTGATGCGATGGCAAGAACAAGTTGAGTGTAAATCGTGATGTCGTTATGAAAGCACTCGGCTGTGCTCTCTTTAGAATACAGTTTCGACTTAAGATGGGAGAACAGTGAAGACAAGGTATCTATTTCGATATACAGAGGGGAACCAAGCGATGAAGGACTGGGAATTTCATCGAAGAGGGTCAATGCTGATGGATCTGATGCTAGGTGCGTATTCCGCTGATTCCGGACACCCATTCCGCGTTTAACCGGACACCCTTTTCCCCAAGCTTTTCTCTACCACTATTTTTACTCTACCTGTCCGTTTTGCGCTAGTTTTCTCATGGATTCACCTTTCAGTTCTATGCGGTGGCTATTGTGGATCAACCTATCTAATAGAGCGTCAGCAACAGTGGCATTGCCGATCATGTTGTACCACTCCTTAACCGGTAATTGACTGACCATGATCGTGCTGCTTGTTTGGTATCTATCCTCAAGAAGCTCTAGCAGATGGCCAGCGTGATCTTGGCTCAGTTTCTCCATTCCCCAGTCATCTAAGATCAGGAGATCTTTTCGGGCTAGCGCTTGTAGCTGCTTTTGGTATGTGCCATCAAGGCGGCCTGAGCTAAGGTCGTCGAGCAGTCGGCTGAGGCGGTAATATCGAGCACTGTGTAGTTGCTCGCACGCATGTCCCGCCAAGGCGCAAGCCAGGTAAGTTTTCCCTGCTCCTGTTGGGCCTGTGATCAGAACGTTTTGTTTCTTCTGAAGATACTTACCTGTGAGCAGTTCACTTATCTGTACTCGCCTTAACCCTCGACCTTCTTCATAGATGATCTGGCTAGCAAGCCCATCTAACCTGAGCTTTGCCTGCCGTTTCAGTCTGAGGATCTTAGCTTGATCCCTACCGAGTATTTCACTTTCCAACAGCAAGGTGAGCCTCTCCTCGAAGCTCAGTTCAGCGTAAGTGGAGGCTTGCTCTCGCTGCTGCTCCAACGCTGTTGCGGCATGGCCAAGGCGCAGGACTTTGAGTTGTTCATTGATAGAGTTCATGGTGTGCTCCTAGTGATAACTATTCGGGCCGCGAACATTGCTGTGCTGGATGTCCGGTGTAATTTCTGGTGAGGTGGACAACCGACCCTCCCGATGATTTTGCAGTAAGTTTTTGACGAACTGCAGGTACGGCTTGTGGACGATGAGGGCATCTTTGCAGGCTTGTTCGAGACGCTGCTCACTATGTTTAGTTGATAGGTTCAGCAGCCCTAGACAGCTGCGGGTGGCTTGAGCGGGATGATCTTTAGACTGGAGCAGGTAGCTAATGACTTCTCTCGTTGCGGGACCGATCCTCTCTGCCCAACTCTGTAGCCTCTCCGGTGACCATTTCTGATACTGGTGATTACTTGGCATATGTTCTGTGTAGGTACTTTGGCCACGTGCCCTTGTGCTTGTTGGGTGTTGAGCCACGCATTGACCTTGATGGTAGATCCGAACAAGCTTACGACTGGCCTCTAGTTGAACATGCTGCCCAACCAACTGGTGTGGGACGGAGTAGTAATGCTGCTTATATTCGATATGGTAGTCCGGTCCCACCTTGGCTTGCTTGAACTCTGTATAGAGGAAGCGACCTGCCGGTAGAGGCCGCAGGGCGGGTTTATCAAGCGTGTTGAACAGCTCAGTCCGACTTGCATCTAGCTCTTTCATTCGACGTTGATTCAGTGACTGCATAAGCTCCTTGATAGCCAGATTCAGCTCTTTGAAGGTATAGAAGCGCTCATTGCGCAGCCGCATCATGATCCAGCGCTCAACAACAAGAACCGCATTTTCAGCCTTGGCCTTATCTTTGGGTTTGTATGGTCGTGCAGGCATGACTGCAGTTTGATAGTGGTAGGCAAGCTGGCGATAACTGTCATTAAGCTTCGGCTCATAACGATCTGTTTTAGTGACGGCAGCCTTGAGGTTATCTGGCACCAGCAATGCAGGTACACCACCGAAGTGCTCGAAGGCATTAGCATGAGCCTCTAACCAGTGCTCCAGCCTTTGGCTTTCACAGGCCTCAACGTACGTGTAATTTGAAGCGCCCAGTGTGGCTACGAAGATTTGAGCGTTGCGAACTTCTCCAGTCTCGGGGTTGATGATTGGGATGGTGGGACCACAGTAATCGATAAAAAGCTTATCTCCGGCCAGGTGGCTCTGACGCATACTGCGCTTTTGTTTTTTAAGCCAACGGCGATAGTGCTCACAGTACTGGCTGTATCGATAGGCTCGCTCTTGATGCTCAGCGACATACTCTTCCCATAACAACTGCTTAGTCATTGGAGAACGGCGTAGTTCTTTGTGGATATAGCTACAGTTGGGCATCACCTTACTGGCGCATGTGGTTTTGTCGCGATACAGCACTTGAGCAAGTTGAGCTTCTGAGTGGTTGTCTGGCAACGGCCAACCAACACCATAGTGCTCAAAGCGAGTAAGGATCTCGGAGATCGTTGATCGGCTTACTTTAGTACAGGAAGCGATTTTTCTAAGTGATAAGTGACACTCGTATCTGAGGCGCAATACCTCTTTGATCTTGTCCATAGACGTTCTCTTTTTCGGCATTCTCACTTCCTTGCTGCATTAAAATCGACAACAAAGATTGTGAGGCATTGATTTAAAAGAGAAAAGGTAGGGATTCCGGAGTATCCGGACAGGGTTTCCGCTAAACCGGACAGTGATTCCGGAGTTAGGCCAAAATCGTCCGGATTAAACCAGAACGGGTGTCCGGATTAAAACGGAATTGCTGTCCGGATAATGCCGGAATAGGTGTCCGGTTTGCTCCGGCGCATGCAGCTAGGTGCGAGAGGAAGTTCAAATATCGACTGTAAATATGAAGTAGGTAATCGTTGGAAACTTGAAGGTAAAACACAGCAGGTATGGTGTTAGTCGGTTCACCAGCAATTAAAGCTATTATGGCCGAATCGATGTTTTCATGAGACAGCTTCTGCTTCAGGTAGGACGAAACCCTCCTCAGAGTTAGGTGCGTAGTATGTCGCTTGTTAATGTGACAGAGTAAACCCTTCAAATCAGCTTCCTCTACACCTTTGAACCTAAGGTTACTCAAATGCTGACATACTGTATTTGGTAAAGGCAACCAAAACTCATCCGTGGTTTTGGTCAGAATAGGTAGGAGTTCTGCGCGCTGTTTTTGAGAAGGCAGTCTATGCCTTCGGCAATAGCCTATGAGCTTTCGGCTTGAGGAGCGTTTACTTTTTAGCTTTTTAGCTTGGTTGTAGGTACTGCCGCTAAATAGCATGATGAGAAGTAGCTTGGCTGCCATTAAAGTGTTTGTCTTGGAGCTAATCTGCTCCATGCAATAGCGAACTAATGAACCGATCTCATAATTAGTAGCACTGTCTATATCGCAAGCTAGCCTCATGTCACGCTTTTCAATTCGAGCCTGGATAGCACGGGCATGAAGAGCTCCGGCTGCATAGCTATTGCGAATTCGGCCATAGCTGCTGACTATGCTGGTGGTGCGACAGCTTTCATTGTGGTGATCTTCTTTCTGCCAACTATTGTTAGTTGCCCGAGGGGCTTCATCGAATTGTTTTAGTTCAAATAATACCTCGTGCCCCTCGTCATCAAGTGTTTTGAGCTCACCTTGTTCTAGGTGCCCACTTTTCTTGAATTCACCGCTAGTAACATTACGAGTGTAGCCGTCTGAATAGTTCAAAGTCGATTCATAGGGTCGGCGATAGTGATTGAGTTTGTTCACAACTGGACTTGGGGGACGATCTTCATTTTCTTCGTCTACAAGAGTTTTAAAAGCGTTTACAAGTTGGATAAAACCGAGCTGTTCAATATCTGGCAGGTAAGCTGCCATCGTTTCTCGTTGACCATTGGCAAATAATCTCACGTCGTCGCAGATGCAGGGTGAGATCGTGAACGTTTTATAATCAAAATAACGATCGATTTGACGATCACATCTACCTGTGATCATATACTCCCTTTTTAGGGAGCATACGATGCACATTGACCACTTCAAAGAACATTTCCAAACGATGACCGACCAACGCCAAGGAGCAAAGGTAACTTACTGCTTGTTTGAAGTTCTTTTTGGCTCGCTATGTGCCGTGATTGCCGGTGCAAAGGGCTGGTTTGATATTCGTGAGTACATTCTCGGACACCACGATTGGTTTAAACGCAATGACCTCTTTTTGAATGGTATTCCTGCCGATGACACGATTGCCCGCATAATATCTACGATAGAGCCCGAGCAATTCCATAAGTGCTTTGTTAGCTGGATATCGTCGATACATACACTCACCGACGGCCAAGTCGTTGCGATAGATGGCAAAACGCTTCGCGGCTCCTACAATCGCGAAGACAGAGCAAGCACTATTCACATGATCAGCGCCTATGCCTCATCAAATAAGCTCGTATTGGGACAGCTAAAAACCGAGCAAAAAAGCAATGAAATAACGGCAATCCCAGAGCTGATAAAGATGCTCGATATCAAGGGGGCTCTCGTCACCATTGATGCAATGGCCTGTCAAACCAAGATAGCCAAAGTCATTGTAGAACAAGGAGGCGACTACTTGCTTGCAGTGAAGTGTAACCAAGGAAAACTTCGACAAGCGATAGAAAAAGCGTTCTCCACTGAGCGAGCAAATGTGGCAGAAGACATTGTGCTTGAAGACGGGCATGGGCGTATAGAGTCTCGCCAATGCTATGTATTTGACAGTGCCAAACTTGAAGGTAACTTCTCTCGTTGGAAAGGCTTGAAGAGCATTGTTATGGTTGAAAACTTCCGCTTTGAGAAAGGAAAAGCAATAGGCCTAGAGTATCGTTACTACATCAGCTCCAAAGAGCTTAGCGCCGAGCAAGCAGCGACAGCAGTCAGAGAACATTGGGGTATAGAGTCAATGCATTGGGTGCTTGATGTGAGTATGAATGAAGACGCGTGTCAGATATACAAAGAGAACGGCGCAGAGAATCTGTCTTGCTTACGCCATATGAGCTTGAATATGCTCCGTGCAGAGCCAACCAAGTTGAGCATTGTTGGGAAACAAAAGCGATGCATGATGAATACAGCCATGCTAGAGGCGGTATTAAGTGCTGGTTTTAATCTGGCGGTGAAAAACTAGACACTCATGCGGTCGCCCTGGTCGCAGATGGCTTTGATCTTCGGTTGATGTGTACCAATAAACGAAAGGCGCGCCACTGACAAAAAGTTAGCGCTTTATATTGGTCGAATTTGTGATGATCATAAGAGGTCAGCAAAAGATTGGACGATAAGAAGGCGGGAAGATAGTGGACGCCTAGCTCCTTACGATTTGTAATTGAAATGACCACGTCTCGTAAGTTTGTTGTTGAGGGTTGTTGAATTTTTTTGGCCTCAGAAACAAGAAATGGTATTTCAGAAAATTCATCTTTATACTCTTGTCGCATGATTGTGCAAAGCCGAATGACTTCGGTCGCGATGAGGGCATTTTGACTTTCACTGAATGGGAATAGCTGCTTTAGAAACTGATCAATATTCTTTTGTCTAAATCGCTCTCTTACGCCTTCAATCATCTCGTGTCTTCTCCTTTAACAACTGCTCAAAAATCGAGGGTTCTTCTTTGGGTGGTGTATCTTCGGTTTGTGCTTTGGCATTTTGTTGGGCGAGCGAGCTTCTTGAGGAATGAGTTATACTAGACAGCTTCGTTTGGCTGAGTTTATTTTTGTGGAATATGGATTTTATGATGCTTTTCGGAGCATGCTGATTCAATGCACGGCGTAAATCTTCTGCTGATTTACTATCGATTGACGATAGGACTGATCTAAGTACGGCTAACCATGCTCGCTTCTCAATATCAATATCACTCATTTCGTCGTGAACAATAACGTCACAGTCGGTAAGTTTGAGTGTTGCTAGTGAGAAACAAAAGGATTCAAAGCCAGAAATGATGGCGATTTTGTTGCTTGAGATGTGCAAAGCCTGAAGCGTGAGACCGACACTAATTTCGTCCAAAGATAGTTTCGTCATGGCAGTTTTATCGACCCAAAATTTCCGAGTATGAAAGAAAAGGCCGGCATGGCAGCTCTATGAATAGAAAATTCTAATCGATTTTTTGAACGATTTGATAAAACATGCGACATTTCAAACGCTCGTTTAAGTCAGGGTTTGTACAATAAATGTACATCTTTTGAGGCTCAAAAGTTTTGAAACTGGTCAAAAATGTTGAAAAATGGGATTGGATCTCATGGATTTATGGTATGTAAAGTATTGAAATATAGCTATATTGCATTTTTTCGACTATAAAAATTTGAGAGGGTGTAATGCTTCCAAGCTGATGATGCGGGTTCGATTCCCGCTGCACGCTCCAAGTCCTTCTAAAGTAAAAAGCCCTCAACTAGAAACCAGCGCTTAATTGCGTGTTTTGTCATATCTAAAATTTAAGCTTCTACCTGATCTCTAATCTTGTAACCGAAGCGGAAGCCTCATGCTCACTCAAGAGCGAAACATTCTAAAAGCTCAATCATCTTGGTCAAAGTTTGCGCTTTGTTGATCCAAAAAACTCGTCGCTTCTTCATCAGATTGTCGGTGAACTAGCGCTGAGAACGAACTGGAGGATTGCCGCAAAAATCCATCGACAAATTGTCATACATCAATACAATACCATCTTTAGTGAAACGATGGTTTATTTAATTTGACGTGCCGTTTTCTTCAGGTGTATTGTTCTGGCGAGAAAAGGGTGGGCCACATAAACACAAGGTATGATAATTTGATAGATATTACAGTCCTACTAGCTATGTCTCTGATATTCATAGGAGCATTTATTCAAACGGCTACTGGCTTTGGTATGGCAATCGTTGCCTCACCACTATTGCTGTACATATCACCAGACTATATACCGGGACCAATCATCATTGTCGGCTTCTTTATCGCTTCAATTAACACCTAAAAATATCGCAAACAGATATCACTAAAAGGTCTACAAAAAAGTACGATAGGTTTGCTACCAGGCAGCTGTGTTGGGGCGGCAATCCTATACTTTATCGATGTGGGCCAACTCTCAGTATTACTGGGCTCGACCGTCCTCATCGCTGTATGTGCAAGTTTGTTACCCATAAAATTAGAGGTAACTACGAAGCGATTAATGTTGGCAGGCTTCTTTTCTGGCTTCCTAGGGACAAGTTCAGGTATCGGTGGTCCACCGATGGCACTGCTCCTTCAACATCAGGCGGTAAATAAGATTCGTGCAAACTTAGCTGGGTTTTTCTTGATGAGTTCTGCTTTGTCTCTGCTGATTCAGATCCCGATTGGTTATATGAGTATTAGACATGTGATGTTGGCGCTGCCGTTGATACCAGCGGGCTATCTGGGCCACAAGTTAGCACTCTATGCGTTGCCGCGGATCTCTGCCAAATGGGTGCGTAATATTTCACTCAGCCTGTGTCTTGTTGCTGGATTAGGTGCTGTTTATTCAGGGCTCGTGGTCGTTTGATTAACTTTTAAGGGTATGTAATGAAAGATAAAATGGTATGGGTTGAGCAAGCTTGGGCCGATACATTTGAGAAGGTGAAATTCACAAGTGAGGACATCTCAGCCAGTTTTCCTACAATGACATCAAATGGTATTTACGCTGATAGCGATAGGCTTTGGGGCTGGGTAGTCGGTTTCTGGCCGGGTCTGTTATGGTTGCTGCATGAGAAAGAAGACTATGCTCTGTTTAAAGAGATCGCTATGGCGCGTGAAGAGACAATGGACGAGGCGTTAGATGAGTTTGTAAACATTCATCATGATGTCGGTTTTATGTGGCAGCTAACTTCGATCAAGCAATATGAGTTGTTGGGCAATGAACAATCGAGAACTCGCGCTTTGAGGGCGGCCAGTCATCTTGCGAGTCGGTTCAATATCAACGGCCGTTTTCTAACCGCTTGGAACAAAAATGATGTCAACAATGCAGACCCGAAAGGGCTGAGTATTATTGACAGCATGATGAACTTACCAATTCTGTATTGGGCAGCAGAGCAGTTGGATGCACCTCGATTCAAGCTAATCGCAATGGCGCACGCCGATACCGTATTGAAAGAGTTTATTCGTCAAGATGGTTCAGTGAGACATATGGTTGAGTTTGATTACTTATCGGGTAAGGTAAAACAGTATCACGGTGGTCAAGGCTACAATGAGAGCTCTGCATGGAGCCGAGGCGTTTCATGGGCGGTGCACGGTTTTGCGTTAAGCTACCAATACACTAAAGAGCCACGCTATCTTGAGGCAGCAATGAAAACAGCCGATTTCTTTATCGCAAATCTTGATGAAGACTCGGTTCCCTATTGGGATTTTAGAGCGCCGATTGAGTCGAATACACCAAGAGACACCTCCGCAGGGGCGTGTGCTGCTAGCGGCCTAGTATTGCTATCGGATTTGGCACCAACCGAAGAGTCACGCCAGCGTTATCTCACTGCGGCAAATAACATTCTACAAAGCCTGTACCACCACTATGGGACATATGGGGACAAAACCAATCAAGGTATTTTGGTTGGAGGTACTTTCAACTATCCTAAAGGACTCGGTATTGATTGCTCGTTGATTTACGGTGACTACTACTTTGTGGAAGGTCTATACAGATTGAAAAATAAGTTGGATTTAGTATAAGAGTCTGCTTAGTTTCGACACGAAAAGTGTTGAGATAATATGCAATCTCAACGCTTGTTGACATCTAAACCCACGAAAGTTAGAAGAGCAGGAGGCTAGGTTGCGTTTTGGTTGAAGCTTCTGAAAGGACAAAACTCTCGAGAGGGAAGCTTTACACTGTCGTTTATTGATAACGTACTATATGCTCAGAATTCTTGACAGGTGATATTGATCTAATCATCACGTATAGCAAGAATTAAGATTCGTTATTTTTCTATAGGTCATCACTTTTTTATCAAGATGGATAATATGAGCGAGATAGCAAAATAACTTAAAATTGACCTAGATTACTGCCTACAGCTCACACATTTACAATATTTAAATAAGTATCGGCAACGTCAAAATTAAACGACTTTTTACACTATAAGCTCGCTATGGATATTGTTTCTCTACTTGTTTAATCTGCAATTTTATGGCTGGTTGAATAAAAGTTTAGCTCATAAGTACTGGTTTTAGATGTTAATTGAGAAGGCATATTGCTAATTTTAGGCGATGATCATGTATTACAAAAGATGGACAACTCATGGTCGTTCCGAAGTGGGATACACCTGACTTAGTTGATAAGTTAGCAGTTCCTATCTTTCATATTCTATCTTATGTCATTGATTTATAGTGGTTTATAGCGGCTACTGCTAAGGCCTTGTTTTATTGGGTTTTCAATTAATTTCCATATGTATCTAAATGTCACAACTGTTAATAAAATATTCCATATACTGGGACCTTTGTTGCTAAAACACACGTAAAGATCTGGATCACAAAAAAACTTATTTAGAGTGTTAAGCTTTATATCACTCGAGATGAGTATTTAATTGAAAACAATAGTACCGTACTTAATATCTAAGATATTAGGTGAATTGAACTGGGTTATTAGAAATAGGCCAGAGGGATTGTATTACTCTGAGTTTTTCTAAGTTATTAACCATGAAAATGGAGATGGAAAGGGAAATGACCAGTAGTCTATTTTGTAGAAAGAATTTGATCGCCGTGTTAATTGGTGCATCATGTGTAGTTGCAAATGCAGCGGTTGCTAAGGAACAAGTTCAGCCTCATACCGCAAAAGCAGGTGAAAAGTGGGTGCTTCAAGAAGATCGCTCAGACGAGTTTGAGTTCGAAGATACTCGTAAGTGGGACTTCCAACCTAACCCTTTCCAAATTTGGACTTGGGACAAGAAGAACGCCATTGTTGAAGATGGTACACTAAAACTGACCGCTTCTTATGAGGAGCATCTACGCAAGTTTGAAGATGGTTGTAACGAGAAGACCATTTACGACTTCCCACTATTCTTCAAGTCGGGCATGGTGAAGTCTAAAGCAAGTGGTACTTATGGTTACTATGAAGCGAAAATGAAGGGCGCGCATCTACACCCAGGCGTTTCACCTGCATTTTGGATCTACAGTAATATTGATACCGCGCTGAAAAATGAGGGAGATATCCAGTACGCTGAGATCGATGTGGTTGAGTTGCAACAAGATGAAAAAGATGCGACTCACAGTGACCACAACCTACACAACATTATCGTAAAAGATGGTAAGCCACAGTGGGTAAGACCTAAGCCAAACCCAGAAACGCACCAGAACCTACACAACTTGGGTTTCGACCCGCGTGAGGATTTCCATATCTATGCGGTTAACGTAACGCCAGAAGAGATCACTTGGTATGTTGATGGTGAAGAAGTCGGTAAGAAGAAGAACCTTTACTGGCATAAAGAGATGAATGTGGCACTGTCAATGGGTATGCGCGGTGAGACCTTCACTCGTTGGGATTGTAACCAGTTCTACCCTAAAAATGTGACAGCTGAAGAGGCTGGCCTACCTACCACCATGGAAGTGAAGTACGTGCGTGTTTGGAAACAGGAAGAGCAAGTAAACTAATATATAATCGGGAGCCGGTGATAGCGCTTAGTCTGGATAATACTCATCTCCGGCTCCTATTCCTAATTTCACCATTGACTAAAATTGTTATTGAAACAAATGTTTCCTATATAAATATATCAAAAAATGCTTTGATAAGCGCTTATCAATACCCTTCGTTGGTCTCACCTTAGCTCCGAGTCATATTAATCAGATTGGCACTCTCGAATAGCATAACATTCCGCCCATTGTCTTGCCTGCAATACAATTGTTGTGTCATGTGGTAAAATATCCAGATTATATTCATATATAGAGTTAGGGTAAATAAATGAAGTTTGATGTTAAGAAAGTGAATGTCAAAGTTGTAGCAGTTGCTGCGATTGCGTTATTTGCGATTAACCGCACGTTTGTGATTGTCGATGCGGGTACAGCAAAGGTAGAAACCACGTTTGGTACGGTGAACACTAGTCACTATGGGGAAGGGATTTACTTCCCAGTTAACCCGTTTTCAAATTTTGATACGTACGACACGCGAAATGCACGCTATGAGGTCAATGGCCTAAACATTCCCACACAAGACCGTTTTAACTCAACCGGAAACGTGACTGTCCTTTATCGTATCGATGCGCACCGAACGCCATATATAAAGCAGAACTATGGTACCTCGGAAGAGTACATCGATAAAACGATGCGCCAGCAACTGCGCTCAATCGTTCGTGATGAAGGCCGTAAGATCAAAGACAGTCGCGGCCTTGCTCAATCAGACAATGTCACCACCATGCAGGAAAACACACGCAATCGACTGATTACGGCATTGGATGATACGGGGATTGATATCCAAGAAGTTCTCATCCAAGACATCGAGTTTGATACCCGAATCGCGCAGCAGATCCTCGATACGCAAATGCGTATTCAAGCCGAAGAGCAGAAAAAGTCGCAAGAGCGAATTGCCGCAACAGAAGCGGAAATCAAGCGTCAAAATGCAATTGGTGTCGCCAACCAAAAGCGTGAAGAGGCAGATGCCGAGGCCTATCGCCTAACCGAGGTGGCCAATGCAGAGAAAGCCGCACAAATTGCCAAAGCACAAGGTGAAGCAGAGGCGATCGAGTTGCGAGCACAGGCCGATGCAACGGCCCTGAAACTGCTGGCGGAGGCCAACCTTGAGCTAACCAAGTCCCTGACCCCTGAGATTTTAGAGAAGCAGAGGCTTGATAACGAGCAAGTGCTTTACAGTCGCTCAAAAGGCGCAGTGCCACAAACGATTGTTGGTGAGACCGATTTGCGTGCGCTTGGCGTACCTATTGCAGTAGGCAACTAGTTTAGTTTCAATCCCCTAGCGGGGTTACGGTTATCAATTGAGTGGCGATGGAATTGTATCGCCACTCATAGTGTTTTTAGGATTTCCAGTCTTTATCTTAACGTCAAGCGTGACGTTAATACCGATCACTTGGCAATGTTGAGCTTAGGCTATACATTGAATTCAATTACTTAATGTCTATTTAAGCTCTGCTTCATTTGGCCGTCAGCCCGCGTGACAAGTGAAGATTCACTATCAGACAACCATTCTCACTTCTCTTTGCTTTTTAACCATTAAAACCATTAATATTTTTTAGCCTGAATAGAAACTTGATTGCTATCGCCAATCTCACATCTTGCTTTCGCGACAATTAACTCAAACGACTTGGCAATGCTCATCTTTGCCACCTCGAATCATTTTTGTTTTATCTAAAGCGAGATTCATGAGGACGATACATGATAATTATCCAGCGAGCTTATGCTGGAACCTTGGAGTCCAGTGACCTATTGGTTGAGGTTATGCCCTCAGACGACAATGTTCTAGAAATCGAAATTACCAGCTCCGTCGAGAAGCAGTTTGATCACCTGATCCGTCAGGTTGTGACGCAAACGGTTGATGAGTTGGGTGTTCAATCCGCGTACGTGGTAGTCAATGATAAAGGAGCCCTAGATTGCGTTATTCGGGCTCGCGTTCAGGCTGCGGTTATGCGCGCCGCGAAAACAGAAGACATGATCTGGGGGAGCCTATAATGACTAAGTTACGTCGTAGTATGTTGTTCGTTCCCGGCTCTAATGCTGCCATGTTGAGCAACTCTTTTATCTATACCCCAGATGCGATCATGTTTGATCTTGAAGACTCGGTATCGATCCGCGAGAAAGATACGGCGCGCATGCTGGTGTACAACGCACTGCAACACCCTTTCTATGAAGATATTGAGACCATAGTTCGCGTTAATGGCCTCGACAGCAAGTATGGCCGAGATGATGTTAAGGCGGTGGTCAAAGCGGGCGTGAATGCGGTGCGGTTGGCAAAAACGGATACCGCCAATGATGTGATGGAGATGGATGCCTTGATAGGCGAGGCTGAGCAGGAGTTCGGTATCGAGCCTGGCAGTACCAAGATGCTTGCGGCTATCGAGTCGGCAATGGGGATCAATAATGCGGTTGAGATAGCGACGGCCTCGAAAAGGTTGATTGGTATTGCGTTGGGCGCAGAAGATTATGTCCGCGACTTGCGTACCCAACGCACACCGGATGGGACCGAGTTGCTGTTTGCGCGTTGCTCGATTTTGCAAGCGGCGAGGGCGGCTGGGATCATGGCGTTTGATACGGTGTACTCGGATGCAAACAACGAAACGGGGTTCCTTAACGAGGCGGAACTGATTAAATCGTTGGGCTTTGATGGCAAGTCGTTGATCAACCCGCGTCAAATTGAAATGTTACACAATGTCTTTGCACCATCTCAGAAGGAGGTCGATCATGCATTAGCCGTGATTGAAGCTGCTGAGGAAGCAGAAGCCCAAGGCTCTGGCGTGGCATCACTTAACGGAAAAATGGTCGATGGCCCGATTATTGAGCGGGCAAAATGGACGCTGAAGCGCGCCGAAACGGGAATCAAGGAGTAGGGACCATTATGACAAAACTAACTAATGCACTAAACCGAGAAGTCTCTATCCTAAGTGGCGAGCATCCGAATATGCGACCATTTGTTGATGCGCATGAGCTGACTAAGTACTTACTCCGGCCGGATTTAAAGGCGAGTCGTAAAGTTTACGATACGCTAGAACAAGCCATTAAAGCCTCTGGTCTTCAAGACGGTATGACCATCTCTTTTCACCACTCATTTCGCGGTGGAGATAAGGCCATCAATATGGTGATGGAGGTGATTGCCAAAATGGGTTTTAAAAACCTCACCTTAGCCTCAAGCTCGCTGGCTGCGATCCACTCACCCATGGTTGGGCACATTCAAACTGGCGTTGTGAGCAAGATCTATACCTCTGGTCTGCGTGGCGAATTGGCGGAGGCAATCTCGCGCGGACTCATGTCTGAGCCGGTGCAGATCCACTCTCATGGCGGTCGAGTTCACTTGCTTGAAACGGGCGAGCTAAAAATCGATCTGGCGTTTGTTGGTGTGCCGACATGTGATGAGTTTGGTAATGCGAACGCGACCACAGGGCGCTCGCGCTGTGGCTCACTCGGCTATGCCAAAGTCGATGCAGAGCATGCCGGCTATGTCATAGTGCTGACAGAAGAGCTGGTGGCCTATCCCAACTCGCCTGCGTCAATTGCACAAGATTGTGTTGATGCCGTTGTACAAGTAACAGAGGTCGGTGATCCGTCAAAAATTGGCGGGGACGCGACACGTATGACCAAAAATCCCCGCGAGTTACTGATTGCGAGAAAAGCGGCCGATATGATTGAAAAGTCGGGCTATTTCTATGACGGATTTTCCATGCAAACCGGCTCTGGTGGTGCCTCTTTAGCCGTGACCCGTTTCCTTGAGAGCAAGATGGTCAAAAACAATGTTACGGCAAGTTTTGCGCTAGGCGGGATCACCTCCACCATGGTGGATATGCATGAGAAGGGGTTGATCACTAAGTTATTAGATGTGCAATCCTTTGACGCAGATGCAGCCAACTCGTTGTCGCGTAATCCTAATCACCTTGAGATCTCTGCTAATCAATATGCCAACCCATCATCTAAGGGGGCTGCGGTGGAGCGGCTCGATGTGGTTATTCTTAGCGCATTAGAAATTGATACTCAGTTTAACGTCAATGTCATCACCGGCTCGGATGGGGTTATTCGAGGCGCCTCTGGTGGCCATAGCGATGCGGCGTCTTCTGCCAATCTTACTGTGGTGGTTGCCCCGCTCGTTCGTGGTCGAATTCCGACAGTGGTCGAATCGGTGTTAAATGTTGTGACGCCTGGCTCACTGATTGATGTGCTGGTGACTGATCACGGCATTGCAGTGAATCCGTTTCGTGAAGATGTGCGTTTGCGTTTGGTGGAGGCTGGTATCGACGTGGTGGATATCGAGGCGTTATTGCAACGCGCTGAATTGATGACGGGCAAACCCAAGGCGATTGAGTATCACGATAATGTGGTGGCTTATGTACGTTATCGCGACGGCTCAGTGATTGATGTGATCAAGCAAGTCAAGGAGTAGCATTTGTATAGCGGGCCAAAAGTGACACTGGAGCAAGTACTCAATAGCCGAGAGGCGCGCGTTGCGCGCCAGAACGCGTGGCTCGAATCGTACTCGCTACCCTTAGTCAGTTTCACCATAAATATGATGGTGGAGGTGAAACGCAATCGTATCTCTCAGCAAGCGTTCGACCAAGGTTGCCTAGCCATCTTGGAGACGTGCCAGTCCCATGATTTTTCTCTACATAAAGTGCAGCGATTTGAACTGGATACGGGCTTTGAATTGCTGGCTTGTGTTGGCGTAGAGAGTGCGCGTTCACTAAAAGAAGCGATGGTCACTATCGAGGACACACACCCTTTAGGCCGCCTATTTGATATCGATGTACTGGATAACCAAGGGAGGGGCCTATCACGTGAGATCTTGGGATTAGCAAGGCGCAAATGTTTACTGTGTGATGCCGAAGCCAAGGTATGTGCACGCAGTCGCGCTCATCACCTTGATCAACTCAAAGACAAAATGTGCGAGATGATAAATGATAGCGTCTAATTCGATTCGATGGCTGCTCGATGATTGCAGTCTCTATCAGTCTCTACCCAACGGGCAGATGAGACTGAATATTACTGAGCTGGTAGGAAACCTTGCGTATCATGCAATGATGCTTGAGGCGCATTTGACCCCCAAACCGGGGTTGGTCGATTGTGCCTCACCCGGTGCCCACAAGGACATGGACATTAATACTTTTGTCAAAAGCTCAAATGCCTTGCGGCCATTTATGAAAAGTTTTGTCTGTGCCGGTATTGAAGTCTCCAAATTCCCTCAAAAGGATCTTCTGCCCCATCTTCGCAACGTGGGCCTAGAGGCGGAGCGGGCGATGTTTTCTGCCACATCAGGCGTGAATACACACAAAGGCATGATCTTCACCTTGGGTCTAATTTGTGGTGCTGTCGGCTGGCTCAGTGGTAATCACCAAGCCTTTAGCAGTGACAATATTCGCAAGGTTATCATCGAGTGCTGTCAAGATTTAGTGACTGATGACCTTGAAGCGAGCATCTCGCCACCAAAAACAGCGGGGGAGCGCCTGTTTCAGCGCTATGGGATGACTGGGATCCGCGGAGAGGCAGCGCTTGGCTATCCGACCATTTTTGAGCATGGTTTGCCTATCTATGAGCATTGCATACAGCGAAATTTCTCAGAGGAGCAAGCGATGTCAAAAACCCTATTTTCGATCATGGCAAACAACAGCGATACCAACTTGGTGAATCGAGGCGGTATCGCTGGGTTACGCTATGTCCAAGCTGAATCTAAACGCCTACTTGGGCGGGTAAAATTTGATGGCCTGTATGTTAGGAAGTACATCATCAATTTTGATAAGACATTGGTTGAACGCAACCTAAGCCCAGGAGGCAGCGCAGATCTCCTCGCGGCAACCTGGCTGTTGGCGCAGCTTAACCTATGTACTCAGTCAAATTTCTCCCAACAAGATAACGATAGCCAACAACCAAATGTCCACTAAAGTCTCAACCATAAGAGGCTCGTGGTCAGCTGTCATCTTGCTCACACAGTGCTTGCCATTGGCGGGACTTTTTACTTAAGGAATCTTATGACTAAACCTATCTGTATTGGAATTATTGGTAACTATTATGGCCATGCGAGTGGAGCGGAAAACATAGAAGAGCATCCGTTGCCAAATGGGATTTTTGTTATTCATCAACAAGACGCTGAAACATTAACGTCAGAGCGTGTGGCGATTTACCCGTCAGAGGGCAGTGATGTTGATATCGAGCCAGAGTTTGTCGTGCGCTGTAAAGTGATCTATGAACGGGGACGAGTGGTTGATCTCGTGCCGCAAGCTATGACAATTGGCAATGACTACACCATTCGCACACTCGAAGGGGCAACTAAGATCAGTGATCGCAAAGCATGGGGAAGTAGATCCAAGGGAATCAACCATTCATGGTGGAAAGAGTCCTCCTTTATTGATGAAAACTGCGCTGAAAATATAAATATAGTTTCATATATCGAGCGAAATGGTAAAATACACTGCGCAACACCAATTGCAAGCTGTGCGAATACTAAGTTATTTAATGTCGAATTGATCAGATGGGTGGTAAATAAAATAAATAACCAGCAAGATGAGGGAATATATGAGCAAATCCTACCAGAGTTTGAAAAATCTGGAATGCCGGATGAGTTATTGCTGTATACAGGCGCACCGAGTTATTCTGCTTGGGGAGAGGACAACTTTATTCAGCGTGGCGATAGAGTTCATATAATGGCCTATTGTTCAGATGTTTGGCAGTCAGAACAGATAGAAATGTTGGCAACAAATAACGTTAGAGTGAATGGCTCTACAGTATTGACGTTTTCTCAAGAAATTATCTAAGTAAAATAAGAGCAATAAAAGACTTTATTGCTCTTGTCCCAAGATCCCTACAAACTCATATCTGCATGCACGACGGGAACTCGCTCGTCCAACTCAAGCTGGCTCCTGAAGCCGTAGCTGTGCTCTTTACATAACGGGACAACAAGGAGACGGTTTTGATTATCTGGTAGTTTTCGCTTGACCAAAACGCCATGTTGATGCTTGGCAGTGCAGTTCGCCTCTGAGCAAAAGTGGTACTCCTCATCGGAAAAATGCTGCCAATACTTTAGCCAATTGTTTCTTGCCGTGTCGGTGACGGTCTCATCAGAAATATTGATAACTATCATGTGGTTATTCTCTCTATCGGCGGTATGTTGGTTATTTTATTTGACTGCAAGTTTTGAATCTTTGACCGATAGCTCATGATATCGAGGTACTAAAGTAGTTAACTGGTGTTAATAAACAAAAATATTAAGGACAGCAGGTTCTCGAGGATTTGACTAAATTGAATTAATTGCGAGAGCGCTCAATGTTACGTACGAGTTATTGTAGTAACCTTAAATCGAATAATGATTTGAATGGAATGAGATTGTTATATGTTTAAAGTAAAGGTTCTCATCGTGGAAGACATCAAGGAGATGTCGAGTCTGTTGTCAGAGCACATCTCAAAGCTCTATCCCTATGAGGTGGTTGGGATTGCCCCGACAATTGCCGATGCAAGGATGATGATTAATCACTTAAAACCAACTTTGCTTATCTTAGACAATTTCCTTCCAGATGGCACAGGGCTCAACCTAATCAAGAGTTTGCGTGCTAAGGACAATCCAGTTGATGTGATCTTTGTGACCGCTGCTAGTGAGTCTGAGACGGCGGTGACAGCTATTCGCTATGGTGCCTTTGATTACCTGCTTAAGCCGTTTTCTCTTGAGCAGATTACCGATTCACTAGAGCGCTACTTTGAGTTTAGTCGCAGTGTCCATATTGAGAAGAATGAGAATATAAACCAAGCGTTTGTAAAGAAAATCTACAATACCCACCTCAACTCTGACAGTGTGATTAACCACCCTAAGGGTATTGATGTGATCACCTTACAAAAGGTCCTAGCTGTGTTTGAGGAGGGTGAGGAGTATACCGCTGATGTGATCAGTGAGAAGACCTCGATCAGCCGCACAACAGCGAGGCGCTACTTAGAATATGCGGCAAACATTGGTCAGCTGTCGGCTGATATTAAGCATGGTAAAGTCGGTCGTCCGCAGCGTACGTTCCGCTCAGCGGTGGTGAGAAACATGCCGGAATCGGCAGACAATTAAGCTTGATTTGAAGCGAAGAAAAGAGGAGCCAAGTAGCTCCTCTTTTGCTTAGGTGCTTTTGGTCAGGCGAATGGGTAGCTAGAGATTGAGTTCACCCTCGAAGATCTTTTTCGCCGTTCTGATCAATGAAATAGAAGACACCTTACCCTGCTCACGTGCAACCTTCAGGTCGATAAAACCCGAAGGGTGTTCAATACAGTTATTGACCAGCTGATCCTTTAACTGAAGCATCTCAGAGCTCACCGTGCCCTCAAAGCACAGCGACATGGTGATCGCAATGCTGCCTGTGACAGCAATGGCTTTATGACACCGGTTTGGTACATAATAGCGGGCACAAATAGTGCCTTGCTCAGTTTGTGGTTTTGCAATCAGTACCGGTTTTGGGATGACTTTATCAGATACATCACCAAGCCCCATCATCTCACCGGCCTGGCGGCGCAGAGCCTCAAGTCGGCAGGTAAACTCACTATCGGCATCCAGCTCAGCAGGTGACTCGTAACCGCTTTTACCAAACTGAGAGGCTTCGACAATCATGACCGGAATTGCCGCATCGACGCAACTGATGCGAAACTCACCGACCCTATCTACGGTGTTTCCGGTGGGAAATAGTTTGCCTGTTTTCGCCCCTTCAACATCAAGGAAACTCAGCTCAATTGGGGCACCTGGACTGTTTACACCACTGATGTAGGTGTCACCGTGGTAATTGACTTGGTTGTTTGGTGTGTCGATATTAGCGTGAATAATTTTGTTGGTATTAAGGTTACGGATCCGAACTAGGGTTTTATTGCCCTGGACTTTGACCAGTCCTTTTTCAATCGCAAATGGCCCGACACCTGAGAGAATATTTCCGCAATTGGGCGAGAAATCCACATTTTGCTTTTCGATTCCGACTTGGGCGAATAGGTAATCAACATCCGCTTCAGGGGAATCTGAAGAGCCCACAATCGCGGTTTTGCTGGTCAAGCTGTTACCACCCCCGAGGCCTTCAACCTGCAACTCATGGCCAGAGCCCATGGCTTTCATCAGTACATCAGCTATTTGCTCTCGGTTTTCAGGTAAGTCTGAGGCAAGGAAGTAAGGGCCACGCGAGGTGCCGCCTCGCATTAAAACGCAGGGTAGTGTGGTTGGTTGGGTCATAGCAATCCCTCATTGTTCATGGAGTTGCCTCTATAGTCGAGCAATCCCTCAATCAGATTTGCGACAACACAAACGCCCGCCCAAGAAATAAAAACACACTATGGACAAAATGAACAAAACCCCTAAACAAGGACACACACTAAATCGGGGTATTTGCAGTTCTTCAATGAAAGAGTTTCTTAATAAAGTTTCTTATAAGGACAGGCACGTTACTGCGTTACTGAGGCTTGGTTTTCAGAGAAGTGGCTTAAGACTGATTCAAGAATTTGGACATGAAGAGGAACGGTCACATACGAGAACAACAGCATAGAGGTGTTAGCTTTTTTGCCAACCCGAGAGGATACGAACGTAATCAGAAACTAAGCAATAAGCACAAGATAACTGCAACCAACCTCGGCACTATCTTAGGTGAGCTTAAAATCGACAAAAGGTGGATGGGAGCAGTCTGACTCAATTCAAAAAATCCAATATGACGGTATATTGTTGAAGAAATGCGTTTAGGCTAACTGGAAGAGGTGCAGCTTCTTCTTGTTGAAAATAGACTTGGCTTTGTTAGCCAGCAACCTTGAACCAACAGCAGTTGAACGTTTGATCTCGAATTGGGTACAGATTTTGAGCCAACAACGCTGGTCAAAATTGAGTCTGTCCAAAATCAAAGGTTTTGTACTATCAAGAGAGGCTTTACCCTCTCGAAACCGACGTGCGCTCCAGTCAACAAGTTCAATGTAATCGATTAGCCGAAAAGGTATACCACTAGATGTTTGATTGCGGGTATATCCAACAAATGGGTGAAGGAAAGAGGCGGTAAGTTGCATTTCAGATAGTGCGTCGACTCTTGCTTTTATTGATGTAAACTCGGACGTCTCTGGTGTTTCAGCCGTCCCCGCTCTAACAGGATTTAAATCTACGTAAGCCATTGCTGCAGCCAGGGCTTTTTCGTCGAGTAAAGCTTGGCTTTTGAACCGACTTTCCCAAAAGTGGCCGGTGCAATTGTCCTCACGGTTGGCCTTACATGCGATATCGTAATTGAGTTCTTTCATAAACCAACTCAAACACCATAACCTATGTCGCCAAGTTTCTATCAGTTTTAGAGCCTTAGTTTCTTCTAACCCACTTTCAAGTTGGTTGGCTTGCCAGCGCTTGATGATTGCTGGAAGTTTGTGCAGATATCTCCAACGTTCGACCACATCATGATGACTCAGATTTAAAGCGCGTTCTTTATTGATATTCACCACTAGATGATAGTGATTGCTCATGATTGCGAACGCACAGATGTCTATACAGTAAACACTCGCGAGTAATTGGATTTTTTGTCTTATCCACTGTCTACGATGTTCGTAGCTGATTTGGTTGTGAGGGTCTTTTCCACATAAAAAGCTGCGTCGAACACAGCGGGATACGCAGTGATAATAGGAGGTTACATCAGTCGAGATCAGTTGTTTTCTAGCTGTAGTCATAGATGGTTCCTCAACGAGATATGGGAGAAAGTTTAACAGTGGATCTGGGTTAAACTTGCGAGTGAGTATTCAAAAATAGAAAAACAATGCTAATACCATACTTTAGTATTTTTGATGCTTGTGCTCGAAACTGCTGTTTGGTGTGTGTCCCGTTAGAAATCGATACTTTTGGCTTCTCGAATCTCGAGCTCAAAAGCACTGTCCAGACTTTTGACTTGTCGATAATTCGGTATATGTCCTCTAATTACTTAGTGTATGTCCTCAAATAAACTCAAATAAAGACAAGGTGTGTGTCCTCGGATGAAAAAAACCGCTACCTCGGTGGTAGCGGCTCTATTTAGTTATTGATTATTAGTAAGTTAAGCTACAGCCTCTTTTTGTTTCTTCATCTTAGCAATCTTGTTGCCAATCATTGGCCAGAAGACGACAGCCAGTACTGCGATAAAGATGGTCAAAGTGATTGGGCGGGTGAAGAAGGAGGTGATGTCGCCGTTGGCAATCAGTAGTTGACGGCGGAAACTCTCTTCCATCATGTTCCCTAGTACAATACCCAAGATTAGTGACGCGGATGAGAACTTGTACTTTTTCACAAAGTAGCCAAAGATACCGAACGCGAGCATGATCCAGATTTGGAATACGTCGTTGGTTCTTGCATAGGCGCCAATGATAGAGAACATCACAATCATCGGGGCAATCAAGCCGTATGGCAGTCTCAATACCGCAGCAAAGGCTTTTACTGCAAAGCGACCACTAAAGAACACAACGATACTGGCCACTAGCATTGAGAAGAAGATGCAGTAGAGTAGCAGTGGCTGCTCAGCCATCAGTTGAGGACCGGGTTGTAAGCCTTGTAGTACCAATGCGGCGAGGATAATCGCTGTTGTTGGTGACCCCGGAATACCCAGAACCAAAGTTGGAATCATTGCGCCACCGCCTGCGGCGTTGTTTGCAGTCTCTGGGGCCAGTACACCTTCTTCTGCGCCTTTACCAAACTTCTCTTTGTCTTTGCTCGAGCGAGCTGCTTCGCCATAGCTGACAATCGAGGCAATTGAGCCGCCTGTCCCCGGAAGGATACCGACACAGGTGCCGATGACGGCTGATTTAATTACGGTTGCTTTGTATTTAAAGAAGTCTCTCAGGCTAATACTCTCAAGTGACACTTTACCTGAGTCACCGGTGGTACCGTCGTTTCGGCTCGCACGGTTGATGATCTGCTTGAACACCTCTGCCATCGCAAATGAGCCGATCATGATAGGGATGTACTCAATACCATTAAGGAATTGAATCTCACCGAAGGTTAAACGGGACACACCCGTCATTGGGTCCATACCTATCATTGCAATCAAGATACCAATGAGACCGGTGGCTAACGCTTTGCCAAGGTTCTTTGAGCCGACGGATGAGATACATGCCATGCCAAGTAGAGTCAGTGCAAAGTACTCAGCACTTTGGATTTTAAGCGCAATTTTTGATAGGGCCGGCGCTAACAGCAGCAGCATCACGACAGCGAAGATACCACCAAATGAAGAGCCAGACATCGCCAGGCCCAGCGCCTTGCCCGCGCGGCCTTTTTGCGCCATCGGATAGCCATCAAACGTGGTCGCTACCGATTCGGCCGTACCTGGTGTGTTGAACAATATTGCGGTAATGGATCCCCCGTAAGCAGAGCCAGCGTAAAGCGCAACCAGCAGGATAATCGAAGGGTAGATCCCCATGTAGTAGGTGAACGGTATCATCAGTACTATACCCATTGACGAGCTGATCCCAGGTAGGGTACCAAAGCACACCCCTAGACACATACCGACAATGATGAGCGCGAAGTTAGTGGGGACAAAGATAACTTGTAGTGCCTCCACCAATAGTGCAAAGTCCATTATTTCACTCCTTTGTAATTAATTAGTAGAGCAGGTAACTAATTGACTCAAATAACCCAACTCCGCGAGGAAGAGGAATACTCAAGACGTTACCGAACACGAAGGTAAATGCGATAGCACCAATGACCGTGGTCGACACCATGCGTAGTGGCTTACGCTCGTTGAGGATATACATCACCGATGGAATAATGATTACCGTACCAAACCAGAAGCCGACATAACCAATCACCATGACAAACACCACGATGACGCCAAGCACTGCCAGGAAACCTGGGTCGAGTTCCTTGATCTTCTGTTTCTCACCACTCGAGGCCCCCGCAGTAGCTTTGTAGGCTTTCATTGCTTTGTATAACGATGGAACCAGCAGTCCGATAGCTAAGATAATGATTGCCTGAGGGAACCCTGCCGGGCCGATGGGGTCAGTCATACGCGCGGTATTAATGTCCATCGACTCGCCAAAGAAAACGCCTAATAGGGCGATCAGGAAAATATGAAAAATAATTTCACCCATGATTTGCTCTCACTCTTATTTCAAGCCAACTTGCTTGGCGACTTTCTCAAACTTCTGATACTCCTGTTCCCACTGCTGTTGGAAGCCTTCGGAATCTAAGTAACCAGGGCGGATATTTACCAGGTTTAACTCGGCAAAATCTTGGTATTCTTGTGTGCCGTAAGCGACTTTCATCTTGTCGATCAAGTACTCTTTCACTTCAGGCGGAGTGCCCGACTTAACCACAAAGCCACGCCATGAGCCAATGGTCACGTCGTAACCCAACTCTTTGGTGGTTGGGACATCAGCGAACACATCAATGTGAGAGATACGCTCATCATTGAGCACAACAACCGGTTTCACTTTGCCATCTTTGATGTAGTTGACGGCAGACACGATCTTGTCGAGGTAGATATCGACCTCGCCACCAAGTACAGCAGCCTTTACTTCTGAGCCTGACTTATATGGAATGAATTTAATATCAACGCCGGTTTCAGCAGCTAGTGCGTTAAGTGTCAGGTCATCAAGACCACCGGGGCTTATCCCACCGAAGGTGACCGGATTTTTCTGGCCATATTCCACCAACTCTTCAAAAGAGCTAAAGCGGCTCTCGCCAGGTAGGCATAAGATGTAAATGTCAGATTGGATGCGTGCGAGAGGCTCGAAATCACGCATGAACTTCACTGCGTCACTGACCTCAAGTGCATCAGCAATCACCATTGAAGGAGTCACAGAAAGGATGGTGTAGCCATCGCTTGGTTTTTGTGCGGCGTAAACCATACCAACCAAACCACTACTGCCTTTTTTGTTTACAGCTTGGATCGGCTGATCCATTTGGCTTGCCATTAGCTCAGAGAATTTGCGAGCAAAGGTGTCACTCGCACCACCCTCTCCAAAAGGAATGATCATCTCGATCGGCTTTTTGGGGTAGTTTGACGTGTCTTGTGCGCTGTTTTCTGGTCCACAGCCCGCGAGTAAGATTGCGGCGGCAACGCTTGATAAACAAATTATTTTTTTCATAGGGCACATCCTCAGATATTGTTTGTGTCGCTGATTCAAATCCTGAATCTGAGGGTAATAATAAGAAGAATGGTTAATGTGGAGTGTGACCGCAGCAGGTATAAAATTGAAACACAATAGACAGTATGGTTTTTATGGTTCTAATTCGAATAGGAGTTTATCTTTAGATTTAAGTTTATGATTTATATAAATTTAATTGTGTGGCGTGAAGTCATATCAATTTGGTTTTTAACGATTTTTTGGTAAAGTTTAAATAGTTTATTCAAGCAAATTTAAACTATTCAATAACCGATAAATTAGGTATGCTGGCTTCAAAGTAATTAGGGGTAATCGGGGTTATTTTGAAGACGATCTCATTTTTTCAGCGTGTTTTTCTTTGGATGCTATTTATTGCGTTTTGTTTAGTGGCGATCTTTGGCTTTATCCTTTACGAGAATGTGACCTCGGTTCGCGTGGCGTCGATGAAATCACTCGCACTGACTCAGGCCCGCTTGATTGCCTCAAACACTCAGTTACGTGAAGCGGTTGAGACAGAAAATACTCTGATGATCAAGCACCTAATGCGCAACTATGAAGCACCTGCCAACATTGATTATGTCTCAGTTGCTAATGTCGACCAGATCCGTCTCTATCACAGCAAGGGGCGCGGGGTCGGTGTACGCTTTGTTGATGCCAGTTTGGAAAATAAGTCATTGATCAAGGCAAGGGTGCCGATCTTTACCGATGATCAGTTCATCGGTATTGTTTCTGTCGGCGTTGATTACGATGAAGCGATTAATAATGTGTATCAAAGATTTATCTTTGCAATGGGGTTAGCCGTCCTCGTTATGGCACTGTTGGCTTTGACCAGTCGACGCTTCGTGCATTATCTTGCTAATAATATGCAACATCAAAGCCCCAAACAGATCGAGATGGCACTCAAGCTTCGCCAAGGTATTCTCAATACGGTCTTTGAAGGGGTGATTGCCGTCGATAAAGATAATCACATCTTGGTGATCAATGACTCAGCGCTCAAATTTCTGCATATTCTCGATGGACGGGATAAAGTTCATGGCAGTGACATCAGCGACTATATCTATCCGACGGATTTTTTCTCTATTTCGAATCAGGAGGAGATCTCTGACAAAGCCATTGTCTGTAACGGAGAAACCATTGTAGCTAACCGCAAGTATATGCTCGATAGTAAAGGCGAGCGCAGTGGGGTGGTGATCAGCTTTCGTCTAAATACTGAGATCAGTGAGCTTGAGCAGACGATTAACGCCGTGAATAACGATAAAGAGAATCTGCGTGCCATTATCCATGAGTTCAACAACCAAATTGCGATAATTTATGGCTTGCTGCAGATGGAGAAGTACGAGAAAGCACGCGATTTTATCCAAGCGGAGCATCAAAGTAAGCAGAGTGACATCTATCATGTGTCAAAAACACTGCGTATACCAACCCTCGTAGCCCTTGTGTTAAGCAAAATATCGCGGGCCAAAGAACTCGGTATTACACTGGAGGTTGACCCATTAAGTGCGATTCACTCAGACAATTTACCTATCAGTGAGGCGAAAATCACCTGTATCATAGGTAATTTGATCAACAACGCCTTTGAGGCGATTGTCAAGGCACAGCCGAGCACGCGCATCGTTCGTCTATACATTCATCATGCCAACGAGTTGTTGATTGAGGTCGAAGACAGTGGCAATGGTATCCGACCGGAAGATATCGATAAGATCTTTGAGCGTTCATACACGGCCAAACAGGGTAAGAACCGCGGTATTGGCCTTAATTTAATTCGTCAAATTGTCACCAACGAAAACGGCACCATTATTGTCGAAGAGTCAGAGCTCGGCGGCGCGCTATTTAATCTCTATATCCCAGACAATATCCATACCACCCCAGTATCGAAACCTGTCGAAACCCAACGCGAAGTAATCGAAAACCATCAATTAGTATAAATTAACCAACGCGGACGTCGCACTTAGGTGCGCACCTCGTTCCAAGTCGCCCCTCGAGGTCCAAAATCTCGGGAAAACTGTTCGTTGTGTGACAAACTGCCATCGAACGCCAAAATACTCGCCCCTCGTAGGGCAACGCCCGTTCCCGCTCCTCGAACCTCAAATTATTGTGTTCATAAAATCCATACTGTTTTTTTATCTCTCAGACCTTGGCGCAGTCAGTCACGTTCCTAAGTAGGAAAGTAAGAAAAACTAACGCTAACAAACCAGACAGGAAGCGTTGAGTATGAAAGAAGTCTACCAAGAATACCTAATAAAATGTGCCGACCGCGCCGAAATGGGAGTGGCTCGCCCCTCTTTGACCTTATCAGAGGTTGAGGCATGTTTTAGCCTTTTATCGAGTGAAACGGATCAGTCGCTGATTGAAGAGATTGTTGAGCTTATCCGCTATCAAACCCCGGCGGGGGTGGATGAAGCGGCACAACTCAAATCGGATAAGTTATACCAAATTGCCACTAATGCACTTGAGATTCACGGTATCACGCCAATCGTTGCCGCGAAAATGCTCGGCAGTATGGTGGGTGGTTATTGTGTAGATAAACTGATTGCATTGCTGGATAACGAGGCATTGGCTTGGGTGGCGGCGGATGAGCTCGAGAATATGATCTTGGTCTACGACAAATCCGATGAGATTATCGCGCTCGCGCAGCGAGGAAACCACTACGCCAAGCAGGTGCTAGATAGCTGGGCGAATAAAGAGTGGTTTACGCGTAAAGACCCAGTTGCTGATCGGATCACCACGACGGTATTCAAAGTTGTCGGCGAGAGTACAACCGATGATTTTTCTCCAGCACCCGATGCTTGGTCTCGCCCGGATGTTCCGCTACATGCAAAAAGTATGTATAAAAACCCTCGCGATGGCGTTTGGCCAGACAAGGAGGGTGTAACCGGTCCAGTGGCCCAGATTGAAGAGCTGAAATCCAAAGGTAACCCAATTTGTTTTGTTGGTGATGTTGTTGGGACAGGCTCGTCACGTAAATCTGCAGCGAACTCACTACTTTGGTATATCGGTGAGGCGATCCCTTTTGTGCCAAATAAGAAAGTGGGTGGTGTCGTACTCGGCGGAAAGATTGCACCAATTTTCTTCAATACGCTAGAAGACTCGGGTGCCCTGCCAATCGAGGTGGACGTATCACTACTGCAAACCGGTGACATTATTGATATCTACCCCTATGAGGGGGTGATTCGTCGCAATGGAACGGATGTCGAGATCACTCGCTTCGACCTCAAGCATGATGCGATCCTTGATCAAGTACGTGCTGGTGGACGCATCCCTTATCTGATTGGTCAGTCACTGACAAAGCGTGTTCGTCGTGAATTAGGCCTACCGATTGAGACCAATGCCAGCGATGAACAGTCAGGCGCATACACGCTCGCGCAGAAAATGGTCGGCAAAGCATGTGGAGTTAGTGGGGTTAAACCGGGCACCTTTGTCACGCCAAAAGTTGCTACAGTTGGCTCTCAAGATACCACCGGCGGCATGACGCGTGATGAGATAAAAGACCTCGCTTGTACCCGCTTTAGTGCAGACTTAGTCATGCAATCTTTCTGTCATACATCGGCGTATCCTCGCCTAATCGACAGTAAGTTGCATCAAACTCTACCTGACTTCTTTCATCAAAGAGGCGGCATTGCCCTGCGTCCGGGTGATGGTGTGATTCACTCCTGGCTAAATCGAATGCTGGTCCCTGATACTCTCGGGACTGGTGGTGACAGTCACACCCGCTTCCCGGTAGGGATCTCATTCCCAGCAGGATCTGGACTGGTTGCCTACGCGGCAGCCACAGGCACCATGCCAATTGATATGCCCGAATCGGTGTTGGTGAAGTTTAGCGGTGAAATGCAACCGGGGATCACCTTGCGCGACCTTGTTCATGCCATCCCATACGTAGCACGTCAGCAGGGCTTACTTACACTTGAAAAAGCCAATAAGCAGAATGTGTTCTCTGGGCGGATCATTGAGATCGAAGGGCTTGAGCACTTGAGTGTGGATGAAGCATTTGAGCTCACAGACGCGTCAGCGGAGCGCTCATCAGCGGCCTGTACCATAGCGTTGACCGAAGACAAGGTGGTGGAGAATATGCGCTCGAATGTGACACTGCTCAATTGGATGATCAACAGTGGCTATGGCGACCGAGCCGCACTGCAAAACCGTGTTGAGGCGATTGAGACTTGGCTCGCAAGCCCAAGCTTACTCAAGGCGGATCAAGATGCTGAGTATGCGGCGGTGATTGAGATTGACCTTAACGAGATCACGGAGCCAATCTTATGCTGTCCGAACGATCCCGATGATGCTCGATTGCTGTCAGAAGTGACAGGTACGAAAATCGAGGAGGCATTTGTTGGTTCGTGCATGACCAATATTGGTCACTTTAGAGCCGTCGCACAACTGCTAGAGGACCAAGCAAAGATAGTCGAATCAAAGCTGTGGCTTGCACCACCCACCATTATGGATGAAATGAAACTGCGCCAAGAGGGCTGCTTTTATACCTATGTCCGCTACGGCGCACGAGTTGAAGAGCCGGGCTGCTCTTTGTGTATGGGTAACCAAGCCCGAGCGGCAGAGGGCACGACCGTGGTCTCGACCTCAACGCGCAACTTTCCTAACCGAGTAGGGACCAATACCCAGGTATTTCTCGCATCGGCAGAGCTTGCGGTGCTCGCGTCTGTGGTAGGGCGCTTGCCTACAGTTGATGAGTACCTACAGGCGGTTGCAGTGCTTAGCGAGAGTCGAAATCAGATTTATCGTTACCTTAAGTTCGACCAAGATCCTCGATACAACAAAGAGCTTAACTTGGTGTTAAGCTCTTAGGTTCAAGGTTCAAGGTTCAAGGTTCGAGGTTCGAGGTTCGAGTAGTATACCGAGTGGGTTGAATTTCGCTTATTAAGTCTATTCGTGTAAGTCTGTAGGATAAGATTCATCGTGCTGAGGCGCGATGAGTCTTTTTTGCGTTTATGTTAGCGCAAAATAGTCGCGAGAATTTCGTTGCCCAGAGAAATAAATTCATAAACTCCATTGAGTAATAAAAGTCTACTGATGGGTTTGATGCGCGTCATGTATTTGCTAGAGGGCAATTAGGATAATAAATTCGAGATCAGTGATAGAGACGCAGCCGTGCTAGGAATGTATCAGTTTGAGAAAGTTACCAATGGCAGTAGCCGAAAAATGGAGCTCGTGCGCCACTTTCTAGACAGCATGGGGCTGGGCGTCGATGTTGATGTTGAGCTGTTTGTTATTGCCTATCAAGACAATCAAATCGTCGGTTGTGGCGGTTTGGCAGGGAACACGCTTAAGTCAATTGCGATTGATGAGCAGCACCAAGGCCAGGGCTTATCGACCAAGTTACTGACAGAGTTGGTGACCATGGCCTACGATTTACAGCGTTACAATTTATTTATCTACACTAAACCTGAAAATTATCAGATGTTTCATGCCGCTGGGTTTTATTTATTAACTTCAGTAAAAGACCGTGTGATCTTAATGGAAAACAGCAAAACACGTTTGCGTCGCTATTGCAACAAACTGGCTGGGCTGCGTAAAGAGGGGCAGAAGATCGGTAGTATCGTTATGAATGCCAATCCTTTTACCCTTGGTCATCGCTACTTGGTAGAGAAAGCCGCCAATGAATGTGATTGGGTGCATCTGTTTGTGGTCAAAGAAGATAGTTCGTTTTTTACCTACCCGGATCGATTAAAGATGATTGAAGCAGGGGTTGAGTCTTTCGGCAACGTGATTGTCCACCCTGGCTCAGACTATATGATCTCAAGAGCCACCTTTCCGAGTTATTTTCTTAAAGATGAAGGGGTGATTAATTTCGCTCACACCGCGATTGATCTTCAGCTCTATCGCAGTTATATCGCGCCGGCATTGGGGATCACTCACCGCTATGTAGGCACTGAACCGATTTGTAAAGTCACCCGTTTTTACAACCAGCAGATGCGCCAGTGGTTGGTCACGCCAACGTTGGAAACGGACCCCATCGAGTTGGTGGAAATACTTCGTCAAGAGGAGGGGGAGCTACCGATTTCAGCCTCATTAGTGCGTAATCTGCTGTTTCAAAAGCGCTGGGAAGAGATCAAGCAAATTGTCCCAGAGAGTACATACCAATATCTGCAGGGATTGTTTCGAGAAGAGAAATCAAGCTACCAGACTAAGCGCCAGAAAGTGATAGAGAAGGGGATTCCTCGCTTGCAAATGGAACATTAGTCTCTAGATCAAAGTCATATCAATCAATTGACGATCACCCCTACGAGCGACCGTCAATATCTCATCAATAAACAGCGATACGATTGATTAATCATGCTTAAGCATATCGCTGGATACGGTCATCACGCAGTTGTTGTTACATCTTGTGCGCGCAACAGCTTCGCTGCTTCAACCATATTAGCCAATGCTGGCGTCACCTCAGCCCATTGACGAGTTTTTAATCCACAGTCTGGATTGATCCACAATCTTTCGGCTGGAATGCGTTGTCCTGCTTTGTTAATCAACTCCACCATCTGTTCAACCGCTGGCGTATTGGGTGAGTGAATATCATAAACACCTGGCCCAATCTCATTTGGATAATCAAACTGCTCAAACACATCAAGCAACTCCATATCTGAGCGCGAGGTTTCAATCGTGATCACATCGGCATCCATCTCGGCAATGGCCTCAATAATGTCATTGAACTCGGAGTAACACATATGGGTGTGGATCTGAGTTTTATCACTCACTCCATTAGCAGCGATACGATAAGATTCTACCGCCCAATCGAGATAGTCCTTCCACTGCGACTGGCGCAGAGGCAGCCCTTCGCGCAGTGCCGCTTCATCAATCTGGATAATGTTGACCCCAGCTTGCTCGAGGTCTTGAACCTCTTGACGAATGGCTAATGCCAGCTGCAGGCATGACTCGCTGCGCGGCTGATCATCACGAACAAATGACCAGTTCAAGATGGTGACAGGTCCGGTCAACATGCCCTTCATCGGTTTGTCGGTGATCGATTGAGCATAGCGCGTCCAGTCAACTGTCATCGCGTGTGGGCGGCTGATATCGCCAAAAAGAATAGGTGGCTTAACACAGCGCGAGCCATACGATTGCACCCAGCCAAACTGGCTAAATGCATAGCCCTCAAGCTGCTCACCAAAGTACTCGACCATGTCATTGCGCTCGGCCTCGCCATGCACTAAGACATCGAGCCCCAACTGCTCTTGTTGGCGAACTGAAAACTCAATCTCTGCCTTAATTTTGGCGGTATATTCTTCGATTGAAATCGCCTGATTTTTATAGGCACGGCGCACCTGGCGGATCTCGGTGGTTTGTGGAAAAGAGCCTATCGTCGTCGTTGGGTAGAGCGGCAGTGGCAAGGTTTGTTTTTGCAGTTGAGCGCGCGTCTCATAGCTAGAGTGGCGCTCACCTAGCGAAGCATTAACCGTTTTAAGCGCTAGCTTTACCGCAGGGTTGTGTACCCGTGTTGATTGCGCACGTCTTGTGAGAGCGTCAGCATTCTTGGCCAATTGACTGGCAACCGCGCTACGACCCTGTTTGAGCGCTTTGCCGAGCACCTCAAGCTCGTTGAGTTTCTGTTTCGCAAACGCGAGCCAGCTTACGATCTCTGCATCGAGTTTTTCTTCACTCTCAAGATCAACCGGGATATGCAGCAGTGAACATGAGGGGGCAAGCCAAAGTCTTTCACCAAGTCGCTGAGCAATCGGCTCCAACCAGTCGAGGGTCGCGGTTAAATCGGTCTTCCAAATATTGCGCCCATTGATCACCCCAAGCGAAAGGACCTTATCTTGCGCCAGTTTACTGACAATCGTGTCCACTTCTTCCCGCGCACGAATCGCATCGATGTGCAGTCCATCAACGGGCAGCGAGCAGGCGATATCGAGGTTATTAGCCAGAGTGCCAAAATAGGTGGCGATCAGCAGTTTAGGTTGGCTAGTGGCAAGCGTTGCATAGGTTTTGCTTAGCGCTTGCTGCCAATTTGGCTCAAGCTCAGTCACCAATACTGGCTCGTCAATTTGTACCCACTCTGCTCCTACTTGAGAAAGCTGGTTTAGAAGCTCAAGATAAATCGGGATCAATTGATCAAGCAACTGTAAGCGGTCAGAGTTATCTTTTGCTTTGCTCAGCCATAAATAGGTGACTGGACCAATAATGACTGGCTTCGCCTTAACTTGGTTTTGCTCAGCCTCCTTTAGCTGCTCAATCAGCCTATTTGCATTGAGAGAGAAGTGTGTGTCCTTAGTTACCTCGGGGACGATGTAGTGATAGTTAGTGTCAAACCACTTGGTCATCTCGCCGGCATGAATCTGGTTTTGTGCCGTATCCTTGGCAGAGCGACCGCGCGCCAGACGGAAGTAGTTATCCAGATCGCTACCCTCAAGTTCACGGACACGCTGTGGCAGATTACCGAGTAAAAAGCTGGTATCGAGAACATGGTCGTAGAGCGAAAAGTCGCCAACAGGTGCAAGGTCGAGGGCGCTTTGTACCTGCCAATTTTCGCTGCGTAGCGTGCTTGCTGTGTCATGTAATTCTTGTGCATCCGTCTCACCGCGCCAAAACTTCTCTAGGGCAAATTTAAGCTCACGTTTTGCGCCGATGCGCGGAAATCCAAGATTATGTATAACGGCCATGTTGTTTCTCCTTTAGTCTGGGTTGAAAAAATACTAACGGAGTCGATTAATTAAAAATAATGGTATAAATTAATCAAATGATTAGTTTTGTTCATAGGTAAGGGATGATTGAACGGATCCATTTACGCATATTGCGCGCGATAGAGACGGAAGGTTCATTAACGGCAGCGGCAAAGCGTTTATACCTGACGCAATCTGCGTTGACGCATAGTATTAAGAAGCTAGAGCAGCAAATTGGCACACCTTTGTGGACTAAAGAGGGGCGAGTACTTAAGCTCACCTCTGCAGGCGAGTATTTGCAGCGTGAAGCGATGAAGTTGCTGCCTCAGCTGGAGCGTGTCGATCAAGTTTTGATGCAGTATGCGAGTGGTGATAAGGGCACATTACGCATTGGTATGGAGTGCTACCCTTGTTATCACTGGTTACAGCAAGTGATTCGCCCTTTTTTGGCTCAGTGGCCTGAGGTGGATATTGATATCAATCAGCGGTTTAAGTTTGGTGGGATCGCCGCGCTGTTCAATAATGAAATCGATATCTTGATCACCCCTGACCCAATCTATCGCACCGGTCTGACCCATTTCCCAGTGTATCTTTATGAGCAGGTATTAGTGGTATCGAGTGAGCATACATTTGCGCGAAAAGATCATATACAACCGCATGACCTAGAGAAGGAAAACCTCTACACCTACCCGATAGAAAAGGCCCGCCTTGACGTTTACCAGCAGTTTTTGACCCCTGCTGGGTGTCAGCCTCGACGGCATAAAACACTGGAAGATACCGATATGATGTTGCAGATGGTGGTAGCAGGGCGAGGGGTGACAACTCTGCCACTTTGGCTCGCGGATGAGTATAAAAATACACTGCCTGTGGAGTCAGTACGACTGGGCGCGGAGGGTATCAGTAAAGAGATTAATATCGTGACCAAAGATAGCACCATCGATAACCGCTATGTGCAAGCGATTATCGACTTGGCGCAGACGACTCGGTAGTCTAAATCACTGCCGCAACGCGGCGGTTGTGAACATCGTCTATCACATATCTAAGGTCAAAAGCAGCCTCGGTTTATTATCTGTAATCACTGGTGAGCGATGCACCAGTCCTACACCCTCATTTCCTTCCCAGCGTTCCCCGTTAAGCAGGGCCACGTCGCCTTGACTAAGCTGATTAATGCTCTCGTGTGAGTGATAGAGACTAGAGCTTTGCTCAGACAATCCCTATCGGCCATGTCCGAGTTTGTCGCAGATCACTTGCTTCTGCGGGGTGAGGTGAACGTTTTTACTCGTTAATAAAAAGGTAAGGCGAAATGCCTTACCTTTGGTGAACTTTTGTGTTTGGCAACCGATTAGGACTAATATCGAATGGGAAAGGAAGCTCCTTCAGAACCAAAAGATAATAGCGTCAGGCACCTACAGCTTGTTTATTGGACTCGTCAAACGAGACGAGATAATTACCTAGCATTGAAACGATCTGTTTTTCCATAGCTTCAGGTGTGTGCTTGTGAGCAGCAGCACAAAAAGAAGCGGCATTATTGCACAATACACAACGACGCGGTGAAAGTTCCGAGGCTTTACGTGTGATCATTTTGCCTTCTCTGTTGAGTACATCAAAGTTGAATAAACCTCCAAGTGCATGCTGGTTTTCTATTTTAATCATGGCCCGCTTTAATTCCGTCGAGGCTGCGCCAGAAATAACCAACAACAGTCCACGCCCATTAAGATGCTGGAAGCATTCACTCTCTAGCACCTTATAGTTGTACTTCTCGAGCGTGCGATGCATCTCTTGATAAGCAAGCGAAAAGATCTTTTCTGCAACTTCACTATTGGCCATGTGTTCAGGCACAAACGTGGTCAACTTTAGTAACGGTAAACGGTACTTAGATACCCAGATATTTTGTCTATTAGTGTGTTGCCAAGCGCTATCGCACTGGTCTTTGGATTTTTTGTGTTCGAACATTGGCGCCTCCATTCCTAGCCGATTAAACAGTATTTTAAATGAGCCATTAAATTAAAAATGCGCGTTGGAAAACACTTTTAGATGGTAATTGTTTACTAAATGGTTTTTATGCTCAAAACCCCCTTGGTTAAATAATCTTTAGTAGCACTTTGATTAAGTTCATAAACACCATTTAAGTAGTTTTGCGACGCTATTTGAATGATGAGCTTCACGAAGTTCGTTGAATAACCAGAGTTAGACTGGTAGCGATTAATGAACAGTATGCAGAGAATGATCATGAATGATAGTCCGCTAATTTTAGAAGGCATTACCCTGATGTCACTCGGTATGGGGTTTGTGTTTAGCTTCCTTGTTCTGATGGTAGGAGCGACGCGCCTGCTGTCCGCGATCGCAATGAGACTTCAGCCTGCGGTGCCACGAGCTTCGCCAACTTCTCCTGTTATAGAAACATCGGATGACGCCGTTGTTGCCGCCATTAGTGCCGCGCTTCATCACCACAAGCAAAAATTAAACAAGCGCCGTTTAGGTCATCAAGCTTGAAATTATTAAGGATGAATTATGCCCAAAGCAGTTAAACCCCTCGGTATCACGGATGTGGTACTCAGAGATGCCCACCAGTCTTTATTTGCCACCCGCATGCGCATTGATGACATGCTACCGATTGCCTCTAAGTTGGATGAAATTGGTTATTGGTCGCTCGAGTCTTGGGGCGGTGCAACTTTTGATTCTTGTATTCGTTTTTTGGGTGAAGACCCTTGGCAACGTTTACGAGAGTTAAAACAGGCTATGCCCAATACCAAGCAGCAGATGTTATTCCGCGGGCAAAATATTTTGGGGTATCGTCATTATGCTGATGATGTGGTCGATAAGTTTGTTGAGCGCGCTGTAGTCAATGGAATGGATGTGTTCCGCGTCTTTGATGCGCTTAACGATGTGCGCAATATGAAGCAAGCAATCCTATCGGTGAATAAGCAGGGCGCTCACGCTCAGGGCACAATTTGCTACACCACCAGCCCAGTACATACCATGCAGTCTTGGCTCGATGTTGCTGAGCAGTTGGTGGAGTGTGGCGTGGACTCGATTGCAATCAAAGATATGTCTGGGGTGATGGCGCCGTATGAAGCGTATGAGCTGGTTTCGACGCTGAAGAAAAAACTCGATGTTGAGCTGCATCTTCACTGCCACTCTACCGCAGGTATTGCTGATATGACACTATTAAAAGCGATTGAAGCGGGTGTCGATCGTGTGGATACGGCAGTCTCGTCAATGAGTGGAACCTATGGCCATCCAGCCACTGAATCGATTGTTGCAGCGTTAAAAGGAACCTCAAGAGATACCGGGCTGGATATCAAGAAAATTGAAAGTATCGCTGCGTATTTCCGGGAAGTTCGCAAGAAATATCATGCATTTGAGGGCCAGCAAAGAGGCTCTGACTCACGTATTTTGGTGGCTCAAGTTCCAGGCGGGATGCTGACTAATATGGAAGGGCAGCTCAAGCAGCAAAATGCACTGGATCGCATTGATGAGGTTCTAGAAGAGATCCCGAAAGTGCGCCAAGACCTGGGTTACATTCCCCTTGTAACACCCACCTCGCAGATCGTGGGCACTCAAGCAGTAATTAACGTCATGCTGGGTGAGCGATATAAAACCATCACCAAAGAAACGGCAGGCGTATTGCGTGGTGAATATGGTGAAACACCCGCAGCGGTCAACCCTGATTTGCAGCAGCGTGTGCTGGAGGGCAGCGCGCCGATCACCTGTCGTCCCGCCGATCTGATTGAGCCGGAAGTGGAGAGCTTGACGTCGGAGGTTAAAGCGCAAGCTAAAGAGAAAGGGGTGACATTGGCAGACAATGCCATCGACGATGTGCTCACTGTTGCCCTCTTTGATCAGGTAGCGTGGAAGTTCTTGGAAAATCGCAATACCCCGGATGCGTTTGAGCCAGTACCAAGTGCTAAACAGAATCAGTCAGAGTCTGTTTCGGTCAAGCCGGTGGCTGAGAATGCTGTTTACACAGTGAACGTAAACAATAAGGCCTATGTGGTACAAATTAATGAAGGCGCTGACCCTGAGGTGCTGGCAGTGGGCGATAAATCTGACGCCGCGCCACAAGCAGTTCCCGCTGCGGCGCCAAGTGGGGATAGTCAAACGGGCGATAGTGAAACCGTTGCGGCACCTTTGGCCGGTAATATCTGGAAAATCCACGCCAAAGCTGGTCAAGAAGTCAAACAGGGCGACACTCTACTGATCCTCGAGGCGATGAAAATGGAAACGGAGATCAAGGCGGCTCGCGATGGAAAGGTAGATCACCTTTCTGTCGCCGAGGGTGATGCGGTCAAAGTCGGTGACGCTCTACTGGCGCTCGCTTAAGGAGCTAACATGGATAGTGTTTTAGCGCTAATTCAAGACTTTGGTTTTCTGCACCTAGAGCTGGGACAGGGTGTCATGATTTTGGTGGGAATGGGGCTGCTTTACTTGGCGATTGTTAAGCAGTTTGAGCCACTGTTGTTGGTGCCGATAGGCCTTGGTGGGATCTTAGCAAACCTGCCGGATGCGAATCTAGCTGTCAGTGCAGTCGAGGCGGCGATCCATGCTGGCAAGGGTGAGGTGATAGCCTCGTTTTCTTCGGTATTGCAGCTTACTGACGGCACGCCTGAGACGGTTAAGTATGCCTATGAGATGGCGAACCCAGAGCAAAAGATGCAGTTACATCTATTAGCTCAGCAATACAATTACTCTGATGGCATGCTGTACACCTTCTATAGTGTGGCAATCGCATCTGGGGTTGGGCCGCTGGTGATCTTTATGGGGGTGGGAGCAATGACCGATTTTGGTCCCTTGCTCGCTAACCCGAAGACCTTGCTGCTTGGTGCCGCGGCGCAGTTTGGTATCTTTGCCACGGTGCTGGGTGCATTAGCACTGAGCCAACTGGGTATCATGGACTTCAGCGTCGCACAAGCCGCAGCCATCGGGATCATTGGCGGGGCGGATGGTCCAACCGCCATCTATGTATCAAGCATGTTAGCACCAGAGCTGCTTGGAGCGATTGCGGTCGCGGCCTACTCCTACATGGCACTTGTGCCGATGATCCAACCACCGATCATGCGTGCGTTAACCACAGAGGCTGAACGTCAAATCGAGATGAAGCAGCTGCGCCAGGTCAACAAGATTGAAAAGGTCTGTTTTCCTTTGATGCTGCTGGTTTTGATTGCCATGCTCTTGCCTTCGGCCACGCCGTTGCTTGGCATGTTCTGCTTTGGCAACCTGATGCGTGAGTGTGGCGTGGTCGAAAGGTTGAATGACACTGCGCAAAATGCGTTGATCAACATTGTGACGATCTTCCTTGGATTGTCGGTGGGGTCTAAGCTGATGGCGGATAAGTTCTTGCAGCCGCAGACGTTGGGCATTTTAGCCCTTGGCATTGTCGCCTTTTGTGTTGGCACCGCCACGGGGCTATTAATGGCTAAGCTCATGAATCGATTATTTAGCGATAAGGTCAATCCATTGCTTGGCTCAGCAGGAGTTTCCGCTGTACCGATGGCGGCACGGGTGTCGAATAAGATAGGTTTGGAGGCCAATCCACAAAACTTCTTATTGATGCATGCTATGGGGCCCAATGTGGCAGGGGTGATTGGCTCAGCCGTCGCCGCTGGGGTGATGATCAAATATGTCTTGGCCAGCTAATCGTGATTAATCGAGGCAAAACAGGGAGTGCGGCTTGCCTCCCTTTTTGTCGTTTTCCACTTAATTTATCAACTAACCAGCAAGCGAGGCGCGTATGTTAGCAAAGTCTTTAACCGCTATGGATAGAATCCAGAGTCGCATATCTTTTCGCAATAAGATCTTCCTGTTTGTTTTGGTCTCCATTGCACTGCAGCTGAGCTTTATTGGCGTCAATCTCCATATTGTGGCAATGGATGCTCTGCAAGACCAAGTCGGCAGTAAGGCGCTGATCCAGGCCCGTGAAATTGCAACTGACCCACAAATGATTGCTGCGGTGAAGCGCAAAGACAGCGCGCTAGTTGACCAGCTAATTGAGCGACGCCGCGAGCTGACTGACTCAAACTTTATTGTGATCGGTGATGATAGGGGGGTACGCCTCTATCACCCGGTTGCAGAGCGCATCGGGCAACTGATGGAGGGGCGTGACAATGAGGGAGCTCTGCTCCGGGGTGAGTACTATACGTCGCTCAATGAAGGTAGTCTGGGACCATCCGTGCGCGGTAAGGCAGCGATTATCGATTCGCAAGGTGAGATCGTCGGTGTGGTGTCGGTGGGCTACTTAATCGACCGTTTTGATCAGTGGCTATTTGAATACGCTCAGCCGCTGAGTATTGGGGTGGTGGCGGTGATCATCATTACGCTGGTTGTTGGATGGATGTTCTCAACACACATCAAGCGTAATATGAACGGTAAAGAGCCTGCAGAAATCGCCTTTGCTTATAATATGCGTAAGTCCATTTTGCGCTCGGTGTATGAAGGTATTATCGCCATCGACAAGCAAGGAAGAATTCTAACCGTCAACTTTACCGCGTTAAAAATGCTTGGAACCGACAAGCCCCCAAGAGCACTAAGGGGTAAAGATATCGGTGACTACGTGAATCAAAGCCAGTTTTTCTTCCATGCCCCTTATGATGAGAACCTAAAGAATGAACTGATTACAGTCAATGGAGAGGTCATGATTGCCAATCGGGTTGCGATTTATGACCAAGGGGTGTTAACCGGCTGGGTGGTGAGTTTGCGCAAGAAAGAGGAGCTGTCACTCCTGACCGAAGAGCTGACCCAAACCAAGCAATACACTGATAGTTTGCGCGCGGCGCGAGATGAGTATGAAAATAAGCTTTCGACCATCTGTGGGTTAATTGAAATGGGCGATAGTCGTGCCGCGCTGCGCCTTATCTACAATGAACAACATCGAAATCAAGAGAAAGTAGACTTTGTTAGCGAGAAAATTCATTGCAAACAAGTCGCCGGGATTATGATAGGTAAGGCGGCAAGGGCACGGGTGCTGGGTTTAGATCTGCATTTTTCTCCCGAGTGTCAGTTGGGCGAGCAAAGCGGTGCTCTGGATACCAAGGAACTGTGTGCGGTACTGGGTAACCTGCTTGATAATGCCTTTGAAGCGACACTAAAAAACCCCGACAGCAATAAAGTCGTTAGCCTACTGATCACTGACCAAGGTAAAGAGTTGGTGATTGAGGTTAAAGACAATGGGTGTGGCATTGATCCTGAGCTTGCCATGACCATGTTCAGTCGCGGCGTGAGCAGCAAAGAGGATGAACAAAAAGGTGTCGGGTTATATCTGAGCAATCGCTATATCACTAACGCAGGTGGAGTGATCATGGTCGATGAGGTGCAGCCCAAAGGTACGGTTATTTCTGCATTTGTGCCGAAGCTAGATAGACCGGAGGTCGGTGATCTACCCAAAGAATTTCAGGATCTAAAAGCATTAACCTAGTCATTTGCTTTGGAAATGGGCGGAAATACAGGTTTATTATTAATGCAATCATCATATGTTTGGGCTACAATTTGCGCCTTTTCTTCTAGGTGAAATTAATGAATAGGCTCAATGTGTGTCGTGCTGCTTCGTCAGTCTTGTTGTTATCAGTCATAGTCGGCTGTGGAAGCGAAGACAGTACAAGCCAAGGCGAGAACTGTTTTAACTCCGATGTCTGGCGTGATGGAGTACATGAGGCCACTTGGTTGATTGAGGGCGTTGAATCAGGACATCCATATAGTTATACCTTGACCTTGACGGAGGAGTTTCGCTCAGGGCAGTACTTTAATGGTTATCATAATTTAATCTCGAAAGAGTTAATTGGTTATGAAATCTCTGAAGATAGGGTGATTGATGAGCCAGTTCGCTCATTCTACTCCTATCTATCGGTTGATAAGGATAACGGACGTGTGCTTGCTGTTGGGTCACAAGAGTTCGAGGGTGAGGAAGTAGAGCGTTGGTCTGATTACTCTCCTGCGGCGTTTTATTTACGCCACGATTTGAGTGTAGGCGATGTTGATAGCCAACAGTCATTTCTGGTCGAGCGAAGTCATGGCAGCGACCGAGAATACCACTCGGATATCCAAGAGAGTTTTATCAATAATGGTCTTGAAAAACTGAGTATCGGTGACAAAAATCTGCGCTCTTGTCATTTTTCCCACGATTCCCATACTTATCGTTACCTAGAAGATGGTAGCTTTGCTGAAGACTATATTAACCACAAGAATTATTGGTTAGATGAGCAGACAGGCTTGATGGTACAGATGACGATTGAGCAAGAAGGGAAAGATCTGCGTGAATCTGATAGCATCTATGAGCATTCGAAATTGCAATCGTACTACGTGGACGGCAATAGGATCTTTTAATCGTAAGATATTGCAATATATGAGTCGATGATCAACTAGCTAATGAGATCAACACCGAAAAGAACGAGGCCATGGTTACGTTTGGCCTAGTTCTATTTGTTTGAGTATCCAAAAACAGAAGAGTGTCAGTAATCAATCTTCGTTCTTTAGATGAATAGTGGTGTGTTGTTTTTACTACAGGTAAATGACAAAAATATAGATAAATCACAAATAGTGAAAGGTGGTTTTTTTTAAGAATAAGATACTAATTCAATATTTCGCGAATTAACAAGACTCAATCATTGATATGATTTGACAGGGAATGTACAAAGGCCGCGCCAAAGGCCACCAAAGAGAGTTTATCGGGATGTTGAAAAAAACTATTGTAGGTTCGTTTCTATTTATTAAATATTACAAAGGAGCTTTGTTTAAAGCGACCTTATTACCGATCACTTTGTCAATATTGATCGAGTTTGTTTTATTTAGCGTTGATAATGAATTAATCAATACGTTGAGCATCATTTTACTGTCTTTTCTTTATGTGGTTGTAGCGATCAATGTGCACAAGATAGTTATCAATGGCGTTGAATCAGTGCCTAAGTGGGGGCGTTTTACCGTAGGTCAGGTGGAGATAGCATTTATAGGTTACTCTTTATGCCTTGCTTTGACGCTGATCTCTTCCGGTGTTGCGGTGGTTTTGTTTGCTTCACTGGCACAAAATATCATTCTTATTCAGGCATTGGTATTTATTGGCATGTTAACACTCTATGTCATCATGTGTCGCCTATGTGTGATTCTTCCAGCCATCGCGACTGAGAATGCCCTTACGTTTCGTCAGGCATGGCAGCTGACTAAGGGAAAGTCGGCCTATATGTTTGCAGTAGTGGGTGTCTACCCAGCCACACTTGGCCTGCTATTTTCCTCACTTTTATCCAGTGGCATGCCATTGATCGCGGTAAACCTTATCAGCAATGTGGTGATGATCATCACCGTAACCTCGCTCTCTTTGGCCTATAAGGGATTGCTAGAGAGCAATAATAGTGAGTCTGCAGTCGGTTGTTAACCCAACGCTGAACCATCACGCTATTGCGCACGTAGCATAGATAACAAACACTTATCTAGGTTGAAACTATGCTCAAACATATCCTTATTTTATCCTTTTTCTTCGTGGTGACGCCGATTATGGCCGCAGGCTCTGGTTCAAGCTCTAGTGGTAGTAGTGGATTGACACGCGCTGAACGCACGTACAATCAAGGTGTAGAGTTAATGCGTAATGGCCAGTTCAACAAGGCAGAAAAAAAGTTTCGCCGAGCAATCGAGCGAGAGGAGATGTGGGCACAAGCACACAACAACCTAGCATACACCTTACGTAAACAAGGTGAAGACAACTACTTTCAGGCCCTATACCACTACAACAAAGCCATCGAGTTAGCCCCCGATCTTCCCGAACCCTACATGTATCGCGGTGTGCTTTACGTGCAAATGCAAAAATCGGACTTCGCGTTACGCGATCTTGAAACCTTGAGAGAGCTTAGTCCGTCGTTAGCGACTGAGCTCGAATATGTGATAGCGCAGGGTAGAGAGAAAACACCTGAGCAATTTTTTGGTGTGTCTGCAAAAGTAGAGCAGTAAGTAATGCTAGCTGAACCATGGGGACAGGAGTAACACGCCACTGTGCCTATACAACGCGCTTTAGTGCCTATCCTGTCAGTAAATACCAGTTTGGCGTGTCCCATGCTAACTGTCTTTGGGGACAGGACTAACTAGGTATCGTAACCACCCCGCTGTTGTTCATTTGTCCGTCCCGAGAGCGCTTACAATCTGATGCGGGTTCAATTAGCGCCATTTTGAGTTTACGTGTGATTTCAATTAGCTCAAGTAACTAGAGCGAAAACCATTAGGTGTGTGTCCTGTTACTGTTTTGAATTGGCGATGGAAAAAGGACATGTTTTGATAGCCGCATTGATAGGCGATTTGTTCAACGGACAGTTCGGAAGAGACTAGAAGGCCACAAGCCTGACTAACGCGGAACTCGTTGAGGAACTGGGTGAATGGTTTGCTAAAAGTACGGGTGAAGTACTTGCTAAACGACACTGGGGTCATGTTGGTCACGTTCGCCATATCGGCGGCTGTGATTTTTTGGTCGTAGTAGTCGGTGATGTAGTTGAGAATGGCCTCAATACGTTTGTCTGAGCCAAAGTCGAGATGCACATGAGTGTTTTGGCCCAGCGGCTCGACATGCTCTTTGAGGCTGAGCTCATGCAATAGGTCGACAAAGCCCATAGTGCGATGGAAAGGACTTTTAAAGCGCAGAGCATTGAGGGATTCTCCCAACTCGTTGCAACCAATAAAAGACAGGCCACTATGGCACTGCTCAAACAGGTGCTGAATGCTGGCAAACTCTGGCCTCGTTAGCCAATTATCGCCAAGGAAGCTGTTATCCCATTGAGCGAACACTGATTTTACACCAGTTTTTGAACTGCCGTCACTCTTCCAGCAGTGGGGGATGTTGGGTGCCACCAGAACCAACTCTCCGGCACTGTAGTGGCGCACCGCATTGCCGGTGTAGGCTGTCCCCGTCCCCGCCAAGATATAAGTCAGCTCCCATTGTGGATGATAGTGCCACGGAAAGCTGAAGACCTTTTTTTCGTACTGATTAAAGAACAGCGACTGCTGCTGGTTATTGGGCACATGTTCTAGTATGGGTTTCAACGTTCGCTCCCTAAAGCTTGATCAGGCTCTAATTTTCCATATAAAGCATTCATAAATTCCCACTAGGGGAAAAATAGTACACAAACAAACTAACTCAGTGTTTAAGCCAAGCTCAAGTTGTCTCTTAGTATTTCCGTACTGACTCACATATTTAGATGGAGTGAAACACGATGAGTTTTGACGTGATTGTATCAGGTCTCAATGTGGTGGACCTATTGGTCACCCTTCCTGAGGAGTACACCTTGGGCAGCAAGCATGAAGTAGACAATATTATGATTCAAGGTGGTGCGCCGGCTGGAAATGGCGCCTGTGGCTTGGCGAGCTTAGGCCTAAAGACCGCGTTCGTAGGCTATTTGGGCGATAACGCCCAGAGTGACATTGCCCGCTCTGAGCTGGAACGTTGTGGGGTTGACACCAGCCTATTTCTTCACGATTCAGCTGCTGTTCCAGCCACCGCATTGGTGGAAGTTGACCCAAAAACCGCTGAACGAACGGTGTTTTATACCACTCAGGGCTATCGCGCTCTAACACCAACCGATATCGACCCTGCCTGGCTCGACGACACTCGCCTACTTTATGTTGATGGCTACGATGTTAAGGGCAATATTGCCCTGCTAGAGATGGCAAAAAAACGCGGGATACCTTCGGTCATTGATATCGAAGCTGGCGATCACACGCAGCTTATCACCATGCTGAAGTTGGCTGGACACGCAATTTTACCGCTGGAAGCGGCTCAGTTCATTGCCAGTGAGCAAAATGCTGAGGCTTGTCTGAAAAAGCTGAGTGAACTGACCAAAGCACAACTAGTTATTACTGATGGCGCGAATGGTAGTTGGGCTCTAGCAGATCAGGAGGTGATTCACCAGCCTTGTTTCGAGGTCGCGGTAGTTGATACCACCGGGTGCGGTGATGCTTATCATGCCGCTTATGCTTACGCACTACTTCAAGAGTTCCCTCTTGCACAGCGTATGACTTTTGCTGCTGCCTTTGCAGCGATTGTCGCCACACATTTTGGTGGTCGAACTGCCTTCCCTACCGCAGCGGAAGTCGACGCTTTTATCAATAATTACAAATAATAGGTAATACTATGAGCATTAAATTCAATCAACGTACTGGTCTTTTAGAAGAGCAGATGCGCCCACTTGTCACACCAAAAGCACCGCGTAAAGACGTCCCTATCGGCTTTATTGGTATTGGTTTTGAGCTTCACTTTGACTGGCAAAAAGCCAAGCAGTCATACACTCAAGCAGTGAGTGATGTCAAACAGGTGTTTACTGACTACAACTCGATGCTGGCAGAGCAGGAGCCAATTCAAACCAAAGAAGAGATGCTTGAACTGCTAGAGCGCTACTATGCACAGGGTATGAAAGCACTGGTGGTTTACCAAGCTTCATACATCCAAGGTGACCTAGCCTTGGCATTGGCAACCTGGCTTGCCGATCACGACGTACCGGTACTGAGTTGGTCACACACTGAAACGACTGGTGGCAGCCTGACCGCTAACCGCTTATGTGGTCAAAACTTCTTACTGAATAATCTTGCTAATTTAGAAGTTAAGTACTCGTGGATCTTTGAACAGCCAGGCGCGGATAGCCTTGGTGAGTCCTTGGGGCGCTTTATTTCAGCCGTCTCCGCCAAAGCACGTTTGAAGCATGCTAAGATCTTGATGGTCGGTGGTATGCGCGTACCAGGTTTTTACGACTGCGAACTCAATGAGATGTCGATTGCTAAGCACTTTGGCCTAGCGGTTGATCGTATTGATATGCAAACCATTTGGCGCCACGGTGAAGAAAACTTCAGTGAGGAAACCCTTAACCCAATCGTCGACAAACTGCTGTCATCTCCAATGGTGGCAGGCAATTTTGTAAAATATGACGAGGTTTTGAAATCGGTTCGTCTGTCTCTGGCTATTGCCGATTTTGCCAACCGCAATGGCTATGTTGGGGTCGCGCTTAAGAATTGGCCTGAGCTGTTTGATAACTACGGGATTGCCGGTGATGGCGCAGGCTCGCTAGTGCAAGATTTGGGCATTCCAGTGGCTGATGAGTCGGATATGGGCGCTTTGCTAACCATGGTTACTTTTAACGAATTGACGATGAGCGAAGGGTTGCCAACCTTGATGGACTTCTCATTTGTCGATCATGCACAGAATAAGGTCGGCATGTGGCACTGTGGTGGCACAGCAACCAAACTGATGCGTGAAGGAACCCAGCTTGAGGTGCGTAACCACAGTATCTTGGATAACTACGATCCAGAGGATTCCTACGGCATGCTGTTTGAGTTTATGCAGGAGCTTGGTCCAATCACAGTTGCTAAATATCAGTACCCACACGCCTCAACGATCTTCGCATTTGAGGGGGATATTGTTGATTCACCAATGCGTTACCGTGGCTGTTATGGTGAGGTTGCACCGCTTGAGCTGTGCTCTAAATCGATTGCTGGTTCGATCATGAATCACGGCATGGACCATCACTGGGTCGTTGCACGCGGCCACCTGCTTGAAACTCTGCGTGAGTTTAATTACTGGGTTGGTGTCAATGAACTGGCGCCGGCTGAGGCCAAGACCACAGGCCGTGGATTACCAAAGAAACTCGATTACTAATTCAATAGGTTAAAAGGGACAAGACTATGAGTACCAACCTAATGTCGCTACTGAACAGCTATCGCAGAGAGAAACGCTGTCTGGCTGGGTTTAACATCAATGATATCTATGACTTACATGCGGTCGCTCTGGCGGCGAATGAGCTAGATCTCCCCTTTATGGCGATGACTTACCCGCCAGTTGCTGAGTTAAATGGCACCTACCTGTGCCGCAAAATGGTTGATGGTTTTGAAAAAATAGCGAATAACAAGATCTACCTACACCTTGACCACAGTACCTCGGTCGACCTGTGCAAACAAGCGATTGATGACGGCTATGATTCGGTAATGATCGATGGCTCACACCATGATCTTAAAACCAATATCCAGATGACGCGTGAGGTCGTAGACTATGCAAGCAGTGCTGGTGTGACCGTGGAAGCGGAAATTGGCAAGATCATGGGACGTGATGTTGTGGTTAAGAGCGAGGACGACTACCTTGCGAGCGTAGCGGATGTGGTAGCTCTGTGCGAAGAAGCTGGCCCAAACATTGTTGCCGTGGGTATTGGAACGGCGCATGGTTTTACACCGACTACGCCAAAAATCCATTTTGATCGTCTACAAGCTATCGCGAATGCCGTGCCAAATCCATTAGTACTTCATGGAGGGACTGGTATTGCCGATGAAGATATTCAGAAAGCCATCACCATGGGCATTGGCAAAATTAATATTGGCACCATAGTGCACACCACCTACATGCGTGAAGCGCACGAGCGGATTGCAAAAGACGTTGCATCGGCGTACCCACCGTTCATCATGAAAGAGGTGATCCCGCAGGTTCAAGCTGTAGTTCTAGATAGACTAAAAGCGGTCAACCCACACCTATAATCGGTGAGGGTCACCGATAACAATGCCCTAGGCCGACCGGTCTAGGGCAGATATCCCGGCCAACACTGCCTCGCCATTTCACTATGGGGGAGGAAGTGATGCCTAATATTACCAATCTATTTTTACCAATATAGAGAGAAGCATTGATATGAGCATTGCTGTACCTGAAAAAGCCAAAGTTGCCGTCCTGAGCGATTTAAAAACCTTTGAATTTGTTTCTTACCCGATCCCGCCGATCCAAGATGATGAAATCTTGGTTAAGGTCGAGGGCTGTGGGGTGTGTGGCACGGATGTGCATGAATACCGTAATGACCCGTTTGGTGTGATGCCAATTGTGTTGGGACACGAGGGTACTGGGCGCATCGTTAAGATGGGCAAAAACGTTAGCAGAGATAGCACCGGTAAGCCAATCGAAGTTGGCTCTAAGATCATTACCAGCATCATCCCATGTGGTGAGTGTGAGCCATGTAAAACCGCGCCAGCCAGAACCAATATGTGTGAAAACATGGGCTGTTATGGTCTGATGGGCGATCAGCCAGAAAACCGCTTCAATGGTTGGTTTGGTGATTATCTGGTAATAAAGCCTGGCTCAACCCTATTTAATGTGTCTGAGTTCAGCCTAAAAGAACGTATCCTCATTGAGCCAGTTGCAGTTGCGGTTCACGCGGTAGAGCGTGCGAAAACGACTGGCCTAATCAACTTTGCTTCGTCAGTATTGATCCAAGGGGCGGGTCCAATTGGTCTTTCAGTCATCGCAGTACTTAAGACGTTGGGTGTACAGAACATTATTGCGGTTGACGGCCAAGCTTCCCGTCTTGAGCTGGCAAAAGAGCTCGGCGCCACGCAGGTGGTTAACTTTATGGACTTCGATTCGAGCGATGATTTAGCCGCTCATGTGCAGTCGCTCACCAACGGGCGTGGTGCTAAATTTGTCTTCCAGTGCACAGGTGTGACGGCAGCGGCAACGACAGCATTTAAACTGGTTGAGCGTGGCGGTGGCTTATGTGAGGTTGGTTTCTTCGTTAATCTAGGCGAAGCGGCTTACAATCCCCATATCGATATCTGTAATAAAGAGCTTACCTTAGTCGGCTCTTGGGCTTACAGCCCGGAAGACTACCCGAATGCGATTGAGTGTATGAGAGGCATCAAGCGCATTGGTCTGCCGATTGAAAAGTTGGTCACGCATGAGTTCCCGCTTGATGAGATCACTGAAGCAGTAGAGACCAATATTCGCATGGAGGGGATCAAAGTCATTACCGTTAACGACGATTAATCGCCCTCTGCTCCCACCTTGCCAAACAGCGTTAGTGTCCGCCCCATCGGCGCTAACGCTTCTCTAAGCTGTATATCTCTGCGAGTGATCTTGCATGTTTTATGGTCTGCGCTGGTGAATAATTAATCTAGGTGTAATATGTAACCAGTAGGATTAATTCATTATCATCAAGGGCATAGGGACATGTCTAAGATCATCGACCACGATTTTCCATTTGAGCCGGATTACGGCTTCGACCTTAAACGTCTGCAAGCGGTACCAAGCGGGATGGAACCAAGCGGTTTTCGAGACTTCTGGCAGCAAAAGTACCACCGGGCCTTGCAAGCGACCACGCATTTAAGTCTTCAAGATAGCGGAGTTACCACCCAAGTTTGGCGGGTATTTAACTGTTATTACGACTCGACCGAGGGCGTGCGCATAGGTGGTTGGTTGTTACTGCCTTTATGTGGCGGTGTTGAAGCGGCGGTAATTTATGGTCATGGCTATGGCGGCTTGCATGCGCCGGATACGACTTGGGCGCTGGATAACACCGCCATTTTTATGCCTTGTATCCGTGGGATCGGTCGCAGTCGCTTTCCGGGTATCTCTGAAGACCCTTATTGGCATGTCCTACACCACATTCAAGACCCGCAGCAGTATATTATCGGCGGCTGCGTGCAAGATATCTGGTGCGCTATCACTGCGCTTCTGACCCTATTTCCGGGCATCGAGGACGCGATAGGCTATGCTGGTGATAGTTTTGGCGGTGGGCTGGGCGTCTTCGCGACAGCGTTTGATCCGCGCATTACGCGAGCGCATTTTCACGTTCCAACTTTTGGTAACGCCCAGCTAAGATTAACGCTACCAACGGTAGGTAGCACTCAAGCCTTGATCGAGTTTGATGATCAAGCACTGCTGGCCAAAAATTTACCTTACTTTGATGCCTCTGTTGCAGCCCACTACATCACTCAGCCAACCCATTGGGGATTGGCACAGTTCGATCCGTATGTTGCCCCGCCTGGACAATTTAGCATTTTTAATGCCTGCCTAAGTGCTAAGCAATTGACGCTGTTAGAGGCCGGGCACTGTGATTATCCAGGCAAGGCGCTTGAGCAAAGGGCAATGAAGAAAAACGTTCAACGATTTTTTGACCAATTAAGGGTAAAAGATGCATCGTGAATATCACCGCTGGTGGAGCCCCAACTTAGATCGTGAGATGGAGCTGTTGATCTTTGGTCGCGGCGGCGCAAAGGTGTTGGTGTTTCCAACCCGGGGTGGGCGCTTTTTTGAGTACGAAAACCTTGGCTTGGTTGGTTCAATTGCCGATAAAATCAATGCCGGTCAGCTGCAGCTCTACTGCGTAGACAGTATCGACAGTGAGAGTATGTACTGTTTCTGGGCCCATCCACACGGCAGGATCGAGCGACATAAGCGCTACGAGGAGTATATCCTGCGTGAGGTGCTGCCATTGATGGCAATGAAAAATAACCACCCTTGCACTATTTCCCATGGTTGTTCACTTGGGGCATATCACGCGGCCAATATTTTCTTTCGTCATCCACACTTGTTTGACAAGTTAGCGGCGTTTTCGGGCCGATACGATTTAACCTGGGGTGTTGAGTCATTTGGTGATCTGTTTGATGGTTATTACAACGAAGATATCTATTTTCACACGCCAACCCACTATTTACACAATCTCACCAATCCTGACCAGCTTAATCATATCCGCCATAGCGACATCGTGTTTGTGGTCGGCAAGGAAGATCCTTTCTTGTACAACAACCACTTAATCAGCCGTACCCTCAACCAAAAAGGCGTTCATCACCGCTTGTATGAGTGGGATGGACGAGCACACCGCGGGCGTTATTGGCGCCAAATGGTGCCCCTGTATCTCTAGTGGCAAACGCATTAACCGCATCAATAGACGCTATAACTGAGGATTATTGTTCATTCAGACTGATAACCCTATGATTAATTTTGCTTTATTAGGTTAGGTCGGTCGGCAAAATAGCGAATATTCACCAGATTAATACTCTCTACTTATCCAGCTATGTTGTTGTTGAACTAGGCTAAACCTATGATCCACATTAATTTTAGTCAGTTAACCTTAGCTTTGGCTTTTGGAGAAAATATGCGAGTCGATGTTAGAAATATACTTGCTTTAGGCTTGGTGTGTCGATTACGGCGCCTGAGTTTGGTGACACCATATCACCGCGAGAGAACTGGCTCTTACCCAGTTGTCCATCGTAAGGGGCGCGAATTTGGGTGTGTGACAGGTCATCTTGTGCCTCGTCGACCGATGCCGTTGCCAATGCCAGTCCTGCCTCGGCAATCAATAAGCTTGCGCTTGCATCATCAAGGTTGGCTTTGGTGGTACCACCAGAGGTAATCAGATCAGAGATACGCTGATGATTCAGTTTAGCCTGTTGCAGCGCAGCTTGAGCTTGCTGCTTCTGGGCAAGGGCAGACTGCAGCGCGAGCTTATAGGACGTATCGTCAATTTGAAATAGTAGATCGCCTTGTTTGACAAATGCGCCATCAGGGAAGTGTTGCTCGATAAGGTAGCCGGTGACACGAGGAGTAAGCCTAGCGTGCTCTTGCGCTTCAAGTTTACTGGTTAAAACTAGAGTAGGTTGGTAGACGCCTTCTACGACTGACGTTGCGGTAACCGGCACCCCAGAGGCTAGTGCAGGTGCCGCGATTACCCCAGCCAAGACTGGAAGTAAGAAAGTGCTTCTTTTCATTGCTTAAAACTCGTTATTGTCAAAACCGAGTCATGTTAGCGAAAGCAAAATGTGAGCATCGCACTGTGCGTGCGAATCCCAAAGACAGATCTGCTCGGGATCACTAATTTACAATTGTAAATAAATTGGTATTAATATCATTGGTTTAATTTGGTTGTTAGGTTTGTCTCGTTCAGAGATTATCTTGATGTGATGAAAGACTAAGCCATTGAACATACACTTCTATACTAAGTTCACACGCTAAGATTTGGAGAACATGCAATGAACTTTATCTTCAAGAGTGCCTTGTTCGCGTTACTGTGTACTCTCGCACAGTCAACCTTTGCACAGGCCTTAACAGCGCAATCTGCGCGCGAATTAGTCCAACCGTTTTACGCTTATCTGAGTAACCCCTCAGATAAAGATGCAGCAGAAAAGGCACGAGCTATCTTTGACCCGAATTGGCAGTCTTATTTCAGCAATGAGGCATCGCGAGGCTTGGACGAAACCATTAGCGCCGTGGCACGTTATGGAGATTTGATCCCTGACTTGAACTGGGAGATACGCGATATCAAGGTGGCAGAAGACACAATTGTGGTGCGTAGTGAGGCGACGGGTACACCGACCGGCGAGTTTTTTGGCGTGCCATACAAGGGCAACAGTTTTGCGATTATGACAATTGATATGCACACGGTGCGTGATGGCAAGATCATCAAGACTTACCATGTTGAAGATTGGGCAGGGGCGCTGAGACAGCTTTCCGTTAGTGATTGGCAAGTAAAACCAAAACAGGATTAAGGCAAATACCTTAACCCTGTCAATTCTATTGGGTACTTAATTACTCGTAATCAGAGGCGTAAGTTTCTGCGTAGGTGTGAGAGTAAAGCTCAAATAGGTTGCCAAACGGGTCTTCTAGGTAGATCATTTGTGCAGGCTTGCTGTCGTCTTCTGGGTGGTAGCGCATGATGTCCATACGCACCTTACCGCCGTACTGCTCAACCTTTTCAATCACACCCGCAAAGTCGTCAGTTTGTAGGCAGAAGTGGAAGATGCCGATACGAGAAAAGTCGACTACGTGGCGCTCTTGGCGCTCTTTCATTTCAAATAGCTCGACACCAATGCCGTCGCTAGTGAGAAGGTGAGCAATATTAAAGCCCTTAAAGCCCTCACCAAAGACTGCGATACACATACGGCCGATCGCCGTTTCACGCTCTTCAATCACAGGTGTGTTGTTCATCACGATCTCAAGACCCAATGCTTTGGTGTAAAATTCAACCGCTTGGTCCATATCACCGACCATGATACCGATGTGATTCATTTTCATAACGTGCTCTCCAATAAACTAATTGCTTGCTAGTGCGTTTCGATGGGGAGAGTATAAGCAGACTGCTTTATCGCGTAAAATTATCAAAAATGATTTTAATGATAATATTTTGTTATCTTGATAAGGTTTCATGATGCTGAAGTTTGGCTTGAGTGACGGACAAGCGACACTTGATCTTTTTAGCTCACAAGAGAAACAACTATTTTGGTTAGAGGGCACGACGCGGCGCTTTGATGGGTATAATTACTTTGGTGAGAATCCACAGCAGATGCTTGATTGGTTCTCACGCTATATGTTGTCCTGAAGGAAAAACAGCCCCAACCGATGATGAGGCAGGGCTGTTTGCTTTGCGCCTAGTTAGTAGGCGTAGCTTAGGCTAAGTGCATGCAAGCGGTTTTCTTTGATGCTGCCGTCAAAGATAGGTGCGCCAAATAGCTCGTGAGTCGTGTCTGCTGTCGACATATCACGGTATTGGTACGCGATACCAATGCGATGACCGTTACTGCGCTGCAGTTCTGCACCGAAGCCAACTGCCCAGTTATCACCGACGGCAAGCTGAGGGGTTAGGTTTTTGTCTTTCATAAACGAGGTGTCGTAGCGAGCACCTGCTTGGTAGGTCCAAGCGTTATGTTGGTATTCAATAGCGGTACCAATAGTATAAACGTCTTCGGTTTTGAGCTCTTTACTGTAGTCAGACCAGAATTCAGCACCAACCATACCTTTCAGCGTTAAAGCGTGGTCTAGTTGATGTTGAATACCGACACTTAGTTGGCTTGGCCAGTTAACGCTGATGTCAGCGGGTACAGTGACAGGCTGACCATTTGCAGTACCTTTAAGAGTCAGTGATGCATCAGAGTGCTCTACTTTATGCTTATAGTTCGCAGAGATGTAGGTACGATCATTAATGTCGTACATAGTTGACAACATAAAGCTTGCTGAAGTGGTACCATCTTCACCACTTGCTTTTAGGTTAGCATCGATAACATCAGAAACATTCAGAGAGCGGTCGATATCCATTGTTGTCATCATATGCTGAATCACCAATGCACCACCCACCGCCCAGCGGCTGTTCACCGAATATCCAGCTGCTAGGTTAACATTGAGAAATTCTTGTGACTGGCTGTCAACAAAGCCGTAGCCAGACAAGCCATTGTCGTATTCCATCCCTAGACCACCATCAGCATGGAGTGACGCACCCAGTACTAGGTTATCGGTAAAGCGTTTAGCGTAGGCAATACTTGGTGCAAGTGCAGTAGTTGTACCTTCAGAGTCCAAGTTGATGGCACCCACACCTTCAACACTAGCAGTACCGCTTAGTACGGTCTTGGCGTCCACAACCTGCAAACCAAAAGACCAACTAGAGTCCTCAATCGCGGTCAGACCGGCAGGGTTAGTGATCGCAGCACTGGCGTCTTTACGGTTAGTGGTGTTACCCACACCCGCTGATGAAACACTATCAAAAGTCGCAACTTCGTGAAGAATGATACCGCCAGCGTGAGCTTGAGCGGCAAGCGTGGCGGTAATAGCCAAAAATAGGGCGTTCTTTTTAATCATGGTGAATTGTTTTATTAACCAAAGTCAAAGAGTAAGAAAAAACCGACGGTATCATAGCGACTTTTCGTTTGTCGCACGCGGAGTGCGTCACCCCTTTTTAACCCCAGGATAGTGAGAGATAAGTAACACAATTGGAATTAAGTTCGCATCCTGCACTATAAGTGCGTCTGTGATTTTTGATTGCTTTAACCTCGCACTCCCTTTTTTGAGATGTATATATCCAATGAATCGCACCATTAGTTTACTGCTGGTGACACTGGTATCCAGTGTCGCTGTTGCTGAAGAAAAACACCATGAAGACCCAACTAGAATTGTGACCAAAGTTGGCGTGGGCGTCAGTGATACAGTGACCTTGTCAGGCTCACTAGGCCTTGACGACGCGCGCATGGTTTCTGCACGGATCAGTGATAACTCTGAATGGCGTATCGGTGGCTCATGGCTATTTGATATTGGTATCGTCAACTTCAACTTCAGTAAAACCGACTACGACAATGACAGCTATCGCAATAATTACAGTGTTGGTAGCTATGTTCCGTTGACGTACTTTGATATTCAGCCGGCTGGCTGGATGCTATTCCCAATGGCGGGTTATGCCTATAATGATGGCGAGCAGGCTGTTCCTTCAGATGATATCGACGGCGAAGAGTATGTTTTGATGCGCAGCTCGAGTCATGGCGGCTATTTAGGCATGTTCGGTGTCCGTCCAATCGCCAATACCAAATGGAGTGTGATGTCGTTTGGCGGTGCTGGTGCAGGCTCTAACAGCTACTCAAGTCACTGGGTCGGTGCCGGTGTGAGCTACAAAGTGAACGACAATCTATCGTTTAACAGCTTTGGCTATTACTCAAGCGATGACTTTGGCAGCTTAAACAAGTTGAGTGGTTCATTCACCTACCAATTCTAATCCCGAATTTCAGTTTTAATCTCCGAAATTATGACTGAGTCCGATAGTCCTTGCTCACACTAATAGCTTTCCTCTCCACAGTTTGCTTATCAGAGTTTTTAGGACAGAGCGCATGCCGTTTGCATGCGCTCTTTTTTTGTCCATTGTTTTAGCGAACCGGTTTTGATTCGGAATGACTAATATGAGTGATGCTTTTTTACTTGGATTTGCGCAATACAGAAAAGCTGCATCTAGGAGTCGCCCGACCCCCAAAAAAGGAAAGAGAATCGAGATGCCTTAGCGATGGATCTCATTTTCACCAATCACGTTTCTGTGGTAAAAAAAATGCTGCAGCCCGAGACTATCAACGAGCTGCAGCAATGCTTAACTAACAATAGAGAGGGTAGTTAAAAGGAGAATTTAAGCCCCTTGTTAACAATAACCTAGCTAACAAGGTAATCGTAAACACCTTGTGCGACTGGAATACCGTTTTCTTCGCACTGAGCCTTGTACTCAACTTGTGGATCGTTTGGCGCGCGTACCTTGTCAACACCTGGAACAGGGCGCACAGCACGAAGCTCTTGCATCATCACTGCCATAGTTGCTGAGAATAGTGGCGTACCAAGACGAGTTGGGTCGATAATGATCACAAGGCTTGCCAGTTTACGCATCTTGTCATAATCACCATACATACGGTGAATATGGTTACCGAAGTTGGCTCCCATTAGTACGCCAGTCAAAGCGTCAATAGCCAGTGCGATACCTGAGCCTTTGTGACCACCAAATGGTAGAAGGTTTTCAACTTGGTGTGGATCAGTCGTTTGGTTACCATCTTTGTCTAGAGCAAGGCCTTCACCAATTTGTTGCCCCGTCTCTTTTGCGTGCAGAAGCTTACCAAATGCCGTCGCACTGGTTGCCATATCGACGATCATTGGGTGTGAGCCCTCAACCGGGAAACCAAACGCGATTGGGTTAGTACCAAGGAAACGCTCTGCGCCGCCGTGTGGTGCTACACAGGTATCGGTTTGCGTCATTGCAATTGCAATCATGCCTTTCGATGTTGCCTGTTCCATAAAGTAAGAAAGGGCACCACAGTGTGAGGTGTTTTTCACGCTTACAAAGCCAAGGCCTGTCTCTGCTGCCATTTCAATGCCGTGTTTAGTCGCAGCAATCAAAGCAGAGTGACCCATACCGTCGTCAGAATCTAGTACTGCGACTGATGGAGAAACCTGTTCGATGCTGAACTCAGCGTTTTTGTTTAGGCCGCCTGCTGCGATGCGCGTGCAGTAGTGCTCAACGCGCATGACACCATGAGAGTGAACGCCCGTTTTGTCTGCGTGTACCAATACATCAGTCACTTCCTGAGCCGTGTTTAGGTCAAGGCCAGCGGCAGTGAGCTTTTTCAATGCCAATTCGCGCAGATCAGCTTCTTTTACATTTACAGTTGTCATAATACTTATCCTAATTCTTTAGAAGTTAATCACGCCTTTAACCAAGTCACGGTTTTCTACTACGTCTTGCTTGTAGGTATTACCGAAGGTCTGGAAGTCGTAGTCTTTGTTTTTCATGATGTCTTGAGAAATTTTACCTGCCGCCATAAGTTCAATCACTTTTTCAAAGTCTTGACGGGTAGCATTACGACTACTTAGTAATGTGGTCTCTTTCTTGTGGAACGTTGGATCATCAAGAACCAAGTCACCGATATATAGGCCGATGAAGACAATCTTGCCGCCATGGCGGATAAGTTCAACGCTGCGGCTCATAGAGCCTTTATTACCAGTTGCATCAAGCACTGTGCATGGTAGGCGACCGCCAAACGCATCTTTAAGCGCTGCCTCGTAGCCTTCGTCCAATGGGTTTAGTGCTGGCACGTTCAATTTGTTCTCTACATGTTGACGACGACCTGCATCTACATCTGCAACTGCAACACTCGCGCCTTCAGCTTTAGCGATAGCCGCTGCAGCAAGACCGATAGGACCAGAGCCGACAACCAGTACATTGTTTCCTGGGCGAACTTCAGCACGACGTACCGCGTGCGCACTGATAGCGAAACATTCAACCAGCGAGCCTTCAGAGGCAGAGACATTGTCAGGTAATTTAACTAGATTATCTTCGTAAACCGCAAGGTACTCAGAGAAACCACCATCTTGGTGTACGCCGTAAAGTGACACATTCTCACAGCAGTTGGTTTTACCTTCTTCACATGCCGCACACTCGCCACATGGAATACAAGGAATGACTGAGAAACGTTCACCAGCTTGCGCCGTTTTACATGCTTCGCCTACTTTCTCAGCTGTACCACAAATCTCGTGACCTAGTACGCGTGGGTAAGAGAAGAAAGGTTGACGGCCCGCATAAGCGTGAATGTCCGTACCACAGATACCTACAGCATTGATCTTCAGTAGTACTTCGTTTGCCTCGATCGTCGGGATATCACGTTCGATGTATTCGATCGAGTTTGGTTCATTACAAATTAGAGTTTTCATTGTTTCAATCCTGGAATTCAAATTACTGAGTTAGTTCGGCAAAGATCTGCTTAATGCCGTTCTCTTCGATGCGTTCAAATGCACTCAGTGTCTGTTGCTTAAATAGTTTGTGTTGTTCTGCGTTGTCGCCAAATACTTTTTCAACCTTTAATAGCTCGTTGGCCATCTCCAGTTTGGTTGCTGCACCTTTTACAATCTCAGCGAAGGTATCAGCTAGTGGGTCAACCAACTCGCTACCGGTTTGAACCGCGTTGATCACAAAGTGCATCCAACCTGCGACAAGAACAGGTAGGCAACGGGTGGCAATACCGCGCTCATGTAGGGTTAGGAATGGGTCAACAGCACGTTGTGGCAGTTTTTGTGAGCCGTCCATCGCGATTTGACCGGTTTTGTGCTTGATATTCTGGTTACTAAAACGTGCAACAAGAAGCTCAGCATACTCATCAAGGTCAACGCTTAGGCTTGGGTTAAGTGACTTGGCTTGCTCCTCTTTCATCAGCGATAGCGTAACTTGGCGCAGTTGTGGGTCTTGCATACACTGATAGATGAACTCGTAGCCCGCGAGCGTACCGTTATAAGCAAGGAATGAGTGGCTGCCGTTTAGCATGCGCAGTTTCATCTCTTCATATGGCAGTACATCTTCAACAAGCATCGCACCAGCGGCATCCCAATCTGGTCGGCCCGCTACGAAGTTGTCTTCGACAACCCATTGACGGAAGTCTTCACAAACCACGCCACAAGGGTCACGGTAGCCAGTTTCTTGCTCGATAACGTCAAATTGATCTGGCGTCATTGCTGGAACAATGCGGTCAACCATAGTGCTTGGGAACGATGCGTTGCTTTCAATCCAATCTTTCAGTTCAGGGCTGTACAATTCAGCAAACTCTAAAACCGCATCGCGAGTTAGGTGGCCGTTCTCAGGGATATTGTCACAAGAGAGCACACTAAATGCTGGTAAACCCGCTTCTTGGCGAAGTCTTAATGCCTCGGTGATCAAGCCAATAGCCGACTGTGGTGCTTGTGGCTGTTGTAGATCGTGTGCGATAAGTGGGTTGTTAACATCTAAGCGACGAGATTGTGGGTCAACGCAGTAACCTTTTTCCGTGATAGTCAGAGAAACGATTTTGACTTGCGGCTCAATCAGCTTATCGATTGCGGCTTGTATACCGGTATCCGGCGTGTGAATAGATTCTGTTACGGTGCGAACTAGGCGAGTTTCTGTTTCTGTTGCGGATTTCTCAACAACGGTAAACAGGCCTTGTTGGGCATTTAAGTCGTTAATCAAATCAGATGGGCCAAACATATTGATTTCACAGATACCCCAGCGAGAGCCTGTGATGTCATTTGTCAGGTCGTTATAAACAGCCTGATGACCGCGGTGAAACGCACCAAAACCGATATGCACGATATCTGTTGTTAATTCTTCACGAGCATACGTTGTTTGGGTGGTGTATCTCGCTTTTTCAATATCTAAACTGTTCATGTTCAACCTTAGAAGTTAATTGATTAACCAATGAGTAGATTTATACTGCTCAATCAGACTGATTTCAGTGACCAAAATCACACATAAGCTACCAAATGTCAATATCTGGTTAACCAGTAATGTGTTTTGGCAATTTTTGTGACGGTGGTAGCGTTTTCAGCCGGCGATATTATGGCTAGTAATTCGCTGTTAGAGCCGATGGTGCTTATAGATAGGAAATGTGATCTAAGTTGGTAAATCTTATGTGTAATTGGTTGACCATGAGTGTGATGTTACATACTATTTGACTTAAGTGGTTACCATATAGTTATTTGGGGCCGGAATTTAAGATTGTCGAGATAGAAATGACAAAAGAAGGGAGAGATAGACTCGATGAACAGCACAGGATTTAGCGAAATTCTAAGTTTTGGTGAGCCAATGTTTGAGTTCAGCCAAGTTGCTGAAGCGGGTACGGGTTCTGCAGACTTTTTAAGTGGTTTTGGGGGAGATGCCTCTAACTTCGCTATTGCAGCAGCGCGTCAAGGTGCGTCGGTTGGTATGTTGACTCAACTGGGGGATGATGAATTCGGCAAACGATTCTTAGATCTTTGGCAAGAGCAGGGCGTTGATGCAAAAGTGGTTAAAACGTTACCCGGCGTCGCGACTGGTGTGTACTTTATTACCCACGATGAAGATGGCCACCATTTCTCTTTCTTACGAAAAAATTCAGCAGCGAGCCGCATTACACCACAAGATTTACCACAGCAAGCCATTGCTAACGCTAAGCTCCTGCACGTCACCGCGATTACTCAAGCAATCAGTGACTCTAGCTGTGATTCGGTATTTGCTGCAATCGAGACAGCCAAGGAAAACGGTACACTAGTCTCTTATGATACCAACCTACGTCTCAAATTGTGGTCGCTACAGCGCGCTCGCGCGATCATCAATGAAACTGCTTCATTGGTTGATATCTGCTTCCCAAGCCTCGATGAGGCCCGCTTAGTAACCGGTCTCGAGCAGCCAGACGATATTATCGACTATTACCTGAAGTTGGGTGCCAAAGTTGTTGTTCTTAAGCAAGGTGGCGACGGTGCGACGGTAGCTGATGGTAACCAACGTCACTTCGTTCGTCCACACAAGGTCACTCCAGTGGATGCAACTGCGGCGGGCGACTCTTTTGCTGGCTCATTCTGTACGCACTTTGTTAATGGTGAGCCACTTGAGAAATGTCTGGCTTATGCGAATGCAACCGCATCAATCACAATTACAGGCTATGGTGCTGTTGCGCCACTACCGAGTTTTGACCAAGTGTTGGCAAGACTCGAAGAAGCGAAATAAGGGAATATTATGAACGACTTAAATAAACGCTTGGCGGAACTGAAGGTGGTTCCAGTGATCGCACTGGACAAGGCTGAGGATATTCTTCCACTTGGTAAGCAACTTGCTGAAAATGGTCTTCCGGTTGCTGAAATCACCTTCCGCTCAGATGCGGCAGCGGAATCTATCCGTTTATTGCGTAAAGCCTACCCTGAAATGCTGATTGGTGCAGGTACGGTACTGAACGAAGCACAAGTTATTGAAGCAAAAGAGGCTGGTGCCGACTTTATTGTTTCTCCAGGTTTGAACCCGAACACAGTAAAGGCGTGCCAAAAGCATAATATTACTATCATTCCAGGTGTAAATAACCCTTCTTTGGTTGAACAGGCGCTAGAGCTCGGTATCGACACAGTCAAGTTCTTCCCTGCTGAGGCTTCTGGTGGTCTTGCGATGCTGAAGTCTTTACTTGGTCCATATCAACAGCTCAAGGTGATGCCTACGGGTGGGGTGAGCCCTAAGAATATCCACGATTATCTAGCCTTGCCTGCTGTACTTGCGTGTGGCGGTACTTGGATGGTTGATAAATCACTGATTAACGATGGCGCATGGGATGAGATTGGTCGTCTTGTGCGTGAAATCGTCGCTAACGTTTAAGACAGGTAGTAGTAGTAATGAACACAGCAATTAAGAATATTGAAACCAAACTGTTTAAGATCCCGTTGAAAGAGATTTTGTCTGATGCAAAACACGGCGATCACGACCACTTTGAACTGATCACTACCACCATTACTTTGGAAGATGGTTCGCATGGTACTGGCTATACTTACACTGGTGGTAAAGGTGGTTACTCAATTAAGGCAATGCTTGAGCATGACATCCAGCCACACTTGATTGGTAAAGATGCGACTCAAATTGAAGAGATCTACGACTTTATGGAGTGGCATATTCACTACGTTGGTCGTGGTGGTATCTCAACTTTTGCGATGTCATCGGTAGATATTGCCTTGTGGGATCTCAAGGGTAAGCGTGAAGGTTTACCGCTGTGGAAGATGGCTGGTGGTAAAAACAATACCTGTAAAGCCTACTGTGGCGGTATCGATCTCCAGTTCCCGCTAGAAAAGCTGCTTAGCAATATCCGCGGCTATCTAGAAAGCGGCTTCAATGCCGTGAAGATCAAAATTGGTCGACCAAATATGCAAGAGGATATCGATCGTATTAAAGCGGTCCGTGAGCTGATTGGCCCAGATATCACTTTCATGATTGATGCTAACTACTCTTTGACGGTTGACCAAGCGATTGAATTGGCAAAAGCGGTAGAGCAGTACGATATCACTTGGTTTGAAGAGCCAACCTTGCCTGACGACTATAAAGGTTTCGCCAAGATCGCGGAAAACACCACGATTCCACTCGCTATGGGAGAGAACCTCCATACTATTCATGAGTTTGGTTATGCGATGGATCAGGCAAAACTTGGTTTCTGTCAACCTGACGCATCAAACTGTGGCGGTATTACTGGTTGGTTGAAAGCCGCTGAGTTGATCACCGAAAACAACATTCCGGTCTGTACACACGGCATGCAAGAGCTACACGTAAGCCTGGTTTCCGCTTTCGATACCGGTTGGCTAGAAGTACATAGCTTCCCAATTGACGAATACACTAAACGACCACTGGTTGTTGAAAACTTCCGTGCAGTGGCTTCGGATGAGCCAGGTATCGGTGTTGAGTTTGACTGGGATAAGATTGCTCAGTACGAAGTATAATTTGGATCAAGGTTTATATCTAGCGTGCTGGTCCTGATTCGACCAGACTGTGTAATATTTTCCACTAACGGCCCTCCATAGGGCCGTTTCTTTTTGCCAAACAGCTATTCGACACGTAATGAAATAGAATAAGCTTTGCGCTTTCTCGGTCTGTTAAAACTTTGACCCTTTTTGCAGTGGGTAGTGTATCTAGCAATACTGTGATATCGCATCACTTGACTAAGCCATCTGACAATCGCCTGTCATCATAGATAGAAACTTCGACCCATATTATGGACAGAAAAAAGCCCGAGCAAAGCTCGGGCAAAAGGACAGAAGGTAATGAAGCGAAGTTAACTAAGACTGGTAACGACGCTTGTACATACTGCCATGTAGGCGTTTAGCGGCATCTGTCATTGCTTCATATGGCGTGTCGGCCACTGAGACGAAGCCAACATTGTAGTTTTCACCATCATAAGAGCGGCCAGTGATTGGCGAATCTAAGTATTGGAACCAATGCGCACCCACGAAGTAGGGGTTGTCGATCACAGAGTGCATATACGCTTCATACATCGCACCGCGCTCAACTTGGTTGTCAGCGGTAACAAGCCCCGGGTGGTAGAAACCAACGTCTTTAGAGCCAATGTGGAACTCACCAATGATGCTTGGCATATCGACTTCTGCCAAGAAGCCCCAAGCTGCTGGGTGTAGACCTTCTTTGTAGTAGTTGTAGCTTACCACATCACAGTATTTCGCGGCGGCACGGACTACGTCAGGTGTCATGCCCCAGTCAGCGAAGCGACAACCTAGGTATAAGTGATTAGGCAGTTCTGCTTTTAGCGCTTCACGAACGACTTTGAAATACTGACTTGCATAGGCTTCAAGTAGGATTCCATAATCGGCCAGCTGTGCTTCATTGTGTTCAAGATCCTTAACACCGCTGCTGACTTGTTCCCATGATGCAATCGTGGTGCCCCAGCTTTGGTTTAGTGCATCAATAGTGGTGTACTTGTCTTGCAGTACCGACACGAAGACGGCTTTAGTTGGGCACTCAGCCGCATCTCGGCCTAGAGTGTGGATAGCAATACCGTGTTGCCCCGCAATGGTGCCCATACGGCCCCAGCTTTTTTCGTTATCGATAAAGACGCCGACACACCAAGGAGAGTCTTGGATCTCTTCACGAACTTGCTTAACCGTAACCTCTGCACGCTCTTTAAACAGTGGGTCAAACGGATCTGGCAATGGTGACCAGAAATCATCGCCGCTACTCACGGTCTTGAACGCGCCGATGATCCAACCGTTTGCAAAGAAAGGAACTTTCTCGTTAGAGTAAAACTCAGGCGCTGTCCAGTTGCCTAGCGAGGTGAAGCCCCAATTAAGCATGCGGTCCATGGTCACTTCACGCCATTTTGTCAGGTAGTCTTCACCATATTTACGCTGCAAGTTAGCCGCGTAAAAACTATAAGTTTCACCTTGGTCAAGTGCCCCTTCAAAGTTTTCTCGCATATAAGCGTAGTGTTGGCCCAGTGGCTCATCATAGCTTGGCAACCATTCAAAGCAGTCACGACGTACATCGCTGCCGACAAACGCCGTTCTCTTCGCTTGCATAGAGACTTCCAGCTTCTCAATAGAGTCCTCTGGAGTTAAGTCGTCTGGAGAGCGCTGCTCAACCAAAGAGTGGTCGTAATCGACGCCAGTTTGGGTATAAGCGTTAGCAAGGCGGATAACATCGATACCGGTAGCGAAATATGGGTAACCCTCTGGGTCAACTAACGACCACTTGCCATCGATCTTTTCTGTGCGGAAGAAGCCCGTTGCCTCATAGCGCTTGCCTTCCTTATAGCCACCAAATTTAGAGCGATCTGGCATTGCCCCTTCTTTGAGCTGCTGAAGCTCCCGAGCGGTAAAGTCGGCAAGCTCTTGATCATTGTGGACCTTTTCTGGGTACTCGGCTGAGGTATTTTGTCCGTATTGGTCGATCACCTGAGATAGGAAGTCTGGCTTGATCGCTGGGCTCAGCATTAGACGGAAGTTAGACAGGTCAAGCTCGTGATCGATGAGCGTGCCGTGGACACTAAGTTCAATCTGCGCAATGTCACTGAGGTCAATGTTCATTAGCCCCCACATCCACGTTGCGTAAACGAACGGGCTTTCCCAAGGTGCTGGATTTGAACGGAGACCGGAGGAATAGTTGGTGTTGCCTTTTAGATACTCACCCTTAAGCTCACACATATAAGTGTTTGATGAACTACCCGCAACGTTGACACAGCGACTATGCATTTGGCCTTTACGATCAAAGATATTGATGAAAACTTGCGTTGAGCGTTGGTTCAAATTATCAACATCGAAAGCGAAACAGAAGCTTGGCATGTCACTCCAGTCCCATGTTTCTCCTTCGCTTGGCTCAATAAACACTGAAGTGTACATATTTTCAGCACTTTTGCATTTTATGTTCAGTTTAGCGGCTGAAGTCATGTTGGCATCAATATTATTAAAACGAAAGGCTGCTGGTAGGGTATTGGCGGTAAAGTCGAACAGTGACGCAGAACGGTCATGTTCTGAGTACTCTACGACGTCCTTAAGGGTTGGTCTCATTGTAATATCTCTCATCTTGGATAGTTCATCACTGTTACTTTAAAACCTAAAGGAATTTTTGTTAACCAATTAATTGATTTGTCCAACCAATATATGATCGCTCTCTCACTCCGACTTCTATGATTTGAAAGCAAAATATGAGTGTAAACGATACCTCCTTAAAATAGTTTGAAAATGCCAAAAATGAGTCTATGCGTTGGATTGGTGTACTGATACAATGATTTACAGTTAACTTATTAACAATACAATAGGATGAATAGTCCTAAGCTATAATTGGATTGTACTTATGAAGCAAACAACAAAGCGCCGTTACTACGATATCGGACTACAAATCGAAAATCTGCTTTACTCTGGGGTGTTTAGAGCAGGTGAACGTCTTCCATCAGAGCGAGAATTAAGCGAACGCTTTGAGACTAGTCGGGCGACTATCCGCGAAGCGATCATTATGCTTGAGTTGAAAGGGTTGGTGATTGTAAGACAAGGCGCCGGAATTTACTTTATCGACTCTCCTGAGAAAATAACCAAGAGCACGATCGTTCCGCACAACGATGTGGGTCCCTTTGAGTTGTTGCAAGCCAGACAGATTATCGAGAGCAATATAGCCGCTTTCGCTGCTACACAAATTAAGATTAATGAACTAAGGGAATTGAAGCGTGTTTTGCAAGAGCAAGAGCGAGAATTAAACGGTGACAGCGAACTGTTTGAAGAATTAGACCGTCAATTTCACACATTGATTGCCGAATCGACCCAAAATCGAGTTCTAATCAATCAAGCTGGGGAGATGTGGCGAAGTGTTCGTACGCAAAATCCACTGTGGAAGGCACTTAATGATAAGTACCTACACGAAGAGAGTTTACGTCAAGCATGGCTCAATGATCATAAAAAAATATTTCTAGCGCTACAAAAACGAAATCCAGAAGAAGCGCGACAGGCTATATGGGATCATATGGAAAATAGTAAGCAAGAGTTACTAAAAATTGCGAGTAGTGGTGATGTCGAAGCCGACTTAGATGACTATTTCTTCGCGATGGATTTAGAAATATAAGCGAAATGTGTTAGATGAATCAAAAGGATGTTGAATCACTATAATAGGCTGGGCAGAAAATTTAGTCAGTACAACCACTATCCCTCGTTATAACCACTATGAGCAGTGAGCTAAGAATACTACAATAAACGCTCGCTCAAGCTCATATCGGCATAGAAGTGCGTGTTCTTCAGTTTGAGCAGCACTTGCCTTGCCATGAACGCTAAGTCTAGTTTAGCGCAAAGGCAATAACAGCATAATTAACATCTAAAACAATAGTTTTTAGTTGAGCTAACCAAACTTGAGCCGCCACCCTTTCTGTGTTTAAAAGCCTACCGACTACTTGCATTGAGTCAAGGTCATTAGTTGCGGACAAATAATATATTTTTCCCTCAATTGTTTCCCCATAGGGTAGCTTAACCTACTGATATAGAGGCACACCTTCTTGAATGCCTGAGTTTAAAACTCACAAGGTTCAATATTAATATTTCTCACTATTCAGATTTCACCTTATTCGTTACCATTCCCTCTAAGCTTTAGACCTAAATTGTGGGTGTGAGCCAGACTAAGATCTTAGCTGATCGACACATAAATGAGATAGAAAAAAAGGCCTAGCGACGACGCTAGACCTTGTTAGCTAATAGCAGATAGATACTATCGAATAATTCGACAGCTATATTCTTACTTTAGGTTTTTCGCAACAGTTTTATCCCAACGTTGCAGAATCTTATTATAATCTTGATCCGGTTTAAGCATAAATGCAGTAATATCGTTCGGCATATCCGCACCAAGGTCAGCAGGCATGTTGCCAACTGGGAATGTGATCAAACGACCTTCTGAGCGAGCGTCTTCATATGGCTTAGCTAATGCAGGGACGCCAGAGGTACCGTTCTGCAAAGTAGTGATCGCAGTATCTGCCTCAAGGTATACTTTGAGGTTGTCATCATTCATCCAAAAGTCGATCCATTTCTTCGCTGCTTCTACGTCACCAGAGTCTTTTGGAATAGCCCAACCAGGACCGTTGTAGTCCATTACGATCGATTTAGTGCCATTAACAGCAGGGAATGGGTGGAGTGAGAAATTCTCTGGCAAAGAATCGTTACTAAATGGTGTGATATTCCACATGCCTTGAGGCAACATAGCAACACGACCTGCCTGGAAGGTAGTTAGTGCAACTGACCACGGGTCTGTACCGGCTGATACCATAGGATCGAAACACTTAGCATCGATCATTTTTCTCATGCCTTCAAAGGCTTGCTTCATCGATGGGTCATCAGCAAATTTCGCTTCCCCAGAGACAAATCGATCCATGCGACCCAAGTCAGGGTTGTTACCGTCTGCTAGCGCCATGGTTAAGAAATAGACATAAGGGGTCCAACCACCGTTATTTGCAGCCAGAAGCATAGGCTGGATCCCTTTCTCGTTCAGCTTGCCACAAACGTTCACTAGCTGATCAACGGTCTGTGGGTAGCTTTCGATCCCAGCAGATTCGAACAGATCATCGTTTACATAGACACCCATACCCGATACTTGAAGCATAGAGTAATAGACAGTATCACCTAGACCAAGATATGGTTGCAGCTTAGGCTGAACGCGCTCGACAAAAGGTTGATCATTCAAAGGAAGAAGCTGGTTATTACCCCCCCAGTGTTGGATAAACTCACGGTCTACCATAACAACATCAGGTGGATTGCCTGCTTGCATTCGGGCAGGAATGCTAGTGACCATATCATTACGTGCCATGTAATTAAGTTTGACCTTAATTCCAGGGTTTTCTTTTTCAAAGCGCTCGATGATTGTAGGGAAGTTTGCCACCTCAGCACCAGCCCCTTTCCAGCTGGCTACTTCAAGTTCAACTTGCTTAGCGTAAACGCCTGAAGCTGCTAATAAACTAGTGCTAATTGCTAAAGCTAAAGAGATTTTTTTTGATTCCATGTTACTAGATTTCCTTAAATTTGATTAAATAAGCTTTGTAATTGTTATCAAAAATTATGCGTAAGACATTACCAACGCGTGTAGACATAACTTAATGCGTGTTTGCTTGAACTAATACCTCCAATTTATTGGAGGGCAGACCAGAGGCTGCCCTCATCATGATTATTTTACCGCACCTGCAGTCATTCCATTCACAATCTGCTTTGACAGGGTGAAGAAGACAACAAGCAATGGCAATGATGCCAGAACAGCTGCAGGGAATAATTGAGTAGGATCCACCGAGTAGGTTCCCAAGAATCTCAGCACTGCAGGCATTATGGTTAATTTACTTTCAGATGTAATAAACAAAAGCGGGTTTACTACATCATTCCATACACCAAGTGTGATGAAAATTGCTAAGGTGCCTGTAATTGGTTTCAGCATCGGGAAGATGATATACCAATAGGTTTTAAGGAACGTTGCGCCATCTAATGTTGCAGCTTCCTCTAGCTCCTTAGGAATTGCTTTCATGAAACTTGTATAGAAAAACACACCCAGAGGCAAGTGACCCACAGTGTAAACAAGGATTAGACCAACATATGTATCTAGAAGCCCTAAGTCACGAATAAATAGATACAAAGGTGTTAGTGCAGCGAATGGTGGAATAACCATACCAAGCATAAATAAAATATAAACAGTACTACTCAATTTACTGCGAATACGAGCCAATGGGTAAGCAGCAAGTGATGAGATTATTGCTACACAAATAATAGTAGCAAGGGTAATACCAATTGTATTGAGTACTGTACCAAAATAGTTCATATCCGCAATTACATTAACGTAATTTGAGAAGTGCAGCTCGTTTGGTAAGCCCAAAGGATCAAGCATGATCTCTCGGCGACTTCTGAAAGACATGAACAACATGTAGAACACCGGTGACAAAATAATCATTGTCACTACTGTCATCAAGGTGATTAACGAACCTTGCTTTAGATTTCTCGGTGTCAGTAGTTTGATAAATTTATTGGCACCTTTTTGCCCATCGGGTAGTGCACGTTGTACTTTATGTGATGTTATAGAACTCATTAGATACGATCCTCGCGTGCTCGAAGGTAGCTGTTTTGAATGATGGTAATTCCTGCAACAAGGAAAATCATGACAACGGAAAGTGCAGCGGCTGAGCCGTACTTAAACTCTTGGAATATCAACTGGAAGATCTTGAGGCCAAGGGTCATAGTTGCATAGTCCGGTCCACCTGATGTCATAATAAACGGGAATTCGAATGACTTTAGAGTACCGATGGTAGCAAGCGTGATATTGACCGTGATAGCGGGTGCTAGAAGTGGAATATCGATATGGAAGAACGATTTAATTGGTGAAACACCATCGACGCGGGCTGCATCTTTAACCTCAGTAGAAATGCCAGAATAACCAGCCAAGAAAATTGCGGTCGAGTAACCAACGAACATCCAAACATGAACCGTTGCAACCGATAACAGCGCTATCGAAGAGTCGCCTAGCCAGACCTGTTGTAAACTACTCATGCCAAACGAGGCTAACAGTTCATTCAGACCTCCGCCCATTGGCGCATAGAGGTACTGCCATACATAACCCGCGATCACTAGTGACAGCATTGATGGTACCAGCAACGCTGTTCTTAGTGCGTCTCTGACCGCAGGAATACTATTAAGAATCGCGGCAAATATAAGACCTAGGCCATTTTGGAATACGACAACAACTACGCCATAAACTAGTGTGTTCTTTAGTACTTGGACATAACGCTGGTCAGAAAAAATTTCTCGATAGTTGTCTAATCCTACCCAGGTTGCTTCGCCGACACCTGCGTATTCAGTCATCGACAAAGATATCCCTTTCATAAGTGGATAAATTGTAAAAGTAATAAATAAAAATAGTGCCGGAAGAAGGAAATACAACCTTTTGTCGACTTTCATAACTACACCTCTTAAATTGCCCTAGTGGCAAAAATGGCTGCCCTTAGGGCAGCCGAAGACAAAATATTAATTAACGTTTAGCAAGATCACGTGCTACTAGTGAATCCCAGCGTTTAAGGATTTCTGTATAATCCTGTTCTGGGTTCAACATAAACGAAGTCACGTCATTCATCATATCGCGAGTAACATCGACAGGTAGAGCCCCTACAGGGAACGTCACATACTGCATATTGTCTCTAGCTTGTACGTACTCGCTAGCAATATTCATTGGTAAGCCGGATGTACCATTTGTCAGTGTCGTCATCGCTGTATCAGCTTCCAAGAACAGCTTTAGGTTCTCATCATGTGTCCAAAAATCGATCCATTTCTGTGCAGCATCGACTTGACCTGAATCTTTTGGAATTGCCCAACCTGGACCAAGATAATCTAGTGCAATCGCTTTCTCACCATTAATTGAAGGGAATGGTATAAGTGAGAAATTCTCAGGAAGCGAATCCTTTGAGAAGGTGTTAATATTCCATAGCCCTTGAGGCAACATTGCGATACGGCCTGACTGGAACGTCGTCAAGGCTACAGACCAAGGGTCGGTGCCTGCGCTGATTTTTGGATCGAAACATTTTGCATCAATCATGAGTCGGAATGCTTCAAACGCATTCTTCATCGACTCATCATCCGCGAACTTAATCTCGCCATTATTAAATCGTGCGAGACGATCTTGGCTAGGTACATCACCGTCCGCCAAGCCAAGAGCTAGGAAGAAAATGTAAGGAGTCCATGAACCGTTATTACCCGCAAGAAGTGTTGGAGTAATGCCTTTGCTGTTTAACTGATTACAAGTTGATGTGAACTCTGCAATTGTTTGTGGGTATTGTGTAACACCAGCTTTTTCCATCAGATCGTCATTGACGTAAATACCCATGCCAGAGACTTGTAGCATTGCGTAATATGTGCTGTCTTCAAGGCCAAGGTGCGATTGAAGTCCAGGCTGGATACGAGAGATAAACTCTTGGTCACCTATTTCCATAAGTTGACCTGCGCCACCCCAGTGGGTGACAAATTCACGGTCAACCATGATAACATCAGGTGGTGAACCGGCTTGGAAACGAGCAGGAATGGTCGTGACCATATCATTACGTGCCATGTAATTAAGTTTAACTTTAATATCTGGGTATGCAGCCTCGAACTTTTCAATCAGCACAGGAAAGTTTGCAACTTCTGCGCCAGCGCCTTTCCAACTGGCGACTTCTAGCTCGACTTTGCCAGCGGATAAAGCTGATGTCGATAATGTTAGAGCAGTGATAGCTGCAAGTTTCGAGAGTTTCATTGTTATATTCCTTTATGGTGCTTGGTAACGTATCAGGTGAGTTAACTGGTTGAAGAATTGGCTCACCAAACTGTCACTTAGGTTAACAACAGGTTGACTTTCAATGTGTGACTGGCATCAAAATAGTTAAAACAGGATTCGTATAAGGGTCTCTATTAGTCCAAGATATGAATTCAATCACAATAATAAACGAAAACATCAAAAACATATTAACCACTGAGTAGTTTTCGGGTTAGTTTGGTTGATAAGTGATATATCTAGAATTGAAAGGCAGAAAAAATGGCAGATATTAGACTATCCAACGTGAAAAAACGATTTGGCAAAGTACAAACTATTCATGGTGTAGACTTAGATATTGATCACGGCGAGTTCGTGGTTTTTGTAGGTCCATCAGGGTGCGGTAAATCTACGCTTTTGCGTCTAATTGCCGGACTAGAAACTATCTCAGATGGTGAAATATTTATTGATGGTAATCTCATTAATGATGTTGAGCCCGCTGAACGTGGTATTTCAATGGTATTCCAATCTTATGCACTATATCCGCATATGACCGTTGAGGAAAACATGGGCTTTGGCCTTAAAATGAATGGTGTGGCGAAAGATGAGGTAGCGAAACAGGTTGCGTTAGCGGCGAAAACACTTCAACTTGAACCATTGCTTAAGCGCCGACCAAAGGAGCTGTCAGGGGGCCAGCGTCAACGCGTAGCTATTGGCCGCGCAATTGTGCGTAACCCTAGTGCATTCCTTTTTGATGAACCCCTGTCTAACCTTGATGCTGAACTACGTGTTGAGATGCGTTTGCAAATTGCCCGTCTGCACCAAGAAATTGATACCACGATGATTTATGTTACGCATGATCAAGTTGAGGCAATGACTCTTGCAGACAAGATTGTTGTGCTACGCGATGGTAGAATTGAGCAGGTGGGTTCACCTCTAGAACTATACAATAAGCCGGTAAACATGTTTGTTGCAGGCTTTATCGGTTCGCCGAAAATGAACTTCATCAACGCTGAAGTTACCGCCAAAGATAGTAAGTTTATTGAAGTAAAACTTGCGGATGAGCAAGTTGTCTCAATTCCTGTATCTGCAGAGCCAAGTGTTAGCATTGGGACAAGCGTTAAGGTTGGCATTAGACCTGAGCATATCTATGTTGAAGAAGAGAAAGGCAATATTACCATTGACTTTAGTAGTGAAGTGGTTGAACGCTTAGGTAATAGTACCTACTTGTTTGGTCAATTTGCTCAGCGTGAAGGATTTATTGTTCACCACCCTGGTGACAAGAATGTTAGCGCTTACGATAATATCAAACTGTACTTCTCCTCTAGTGACTGTCATGTATTTGACGAAAGTGGGCTGTGCATTAGTAATTAATCTATTGTAATAGTATTGAACTCTCACTCCATGTCAGTAGCTACTATTCTGAGTTTTTGGAGTGAGTGAAATAGCGCGTTCTGTTCTTATAAGCGGCCCTTTCTTAGGGCCGTTTTTCTATCCATTTGTATAAATGATAAAAACCTCAAATAACCTCAAGCTCTGTCTTGCCTTTAGTTCTCTTGTACATTGTGCAGCTCTGCTAAAAAGCCACTTTACGATCAACCCCGTAAAAATTAATTCTGTCTCATTTCGTCGTATGAATGCTTGTTTTGTCTATATTCAAAAAAATAATTCGAAACAACGCATGCGAATTTTGGACGGAAATCGTGCTATTTCGCGCAAAAAAATACCCTCAAACATAAAAGACTGAGGGTATTTGTTATCAGCACAGGTTCCATTTACTTAGCTCATGGGCTCTTGTTGGGCGTGAGCGTCATCAAATGAGGCATTTGTGCTCTAAATCATATATTTGCATGTTAGCCCGCATGAGGATGTTATAGTTAGGGCAACTTCCTTGCCCGGCATACGTTTCACGACTATGAGTGCTCTCCCATGGTATGTCTCTAATACTTTTGAGTTTCTAGGGGTTAGTGATTGATGACTACCATTATCAGACCCCACCCAACCGCCTTCAGGTGCGTCGAAGGAGAATGTGGTCTCTTGATGACGTATCGGTTTAGAAGCACTATCAACCAAGGTGACGGATAGTTGACGGTAGAGGTCAGTTTCCGCTGGGGATTCGTCAATAACTTGAATTGAGCAGGCGTCTCCAGTGGTGGTAATTTCGTGTACCGCTGCTGGCTTGTCATCAATCAAACCAACTAACTTAAGTTGGCCGCAAGTGGAGGGAAGAGCCCAACGAAAGGTGCGGTCTGCCTGATCTTCGAGGGCTTTAACTCCAATGAGTTGATCATTAAGCCACAGTGCAACAGAAGGGCAGTTACTATACGCTTCGACAACAACCCATTCACCATCGGCATAGTTCCAATGTTGCTCACGCTTATCCCACTGCCAGAGTTTGGTTTGCCATTGCTCAGGGTCGGCCTCAAAGGCGCCATATCGTGGCTTATCGAGCTCAAGTTTGCTTTCACTGGCTAAAACTGTAAACCCTTCAACATAGGGCGACGGGTTCCACAGCGAACGAAACAGAGCGTAACTAGGGCCTGTAAATCCGGCTGAGTCTAGTAGACCACTATCCGTGGTGTGGACGGGCCATTTACCATGTGACTCACCCATGTAGTTTATTCCTGTCCAAAGAAAGATCCCTGCAACATGGTCACGTTCCAATACAGCTTTCCATTCATGCCATTGTGGTAAGTTCTCATTGCCAATAATGGGTAGATTTGGTCTCAGTTCGTGTCCGTAGTCATACACAACACGTCGGTAGCTAAAGCCAATGACATCGAGGGCGTCTGCATAGCCTGAATGGTAACTTACAGACGGTAGAATGCAGTTGGCGGTCACCGGGCGGCTCGAGTCCAAACTCTTAACCAAAGAGGATAGCTTGTTTGCGGTGCGACCAATATCCATTTCATCACGGGGTAAAGTCTCAAGCTGCTCAATGATTTTCTCTGGTGAGTTTGGCGGAAGGCTCCAAAAATAGTTACCATCCCAACTGGCGTCGAAAAAGCCGGTAGCTTCGATATTTCTCGGATAGGTCCACTCAATTTCATTGCCAATGCTCCACATGAAGATACAGGGATGATTAATATGAGCTAAAAGCGTATTACTCAAATCACGCGCGTAGTTATCTTGAAAAACCTCGCTGTATCCGCGGCTAATATAGTCTGAGTGTTGTTCACTCATGTTGAGTCGCTTGTCTTTCGGGTAGTCCCATTCATCGAAAAACTCATCTTGCACTAACAGGCCCAGCCTGTCACAGAGATGCAGAAACGCCTTCGAGGCAGGGTTGTGCGCGATTCTAATTGCATTGACACCACACTGTTTTAGTTTCTTCAGTCGACGCGTCCATATCTCATCAGGGACTGCAGCACCGACAATACCACCGTCATGGTGAAGACAAACCCCCTTAATCTTTATGGGTTTATGATTAAGCTTAACTCCCGAGCTTGGGCAAAATTTGACCAGTCTGAAGCCGGTTGTGTCTGTCACATGGTCAACCAGTTGTGAATCGAGGAAAACTTGAGTCTCGACATGGTAAAGGTTAGGGCTGTCAGGGCACCACAGCTTAGGCTGGGCGACTGGAAGTTGAAGCTCACAGGTGACCGGGCCTGAAGATTCGGCTTGAGTCTCTGCTTGACTAACACATTGACCTGTAGCGCTATCAATCAGCTGACTGACGATGGATAGGACATGCCCCTGGCCCTGCGACTCGATTGTCAACGTTTGCCTAACGATACCATCGAGGCTGTCAGAGACTTTAGCTTCTAGGCGATTACCCCAAATTGGAATGTGAACACTGTGGGTTGTGATCAGCGTAACATCTCGATAAATCCCGGAGCCTGTATACCAGCGACTGTCTACATACCGACTTCGGTCTACTTTCACTGTCAGCACATTATCCTGCTGTAACAAGTTGGTTAATTCAATATAGAACGGGGCATAGCCATAGGCTTGGAAGTGTATCTGCTGATCATTTAACCAAAGGGTAGCGTTGTTATAAATACCATCAAAGAGTATAAAGCATCGTTGCTGCTTATTGACAATCGGGTTGGCAAATTGCTTTCTATACCATCCTATCCCGCCAGGGAGATAAGCTGTGGCACCGTCGAATTCTTGTGAGAATGGCGATTCAATACTCCAGTCATGAGGTAGCGTAACGGGTTGCCATTGATCGTTGTTTTGTGAACCATCGTCCAACTGAAATTCCCAGTGCTGATTAAAGCAGGTGGCATTTCTGGGCGTCAATTCCATAAGATAAGTCCTTAAATAAATTTCAGTAAATTAGTTGATGAGTTCTACTAACCAGCCTGAAGCTAACTTAGGCGCAACGAGCTAACGTTTCAGGGAAAATTAGGTGCTAGAAATTAGGCTCAAACTAGCCAAATTTAAGCGGCTTAGGTCATCATCACACTTGAGTAATATTTTCAGTACTTGGCGTTGGGCAGGCTTTGATTGCGAACAGAAGGACTCTTGGCTCCTATCCAGGTAACCAATCTAGATACTTATTGGTTACGAAATAAAGATGCGCAAGGCCGAAAAAGCACTGAACACTGCTATCGTTGCTGCTAGTAAAGGTAAATCAATTGCCCAAAACTGGCAATTAGTTAGCCATAACCAAACCATAAAATTGGTAATTAAGGTGATAGGAAACACACTTTTGACTATTTTTTCCACTTTGTTGTTGGGTGAGGTTCGATGTTTTTCTAAACTGTATTCATTTTAAGTCATTGAATATAAAGCATTAAATCGTATTGATAAAGATTTGTTCCAGTAAGTGGAACGGAAATTTGGTTAACGTTTAGTTGTAAAGTGTTATACCTGTCACTGACTTCTGGTTATCCATTTTGTGATAATAAATTTAATGAAGCGCTATTGGTAAACAGGCTTCATTTATCTATTTACCATTACTCAATCTTTAAGGAAAAAAGATGAAATATAATATCTTGAAGTACTCGGCAGTGTGTTCCAGTCTAATGATCGCATTTTGTGCAAATGCTGCTACCCCAGAGGGATTTCATAGCCACGGTTATCTGGCGTATGGCGTTGGCTTTACCAACGATGAAGTGTTAAACCAAGGCGCATATAACTGGGCGCAAACAGGTGGCAATATTTTCAAGCTTCCAGGCCTGTACCACGCTAATTCTTCAGCCGGCCGTGTGGGTAACGATGGCAACTGGGGCCAATTTCATGGCGACTATGGTATCAATCAAAACGACATGAACTGGGGCGCGCACTTCATGTTCTCGAGTAACTTTAGTGGTGTAGGCGCTAGCCAGACATTTATGCCAGAATGGGTTTATGTTGATGCGCAGGGCGTTTTTCCATCCATGCCTGAGGCAACAGTTTGGGCCGGCCAAAAATACGTCAACCGTGTCTACACCCCTTTGGTCGTCAACGAGGCATATGCCGTTGATGGACGCGGATTTGGTGTAGAGAACCTGCCTGTAGGTAACTCGAAACTCGACCTTGGTCTAACCCGTGACCTCTATAACTCTTATGGCAATATTAAGCAAGGTAACATGGCGATATTCTCGGCAGCTCTGCGTGGTATTGACTTGACCGATTCGGTGAATATGGAGCTATATGCTAACTACGGCACGTATGTTGGTTCGAATCGTGATGAAGAAGTTGATTCAGGCGATACATTCTCAGATCGTAACCCAGATGGCTTCACTACAGGGCTGAAATTTAACCACGCTCCGGGTGGTGCCTTTAGTCATCAAGCATTTTTGCGCTATAGCAGTGAACTACGTGCAGCATCAACGCGAACTTGGGGTTTCGACCCTCGCCCCAGCGAGCAGATTGGCGGGTTCTTTAGTGGTCGCTACCAACTCAACAGTAGCACTACGTTAGAGTACACCTACTCGCACGAAACAGCAAAATATGATGAGAATGCGAGAGCTGGTGATGGTGGTGCTGCTAGTGGTGGTGGCGCGTGGGCGATTAATGCAACAGAGAGTAACTGGGATTCGTTTATCATTCAAGGTAAGTACAATTGGAACACCCGTACCACGACAGTTGTTGAAACTGGCTACGAGCAGATTAAATATAGTGCTGTAAATTCTGCGGACGATGGCACCAACTCTGGTTATAAAGTCACACTGGCGCAACAGTTGCATATTGGTAATGGTCAATGGGACCGCCCATTAATCTACTTCTATCTAACGTATGCAGAGCAAGACGTTGAGACTTACAAACCTTTCGACGGAATTGGTTGGGCATCTTACGATGACAGCATCCTAGGTAAGAAAGATGCATTAACCGCAGGTGTAATGCTTGAGGCTTGGTGGTAAAAACTACTAAATCTATGCAAACTAGTAACCCTGAATCCCCTTTCAGGGTTACTACTCTAACGACGATAATCACGGTACACAGAAGTACCAACCGTACATTGACTTTAGGTAGTAATAGTCAATAGCTGGCGCAAATCACATTTCTACTCATCAATACCTATAGTAAATAAGGTGTCGGGGCACACCATGATGAACGAGGTAAGACGATAGACCAAATTGATGCGATTCTACACCATCCCTTCCCAATATTTTAAATATTCCAGAAAGACGTAACTCTAATACCATGGCTAGTGGATATAGGAAACTATTAGTTCAATAGTCTCGGCGCTTTGGGGCCACTAATGCTTGAGGCGATTCTAGGCTCTTTATTTTTGGTTAACCATACTGTGTGGCGTCTAATATGAGCTGTGCTGGACGGGTTGTTGTGTATCGTATTGATAATTCAAAGCTATGAATATTATACAAAATTTGTGTGTTTTTCTATCTAGTGCACAAAATCCGAATATCAATATATACGTTATCAATTATTGGTCATCGATCACTAAAAAAACTTATTTTGGTATGTACTATTGTTTGTATTGGTTATCCAGTAATTGGGCAAATGAAAGGAGAATATTTGTGAGTTTTAAAAAAAATTCAATCGCGTTAGCTATTTTAGCGACTACTTTGGCGGGTGGCTGCGTTGCGGAAAGCACGGCACAAACAGAGGCCTCGAGTGAGACTGCTTCACAAGATATGAGCAGTGCAGTCGGTAAAATAGTAATGACCGATGAAGGTTTTCTATCGAAAACTGCTTCAACTCATACAAGCTACAGTGTTTCTGGCTCCGATTTAGAGATTGTTTTTGATGCGATTTCGCAAGCCGAAGCCAACTCAAAATGGCCGAATATGAAGTTTCGACCTGAGTCTGGTTCTTATGATTGGAATGCCAAGGGCGGTTTGAAGTTGACGCTTGAAAACCCGGGCAGCGACGAAGTCAGAATTGAGATGAAAGTCGCTGATAACCTTGGCATTATGGGGGCAGCAACACACCAACTTGATCTGCCAATTTACTTGCCAGCAGGAAAAACTACCACCGTTGACTTCTTGTTTAATGGTGCAGATATGAACATCGAAGGATACCGTGGTGGTAGCGAGCTGGATCTACGAAACATCGCAGAGTTCCAATTCTATGCTGTCGGGCCTATCGGTGAGCAAAAAGTAGTTGTCAAAGATATCGACTTTATTGAACGCACAGGTGATTTCGTTGTTTCAGAGGCACGACAAGGTCAATTTATTGAAGCTCAGATCCCAACGCTCTACACATTGACTGACTTTGAGCAAGGTTTAGGGTCTATTGTTGAGCGTCATACTGGTTCTAATATCGAATTGGTGAAAGGTGACCAAGGTGCTGCACTGAAGGTGAACTACACCACAGACGATGATTATCCAACAATCAAGTTTTCTGCTGGGAAGAATGGTGAGGCGTGGGATTTCTCTAACTATGGCGATGTCGCCCTTGCCTTTGATGCTAAAAATGAAAATGACTCAGGCCTTCAGCTTTTTGTTCGAGTCGATGACGCTGTTGATGAAAAATTAGGTGGCACTGCAACCGGCGCTGTCAACAGCCGTACGGGTTACGTTCAGATCCCTGCTAACTCAGAAGGAAAGTACTACTTTACGTTTCAAGACCTTGCTGAGGGTTTAGATTCTGGTATGCGCGGCGAGCCACCGAAAAAAACGTTTGCAGCGAGCCAAGTGGTCTTTGGTTGGGGTGAGCCTAAGTTAGACCTGTCGAATATTGTCAGTGTGCAACTCTATCTGATGAACCCACAAGAGGAAGCGACTATAACCATCGACAGTTTATCGTTGATTCCTAATTTGAGTACAGATACAACACGCTATGTAGGGCTGCTGGATGAGTTCGGTCAGTATGAAGAGGAGACCTGGCACGAGAAAGTGACTGATGTTGAACAGCTACGCAGTCAGGCAGTGGTTGATAAAGAGCTTCTTCAAAATGCTACCTTGATGGACGATCGTTCGAAGTTTGGCGGATGGGCAAAAGGGCCAAAACTCGAAGCAACCGGGTATTTCAGAACAGAAAAAGTCGATGGCAAGTGGGCTCTTGTTGATCCTGAGGGCTACCTCTACTTTGCCACAGGTGTTGACAATATCCGTATGGACGACAGTTACACTGTCACTGGTGTCGATTTTGCTGATGCCGTCGCCGCTGATACTAAGGGAATGCGCCCTAGTCAGGTTCAAGAGGATCGTTACGCCGATGATACACGGGAAAGAGTTGAGGCTTCTTTGCTACGCCGCGGAATGTTCAACTGGTTGCCAGAGTTGAATGATCCGCTAGCGGATAACTACAGCTACACACAGATGATTCATACTGGTCCGCTCAAGCATGGTGAGCTATTTAGTTTCTATTCTGCAAACTTACAACGTAAGTATGAGACCGAGTCAGCACAGGAAGCCATTGATATCTGGAAGGATGTAACACTGGCACGTATGCAAGATTGGGGCTTCACCTCATTGGGTAACTGGACAGATCCTATGTACCGTAAAAATGGCAAGGTGCCATATACAGCACATGGTTGGATCACTGGCGATCACCAACGAGTGAGCACAGGTAATGACTATTGGTGGCCAATGCATGACCCATTTGATCCACAATTCCGTGTATCTGTGGCAACCATGGCTAAAGAGATTGGTGAAGAAGTTGACAATGACCCATGGTGTATCGGTTACTTTGTTGATAACGAGTTGAGCTGGGGTAACACAGTTAATGACACCAATCATTATTCTCTTGCGGTGTCGGGATTACGTGGCAATGTCGAGTCAAGCTCAGCTAAGGCAGCCTTTGACAAACTACTGCAACAGCGTTACGGCTCGATTGGCGACTTTAATGCTGCTTGGGGTGTAGAGGTAGCTTCATGGGAAGAGTTTGGTAAGGGATTTGATTTCCAAGGCGAAATTTCTGACACCATCAGAGCGGATTTGTCCATGCTTCTAGAAGCACTGGCTGACGAATTCTTCGCTGTGGTCAGTGAAGAGATGGAGAAAGTACTACCTAATCACCTATACATGGGCGTGCGTTTCTCTGATTGGGGGATTACTCCAGAGGCAGCTACTGCTGCCGCGCGTTATGTCGATGTGATGAGCTACAACTTGTATGCTACAGACCTAGAATCTAAAGGCGATTGGAGTCGTCTACCGGAGTTGGATAAACCAAGCATTATTGGTGAGTTCCACTTTGGCTCGACAGACTCAGGTCTATTCCACCCTGGCATTATTAGTAGTGATGACCAACAAGGACGAGCAGACGCCTATGCGAAATACATGTACAGCATTATCGACAATCCGTACTTTGTTGGTGCGCACTGGTTCCAGTACATGGACTCTCCAGTAACGGGTCGTGCATGGGATGGTGAAAACTATAATGTTGGGTTTGTTACTGTCACCGATACACCTTATGAACCTCTCGTAAAATCTGCACGAGCGGTTAACAAAGAGCTTTATAATCGTAGATTTGGTTCTGTTAACTAAGATTGTTTGTTGTTAAATTCAAAGCGCTTTTCGTTAAGTTAAGCGCTTTTTTTTTTGCGTTGTCATTAATATAGTGGGTAATAATGTCGTTTAGTATAGTATAAGCGGGTAGTATGTAATTCTATAGCTAAAGTATCCATTTGTAGTAGGTTTAATGTATGAGTGATAAATAGTGAAAGTGGTTTATAGATTAATCTTAATGTTTGTTTTTATTCTTCCTATTCAGTCTTTCGCAGAAATTAGAGTTCCAATGACGTTCCCCGGCAGGGATGAGTTGATATTAGATATCATTGAGCTTGCAATGGAAAAGAGTGGTGAGTCGAAAGTTATCGCCCCCTCTGCTGATTACTATTCTGACGCTAGGCAGGTAGAGGAGTTGCGGCAGGGTAATCTTGATCTTATTTGGGCCGGTGCGTCATCTGAGTTACAAGAACAGCTTCAGGCGATCAAGCTGCCAATATTTAAGGGGTTATCCGGCTATCGAACTTTTGTCATCGCTGCTGGAACACAAGATAGATTTGATGGGATAGATTCTATCGCTTCTCTCAAGGGCCTTAAAGCCGGATTGGGGCGATTTTGGAGCGACACTTTGATCCTTGAAGCATCGGGAATTAATGTAATTAAACCGGTCAAGGCTGATAGTCTTTTTCATATGCTTGACGGAGGTCGGTTTGACTACATGCCACTTGGGATGCATGAGTCTCACGATGTCATCACGTTGCAAAATGGAGGGGATGTTAACTTAGCATTAGAACAGAATTTAATTCTGGCCTACCCATTAGCTATGTACTTCTATGTACAGAAAGATAATTACGATCTATATAATAAATTGAATGATGGTATGGAAATGGCTATCTCTGATGGTAGTTATGATGAGCTGTTTTATAATTCACCATTAATAGTCAATGCGCTAGTTAATAGTAATATTTCTAAGCGAGAGATTATTTATATTGACAATCCAATCTTGCCCAATGATGTGCCATTAGAACGTACAGAGCTATGGCTTGATATTAACAAGTAGGTATGATGATGAAAGGTAATTTGAGTCGAACACTGTCAATATTTCTGATATTTATTGGAGTGTGTTGTATTGCGGTTGGTATTGGCTATAACTACTTTAGTGTAAAAAATCGACTAGAGTCGGTGTATAACGAAGATATCGAATCACAGATCGAGCTCGCGCAGGCATCGTTGGTGGAAGCGGTATTTGTTTATGATTTCGAACAAGCACAAGCAATTGCTGATGCATTAGCCCGATCTGAGTTGTTATTGTCTTTGAAAGTGGTTGATCACCGTGGTAAGACGATTGCTTCTACTGGTGAACAGCAATCACAAGCTCTCATCGAACACAAAATTATTCGCGATGGAGAGGAAATAGGTGCTGTGTATTTTGACTTTGATTCTACCATAGTGCAAAAAGTCTTGGTTAAGGAGATCACCGCTACCACAGCCGGCTTTGTTGCGATCCTGGTAATACTCATAGTTAGTGTCTATCAATTTGTGCGCGTTACTGTTATTGAGCCGATCAACAATGTTAGTAAGTCACTGTCCAACCTCGCAACCGGTAATGCGGACCTTTCCCAGCGGATTGCAGTGCAAAATGACAATGAGATTGGTTTGCTGACCAAGAACTTCAATGCCTTGATGGACAACTTGACGCAGATGATGAGCAGTGTTGCAACAACCGGCAGTTCTATTAGCGTACTTTCGGAGGAACTTTCAGAAGTTGCTAAACGATCAATGCTTGATGCTGATTCTCAGAAGACCTCTATGCAGTCTGCTGCGGTTTCACTCGAAGAAATTAGTGCGTCTGCTGAAAATGTTTATCATAACGCTGAAATCACGTTTGAAAAAACTCAGCTCGCACTATCGTGCTCCGAGGAAGGTGTGCGTATGATCAGTAGCAATGGCAAACTAGCGACGCATTTGTCGGATCAAATTACACTGACTTCAGAGCGAATCGATGCCCTGATCCAATCATCGACCGATATTGGCTCAGTGGTTGAGGTGATACGGAATATCGCTGAGCAGACCAATTTGTTAGCGCTTAATGCTGCGATTGAAGCAGCTCGAGCAGGTGAGCAAGGGCGTGGATTTGCAGTAGTCGCCGATGAAGTTCGCGCGTTGGCACAGAAAACTCAGAACTCGACGGCAGAGATTGAAGCGATAGTGACTAGCTTGCAGGACAATGCCAGTAAAGCAGCGGATTCAATGCAAGTCAGTCAATCCTCCTCGTCACAAGTCACTGTGGCTGCGAATGAGCTAGCGTCTGTTCTTGCGCAAATCTCTGACAACATTGAGTCTATTAATAATATGAACAATGAGGTCGTCGTCGCCACAAAACAGCAGAGCACAGTCACGAAAGACATAGTCAATTACGTAGACGATTTGAGCTCCAGAGCGAACTCTATTGCGACTGGCGCATCAGACTTGGAGCGTAAGACTGACCGACTTCAACAACTGAACTCTACGCTGACAGAACATGTTGAGTACTTCAATGCCTAAGTCATCTCAGTTATCGAGTAAAAGGCCGGTGTTATGATTCGCTCATAGCAAGTTTGGACAAGTCCCATTATCAACTAGCCACTCAGTACGTGGGGATTGTCCAATCATCGTGTTTGTCGATAATGACCGATGCAATTTTCTATACTCGCCTTACAATTCAAATAGAGCGCAAAATAATATTTGCGCTCAGTTTTTAACATCCAGTCGCTTAAGTTAGCAACTAAGCTGGTAGATATCTTATTTCTTGAGGCTAAAGTAACGCAGAGCTGCGTCTCATTAACGTATACCGTCAAATACCTAAGCATCTAAAGGTGCTGATTTTGAAGCGACAATACCGTTTCCCTGTGGCTAAGGCTGGTTTACCGTCTGCATTGGACATCCTTAAGTTGAAGCTACCCAAATCTGAATGGCGCCTTGGTCGTAAACATTGCAAATACTGATGACACCGCGTCTTGCGTTCGTTTAAGTGGTGCCTAACTAGCATTTCTACCCGTCATTCCGCACCTAATTTTAGAATTAAAACAGTGTGATCCAGTGAACATTTAGCAGTGAAAAGGATGATAACATCTTGACCGCGATCTGCAGGTTTGATCTATTACTGTTATTTGACGGTTTTAAACTATGCCTACTCAGCAACCTGTTATTAAGCGTTTGGATCACCTCGGGCTCATTGCTGCATTTTGTCACGAGATTGGCCTATCAAAAATGATAGATTCAGTCATTCCCAAGTACTCTAATCACAACGTTTCCCATGGTGATGCAGTCTTAGCCATGATTCTCAATGGGTTAGGTTTTCACAGTAGAACATTGCATATGTTCTCTGACTTCTTTGAAACCAAACCCATCTCTAAGTTGCTTGCTAAGGATATTGAAGCGCACCATCTCACCGATGATGTACTCGGCCGAACCTTGGATGCGCTGTATGAGGCCGATGTCTCAGCGCTTTATCAGGTCATCGCCGAACGTGTGGTCGATAAACTTGGCCTCGCTAGCGACTCTGTACACCTTGATATCACGAGCTTTCACGTTGATGGTGAGTATGCGCACGAGGAAGATACCAAGGCAATCAAGTTAGTGAAGGGCTATAGCCGAGATCATCGTCCTGAGCTCAATCAGGTGGTTCTTGAGCTCATTTGTGAAAACCAAGCTGGCCTTCCTGTTTATATGCAGGCGCTTAGTGGCAACACCAATGATGCCAAGGCATTCGTTGAAGTCACTAGTAATCATATCCATTGCTTAAAAGCGGCACAGAATAGTCGATACTTTATCGCTGATGCAGCCCTATACACTGAAGAAAGTATCTGCTCACTTGATGAGCAAAAACAAAAGTTCATTACCCGTGTTCCAATGACAATCAAGCAAGCAAAACAAGCACTACTTAGCCTAGAGCCAGAGCAGTTAAGTAAGATTGTAGATGGCTATTCAGGATGTTGGGTAGACTCAAACTATGGCAAGGTTGCTCAGCGGTGGTTGTTGGTTCACAGTGAGCAAGCAACTAAACGAGAAGAAATTACCTTCTACAAGAACTTAGAGAAAAACATCGCCAAAGAAATCAGAGCGTTGAACAAGCTCAGTAAAAAGCCATTTGCATGCGATACTGATGCTGAGCATGCGCTTAAGGAGTTCAAGGCGCAGTGCCTGTTACTAGGCTTTGAACACTCCGCTATCGTCAAAGCTGCTATTTATGCCAATCCAGGTCGTCCGAAGAAAGGCGATGAACCCTCAGGATATCAGTATTTTATAGAGGCCGTGCCGTACACCGACCTAGAAAAAGTGAAGCTAGCAAAGCTCAAAGTAGGCATGTTCATTCTAGCCACTAATGACATCGGCAACGAAAGTCTGACAATGGCAGCGCTTCTAGATCACTACAAGTCTCAACAAAAGGTTGAGCGTGGCTTCCGTTTTCTAAAAAGTCCCGAGTTTTTGACCTCTTCAATATTTTTGAAAAAGCCCCAACGCATTGAAGCGTTACTCATGATAATGACATTGAGTCTGCTAGTTTATGCCAGCTTAGAGCACAAGATCAGAGAGCAACTGGGACAAACCGAGGAGTTTTTCCCGAGTATGGTTAAGAACAAGCAAACATCGAAACCGACTGCACGCTGGGTCTTCTTGAAGTTCGAGGGAATAGATACCTTAGATATTAACGACCAACGATTCATTACAGGGCTTCAAGAGCACCAAACTCGGCTGCTTAGTTTACTGGGTAAGTTCTATGAAGCGGTTTATTCCTGAATAAGGTGCGGAATCTCGGTTCTACGCCCGGCCCGGTCATTAAGATCATATTGCACAGTTAAGATCTTAGTCTCTGCCCACGAATTGAAATACCTGATGGTTATCTGTTGATTTGCCTTTTAGCGGTGATCACTTTCGAGTCGAGAAAAATCGAGTCAAGGAAAAAACGCACCATATTGTTAGCAGTGAGATTGTGATCACGAGAATTGACACAAAATTGTGTTTAGGATTTAAGAATTCGCGAAATTATGTTAAGGAAATTTGCGCGTGACGTGGATAAATTTAGGATCGTTTGCTTCATTTTAGTTAGTCTCTCGCATTCGCGTTAGATGGAACTTAGAAGGAGAGAATCGATGAAAAAGGTATTAATGTGCGCAATGATTATGTTTTCAGCTACGGTTGGGGCCACAGGTTATGGTTCCAGCAATGTACCTGTTGTCGCGTGTTATATCAATGGTGAGTTTGCCACCTACATGCAGATCGTGACATGCCATATTAAAGGTGGCAAAGCGGCTGGGGAAGATGGCTGGAGAGAGACTAAAGGCTGATATAGAAAGACATGGATACTTGTATCCGATATACATTGTGTAACCCTCCCTGGATGGATGGCACTCAGTAATAGAGATGTCTTGGTTTTCGTGCCTTGCGAATTACGCCCAGGGAGTGCGTTTTTTCAATCGGTCGTGGGGGAGTCGTCACTGATTCCCCCTTTCCGTTGTTAGCAATACATCGCGCTTCGCTTGGTGTTTTGGACACCCGATAATCAAAGAGCTTAGCCTAATGGGTGCGGTCAAATTACCCGTAAGATGAGTTACTAGATGGCTAATGGGGCCACTTCTAGCTCACGTTTCAAGTCTACCTATCTAGCAAAGTCCACTAAGTTTACTCAACACGGAAGCTCGTGTGTGCCCCGACAAAAACCTATGTCAACACGCTGTATACGCGTGATGCTTTTCTGGGCGCATCTACTTTTGTCACCCCAACCTCACGATTGCAGTTGTATACGACACGGAGTGCTTGAAAAGCGATTGCTTTCTACTTTGAGCCACTCGTGAAGTCTCAAGACCAGCAGATTGATCTCCTGCGTAGGTAAGGGGCTACTAACCTTACACCAAGGATTTAACCTGGATGGCCAGAGACTTAATATGCGGATTTGCGATTCCCACAGTCTCTCAACCATTTGAGTACAACAACTAATTTGTCAAATACCGACATAGGGCGTCAGTCTACAGTTTTTTGCGGTTTGGCAAAAAACTCATTACCTCATTGGATAACAGGGAGATCGAGACTGGCAAAGTTGTTAAGGCTCACCGCACAGCTGTGGGCTCGAAGACTAAGCTGTCGTTGGCACGCTTTGAACCTGTCTTCTGGTTAGACCTTGGTCGGTGCCTTATCGGCTTTATCGTCATTGTCATAAGGCTAAAGAGGGTTGTGGGGAGACAGGAATTGACGGATAAATACGCACTCATGGGAAGTAACGTGTGCGAAATCACGCAATTTGAACTAACTATAACTCATGTGTTGCACCATTTATCAAATTGGTTTACCTTTTTTGCGTTATTCCAATTTATTGAGGCAAACATGGAAAATCCAGTAAAAAAGCTCAGCTTAGCTAGCCAAAGAGCAATTGAGCGTGGCTATGATAACAAAGGCCCTGAGTGGGTGGTTGAATTCGACGAGTTTGACCTAAAAGGCGACTTTGAATATGAAGAAGGTGTTATTCGTCGAGATCCAACTGCTGTCATTTTGGTCGATGGCACTTACCACTGCTGGTACACTAAGGGTGAAGGCGAGACTCTTGGGTTTACCGGAAATATTGAAGATAAAGTATTTCCGTGGGATTTAACTGAGGTTTGGCACGCAACATCTGAAGACTCGATTACTTGGAAAGAGCAAGGTCCTGCGATCCAGGCCGGAGAACGAGGTCAGTACGATGATCGCGCGGTGTTTACTCCCGAGGTCCTAGTTCATGAAGGCAAATACTATTTAGTTTATCAGACGGTCTGTTCGCCATATACGAACCGTCAGTATGAAGAGATAGCCATTGCATGGTCTGATAGCCCATATGGGCCATGGAAAAAGTCAGAGGCACCTATCCTTTCACCATCAAAAGACGGAGAATGGTCTGGTGATGAAGATAATCGCTTTATAGTTAAGTCAAAAGGAAGCTTTGATAGCCATAAGGTTCATGACCCTTGTCTAATGTATTTCAACAACAAGTTTTACCTTTACTATAAAGGAGAGACGATGGGTGAAGAAATGAACATGGGTGGGCGTGAAATAAAACATGGTGTTGCGATCGCAGACCATATACTTGGCCCATACATTAAGTCTGAGTATAACCCTATCTCCAATAGTGGCCATGAAGTCGCTGTTTGGCATCAAAATGGTGGCATTGCATCGCTAATCACGACTGATGGACCAGAGAAAAATACCATCCAGTGGGCGAAAGATGGGATTAATTTTGAGATTATGTCCTATATCAAGGGAGCACCAGAAGCACTGGGTATCTTCCGTCCTGAGTCGCCAATTGTCGATGATGAACACGCACTTGAGTGGGGATTGTGCCACAAATATGATCCATCATGGAACTGGAACTATATTTGTCGTTATACAGTTAGAAGACAAATCCTTAGCCCAGGGACCTTCCAAAACACGAACTAGTTTTAGCGCCTAATAATTTCTATCGATGGTGTTTTTTGAAAAGTCTCCAAAAGATGCATTTTGGAGACTTTTTTTAACCATAAATAAAGGTATTAGGTGATGATCGGGAAATATTTAAGTATTGGGCAAAACTACTCACATAGAAAGCCGTACCCTAATGATCTCTCGTTATTTGATAGAGTGGAGGTCATTTTACAATATCAATCTAAACTGCCATAAAACTGACGCTCTTCAGCCTAGGTGATAAAAAACAAGCTAGCACCGCATTAGGCTGTTAATCACAGAAGTGTGTAAAATCAGAGCGATTGAGTTTGCTCACTCTATCATGGCCCCTGTCACGTGTGTTTAGCGGCATATCGAGAACATGACAGAGCTAATCCTCTATATTCAAGTGATGAAGTGTGACTCTGTGAATAGAAAATCCTATTCAATATTAAAATTAAAAATCGAATATTAGATGCAGCAGTGATGTGATCAAACAGGCTCAGGCAAGGCTTTGGATAAAAGGGTTTTATTAGCCGTTACTGGATTGATATAAAGAATAGACTAATTATTTCTTTGACTAAAAAAAGAACCCTGTGTATTTAACACAGGGTTAAGCTTGCAGATGGTACCCCCATGTACTTACCTGCTATAGGACCATTCTTACAAAAAGTAAGAAAACACTTTGCTGTCGAGATAAACATTAGCGAAAATAGGTTTACTGGTCAACCAGATGGAGCGTCAAATTGCACCAAATTGCTTGCAAATGAGAGCTAGGTCGAATAATTGCATTTTGGTTAACATATTATTGATTGTAGTAGATGAATTTTGGCGTGCTATAGATATTATATTATACCAATAGCTGGCATTGGTGAGGCTTTGTGTTGACCAGTCATATAATGGAAGCAAGTGATTTATGACATTATTAACAACGAAACGTAGATATTTTGATGTGGGGACTCAGATTGAAGGCCTACTGCACTCGGGTGTATTCAAAGTTGGAGAACGACTACCATCTGAACGTGAATTAAGTGAGATGCTAGATACCAGCAGAGCAACGATTAGAGAAGCTATTATTATGCTGGAGTTGAAAGGTTTAGTTAAGGTCAAACAAGGAGCGGGCATTTATTTTATTGATGCTGACGACAATCTCCCTTCTTCAATACTCCCCCCAAAAAGTGACGTTGGACCGTTCGAATTACTTCAAGCACGTCAAGTTATTGAAAGTACCATTGCCGCGTTTGCAGCAAGTCATATTAAGTTCAATGAGCTGCAAGAACTTAAAAAAGTTCTTGTTGAGCAAGAGAAAGAACTTCACGGAAACAGTGAAAAATTCGAAGAGCTTGATCAAATTTTCCATCAAATGATTGCCGAGTCGACCCAAAACCGAGTGCTAATTGGTCAAACGAATCAAATGTGGAGCTCAGTAAGGATTCAAAACCCCTTGTGGTCTGAGCTAAATCATAAATACCTTCATGAGACAGAGCTAAGGCGAGGTTGGCTTGAGGATCACAAACGGATCTTCATTGCTTTGCAAAGACGCTCTTCTGAAGACGCTCGAGAGGCAGTTTGGAACCATATAGAGCAGAGCCGCCAAGAACTGATGAAGTTGGTTAGAGTTGAAGGGCCTGATACGGCACTCGATGATTTGTTTTTCGCTCAAGACTTTTAGTTTTGAAGCGGAACGGTGGTTCAAATAGTATTACAAGTATTGAGTAAATCTCAAAAATTAGATTTGGCGCACACAATATTGGTCAATTATTGGTAGTATGTGGTTAACCAGTGTGGGTCGTTAGTTCTGAGACTCAGATTTGATTGTCTTAATAATTATTTAAGTAGGAATAGCTATGAAACGTTACCAAATGTTTGTAAATGGCGAATGGATTGATGCTAAAAATGGCAAGTTTGACCAGGTAATCAGTCCTTCGACCGAAGAAGTGATTGCGGAAATTCAAGACGCAGATCAAGCAGACGCAGAGTATGTTCTGGAAGTGGCAAAGAAAGCACAAAACGACTGGAAACGTGTTCCAGCCCGTGAACGAGCTGACTTAATGCGTAAATTTGCTCAGGAAATTCGTAACAATCGCGAATACCTCGCAGAACTTTTGGTAAAAGAGCAAGGCAAATTGCACCGTGTCGCATTGGGTGAGGTTGACGTGGCTGCATCTTTCATTGAGTACGCGTGTGACTGGGCTCGTCAGATGGATGGTGATATCGTTCAATCTGATAACCAGAATGAGCATATTTGGATTCAAAAAATTCCTCGTGGTGTCGTTGTGGCAATTACTGCGTGGAACTTCCCACTGGCCCTCGCTGGTCGTAAAATTGGCCCAGCCTTGGTAGCTGGTAACTCGATTGTCGTCAAACCAACATCAGAAACACCACTTGCTACGCTAGAGCTTGGTTTCCTTGCTGAGAAGGTCGGTATTCCTGCCGGTGTCCTCAACATTGTTACTGGTGGCGGCGCGAGTCTTGGTGGCGCACTTACAGGTCACCCTCTAACTAATATGGTGACTATGACGGGTTCAACACCGGTAGGTCAGCATATTATTAAAGCGTCAGCGAACAATATGGCGCACGTTCAGCTAGAGCTTGGTGGCAAAGCACCGTTTATTGTGATGGAAGATGCGGACCTTGAACAGGCTGCAGCTGCTGCACTACACTCTCGTTTTGACAACTGTGGTCAGGTTTGTACTTGTAACGAGCGTATGTACGTTCACAGCAGTATTTACGATGAGTTTATGGCAACCTTCATGGAAAAAGTCCAGGCAATCAAAGTGGGTGACCCAATGGACCCGTCTTCTGATATGGGACCAAAGGTTAACCGACGCGAAGTTGAGCATATGGAGCAACTAGTCGCACAAGCTATCGACGAAGGCGCGACTGTGCTTGCTGGTGGTAAACGCATTACTGGTGGCCAATTCGATAAAGGTTTTTGGTTCGAACCAACCGTGCTTGGTAATGTAACGCAAGACATGACAATCGTGCACGAAGAAGCTTTTGGCCCGATTCTACCTGTTGTTAAGTTTGATACCTTTGAAGAGGTATTAGGCTACGCTAATGACAGTGAATACGGTCTGGCAACGATGATTTGTACTCAAAACATGAAATATGTACATCGCCTGACACACGAGCTAGAGTGCGGTGAAATATACGTTAATCGCGGCCACGGTGAGCAGCACCAAGGTTTCCACAATGGTTACAAACTAAGTGGTACTGGTGGTGAAGATGGTAAGTATGGCTTCGAGCAATACTTAGAGAAGAAAACATTCTATGTAAACTTTGACTAAATATTTCGACTGAGATATAAGTAAGAGCAAGCCGAGGAAACCACCCTCGGCTTTAAACGTTAAAAGGCAGGGTAAAATATCAGTGGCAGAAAAAAATCCAACTAACAAATACGCGGTTCCTGCTTTGGACAAAGGGCTTGATATCATCGAATATCTGGCTTCACAAGAAGCACCACGGTCTCAAGCGGAGATATCAACCGCACTGGGGCGTAGCGCCAATGAAATTTATCGAGTATTGGTTGGTTTGGAATCGCGAGGCTACTTGTATCGCGAAGAGGTATCTGGCAAGTACCGAATTTCGCTCAAATTGTACAACTTGTCACGCCGAATAAGCCCAGTACAGAAGGTTCGTCAATTCGCACTTCCACACATGGAAGACCTGGCATTTTCAACTGGCTGTTCATGCTATTTGACAATGCTTTACCAGAGTCAGACTATGGTGATCGTTCATGCTTCGAGTCATGAAGCTGTGTCGATGAACATAGCAGAAGGTACCTTGATTTCTACCATGTCATCGTGTCCGGGTAAAATATTGCTCGCTAACAGTAAGCCGGAAGTTCGTGACATGATTCTTGAACGCGATGGTGTATACAACAACATGTCGCAGGCAAAGCAAGACAGCTTATCTGTTGAGCTTGCCAATATTCGAGAACTTGGTATTGTCAGCGCTGACAGTCCATTCATTGCCGGAGTACAGGAGTTCTCAACCTTAATCGGGGAGCCTGAAGGCTTAGTTATAGCCTCTCTATCCATTTCTAAGATGCCTTCTCTGCTTAATGACAATACAGATGAAGATGAGCTGATCAACAAGCTACAAGAGACCGCAGCCACAATTACACAGCAGTTGGGATGTTAGTGTCGACGATGCCTGGCGGATTCGTTGATTAGGGCAAGTGGTAAACCAATTACGTGCTAACACCGCGGTGTGACTGCCCCTTCTCGATTAATAGTGGCTCTTAAGTAAGCAAGATCGAGTTGCACGAAAATCTCGCAACGGAGCGCGTCATGCATTGCGTCAAAAATACCAAGACTTCGCCCAAGACAGAGCGGCTTTTGTAAAGCAAATATTGTGTGATAAGCAACTAGAGGGTGTGCTCAATTGTCGAGTGACTGTTAGATATGGTTATGACTGGTTTTTACGAAAAATAGTGACCCCAAGTAGCAAGCCTTGGGGTCTTGAATTGGCTTAGTTTTTTCGGCAAAACAGTATTTTGCTGCTTTCATCGCCAACAAGCCAAGCATGAGGCGTATTAGCCTCAAAGGTTATCGCATCCCCCGCATTAAACGGTATCGAAGCAGTCTTCTCTTGATTATCCTTGGTTCCAGCGTACAAGGTCCCTTTGCCCGCAATTACATACGCCAGCCAGGTGTTTTCATCGCTATGAAGAGTAAACTCTTCGGCATTGGCTTCGATATCAAAAACAAACATAAAGAAGGTCGCATCTTCAATTGCGAGACCTTTCCAGCCAGGGAAATCAAGTGGACTGTATGCGGGTAGGGCACAACTGGTAAGCTCGCTCGCACGCTCGCCAAGGCTCATGGTGATATGTTGGTTCATAGTATTGTCCTCATTAAAATAAAAAGAGGCATTACAGCCTCTTTTTATTGGTCAAGTTATTCGTTATCCCACATTTCAGGCCAGTAGCGGTAGACACAGTGGCCGTGGCGTTCAAGTCGTTCTGTTGCCTCAGCGAGGAACTTCAGGCTTTGTGCTTTTGCCTCTTCCTGGTTACCAATCAGCAACACGTAGTGGTTATTGGCAATTTCTTTGCCTTGCTGATCTTTGAGGCTTAGAACAACCTCAAAGTCTTTTTCAGCATCGTTTGGAACTGTCCAAGTTAGCTGACCAAGTTGATTAGCAGAATCAAGCGCAATGTCTTGAGTCAGTGAGCCAGAGCATCCGGTTGGCTTACCTTGATACAAGACTTCCCACTCAAGCGTTAGGCCTTCAAGTGCATGTTGGTAGTCATTGATGATCCACAGATTAGCATTAAATTCACTGCCCGCATCCCAACGACGCTTGCTAAACTCAAGGCTAGGCAATACTGGTTGGTAAGTACGTTTCAGGTAATCGAAACTGATTTTCTTCTCACCGTAGAAGTCAACCACACCCCACTTAATGTCAGGTACGTGGGTAATGAAGTGACACAGCGCGACACCACTCATCTTCGGCTTACGACGACGGTAGGTTTCAAGAGCAAACTGAATGACAGTGCCTTGCGCAATTTGAGTCGCTTCAACAAATTCTTCTAATGAGCCTAGTTTGTAATCATTAAAGACTTCAAAGTTAAGGTTCTTAAGGATGTCGATATCGGCCCAGTGGTAAGCCCAGCTTGGTCCCATTGGCCACAGCTCATCTTGAGGAATAAATTTCTTCAAGCTGTCGATTGATGGGGCCGATGCTGCGGTAAGCTCAGGAATAATACAGCAGTCGAGGGCTGGGTAGTATTCTTCCATAAACTCAGCGCCACCTTGATAGTAGTGCTCATTCGCGTGCATTGACTCGTGTGCTTTAAAGCCCATGTTTTGTGCCGACTCTGAGCTAAGCGGTGAGGCTAAACCATAAGGGACATCAGTATGCTCTGCCACTGACTCACCAATGATTTCCATCAGCTTCTTGTTGCCACTCTCTTCGTGTGCACCGGAGAAGAAGACCTCTTCTCCACCCATCCAGAAGATGTTCGATGGGTGATTGCGACGTTGTTTAACGGTTTCAACACACTCGTGAAGAACACCGTTGATGAACTCTTCATCTTCAGGGTAGGCTTGAGTTGCTAGCGTAAAGTTGGTCCATACTGTGATACCCAACTCGTCACACAGACGATAGAAATCTGGGATCTCAGGCGGGTGCCAGCCGAAGATACGCAGGTTGTTGATGTTGGCCTCACGCACCATTTCTAGACGTTTTTCGTACTTCTTGAGGCTGTTTTGTCCGTATAGGAACGAAGGCTGACCACCCCAACATGCAGAACGGAGGAAGTGACGCTTACCATTGATAAAGAAGGTCCATGGGAACTCGGCTTCATCGCGGGTGTAACCTGGGTTGTAGTCCATGGTCACTTCACGAAGACCAATGGTTTCAGTGGCGAGATCAAGATCGACACCGTCTTGTTTAACCAATACATCAAGTTGATACAGATTTTGCTCACCCATATCCCATGGCCACCAAAGTTTGGCGTCGTTGACATCAATTTGAGCGGTCACTTCGTGTTCACCGGGGGCAACCATGAACTTGGTTTCTGTAAAGTAATCGCCAGTTTCACAGTTCTTACCACGGAGGTGAGAAACGATAGTGATTTCTTTCGCACTCTCTTCATGGTTGACGACAGTGTAGCTTGCGTTAACCACTGCTTTGTCTTCACCTTGAACCTTCACATCCGTGCGGATAGCCGCGACGCGAATGTTGTCGGTTGCTTCAACGCGAACAGGACGCCAGATGCCAAATGGCACAAGGCCTGAGAAGTAGTCTCCAGAGAAGTTAACTTTCTTACCGCCACAGTTACGGTAGTTCTTTGGTGGCGGATCGAGTTTGACCATCAACATATTAGAGCCGTCGCGCCAATCAGCAAAGCTAGCACACTGTGTAATGTCGAACTCAAACTCTGAGAACATACCTTCGTGTCTGCCAAGGTAGGTACCGTTAAGCCACACTTCACAGCTGTAGTCCACACCTTCAAACACTAGGCGGATTTTTTTGCCTTGCATTTCCGTTGGTAGGGCAAAGCGTCTGCTATACCACCACTCATACTCTGCTGCCCATTTGGCGCGATGCATGTTACGACCAAAATAAGGGTCATCAATTTCGTTTGCGCGGTAAAGATCGCTATAGACGTCACCCGGTACCTTGGCAAAGTTCCAGCTAAAATGCGTGCCTTGATATTCAGCAGGCAATAGGTGAAGTCCCTCGATGACACCTTGGCCTGGGCGCATGCGCTCCATTTGCCAACGGTCACCACTTAAATCTAGGTTAATACGTGTCATACATCCTCCATAAGGTCTATGGGGATAATATATTCATATATGAACGAGATATTCAAATGGAAATTTCACCTTGTGTGTCAATTATGATCCGGATCGCACTTTGCTGATTTGTGAGGACTTCTAGCCGTTTTCGTATTGCATATAGAAGAATTTCGGCGGGTTTGCTTTAGAGCTAAAAGCTTGTTCACAGTTTTTACAAGCCAAAAACTGTTTGTCTTGACTAACTACTAAAAGAAGCGCTTTAATTTACATGCGAATTAAATATTTATATATGGATATAGGCAATGATTACGCTAAAAGGGATAACTTGTGACTATACCCTTGGTCTTATTCCAATGGTGGCAACAGCAAAGCGAATTGAAAAAATAAACTCTAATGTAACAATCATTGGCAAAAAACGTTCGCCACAAGCATTTGCTTATGCCAATGCGAACGGCAATAAGCCAAATTACGCGCACAAGGCGCAAAAATTTGCTGACACGGTAAACCTGTATGGTAACGACCGCCTAACGACCACCTTGGGCGGTACAGGTAATGCCGTGTCGGCAAACTCACAGCATGAGGACATCGCAGCAAATAACACAGCGTTTGTCACAAACCCAGAAATGCAAGCCAACTTCCTTATCGAGTTAGGTGCTCAATCGGGACATAAAGATACTTGGCAGCGCGAGAGCACCAGCCAAATATTAAATAATTACTTTACGGATACCCTGCTAGCTCGAGAGCGTGGTGCTGTGCTTCACTCCCTTAATTACGGCCGGATGTCAAATGGAGTTTCGTTATGAAAAAACCGTTAGAAGGCATAACGGTATTAGAGTTTTGCCAGTATACGGCTGGACCTCATGCGGGATTGCGTTTGGCTGACCTAGGGGCTCGAGTGATCAAAGTTGAGCGCCCTAAATATGGGGATGCTGGTCGACAGTTAGCGACAAAAAGCATGTGGGCTGATGGCGATAGTGTGTTATTCCATACCTTAAATCGTAACAAGCAATCATTCGTCGCTGATCTAAAACGCGCCGATGATATTGAACTGATTAAGAAATTGATCGCAAAAGTCGATGTGATCACGCATAACTTTCGTCCGGGGACTATGCAGCGACTGGGGTTAGATTATGCGACGGTTAAACAGATAAATCCTAGCTTGGTTTATGCCGAAGTCAGTGGTTATGGCGAAGAAGGGCCTTGGCGATCAAAGCCTGGACAAGACCTGTTGGCTCAAGCGATGTCAGGGTTAACTTGGCTAAGCGGTAATCAACAACAAGTGCCAACCCCTTTTGGCTCTGCAGTGATCGATACGCTGTGTGGTACGCACTTGGTGCAAGGTGTTCTTGCTGCCTTGGTGCGAAAACGTCGCACCGGGCAGGGAGCCAAAGTTGAAGTTAGCCTGATGGAATCCGTGGTTGATTTTCAATTTGAGGGACTGACCGCCTATTTGAATAATCCGGAGTTTGCACCGGTACGCAGTGTGCAATCTAACGCCCACGCATACCTTGGTGCACCCTATGGGGTATATCAAACTAGTGATGGATACATCGCGCTAGCGATGGGAGATTTGTCACAGCTTAACACTGTGTTAAATAGCGCGGAGCTTGAAGATTATTGTCATGACGAGTTGTATTTCACGGCACGTGATGAGGCAAAGGCAATCATTGCCAATGTGTTGAAACGGCGGCCTTCTGCCTACTGGTTGTCCCGTTTACAACGTATCGGCTTTTGGTGCTCGGAGGTATATGACTACCCAACGCTCACCAAGAGTGCAGGCTATCAAGCGTTAGACATGGAACAGGTCGTCACTCGTGATAAGGCAACCCAATTGCGCACAACACGTTGCCCGATTCGAATTAATGGCCAGGTGATCAAGTCAACCAAGGCTGCGCCTCGCCTCGGGCAAGATAATGGCCGTGTATCTGAGGAGTTCGGGCTATGAATCTGCCATTAGAGGGAATTACAGTCCTCGACTTTACCCAACTGCTTTCTGGGCCAAGTGCATCGCTGCGCCTTGCTGATCTTGGTGCTCGAGTGATTAAGGTCGAGCAAGCTGGCAAGGGCGATCTGTCTCGTCACCTTTATGGAGAGTCTTATCGACTTTGTGGAGAGTCGTCTTTTTATCAAGCGATTAACCGTAACAAGGAGAGCATTGAGCTTGACCTCAAGAATTCACTTGAGGACCAGCAGTTAGTTAGAGAGTTGGTTAAGCATGCCGATGTACTCTTACATAATTTCCGCCCGGGTGTGATGACGCGATTGGGCCTAGATTATCAGCAAGCGAAAACCATCAATCCCGATATTGTCTATGGTGCGATTTCCGGTTATGGAGACAAAGGGCCTTGGCGGGATCTGCCGGGTCAGGACTTATTGATCCAGGCACTGTCCGGACTGGTTTGGCAAACGGGCAATGATGGGCACGGCCCAGTCCCAATGGGGCTAGCGATTGCTGATATGTTGGCGGGTGGACAACTGGTGCAGGGTGTTCTTGCAGCGCTGGTCGGCGGAGAAAGTACGCTGGTTGAAGTCAGCATGCTTGAAGCTATGCTCGATTTTCAGCTCGAGCCACTGACCCATTATTACCAAGATAATCAACCTATCAATCGAGGTAGTGTCAATGGAGCCCACCCTCTGGTGGCTGCCCCTTACGGCCTTTATCAAACTCAGGATGGCTTCATGGTGTTGGCGATGGGCTCGGTCACCAAGCTCGGTGAGTTACTCGAGTGCCAAGCGTTGCTCGATTTTGCGGAGCCAAGTGAATGGTACCATAGGCGCGATGAGATCAAGTTAGTGCTGCGTGATCTGTTATTGACCCAACCAACGGCTCATTGGCTGTCTATCTTAGAGCCTGCCAATCTTTGGTGTGCTGAGGTGTTCGATTGGCAGCAGATGCTGGCACATGATGGCTTTAAGGTTCTGAATATGCTGCAAACAGTCGAGCTGGCAGATGAGCAAAGCTATCAAACGACTCGCTGCCCAATTCGCATCGATGGCCAAATTTTTAGCAGTAAAAAAGGCGCGCCGACCTTAGGTAAAGATAATCGAGCCATCCGTGAAGAATTTAGTTTCGATACAGGAGTAAAACAATGAAACAAGACCCTTGGGTAACCTATTGTCATGACAATCGAGTTGGCGTGATCACCCTTAATCGTGCCAAAGCCAATGCGTATGATCTCGAGTTTGTCACCGAGTTTTATCAAGCACTGCAGCAAGCAGAGGCAGATAATCAAGTTAATGCGGTGATAATTCGTAGTGGGCTCGAGCGATTTTTCTGCGCTGGCGCGGACATCAAAGCTTTCCAGGCAAATTCTACTGAAGATAACCAACGCATGGTGGAGCAGGCTCGTGCCAACATGGCCTTGATGGAAGCAAGCGGCAAGATCTATATCGCCCAAATTGAAGGCCATACCTTGGGCGGAGGGCTAGAGATTGCGATGAGTTGTGATGTGCGGTTCGCCGCTGCAGGAAGCTACTATTTTGGCTTGCCAGAAATCAAGCTAGGTTTGATCCCTGGCAACGGCGGCACGCAGAGGTTATTGAGACTGGTTGGTGCCACAAGAGCATTGGAGCTTTTGGCAACCGGCGATAGTTTTTCACCAGAGCAGGCCGCTCAGTGGGGGCTTGTCAACCAGCTGTGTCAGCCAGAGCAGATCTCGGATGACGTGGTCGAATACGCCAAGCGTATCTCGCGCGGCCCGGCATTGGCAATTGCCGCGACTAAGCGTGCGATACAAGGCGGCGTTGAGCTCCCACTCGCTCAGGGGTTGGAGTTGGAAATGCAACTGGTGGATGAACTCTACGACACCTATGACGCCAAAGAAGGCTTTAAAGCGTTTGTCGAAAAGCGCGAAGCAGAATTTTTAGGAAAATAATAGAACGGTACCTTATATGAACAATAACGTGAAACATTACCCTTGTTTTATCCATGGTGAGTGGGTTGACGCATCGAATGGCAAAACATTTGACGTGATTGATCCAGCCAACGAGCAAGTTTGGGCAACCATCCCTGATTGTTCTCAACAAGATGTCGAGCGCGCGATGCAAAGTGCACAAGAGGCACAGCGCGCTTGGCAAATGCTCCCGGCCATTGAGCGTGGTCGCTATATTCTTAAATTGGTTGAAGTAATGAAGCCAAAGCGTGAGCATTTTGCCCGCTTGATCGTTAAGGAGCAGGGCAAAACTTTGGCTCAAGCGTATGGCGAGTTTGATGATACGTTGAACTACATGACTTACGCTGCTGAAGCTGCGCGTCGCATTCAAGGGGAGATCTTTCCCTCGGATGCCGCCAATGAGCAGATCTACATCAACCGCGTTCCCTACGGTGTGACCTTAGGCCTTTGTGCCTATAACTATCCGCTTGCCCTTATTGGACGCAAAGTTGGTCCAGCATTGGTCACTGGTAACACCATGGTATTGAAAGCACATGAAGCAACACCCGTGACGGCTTCCGAGTTTTGTCAGTGTGTTGAAGAAGCTGGTATTCCAGCAGGGGTCATTAACCTAGTGAGTGGCGCTGGTATCGATGTAAGCTCATGGTTGGTGACGCACCCATTGACTCGTCTCGTGTCACTAACCGGGAGCACGCGCGCGGGTCAAGCTATCTACAAAGCGTCCTCAGACAACGTCTCGGGATTGGTGCTTGAGCTTGGTGGCAAAGCCGCGTTCATTGTATTGGAAGATGCCGATGTGGATAAAGCCGCAGAAGCTGCAGTTGCCTCGCGTTACGCGAACTGTGGTCAGGTTTGTATTTGTAATGAATTAGTGCTGATACATGAATCGATTGCCGATGAATTTACGGCTAAGGTGGTTGAGAAGGTTAAGCAGATCAGAGTTGGCGATCCGATGAGTGACGTGGACATGGGGCCGAGTGTGACTCAGAGTGGCTTAGATCGTGTCGCCACTATGGTGGAACTCTCTGTTGCTCAAGGCGCGAAGATTGAGATTGGTGGTGGGCGTCCCCAAGGTGAGGAATTTGCAAAGGGCCATTGGTTTGCTCCAACGGTTGTCAGTGAAGTTACGCCAGAGATGCCAATTGCCGCAGAAGAGTTATTTGCTCCTGTGATGCCAATCATCAAAGTGACAAGCCTTGAACAAGCATTAGAAATCGCCAATAACCGAGAGGAAGCCCTTTCTTCATACGTGTATACCCAGAACGTAAACAAAATCATGCAGACCATCAACGAGCTTGAAGTCGGTACGGTGTTTGTCAATCGTCCAATCACTGGCAATGTGCAAGGCTACCACTCGGGGCATAAACGCAGCGGCATCGGTGGTGAAGACGGCATTCATGGTATCGAAAACTATCTGCAAAAACGCGTTGTGTACTGGAGCTATGAGGCATAGTCGCTTCAAGAGGGAATTTTAATGAAACTAAGCCTAATTACCTTGGCGATTATCGCCGGTTCAGTAACTCTATATGGGTGCTCGAGCGAACCGACGGCATCTAAATCAGGTTCGTCATCGGCAGAACAAGCCGAATACATCCAAAACGGCCTTTTTGCCAACCAAACCGCCTCTTTTGCCGAAGCTAAAGTGCAAACAGTTGATGGTCAGCCACAGCTTGAAGTCAAGTTCGATGGTGTGTCTGATGCCGATAAGTTCGTCTATTGGCCCCATGTGCGCTTTGCACCTGAAAGTGGTCATTGGAACTGGAACAACAAGGGCAGCCTTACTCTCGATGTTAAGAACCCATCTTCAGAGCACCCTCTGAGCATCGTGCTTAAGCTCTCTGATCGTGTTGGCATGGTCGGTTCAGCGGATAATGCAGTAAATTATGCGGTTCAGCTACAGCCAGGCGAAGAGCGCAATGTGGAGCTAATCTTTAATGGAACCCAGCGCCAGATACCGGGATATTTTGGTGGTGAGAAGCTTGATTTAACCACTCTAAGTGAGCTCCAAGTTTATGTACAAGGTCCGGCTGATCCACAAACGGCGATTTTAAGCAATTTCGACTTAGTGGATGCGACGGGTGACTTCATTGCCCAGCAAACTCAAACCATTGATGCAGGCCCAATTCCAACGATTAAGCCGCTGACTGAGTTTGAAAAGGGTCGTTTGGACGTGGTCAATAAGGGCTTTAGTCCGGCAACACGCACCGAACTGATTAAAGGTACTCACCAAGATAAAGCCTTAGAAGTGGTCTTTACTCAGGCTTCTGAATATCCAGCAGTAGCGTTTAGACCATCCACCCCTTGGGACTGGTCAGATATTGACTCCTTTAACCTTGCCTTTGATATTGAAAACCCGACCGACGATCCGGTACAGGTTTATGTGCGCATTGACCAAGCTGAACATCAGCAGTTGGGTGGGAGTGCGGATGGCGTCACTGACAGTATGATCGGTTCGATGGCGATTGCACCGAACTCGGATTCAACCTACTACATGACACTGACAAAGCCAAGCCAAGATGCAGTATCAGGTATGCGTGGTGAGCCACCTCGTGCAAGCTATAACGCCCAAGCAATCACTTACTCTTGGGGTGAACAAGATCTCGACAAACTCGACAGTATCTATACTGTGCAGCTGTTTTTAATGCAGCCAAACAAAGACTACAAGCTGGTTGTTAATGGCCTAAGATTAGTGCCGGACCTTGTTTCAGACACAACGCGATTCCAAGATATTATTGACGAATTTGGCCAGTACGCAGGCTCTGATTGGGCTGAAAAAGTACACTCACAAGACGAGTTGCAAAGTCAGGGTGCCATTGAGCTTGCTCGCCGCGGAAGCGTTGAGAGTCATCAAGGACGTAGTCAGTACGGCGGTTGGTCTGAGGGACCTCAGTTTGAGGCAACGGGCTTCTTCCGGGTTGAAAAACACAATGGTCAATGGAACATGATTGACCCAGAAGGGCACTTGTACTTCATGACGGGTATCGACAACCTGCGCACCACAGATACCATGACGATCACCGGGGTTGACTTTACTGACCCAGACACTCGCAGTGGCGCAGAGGTGAAGTCTGAGCTGCGTCGTTCGCTGTTTACCTGGCTTCCAGAAGACGACTCACCATTTGCACAGGCGTATGATTATGTTCCGTTCGTTCATACTGGGGCGGTTGAGAAGGGTGAAGTATTTAGTTTCTATCTTTCTAATCTCATGCGTAAGTACAACACAGAGACGCCAGAAGAGGCACTGGACATCTGGCGTGATGTCTCCCTTGATCGCATGCTAGATTGGGGCTTTACCTCACTAGGTAACTGGGCAGATCCATCATTCTATGGTAATGCGCGTGTGCCTTATGTGGCGAACGGTTGGACTATGTTTGGTGGTGATTACAAAGGGATCAGCTCAGGTAACGACTACTGGGGACCAATCCCAGATCCATTCGACCCTGATTTTGTCACAGCGACCCAAAACACGGTCAATAAGATCGCCTCTGAGGTGGACGTTGATGACCCTTGGTTGATCGGTGTATTCATTGACAACGAAATGAGCTGGGGTAACGTTGCCAATGAAGCCAACCGTTATGGTATTGTGGTTAATGCATTGGCTTATGACAGTGCGGAGAGCCCTGCTAAGCTCGCACTCGTTAAGCACTTGCAAGATCAATACGTAACGATCGACGCTTTAAACCAGAAGTGGGGAGCAGAGGTAAGCTCGTGGGAGAGCTTTGCGAAAGGGTACGAGTACCGTGACAGCTTGAATCCAGCGATGCGTACCGATTACGCACAGATGTTGGAGCTGATCTCAGCACAATACTTTGCTGTGGTTGAAAGAGAGCTGAAAAGCGTGTTGCCGAATCACCTCTATCTTGGTGCTCGATTCGCGGATTGGGGGGTAACACCTGAAGTTGCTCGCGGCGCGGCGCCTTATGTCGACGTGATGAGCTACAACCTGTACGCCAATGATCTCAACTCAAAAGGGGATTGGAGTCGACTAGCTGAATTGGATAAGCCTTCTGTGATTGGTGAGTTCCATTTTGGTTCGACGGATACAGGCTTGTTCCATGGAGGGATTGTCACAACGGCTAACCAAAAAGAGCGCGGTGAGATGTTCACCCAATATATGGACTCGATTCTAGAGAACCCTTATTTTGTGGGTGCACATTGGTTCCAGTACACTGACTCGCCAGCAACTGGTCGAGCTTGGGATGGTGAAAACTACAATGTTGGCTTTGTTACTGTGACAGATACACCTTATGAAGCACTGGTTGAACATGCTAAGTCATTCAATGAATCTATGTATGAGAAGCGTTACAAACTATCTCAGCGTTAATCAAGCCGGTTAGATTCTAAATAAACGATGCCCCTCTTTGTCGAGGGGCTTTTTTATTTTAGCTGGCAGGGAAAGTATGTAAGTTACACTTCGCTCACAGAATGCGTGATCACCCCAAAAGTTGTACTAGGGGTGTTTTTAGTTATTTCTACTAATCCTTGATAACTTTAAAATTGTCCCATGCTTGACTGGTTGGCATGACTTCAAGGCTGTTGATATTGATATGACTCGGTTGCTCGGCTATCCACAACATAATGTCTGCGATATCCTCGGGTTGAAGAGGGTTCGTGCCATTATAGATTTGGTTGTATTTATCTTGATCGCCGTTAAAGCGGACTAAGCTGAACTCACTCTCTGACAAACCGGGCTCAAGGCTGGTGACACGTAACCCCGTTCCGGCAAAATCTGAGCGTAGGTTGCGCGAAAACTGGGCGACAAACGCTTTACTTGCTCCATAGACATGCGCACCAGGGTAGCACCAGTTCGCAGCGATGCTCGCGAGATTAATTATCGTTGCCTTGGGCTGCTTGAGCAGGGTAGGTAACAGGGCATGAGTGACATTAACCAACCCGGTGACATTGGTGTCTATCATGGTGTGCCAGTCATCAAGGCTAGCTTGATCTGCAGGGCTTGCACCGAGTGCCAAACCGGCATTGTTGATTAATATTTCAATATTTCTAAACTCATCGGGAAGTGCGTCAATGACTTCGGTCACGTCAGCTTGATGCCGTACATCCATACAGGCAATGTGGACAGAGCAGTACTGTCCCAATTCATCAGCCAATGCCTCCAAACGTGACTGACGTCGCCCAGTGAGGATCAATTGATAACCTTGCTCGCCAAAGCGGCGCGCCGCCGCTTGACCAAATCCAGAAGTGGCACCAGTGATAAATACGCTAGGTGTATTCATAGTAAATATCCTTATTAATTAAAGCATCCAAAATGCACGTAGCAAAGAGATCGCCGAGAGTGAGAGCATTAAATAAAATGCAATATGATGAATGACGGGGTGATCTATTTGACGCTGTGCCCATTGCCCGATAAGTAATGCTGAAAGCGCCGTAACGCCATAGAATACGGGGTGATCAGGCAGTAAGTACCACTGTCTTGAGAGTGCGTAACTACAGCCAACAACAAGACAAGAGGTAAGAAAGAAATAGCTGATTATACAATGCCGTTGAGCAGCAAGAGGGAGGTTGCTTTGGCGCATATAGATCACGACCGGTGCTCCCCCTGCAGACACTGCGCTGGTTGTCCAACCAGACATAAACCCACACAGCCAAGGGGAACGTGAAAGCAGTTGAGTGATGCGGTTTTGGCTTTGGGTCATCAGAGCAAGGCCAAGTATCGCACCTGGCACAATGAGCTTAAGTATGGGGTCTGGTAAGTAGCTAAGTAATAGATAGCCGAAAGGCACGCCCATCCCTGTCGCCCACAGCAATGGGGTGAGCTTTGGTAAGTCGGTTTGTTGCCAACTTCGAGCTGCCAAAGGGAGCGAAATGATCAGATCAAGGAGTAAGACCGCAGGCACCATCTCTGCGACCGGGTAAAATCCAGATAAGACGAGGATGACTAACGCAGAAAAACCAAATCCAGTATAGCCGCGCAAGAAACCCGCGATCAGCAGCGTAGCGACAATGATGGCCTCAAGCACTTGATAACTTCCTTTGAAAATTAGATTCTTGGGTATGATAATTAACTATTTAGCCTGAGCTGGGCTAGTACCAGTTATAGTTAGTTTTTGGGGCAGTCCAAGACTGTTAGACAGACTAGATGGTTCAGCGTGGCTGATTTTCGCCAGGCCAAATTGAAGGTGTTGGTGATTCGAATAACGGACAATGCACTGACTCAGAGGCAGGTGGTCTATTATACCCAAGTAACCTCAAGATGCAGTTTCCACCAGATTTGCATGGCTAGCCGCCCGCTGTTTGCAGCCAAGGCGGTCACTTGGGTATATACGATACCTATTAGGCGGCATCTAATGAGGGCACAGTGAGCTATTTTTGTGCCGCTCAGAAGGTAGAGCACATAGGCTGTGCTTACTTTTTCATCATGTTTGCTAAATCCGCAAAAGGGTTATACGTTGCGTTTTGATGTTCATCTTGCCCCGGCTTGACCTCACTACCATAGCGCTCATGGTCAAGGTATTTGCTGTGCTCGTGATCATGGCAATATAGACAGAGTAGCTCCCAATTGCTGCCATCTTCAGGGTTGTTAGTATGGTCGTGGTCCTTGTGGTGTACCGTTAGCTCTCGTAAGTTTGAATAGACAAACTCTCTCGCACAACTGCCACATACCCAAGGATAAAGCTTGAGTGCTTTTTCACGATAATCAGATTCCTTGCGCGCATAAGCCGCACTGGTGCCATAAAAGTCTGACGACATAATTCTTTCCCATAAATAACAGCATGTCGCGCGATGCTAACATATGCCCAAGGAACCTCAAGAAGCAGCTTCAGGTAAATCATTCAGGTATCAGATCGCGGTCACAAAGTTCAATCGATGACTCGGATATGAAGTTTGGCCATAGATTCATCACATTTGCGCCAGTGCAAATTATTGATTACCCGATGTTTGTTTATCTAGAGCAATTGATCCAAGTCATAGGGTCTTTCCCTGCGTCAATCGTAATCTGAGTGGCACGTTACCTGATATACCATAACAAGCTATGGGGTTGTTTGAATGAATCCCCCCTTTAATTGATAGACCAGAAACGCACGGCTATCGTGCGCTTTATATTAGAAGGATGTAATGATGAGCAAGTATGATGACGCGATTAAACTGATGGATGAGTGTTGTGGCAATGGCAAAGAAATCATCATAGCGCTCGCAACAATCTCTTTAGAGCCCGGTGTTGAAGGCAAACCTCGCCCGGCAAATCGAATGCTGTGTGCCTACTACGAGGATGGGAACTTTTTCGTCTCGACTGATGCACAATCAAACAAAGTGCTCCAGATCGAGCACAATAATGATGTCACCATCGCAGGTTTAGATGGTTTTTCCTTTCAAGGGATTGCGGAGAACCTAGGTTGGGTTGGCGGCGAGAAAAACCGCCATATAAGAGATAAATTCAAGCAAACCTTCGATTGGTTTGACAGCGAAGGCGATGAAAATAACCCTGACTCAATCGTACTATTGATCTCCCCAACCATAGGCTCGATCACCGATTTCGAAGCGCGTTATGGCCAACGTGTGTTTGAAGTCGATTTTATCGAGCAAATAGCACATTAAAAGCAGAGGCGAGAGCGGGCTTTGCCCTGCGAGAGGCGAGTATTTGACGCGCGTCGAGAAATAACACTTACCGTAAATCATATAAAAGAGATTAGAACTGAGCTATTTCAGCGATCTGTTCTCGCTTCTCGCAGCGCAGCGATCTCGATTCTCGCCTCTTCCCGTCAAGGGAAAGATCACAAAAGTTGAGCGAGTTTTTTTATCCCCGCTTCAATCTTGTCGGTATCAATCGCTGAGAAGCCGAGTCGGATGTGGTTGCGACTGTCGATGTTAAAGCGAGCGTAGTGTACCGTTCCTGGTTCGACGAGCACGCCAAGCTCTTTGGCTTGGCGGGTGAAGGTCTCGCAGTTGGTGTGTTTGGGCAGCTTTAACCAAAATGCACTGCCGCCGACAGAGTCTGTTGTGATGCATTGCGGCAGGTGAGTCTCGATGGCTTGGCGCATGATACTCCAGCGCTCTTGGTAGCAGTTTTTCAGTTTGCGCAGATAGCTGTCGTAATGCCCAAGCGCAATGAACAGTGCGCAGGTGCGCTGATTATTGGCTGGTGCATGACGATACATCAAGCGACGTAAGCTGCGCACCGCATCAATGAGTGGGCGCTCCGCGACCATGTAGCCAAGTCGAAGCCCAGGCGAAAGGGATTTGGAAAGACTGCCGATATAGATGACGCGTCCATTGGTGTCGAGACTTTTTAATGAGGGACTCGCCTGGTGCAACACGTTGATCTCACTCTCATAGTCATCCTCGATAATGATAAAGTCATGCTCTTCAGCAGCCGCCAACAACGCTTCTCTTCTTGCCATCGACATAGTGACGTTAGTGGGTACTTGGTGACTGGGGGTGACGTACACGTAGTCACACTGCTTAAGCTGGTCACTGACCTCGACACCTTGGCAATCAATCCCCAGTGGCACGATTCGTGCGCCATGTGCAGAGAAAATATTGCGCACATCAGGATAACCAGGCTCTTCAACCCCTAAGCATGTCTCTTGATCTGAGAGCAGTTGGGCGAGCAAAAACAGTGAATTTTGTGTACCGATGGTGATGAGGATTTCTTCATGATGCGCCTGGATGCCACGTTTGGGTAATACGTTATTTTGTAGTTGTTTAATCAAGGCAGGGTCATCGCTGTCGATGGAATCTGAGATCCAGTCTTTCACCACCCCAGAGCGCTGTGACAAGCGACAACACTCGCGCCAGTGACTCAAAGGAAACAACGAATGATCAGGCTGACCAAACAAAAACGGATAGGGGTAGTCTTGCCAGTTTTTGGCTTTGACGATATTACGTTGGCTTGAAAGATCTTTTTTGACTCGCTTTGCCCAAAAATGGGCGGGCTTTGCACCAAAGTTGTCACTGATAGTAGGGGCGGAGCCACAAGTATTGGGCTCGAACGCTGCCTCGTTTGGGTAGTAGCCGCTGCGCTGCTGCGCCTCCAGATAGCCTTCATCCACCAGCCTATCGTAGACCAAAACCACAGTATTTCGCGAAACACGCAGCATTGATGCTAATTTTCTACACGAGGGCAGCGCTTTCCCCTCAAAAACTCCATTGCGCATCGCTTCCAATAGATGTTCCCGGATCTGCTCTTGCAGGCTTCGCTCAGGCGAAAACTGGATGTGCAGGAGTAAATCACTCTTCATTACCTAGCCTTATACGTTGTTATATATATCTATTAATCAGCACGTTGCATCAAATGTGCCATGATCCAGTGATCCAGTGATCCAGTTTCGAGGAGCGAGTTACACTTCGTTCCGAGTAACGAGGAGCTTAGTGCGCGCTGTAAACCACTCGTACCTCGAGCCTGTTTCTTAAAATGGAGCGAGTTACACTTCATTCCTATTAGCGAAGATCTTCTCACACGTGTGAAACCCCTCGCACCTCGCAGGGCAAAGCCCGTCCCCGAACCTCGAACCTGATTTACCCTGTCACCATAAATAGCCAATTCTGGATCTAACCCAAGTCTGAGTTGATTGCCTATGTTGTAACAAAAGGCAGGAGGGCTTATGGATTACGGACAATCAACTCAGGTTCAGCTTAGCGCTGAAGGTGTCGAGCAAATCGAGCAGTGGGACAAATCCCATGTTTGGCACCATATGACACAACATGCGCAGTTTAAGGACCAGGCGCCGCTGATCATGTCGCATGGCAAAGCGGAATATATTTGGGACATTAATGGTAAACGCTATCTTGATGCCAGCTCGGGTGGGGTATGGTGCGTCAACGTTGGCTATGGTCGCGAGCGCATCGCTGAAGTGATCAAGCAACAAGCCATGCAACTGAACTACTTTGCTGGCACCGCGGGCTCACCAGTAATGGCGGAGTTTGCCAATAAACTGATTGAGAAAATGCCGGGGATGAGCCGAGTATATTTTTCTAACTCAGGCTCTGAGGCAAATGAGAAAGCTTACAAAATAGTTCGGCAGATCGCACACAAGAAGTATGGTGGCAAGAAGAGTAAAATTCTCTATCGTGAGCGTGATTACCACGGTACGACGATTACTTGTCTAAGCTCAACCGGACAAGAAGAGCGACGTGAACAATATGGTCCATTTACCCCTGGGTTTGTTGAGTTTCCTCACTGTTGCGAGTATCGCAATCAGTTTGATTCGAGTGAAGACTATGGCTTGAAAGCGGCGCGTGCACTCGAGGAAGTGATCTTGCGTGAAGGCCCAGACACCGTTGGTGCGATTGTGGTTGAACCTATCACGGCGGGTGGTGGCGTGATCACACCGCCAGAAGGCTATTATCAAGAAGTTCAGCGTATCTGTCGTCAGTACGATATCCTCATTCATGTTGATGAAGTCGTTTGTGGTATTGGACGCACGGGTAAATGGTTTGGCTATCAGCATTACGGTCTTAAGCCAGATATTGTCACTATGGCTAAGGGCGTGGCGTCAGCTTATGCTGCTATCTCCTGCACCGTGACAACCGAGGAAGTCTTCGAGCAATTTAGCCAAAACCCAAGCGACAAATATGACTATTTTCGCGACATCAGCACCTTTGGTGGCTGCACTATGGGGCCAGCTGCAGCACTAGAAAACCTCAAAATCATTGAAGATGAACAGCTGGTCAGCAACACCCAAATGGTCGGTGAGTATCTATTGGCCAAGCTGTCCCTGCTCAAGGAGCAGTTACCTATCGTCGGAGATGTGCGAGGAAAAGGGCTATTAATTGGTATCGAGCTAGTGGCAGACCAAGCAACTCGCGAGCCGTTAACGGAATCGTTGGTTGCAGAAGTGGTCGGCAACTGCATGCAGCGTGGCGTCATTATCGGCCGCACCAATCGTTCATTCGCAAGGTTTAACAACACCCTGTGCATAAGCCCACCGCTGACCCTAAGCCTAGAACAGGCCGATGTGATCATCGAAACGATAACCGCCGCCATCAAAGACAAAGTACCAGCCACTACAGCCTAGCGACAAAAAAACTTCGCTATCCCCGCTAAAAAAGCCCTAGCTTCCAACTAGGGCTTTTTTTAGGTGGCAAGGAGCGGGTTACACTTCGTTCCAAGGAGCGAAGGTGCGCGCCGCAGGCACAGCTGTGCACTAAACGCCTCGAACCTCGACGCGAAGCGTACTTGCGTCTCGCCACTGTATTTCGCCCACTGTTTATTATTGCACCATTTTAGTGCCTCACCATAGTGCACATCTGGACCAATAAAGAAAATGGTTGGCACTACCGAACCTGTAACCAAAGTCTTAGGGTAAAGATGTCATACAGCATATAAGGACGTAGACATGAACAGATTACTAACTAAGTCTCTGAAAAATAAACTAGCAAAGCAAACCGTGCTTCTTGGAGCGCTATTGTGTTCTTTCAATAGTTGGGCGGCAAAGGAAGTGACCATCGGTTATCAGGGCATGTACAACCCAATGAAGTTTGCCATCGACCAGAAATTGATTGAGGCGGAAACTGGCTACGACATTAAGTGGCGCAAGTTTGATTCAGGAGCACGCGCGATTACGGCAATGGCGGCAGGCGCTGTCGATATGACAGTGGCGGGCTCAAGCCCGATTGCTAGTGCGGCCAGTAACGGTGTCGACATGGAGTTGGTTTGGGTGATGGAAAACATCGCCGATGCAGAAGCCTTGGTGGTTAAAGAGGGTAGCGGCATCGCTTCTCCGGCGGATCTTAAGGGTAAACGCATTGCCGTACCGTTTGTCTCAACAACCCATTTTCATATGTTGTTTGCCCTTGAGCAGTTTGGTTTGACCGAGCGCGATGTCAAACTGATTAACATGCAACCGAACGCGATTATGGCGGCGTGGCAACGTGGTGATATTGATGGCGCGTTTATTTGGGATCCGGCTCTGGGCCAAATCAAGCAAGATGGTCGCGTGCTGATCAGCTCTAAGCAGTTAAGTGCCTGGGGCAAGCCAACCTTTGATGGCATGATTGCCAATAAAGCGTTTGCCGCGGCTAACCCGGAATTTATCACGCAGTTTATCTCTGTGGTCTCTGGAGTGGATGCACAGTACCGTGCGGGTAAAGACAGCTTCTCAGCACAAGACCCAATGGCGGTCTCGGTTGCCAAGCTTGCCGGTGGCGAACCAGAGGGTGTGGTTGAAGCAATGAGCCTTTATGAGTTTTTGGATGTTGAGACACAGTTGTCATGCCAGTGGCTAGGCTGTGGTGTTGAAGGTGGTGCTAGCCAAGCCCTTAAAGCAACCTCAGAGTTCTTGCTCAAAGAGAAGAAGATCTCGGCACTTAAGCCTGATTACAGTGTATTCATTAACCCAAGTTATGCGGCTGCAGCTGTGTCTCAGTAATGGCCTAACCTGCTAATACCGACAAGGAAGTAACGTATGACTGCAGAAAAAACATTAAAAATTCAAGATGTCTCGGTGATCTATGAGGATCATCAAGGTGGTGAGCCAGTGCGAGCACTTTCCGGTGTCAACTTAGAGATAGAGCAAGGTGAGCTGGTGGTTGCACTCGGAGCCTCAGGTTGTGGTAAGACGACCTTGCTCAACCTGATGGCCGGGTTTATTCAGCCAACGGAAGGCTACTTGACTCTGGGTAACTCATCGATTGAAGGTTTACCTCGAGTCAGCATGGGGCGTGAAATTGGCGATCAAATCACAGGACCAGGGGCTGATCGAGGTGTTGTGTTTCAAAAGCATGCGTTGTTTCCTTGGTTGGATGTGATTGAAAATACCGCTTTTGGTCTGAAGCTCAGAGGGGTTGATAAAAAGCAGCGCTTGGAGCGCGCGGCGAAGTATTTAAAACTGGTTGGGCTTGAAGATTTCCATCACCACAAAATTTATCAGCTCTCCGGCGGGATGCAACAGCGAGTGGGCATTGCGAGAGCCCTGACTAACGACCCGAGTATTCTTTTACTTGATGAGCCGTTAGGCGCACTCGATGCCTTAACTAGGGAAACTCTGCAAGAGCTGTTGCTCGATGCGTGGCAAGCCACCAATAAGATGATGTTTTTCATTACCCACAGTGTGGAAGAGGCGCTGTTTATGGCCTCACGCTTAATTGTGATGTCGCCAAGACCCGGAAGGATCACCCACAGCTTTGAGTTAGATTTTAACCGACGCTTTTTGGAGTGTCGTGATGCTAGGGCAGTCAAGTCTATGCCGGACTTTATCGAGATGCGAGAGACAATCTTATCCATTATTCACCAAGACGAAGTGCCGGAGGTAGCCTAGTATGAGTGACGTACTGTTAGCGACAGAGACTAAGAATTCTGCAGGGAGCCTGGAGACTAGCCAAAAATCAAGCGCTGAGCCTGAGCAAAAACAGGACAGTCAACTGCATAAGACGCCACCGTTTTTTGCTCTTATCCAGGCGATAAAGCGTAGGACATTAACCAAAGGAAACTATTATGGTGAGCCCGGGCAAGGGGACTCACGGTTGGTGTCTATTTTGGCGACTTGCTTCTTTATCGGCTTGTGGGCTTTGGTGACAGAGATGGGAATGGTGAAACCGCTATTTCTTCCGTCTCCTAGTGCGGTTATCGAGCGCTTTGTTGACTTAGTGGTCAATGGTTTCTCTGGTGTTTCATTGGCTGAGCATCTTAGTGCTAGCTTAAGCCGTGTGTTTGGTGCCTTTTTGCTCGCGGTAGTGACCGCAGTGCCAATTGGTATCTTAATCGGCGCGAATGTATGGGTTCGCGGTATATTTGACCCATTGATTGAGTTTTATCGCCCACTACCGCCTCTGGCGTATCTACCTTTGGTTATTATTTGGCTTGGTATCGATGAAACCAGTAAAGTGACCCTAATTTACCTTGCGATGTTCGCCCCAATTGCTTTGAGTGCCAGAGCGGGCGTGAACTCGGCGCGCAGTGAGCAGATCCAGGCTGCATACTCGATGGGCGCGAGCAAAGCCCAAGTGCTTTATCATGTGATCATTAAAAGTGCCTTGCCAGAGATATTAACCGGGCTAAGGATTGGTATCGGCTTTGGTTGGACGACACTGGTAGCGAGTGAGATGGTCGCTGCTGAGGCGGGTATCGGGTTTATGGTACTTAACGCGGCAGAGTTTCTGGTCACGGACGTGGTGATAGCAGGGATTATCATCATTGGTGTGATCGCCTATGCTTTTGACCTTTTGATGCGCTATCTAGAGAAAAAGCTGGTGCCTTGGAAAGGTTTTTAACTGAGCGCACCAAATCAATCAAAGAGGCTAGGGCTCTAGCCTCTTTTGACACCCTCGGTTAAGAGGACACGGGTCACATTTAGGAGTCTTGTTACAAAATTGCTGACCATGCTCAACCATTAAGCCATGAAAGTAGTCATACCTATCGCGCTGGTGGAATAAGGCAGAGTGCATAAGTGCGCGAAATTGGTCATAGCTCTTCGGTACATCGAGGCCATAGCGACTGAAGATCCGTCTTGCGTAAGCATCAATCACAAACGAGGGTTTATTCAGAGCATAGGTGAGGATCACGTCGGCAGTTTCATTGCCGATACCTTTGACCTTGAGCAGCTCTGTCCTCAATTCCGTCATTTCTCGAGTAAGTAGTGGGTCAATTTGATAGTTGTATTGCTTAAACCACGCTAGTAGAGACTTGAGTTTAATCGCTTTTTGATTGTAATAGCCACTTGAGCGAATCAGATCAGCAAGCTCGCCTTGCCCGAAACCTTCTATCGCCTGTGGGATGAGGGGAGAGGGTAAATTGCTGAGGGCCTTATCTACGTTTCGCCAGTTGGTGTTTTGCACCAGTATTGCGCCAACCATTACCTCAAATGGGCTTGTACTTGGCCACCAGATAAAATAACCATAGTGGTGTTCTAGTTGATTAAACACGTCCGATATTAACTTGGAAGTTGACATTTTCCGTCTCACTGCAAGGTTACCTCAAGGCCACTAGGGTAAAAGTGTAGCCAGTGATGGCTAAATTGGCTTGCGTTTGTTTTTTACTGGCGTTTAGTATTAGCGCTTGGAAAAAACAAAATGGATACTTTAGATGCCGCTAACACAGTTTATTGCTCGACTTAACGCCGAGCCAACCGAGATTCAATTTGGCGAAACCATGGCCGTCATTGACGCAGTGTATGACTTTACTCCCACTGATTTTGCTAATGGTGCAGTGGAAAATCTAGCAGGGACAAATAACGGCTCGTGTAAAATTCTCGCTTTTGGTCAGCTGCATGGTTTGAACAAAGAGCAGACACTGAGCTGTTTTGGTGATTACTACCGCATTGACGTGTTGGGTAATCCTTCAGGCGATGACCACGCCAATATTCGTAACTTTATCCTTCACGGTTGGGAAAAAGTAAGTTTCAAAGGTCAGCCGCTGGTGGAAAAACGTTAAGTTAAACCCACGCCAATCGAGATAAAGTGGGGTTATACAAGCCACTTTATCTCATTCGCAAAGTAGGCCACCTGGTTATAACACCCTCATTTGATTAAATTTTGTCAAGTTAGTTACTCAGTTGCTCTTACAGTGCACAATTTGCATCAGTAACATAGATTGCTCTATTAAGTTTTGATAGATTAACGACGTTCAAATAAATTAGACCCATTGTCCCTCTGGATACTGAAAATGACCTTTTGAGAACGTGGGGTAATTCTTTTTGTGGACACGCTCATCCAGTCACGTATTTGAGCGCTGAATCCAAGCCGTAGAAGAAATCATTGGAAAACCTATGAAATATGTTCCTTTTAGAACGATCGATGCTCTGTTCGTTAAAATGTCAATTAACGATAAGATGTGGCTGTTATCAGCGATCTTCCTTGCTGCAACACTGACACTCGCGACAGGGCGCTACTCTGCCCAACTAGCCTCTTTTGAGCAACAAGCCATCGCAAGTACCCAAGCAAGAGCAGAAGGGATGGCCGCCGTCCTAGGCAATGATCAAACGCGTTTGCCGCAAAATGTCGATATCACTCGCAATCCATCACCGTCAAACTTTGATGGTCATACTGCAACTGCTAGCGCTCGACTCGCTTCAGGGGAGCATATTCGAGTGCGTGATGATTATTCCGCTGATTACTCTCTGCACAAACAAGCTGCACGTAATACATTATTGCTAAGCCTGTTGTGGATTTTACCGTTTGCACTGTTTTGTTATTGGGTGACGTCGTTTATTAACGGTGCTTTGTGGATCCTATACAATACAACTAAGAAGATCTCCCAGGGGGATCTGACCTCGCGCTTAGGGCTTAGATCGGGTCGCGATGAGTTTGGCACGATTGGTTGTGAGCTTGACTCTGCGATGGATAAGCTGGCTAATTTGATCAACGTAGTTAAGGGCAACGCCAATAACTTGGATAGTCTGTCTGAGGCATTTACTCATGTAGTGGCAAAGAATGAGTCTGAAATTGATGATCAGTGTGTTTCGCTTGACTCCGTCGCAACCGCAATGGAGGAAATGACGGCCTCATCAAAAGAAGTGGCGATGGTCGCAAATCAGGCAACGGAACAAACGGAGAAAGACGCCGAGTACGTTGAATCTAGTCAGCAACGCGTTGTGTCTTCGATGCAGGAAATTCGCCACTTAAGTGAGCTAATTAAGCAAACCTCAGTCTCGGTTGAAAGCCTTAATAATGGCACGACTCAGATTAATGAGGTGATCACAACCATCAACGCTATCTCAGAGCAGACCAACCTTCTGGCTCTGAATGCGGCGATTGAAGCGGCTCGTGCTGGCGAGCAAGGGCGTGGTTTTGCAGTGGTTGCAGATGAGGTACGCACCCTTGCCGGTCGTACCCAACAAGCCACCGTTGAAATCCAGACGATGATTGAAAAACTTCAGGCAGAGAGCCAGAGTATCGCAACTATCACTGATCAGACGGTACAACAGGCGCAGACAAGCAGTGATCTGGTGTCGGAAATTGGTGGCGACGTGAGCCGAATTGCCGAATCAGCTCGCTCAATGATTGCAATGAGTGTACAGATTTCCGGTTCGGCACAAGAGCAGAGCGCCGTTGCAAGCGATATTGCAGAGCAACTAAGCAACGTTCGCAATCATGCCAACAGTATGAAGAAGCAGATTAGTGGTAGTGCAGAAGGCGTGGCGCAGGTTGGTAATGCTTCAGGCGAAATTGGTCAAGTGCTATCAGACTACCATACCGATTAAATCGTTACTGTTTAGGTGACAAAGGAGCGTATAGCGCTCCTTTTTTAGGGCCGAAAAGTAATATGACACCTGCGCTGAGCATAACTGGCTCACGGGAATCTGATCGTTTCGTGTTAGGTTGTTTGGTCTATATGTCGGTATCAGTCTATAGAAAGACCTGTATACTCGAATTTGGCAAATACCAGTCATTGTCTTAGCCTTAACTTACTAGGTTATGTAAGAGATTCGCTATGTCAGAGCAAACATCTATCTATTGGCCAGATTACTATCACCCGAGAAATGCGCGTATTCATGTCAAAAGCCAGGTGATCAGTGACAATTCACCTGAAGTGATTTGGCGCTGCTTGGTCAACGCTGCATGCTGGCCGGGCTGGAAGCACAGTAGAACATCGGTACAGATCATTCATGGCGATGGACATTCTCTGGAGCGGGGAACGGCGTTTCTTTGGAAGGCAGGTTGGCTTGCCTATAACTGCACGGTTGTTGAATATCAGCCACTGCAACGCATTGCTTGGAAGGGTCGCTTGGGAAGCACTGAAATGTATCATGCCTGGGTGATTGAGCCGTTAGAGCAAGGGAGCCGCGTGATCACCGAGGCCACTCAGCGCGGCGGGATGACCTGGTTAACACGCCTCTACCAACCGGCTCGAATGCAAGCCTATCATCAAAAGTGGCTGCAGTGTTTAACCGAACAAACCAGTTGTAGAAGCAAATAAGCCAAGCGAATGGCTTGGCTTATGTAGATCGAAAATTCAGGCGTAAAAAAAGCGCTATTTCCCGTTAACTAAGCGCTTATACAGTGAGTCTTTCAATACGGCTCGGTCATGCTTGAGCTGGTGCATTTGGTCATCGCCAATTGGGGCACCGTTAAGTTCAAGGGTGCGGATCTGCTTATCGATCGCATCGTACTCCTTCATACTGTTGAGAAAGTCTGCATCGGTCTCTTTAAGTTTGTTGATCGCAGCTTCGTGCTCAGGAAAGTCGTTGTTGAGAGAGTGTACTTCACCTAACATAGTGTCTCCTTTCGTAACCGTTGGTTTTGCATCGCTAAACACAGTATAGAAGACAAGCGTGAGTTTGCTGGACCGTTACATTTTGCTGTTTAGATGTATGATCGATCGCACGCTCCGATACCTTGAGTAATAGCTCGAATAACGAGTCAAACAGTGCGTCGATTCGAGCTATTTGATACAGCAAACTCGCCCGTACTAACGGTGTCTGGCAAAGTGTCGATTGGCGCGTGTTTGATCTTGGTAACGCATCTGTAAGTTAGACATCAATTTCTGCCATTTTTCTGCTAGGTGGTACTGTTGAGCAGCGAGCAATTGGTTTTGTGCTTTCTCTATTGTTTTTGTTGGCATACTTAGATAAAGGTTGTTGAGTAATCCTCGCTCAAACTCTTGCTCGCTTTTGACCGAGCCAAGCTCACAGCATAGACCGTAAGCATAGGTTCGCGCTGCTTGTGTTTCTGGTGAAGAGACCTCAGTCTCACATAACTGGTTGGTTAATAGTTTCAACCTCTCAAATGCTATCTTCATCGCCTTGACCCCGCGGAAAGTTTATACAAATTCATCTATTTAAAGGTTATGCCTTAGCTAAACTTAGAAAAGGTTGTTTTTGGTCAAAAAACACCCAGGTGTGGTACGTTCAAGATCACTAATTGACGGCATTTATTGGTTATTGATGAATTTGTAGGTTGGGCATCGCAACTTTGTGGTATGTCACATCAGCCAAATCAATGAACCAATTGAAATAAAACACCACAAGCTTATGCCAAGCAGCATTGGCTTAAAGCCGGCTGCTTTGAGTTTATCAATAGAGATGCCAGAGCCGATTAAGAACAGGCACAACACGAGTGTTTGCTTAGCCACAGAGAATATACCTGAATAGAGTGGTTCAAATTGTGGTAGCCAATCACTGAGCAAGATTGCGAGGCAGTAGAAGAGGATAAAGTATGGAATGCTCACCTTGCCGTTGTCGCTGCGAAAAATCAGCGCACTGAAAAAAGCCACGGGTACAATCCAAAGAGCTCGAGCAAGTTTGAGGGTAGTAGCGGTGAGCAGCGCTTGCTCACCATAGGCAGACGCTGCTCCAACAACCGAGGAAGTATCGTGTATCGCGATGGCAGCCCATCGGCCAAAGGTGACTTGGTCTAAATTCAAGGCATGTCCTATGACCGGAAAGATAAACAGAGCGATCGAGTTGAGGACAAAGATAGTGGCGAGAGCAAGCCCAATCTGTTGATCTTTAGCTTTGATGGCGGGTGCGACGGCTGCAATGGCACTACCACCACAAATTGCGGTTCCGGCAGAGATTAAATAACTCATGACCGTGTCGAGTTGAAGCAGCTTTGCCAGTAGCATACCCAAGGCAAAGGTGGCGGCAATACTAGTGACAATCAGACCAATACCGTCACCGGTAACGACTAGAGCCTGTTGTAGACTGATGCCAAATCCTAAGCCAATAATTGAGTAAGACAGTAGTTTTTTGGTCCATTTGCCAACCGGGAAGTGGGTTGGCACCATGCCAAAAGAGGACAAAGCGAAGCCCAGCGTTAAAGCCATAGGCGATGACACCCAAGGTGTTAGACACAGGAGTCCGGTAATATAAAATAAGTATTGTCTATTCATGTTCGTTTATTCGAGGAACTAAAGTCCTGTTCCTGTGCAGTCTTTTATGTAATCGCAAGTGGTATAGGTTCTCTGTTTTTTAGGCGTGCTTGGCCATCGTACTCAATAAGCCGCTAGCTAAAATAGAGAGTGCGGCGATTGGTTTTGAGAGAATGAAAGCATAATACATGGAAAATAGGTTTAATTAAATTTAAACTTATTTTATCGATGTTTAACAGAATTTAACTATGGCTTCAGGAATCACACTCCGTCAGTTGACGATATTTTTGTATGTTTCACAGTCAGGTAGCCTGAGTGATGCTGCAGCAAAACTCTGTCTGTCAAAAGCGGCGGTCAGCATCGCGATTTCGGAGCTGGAGAAGCAGCTCGGACATACTGTGTTTGATCGTACAAATAATCGCCTTCAGCTAAACCATCAAGGTAAACAGTTACAGCCGTTAGCGGATGAGTTACTGGCAAGGCACGCAGAAATCGAGCAATTAGGACAACGAGAATACGCGTCCCTAGCAGGGTTGAAACTTGGAGCAAGTCAAACCATTGGTAATCACCTGTTACCCTATATCTTAGCTGGGTTGAACGAGCAACATCGGGACGATGATACGCAGGGTGATAAACTTGGTTTGATTGACTCAAATATACAAATTACCAATCATGAATCCTTATGTGACCAGGTAGCGGAATTTAAGTTAGATATTGGCATAACTGAGGGGCAGGTGAGTCATTCAGATTTAGTGGCGTTGCCTTTTGCCAGTGATGAAATGGTGATTGCCTGCCCGCCAAATAGCAGATTGTGTCACGATGGCGCAATCAGTCTACATCAGCTATCTGGCCAAAAGTGGCTGCTGAGGGAACAAGGTTCGGGCAGTCGAGAGTATTTTATCAAACACGTTTCGCCGTCACTTGCGAGTTGGCGAGAGGTCTATCAGTTTAACTCTGTAACAGCCATTATCAATGGCGTCAGTGCGGGGCTGGGTTTTTGCTGTTTATCAAACTTATCGCTTGATGCGAGTCGAGTCGCGGAGAAGCTGCAGAGAGTGAAGTTAGACAAGCCTTTGATGCGTGAGTATTCGATTGTACTGCACAAAAAAAAGTTTCGCAGCGTTGGGCTCAATCAGTTGGTTGGTTTTATGCAAAGCTGGGCCAAGAGCCAATCGTGAGGCGGAAGCGGTTAGTCCTGGTCGCGGAATAGGGCTTGAAGGGCGTCTAACTCATCCTCGGTTAATAGAGTTTGAGGTTGAGAGCGACGTAAATGCAGCTCCTGCTCGAGACGGATTAATTGCTCGCTCGAAAGTCGGCCGACTTGAGAAATGAGTTCACTGAATTTTTCGTTATCCATAAGGCTTATCTCACTGCTGCTCGCTTTTGTTGTATTCATTTGGTTGCACATGGCCGCTCTCATCGCGGGACCTTGTATTCTCAATGGACAAAAAGCATACGTCTAGCACGTCATTTACAAAACAAGGTTTGGACAGGTTTATGTCAAGTCTGTGCAAAGTCAGGCGATTTTGCGCAACCCGACTCTTATTAAAGTTAGGATCTAGCACGCCGTTATCCAAGTTGTATATCCGTTAATTGGCACAGGATCTCATTTCATTCATCGTCAAGACTTGGCTTTGCGGTAGTCAGAAATCTGGCCACTTAATGAAACAATGTGACTCAGATTGTCATTTAGATAAATATAGTGTGACTGGGTTGATGTCAGGTATTTTGCACTGCACTATGCGACAAGCTAATGAAATCATTATCAAGTGAAGTAAGTAAATGCGAAGTGAGAAAGAAAAAATGTTGGCCGGTGAGGCTTATGATGCGTGGGATGAGACCTTATACAACGAGCGTATTGAGTGTCGTAAAACCCTGATGGAGTTAAATAACTCACTTCCCAATTCTGAACAGTGGCGAAGCGCGATCGACAAGCTTATCCCAGGCTCTGAGCAAGCATTTCTTGAACCCCCTTTTCGTTGTGATTACGGCTACAACATCAAGCTTGGTAAAAATTTTTATGCTAACTTCAGCTGCGTGGTGCTCGATGTCGCCCCTGTCGAGATCGGCGACAATGTAATGTTTGCGCCAAACGTACAGATTTACACCGCAGGTCACCCCCTTGATGTTCAGCAGCGAGTGGTCGAAGGGGTTGAGTTTGGTCAGCCAATCACCATAGGTGACAATGTTTGGCTTGGTGGAGGGGTTATCGTCTGCCCAGGCGTCACGATTGGTGACAACACAGTGGTTGGCGCTGGCAGCGTGGTCACCAAAGACATACCAGCCAATGTCCTCGCCGCAGGCAACCCATGTAAAATCATCCGCCCAATCGATAACAACCAGTAAGTAATGTTGACGCAACTGCCCAAGCTTGCATCTATCACAAGTTGGCGTACTACGAAATTGACCTCTGTTTGGTAACTCCTCGAAACCCGGAACGAAGTGTAACCCGCCCCTCGCCAACTAAGATAGCGTTAGTGGAGTTTTCGCATACTACCCATGCGATAAAACAGCAGAGAAAACAACAGCAGTCCACAACCCACAAGTTTGGTTGCCGGCATGGCTTCGGCGTACAGCATAACGCTAAGTACTACGGTCCAAACTGGCTCAAGTAGCATCAAAATGGCGGCTGAGGTTGGCTGGGCAAATTTTTGTCCGCTAGTTTGCATTACATAGCGGATGCTGGTGGCGAGCAATACGCTCAACGCAAACCATTTCAGTGTCGTTGCCGAGAGGGTGCTCGGCCATTGCTCGACCGCGGCTGAGAGCAGTGTACCAATCACTCCAATCACAAACAGTTGAATAGTGGTTAGCGCCAGTGGTGGGATGGTAGAGGCGTATTTGCTGTTGAGGTTAAAGTGAACGGCCAGTGCCATCGCAGAGAGTAAAAACAGTAAATGGCTGCTCGCGAGTACGAATCCACCATCGTAAGAGAGCAAAAAAAGCCCAAGCGCAGCAATGGGTAGTGACCACCAAAATAGGCGAGTGGGCCTTTGCCCGAACATCATCCAAGCGACGATGGGAACGAACAGCATTGATAGGCTCATAATAAACGCGCCTTCACCCAAGGTATCTGAGATAGAGATGGCGTAAATCCAACAGAAAATCGCACACCCAAGGACAACCCCAACCCCCATCGCTGATGATAAAGCGTTGCGTGGGATCCGACGCAGTGTTTTAAAACAAAATGGCAATAGGAAAACGCTGGCAAGAAAAAAGCGTGTACCAATAAACATAAACGGTGGCATCTCTTGCACCGTCTCTTTTGAAAACACCCATCCTGCAGCAGCAAGCAGGGTGGTAAGAACTATGATTATGTCGCCTTTGTTGATCATTATCATCGGGATAGGGTTGGGAATCTCTGGGTTGCTATGATACTGCAACACGAGGTTTGCTACCTATTAGTTATTCGTGCGTAGGAACTAAAAATTACTAATCGATGATGAAGGCTTCTTATGCTGATGAAAGACGTGTTAATGAAAGAGAGCAACCTACCGACACACAGGGTAGCTCGTTTCGGTAAGTTCGCATCCCTCGCTACGCGAGTGGCGACAAACGTAGTGACAGAAGGCTCTAAACAGTGGTTTAAAGGACAACGCCCCAATATGAAAGACTTGGTGCTGACACCACATAATATGAGTCATCTAGCGGATCAGCTTGCCCAGTTGCGTGGCGCAGCTATGAAGCTTGGCCAAATGCTCTCGATGGATGCAGGGGAGCTGATTGACCCAGATTTGGCAGAAATTCTCGCGCGATTGCGCTCTGAGGCCAATCCAATGCCAGCAAAACAACTTACACAGGCGCTTGAAGATGGGCTTGGTGCCCATTGGAAACAGAATTTCTTGGCGTTTAACTTTAAACCTGTCGCCAGTGCATCGATTGGCCAAGTCCATCACGCCTATGCTGAAAACGGCGACTCGCTGGCAATTAAGGTCCAATATCCCGGGATTAAAGAGAGTATTGATAGTGACGTAGATAACGTTGGTACGCTGCTCAACATGGTGGGCTTGATCCCACAAGGGGTAAACTATTCCGACTTACTTGACGATGCTAAGCAGCAGCTTCATTTTGAGGCTGACTACCAGCGAGAGGCTGAATTTGCTGAGCGTTATAGGCAGTTACTTGCCGGAGATAGCAACTTTGTTGTGCCCAAAATTATCCGCCAATGCTCAAGCGATAGTGTGTTATCGATGGAGTACCTCGATGGCATTGCTATCGAAGACTTAGTCGGACACGATCAGGCGACCCGTGACCATGTTATGACCAAGTTACTCGAACTGCTATTCAAAGAAATTTTTGAATATCGGTTGGTGCAAACCGACCCTAACTTTGCCAACTACCTTTACTTAGAAAAGACTCAACAGATTGGTTTGCTTGATTTTGGCGCCACAAGGGAGTACGACGAACGAATTTGTGATGGTTATCGGTTGGCCTTCACTGCGGTAATGCGCAGTGATAACCAAGGTCTTAACGCCGCGCTAGAGCAGATAGGTTTTTTTAGTGAAGAGATTGCGGATGAGCAGAGACAATCGATTCTTAATTTGGTCTCGATTGCCTGCGAGCCGATGTTAGTGAAAGGGCGTTACAACTTTGCCACCAGCGATTTGGCACCAAGGCTTCGCGATGCTGGAGCAGCGCTGAGTTTGGAGCAGGGATACTGGCATACACCCCCGGTGGAAGCGCTATTTTTGCATCGTAAGATTGCTGGGTTGTATATGCTTGCTGCTAGGTTGGGAGCGTGTGTTGACATTGGTGAGCTGATAAAAACGCATCTAGAGTAAGTTTTGTCGCCTTTTAGCACCGATGGTAGCTAGTACTAAAAGGCTTCCTTCATATTGTTTTGGACATTCCTAACGCAATTTAGAATACGAAATTCAACATAATGGTATATAGATTAGCTTCTGGTTCACTAACTGGCCCCCTAGGAGTACTAAACGCGCCAATGTAACCGTTATGTGCTTTAAAGCGTTGCCACTCTGCGTTAATAGACACATTACTTAACACGTCGTAACGAGCCCCTAAAGCGAAACTGTTACCGGACTTTTTGTCGTCTGTGTACTGTTGACCAAAAACTGCATAAGGTGTGAATTTGTCAATATTATATTCTACCGCAGTATACCATGACGCACGTTCTTCATTTTTTTGAGCTTCAAGGGTGAATATAGCTTGTTTCCAATCATACTCAATACCTGCCCCGTAGAGTTTTACATTCTGTCGGTCAGGTTCAGGAGTGTAGAACGGAGGTGGCGGTGTAAGTATTGCCGTCGACTCATAAGTTGAGTCGAGATAAGTCAAATTTAGTCGATAGTTGTCCCCTGTAAATAGAGCATTAACCCCCCAAAGGTTTTGTGTCTCTAGTTCTAGACGAAAGGTGTCGTCGAATCTCGCTTCATTGTCTTTCTTAAAACCAACGTATGGAGTAAGAGATAGACTCAGAGAATCTGTTACATCGGTATACCAAATAGCGCTAAGACCATCAAACGAGGTTATACCAAGTGTAGAATTATAAACTTCAGTAGGTGGACGCGCATAAGTGTATGCATGACCAACATAGAAATATTCAGACTTCAAGAATAACGGCAAACGTAGGCGACCTGCTCTAAACTCAAAGTCGTCCCATTCATAGCCTATATAGGCCCATTCGAGCTCAGGGTCATCCCAGCTGTCTTGTGGACGTTTAACAATTTGGGCTGAGGCTTTAAATGACTCATAGTAAAAGTCGAGTTGAACACCCAAGGTGGTGTCACAGTCAAAACAACTTGAATCGTCAATATAGCGGTTAATTAGCAATTGGGTTTCATTGTCACTTTTCGCCCAAGAGGTACTACCAAAGCCACTGACCGATAAATAATCATTAATTTCTATCGCAGCTAGTGCAGGGCAAGTGAGCAACCAACTCGATAATAGCAAGATATTCTTATTCATATTATTTCTCCGCGCCCACTACATAGATGATATTGGCATTGTCAGGAACTAATTCGAGAGGTGCATACCCGATTCGACTGGGATCGTCACCTAGCCAATCGATCAACATCTCGACATCGCTACCACGGATGACTTTGGGTGGCCTAGCCTTTCCAGAAAAAGACAAACTTGCCCAGTGTGCATTCATTTGGGCGACGGTTTTGCCTAATAGAGATTTGTAAAAGTCGGCTCGCACATTAGTACCTTCCGGCCAGTCAGACAGCTCGATTCGCTCGCCTTGAAGTTTTTTAGTTTTCCCTCGATAAAGCTTTTTAGCCTTACTCACACTCAGTTGCTCAAACTCTGGGTTAAGAGAGATGATCGCAAACTGCTCAGAGGCAGACAGAGCGAAGGATGTGGATAGAGGAGCGATGCCTAACAACACTGCTAAATAGGCTGCTCGATTAAAAAGTGTTCTCGAAAAAAGTCTTTTCATAGTTAACCTCTCCCTGCTAGACGATGCTTTGCATCTGCTGAAGGAGTTTTTCCTTTTTAATTGGCTTAGGTACATAAGCATCCATACCAGAGTCGTAACACTTCTGTATATCGTCATCGATAACACTGGCGGTGAGGGCTATGATTGGGGTTCGATTGAGACCCTCTTGCTGTTCATAGGCCCGTATCTCCTTGGTGGCTTCGTATCCATCTTTGATTGGCATCATGCAGTCCATCAAGATAATATCGAAACTACCGCTGAGATAGGTGTTAATTGCCTCCTGACCGTTGTTGGCGATTTCATATTGGTAGCCGGCCTTTTCCAAAAACAGGCTGGTCACCATTTGATTAACCTTGTTGTCTTCCACGAGCATGACCCGCTCTTTCTTGTCCTCTACCGGGACACTGGGTTTTACACTGACGTTGTGTGAATCTGGGGTTTTGGTTGGGGCGCTTGGCCGCTTATCTCCTTCACTCTTTGGCGTGTGCTCTGAGGCGCCATTCTCTGAGGGTGTCGCAACTCCCAGCGGTAATACGCTCGCATCGATGTTATCAAAGATTTTTTCTTTGAGCTGATTACCTTTAAACGGTTTTTGCACGTAACCGTCCATGCCAACATCAAAGCAGCGCTGGACGTCATCGTCGACCACACTGGCGGTGAGGGCAATGATCGGAGTCTTGCGGGTACCGGTGTCTTTTTCCCATTGGCGAATCTCAGTCACCGCCTCAAAGCCATCTTTAATCGGCATCATGCAATCCATAAGGATCAAGTTGTAACGCGCGCCACCACTAATGATATCTATGGCTTCTTGACCGTCGTTGGCGATGTCAAAGTCGAAACCGAGGCGAGACACGTGTAAGCTGGCAATTTTCTGATTAACCTTGTTGTCCTCGACAATCAATAGGCGTTGTTTGACCTCGGATTGGCTATCTTCTTTAGCTACCGACTGAGTCATTGCTTTATCGCAATTCTCAATCGCTTTAACCAGGCGAAGACCAAAAACAGGGTTGGTGACCAGGGCAGAGATACTGTTTTTATAATCAAAATTTTGGCTGGCGAAGTGCTGCACCAAACAGACGCGGTTATTGTTGCCCTCTAGTTGGGTAAAGGCATCTACTAGGTTGTTAGCTTGGCTGGCAGAGGGCTCAAGATACACGATAAGCGCTTTGGTAAGATCGGGTTCCAATTGAGAGATTGAACTCACGGTTTGCTTGATGGGCAATTTATAAACCTGCATCTCATGCAGTAAAGACTCTAACGCCGCCGAGGGCTCACCGACCAAGACAATCGGCGCCTTGATTGCGTGTTTCGGTGTGTAGTCTTGCTTATCAAGTGGCACCTCTAAGACAAAACTGAAACGGCTACCCACCCCTTTTTCAGAATGGAGCGCAATCTTACCCCCCATCAGTTCAACCAGCTGAGTACTGATTGCCAAGCCTAGCCCAGTCCCCCCAAATTGACGAGTTGTAGAGCTGTCCTCTTGGGAGAAAGGCTCGAATATCTTGCGTTGCTGCTCAGCATCGATACCAATACCGGAATCCTGCACGGCAAACTCTATCTTGGCGTTGTCATTGGAGAGTTCAAGGCATTGAGCGCTGAGCTCGACTGTGCCCTCGCTGGTAAACTTGACGGCATTGGACAAGAAGTTCATCAGCACTTGACTGAGACGGTGATCATCGATGATTAAGCTGTAGGGCATATCATTGCTGATGTTGATATTGAGATCTATCTCTTTCTCTTTGACTTTTGGCATGACAATTGAGGCGAGATCATAGACAGTTTCTCTTAGGCTTGAAGCGTGAGGGCTCACAATCAACATACCGGATTCAATCTTAGAGAAGTCGAGAATATCGTTGATCAGGGTGAGCAATAGATGCGACGAGGTCTCTATGGTGTCAACATACTCACGTTGCGTTGCTGTCAATTGAGTGTCCGATAATACCTCAGAGATACCAATCACACCGTTAAGCGGTGTGCGGATCTCATGCGACATATTGGCCAAGAAACTACTTTTTGCCTTGCTTGCCATAATGGCGTCGTCTTTGGCTTTTTCGGCTACTTCAATCGCGTGTTTGAGCTTCTCCTGCGCATGCTTACGCTCAACAGTCAGTCGTTCCACCTCGTTGGCAAAGGTGTTGAGCTCGTCTTTACCTTTGATATGTGACGAGAGAGCAAGGCCATCTGGAGTACGCTCATCGATTAGATACTCCAATACTAATTTGAGGTTGTTGGTGACATGACGAGAGAAGCGCACTGTCACAATGATGACTGCCAGGCTGATCACGATGAGTGTCAGAGTAAAGCCGGTGATTTGGTTTTTGGCCGCGGACGCTTTTTGATCGACCTCAGAGCGTAGCTGACTTTCAATTTTATCCGCGACGCCTTCAAGAAGTACACGCCGCTGCTCGAGTACTGAAAAGCCAACTTGGGCCTGATCAAAGGCTACTCCAGCGATTTGCTCTTCCTCTAACAGGGTCTGCATGAATTCGCGACCTTGTGAAAATACTTGGTTGCCAAACACTTCAAGCATCAGTGATACCTGCTGTTCGTCGGCATTTAGGGCGATAAAACGCTCGAGGTATAGAAGCTGGTTCTGGCTTAGGGCTTGTATCTCATCGGCGATTTCTGAATCAAACTCTTCCTCTTGCAGATAGCTGTTATACAGAAGGTGGCTCAAAGCGTTTTCTTTCAACCCCCAAAGCATCAACCACTCGATTCTGACCAAAGCGCCAAGGTCGTTCTGAATGTCTTGCGGGGCGGCATTGAGTTGCAAAGATTCGACTTTAGTCAGCAACTCTTCGACGATGTCGGCTTGTGATTCGATAGCATCATATTGGTCATACGCATCCTCGCTCTCATAGAGGAACTCAACAGCGTCTTGCATTTCTGCCATACGCTCAGCCAATTGGTCATCTGAGGGGAATAGGTTAGGCAGCAAGGGGATTTGGATAGTGTGGCTATTGTCCAGTTGTTGTAGCGCATCTTGTTTTGTCAGTAACTCCTTATCCGCCACGATTGATGACGAGAGGTGATCGATAAATTGTGAGGCGGATTTGATTTTCTCTAAATCCTGAACTTGGTTTTGCAGCCCGTGTACCTGATTGAATGCCAAGGCTGCCACAAGGATAATTGGCAATAATACCAGCCCTATGAGCTTATATCTTACTGATAAATCGTGCCATAACGTCATAAATAATACCTAAAGAATGCATAAATCCGTTTACTACAAGAATTAGTCTAGGATACAAAATCTCACTTTCAGGAAAAAAAGCACAAAAACACCCCTCCTTTGCTATAGTTGTAAAAGTGAGATTTTTAGGTAGCTCAAAAGTGAGCTTGTTGTTAACAAAATGTGTAAAAAGTTAGTGATTTTTGTGTTTCTCATTGTTAATATTGCTAAGCTTTTCCCCACAAGAGGGTAGCAATTCATTTACAAGTGTCGCTTAAACAATTACTTAACAAAAGCGTAACGCGACATATGGTAGATGTATTGAAAAGGCGTGCTGTCAAGCTGGCTATGGATGGTGAATCGGTCAGGTAGTACGAATCAAAAACATTAATGTTGATTCAGGGGAACAACGTATGGAAGGAAATAGCCGTTGCAGAGCAAAGGAGCAGGTCAAGGAAGAGCGTGAAGAAAATCAGGCTGGGTTTTCAAGTGGTCGTTCCTATGATCCATACTCCAACTATATCTCTGATATAGTGGGTATCGATTTGTTATCTCCCGAAGAAGAGTACCATTATGCACGCCTCAATCGTGCGGGTGATGTGAGTGCTCGTGATACCCTTATTGAGGCTAACCTGCGCTTAGTCGTAAAGATAGCCAAAAGTTACACCCGACGTAATCTTGGTAATCTTAATCTGCTTGATGTGATTGAAGAGGGTAACATCGGTCTGATTAAAGCCATTGAAAAGTTCGATCCAGAGTTGGGTTATCGTTTTTCAACTTATGCCGTGTGGTGGATCAGAGAGAGTATTGAATCTGCATTGATGAACACCAGCCGTACAGTACGAATCCCTGTACATGTGGTCAAAGAGATCAATAAACTCGCCTCAAAGAGTTCTGCTTTTCACAGGGCTGAATCACACGCCAGCTCGGTTTCTGAGCTCGCCGATGAAGCCGAGATGTCAGTAGAGAAGGTGAGTGAGCTGGTAAAATTGAGCGGCTTTATCGAGACCTCAACCACCGCAGATATCCTCTCACGCCCGCTTACCTTGGATGAGTGTGAGAGTGAAACCTGTGTCGACCCACTGGATATGTTTCAAGATCAAGAGTTTGGCGCATCGCTTGAGCATGTGATCGACTCTCTGCCAGAGAAGCTAAAGATGATCCTTATCAACCGCTATGGGCTGTTTAATTCCCCTACAAAAACCCTAGCAGAGGTAGGTCAGATGTTAGGCATCTCCAACGAGCGAGTAAGACAACTGCAAATAGAGGCCATCGACAGGATACAAAAACGGCTTATGAATGATGGATGGGTTTGAAAAAAAGAGGACGGAAGTCCTCTTTTTTTTCCCTATCGGGAAGAGGCGAGAGGCGAGATCGCTGCGCTTCGAGAAGCGAGAACCATATTGGTTGGGGATAAGTCCTTACTTGAATGTCAATGCCTGAGCCAGTTTCCCGACTCTTTTCTGGATCGGGGTATGTCAAATGAGATGAGCTACTCGCTTCTCGCAGGGCAAAGCCCGATCCCGCCTCTCGATTCTTCTATTGCAATTCCGTATCAGCGTGGCAAGCCAGTTGTTCGAGTGCCTCTCGGCTGGCGTTGCAATACGGCCAGTGTTGGGTGAGTTGTTGCAATGCGTCTCTGTATTGGTTGGATTTGAGTAAGAAGACGATGGTGGCCTCATAGCGGGCACGGTCGGCTTTTGCCTTGGTAATTGGCTTAGTGTGACTGTGCCCGGTACTTGGGAGAAAACCCTCGTGATACCAGATATCAAGGATTTCCCTGATTTCCTCTCTCGCGCTGGTTCGGTAAGTGTCGACACAGTCGCTACAAGTGCAAGGAGGGTGAACATTGTGTTGTTTAAGGTTGCTTCTTCGCATATGAATCCGTTTCACCTAGCCTGAACTAAGCTCATATCTATAATCCTATCACCAAAAGTATCTCAAAAATGAGATTGGTTAACAAGTGACAATTTGTTAACCCATACTCGCTAAGTACTTGTCTGTAAGGCCAAAATACTTGCTGTTACCGTCTGCCTCCAACACCATGCTAAGGTTGGTTGAGGAGATTAGGTTGGTATCGTTTGACGAAAAGACCACCGTTTTTTTGAGTAACTTGTCGCTAAAGAGTTGGTTAAAATAGTGGGCGTTTTCCTTTTCTGATCCACAGAATGGCTCATCAATGATGTAGATTTGCTGCTCAAGCGTACCGAGCCCTAAAGCGAGACGAAGCTTTTGTTGGACGCTGTTGGGAAAGCCTTGCACGATATCCATTGATAGTTCGGTACTTAAACCCTCTTTAAGCCAATAACCAAGGTCAAAGAACTCAATCCACTGGTTCATTTGCTTGGTCGGCATAACACCATTGTGGAAAATAAAGTTAGCTTCGAGGCTGCCATCGAAGATATGCAGCTCAAAAGGGATGTGACAAATCGACTTTCTAAAACGGAAACTATTGAATTGCTTTATGTTATACCCATCGAAATACACAGCGCCTTGGTAGCGATCTTCCATCCCGGTTAACACATTGAGTAGTGTCGTTTTACCACTGCCTGAGGGGCCTGACACCACGGTTTTTGAGCCTGGCGCCATCTTAAAGCCGAGGTTCGTCAGCCCGGTTGTGGCACCCAGATAGCGGTGAGTGATGCCACTGCCAACAATTAAGCCCTCAAACTGACGCACAGGGGGGCTTTTATGCAGGGTCAACTTATCATCACCGAGTGCCATCAGGTTGTTTATCTGCGCGGCAGAGGCCTTTAACGATTGGAACTTTGAGATAGAGTTGTAGATCCCCATGATAGGACCTAATGCCTTCCAGACTAAGATCACCGTCGCTAGCATTGCACCCGCATCTGAGGTGCCATCCATCACACCCACCACTGCAACTACGATACTGGCTGTGCCTATCACCTGGATCAGACTGCCCCCGGCGGCCTGAACTTTACTATTAGTTACTGCAACGCGCTCGGCATCATCGGTACTCTGGCTATGGCAAGCGCGAAAACGGGATTGGATCACGCGCAGCAGCGGCAGCCCCTGTATGGTGCGAATCCCGCGTAATATCTCGTTCCATTGGTAGGAGACCATGGCGTTCGCTCGCGAGCTTTTTGAGGTTGCTTGGGTGTATTGGTAACGTGAGTAGACGCAGAAAACCAGCATCAGCAACAAGCCTGTGAACACCACGATGGCAGCGGTGCCCGACATAAAGGCAATAGCGATAATAAACACAATCACAAACGGCATATCAAAATAACTCATGGTCGATTCGGCAGTGACCAAGCGGCGGAAATTATCGATATCTTTAAGGCGAGCTAACTGGCTTGATACGCCAGCGCTGGATGTCATTGAGTAGGGCAGCCACAGCAGCTTAGACACCACGTTCTTTGAGATGTGCACGGCGAGATCTTTCCCTGAGGTACTGATGATCTTGACGCGGAGCTTTTTAAAGGTGTATTCAGCAAAGGCAACGATAATGGCAAATAGTGTCAGCCAGTACAGGGTGGTCACCGAGCTGGAGGTGAGGGCAAAGTTATACACGCTCATAATAAAAAACGGTTGCAGCGCGCCGAGGACACTGATGGCAAAGCTCAGTATGATCAGGCTCTTTAGTTCACTGTTGTAACGATAAAACGAATATTTGATCCAGTTGGACTTATCCTGTGATTCCGGTGGTGGCTCGCGAAACAGGCGCGAATACTCGCTAATAGAAATTGTCGTACATGGGGTGTTACTCGCTTCAATCTCGAAGTTGGTATTATTGTTGTAATCAAAAAGTATCAGCTTACCGTCGTGATGACCGACCAAGATTGCACACAAGTTCTCGATTTTCACGAAGCAGATGTTAGTGAAACTCTGCAGCTCAAAAGTGTTGCGATGCTTGTTGATATTACATTGATAGCCCATTCTCTCCAGCGTTTCGGTAAATGCGTCCGTATCATTGCTGGCAGGTACAAAGGCATCACTGAGCAAGCTGGGTGTGCCCTCCCATTCAACAGAAATCAGCAAATAAGCCAGCCCACGCAATAACGGAGAGTGGCGATAACGTTCATCATACATAGCGTCATCAAAGTCCGCTAAGCGCTGAGAGATGTTGTTAAAATCGACTAAGATACCCATAACTTAACTCTCTACCATCTGTTTCTGTGTTGTGGCGAACTCACGCTCGAGGCTGATCTTTTTCAGCTTGGCGGTGGCGTCAATCTTGTTGCTTGCCACGATAGTGATCTTGTTTTGCGTACGGCTAATCAGTGAGGCGAGAATCTTTCTAACAAAGGTTTCATCATAGACTGCGTCAATATCATCCAGAATGATCAATGGCTTATCCGCAAGGATTGCTCGAACAACCAGCAGCGAATAGACGACTTGGCGTGAAAATGGCATACGTTGATTGCCGCTCAGTTCGGTGTAAAAGCCGTTCGGTAGGCTGTCGATCTGTGCCTTGATACCGAGTGTTTCACACAATGAATAGGCCGCAGTGTTTGAGCTTGGCTTGAAGCAGGTGAGATTATCGATGATCGAACCCTCGACGAAGGTACTGCGGTTATTGATCAGGATGACACTGTTTTTCCACACGTTGTAGTTGATGTTATCGAGTGGCTTATCGTTGATCAGGATGGCAAGTTGAGGGTCGTGTTTTTGTCTTGCTAGGCAAGAGGACAAATGGGTTTTGCCGGTTCCGCTACGACCAGTCAAGAGAAAAGCGGTACCACGGTTCAATTCAATCCGCTTACCATTGGGGAACGTGACGTTGATCGTCTCAACATCCATATCCTCGTCTTGTTGGTTTTGATCTGCAACTAGATCAAGCACTTCAGCGATGCGTTGGATGTGCATTTTGTTCAATTTCCAGCGACTGAGGGTGCGCATCACTTGCTGGTAAGGAGCGAAATAGCGGTTGGTGAGCATGATGATTGCGGCCATGATACCTTGACTGGATTCTAGGTTAATGACCGCCGATGCCAGTAACACCACCACACAAGCGATTGATAGCTGCTGAATAAGAGATAGGACTAGGCCAAAGTGTGACTCGATTTGCTCATAATTAATGCTCTCAGTCTCGCGCTCTTTGATCATCTCGGTCATCAAGCTTTCTACTCGGTACTCCATATTGCGCGCCTTGATGTCCATTGGGCTTGACACGATCTCGATGATTTTTGAGGTGGTGAGGCCCTCAATATCGGACTTGCTCTGTAAGTTGGCGACCTTTTTCTCTGATAATCGTACGGCAGCAATCGCCAGCACGGTTGAGGCGATGACCAGTGTTATTCCAGCGCCAAGGTTAATTACTCCAATCAAGGCGATGGTGATAATACTGACGGCTAAGTTGATTAGGGCTCTAACGGATTCCCCACCAAAAAAGGCTTTGATTTCGGGAATCGTTGCGATCCTCTCTAGATACTCACCCGGCTCACGGGTACGAAACTTGGAAAATTCAGCCAAACAGATTGAGCGAAACACCTTGTTAGTCAGATTGGTCTCGAACTGACTCATGAGCGCTGAAGAGATCTTTTCCTCCTGCGCTTTAAGTTGATAGTCGAGATAGATGGCGCCAAGGATAATGGCGAACAGTAAATAGAGCGTATCTTTGGCTTGGTTGGGCAAAACCCGATCAAAGATAATCAAAATCGAAAACGGCAGCACCAAACCAAGCAAGGTGGAGAGGATCGTTGACGCGGTGAGGTACAGCTTGTCAGCGAGGTTTATCTTTTGTGAAAAGTGTTCAGTTTGCATAATATTGTTTCTCCCTCGCTCGTTATTCCAACAGGTGCATTGGAATTAACTCCTCATCACTTTGTGAACTCATGTCGGTCATCAGGTCCATCATATTTTGCATGGAGATCAGTGAGAGCGAGCCTTTGGATTTCTCCAAATTAATAATGTTGATCACATAGTCGTAGCGAGTGTTTTGGTAATCCCGCACTGCATTAAACAGCTTACTTTCGGCAGCGAGTAGGTCGGTGATGGTTCGGGTGCCCAATTGTTGCGCGCGCTGTATACCACGATAAGAGGCATAATTAGCGCGGATAATTCGCTCAAAGCTATCGACCGATTGGGCCAGGTCGTTAACGTCCATGATCAGGGAGTTAACGTCATTGCGGGTCGAGATCAGCGTATCTTGATATAACAGCTCTTGACGCTCAATGGCCAAGGCATTTTTCTTGTAGTCGTAGTAGTCAGAGCCGCCCGAGGTGATGGGGATACTTAGGTTGAGGCTGACACTGGCTGAATCTGAGTTGCCAGTTGCGTTAAGATCATTTTCAGGTGGCTCAAAGCTGTGCGCGTAGTCATAGCTATAGCTGCCCGATAGCGACAAGGAGGGCAGGAAGGTGGCGCCGCTCTCTTTCAGACTCTGGCGACTGATATCCAGAGTGTTTTTCGAGATCAGCACGCTGCTGTTGTATCTTAACGAGTCCTCTATCAACTGCCGGGTTTGCCGTTGGTCAAACTCATCGAGCTCAGCACGGCTGTACAAGTCTTGCGAGGGGGTGATCGGGTTTTGGATTAGCACCGCGAGATCGTTGAGGATGACTTGGCGGTCTTTTCTTAAACTTCTGAGCCGGTTGCTCACTTCCTCTTTTTGCGATACGACTTCATAAAGTTCACTGCCAGCGGTATTGCCTAACTCGACATTGCGACGCATTTGTGCCTCGCGAGAATTGGATGATTTGAGTTCGACCTCGGTCGCCCTAATTTGGGCGTTATTTTTGAGGTATTCAAAGTAGCTGGTGGCGATTTCGACGATAGTCGCTTGAATTTGATCGTCGTGATTGAGCTCTTCGGTGTTGAAATTCAGTTTAGCCGTTTGATATTTATAGATATCCCCGAGGTTGAACAGTGTTTGTGATAGCGAGAGGGCTGCGCCACTGGAGTGAGAGTAGGAGGTGGCATCTACCGCGCCGGTGCGGTTACTGTGGCTTCGGCTCCAGTTAGTATTGGCACTTGCCGTCAGTGAGGGCAAGAATTTTGAGCGGCTGACGTAGATGCTGTTTTCGCTCTCCTCTAAGCCCTTAGCACTGGCGCGCAGGGAAATATTGTTCTCCAGGCCCAGCTCTACCGCCTCTAGCAGGGTAGTGGCTTGGCTAGTTGAGCTGACTGCAATGAGCAGCACTAGCAAGGGGTCAATAGAGCTTTTGAACGGCAACATACTTATTAATCACCTTGACGATTTCATCGCTTTTGTAGGGTTTGCTGATCACAAAGTCCATCCCGGCTTCGATACACGCTTGGTGCTCTTGGCTACTGGTCAGTGCCGTAGCGCCGATGATGGTACAGGGCATGAGATCCTGCTCTTGCTCGTGAATTCGAATCAATTTTGTAGCCTCCATACCGTTCATTCCGGGCATGATGCAATCCATAAAGATAATGTCGGTGCGCTGTTGCTTGTAATGCTCAACAGCATCGGTGCCGTCATTAACGACATCAGGGTCATACTCTTGGCTAGTCAATATCCGTTTCAGTAGGATCTGCTGGACACGGTCGTCTTCGACAATCAGGAACGAGCTATTTTGCGCACTATCTTCACTGCTCTCGGTCTCAAGTGCGGTGAGTAAAGCCGGGGTGAATTCATAGCCGATAAACGGCAGATAAAAGACTTTATCAACGAACGAAAGGGTCTCTTGGGCGATTTGCGCGGATGAAACGGAAAGGAATAGCTTGGTTTCCGGGGCAGCCTTAAGTTGAGCTTTGACGGTTTTACTGAAACTGGGTAGTTTTTTGTTATCCAGCGTGTCGGTCAGAATGATCGCATCATAGTCTTTAAATTTACCCGCCAGCTTGAACAACTCATTGGGGCTATCGATAGCGGTAATTGTGGCGCCAGTTTGCTCTAAGGTAGTCTGTAAAATATCCACCTGAAGCGGAGAGTTAGACAGTACCAGCAGCTGGCGCTTGTCGAGCTTGGTCTCATCGGAGAGGTAGCTCTTGACACTCAGGTCTATCTGCAATTGAAAGCAGACTTGGTTGCCCGATTGGAGCCACTGAATTGAAAATTGGCTGTCATCACTCAGCAAGGTTTTTGCCAGCTCTTCGTTACTTGTCGGTGGATTGGTGTGTTGGCTCCAGTGCAATGTATCGAGTTTGCTCAAGGTGACATTGGATGTGGTGAGAAAGTAGACGCGAATAGTGAGTTTCGTTTTTTCAACGCTACTCGAGACACCGGAGGTGACTTTGAACAGTATGTGTTGACTGTTCTGCACCTGTAAGGCGCTAGATAGTTGAAGAAACAAGATCCAAAATAGCTGGGTTGGCTGCCCCTGGACTCGATTAGGGATGCCATTATCGATGAAACACTCGAGACGGGTTTGCTCGCGTGAGGTCTTTGAGTGCAGGTGGATTACGAGTTCAGATAGTACACTGGGCAAGGCAAAGTCTTTTTGTTCAGTATCACCGCCTTTTGAGATTAAGCGATTATAGTTGTCTGCCAGCTCTGATAGCGTATTAGCGGCTGATGTAATGTCTCGCGCCATCGCAACACCGCTCTCGTCGGTTTCCTGCACCAAATACTGGATACCACCATTGATGGTTGTGGTGATGCTGCGGATCTCATACCCGATTAAGGCATAAAGTTGTTTATAAAGATCATTTACCTGCTTTTGCCGTTCACTGCCCTCAAGGACCTGTTTTAGAGTGGAGTAAATCTGCCGTAGATAAACGTTTAACGCGGTATCATTGAGCTGCGCTCTCAGTGTCGAGGCGTCCATCTGTTCAATTTGGCTCGCCAATTGTTGGTAGCCAGCGCTAATATCTTCCGATCCTTGCTTAAACTTATTCAGGCGCAGATAAAGTAAGCTTGCCGCTAAGATACCTAGAGTTAATGATGCAGCAATAAGCCACATGAGCCGGTAGTAATACTGTTCTTTTTTGCTCAACTCCATTGCCAACAGGGCTTGGGTCAGGGTTAAGTGATTTTTCTCAAAGTGAACACCGGCGGTGACCAAGGCGTCATACAGCTCTCTGGTTGTAATGTATTCGCTGTCAGCGCTGCGTTGATAACGCGTGAGCGCCAATTGGAGGTTGGTGTATTCAATCGCACCCACCAAACTTAGGCTGCTTTTATCTAGGGAGGCGCCTTTAATTAACTCATCGAGCGATTGCTCGATGGCGAACAGCTTTTGGTTGATTTCAGCAAACATGCAATCTTCAACCACAAAGCAGTCTTGCAATGTAAGGGTGACAGACGAAAGTGTTTCATTGAGGGTTTGAGAGGCAATCACTAACTCATTGTTGGCAACGGTATCGAGTGGCGTGACTTGTTTCCATTGGTAGAACAGTCCTGCGGCGATAATAGCCATCGCCGCAAACAAGCATACGCTGATCCGGTAAACTGAAAGAGTGAGTAAGGGTTTTTGCGCCTCAGCCATCATCACCTCTCGTCGAAGGCATCTTCAATGGCGGACATGACGGGCTTCGCTGCGTATTCAATTACACGCCGTGAGCCAGTCTTGACGTCAGCGGTAAACTCCATATAAGGCGATAGATTGTATTTTGCCCCTGCACGCTCAAGATAATTGCGGTCTAACTCAATAGCAGCAAGATAAAACTCTGTATCTTCCTCCTCGTAAGATGAGCGACTGATTGAAGTTATTGTACCTTCAATAAAACCAAATTTGGCGAAGTTATAGGTATCAAACTTGACCTTAACCAGTTGACCAATCTCAACAAAGCCCATTTCTTTTCGTGGGATTTTGGCTTCTCCGTGCAGTGAATTGTTAAGCGGTGCTATATCAGCAATACTTTCACCTGGTGGTACGATCGCTGATTTAAAGTTGAAGTGAACCTTGTCTACCAGTCCGTCAATCGGAGAGTAGACCGTTAGGCGGTCGACCTTGTCCGAGTGCTGCGGTTGTTGCAGCTCCTTAATCTTAATGTCTTTTTTAGCTTGAATGATCTGCGATTGATATTCAGCGTTGCGGTTTTCAATTAAATCAAGCAGCTGCTTATCGAGCTTGGCCAACTGAAAATCCTCATTCATCAACGACTCATCGAGGTTTTCTATCTCGCGCACCATATTGGACACTTGCACCTGGTTGTTGAGTACATCGACATAGGATGCCATTTCCTCTTTATATAGGGTTTCTTTGATCTCAAGTTGTTTGCGAATCAAGCCTAACTGATGGACCGAGCTCTTTCTGCGCTCTCGCATCGACGCGATCAAGGCTTGTTTGTGCTCGATATCGTGGGTGATCAACTGCTCGTTAGAGAGATTTTTGCTGTACTCTTGGCGCCAAGTATTTAAGTTGGTGGCAACGAACTCAGGATACTCGTCTTGATAGGCGGAAAAGTCTGGCTCAACCATATCGAGCAGACTTTGGTAGCGGATTTTATCAAGCTGTAACTGGATTAGCTCGGTATTAACCGTATCCAATTGGCTGTTGCGCTCAAGTGCTTTTAGTCTCGCTATCGGTTGCCCCTCATAAACAAGGTCGCCCTTTTTAACTAACAGCTCTTCTAACATCCCCCCCTCAAGATGTTGCACCTTTTCTATATCAGAATCGAGCAGCAGCTCTCCACGCACCGAAACCACGATATCGATACGTGCTTGTGAAGCGACGGCCAAAGCGATGATGATCAAAAGGAAGATGACCAGTAGTGTTTTGTGCACGGCGGTCATCGTGCTAGACAGGACTACTTTGTCATCCACTTTATCTCCATCGGTTGAGCCACTGGAGATGAGGGCAGTTTTTAAGTGCTGCTCAATTGGGTTTTTGCTCACTGTCTCTCCTCAATCACCAGGTCAAACTTGATCGCTTGGTGTCAATCAGTCACTAGCCAGCTCGGTACACAATGAGCGGATTTGATGCTCAACCACCGCCAAATCGAGCTGAATATCTCGAATCAGCTCCTCAGGCGGATAGAACTCGTGTCTGGCTAGATGCTCAAGCCTCGCAAGTTTTATCGGTGTGTCAGCGTCACTAAATAGTGCAAGCGTCATTTTTAGTTTCTTGGAGTACGTCATCAGCTCAAAATAGTTTTCGTGCTTGTACAGCTGATTAATGTAGCTGCTGGGCTGCTTGAAGTGGTTAATATAATCCAGCAAAAGCAGTTGCATTCCATTGTGATTTAACTCCATTGATTTGGAGAACTGCTCCATATCTATCATCACTTATTCCATTCCAAACATACGTCAGCAATTAAGGAGCTATTTGGCTGTTTTTCAAATTTATTTTCTGAGACAAAGCGGCAAAAAAGTTTGAAGTTTGAGATTAGTTTTCTTTACTACCTATGAAATATTTTGCACTTCCACCCTATTGGAGCTCATCATGGCTGATAACAAAGATCCCAACAATAATGAAAACAAACTAAATGATGCGGTAGAACAACAAGTTACACCGGATGCTGGGACCGACTCACAGCAGGCGAATACGCGAAATCAACAAAGTACTGCAGCAACGGCTGCGGCGACTGCCGCGGGCTCAGAAGATGCAGCAGCGCAGGCGAATCAGGCGATGGCGGGTGGTCCATCGGGTGCAGGCGAGGAGGGAGAGAGTGGTGGCTCCGGCCCAGCGTCATCGAATGCCTCGGAGCAAGGCCAACAAAGCTCGTCTGCCGCGCAATCGAAAAATGTTGACGGCTCTTCAGATAGTGGTGGGGTTGGTGCTGATACCGGTGGTGGCTCTGGTGGCGGTGCGAGTGCGACGGTAGGATCGCAGCCAGTTGGAGGTGATACTGGTGGCTCAGATGGTGGTGCTGAAGCTGAAGGGGCGACACAAGCGGCGGCAGCGAGCGGTGGAGCTGCGCCAGCTGCGGCTTCTTCAGACGCGGGAGCAGGCACAGGTGAAGAGGAAGAGTTTGATTCACAAACCACCAGTGAGCAGTTCGAGGTCAATGTTGCTGACGGCAGTGATGAGACAACCAGCCAAACCGAGGATGACTTTGACTCGGAAACTACGAGCAGCACCTTCGAAGTGCAAGTGGAAAACGTCAATGACGCACCTGAGGTTGATCAAGACCTCGCCTACATCATGGACGAAGATGGCACCATTACCTTTACTCAAGAACAACTCTTGGAATATGCCAGTGATGTTGATGGCGATGACCTGACGGCTTCAAACCTGTCTGTCGGAGAAAATGCATCAGTTACTGATAATGGTGATGGCACCTTTACCGTTGTACCAGACCCAGACTTTAACGGTGAGCTTGATCTGACGTTTGATATCAGTGATGGTCAGGAAACGGTCACCAGCAATATTGACTTAACCGTGCGTCCAATCAATGATGCGCCAGAAGCGGAAGACAAATCTTATACTGCCGAAGAGGATGGCACACTTACCTTTACCGATGAGCAACTGCTTGCCGGAGCAAGCGATATTGACGGTGATGATTTGTCAGTCGAAGGGGTCAATTACACTGGCGCTGATGGTATTTTGACCGATAACGGTGATGGCACCTATACCTTCGCTCCGAATGAAAACTTCTCTGGTGATGTCGATTTCACGTTTGATGTCAGTGACGGCATTGAAACGGTTACCGCCAATATTGATGTGTCGGTTACGGCAGTCAACGATCCACCGGTCTCTGGCACCACGTCTTATCAAGTTAACGAAGATGGCTCGATCACCATCAGCCAAGAGCAATTATTGTCGCAGGCTTCTGATGTGGAAGGGGATGACCTGACTGCGTCTAATTTAACCGTCGACGGCAATGCAGAAGTGACCATTAATGAGGATGGCTCATTTACTATTACGCCAGATGCGGATTGGAATGGTGATATTGACCTTAGCTACGATATCTCTGATGGCACCGATACTATCCAAGCCACTGCAGATCTCACCGTTAATCCAGTCAATGATCTACCTCAGCCACAAGATCAGGCCTTTACGGTTGAAGAAGATGGCACTCTGACCTTCACCGATGCCGATCTCCTTACCGGCGCAACGGATATCGAAGGGGATGATCTATCGGTTGAAGGGATCAGTTACTCCGGTACCGATGGTATCTTGACCGATAATGGCGATGGCACTTATAGCTTTGCGCCAAATGAGAACTTTAACGGTGACGTAGAGTTTACCTTTGAGGTGTCGGATGGCACTGACACCGTAACGGCCAATGTTGATGTCTCGGTAACTCCGGTAGACGATGCGCCAACAGTGGAAGGTAACTTGTCTTACACCATCAATGAAGATGGTGAGATTACTCTAAGCCAAGAGCAGCTGTTGTCCAATGTCTCGGATGTCGAGGGCGATGACCTTACGGCTTCAAACCTTACGGTTGACGGTAATGCGCAGGTAACGGTCAACGACGATGGCTCATTTACCATTACGCCAGATGCGGATTGGAATGGTGATATCGATATCAGTTTTGATGTCTCTGACGGTGAGAACATTGTTGCTTCTGGTGCGGACCTGACCGTTAATCCAGTCAATGATTTGCCACAACCGCAAGACCAAGCATTTACCGTCGAAGAAGACGGAACGCTAACCTTTTCCGATGCTGACTTACTCACCGATGCAACAGATATTGATGGCGATGATCTGTCGGTTGATGGGGTCAACTATAGCGGCACCGATGGTATCTTGACCGACAATGGCGATGGCACCTACAGCTTTGCGCCAAATGAGAACTTCAACGGCGATGTTGAGTTTACTTTTGACGTGTTTGACGGCACGGATACTGTTACGGCCAATGTTGATGTGTCAGTGACTCCGGTTGACGACGCGCCTACGGTGGAGGGCAACCTGTCGTACACCGTCAATGAAGATGGTGAAATTACCCTAAGCCAAGAGCAACTGCTATCCAACGTGACTGACGTGGAAGGTGATGACCTGACCGCGAGCAACCTAAGCGTCGATGGTAACGCTGAAGTTACCGTTAATGATGATGGCTCATTTACTATCACGCCAGATGCGGATTGGAATGGTGATATTGATATCAGCTTCGATGTGTCCGATGGCGAGAACATTGTTGCTTCCGGCGCCGATCTCACGGTTAATCCAGTTAATGATTTACCACAGCCTCAAGATCAAGCCTTTAGCGTTGAAGAGGATGGTACGTTAATCTTTAGCGATGCCGATCTACTCACTGGCGCGACAGATATTGAAGGGGATGATCTGTCTGTCGAGAGCGTGAGCTACAGCGGCACCGATGGTATCTTGACCGATAATGGTGACGGCACATACAGCTTTGCGCCAAATGAAAACTTTAATGGTGATGTTGAGTTCAGCTTTGACGTTTCCGATGGCACCGATACGGTCTCGGCGAATATCGATGTTTCCGTCACACCAGTTGATGATGCTCCTGTCTCAGGCGATCTGGCATACAGCGTCAATGAGGATGGCCAAATCACGCTTAGCCAAGAGCAGCTGCTGTCGCAGGCGAGTGATATCGAAGGCGATGATCTGACTGCCAGTAACCTCAGTGTTGATGGTAACGCTGAGGTGACCGTGAACAGTGATGGTAGCTTCACCATCACGCCGGATGCCGATTGGAATGGTGATATCGACATCAGCTTCGATATCTCTGATGGCAACAATGTCGTTCAGGCACAGGCGGACTTAACGGTTAACCCAGTTAACGACCTTCCACAGCCTGAAGATCAAGCCTTTACCATGGAAGAGGACGGCATCCTGACCTTTACAGATGCGGATCTCTTAACGGGTGCTACCGATATTGATGGCGATGATCTGTCTATTGATGGGGTAAGTTATACCGGAACGGACGGTATCTTAACCGACAATGGTAATGGCACGTACAGCTTCGCACCAAACGAAAACTTTAATGGCGACGTTGAGTTTAGTTTCGATGTATCTGATGGCACAGATGTTGTGACCGCTAGTGTCGACGTGTCAGTAACGCCAGTGGATGATGCGCCGGTGTCCGGTGATCTAGCTTACAGCGTGAATGAAGACGGTGAAATAACGCTAAGCCAAGAGCAGTTATTGTCACAAGCCTCAGATGTTGAGGGTGATGACCTGACGGCGAGCAATTTGAGCGTCGGCGGTAACGCCGAAGTCACTGCTAATGATGATGGCAGCTTTACCATCACACCAGATGCAGATTGGAATGGTGACATTGATATCAGCTTTGACATCTCCGATGGTAACAACATTGTTCAGGCCCAAGCTGACCTGACCGTTAACCCAGTTAACGACTTACCACAACCGGAAGATCAAGCGTTTACCATGGAAGAAGACGGTACGCTGACCTTTACCGATGCCGACCTATTGACTGGCGCAACGGATATCGATGGGGATGATCTGTCTGTTGAAGGGGTGAGCTACACCGGCACGGATGGTATCCTGACCGATAACGGCGATGGCACCTACAGCTTCGCACCAAATGAAAACTTCAATGGTGACGTTGAGTTCAGCTTCGATGTCTCTGATGGCACTGATACTGTGTCGGCCAATATCGATGTGTCCGTAACTCCAGTCGATGATGCCCCGACCGTTGAAGGCAACTTGTCTTATACCGTTAACGAAGACGGTGAAATTACCCTTAGCCAAGAGCAACTTCTGTCTAATGTAAGTGATGTTGAGGGCGATGACCTGACCGCCAGCAATCTCAGCGTTGATGGCAATGCTGAAGTTACTGTCAATGATGATGGCTCGTTTACTATCACGCCAGATGCGGATTGGAACGGTGATATCGACATCAGCTTTGATGTGTCTGATGGTGAAAACCTAGTTCAATCTGGCGCGGATTTAACGGTCAATCCGGTTAACGATCTACCTCAGCCACAAGACCAAGAGTTCACCGTAGAAGAAGACGGCATTCTCACCTTCACCGATGCGCATCTACTACAAGGTGCGACCGATATTGAAGGCGATGACCTTACCGTTGAAGGCATCAGTTATAGCGGCACCGATGGTATCTTGACCGATAACGGCAATGGTACTTACAGCTTCGCACCGAATGAGAACTTCAACGGTGATGTTGAGTTTAGTTTCGATGTCTCCGACGGCACGGATACAGTAACAGCGAATATTGACGTCTCTGTGACGCCAGTCGATGATGCGCCGACGGTCGAAGGTAACCTGTCTTACACCGTCAATGAAGATGGTGAGATTACCCTTAGCCAAGAGCAGCTTCTATCGAACGTCACTGATGTGGAAGGGGATGACCTTACCGCGAGCAATCTAAGTGTTGACGGTAATGCCGAAGTGACGTTGAACGACGATGGTTCGTTCACCATTACTCCTGATGCCGATTGGAACGGCGACATTGATATCAGCTTTGATGTCTCCGATGGCGAGAATATTGTCGCCTCAGGTGCAGACTTGACGGTGAATCCTGTCAATGATTTGCCTCAGCCACAAGACCAAGAGTTTACCATCCAAGAAGATGGTATCTTGACCTTTACCGATGCCCACTTACTTCAAGGTGCAACGGACATCGAAGGGGATGATCTTTCAGTCGAAGGCATTAGCTACAGTGGTACTGACGGTATTCTTACCGATAACGGTAATGGTACCTACAGCTTCGCACCGAATGAAAACTTTAACGGTGATGTAGAGTTTAGCTTTGAGGTTTCTGATGGCACCGATACTGTCACGGCGAATGTCGATGTATCAGTCACGCCAGTTGACGATGCACCAACGGTGGAAGGTAATCTTTCTTACACCGTGAACGAAGATGGTGAGATCACCCTCAGCCAAGAGCAGTTATTGTCCAATGTGACTGATGTTGAAGGCGATGAACTTACCGCTAGCAACCTAAGTGTTGACGGTAATGCCGAAGTGACGGTTAACGACGATGGCTCGTTTACCATTACCCCTGACGCCGACTGGAATGGCGACATCGATATCAGCTTTGATGTTTCCGATGGCGAGAATATTGTCGCCTCTGGTGCGGACCTCACTGTTAACCCAGTTAACGACTTACCACAGCCCCAAGATCAAGAATTTACCATTGAAGAAGACGGTATTCTCACCTTCACCGATGCACACCTCTTGCAAGGTGCCACGGATATTGAAGGCGATGATCTGTCTGTTGAAGGAATCAGCTACAGCGGTACCGACGGTATTTTGACCGATAATGGCAATGGTACCTACAGCTTCGCGCCAAATGAGAACTTCAATGGCGATGTTGAGTTTACCTTTGAGGTTTCTGATGGCACCGATACAGTATCGGCGAATGTTGATGTGTCTGTCACGCCAGTCGATGATGCCCCTGTTTCGGGCGATCTCGCCTACACCGTCAACGAAGATGGTGAAATCACCCTTAGCCAAGAGCAGCTCCTGTCGCAGGCTTCGGACGTGGAAGGCGATGATCTGACTGCGTCTAACCTAAGTGTTGATGGCAATGCAGAGGTGACGGTCAATGATGATGGCTCATTCACCATTACTCCGGACGCCGACTGGAATGGCGATATTGACATTAGCTTTGATATCTCCGATGGCGAGAATGTGGTTCAAGCGGGCGCCGACCTGACTGTTAACCCAGTTAATGACCTGCCGCAGGCGGAAGATAAGTCGTACACCGTCGAAGAAGACGGTACGCTGACCTTTACCGATGAGCAACTACTTGAAAACGCGACCGATATTGATGGCGATGAGTTGTCTGTAGAAGGCGTGTCCTACACGGGCGCTGATGGTGTATTGACCGACAATGGCGATGGCACCTACAGTTTTGCGCCAAATGAAAACTTTAACGGTGAGGTCGAGTTCAGCTTCGATGTCAGTGACGGCACCGAGACGGTCACGGCGAGTATCGACGTCTCAGTGACGGAGGTCAACGATCCCCCTGTAGCCGGCTCAACCTCATACACAGTTCAAGAAGATAACTCAATCACTATCAGTGATGAGCAGCTTCTTGCTAACTCAAGCGATATCGAGGGCGATGTTGCGGTTGAGGATGTGTCCTACTCAGGCACCGATGGTGTGTTGGCGGATAATGGCGATGGCACCTATACATTCTCACCAAATGAGAACTTCTCAGGTGATATCAGCCTTGATGTCACCGTTGTCGATGAAGATGGTGCAACCGACACCACGACAGCGGGTATTGAAGTTATTGAAGTCAATGATCCACCGATTGCTGGGCCAACCTCGTACACCATAGATGAAGATAGCGTTTTAACCTTTAGTGAGTCGCAAATCCTGGGCAATGCCTCAGATATCGATGGTGAGGTGACCTCACTTGAAATCAACTACGATGGCCCAGACGGTATCTTTACAGTTAATGGTGATGGTACCTGTAGCTTCGCGCCAAATGAGAACTTCAATGGTGAGGTACAACTGAACGTCACCGTGACGGATGACGATGGTGCGACGACTGAAACGGTAATTAACGTTGATGTGTTGCCAATCAATGATGCTCCGGTCTCAGGTGATACTGCTTACCAAGTCGATGAAGACGGCTCTATCACCATCAGCCAAGAGCAACTGCTGTCGCAAGCTTCGGATATTGAGGGTGATGATCTCACGGCTAGCAACCTGACGGTCGATGGTAATGCTGAAGTGACAGTCAATGATGATGGCTCTTTCACCATTACACCTGATGCCGACTGGAACGGTGATATCGATATGAGCTTCGATATCACAGACGGTACGGACACGATTCAGGCTTCAGCTGATCTGACCGTGAATCCAGTCAATGACCTGCCACAGCCAGAAGATCAAGCGTTTACCGTTGAAGAAGACGGTACATTAACCTTTACCGATGCTGACCTATTGACCGGTGCCTCCGATATTGACGGGGATGATCTGTCTGTTGAAGGAGTGAGCTACTCCGGCACGGATGGTATCTTGACCGATAACGGTGATGGCACCTACAGCTTCGCACCAAACGAAAACTTCAACGGTGATGTTGAGTTCAGTTTTGATGTGTCGGATGGCACCGATACGGTCACAGCGAATATCGATGTCTCAGTGACACCAGTCGATGACGCTCCAACGGTCGAAGGTAGCCTGTCTTACACCGTGAATGAAGACGGTGAAATTACCCTTAGCCAAGAGCAGTTGCTCTCAAACGTGTCGGATGTCGAAGGCGATGACCTGACGGCGTCGAACCTAACGGTGGATGGTAATGCGGATGTCACAGTCAATGATGACGGTTCGTTTACTATCACTCCAGATGCGGATTGGAACGGCGATATTGATATCAGCTTCGATGTCTCTGATGGTGAGAATATCGTTGCGTCTGGCGCAGACCTCACTGTTAACCCAGTTAACGATCTGCCTCAGCCAGAAGACCAGGCGTTTACTGTAGAAGAAGACGGTACGCTGACCTTTACTGATGCTGATCTACTGACTGGCGCCACCGATATCGATGGCGATGATCTGTCTGTTGAGGGCGTGAACTACTCTGGCACCGACGGTATCTTGACCGACAATGGTGACGGCACCTACAGCTTCGCGCCAAATGAAAATTTCAACGGTGACGTTGAGTTTACCTTTGATGTGTCAGATGGCACAGATACGGTCAGCGCCAATGTCGACGTATCAGTGACTCCGGTCAATGATGCGCCAACGGTGGAAGGTAATCTGTCTTACACCGTTAATGAAGATGGTGAAATTACCTTCAGCCAAGAGCAGTTGCTATCCAATGTCAGTGATATTGATGGCGGTGATCTCACCGCAAGCAACCTGACAGTTGATGGTAATGCCGAGGTTACCGTCAATGATGATGGCTCTTTCACCATAACCCCAGATGCGGATTGGAATGGTGATATTGATATCAGCTTCGACGTCAACGATGGCGATATCATTGTCGCGTCAGGTGCTGATCTCACCGTTAACCCAGTCAATGACTTACCTCAGCCGGAAGATCAAGCGTTTACCATGGAAGAGGATGGTACGCTGACCTTTACTGATGCGGACCTATTGACGGGTGCGACCGATATCGATGGGGATGATCTGTCTGTTGAAAGCGTCAGTTACTCTGGTGCTGACGGTATCTTGAGTGACAATGGCGACGGTACTTACAGTTTTGCGCCGAATGAAAACTTTAATGGCGATGTCGAATTTACCTTCGACGTATCCGATGGTACTGACACCGTTACCGCGAATGTCGACGTTTCAGTCACTCCAGTGGATGACGCGCCAGTCTCTGGTGATTTGGCATATACCGTTAATGAAGATGGTGAAATTACCCTAAGTCAAGAGCAGCTATTGTCGCAAGCCTCCGATGTCGAGGGTGATGACCTTACCGCGAGCAACCTTAGCGTCGATGGTAATGCTGAGGTCACCGTTAATGACGATGGCTCATTCACCATCACCCCTGATGCCGATTGGAACGGCGATATCGATATCAGCTTTGATATCTCCGATGGCAGCAATGTTGTCCAAGCGCAAGCGGACTTGACCGTTAACCCAGTTAACGACCTACCACAGCCAGAAGATCAAGCGTTTACCATGGAAGAAGACGGTACGCTGACCTTCACCGATGCAGACCTATTGACCGGTGCCACTGATATTGACGGAGATGATCTGTCTGTTGAAGGGGTCAACTACTCCGGCACGGATGGTATCTTGACTGATAATGGCGACGGTACTTACAGCTTCGCGCCAAACGAGAACTTCAATGGTGACGTTGAGTTCAGCTTCGATGTTTCTGATGGTACCGATACCGTAACAGCCAACGTTGATGTTTCAGTCACGCCAGTCGATGATGCACCTGTCTCAGGCGATTTAGCGTATAGCGTTAATGAAGATGGTGAAATTACCTTAAGCCAAGAGCAGTTGCTGTCACAAGCTTCCGACGTCGAAGGTGATGACCTGACCGCGAGCAACCTCGCCGTCGATGGTAACGCTGAAGTCACGGCTAATGATGATGGCTCGTTTACTATCACGCCGGACGCAGACTGGAATGGTGATATCGATATCAGCTTCGATATCTCTGATGGCAACAATGTGGTGCAGGCTCAGGCAGACTTAACAGTCAATCCAGTCAACGACTTACCACAGCCGGAAGATCAAGCGTTTACCATGGAAGAAGATGGTACGCTGACCTTCACTGATGCCGACCTATTGACCGGTGCCACGGATATCGATGGGGATGATCTGTCTGTTGAAGGCGTGAACTACTCAGGCACAGACGGTATCTTGACTGATAATGGCGACGGTACCTACAGCTTCGCGCCAAACGAAAACTTCAACGGTGACGTTGAGTTCAGCTTCGATGTCTCAGACGGTACCGATACCGTAACAGCGAATGTAGACGTTTCTGTCACACCAGTGGATGATGCACCAACCGTTGAAGGCAACCTGTCTTACACCGTTAATGAAGACGGTGAAATCACTCTCAGCCAAGAGCAGCTTCTTTCTAACGTCACTGACGTTGAAGGCGATGATCTTACTGCTAGCAACCTCAGCGTGGATGGCAACGCAGAGGTCACCGTGAATGACGATGGCTCGTTCACCATTACTCCGGATGCGGATTGGAATGGTGATATCGATATCAGCTTCGACGTCTCTGATGGTGAAAACGTCGTTCAATCTGGTGCGGACTTGACCGTTAATCCAGTCAACGACTTGCCACAGCCGCAAGACCAAGAGTTCACCGTTGAAGAAGACGGTATTTTGACCTTCACTGATGCACATCTACTTCAAGGCGCGATCGATATTGAAGGGGATGACCTGACGGTCGAAGGTATCAGCTACAGTGGTACCGATGGTATTTTGACTGATAACGGTAACGGTACCTACAGTTTCGCGCCAAACGAGAACTTCAATGGCGATGTCGAGTTCAGTTTTGATGTGTCAGATGGCACGGATACCGTCTCTGCTAACATTGATGTGTCTGTCACTCCTGTTGATGATGCACCTACGGTAGAGGGCAATCTGTCTTACACCGTTAACGAAGATGGTGAAATCACCCTCAGCCAAGAGCAACTGCTTTCCAATGTCACTGATGTGGAAGGCGATGATCTGACTGCAAGCAATCTCAGCGTGGATGGTAACGCAGAAGTCACGGTTAATGACGATGGCTCGTTCACCATTACGCCAGATGCCGATTGGAATGGTGATATCGATATCAGCTTCGATGTCTCCGATGGTGAAAATGTTGTTCAATCTGGTGCGGACTTAACCGTAAACCCAGTCAACGATTTGCCGCAGCCGCAAGACCAAGAATTTACCATGGAAGAAGATGGTATTCTGACCTTCACCGATGCGCATCTACTCCAAGGCGCAACGGATATCGAGGGTGACGAACTATCTGTCGAGGGCATTAGCTACAGTGGTACCGACGGTATTCTTACTGATAACGGCAACGGCACCTACAGCTTTGCGCCAAACGAGAACTTCAACGGTGATGTAGAGTTTAGTTTCGATGTCTCGGATGGCACCGATACAGTGACGGCCAATATTGATGTGTCAGTGACACCAGTCGATGACGCTCCAACTGTTGAGGGTAGCCTGTCTTACACCGTCAACGAAGATGGTGAAATTACCCTCAGCCAAGAGCAGTTACTATCTAATGTGACTGATGTGGAAGGCGATGATCTGACCGCGAGTAACCTCAGCGTCGATGGCAATGCTGAAGTGACCGTCAATGACGATGGCTCATTCACCATTACCCCGGATGCAGACTGGAACGGTGACATCGATATTAGCTTCGATGTCTCTGATGGCGAGAACATTGTGTCGTCAGGTGCAGATCTGACCGTAAACCCGGTCAACGATTTGCCACAAGCGCAAGACCAAGAGTTTACCATCGAAGAGGATGGCATCTTAACCTTCACGGATGCACACCTACTGCAAGGTGCCACCGACATTGAAGGTGATGATCTGTCTATCGAAGGCATTAGCTACAGTGGCACCGATGGTATCTTGACCGACAACGGCAATGGGACCTATAGCTTCGCGCCTAATGAGAACTTTAACGGTGACGTAGAATTCACCTTTGAAGTTTCTGATGGCACCGACACAGTCACTGCTAATGTGGATGTGTCTGTCACACCAGTCGATGATGCACCGGTCTCGGGTGATTTGGCATACAGTGTCAACGAAGACGGTGAAATCACCTTAAGCCAAGAGCAATTGTTGTCACAAGCGTCTGATGTTGAGGGTGATGATCTCACAGCAAGTAACCTCAGCGTCGATGGTAACGCTGAAGTGACAGCCAATGATGATGGCTCATTCACCATCACCCCAGACGCGGATTGGAACGGTGATATCGATATCAGCTTCGATATCTCAGATGGCGAGAACGTGGTTCAAGCGGGTGCAGACCTCACCGTGAACCCAGTCAATGACCTACCACAGCCAGAAGACCAAGCGTTTACCATGGAAGAGGATGGTACGCTGACCTTCACCGATGAAGACCTATTGACCGGTGCCACCGATATTGACGGGGATGATCTGTCTGTTGAAGGGGTGAACTACTCCGGTACCGACGGTATCTTGACTGATAATGGTGATGGCACCTACAGCTTCGCGCCGAACGAGAACTTCAATGGTGACGTTGAGTTCAGCTTCGATGTGTCGGATGGTACCGACACGGTTACGGCGAACGTGGACGTATCGGTTATGCCGGTGGATGATGCACCAACCGTTGAAGGTAACCTGTCTTACACCGTAAACGAAGATGGTGAAATCACCCTCAGCCAAGAGCAACTGCTATCCAATGTGACTGACGTGGAAGGCGATGACCTGACCGCGAGCAATCTCAGCGTCGACGGCAATGCTGAAGTCACCGTCAATGACGATGGTTCATTCACCATCACCCCAGATGCGGACTGGAATGGCGACATTGATATCAGCTTCGATGTCTCAGATGGCGAGAATATCGTGGCCTCGGGTGCAGACCTCACGGTTAACCCAGTTAACGACTTGCCACAACCGGAAGATCAAGCGTTTACCATGGAAGAGGATGGTACGCTGACCTTCACTGATGAAGACCTATTGACCGGCGCGACAGATATCGATGGGGATGATCTGTCTGTTGAAGGGGTCAATTACTCTGGTACGGACGGTATCTTGACCGACAATGGCGATGGCACTTATAGCTTCGCACCAAACGAGAACTTTAACGGTGACGTTGAGTTCAGCTTCGATGTGTCTGATGGTACTGATACTGTTACGGCGAATGTGGACGTATCAGTTACGCCAGTGGATGACGCGCCAACCGTTGAAGGTAACCTGTCTTACACCGTAAACGAAGACGGCGAAATCACGCTAAGCCAAGAGCAGTTGCTATCTAACGTGACGGATGTGGAAGGCGATGATTTGACCGCCAGCAACCTCAGCGTCGACGGCAATGCCGAAGTCACCGTTAATGACGATGGCTCCTTCACCATCACCCCGGATGCGGACTGGAATGGCGACATCGATATCAGCTTCGATGTCTCTGATGGCGAAAATATTGTCGCCTCGGGTGCTGACCTCACCGTTAATCCGGTTAATGACCTACCACAGCCGGAAGATCAAGCGTTTACCATGGAAGAGGATGGTACGCTGACCTTCACCGATGAAGACCTATTAACGGGTGCGACCGATATTGACGGGGATGATCTGTCTGTTGAAGGGGTAAGCTACTCCGGTACCGACGGTATCTTGACCGACAATGGCGATGGCACCTACAGCTTCGCGCCAAACGAGAACTTCAACGGTGACGTTGAGTTCAGCTTCGATGTGTCGGATGGTACCGATACCGTAACGGCGAATGTGGACGTATCGGTTACGCCGGTGGATGATGCACCAACCGTTGAAGGTAATCTGTCTTACACCGTAAACGAAGATGGTGAAATTATTCTAAGCCAAGAGCAGCTTCTTTCGAACGTCACTGACGTGGAAGGCGATGATCTGACTGCGAGCAATCTCAGCGTCGACGGCAACGCCGAAGTCACCATTAATGACGATGGCTCATTTACCATCACCCCAGATGCAGATTGGAACGGCGACATTGATATCAGCTTCGATGTCTCTGATGGCGAGAATATTGTTGCCTCGGGTGCTGACCTGACCGTTAACCCGGTTAATGACCTACCACAACCTGAAGATCAAGCGTTCACCATGGAAGAAGATGGCACGCTGACCTTCACCGATGCTGACCTATTGACGGGTGCGACCGATATCGACGGGGATGATCTGTCTGTAGAAGGTGTGAACTACTCCGGCACGGACGGTATCTTGACCGATAATGGCGACGGTACTTATAGCTTCGCGCCAAACGAGAACTTTAACGGTGAGGTAGAGTTCAGCTTCGATGTGTCGGATGGTACTGATACGGTCACCGCGAATGTGGACGTATCGGTTACGCCAGTGGATGACGCGCCAACCGTCGAAGGCAACTTGTCTTACACCGTTAACGAAGATGGTGAAATCACCCTCAGCCAAGAGCAGCTGCTTTCTAACGTCACTGACGTGGAGGGCGATGACCTGACTGCGAGCAACCTCAGCGTCGATGGTAATGCCGAAGTGACCGTCAACGATGATGGAAGCTTCACCATCACCCCAGATGCGGACTGGAATGGCGACATTGATATCAGCTTCGATGTCTCTGATGGTGAGAATATTGTTGCCTCGGGTGCTGACCTGACGGTTAACCCAGTTAACGACTTACCACAACCAGAAGATCAAGCGTTCACCATGGAAGAAGATGGCACGCTGACCTTCACCGATGCTGACCTATTGACGGGTGCGACCGATATCGACGGGGATGATCTGTCTGTAGAAGGTGTGAACTACTCCGGCACGGACGGTATCTTGACCGATAATGGCGACGGTACTTATAGCTTCGCGCCAAACGAGAACTTCAATGGTGACGTTGAGTTCAGCTTTGATGTCTCGGACGGCACTGACACTGTTACGGCGAATGTGGACGTATCGGTTACGCCAGTGGATGACGCGCCAACCGTCGAAGGCAACTTGTCTTACACCGTTAACGAAGATGGTGAAATCACCCTCAGCCAAGAGCAGCTGCTTTCTAACGTCACTGACGTGGAGGGCGATGACCTGACTGCGAGCAACCTCAGCGTCGATGGTAATGCCGAAGTGACCGTCAACGATGATGGAAGCTTCACCATCACCCCAGATGCGGACTGGAATGGCGACATCGATATCAGCTTCGATGTCTCTGATGGCGAAAACATCGTGGCCTCGGGTGCCGACCTCACGGTTAACCCAGTTAATGACATACCACAACCTGAAGATCAAGCGTTTACCATGGAAGAGGATGGTACGCTGACCTTCACTGATGAAGACCTATTGACCGGTGCGACCGATATCGATGGGGATGATCTGTCTGTTGAAGGGGTCAATTACTCTGGTACGGACGGTATCTTGACCGACAATGGTGATGGCACCTATAGCTTCGCGCCAAACGAGAACTTCAACGGTGATGTTGAGTTCAGCTTCGATGTGTCGGATGGTACCGACACGGTTACGGCGAACGTGGACGTATCGGTTACGCCGGTGGATGATGCGCCAACCGTTGAGGGCAACTTGTCTTACACGGTTAACGAAGATGGTGAAATTACCCTAAGCCAAGAGCAGTTACTCTCTAACGTCACTGACGTGGAAGGCGATGATCTGACCGCGAGCAATCTCAGCGTGGATGGTAATGCTGAGGTGAGCGTTAATGACGATGGCTCATTCACCATCACCCCAGATGCGGACTGGAATGGCGACATCGATATCAGCTTTGATGTCTCCGATGGCGAGAATCTTGTGGCCTCGGGAGCTGACCTCACCGTTAACCCAGTTAACGATTTACCACAGCCAGAAGATCAAGCGTTCACCATGGAAGAAGATGGTACGCTGACCTTCACCGATGCCGACCTACTAACCGGAGCGACCGATATTGACGGGGACGATCTGTCTGTCGAAGGTGTCAACTACTCTGGCACCGACGGTATTTTGACCGACAATGGCGATGGCACCTATAGCTTCGCGCCAAACGAGAACTTCAACGGTGATGTTGAGTTCAGCTTCGATGTGTCGGATGGTACCGACACGGTTACGGCGAACGTGGACGTATCGGTTACGCCGGTGGATGATGCGCCAACCGTTGAGGGCAACTTGTCTTACACGGTTAACGAAGATGGTGAAATTACCCTAAGCCAAGAGCAGTTACTCTCTAACGTCACTGACGTGGAAGGCGATGATCTGACCGCGAGCAATCTCAGCGTGGATGGTAATGCTGAGGTGAGCGTTAATGACGATGGCTCATTCACCATCACCCCAGATGCGGACTGGAATGGCGACATCGATATCAGCTTTGATGTCTCCGATGGCGAGAATCTTGTGGCCTCGGGAGCTGACCTCACCGTTAACCCAGTTAACGATTTACCACAGCCAGAAGATCAAGCGTTCACCATGGAAGAAGATGGTACGCTGACCTTCACCGATGCCGACCTACTAACCGGAGCGACCGATATTGACGGGGACGATCTGTCTGTCGAAGGTGTCAACTACTCTGGCACCGACGGTATTTTGACCGACAATGGCGATGGCACTTATAGCTTCGCACCGAATGAGAACTTCAATGGTGACGTTGAGTTCAGCTTCGATGTCTCCGATGGCACAGACACGGTAACGGCCAATGTTGATGTGTCTGTGACACCAGTCGATGATGCGCCAACCGTTGAAGGCAACTTGTCTTACACGGTTAACGAAGATGGTGAAATCACCCTCAGCCAAGAGCAACTGCTATCCAATGTGACTGACGTGGAAGGCGATGACCTGACCGCGAGCAATCTCAGCGTCGACGGCAATGCTGAAGTCACCGTTAATGACGATGGCTCATTTACCATCACCCCAGATGCAGACTGGAATGGCGACATCGATATCAGCTTCGATGTTTCTGATGGCGAAAATATTGTTGCCTCGGGTGCGGACCTAACGGTGAATCCAGTCAATGACTTACCACAGCCGGAAGATCAAGCGTTCACCATGGAAGAAGATGGTACGCTGACCTTCACCGATGAAGACCTATTAACGGGTGCGACCGATATCGACGGGGATGATCTGTCTGTAGAAGACGTGAACTACTCTGGCACAGACGGTATCTTGACCGACAATGGTGATGGTACCTACAGCTTCGCGCCGAACGAGAACTTCAATGGTGACGTTGAGTTCAGCTTCAATGTATCGGATGGTACCGATACTGTAACGGCGAATGTAGACGTATCGGTTACACCAGTCGACGATGCACCAACCGTTGAAGGCATCCTGTCTTACACCGTCAACGAAGATGGTGAAATCACCCTAAGCCAAGAGCAACTGCTATCTAACGTGACTGACGTAGAAGGCGACGACCTGAGCGCGAGCAATCTAAGCGTCGACGGCAACGCCGAAGTCACCGTTAATGACGATGGCTCGTTCACCATTACTCCGGATGCGGATTGGAATGGTGATATCGACATTAGCTTCGATGTCTCTGACGGTGAAAACGTCGTTCAATCTGGTGCGGACTTGACGGTTAACCCAGTCAATGACTTGCCACAGCCGCAAGACCAAGAGTTCACCATTGAAGAAGATGGTATTTTGACCTTCACCGATGCGCACCTGCTTCAAGGTGCCACGGATATTGAGGGCGATGACCTATCAGTCGAAGGCATTAGCTACACAGGTACTGACGGTATTCTTACTGACAACGGCAACGGTACTTACAGCTTCGCACCAAATGAGAACTTCAATGGTGATGTTGAGTTCAGCTTCGGTGTGTCGGATGGTACCGATACAGTGACGGCCAACATTGACGTGTCTGTCACCCCAGTTGATGATGCGCCTACGGTAGAAGGCAACTTGTCTTACACCGTCAACGAAGATGGCGAAATCACGCTAAGCCAAGAGCAACTGCTCTCAAACGTGACTGACGTAGAAGGGGATGATCTCACAGCTAGCAATCTCAGCGTCGATGGCAATGCCGAAGTCACCGTCAACGATGATGGTAGCTTCACCATTACCCCTGATGCCGATTGGAACGGCGATATCGATATCAGTTTCGATGTGTCTGATGGTGAGAACATCGTGGCTTCGGGCGCGGACCTTACCGTTAACCCGGTGAACGACTTGCCGCAGCCGCAAGATCAAGAATTTACCATGGAAGAAGACGGTATCTTGACCTTTACCGATGCGCACCTATTGCAAGGTGCCTCGGATATTGAAGGGGATGATCTGTCTGTCGAAGGTATTAGTTACAGCGGCACAGATGGTATCTTGACCGACAATGGTAACGGTACTTATAGCTTCGCACCGAATGAGAACTTTAACGGTGATGTTGAGTTCAGCTTCGAAGTCTCAGATGGTACCGATACCGTCACCGCGAACGTCGATGTGTCTGTGACACCGGTTGATGATGCCCCAACCGTAGAAGGCAACCTGTCTTACACCGTCAACGAAGATGGTGAAATTACCCTAAGCCAAGAGCAATTGCTGTCTAATGTGACTGACGTCGAGGGTGATGACCTAACCGCGAGTAACTTAAGTGTTGACGGTAATGCTGAAGTGACGGTGAACGATGATGGCTCATTCACCATAACCCCAGATGCCGACTGGAACGGTGATATCGACATCAGCTTCGATGTGTCGGATGGCGAGAATATCGTGGCCTCAGGCGCAGACTTAACCGTTAATCCGGTTAACGACTTGCCACAGCCACAAGATCAAGAGTTCACCATTGAAGAAGATGGTATCTTAACCTTTACCGATGCCCATCTATTACAAGGTGCAACGGATATTGAAGGGGATGATCTGTCTGTCGAGGGTATTAGTTACAGTGGCACGGACGGTATCTTGACCGATAACGGCAATGGTACCTATAGCTTCGCGCCAAATGAGAACTTCAATGGCGATGTTGAGTTCATCTTTGAGGTTTCCGATGGCACAGATACCGTGTCAGCGAATGTCGATGTCTCAGTGACGCCAGTCGATGATGCACCGGTTTCGGGCGACTTAGCTTATACCGTTAACGAAGATGGTGAGATTACCCTCAGCCAAGAGCAGCTACTATCACAAGCTTCGGATGTCGAGGGCGATGACCTTAGTGCGTCTAACCTATCTGTCGATGGTAATGCTGAGGTGACGGCGAATGACGATGGTTCATTTACCATTACTCCAGATGCGGATTGGAATGGCGATATTGATATCAGCTTCGATATCTCTGATGGCGAGAACGTCGTTCAAGCAGGTGCAGACTTAACCGTTAACCCAGTTAACGATTTACCACAGCCAGAAGATCAAGCGTTCACCATCGAAGAGGATGGCACGCTGACCTTTACCGATGCGGATCTACTCACGGGTGCGACCGATATCGATGGCGATGATCTATCTGTTGAAGGCGTGAACTACTCCGGTAACGACGGTATCTTGACCGATAATGGCGACGGTACCTACAGCTTCGCACCGAACGAGAACTTCAATGGGGATGTTGAGTTCAGCTTCGACGTCTCAGATGGTACTGAGACGGTCACAGCGAATATCGATGTCTCCGTAACCGAAGTCAATGATCCTCCGGTGGCGGGTTCTACCGCGTACACAGTGCAAGAGGACAACTCGATCACAATTAGTGATGAGCAGTTGCTTGCCAACTCGAGTGATATCGAAGGGGACGTTGCGGTTGAGGATGTCTCTTACTCTGGCACTGACGGTGTGTTGGCCGACAATGGCGATGGCACCTATACCTTCTCACCTAATGAGAACTTCTCGGGCGACATCAGTCTTGATGTGACCGTGGTTGACGAAGACGGTGCAACGGATACCACCACTGCTGGTATCGAGGTGATTGAAGTTAACGATCCTCCGATTGCAGGACCAACGTCTTACACCATTGATGAAGACAGTGTCCTAACCTTCAGTGAGTCGCAAATCCTGGCCAATGCTTCGGATATCGATGGTGAAGTGACATCACTTGAAATCAATTACGATGGTCCAGACGGCATCTTCACCGTCAATGGCGACGGTACGTGCAGCTTCGCACCAAATGAAAACTTCAATGGTGAAGTACAACTGAATGTCACGGTTACCGATGATGATGGTGCGACGGTTGATACAGTGATCAACGTTGATGTATTACCAATCAATGATGCGCCAGTGTCGGGTGATACCGCTTACCAAGTTGATGAAGATGGTTCGATCACCATCAGCCAAGAGCAGCTGCTGTCTCAAGCCTCAGATATTGAGGGTGATGACCTAACCGCCAGCAACTTAACGGTGGATGGCAACGCGGAAGTCACGGTTAACGACGATGGCTCATTCACCATCACGCCGGATGCGGACTGGAACGGCGATATTGATATGAGCTTTGATATCACCGATGGCTCGGATACCGTTCAAGCCACGGCTGATCTCACCGTTAATCCAGTCAATGACCTACCACAGGCAGAAGACCAAGCATTCACCGTTGAAGAAGACGGCACGCTCACCTTCACTGATGCCGATTTATTGACTGGGGCAACTGATATCGATGGGGATGATCTCTCTGTAGAGGGCGTCAATTACTCCGGTACCGACGGTATCTTGACTGACAATGGTGACGGTACCTACAGCTTCGCGCCAAATGAGAACTTCAACGGTGACGTTGAGTTCAGCTTCGATGTCTCCGATGGCACCGATACTGTGACGGCTAACGTTGATGTGTCAGTGACGCCAGTCGATGACGCTCCAACGGTTGAGGGTAACCTGTCTTACACGGTCAACGAAGATGGTGAAATCACCCTAAGCCAAGAGCAGTTACTATCGAATGTTTCTGATGTGGAAGGCGATGACCTGATCGCCAGTAATCTAAGCGTTGATGGCAATGCCGAGGTGACGGTGAATGACGATGGCTCGTTCACTATTACCCCAGATGCGGATTGGAACGGCGACATTGATATCAGCTTTGATGTCTCTGATGGTGAAAATATCGTCGCTTCTGGCGCTGATTTAACCGTTAACCCAGTCAACGACCTGCCACAACCAGAAGATCAAGCTTTTACCATGGAAGAGGATGGTACGCTAACCTTCACCGATGCCGACCTATTGACGGGTGCGACTGATATTGAAGGGGATGATCTGTCTGTTGAAGGCGTGAACTACTCCGGCACCGACGGTATCTTGACCGATAATGGTGATGGCACATACAGCTTTGCGCCAAACGAGAACTTCAATGGCGATGTTGAGTTCAGCTTCGATGTCTCTGATGGCACCGATATGGTAACGGCGAATGTTGATGTGTCCGTGACTCCGGTTAACGATGCACCAACGGTCGAAGGTAACTTGTCTTACACCGTCAACGAAGATGGTGAAATCACGCTTAGCCAAGAGCAGCTTCTGTCGAACGTCACTGACGTTGAAGGTGATGACCTGACAGCCAGCAACTTGAGTGTGGATGGTAATGCAGAAGTTACAGTGAATGACGATGGCTCGTTCACTATTACCCCAGATGCGGATTGGAACGGTGACATTGATATCAGCTTCGATGTCTCTGATGGTGAAAATGTCGTCGCTTCTGGTGCAGACTTAACCGTTAACCCAGTCAACGACTTACCACAACCAGAAGATCAAGCGTTTACCATGGAAGAAGATGGTACGCTGACCTTCACCGACGAAGATCTATTGACGGGTGCAACCGATATTGATGGGGATGACCTGTCTGTTGAAGGGGTGAATTACTCCGGTACCGACGGTATCTTGACCGACAATGGTGATGGTACCTACAGCTTCGCACCGAACGAGAACTTCAACGGCGACGTTGAGTTCAGCTTCGGTGTCTCTGATGGCACGGACACCGTGACCGCGAACATCGATGTGTCTGTAACACCAGTGGATGACGCACCAACGGTTGAAGGCAACTTGTCTTACACCGTGAACGAAGATGGTGAAATTACCCTAAGCCAAGAGCAGCTGCTATCAAACGTGACTGACGTGGAAGGCGATGATCTGACCGCGAGCAACCTCAGCGTTGATGGCAATGCCGAAGTGACCATCAACGATGATGGAAGCTTCACCATCACACCAGATGCCGATTGGAACGGCGACATTGATATCAGCTTCGATGTCTCTGATGGAGAAAATGTCGTTGCCTCTGGTGCTGACCTCACCGTCAACCCAGTCAATGACTTACCACAACCAGAAGATCAAGCGTTTACCATGGAAGAAGATGGTACGCTGACCTTTACCGATGCCGACCTATTAACCGGTGCCACCGATATTGATGGCGATGACCTATCGGTTGAAGGCGTTAACTATTCGGGTACTGACGGTATCTTGACCGATAACGGCGATGGCACTTATAGCTTCGCGCCAAATGAAAACTTCAACGGTGACGTTGAGTTCAGCTTCGATGTTTCCGATGGCACGGATACCGTAACAGCTAATGTGGACGTATCGGTTACACCGGTTGACGATGCACCAACAGTCGAAGGTAACCTGTCTTACACCGTGAATGAAGATGGCGAAATCACGTTAAGCCAAGAGCAGCTTCTTTCTAATGTGAGCGATGTTGAGGGGGATGACCTAACCGCGAGCAATCTCAGTGTCGACGGTAATGCCGGAGTCACCGTCAATGACGATGGCTCGTTCACTATTACCCCAGATGCGGATTGGAACGGCGACATTGATATCAGCTTCGATGTCTCTGATGGTGAAAATGTCGTCGTTTCTGGTGCAGACTTAACCGTTAACCCAGTCAACGACTTGCCACAACCAGAAGATCAAGCGTTTACCATGGAAGAGGATGGTACGTTAACCTTCACCGATGCCGACCTATTGACCGGTGCGACTGATATCGAAGGGGATGATCTGTCTGTTGAAAGCGTCAGCTACTCAGGTACCGACGGCATCTTAAGTGACAATGGCGACGGCACCTACAGCTTCGCACCAAACGAGAACTTCAATGGCGACGTAGAGTTTAGCTTCGATGTCTCTGATGGCACGGATACCGTGACCGCGAACATCGATGTGTCAGTCACACCAGTTGATGATGCGCCAGTGTCCGGTGATTTGGCCTACAGCGTCAATGAAGACGGTGAAATTACCCTAAGCCAAGAGCAGTTGTTGTCACAGGCTTCTGATGTGGAGGGCGATGACCTAACGGCGAGTAACCTCAGCGTTGATGGTAATGCCGAGGTGACGGTTAATGATGATGGCTCCTTTACTATTACCCCAGATGCGGATTGGAACGGCGATATCGATATTAGCTTTGATATCTCTGATGGCAGCAATGTTGTCCAAGCGGGGGCGGATCTGACCGTTAACCCGGTCAATGACCTACCACAGCCAGAAGATCAAGCGTTTACCATGGAAGAAGATGGTACGCTGACCTTCACTGATGCAGACCTACTCACCGGTGCCACCGATATTGAGGGGGATGATCTGTCTGTTGAAGGTGTCAACTATACCGGTACGGACGGTATCTTGAGTGATAATGGTGATGGTACTTACAGCTTTGCGCCAAACGAGAACTTTAATGGTGATGTTGAGTTTACCTTCGACGTTTCCGATGGTACCGATACTGTAACAGCCAACGTTGACGTTTCAGTCACGCCAGTCGATGATGCACCTGTCTCAGGCGACTTAGCGTATAGCGTGAATGAAGATGGTGAAATTACCCTAAGCCAAGAGCAATTACTATCACAAGCGAGTGATGTCGAAGGTGATGACCTTAGTGCCAGCAACCTTAGTGTCGATGGCAATGCCGAAGTCACCGCCAATGATGATGGTTCGTTCACCATTACCCCAGATGCAGATTGGAACGGCGATATCGATATTAGCTTCGATATCTCTGATGGTAACAATATTGTCCAAGCTCAGGCTGACCTGACAGTTAACCCAGTCAATGACCTGCCACAACCTGAAGATCAAGCGTTTACCATGGAAGAAGATGGTACGCTGACCTTCACGGACGCCGACCTATTAACCGGTGCGAGCGATATTGATGGGGATGATCTGTCGGTAGAAGGGGTGAACTACTCCGGTACAGACGGTATCTTGACCGACAATGGCGATGGCACTTACAGCTTCGCACCGAATGAAAACTTTAATGGTGATGTAGAGTTCAGCTTCGATGTGTCCGATGGCACCGATACCGTGACTGCGAATGTGGATGTGTCGGTCACACCAGTTGATGACGCGCCAACGGTAGAGGGCAACTTGTCTTACACCGTCAACGAAGATGGTGAAATTACTCTAAGCCAAGAGCAACTTCTTTCTAATGTGACCGATGTTGAGGGCGATGACCTGACGGCCAGCAACTTGAGTGTCGATGGTAACGCTGAAGTCACGGTGAATGATGATGGCTCATTCACCATCACTCCGGATGCCGATTGGAATGGTGATATCGACATTAGCTTCGACGTTTCTGATGGTGATAACGTCGTTCAATCTAGTGCAGACTTGACCGTTAACCCGGTTAACGACTTGCCGCAGCCACAAGATCAAGAGTTCACTGTCGAAGAGGATGGTATCTTAACCTTCACCGATGCTCACTTGCTTCAAGGAGCTACGGACATTGAGGGTGATGACCTGACTGTTGAAGGTATCAGCTATAGCGGTACGGACGGTATCCTAACCGATAACGGCAATGGTACCTACAGCTTCGCGCCAAACGAGAACTTCAATGGTGACGTCGAGTTCAGCTTTGATGTGTCGGATGGTACCGATACAGTGACGGCCAGCATTGATGTCTCTGTCACCCCAGTGGATGACGCCCCTACGGTCGAAGGCAACTTGTCTTACACCGTCAATGAAGATGGTGAAATTACCCTCAGCCAAGAGCAGCTGTTGTCGAATGTGACTGACGTTGAAGGTGATGACCTGACAGCAAGCAACTTGAGTGTGGATGGTAATGCCGAAGTAACGGTCAATGACGACGGCTCCTTCACCATTACCCCAGATGCCGACTGGAATGGTGACATCGATATCAGTTTCGATGTCTCTGATGGCGAAAACATTGTCGCTTCCGGCGCGGACTTGACCGTTAACCCAGTTAACGATCTGCCGCAGCCGCAAGATCAAGAGTTCACCGTCGAAGAGGATGGCATCTTAACCTTCACCGATGCCCATCTACTCCAGGGTGCGACGGATATTGAGGGTGATGATCTCAGCGTTGAGGGCATCAGCTACAGTGGTACCGATGGTATCTTGACCGACAACGGCAATGGTACCTACAGCTTCGCGCCGAACGAGAACTTCAATGGTGAGGTAGAGTTTAGCTTCGATGTCAGCGATGGCACCGATACCGTGACAGCTAACATTGATGTGTCAGTGACACCAGTTGATGACGCGCCAACCGTCGAAGGTAACCTGTCTTACACCGTCAATGAAGATGGTGAAATTACCCTTAGCCAAGAGCAGTTGCTGTCGAATGTGACGGATGTGGAAGGGGATGACCTGACCGCGAGTAACCTCAGCGTGGATGGTAATGCCGAAGTCACCGTCAATGATGATGGCAGCTTCACCATTACTCCTGATGCCGACTGGAACGGCGATATTGATATCAGCTTCGATGTCTCTGATGGCGAAAATATTGTCGCTTCTGGTGCTGATCTGACGGTGAATCCGGTCAATGACTTGCCTCAAGCGCAAGACCAAGAGTTTACCATCGAAGAGGATGGCGTCTTAACCTTCACCGATGCACACCTACTGCAAGGTGCCACCGACATTGAAGGTGATGATCTGTCTATCGAAGGCATTAGCTACAGCGGCACCGATGGTATCTTGACCGACAACGGCAACGGTACCTATAGCTTCGCGCCGAATGAGAACTTTAACGGTGACGTAGAATTCACCTTTGAAGTCTCTGATGGCACCGACACCGTCACTGCTAATGTTGATGTGTCTGTTACACCAGTGGATGATGCACCGGTCTCGGGTGATCTGGCCTACAGTGTCAACGAAGACGGTGAAATCACCTTAAGCCAAGAGCAATTGTTGTCACAAGCGTCTGATGTTGAGGGTGATGATCTGACAGCAAGTAACTTGAGTGTTGATGGTAACGCCGAGGTTACTGCGAACGAAGACGGTTCATTTACCATTACTCCAGATGCGGACTGGAACGGTGATATCGATATTAGCTTCGATATCTCCGATGGCGAGAACGTGGTTCAAGCGGGTGCAGACTTAACCGTTAACCCAGTGAACGACTTGCCACAGCCTGAAGACCAAGTGTTCACCATGGAAGAAGATGGTACGCTGACCTTCACCGATGAAGACCTATTAACCGGTGCGACCGATATCGATGGGGATGATCTGTCTGTTGAAGGGGTGAACTACTCTGGTACGGACGGCATCTTGACCGATAATGGTGATGGCACCTACAGCTTCGCGCCAAATGAAAACTTCAACGGCGATGTTGAGTTCAGCTTTGATGTCTCTGATGGCACGGACACAGTGACGGCGAATGTTGATGTGTCTGTGACGCCTGTGGATGATGCGCCAACGGTAGAAGGCAACCTGTCTTACACCGTTAACGAAGATGGTGAAATCACGTTAAGCCAAGAGCAGCTTCTTTCTAACGTGAGCGATGTTGAGGGAGATGATCTAACCGCGAGCAATCTCAGTGTCGACGGCAATGCCGAAGTCACCGTTAATGATGATGGCTCGTTCACTATTACCCCAGATGCAGATTGGAACGGCGATATTGATATCAGCTTCGATGTGTCTGATGGTGAAAATGTCGTAGCTTCGGGTGCGGACTTAACTGTTAACCCAGTCAACGACCTGCCACAACCAGAAGACCAAGCGTTCACCATGGAAGAAGATGGTACGCTGACCTTCACTGATGAAGACCTATTGACTGGTGCGACCGATATCGATGGGGATGATCTGTCTGTTGAAGGGGTGAACTACTCTGGTACGGACGGCATCTTGACCGATAATGGTGATGGCACCTACAGCTTCGCGCCGAATGAAAACTTCAACGGTGACGTTGAGTTCAGCTTTGATGTGTCGGATGGCACTGATACGGTAACAGCCAATGTTGATGTGTCTGTAACACCAGTCGATGACGCCCCAACCGTCGAAGGCAACTTGTCTTACACCGTTAACGAAGATGGTGAAATCACGTTAAGCCAAGAGCAGTTACTGTCGAATGTGACTGACGTGGAAGGCGATGATCTGACCGCGAACAACCTCAGCGTCGACGGCAATGCCGAAGTCACCGTCAATGACGATGGCTCATTCACCATCACCCCAGATGCGGATTGGAACGGCGATATCGATATTAGCTTCGATGTCTCTGATGGTGAGAATATTGTCGCTTCAGGTGCGGACCTCACTGTTAACCCTGTCAATGACTTACCACAGCCGGAAGATCAAGCGTTTACCATGGAAGAAGATGGCACGCTGACCTTCACAGATGAAGATCTATTGACGGGAGCGACCGATATCGACGGGGATGATCTGTCCGTCGAAGGCGTGAATTACTCCGGCACCGACGGTATCTTGACCGACAACGGTGATGGTACCTACAGCTTCGCACCGAATGAGAACTTTAATGGTGATGTAGAGTTCAGCTTCGATGTCTCCGATGGTATCGATACAGTGACGGCTAACATTGATGTGTCAGTGACACCAGTCGATGACGCACCAACGGTTGAGGGTAACTTGTCTTACACCGTCAACGAAGATGGTGAAATCACCCTCAGCCAAGAGCAGTTACTATCGAATGTGTCTGATGTGGAAGGCGATGACCTGACCGCGAGCAATCTAAGCGTCGATGGCAATGCCGAGGTGACGGTGAATGACGATGGCTCATTCACTATTACCCCAGATGCGGATTGGAACGGCGATATTGATATCAGCTTCGATGTTTCTGATGGTGAAAATGTCGTCGCTTCTGGTGCTGATTTAACCGTTAACCCAGTCAACGACCTGCCACAACCAGAAGATCAAGCGTTTACCATGGAAGAAGATGGAACGCTCACCTTCACCGATGCCGACCTATTGATCGGTGCGACGGATATCGAAGGGGATGATCTGTCTGTTGAAGGGGTCAACTATTCCGGCACCGATGGTATCTTAACCGAAAATGGTGATGGTACCTACAGCTTCGCGCCAAACGAGAATTTCAATGGCGATGTTGAGTTTAGCTTCGATGTCTCTGATGGTACCGATACCGTAACCGCGAATATCGATGTGTCCGTAACTCCAGTCAACGACGCACCAACCGTGGAGGGTAACTTGTCTTACACCGTCAACGAAGATGGTGAAATTACCCTAAGCCAAGAGCAGTTACTGTCGAATGCCAGCGATATTGACGGTGGCGATTTGACGGCTAGTAATCTTAGTGTGAGCGGCAATGCCGAGGTAACTGCAAACGAAGATGGTTCATTCACTATCACTCCGGATGCGGATTGGAATGGTGATATTGATATCAGTTTCGATATCAACGATGGCGAAAACATTGTCGAGTCTGGTGCAGATCTGACTGTTAATCCAGTCAACGACTTGCCAACGGCTGAAGATCAAGCCTTTACCGTTGAAGAAGATGGCACGCTGACCTTCACTGATGCGGACCTATTAACTGGTGCCACCGATATCGATGGAGATGATCTATCCGTTGAAAGCGTGAATTACTCAGGTACCGACGGTATCTTGAGTGACAATGGCGACGGCACCTACAGCTTCGCACCAAACGAGAACTTCAACGGTGATGTTGAGTTCAGCTTCGATGTCTCTGATGGCACCGATACGGTGACCGCGAATGTCGATGTGTCAGTCACTCCAGTGGATGATGCACCAGTGTCCGGTGATTTGGCCTACAGCGTCAATGAAGACGGTGAAATTACCCTCAGCCAAGAGCAGTTGTTGTCACAGGCTTCTGATGTTGAGGGCGATGACCTAACGGCGAGCAACCTCAGCGTCGATGGCAATGCAGAGGTGACCGTCAATGATGATGGCTCATTCACCATTACCCCAGATGCGGATTGGAACGGTGATATCGATATCAGCTTTGATATCTCTGATGGCAGCAATGTTGTCCAAGCCCAGGCTGACCTAACGGTTAACCCAGTCAATGACCTGCCACAGCCAGAAGATCAAGCGTTCACTATGGAAGAGGATGGTACGCTGACCTTCACTGATGTGGACCTATTGACCGGTGCCACCGATATTGATGGGGATGATCTGTCTGTTGAAAGCGTCAGCTACTCAGGTACCGACGGCATCTTAAGTGACAATGGCGACGGCACCTACAGCTTCGCACCAAACGAGAACTTCAACGGTGATGTTGAGTTCAGCTTCGATGTATCCGATGGCACCGATACCGTAACAGCCAACGTGGATGTCTCAGTCACACCAGTCGATGATGCACCTGTGTCTGGCGACCTTGCATACAGTGTTAACGAAGACGGTGAAATTACCCTAAGCCAAGAGCAGTTGTTGTCACAAGCGTCTGATGTTGAAGGGGATGACCTGTCTGCATCTAACTTGAGTGTCGATGGCAATGCTGAGGTGACGGCCAATGATGATGGCTCGTTTACTATCACCCCTGATGCGGACTGGAATGGCGATATCGATATTAGCTTCGATATCTCTGACGGTAACAATATTGTCCAAGCTCAGGCTGACCTGACAGTTAACCCAGTCAATGACCTGCCACAACCTGAAGATCAAGCGTTTACCATGGAAGAAGATGGTACGCTGACCTTCACGGACACCGACCTATTAACCGGTGCGAGCGATATTGATGGGGATGATCTGTCGGTAGAAGGGGTGAACTACTCCGGTACAGACGGTATCTTGACCGACAATGGCGATGGCACTTACAGCTTCGCACCGAATGAAAACTTTAATGGTGATGTAGAGTTCAGCTTCGATGTGTCTGACGGCACCGATACGGTGACCGCGAATGTGGATGTGTCTGTCACACCAGTCGATGATGCGCCAACCGTTGAAGGTAACCTGTCTTACACCGTCAACGAAGATGGTGAAATCACCCTAAGCCAAGAGCAACTTCTTTCTAATGTGACGGATGTTGAGGGTGATGACCTGACGGCCAGCAACTTGAGTGTTGATGGTAATGCAGAAGTCACGGTGAATGACGATGGCTCATTCACCATTACCCCAGACGCCGATTGGAATGGAGACATCGATATCAGCTTCGATGTCTCTGATGGTGAAAATCTTGTTGCTTCCGGCGCGGACTTGACCGTTAACCCAGTTAACGACTTGCCGCAGCCGCAAGATCAAGAGTTCACTGTCGAAGAGGATGGTATCTTAACCTTCACCGATGCTCACTTACTTCAAGGCGCTACGGACATTGAGGGTGATGACCTGACTGTTGAAGGTATCAGCTATAGCGGTACTGACGGTATCCTAACTGACAATGGCAATGGCACCTATAGCTTCGCACCAAACGAGAACTTCAATGGTGATGTCGAATTTAGCTTCGATGTCTCAGATGGCACCGATACAGTGACGGCCAATATTGATGTCTCTGTCACCCCAGTGGATGACGCCCCTACGGTGGAAGGCAATTTGTCTTACACCGTCAACGAAGATGGTGAAATCACCCTCAGCCAAGAGCAGCTTCTGTCTAATGTGACTGACGTTGAGGGCGATGACCTGACGGCCAGTAACTTGAGTGTGGATGGCAACGCGGAAGTTACCGTCAATGACGATGGCAGCTTCACCATAACTCCAGATGCCGATTGGAATGGTGATATCGATATCAGCTTCGATGTCTCTGATGGCGAAAACATTGTCGCTTCCGGCGCGGACTTGACCGTTAACCCAGTTAACGATTTACCACAGCCGCAAGATCACGAGTTCACCGTCGAAGAGGATGGTATCTTAACCTTCACCGATGCCCATCTACTTCAGGGGGCTACGGATATTGAGGGTGATGACCTCACCGTTGAAGGCATCAGCTACAGCGGTACCGATGGTATCTTGACCGACAACGGCAATGGTACTTACAGCTTCGCGCCGAACGAGAATTTCAATGGTGACGTTGAGTTCAGCTTTGATGTCTCCGATGGCACCGATACGGTTAGCGCAAACATTGATGTATCAGTGACGCCGGTCGATGACGTGCCAACAGTGGAAGGCAATCTGTCTTACACCGTGAATGAAGATGGCGAAATCACGCTTAGCCAAGAGCAGTTACTGTCGAATGTGACGGATGTGGAAGGGGATGACCTGACCGCGAGTAACCTCAGTGTGGATGGTAATGCCGAAGTGACGGTTAACGATGATGGTAGCTTCACCATTACTCCGGATGCAGACTGGAACGGCGATATTGATATCAGCTTCGATGTCTCTGATGGCGAAAATATCGTCGCTTCTGGTGCTGATCTGACGGTGAATCCAGTCAATGACTTGCCTCAAGCGCAAGACCAAGAGTTTACCATCGAAGAGGATGGCATCTTAACCTTCACCGATGCGCATCTACTTCAAGGCGCAAGCGATATTGAAGGGGACGATCTAACGGTTGAAGGTATTAGCTACAGCGGTACCGATGGTATCTTGACCGACAATGGCAACGGTACCTACAGTTTCGCGCCGAATGAGAATTTTAATGGTGACGTTGAGTTCACCTTCGAGGTCTCGGATGGTACCGATACGGTGACCGCCAATGTTGATGTCTCAGTCACACCAGTGGATGATGCGCCTGTTTCAGGTGATTTAGCTTACAGCGTTAATGAAGATGGCGAAATCACCTTAAGCCAAGAGCAGCTATTGTCACAAGCCTCTGATGTAGAGGGCGATGACCTGACGGCAAGTAACTTGAGTGTCGATGGTAACGCTGAGGTCACGGCTAACGAGGACGGTTCATTCACCATTACCCCAGATGCCGACTGGAACGGCGATATTGATATCAGCTTTGATATCTCTGATGGTGAAAACATTGTTGCCACGGGTGCGGACTTAACGGTCAACCCAGTCAATGACTTGCCGCAGCCAGAAGACCGAGCGTTCACCATGGAAGAAGATGGTACGCTGACCTTTACCGATGCCGACCTATTAACCGGTGCCACCGATATTGATGGCGATGGCCTATCGATTGAAGGCGTTAACTATTCGGGTACTGACGGTATCTTGACCGATAACGGTGATGGTACCTACAGCTTCGCACCAAACGAGAACTTCAATGGCGACGTTGAGTTCAGCTTCGATGTCTCTGATGGCACTGACACCGTGACTGCGAATATTGATGTGTCTGTCACGCCAGTCGACGACGCGCCAACGGTAGAAGGCAACCTGTCTTACACCGTGAATGAAGATGGTGAAATCACGCTTAGCCAAGAGCAGTTATTGTCTAACGTAACCGATGTGGAGGGTGATGACCTAACCGCTTCGAATCTGACAGTAGATGGTAATGCTGAAGTGTCGGTAAACGATGATGGCTCTTACACCATTACGCCAGATGCCGACTGGAATGGCGATATCGATATTAGCTTCGATGTCTCTGATGGCGAAAACATTGTTGCTTCAGGTGCAGATCTGACGGTTAACCCAGTCAACGACTTGCCACAGCCACAAGATCAAGCGTTTACCATTGAAGAAGATGGTACGCTGACCTTCACCGATGCGGACCTATTAACCGGTGCGACTGATATTGAAGGCGATGATCTATCCGTTGAAGGTGTTAACTACTCGGGTACTGACGGTATCTTGACTGATAATGGCGACGGTACTTACAGCTTCGCACCGAACGAGAACTTCAACGGTGAGGTTGAGTTCAGCTTCGATGTCTCGGATGGCACCGATACCGTGACGGCGAATGTTGATGTGTCTGTAACACCAGTTGATGACGCACCAACGGTAGAAGGCAACTTGTCTTACACCGTCAATGAAGATGGTGAAATTACCCTAAGCCAAGAGCAGTTGCTATCGAATGTGACCGATGTGGAAGGGGATGACCTGACCGCTAGCAACTTAAGTGTTGATGGTAACGCACAAGTGACGGTCAATGATGATGGCTCCTTCACTATCACGCCAGATGCCGATTGGAATGGCGATATTGATATCAGCTTCGATGTGTCTGATGGTGGCAACCTTGTTGCCTCGGGTGCTGACCTAACCGTTAACCCAGTCAATGATCTGCCACAACCAGAAGACCAAGCGTTTACCATGGAAGAAGATGGTACGCTGACCTTCACCGACGAGGACCTATTAACCGGTGCCACTGACATTGACGGGGATGATCTATCGGTTGAAAGCGTCAATTACTCCGGTACCGATGGTATCTTGAGTGACAACGGCGATGGCACTTATAGTTTTGCGCCAAACGACAACTTCAATGGCGATGTTGAGTTCAGCTTCGATGTGTCTGATGGCACCGATACGGTCACAGCGAATATCGATGTCTCAGTAACGCCAGTTGATGATGCGCCAGTGTCAGGAGAGTTGGCTTACAGCGTTAACGAAGACGGTGAAATCACGCTTAGCCAAGAGCAGTTATTGTCGCAAGCGTCGGATGTTGAGGGCGATGATCTTACCGCCAGCAACTTAAGTGTTGATGGCAATGCCGATGTAACGGCCAATGATGATGGCTCGTTCACTATCACGCCAGATGCCGATTGGAATGGCGATATTGACATCAGCTTTGATATCTCTGATGGCAATAACGTGGTTCAGGCTCAGGCTGACCTGACGGTGAACCCAGTTAATGACTTACCTCAGGCCGAGGACCAAGCGTTTACCATGGAAGAGGATGGTACGCTGACCTTTACTGATGAGGATCTATTGACCGGAGCCACCGATATTGATGGTGATGATCTATCGGTTGAAGACGTCAACTACTCAGGCACCGATGGTATTTTGACTGATAACGGCGATGGCACTTACAGCTTCGCACCGAACGAGAACTTTAACGGTGACGTTGAGTTCAGCTTCGATGTCTCCGATGGCACGGACACCGTTACGGCCAATGTAGATGTGTCTGTGACACCAGTGGATGATGCACCAACGGTAGAGGGCAACTTGTCTTACACCGTCAACGAAGATGGTGAAATTACCCTAAGTCAAGAGCAGCTTCTTTCTAACGTCACTGACGTGGAAGGGGATGACCTGACCGCGAGCAACCTAAGCGTGGATGGCAATGCTGAAGTCACCGTTAATGACGATGGCTCATTTACCATCACACCGGATGCAGACTGGAATGGCGATATCGACATCAGCTTCGATGTCTCTGATGGTGACAACCTTGTTGCCTCGGGTGCGGATCTAACCGTTAACCCAGTTAACGACCTACCGCAGCCACAAGACCAAGAGTTTACTGTTCAAGAAGACGGCATTCTCACCTTCACTGATGCCCACCTACTTCAAGGTGCGAGCGATATCGAAGGCGATGACCTGTCAGTCGAGGGCATCAGCTACAGCGGTACCGACGGTATCTTAACGGATAACGGCAACGGCACTTACAGCTTCGCACCAAACGAGAACTTCAATGGCGATGTTGAATTCAGCTTCGAAGTCTCTGATGGCACCGATACGGTCACTGCCAATGTTGATGTGTCTGTGACACCAGTCGATGATGCGCCAACGGTTGAGGGTAATCTATCTTACACCGTCAATGAAGATGGTGAGATCACCCTAAGCCAAGAGCAGCTGCTATCGAATGTGAGCGATGTGGAAGGGGATGACCTGACTGCGAGCAACTTGAGCGTGGATGGTAATGCTGAGGTGACGGTGAATGATGACGGTTCGTTCACTATTACGCCGGATGCAGACTGGAATGGCGATATCGATATCAGTTTCGATGTCTCTGATGGTGAAAACCTTGTTGCCTCTGGCGCCGATTTAACCGTGAACCCGGTTAATGACTTACCACAACCACAAGACCAAGAGTTTACCATCCAAGAAGATGGCATCTTGACCTTCACCGATGCACACTTACTCCAAGGCGCTTCGGATATTGAGGGCGACGATCTGTCTGTCGAGGGTATTAGTTACTCAGGCACTGACGGTATCTTGACCGATAACGGCAATGGCACCTACAGCTTCGCACCAAACGAGAACTTTAACGGTGATGTTGAGTTTACCTTCGAGGTCTCTGACGGTACGGATACGGTAACGGCTAATGTGGATGTGTCAGTGACACCAGTCGATGATGCGCCAACGGTTGAGGGTAACCTGTCTTACACTGTCAATGAAGATGGCGAAATCACACTTAGCCAAGAGCAGCTACTGTCTAATGTGACGGATGTTGAGGGTGATGATCTTACGGCCTCGAACCTGAGCGTGGATGGCAATGCTGAGGTCACCGTCAATGACGATGGCTCATTCACTATCACACCGGATGCAGACTGGAACGGTGATATCGATATCAGCTTCGATGTCTCCGACGGCGAAAATATCGTTGCCTCTGGTGCTGACTTAACCGTTAACCCGGTCAACGACTTGCCACAGCCGCAAGATCAAGAATTTACCATTGAAGAAGATGGCATCCTCACCTTTACTGATGCGCACTTATTGCAAGGCGCTAGCGATATCGAAGGCGACGATCTGTCTGTCGAGGGTATCAGCTACTCAGGCACAGATGGAATCTTGACCGATAACGGCAACGGCACCTACAGCTTCGCACCAAACGAGAACTTTAATGGTGATGTTGAGTTCACCTTCGAGGTCTCAGATGGTACCGATACGGTGACCGCCAATGTCGATGTGTCAGTCACTCCGGTGGATGACGCGCCAGTCTCTGGTGATTTGGCCTATAGCGTCAACGAAGATGGCGAGATTACCCTTAGCCAAGAGCAGCTGTTGTCACAAGCTTCCGATGTTGAGGGCGATGACCTGACAGCTAGCAACTTAAGTGTTGACGGTAATGCACAGGTCACCGCCAATGACGATGGCTCGTTCACCATTACCCCAGATACCGACTGGAATGGCGATATCGATATTAGCTTCGATATCTCTGATGGTGACAATGTGGTTCAAGCTGGTGCTGACCTAACCGTTAACCCAGTTAATGACTTGCCACAACCAGAAGATAAAGCCTACACGGTTGAAGAGGATGGTTCACTCACCTTTACCGATGAGCAGCTATTGGAAAATGCCACCGATGTCGATGGCGACGACCTGTCTGTCGAGGGCGTGAGCTACACCGGCACTGATGGCGTGTTGGCTGACAATGGTGATGGCACTTATACCTTCTCACCTAATGAGAACTTCTCTGGTGAGGTTGAGTTCAGCTTTGATGTCTCCGATGGCACCGAGACGGTGACTGCCAATATCGATGTGTCAGTGACTGAGGTCAACGATCCACCGATTGCCGGACCAACGTCTTACACCATTGATGAAGATAGCGTTCTGACCTTCAGTGAATCGCAGATCCTAGGCAATGCGTCGGATATTGATGGTGAAGTGGTCTCACTTGAGATCAATTATGACGGCCCTGATGGCATCTTTACCGTTAATGGCGATGGTACCTGTAGCTTCGCGCCGAATGAAAACTTCAACGGTGAAGTGCAGCTTAACGTGACTGTGACAGATGATGACGGCGCGACAACCGATACAGTGATCAATGTTGATGTCTTGCCAATCAATGATGCACCGGTATCCGGTGACACCGCTTATCAAGTCGATGAAGATGGTTCAATCACCATCAGTCAAGAGCAGTTGTTGTCGCAAGCCTCGGATGTGGAGGGTGATGACCTTACCGCGGATAACCTCACGGTGGATGGTAACGCCGAAGTGACTGCGAATGAGGATGGCTCATTCACCATCACGCCAGATGCGGATTGGAACGGTGATATCGACTTAAGCTTTGATATTACCGATGGCACTGATACGATTCAGGCCACGGCGGATCTGACGGTGAATCCTGTTAATGACTTGCCGCAGCCAGAAGATAAAGCCTACACGGTAGAGGAAGATGGTACGCTGACCTTCAGCGAAGAGCAGCTACTTGAAAATGCAACCGATATTGACGGTGACGAGCTCTCGGTTGAGGGCGTGAGCTACACCGGTACCGATGGTGTCCTAACGGATAATGGTGATGGTACGTACAGCTTCGCGCCAAATGAGAACTTCTCGGGTGACGTTGAGTTTAGCTTTGATGTCAGCGATGGCACCGATACGGTGACGGCCAATATTGATGTCTCGGTCACTGAGGTCAACGATCCACCAGTAGCCGGTGCAACGTCTTACACCGTACAAGAGGACAACTCGATCACCATCAGTGATGAGCAGCTACTGGCGAATTCGTCTGATGTTGACGGCGAGGTGTCGGTTAGCGATGTCAGCTACAGCGGGGCTGATGGTGTGTTTGTCGATAACGGCGATGGCACCTACACCTTCTCACCAAATGAGAACTTCTCGGGCGATATTAGCCTGGATGTGACCGTCAGCGATGACGATGGTGCGACAGCTCAAACCACCGCGGGTATTGAAGTCATTGAGGTGAATGATCCGCCAATCGCGGGTGCGACCTCTTACTCAATGGATGCCAACGGCACTATCACCATTAGTGAAGAGCAGTTACTTGCCAATAGCTCCGATGTTGAGGGTGAGGTATTTGTTGACGGCGTCGAGTACACAGGCAGCTTCGGTGAGCTTACCGATAATGGTGATGGTACCTTTACCTTTGAGCCAAGTGAGGACTTTGCTGGCAATCTACAGCTTGATGTGACGGTTGTGGATGAGGATGGTGCAACGGCACAAACCAGTGCCGGAATCGATGTCATTCCTAGCGATCCTGAGAACCAGGCTCCAGAAGCTGACGATGTGACCTATACCATCGAAGAAGACGGCAGCTTGACCTTTACCGAAGAGCAACTGCTACAACATGCAACTGATGCTGATGGGGATGTTCTCACCATTGACGTGGGTGACTACCAAGGTAATGATGGTGTCTTCAGTCATAACGGTGATGGTACCTTTACCTTCTCACCAAACGAAAACTTCAATGGTGACTTAAGCATTAACTATACAGTTACTGATGGAGAGTTAACCTCTGAAGCTCAAGTCAATATTGTGGTCACTGAGGTCAACGATCCACCAGTGGCAGGTTCGACGTCCTACACAGTCCAAGAAGATAACTCGATCACCATCAGTGATGAGCAGCTGCTAGCTAACTCGTCAGATATCGAAGGCGATGTTAGCGTTGATGACGTGTCTTACTCGGGTGATGAGGGTGTGTTTGTCGATAACGGTGATGGCACTTATACCTTCTCGCCAAACGAGAACTTCTCGGGCAATGTCAGCCTAGACGTGACGGTTGCTGATGAAGATGGCGCGACGGCTGAAACAACAGCCGGTATCGAGGTCATTGAAGTGAATGACCCACCAATTGCTGGTGACACCTCTTACAGCATCAACGAGGACGAAGTCCTAACCTTCAGTGCCGAGCAGCTCCTTGCTCAATCGAGCGATGTTGACGGTGAGGTGATGCTTGAAGATGTTAGCTACTCAGGCGCGGATGGTATCTTGACCGATAATGGTGATGGTACTTACAGCTTTGCACCGAACGAGAACTTTAATGGCGATGTCAGCCTCGAGGTGACCGTAGTTGATGAAGATGGCGCCACGGATACTGCGACGGCGAGCATTGATGTCTTGCCAATCAATGATCCACCAGTCGCCGGTTCAACCTCGTACAGCGTCGATGAAGATGGTTCTATTACTATCAGCCAAGAGCAGCTCCTTGCCCAATCGTCTGATGTTGAGGGCGATGACCTAACGGCGAGCAACCTCACTGTGGATGGTAATGCTGAGGTGACCGTTAATGAAGACGGCTCATTCACTATTACCCCTGACGCAGATTGGAATGGTGACATCGACCTAAGTTTCGATATCACCGATGGCACTGATACGGTTCAAGCGACAGCTGACCTGACAGTGAATCCAGTCAATGACTTGCCGCAGCCTCAAGACCATGAATTTACTATGCAAGAGGATGGCATCCTAACCTTTACCGACGAGCAGTTGTTGGCGAATGCGACGGATATCGATGGCGATGAACTGACTGTTGAGGGGGTCAGCTATACAGGCACAGACGGTATATTGACTGACTATGGTGATGGTACTTATGGCTTTGCTCCGAACGAAAACTTCAACGGTGATGTTGAGTTTACCTTCGATGTCAGTGATGGTACCGACACCGTCACAGCCAATGTGGATGTCTCAGTCACTCCAGTGGATGATGCGCCAACTGTGGATGGCAGCCTCGCTTACACCATCGATGAAGATGGCCAAATCACGCTCAGCCAAGAGCAGTTGTTGACCCACGCCAGCGATGTCGAGGGTGATACGTTGAGTGCAACTAACTTAGCAGTGGACGGCAATGCCAATGTCACGGCTAACGACGATGGTTCATTCACTATCACGCCAGATGCGGATTGGAATGGTGATATTGATATTAGCTTTGATGTCACTGACGGCAACAGTGTGGTTCAGGGTACTGCGGACTTAACCGTTAACCCAGTCAATGATGCGCCGGATGCAGGCGAAGAGATCTATATCCAAGCGGAAGAAGATCAAACCGTTGGTGTGACCTTGAGAGAAGAGCCAGCCTTGCGTCTCGATGAAGCGCCTGAGTTCGGTATTATTGAAGCTCACCTCAACGATGAGTGGGTAGAGCTTGAGGTTGGGGTTGAAATTCCGGCTGACACCGAGGTGCGCTTTGTTGCCAATGAAGATGCTATCGCTGAGGGTACTCATACGACTCAAGTTGGTACTTTCGATGACAATGCCAGCGTCGATGATTGGGGTACTGAGATTGACCCATACACCCGTGAGTTCACCGATGGTGACTTAACCATTACGGTACAAAGTAACGACGACCCACTGGGTGCCTGGAATGGGGATACTCATATTGGTCATGGTATCGGTGATACAGACCGTCAGGGTTTGAGCGGTGATGAGAAACTGACCGTCACGGTTGAAGGTCAAGACATCAACGAAGTTAGCTTCCACCTTGACGGTGTTGGCGGCTGGTTTATGGAAGAGTCGCGCCACTTCACCGAAGTAGAAATTAAAGCGTTTAACGCTGATGGCGACTTGATTGACTCAATGACCTACCACAAAGAAGACCGTGGTACCTTTGAGACCGACTATACCTTGACGGTTGATGAGCCTGTTTCTTACTTCGAGCTCGGTACTATCCAAGGTAACGGCACTTATGTTGTGCAAAACATGACAGTGTCACAAACTTGCCCTGATGAAGCGGTATTCACTTCAATCGGGGTTGATGGTACTGAGATCACAGAGGCAGTAAATCTTAACCTCCACCAAGGTGATACAGAGATCGACCTAAGTGCTGAACTGCCGAATATCGAAATCGATACGGAAGGTGCTTCACAGTTTGCATCCATAGTGATCACTGAGGAGCAATTGCTCGCTCAAGCTTCTGACATCGATAGTGAAAACCTAGATATCCAGAACCTCGAGCTGGTGGGTGAGAACTCCGAGCATGCCACCTTGACCGATAACGGTGATGGTACTTGGACGGTCACACCGGATGAGAACTTCCACGGTGAGATTGAGCTCGGTTATCAAGTCACCGATGGCGAGTTGACCGATGACAATATCATCAACATCAACTTCGAGTCTGTGAATGATGCGCCGATTGTCTCTGGGCCAATCGTACTTTCGACCGATGAAGATGTGGGTATCACCTTCAACGCCGAAGATCTATTGGCCAATGCCAGCGATGTTGAAGGGGATGAACTCTCTATTACAGACATCACCTACAACGGCGATAACGGTGAGCTAATCGACAATGGCGATGGCAGCTACACCTTCATGCCAAACGAGAACTTCAATGGTGAAGTGGACATCGATTACTCAGTCTTTGATGGTCAAGACACCACTGAAACGCACCTTGATTTGACGGTTATCCCAGTCAACGACGTGCCAGTACCTGGTGAGCCTTTGCATACTCAGATGCTTGAGAATGGTACGATCGTTATCGAGGCCAAGGATCTGCTTGCTGGCGCGACTGATGTGGATGGCGATATTCTCCATATCGAGAACTTGCTGCTGGTTGATCAGACTCAAGGTACCTTGACCGACAATGGCGACAACACCTTTACCTTTGAACCGGCAACGGACTTCAGTGGTGATGTGAGTCTAACGTTTGACATCAGCGATGGTATGGCGAGCGCGCCAAGCACTGCCTCGATTGATGTTGAAATGGTCAACACTGGCCCTGATGTCTCAGGTCCTGTGGAAGCCACCGTCGATGAAGATGGCACCATTACCTTGACCCAAGAGGACTTGCTTGAGAATGCCTCTGATCTGGATGGTGATGACTTAACTGCGGTTAATCTGCAAACCAATGATCCAAATGCGACCATTGTTGAAAACCCAGATGGCAGCTTCACCATCACACCGAGTGAAAACTTCTTCGGTGAGGTAGAGTTTACCTACGATGTAAGCGATGCGATTGACACGGTTTCCGCTGGCTTGAACCTTACGGTGAACCCTGTTAATGACCTGCCAGACGTACCAGACCTATCGTTTACCACTGAAGATGGCGAGTCGATTATCCTCACTCAAGATCAGTTGTTGGCGCAAGCCACTGATATTGAGGGTGATGACCTGACCGCCCTCAACGTCACCAGCCTGGATGAAAACGTCGAGGTGGTTGATAACGGTGACGGTACCTTTACCCTAAGTACAGAAGAAGGCTACTTCGGCAATGCTGACTTAACCTTCGATGTCAGTGATGGTACGGATATCATTACTGCCAACATTGACCTTACCGTTGAGTTTGTAAACGATGCGCCGGATGCCGAGGCCGTTGCTGCCACAGTAGAGGAAGATGGCACCATCTTGGTCACCCAAGAGATGCTGCTTGAGAATGCTTCGGATGTCGATGGCGATGATCTCTACGCATCTGGTCTTACTACCAACGATCCAAACGCTACCGTAGTGGACAATGGTGATGGCACCTTTAGTGTGACCCCATCAGAAGACTTTAATGGTCAAATCCAGTTTGACTATGAAGTCAGCGACGGTGAGCTCAGCACCACCACGCAATTGAACCTTGATGTTACACCGGTCAATGATGCCCCTGAAGTGGAAGGCCTTGCCTTCGACATGCAAGAAGACGGCACATTGCTCATCACTGAGGAAGCACTGCTTGAAAATGCCACCGATATTGAAGGTGATGATCTTTCAGTGACAGGTGTGAACTACAGCGGTGATCAGGGTGAGATTGTTGATAACGGCGATGGTACTTACTCGTTCACACCGGGTGAGCACTTCAGCGGTGAGCTGCAACTCGACTTTACTGTCTCTGACGGTGAGGCTGAGGTGACACAGACCATAGACGTCAATGTTGAGGCCGTGGCCGACGCGCCGGATCTTGTCGTCACCGATGGTGATGGTAACGAAGTCGGTGACAGCACGATCGTCACAGAGCCTGGTGGCGTGGTTGAGCTTAATATTGGCGCAAGCTTAGTTGACCAAGACTTGTCAGAAACCTTGAGTGTCACCGTTGATGGTATCCCAGAAGGCACCGTGGTTCGTTATGACAACGATGAGGTATTGGCTGATCAGCAAAACGGTATCACCAGTTTCAACGATACTGAAATCACCGTAACCTTTGAGGGTGAAACCGCTGGGTTCAAGAATGCGGCGGGTTACTACAAAGTCGATGACGAAGGCAATATCTACGATGTAGAAATCGTCTACGAAAACGCCTCACAAGTTGGTGGCGGTGGTGACCTTGTCCCAGGACAAGACTCATTCACCTTCCCAATTGAAGAGGGTGAGAGCTTCAACCTCTTCGTGGTACCAAATGGCTTCAACACCAATGACTTCGATGCGATGCAAGACGGTAGCTTCGAGTTCCGCGCCGAAGATGGCTCACCAGCCACGATGGACACGGTTGATCCACAGCTTGTGCACGTTGGTGAAGATGGCGAAGTAACGGTCATCCAGAGTCAATTTGGTGATGCCGTGTTCCACGGTGGCTCCACAGAGAGTATCAACGAGGATGGCATTGAGCATACTCGCACCACCATCAACGAAGACGGTGAGCTGGTTTATGGCTTCGAGGATCTCTATGGCGGTGGCGATAACGACTTCAGTGACTTCAACTACACCATTGATGTTGGTGAAGTAAACAGCCAGATCTACAGCGGTGAAATCACTGTTGGTGAGGATGGTCAAGTTGTCATACCAACCACAGCGATTGACCAAACCATCGAGTTTGTGCTGCCTGAGGATGCGAGCGAGACCTTCGATATTACGGTTTCAGCCACGGCGACTGAGTTGTCTAACGATGATTCAGAGACGGTGACTCAAACTATTACCATCGATGTTGAGCATGCACCAGAAGCAGCGCCGGTTGATGCGGTGGTTGATGAGGATGGCTCTATCCTCATTACCCAAGAAGATCTGTTGGCTAACGCCACCGACTTAGACGGCGATGACCTAACCGCGCTGAATCTATCCACCGATGATGATAATGTCACCATCACCGATAATGGCGATGGCACTTACACGCTAACTCCGGATGCGGACTTCAATGGAGAAATTGAGTTTAGCTTCGATGTCTCTGATGGCGACCAGATTGTCTCAACTGACCTGAATCTAACGGTGAGCCCAGTCAATGATGCGCCAGAGGCCGAAGACAAAGCTTACACCGTTGAGGAAGATGGCACATTAACCTTCACCGATGAGCAGCTGCTTCAAGGAGCCAGTGATATCGACGGTGACGACCTCAGTATAGAGAATGTCACGTTCACGGGTAGTGAAGGTGTCTTTAGCGACAACGGTGATGGTACCTACACCTTCGCGCCGAACGATAACTTCGCAGGCGATGTCGAGCTGAGCTTTGCTGTTACCGATGGTACGGAAACGGTGACGGCCAATATCGATGTCACAGTGACCGAGGTTAACGATGCGCCGGTCTCTGGTACTACGTCTTACTCTGTCGATGAAGATGGCGCAATCACCATCAGTCAAGAGCAGTTGCTCGCGCAAGCCTCTGATGTTGAGGGTGATGACCTGACCGCGAGTAACCTGTCTGTGGATGGTAACGCTGAGGTAACCGTGAATGACGATGGCTCATTTACCATTACCCCAGATGCCGACTTTAACGGTGATATTGATATTAGCTTTGATATCACGGATGGCACCGATACCATTCAGGCCACGGCTGACCTGACAGTGAACCCTGTCAACGACCTTCCACAGCCTGAAGACAAAGCCTACACAGTCGAGGAAGATGGTACGCTCACCTTTACCGATGAGCAGCTACTTGAAAACGCGACTGACATCGATGGCGATGAGCTATCGGTAGAGGGCGTGTCTTACACTGGTAGCGATGGCGTGTTGACCGACAATGGCGATGGTACCTATAGCTTCGCACCGAACGAGAACTTCAATGGCGATGTCGAGTTCAGCTTTGATGTGAGCGATGGTACCGATACGGTGACTGCCAATATCGATGTATCCGTGACTGAGGTGAACGATCCACCAGTTGCAGGCTCTACGTCTTACACGGTTCAAGAAGACAACTCAATCACCATCAGTGATGAGCAGCTTCTGGCCAACTCTTCCGATCTTGAAGGGGATGTCTCTGTCAGCGATGTCAGCTACAGCGGCACTGACGGTGTGTTTGTTGATAATGGTGACGGCACCTACACCTTCTCACCAAACGAGAACTTCTCTGGCGATATCAGCCTAGATGTGACCGTTGCGGATGAAGAGGGTGCCACGGCCGAGACCACCGCGGGCATTGAAGTGATTGAGGTCAATGACCCACCAATTGCTGGCCCAACGTCTTACAGCATTGATGAAGACAGTGTCTTAACCTTTAGTGAATCACAAATCTTGGCTAACGCCTCGGATATCGACGGTGAAGTGACTTCGCTTGAGATCAACTACGATGGTCCAGATGGTATCTTTACCGTCAATGGTGATGGCACCTGTAGCTTCGCGCCGAATGAGAACTTCAACGGCGAAGTTCAACTTAATGTGACCGTCACGGATGATGATGGTGCTACGGTTGAGACGGTGATAAATGTTGATGTATTGCCGATCAATGACGCGCCAGTCTCTGGCGACACCGCTTACTCAGTTGACGAAGATGGCTCAATCACCATCAGCCAAGAGCAGTTGCTGTCGCAAGCCTCTGATGTGGAGGGCGATGATTTAACTGCCAGCAACCTTACTGTCGATGGTAACGCTGAGGTGACGGTTAATGACGATGGTTCATTTACCATTACCCCAGATGCGGACTTCAACGGCGATATCGATATCAGTTTTGATATCACCGATGGCACCGATACCATTCAAGCGAGTGCAGACCTGACCGTTAATCCAGTTAACGATCTGCCTCAGCCGGAGGACAAAGCCTACACAGTGGAAGAGGACGGTACGCTCACCTTTACTGATGAGCAGCTACTTGAAAATGCCACTGACATCGATGGCGATGAGCTATCGGTAGAAGGCGTGTCTTACACCGGCACCGATGGTGTACTCACCGACAATGGCGATGGTACCTATAGCTTCGCACCGAACGAGAACTTCAATGGCGATGTCGAGTTCAGCTTCGATGTGAGCGATGGCACTGATACGGTGACCGCCAATATCGATGTGTCAGTCACGGAAGTGAACGATCCACCGGTAGCTGGCGCGACCTCGTACACTGTCCAAGAAGACAACTCAATCACTATCAGTGATGAGCAGCTTCTGGCCAACTCTTCCGATCTTGAAGGGGATGTCTCTGTCAGCGATGTCAGCTACAGCGGTACGGATGGCGTGTTTGTAGATAATGGTGACGGTACTTACACCTTCTCTCCAAACGAGAACTTCTCAGGCGATATCAGCCTAGATGTGACCGTAGCGGATGAAGACGGTGTCACAGCTGAGACCACTGCAGGCATCGAGGTGATTGAGGTTAATGACCCACCAATTGCTGGCGATACCAGCTACAGCGTCAATGAAGATGAGGTCTTGACCTTCACGGCCGACCAGTTACTAGCCCAATCTAGCGATATCGAGGGCGAAGTGGGCCTAGATAGTGTCAACTACTCAGGCGCTGATGGTATCTTGACCGACAACGGTGATGGCACCTTTAGCTTCGCGCCGAATGAGAACTTCAACGGCGAGGTATCACTAGAGGTGGTCGTTGTCGATGAAGATGGTGCGACCGCGGAGGCCACTGCCAGCATTGATGTGTTGCCAATCAATGATCCACCTGTCTCTGGTGATTTGGCTTACACCGTCACCGAGGATGGCTCAATTACCTTGAGTCAAGAACAACTGCTGGCGCAAGCATCCGATATCGACAGTACTGATCTTGAAGCAACCAACTTAACGGCAGCAGGCAATGCGACCGTAGTCGAGAATCAGGACGGCAGCTTTACCATCACACCAGATGAGAACTTCAACGGTGAGATTGACCTTCAGTTTGACCTGATCGACAACGATGGTGCCACCGTTCAGGTTGGCGTTGACTTGACGGTTGACCCAGCCAATGACGTCCCAGTTGCTGGTGAAACCGACTTCAGCGGCGTTGAAGATACGGTGATGCGCATTACACCAGAAGAGTTGTTGGAGAATGCATCTGATATCGACGGTGATGATCTCGATGTCATTAACGTTCAATACACAGGTGACGATGGCTCAATCGCGGATACTGGTACTATTCAGTTCGGTGCAGATGGCTCGGGTGAAATCCAGATAGAGGATCAACTTGAAGAGCACGATGAGTTCTCAATTCAGTTCGAATACACCTCGACTGGTGAGCACGAAGGCAACGTTGAAACCCTGATGTCTGGTGACTCTGAAGGTGCAGGACTGTCAATTTACGTGCGCAACGAGGATGGAGGTATTGGCCTCGACCTCAATGGTCAAGATAACGTAATGTTTGATGGTATCGACCTCAACGATGGTAATAGTCACGATATCGTGCTGACTTGGAGCAGTGAAGACGGTTCTGTAAGTCTGTACGACAATGGTGAGCTAGTCGGAACCGAAGCGGTTGAACCGGGTATCGTGATGCCAGCTGGCATTCAGCCAACCATTGGTCAAGCAGCGGATTCGCTCGATGATAGTGGTCTTGCGAACGTCGAGTTGTCGGGCTTCACCATGGCCTATGAGCGTGTTGATGAAGAGGCCATCTTGGATGGCACCCCAATCAGCGAAGCCTCGGATGACCTTGCGCTGGATATCCAGGTGCAAAACGGTGAGATTGTTGATCAGTCTGGCAGTGTTGAGCTGGATGTCAGCGGTGATACCGAAGTGGATCGCTTCTTCGAGTTCACCCCGGCACAAGACTTCAACGGTGATGTTACCCTCGATTACCAAGTGACTGACGGTGTTGAGGTAGTCGATACCCAGGCGAACCTTGAGTTTGTTCCGGTGAACGATGCACCAGAGTCAGAGGACATCGAGCTTCAAGGCACAGAAGACACCACAATACTGATCACTCAAGATATGCTGCTGGCTCAAGCAACAGACGTGGATAACACCATCGATGAGCTCAGTGCGATTGACTTGAGAATCGATGAGGAGTTCGGGGAGCTACTCGATAACGGTGATGGTACCTGGTCATTCACACCAACCGAGAACTTTAATGGCGATGTGCCAATGGAGTTTGAGGTCAGCGATGGTGACCTCACCACCACGGTATCGGGCAACATCGATATCGCCGCGGTGAACGATACGCCTGATGCACCTATGGTTGAGATGATTGGTGAGGAAGACCAGTTAATGGTCATCGACCCAAGCTTTATCACCAGTCAAGTTACCGACATGGATAGCGACAATATCTCGCTTGAAAATCTATCGGTACGTGCACCAGCGAATGCAACCATTACTCAGCAGCCAGACGGTATGTTCCACTTAGTGACTGCGCAAGATTATAACGGTCTGGTTGAGTTGGCGTACACCATCACAGATGGCACTGAGTCGGTTGAAGGGGCAATGAACGTTGATGTTATTCCGGTCAACGATGCACCGTTTAATAACGGTAACGCCTTTATGGCCACCGATGAAGATGGTGCATTCACCTTCGATGCTGGCGACCTGATGAACCTGTTTGATGATATTGATAGCGAGAACTTGGTGGTATCGCGCATCATCATGCCAGAAGATGAAGATGGCGGCGCCATCACCGACAACGGCGATGGTACTTGGACCTTCACGCCAACCGGTGACTTTGCAGGCCTTGCGGATATGCAAGTTGTGGTTAGCGATGGTGAGTTTGAAACGGCACTTGATGTACCTGTGTTTGTTCGCCCAGTAGCGGATGGCGCCGTGATCACCACCGACCATGATGGTCCATTGGTGATTGGCGAAGACAGCACGGGTCACTTAGGTCTGAATGTTGACTTGATTGATGATTCAGAGACGCTCAGTAACTTAGTGATGACTGGCTTCCCAGTAGGATTCGAGGTATCGGATGGTGAGAACACGATTATTATCACCTCGCCAGATCAATACATCGATATTACCGAGTGGGATATGTCGGATCTACAAATCACCCCACCGGATGACTTCTCGGGTAACTTCTTTGTCACCGTATCGGCGACCACTGTCGATTATGGTGATGAACCAGAAGCCTTCGAGGATGGCATCGATTCAGGTGATTTCGAGATGGTTGCCGGTGAGTCAATCCTACTGACTGCTGATGATCTGATGGCAATTGCTGAGAACGTCGATGTGGATGCCGGTGACGAAGTTAAGATGGTTCACCTAACTGACCGCAGCCAAGGTGAGATCGTTGATAATGGCGATGGAACCTGGACGTTTAATCCAGCTCCTGGCTTTACTGGTGAAGTGGACATTGCCTACGTCATCGATAAAGACGGTGTATTGCATGATGAGCAAACTGGCATCGTGGTCAATGAACCAGGTGAAGCGGCCAATGAGGCGCCACAGGTTGAGACGGTGACCACCACCGACCTTGAACCAGGTTCGACGCTTGAGTTTACCGATGAAGATATGCTGGCCAACCTTTCCGATGCTGAAGGCGACTCGCTGTCGATTGAGTCTGTGAGCATCATGGAAGGCCGAGGCATGGTCGAAAGTGATAACGAGGGTAACTACCAGTTCACACCTGCAGAAGGTTACGAAGGGCCAGTTGAGATTGGGTTTATCGCCACCGATGGTGAAAACCGCATCGAAAGCCACTTCAACGTTAACCTGCAAGGCCCAAGTGAGGTGAGCGATGAGTATGTTCAAGCTGAAGACGGCTCGATTGCCTTTAGCGAAGAGCAACTGCTTAGCGAGCTTGACCTAAGCCCATCGGCAGAGGTGATGGATGTAACTGACCAAGGGGACGTCGGTTTCTTCGTTGAGTCCGGTGAGAATGAGTGGACCTTCTGGCCGAACGATGACTTCAATGGCGAAATACCAATGGCGGTTGAGGTTAACGATAATGGCAACGTCGAAGAGCATGCGTTAACGGTGCAAGTTGATACTGGCGGTGAGGCGTCAGCGGCGGCAGAAACAGAGCAAGAGTCTGTCGAAGTCGAAGCTGCAGCAGCCGAGCAAGAGGCACCAGTGGTAGAAGAAGCGGCAGCAGAAGCAGCTGGTGATGAAGAGGCTGAGCCCGATGTGACTGCAGCGCCAGGTGATACCATCAATATCGCGATTCCAGATGAGGTCAGTGGCAATGATGATGTCGATCACGTCGAGATGAGTGGCTTACCGGACGGCTCGAATGTCAGTGGTGCGCTCGACAGTGGTGACGGCACTTACACCATCAGTGGCGACTTGTCGCAGCCAGTCAGTGTTGAATTGCCGGATGGCTATGAAGGCACGGTGGATGTTGGCTTCCAAGGCTTCGATGATTTGGGTGGTCAGGTTGATGGTGCTCAGGCATCGGTTGAGCTAGAGGTCGATGATCAGCACGCAATGACGGCATCGCAGCAGCAAGATCCAAATGCTGGTCAGATGGATAGTGGTGATGCAGGCGGCGGTGACTGGACCAATGCTGGCGGCGGTGATGCTGGCGTCGACTTTACTGACGACTCTGGCAGCTTCGATAACGATCAACAAGGAGGCGGCAACTTGGAAAATGACTTCGATAACAACTCATTCTAATGAGTTAGCACTTGAAGCAAGAGGTGGGTGATATGCCCACCTCTGTTGTCAGAGGGTGACTTGGCTGCTGATGGGGGCAGCCAGCTGCACTACGTATGGGAGTGACTATGGTCAAACGGTCAGTAATTTGTAGCACGCTAATGGGTGTGCTAATCATCGGTTGTGAAGACCATCGGTTTGATGAGCATGGTCATAACGAAAACCATCATCATGATTCTCACTCTCACCAGCATTCTGCAGATGAGCGTGTTCCATTGCCAGTTTCTCGTAGCAAGCTGGTCTTCCCGTTACCGGAGGTGGTCAACTCTAATCAACCCTTAGCACGGCTTGGGTGGAAACTATTTAACGATCCAAACCTCTCTTCTAATGGCCAAATAAGCTGTAATAGCTGTCATGATTTGGCGAGCAATGGAGCGGATCTTATTCCCTTGTCTGTTGGAGTTGGTGGGCTGGGGGAGCGGAATTCGCCAACGGTATTTAACGTGTCGCTTAACACGCGTTTTTTTTGGGATGGACGGTCAAATACACTTGAGGCCCAGGTGGATGGCCCAATTCATAATCCGCTAGAAATGGATAACAGCTGGCCTGAGATTGAGAGTTATTTGCGCCAGCACCCAGATTACCCCACTCTTTTTGCCCAAGCGGGCGTGGAGGATATTGGTGAGCATGGGGTTAAACAGGCACTGAGTTACTTTCAGTCACAATTGATCACCCCCCCTTCACGGTTTGACCAGTTCCTTGCTGGTCAAGACGATGCATTGACCGCCGTTGAGTTGGCCGGGTGGGAGCAGTTTAACTCTCGTGGCTGCATCCTTTGTCATCAAGGTCCCAATGTTGGTGGCAGTATCTATCAGAAATTTGGCTACTATATCGATACAGAGGCGACCTTAGACGTAGGCCGAGAGGCAATTACGGGTGAAGAGATTGACCATTCAGTCTTTCGTGTCCCAAGCTTACGCAATGTCACTATTACCGCACCATATTTTCACGATGGTAAGGTGATGGAGCTTAAGTCAGCGATATATATCATGGCCAAAGTTCAACTAGGCCAGGAACTCAATGAGCAATCTATCGCTGAGATTGCCGCATTTTTGCAAAGCTTAGAGACTCCTCGGCCGACAATATTAGGGCAGCTCGAAAATGAAAATTAGAAAGTTCATCTTTTATAACAGTATTCTGGTTGTCATTTTCGTACTCGCTGCGGGCGCGAGCGCGTGGTCGTACTATAAGTTGCAGCTGTTGGACAGTAATCTGGTGGTCGTCAACAAACTAGGCCACAGACTGGTTGAACTTAACAGTGAGTTTTTGGCGTTTCAGCTCAACTCGAATAGGGCTGCGAGTGATTTAACCTATAGCCTGAATCAGTTCGATATTGATATCGATGCATTGAAACTCGACTCTACGCAGCCGATATATCTTGCTGCCTTAAATCCGCAAGATGAACGCTATCGACAAGAATTCTATTCAAAATCCAAGCAGGTGATTAGTCGATTGGAGCAGCTAATTCGTGTCGAGGTAGCGCTGCAGTTTGCTCAACAAGCTGTACCTAACTCGCTTACACAAAACATTGATAACTACACCAAACAACAATTAGCCAATGTTATTGCCGACCTACTCGGAACGGGTGGGGTTAAACCCAACGAAGGGCGCTCCGCTCCATTATCCATCTATGCCGATAATTACTATGACCTGATTGCCCAACGACAACAGATTGTTTCTCAGTTGCTGACAGCAGAGACTTTCTCCTATATACATCTCACAGAGAACTACTATATATACAGAATCAACCAATCACTATTTGGAATGATACTCGGTGGTCTCGTCGCGATTATCTGTACTGGCATATTGTTTTATCGTTTTCTCTATCGTAGTTATGTGCGTGAGCAGCGAACCAATAAACAGCTGGAAATCGCACGAAAGCAAGCCGAGGCGGCGAGTGATGCGAAAAGTATGTTCTTAGCCACTATGAGTCATGAACTACGTACACCAATGAACGGTGTCCTTGGCATGACTCAAATTTTGACTAGTCAGATCAACAACCCTCAACAGCGTGAGATGCTCTCGACGATTGTCGAGAGCGGCACCCATTTCGTCACCATACTAAATGATATATTGGACTTCTCTAAGTCAGATAAAGATATGATTGAGTATGTCGAAGAGCCGTTTAGTTTGACCGAGTTAATTAATCCCATCGTCGCGACTTACAAACCAGTCTGTGATGCAAAGGGGATCCGACTCACGGTGAATAACGCGATTAGCCCTGCAGTAGAGCTGTTGGGTGATGAGTCGAGACTACGGCAAATAATTTACAATCTAGTCAGCAATGCCGCTAAGTTTACTCAACACGGCGAGGTGGTTTTCAACCTTGGGTTTGATTCGGGTGAGCTAAAGATTGAGGTAATCGATACCGGGATTGGGATTCCGATTGAGAGCCAGCCAAGTATCTTTGACCCTTTCGTTCAGAGCGATAGTGGTATATCGCGACAGTATGGCGGAACCGGACTGGGCTTGGCGATTGTCGACAAGCTGGTCGCTGGTATGAATGGGACTAAAGGTTTTGACAGTTGTGAAGGTGAGGGCAGTCACTTTTGGGTTAAGATTCCCCTAGAATCACGTTTAGCCGTTATGGAGACAAAGCAGTCTGCAGATGCGGAAATCACACAAAGTCCCCCTCAGAGCTTAAATGTTTTAATTGCTGAAGATAACAAGGTAAACGCCATGGTGGCGAAAAAACTGTGTAAAGATCTCGGCCATACTTGTGAGGTCGCGGTGGATGGGCAAAAAGCGGTCGAACGGGTGAAGCAGCAATCTTTTGACCTGATTTTGATGGACCACCATATGCCAAATATGACCGGGCTTGAAGCGACTAAGGTGATATTAGGCCAGGGTGAGATCGTGAACGTTTTATAATCAAAATAACGATCGATTTGACGATCACATCTACCTGTGATCATATACTCCCTTTTTAGGGAGCATACGATGCACATTGACCACTTCAAAGAACATTTCCAAACGATGACCGACCAACGCCAAGGAGCAAAGGTAACTTACTGCTTGTTTGAAGTTCTTTTTGGCTCGCTATGTGCCGTGATAGCTGGTGCAAAAGGCTGGTTTGATATTCGTGAATACATTCTCGGACACCATGATTGGTTTAAACGCAATGAGCTCTTTTTGAATGGGATTCCTGCCGATGACACGATTGCCCGCATAATATCTACGATTGAACCTGAGCAATTCCATAAGTGCTTCGTTAGCTGGATATCGTCGATACATACACTCACCGACGGCCAAGTCATTGCGATAGATGGCAAAACGCTTCGCGGCTCCTACAATCGCGAAGACAGAGCAAGCACTATTCACATGATCAGCGCCTATGCCTCATCAAATAAGCTCGTATTGGGACAGCTAAAAACCGAGCAAAAAAGCAATGAAATAACGGCAATCCCAGAGCTGATAAAGATGCTCGATATCAAGGGGGCTCTCGTCACCATTGATGCAATGGCCTGTCAAACCAAGATAGCCAAAGTCATTGTAGAACAAGGAGGGGACTACTTGCTTGCAGTGAAGTGCAACCAAGGAAAACTTCGACAAGCGATAGAAAAAGCGTTCTCAACTGAGCGAGCAACTGTGGCAGAAGACATTGTGCTTGAAGACGGGCATGGGCGTATAGAGTCTCGCCAATGCTATGTATTTGACAGTGCCAAACTTGAAGGTAACTTCTCTCGTTGGAAAGGCTTGAAGAGCATTGTTATGGTTGAAAACTTCCGCTTTGAGAAAGGAAAAGCAATAGGCCTAGAGTATCGTTACTACATCAGCTCCAAAGAGCTTAGCGCCGAGCAAGCAGCGACAGCAGTCAGAGAACATTGGGGTATAGAGTCAATGCATTGGGTGCTTGATGTGAGTATGAATGAAGACGCGTGTCAGATATACAAAGAGAACGGCGCAGAGAATCTATCTTGCTTACGCCATATGAGCTTGAATATGCTGCGAGCAGAACCAACCAAGTTAAGTATTGTTGGGAAACAGAAGCGATGTATGATGAATACAGCCATGCTAGAGGCGGTATTAAGTGCTGGTTTTAATCTGGCGGTGAAAAACTAGACACTCATGCGGTCGCCCTGGATATTAGGCGAGCTTAAGCTTGCGATACCGATTATTGTCTGCACGGCTGATGGGTTTGAAGAGACCAAGCAGCAGTTTATCCAGGCTGGTGTGGCCGGCTATATTCACAAACCAATAAAGAAGGAACGCTTGGCCGAAGCGATAGATGGTATTGGCGTATTTCAACAAGCCAATAATTCGTTTGTCGATAGTTGAGAACGTTCTCAAATACTTCCTAGCACATAGCGAATCAAAGTCACTTTGAGCTCATAGGGCTACTTATAGTTGATGTTTAGGTATTTTGTTTACATGGGACATAACCGCACCACTATTCGCATGGTGCGATTACTAACAATAGGTGTAGAGACTTATGTATACCCAAGTAACCCCAAGATGCAGTTTCAGCGAGATTTGCTTGGCTGGCGGCCAGCCAAGCAAATCTCGCCCGAGGGAGCCAATATACAGGCTCATCTCCGCGTCAAATGACTTTGAAAGGGGGATGCCATTTCTGCAGCCATTTTCCTTGATATGAGCCTGTATATTGGCTCTGAATCCTGCATCTTGAGGTCACTTGGGTATAGCGTCAATTGCAGGTTTGTTTGAAGATTTAGTTAAGATAAGTTCCACATTTGAGTTATAAATTACTCGGCTACAGACAATCGAAGTTAACATACAAAAGCACATTGTAATAAACATAAGATGGATATAATGAAGAGGTGACCAAACAAAAGTAAATACTGCATAAAGGAGTGTGCCTGCAATAAGGCCTATAATAACTGCTCTTGCATCAATATTACGCCAACATAAGGCCATCAAGAACGCAGAAAGGACTGGCATGCTATACAAGCCGCTCATTTGTTGCAGCATTGCGATGATAGACTCTGCACTTTGAAAGACAGGAACAAGACACAAAGCAATAAGTGCGATGATAACAGAAAAAATTGTACTGACCTTTTTGATGTTGGCCCGATGATTGATGAAAACTTCATGAATATCGCAATAGTATAAAGCGGCTGAAGAGTTTAATGTACTGTTAAAAGTACTCAAAATGGCACCAAGCATGACTGCCGCAAAAGCGCCACTAAGATAATTAGGTAAAAGATCCCCAACTAGTCTGCCATAAGATACATCCCCAATTGGTCCATAGAGCTTAAACGATATGATACCTGGCATAACCACAATAAATGGAATAAGTACTTTAAGTATTGCAGCTGCATAAATACCCTTTTGCGCCTCTTTTATACTTTTTGCACCTAAAGCTCGCTGGGTGATAACCATATTAGTACCCCAATAAAAAATTTGGATGAAAATCATTCCAGTCAGTAATGTATGCCAAGGAATGGGGGACTGATTGCTACCAATCAGTGTCATTCTATCGGCTGGTATGCCGGAAAAGTCAAAATCGATAGCATTTAAGCTTAATATAGTCACCACTAATCCCATGACAAGCAGCCCGATTCCATTAAAGGAGTCAGATACCGCTATTGCTCTTAAACCACCATAGATAGCATACAATGACCCAATAATTGAAATGACTATTGCTATCGAAATGATACTATAATCTAAATTAAACATTGACTTCAAAAATAATGAGCCCGTGTACAAGACTGTTGGAAGAAGAATAAATACATAGCCAATTAAAAAGAGCGTTGAAACCGTTGCTCTTAGTGTTTTGCTCTTAAATTTATGCTCAAGAATCTCTACTGTTGTCGTACACTTGTACTTAAAGTAGATGGGGATTATCCATCTGGCTAAAATTATTAATCCGGCTGCAGCTGCAATTTCCCACCAAGCAACTAACAGCATCTGAGCACCGTTCATACCAACAATTTGCTCAGTACTAATGTTAGTCAGCATGATCGATCCAGCAACGTAGAACCACGGCAAGCTTCCACCAGCTAGGAAATATTCCTGCTTGTCATTATCTTTTCTCGGAGCATTCCGACATTTGATATAAGTAAAAGCAGCTATGGATAGTGTAATGAATAAAAATATAATTACTTGCATACTATGTATTAACTCCTAATTCATGAAAAAACTAAAGGCTATGTCTTCAAAGCACTTTATGTCTTCGTGACTATGTTCGGGGTAAGTTAATATTTCACGTTGACAGTTAATATTATTGAAGGTGCTAAGCTGTGTTTCAGGAGGACAAATGTTATCTTTCATTGTTAAGGCTCCGAGGAAACTATTATCAAGGTATTTAGCGAAATGTTGGACATCAATGTAACTTAACTGTTCTAGGACGGCATCTCTCGAAATGAAAGAGGGATCCTTGAATTTGAAATATTTATTGATTTCAAAGTAAGGTGAATCAACTAATCCCATGCTGATGGCTAGTGGAAAATTAGATAGAAAAGGGTGTATTGCGACCGTTTTCTTGATTTTTTTAGATAAAACTGACGCTACTATTGATAAAGCTCCACCTTGAGATGCACCGTAAGTAAAAAGATTATCACTATCAACCTCTTCCATTTTGCTCACGATAGAAATAAGCTGATACACATCTTGATATACTTTTGTGAAATGAAGTTGGTCCGTATCTAAACCTATCCCTGCCATTAATTGACCATGGACATTAGTTCCCGAAATACCATTGCCGGTTAACGACCTTCCTAATTGACCTCGCACGTCCATAGCAATAACAGAATATCCAGCAGACGCCCAGCTCAAAAGCCTAAACCAAGGAGGTGAGGCTTCTCCATATCCATGGAAAACAAAGATTGTTGGGCTTGGTTTTATAGTACTTGAATGGTGCTTAAGATACTTAGCATAGATAGTCGCATCATCGATGCCTTTATAGATGAGTTCTAGGCATTGATGAGTAGGGTGCTTAAAACCTGACTCTTGAAGAGAAAAACTACCTCCCAATACGTCAACATTCTCCTTTGCTACCTGCCAAAATTGAAGAAAGTCACGGGGTTCAATTGATCTTGTATAGTCGTTATCACACATTCTGTATTCTCATTGACTTTGCTATTTGAATGATATGCCTCAAAGAGTAAGCTAATGAGAGATCAAATTATTGCTACTAACATGCTGTTAATTGACGCTAATTGACGAGCATGAGATTTTGTGAACAGACTCACACACCACGCAAGTTAGCAAAAGGGGATAGGTCATGGATGCACAAACGGAATTCTTTGATTCTGAGTACAAAACGCTCAGAGCAATATACTTCTCTGAATACCGCTTCGACAACCCGTACCATTTTCATGAGTTAATTGAAGTCATACATATAAAAGAAGGCGAGGGCTCTCTTATATCTGGCAATGAGGTTATCCCTTACAGGCCGAATGACTTAATATTCATATCATCTAACTTGCCTCATCGATTTCTCAGTAACGCCAATAGCTCTTGGTCGAGGTCAAAATTAATTCAATTTTCTCCAAAGCTGTTTAGTAACGAGATGATGAAGTTGCCTAATTTTAGCTTCCTTAACAAGTTATTAGTGACAACCTCGTGTGTCTATATAAAGAATACTGAATGCGCTGAACTAGAGTATCACCTTGATAATGCGATTTATAGCAAAGGTATCGATCTTTGGCATAGTCTTCTTTTCATCCTCAAGTATATTGCTAGTGATTTTAGTGAGCATATCATCCGGGAGAACGCTAGTTTTGACTTCAATGTCTCTAGGATTAGCCCAATATTTGAGTGGATTGGTGATAATTACCGAGAGAATGTAACAACAGTAGAGCTCGCATGCTTGGTTAATATGGACGTGTCATCGTTTTGTCGAAGGTTTAGGAAAGTAACAGGTTTGACTGTTAGGGAGTATGTGAATCAACTCAGAGTATCTGATGCTTACTCACAATTAATTACCACAAATGCTTCAATTTGCAGCATATCTATGAGTGTGGGCTACTCATCATCTTCGGTATTTTGTCGAAACTTTAAAAAAATCATGGGTATTTCAGCGTCTGAGGTACGAGAACGTTGGAAAAACCCTACATGAATGTCGTCTTTGGTATTGTTAACGAGTCATGCCTGATTTCAGAAAATAAGTGCGACATTCATAGTTCTTTGGGGTATAAAAGCCAACTTAACACTATTGCCCTCTTTTTATCCTGAAAAATATCTCTCGCCGTACTGGCTGTTACACGAACGATGAAATTCTGAGGGCGAGCGCAGCCTTTGAGGAAGTTCAAGTACAGCCCCCTGATAAAACATAATTGTTCATCGACAACTATTCCTCGATATTTGCAAGTGAGATCGCTACAATGCCGGGCTTTTGTGTTCATACAACAGTAGGCTTTGACGGTGTACAGTAAACAGCAATTTGAACTTCTGGCCCCTGGTGGCGATCTTGATTCGATTAAAGCAGCCATCGCTGCCGGCGCTGATGCAATCTATTGCGGATTAGACCGATTCAATGCACGTAATCGAGCCACGAATATTACTCTCGATGTTCTCGACAGTGTACTTGAGCTGGCCCATCGTCATGACTGCAAGATCTTTCTTACCCTCAATATTGTCGTATTAGAGAGTGAAATCCCGGCGGTTGTGCGCCTGCTGCAACAACTGGTTGAGACTAAGGTTGATGGGATAATCGTTCAAGACCTGGGGCTCGCCTATATTCTCAAGCACCATTTTCCCCAGCTGGATATGCACGCCTCGACTCAAATGAATACCCACAACGAGGGACAGATACTGTTGTTGGGAAATTTGGGGGCAAGTCGCGTCAACCTATCACGTGAGCTAAATATCGATGAAATTTCTCATTTGGCTCAGTTTGGCCATCAACACAATGTGCTGATGGAAGTTTTTGTCCATGGCTCTTATTGCATCGGTTTTTCGGGGCTTTGTTACATTAGCTCAGCACGTAATGGCGCCTCAGGCAACCGTGGTCGTTGCAGTCAGCCCTGTCGTGAACAGTATCAGCGAACTGAGAGTGGCAAGGACTTCCCCCTTAACCTCAAAGACAACTCCGCTTATTTAGACATGGCAGAGCTTGCAAAAGCAGGCGTGCACTCATTGAAAGTTGAAGGACGGATCAAGAAGCCCCATTATGTGTACACTGTCGTCGATAGTTGGCGTAAACAGATTGATAAATTTTGTCAAACGGGTGAATTGTTAACCGATATTGAGCCACTCTATACGGTATTTAATCGTGATTTCTCAGATGGTTATTTAAAGGGTGACATCAATAACGCAATGTATATTGATAACCCACGTGACCATGCACCGCTATACTTTAGTCAACGAGCAAATGCGATTGAAACGGAGGATGTCCAGCGTGTGAAGCAGGCGCTGTACGATCAAAAAACATCAATTATCCAGAACGTTGAGCGTAGAACGCGTGATATGATGGTGGCTCCCTCGAGCAAGAGAAGCCTGAAGGGTTCGATTGAACTGAAGGACTTTGCCATGCCAAAGCCTGATGCTAACTTGTCTGGTGATTGCGAGCCTCAGCTGGTGGTATCAATCTCGACCCCGGAGCAACTCACTTTAGTCGAGCAGCACAGCGATGTACTGTTTTTCTACCATTTACCAGATGCGCTCGCTGACTATTACCAACAGATTGAAGAGATCTTAGCTAAACATACCTCTATCATTCCAGTTTTTCCGGCGATTTTGATCGGTGAGCACTATCAAGCGGCTAAGCAGTTAGTTAAGAGGCTTATTGGTCGCAAGTTGGTGACAGATAACCTCGGGGTAGCGCAGGCCGCGAAAGAGTATCAAGTGGATTGGGTTGCTGGTCAGCATTTGAATATTGCTAACTCGTTTGCCCTAAGATGCATCAAACAGGAGCTTGGTGGTGGCGGTGCGGTTATCTCCTCTGAGCTTAGTTACAAGCAAATGAAAAGAGTAGTTCGCCCTGAAGGCTTTGAACTCTACTATACCCTCTATCAACCAATGATGTTGTTAACTAGCCGTCACTGCCTGTTTATGCAAAGTGTTGGGTGTAAGAAACAACGCATGAATCGGGGGTGTTTAAAGCGCTGTTCGAAGCATACATCCATCCTCAACTTGCGCGATAATCCCTATGTGATCGACAAGCAAAAAGGAAGTTTCAACAGACTGTATGCTGACAAAAACACATTACATCTCGATGCTATTGAGCAGCTTGGTGGCTTGTTCACCCATTTTGTAGTCGACCTGAGACCAATTAAGACTGAGACGCGTGTTCAGGTTGACGATGCTCAATTGATAGAAGGATTCAAAATCGCACTGAGTGGACAGCAAACTCAGCAACAGATTACTGGTATGATCGACAATACCACCAGTTTACAGTACGCCAAGGGTGTCGCTTAAAAGGTATGCCGAGTTTATGTGGCTGGCAACTTGTGTTCACTAAACTCATTGGGAGCGACCAAATCTTGACGCTCCCCTCTGACTGACAATCAAGCATATCTTGCCAACTCTGCATCTTGGGATTACTTGGGTATATACTGTTATGCTGTAACCAAGGGCCGAATCGGCTCAAGGGCGTTGATGCGGATTCAATGCGGCAGTCGTGTTGGTCGTAATGATTCAAACCGTCACTAAATGAAAACTTGTACTTCACTGAGAGACGATGAGCACTATATTCAAAATCACACCACAAGCCAAAGCCATGTTGTTGATAGTGCTATCGCCATTGGTTGTTATTCTTCCTTTTGCCACTTGGGTGGCGTTTGCCAAAGTCAATGAATCCCTGGAGCAGTTTGGTAATGGTTTTGTTGATCGCGTAGATAGTGTGATTGATGAGGTCTATTTCGAGCACAATCAGGTGATGACTCGTGATTTAGATTGCCATGACTTCAGAGATGAGTTGTTTGTTGATAGCACCTTTCGTGAGATGTTACTGGTTGAAAAAGGGGTTGTGATTTGCTCGTCAAGGCTAGGTAAAACACATGCAGACTTGACCCATCTGTTTGGAAACAAAGGTGTGAAGTCTGGTGAGTATTTGCATAACCGCGGAGCGGATCCATCACAAAGAACACTCATTATTGTTAATACCGGAGAGGACGATCCGACTAGTGGGGTATTTTCCATTATTGATAGAGACTATTTGAACCGCAATATCGGCGAGGGGATCAGTGATCGAATTCACGCACTCAAATTCCGAGTTGGCCATCAAACCTATCCAGAGTATGCCCACTTTGATTCGGAGTTAATCCACGTATTGATTGACTCATCTCAATATACTTATCAAATAATTGTCGAAGCCAAACCCGCATTTGTCCGTCATATGCTCGTGTACATTATGACTCAAGCAATATTGTTATCATTGCTGATTTCCTTTGTTTTGACCCTTTGTCGCCGGGCTTTCGAGCAACGCAACTCAGTCGTTGATGACCTAAGACGCGGTCTTGAGCGTGAAGAGCTCTATCTCGTCTATCAGCCAATCATTTCGAGCGAGCGCTGTGAAGTTGTCGGTGCTGAAGCACTAATACGTTGGGTTCATCCACATACTGGAGCGATAAGCCCAGAGATTTTTATCCCACTTGCTGAGCAATATGGGCTGGTCGCGCAATTGACCGATTTCGTTCTGGCGCGTGTTCAGCACGACTTAAGTAGGTTAACCAATCAACCTTTTGAGTATGTAGCGGTCAATATCCCCCCTAACTATCTGCATCAGCCTCGCCATTTGGGCAAGATTTTATCTGCGCATCATGCAATGACATCAACCGGCCTATCACTGTGCGTTGAAGTCACCGAAAGGCAATTTCTTGATGAAAGAGCTCGTCACTCGCTGACCAAGCTAAAAGAGGCGGGAATCAAGGTATCTCTGGATGATTTTGGTACAGGGCACACTGCACTTTCAGTTATCCAGCAAGTTCACTTTGACGTCTTAAAAGTTGATAAGTGCTTTGTTGATAGCATTGGCTTAGACGCGGTCAACAGCCCTGTACTGGAAGCGATTATCGACCTAGGTCATCGCCTTGGTGTTGAAATCGTTGCCGAGGGTGTTGAGACACAGGCCCAAGCTGAGTTTCTCCGCGCGGCAGGAGCGCACTACCAACAAGGCTACTATTTTAGTCAACCACTCAGCGTTAATGAGCTGACAGGTAAGATTGACTTATCGAGACGGCAATCAAGGGGTCGACGACCCAATGTAAGTACCGCTTAAAGAGGTGGGTGCCTTTTACTCTAAATTGTGAGTTTTAGGTAAAATCCACCTCGTTTTCAGGCTTTTTACAGCCTGTTTTGCTAGGTTACGCGCTTTGCAATTGTGAGGAAAGCAGAGTGTTTTATAAAAAGTGTATTCTAGCGTTAGTTGCTTTGACGGTTAGCTTTAGCTCAGTGGCTGCAACCGGTGTGGGTATGATGGTTGGTGATCCGTACTGGGGCGTTGAGCTAAAACACAATGACTTGAGAGTTAATGTTAGCCTAGACGATAACTTTGGTATCGGTGCTAATAAGCTCTTCGGCGTCAATAATACCCCTTTGTACTTGTTCTTGGGCGGTCATTACGTCGACCGTAACAATCGATCATTAGCGATTGCACCGGGTATTGGTGCTGAGTTGGGTGCTAGACCACTTGGTTTTTATGTAGACTTAAGCCCGAGCATCTACCTCGATGGCCTAGAAATAGAACTTGAGGCACGCGCTGGCTTTAGAGTCTACTTCTAATAGCAGCATCGAATTTGTCATAGGGTGACTATGTCACGTTATGTTTGCCAGTTGTAAAAACTGGTAACGTATTTTTTGTGATTAGACGCGGGAAAATATCAAGAATTTGAACTCAGTTTCAATTTAAGATTGCATCACTGAGTAAAATAGCAGTCCAATTCTTGAGTTTGATATCGCTAGCAATGAAAAATATCGCATTAATTACTGCCATCATAGCTCTCAGCGGCATGGTGGCATTTTCTCTGCAGCCCTCTGAGCAGAAGGTACAGAAAGAATCTCCAGTCACGAGGTTGACGGTAGATACCACCTTCGCTGAACTTAGCACGCTCACTCGAACTGTCCATATTGTTGGTAACAGCTTTGCCCATCAGTCCATTTCTATCACCCCTGAGAATCGCGGACGAATCAATGAGGTTTTAGTCGTTTCGGGTCAAAGTGTGGAGAAGGGGCAACTCCTATTTCTGCTAGATGATCGTTTCGAGCGCGCGGCGGTGACACGCGAGCAGGCGAACTTAGGAGAACTGCAGCGTCATCATGACAAACTAATTCGTCTATTACCCAATGGCGCGGTAACTCAAGCAGATGTTGATGCCGCTAATGCTCGATTAGAGATGCAACAAGCGGAGTTAGAAATTGCCCTGGCCAATCTCAAAGACCGTCGGGTTACCGCCCCGTTTGCAGGTCGGTTAGGCCTGGTTGACATCAGCGTTGGCCAAATCGTGGCATCGGATACACAGTTGACGACTTTGGATGATGCCAGTCGACTACGCTTGAACGTTGCCATTCCTGCCAGCTATCTGCCATATATCACTCCCGGCAATTCTACCACTCTCTCCCATGTTGAGAGTGCGACCCCTATTAATGCGATACTCGACAGCTTGGATGGCCGAGTGAGCAGTCAAACTCAAAATATTCAGGCACAATTTACGATTGATAACCAGTCTGTCCAACTGACCCCCGGTAGCTTAATGACTGGCGAGTTGGTACTGGAAGGTGAGGACGTTGTAACCATTCCATTGCAGTCAGTCGTTTACCGAGGGCATAACCGATATGTGTATGTGATCCAAGACGAGGTTGCTCATCAACGCGAGGTAACGCTCGGCGGGAGAACTGGTGACAGGGTTGAGGTGATTTCTGGACTCGATATGGGCGAGGAAATTGTGTATCGCGGTACCGTAAAGCTTCGTGATGGCGCAGGCGTTGAAGTTATAGAAACCGTGCGCTCAAGCACCACTGCACAGGGTTAATTACACAGATGAAACTTTCAGATTTTGCCGTCTACCGACCAACGTCGGCAGTGGTATTGAATATTCTATTCATCCTTTTTGGCCTTGTTGGGGCAAGCATGCTCGCAGTACGCGAAATGCCCGATGTCGAAAGTAGCGTGGTCTCCGTTGGTACCCCTTATCATGGCAGTGCCTCATCGATTGTAGAGAGTCAGATCACCAAGCCAATTGAAGATCAACTCAGTGGTATTGATGGCATCGATTACATCCGCTCTTCGTCGTGGGATGGTTGGTCTGGTATAAACATTACCTTTAAGCCCGGGCATGACATGCTCCAAGCGGTTAGCGACGTGCGTGATGCTGTTGGGCGTGCTCGATGGCGGCTACCTGACGATGTTAAAGAGCCGATTGTACGTAAAAACAGCAGTGAGGGTGACCCGTTCATGTGGCTCAACCTTACGAGTAGTAAACATGACCGGATCGAGTTGAGTGATTATGCGCAGAGGGTATTGATCGAGCGTCTGAGTTTGCTGCCCGGCGTGAGCACCATCAATACCTCTGGCGTGATGGAGCGCGTATTGTATGTTGAGCTTAACCCTGTCGAGCTTGCTGCACGTGAACTGACTACGACTGATGTCACAAGGGCGTTAAGAGCAGAAAACCTCCAGTTACCAGCTGGTTATGTTCGTAATGAATCAATGAATGTGGTGGTTCGTCTTGAGCGATTGTATCAACAAGTTGAGGACTTTGAGCAGTTATTGATTGTCGAGCGCGATAGTCAATCAGTACTGCTAAAGGACATTGCTAATGTCTATGTTGGCTCCAAAAAAGATACCACGACCTTTAAGGCCAACAATGTTGACAGTATGGGGCTTGGGATCGTAGCGATGTCCCAAGCCAACCCACTAACGGTATCTGAGGCTGTTCAACGTGAGCTGGAAATTTTGCAGCACTTCCTACCAGAAGGCGTGTCGCTTGAGGTGGATTATGACAGCACGGTGTTTATTCGCGAAGCGATCAAAGAGGTATATTGGACATTAGGTATCACCGCCGTTCTGGTGATATCGGTTCTATATCTCTTTCTCGGCCGCTTATCGACGACCATCGTTCCCGCGATTACGGTACCCGTGTCGCTGATTTCTGCCTTCTCAGTGGCCTATTTGTGTGGCTACTCGATAAATTTGATCACCTTAATGGCGCTGATCTTGGCGATTGGCCTGGTGGTAGATGATGCGATTGTGGTGGTTGAAAATATCGTTCGTCACCGGAGTAAAGGTGAACCAGCCATGGTCGCCGCGTATAAGGGAACCAAAGAGCTCAATTTTGCGGTGATTGCCACAACCTTAGTCTTGATCATGACCTTTCTACCCCTGATTTTCTTGGATGGTAAGTTGGGTAATATGTTTGCTGAATTTGCGGTGATCTTATCGGCGGCCGTGGCTTTCTCATCGGTGGCGGCACTGACGCTGGGTCCAGTCCTAAGTGAAAGACTATTCAGTCGTCCATTAGAAAAACCAAGTCGAATTTGTGCACGGGTTGATCAAGGGGTTCAGTTCGCGCAAGTAGTGTATCGCAGTTCACTGACTTATGTGTTGCGTTGGCGTTGGTTCTCAATAGTGGTGCTGCTGCTTTGTATGATCGGACTGTACCATGCGTATCTTGCGCAGAAGCATGAGTTTGCCCCGGTTGAGGATCGCGGAGCGGTGAACGTTTATGTCGGTGGCATCGAGGCAACCAGTTATCAACGAATGGTGCGCAGTATGGAGCAGATCAACGAGCGGCTGCTGCCATTGTCGCAAGGTGACGGTCCGATTGCGTCGCTGAATTACTCAACACCTGCATTTGGTACTTGGGCAGACCACCAAGGCTTCTTTATCATTCGTCTTAAACACTGGAGCGAACGAGACCTAAACGCAACCGAGGTTGTTAATTTAATCAAAGAGCTGACCCATGACGTGACGGATGTGAAGGTGTATCCATATCAACCAGGTTTTGGTGGTGGAATGGGTGAGCCGGTGCAGTTTGTCTTGCAAGGTGATGATCATGACGCCATCTATGAGATTGCTCAGGAGCTTGAGCTAATTGCCAAAGAGAGTGGCAAAATGGATGGCGTCAAACTCGATTATAACCCGACAACGCCAGAGATGCTTTTGACCGTTAACCGTGAAGTTGCACGTGAGCTAGGGGTCAGCGTGAGCGATATCGCATCAACACTAGAAGTCTTTCTTGGCGGTGCCACTGAAACTCGTTTTGAAGAGGGTGGAGAAGAGTACGATGTTTACCTTAAAGCCAATGAGAGCCAGTTTAATTCAGCAGCCGATCTGAGTAAGGTTTATATTCGCTCTAATGATGGTCATTTAATTTCGCTAGATACGCTCGTTGCGGTTAAAGATGTCGCCTCAGCAAGGGGTTTATTTCACTATCAACGCAAGAAGTCGATCAACCTAAAGGCTAACCTTGTTGACGGTGTTACGTTAGGAGAAGCCTTGGAGTTTCTCGAGGAGCAAGTCGCGCCATTGTTACCGCCAGGTTACAGTTATGACTATGCAGGAGAGTCAAAAGACTATTATGATAATCAGCGTGAGGTGTGGTTAATCTTTGTTTTAGCGCTTTTTGTGTCCTACTTAGTTCTGGCGGCACAATTCGAGAGTTTCACTAGCCCAACCATAGTGATGTTAACAGTACCGATAGGTTTGCTTGGTGGCTTGGTCGGAATACTCCAAGCCGATGGAAGCTTCAACCTATACTCACAACTTGGCATGCTGATGCTGATTGGCATGGCAACCAAAAACGGTATTCTGATCGTCGAATTTGCCAATCAGTTGCGTGACCAAGGTCAAGAGATAAAACAAGCGGTGCTCAACGCGGCAGAGCAGCGTCTAAGGCCGATCATTATGACTGCTTTGACGACGCTGCTCGGTTCTATTCCAATGTTGGCGGCGACAGGTGCCGGTTCAGAAACACGTTTTGCAGTCGGCATTGTGATCTTTAGTGGGATGCTATTGACGACGATAGTAACTCTGTACGTGATTCCAAGCTTGTATCTGCTTATTGGAGGAGCGAGCCACTCTCCAGAGGCGCGTGTTTCTCAGGTTGACGCCGTGTTAGCACAAGAGAATTGAGTGTAGTGAGTTGGGCATAGTAACCTAGTCATGGTGATCAAGGCATAGTGGCCTAGGCAGTTATTCTGATTCTTAGTTGGTAGCGTTTGACCAGCCAATTGTAGTCAGATCACTGCATAGCTAGAACTGAGCCTACGCTGAAACTGAACAATTAATAGAGAATGTAGTAGGAGAAGTCGTGTGGAAATCGTAAATATTGCTAAGTCCCGTTATGCAACTAAGGCCTTTGATAGTACAAAGAAGTTAACTAACGAGCAGGTGGAAGCAATAAAGGAGCTGATTCGACTCAGTGCATCAAGTGTTAACTCTCAGCCTTGGCATTTTATTTTGGCAGGAACAGAGGAAGGCAAGGCCAGAGTTGCAAAAGGAACGCAAGAGGGTTTTGCATTTAATGATGCGAAGGTCAAAGCGGCTTCGCACGTGGTGGTGTTCTGTGCTAAAACCTCTATAGATGACGATTACTTAGCTGCACTTTCTGACCTTGAGGAAGACGCAGGGCGCTATCCTAACCAAGAGGTTAAGCAAACGGTTAATGCAGGCAGACAATATTTTGTCGGCTTGCATCGTAATGAGCTCAATGATGCCGAACATTGGATGCAGAAACAGGTCTATCTGAATGTGGGTACCTTATTGTTGGGTGCCAAAACGTTGGGCTTAGATGCCGTGCCGATTGAAGGATTCGATGCAGAAAAAATCGACCAGGAGTTTGGCCTACGCGAACAAGGCTATACGTCTGTGGTTTTGGTTGCATTGGGTCATCACTCGGAGCAAGATTTTAACTCAGCCCTGCCTAAGGCCCGTTGGCCTCAAGAGCGTGTATTTACGGAATGTTAGGCAGTTAGTGTAAAAATCACTTCAGCTTGTCATTAGAAAAGGCGGGGAGTTTCCCGCCTTTGTTGTACCTAGTTGTTCACGATGTATAAGCGATTACACTGAAACGTTTGCTGCCACTTCAGTCGCCGCGGAGCGTTTGTCGAGGGCACCACTTACTCGTGTTAGTACCAGAGCCAAGACGACAATGAGAGCGCCCACCCAAGGGGTATTCATTAGCCCAGCGTCAGCAACAATGACACCACCGCCCCAGGAGCCAAGTGCGATACCGACATTAAACGCCGCGATATTCAGACCCGATGCAACATCAACGGCATTGGGTGCATATTTCTCAGCGAGCTTAACCACATAAACCTGCAATCCAGGAACATTACCAAAAGCAAATGCTCCCCAAATCAAGATGGTCGCTACTGCGGTAATTTTATTGCCAGCGGTGAAGGTAAACATCAACAAAATCGCCGCAAGCAAGGTAAAAATGATAGTTAGTGCTTTAATTGGACCCGCTTTATCAGCCAGCTTACCACCCCAGATATTACCCACGGCGACCGACACACCATAGACCAACATGATCAAGCCAATCGCAGTCGATTCAAACCCTGAAACCTGCTCAAGAATCGGAGCAAGATAGGTAAAGGCAGTAAACGTGCCTCCGTAACCTAAAGCGGTGATCAAGTAAACCAGTAGTAGTCGTGGTTGGGTTAGAACCTTCATTTGATCAACAAGCTTGGTCGCTGGCGGCTGCTTTAGGTTGCTTGGTACCAGGATAGCACTACCGACAAGCGCTATTAGACCAAGCAGAGCAACGATCAAGAAAGTAGCTTGCCAACCGAAAGACTGTCCAATGTAGGTTCCTAGAGGCACCCCGGTTACCAAGGCGACAGTCAGGCCAGTAAACATAATTGCGATTGCGCTTGCTGCTTTTTCTTTGGCAACCAAACCCGTTGCGATGGTTGAGCCTATCGAGAAGAACACACCATGTGCAAGCCCGGTTAGGATTCGCGCGACCACCAAGGTCGTATAATTAGGTGCCTGCCAAGCAAGCAGGTTACCCAGAACAAACAAGCTCATCACGGCAAGTAGGACACGCTTGCGGGGCCATCGACCAGTAAGAGCGGTCAAAACGGGTGCGCCAATGGCTACGCCAAGCGCGTAAAGGCTGACAAGTAGCCCAGCAGAGGGCAGTGAAACATTTAGATCTGATGCCATAGTAGGGATCAGACCAACAATAACGAACTCAGTGGTGCCGATGGCAAACGCGCTGAGCGTAAGAGCAAAGAGTGCTAATGGCATAATAGTATCTCGTTGTGTAAGTGAACGGGGCGCATTATGCTTGGATCCTCTTTTGTCAGAAACAGTAAAAATTACAAATGACCTTTGTTATATTTGCAATAAAAGAGGAGAGGTGATGAGAACACGTTCAGATGATTTAGAGATATTACTTACCGTCGTCGATAGCGGTGGGTTTTCTGCTGCAGCAGAGCAGATGGAGATCCAAGTTGCTAAGGTATCACGAGCGGTAAGCCGTATAGAGGCTCAATTAGGCGTCACAATATTGAACCGCACGACACGCCGAGTGAAACCGACAGAAGAAGGTCAGCAGTTTATTGAGCAAATACGTCAGGCATTGGGGCAGCTCGAAGCGGCAGAAGAGGAGGTAATGACTCGAGGCCTTACCCCAAAAGGCCGATTGAGAGTCGATGCAGCGAGTCCTTTCATTTTTCATCAACTCGTTCCTCTGATTAAGACATTCAAGACTGACTATCCAGATATCGAGCTTGAGTTGACGTCGAATGAGGGTTTCGTTGACTTACTTGAAAAGCGGACTGACATTGCGATTCGTATCGGCAAGCTCACGGACTCTACATTGCATGCAAGAGCACTGGGTAAAAGTGAGTTATTTATCGTTGCCTCTCCTGAGTATCTGGCGGCTTGGGATACACCTAATCACAGCGATCAACTGGCCGCACACCAATTGATTGGGTTTTCTGACGTAAAGATCCTCAACTATTGGCCAATCGACGGAGGAGTTATGATCACCCCTTGCTTTAGCGCCAGTAATGGAGAAACCGTGCGTCAAATGGCGTTAGATGGCAATGGTATTGCGTGTTTGTCGGGGTTTATGGTTAAGAAAGATATACAAGCCGGTAGGCTGGTTGCCTTATTCGAGCAGCAAAAGATGACCGAAACTGGCCGCGAACTTGTCAATGCGGTGTACTACAAGTCATCCAACGTTGCACGTCGAATTACTGCATTTATCGACTTTATCCAGCCACGATTGACACTATAACTGCGCGATGTTGCTCATTTGGGAATGGCGGGAAAACGGCTTTCACACTAAATTTAGTAAATCACCCGCAGACAAGAAAGATCATGCCCCAACACACAGATATCGATTTAGACAGTGTACAAACCATGGCAAAAGTACTTGGGTCGCTATTTTACTATCCACTAACGGATGCCAACAATCAGGCTCTAATTCGTGCGCTCTCGTACGCGTCTGAGCGGGGTGGAAGTGTGTTCAGTGATTGGTCTAACACCGTCAACAGAGAGTTACCTGATACTCTAGAGCAAGACTTTTTCTTGTTGTTTGAGGGTGGGGAGATCTTGGTCGCCCCGCCTTGGGGATCACTGTATCTTGAACAGAGTGAGTCTCCGATCGGGATAAGCACGCTCAAATATCGCCAGTTTCTCAGAGACTACGGAATCGAAGTCAATACCGGTGTGGATGACCCCGAAGATCAGTTCGGCTTGATGCTATTTGCCGTGAGTCAAATTCTTGAGCTGCGTTACGATGTTAAGGTGGTAAAACACTTGCTGGGCCACTTTCTACTTCCTTGGTGTTATCGCTATCTCGAATTGGTTGAGCGCCATGCATTATCCAAGAGTTACCGCGAGCTAGCGTACTTAACCAGACAATGGTGTCGTGTTGTACAGGAGGTTATGTCAATTGAAGTTAAGCCCTCGATGCTGTATCGATAAGACACATTATCAATGAGTGTACCGATGTTGGGTAAGGTGTTGCGAAGCTGCCTGGCAAAGTAGCCTGATTGTAGTTTGCTACTTTGCCGCTGGTATCATACGGGCGGTTGGTATCTTACAACTTGACTGTTAGGCGAGATACTCGTTCATCTGTTGCTCTATCTTTGGCAGTTCACTGAGTACTTTGGTTAAGTCTTCCTGACTTGAGAGATTACCATCACGAGCCGCCTCTTCAAGCTGCTTCAAATTTGCTGTGATATCTGATTCACACAGGTTATTAAGCGTGCCACAGAGTGTGTGCGACAAGAAAAACAGCTGCTCAAAGTCGCCCGTGTCGACCTTCTCTTGTACTTTTTTCTCAGCTTGTACGTGATCATCGAGATAGGCCATAAACAGTGCTTGAATAAGCTCCTTATCACCGTCGAACATTTCTTCTAACTGAGTAATATCAATCATTGCTTTGTCCCTACTTAACAGTCCTAAAAGGTAAGTTAGGATAGAAAATTGGAAATCAAAATTTTCTTGCAGGTGGCTTGCTGGTTATCAAATAACGAGTTAGTGATAGGCCTATTAATTTGATTTGCGTGAGTTAACTCCTAGATTATTTTCAAGCTACACTGGTTAGGAAATGTTCATGTATAAATATGTCGACTCGCCCACAGCAACCCACTATATAAAACCCCCTCCCAAAGGACGAGTCCTTTCTTGTAAAGATGTTCCAGAAGCGGAACTTGAAATGCGTGAAATACTGTTAGCCTGGCTGGAATTTGGATTGCAACCGATTTTAAATACCTCACCCGGGGAGTTGGGTGAGTTGGAGTCACAGCGCTTTTACGATATGAATGAAACGGTATCTACCTTATTGAAAAACAATGATTATTATTGCGCTGCTGTGAGAATCGTTGATCAGTGGCGGGATGACACAGTGGCGAAAACCTATGCAAACTATTTGCTGGTGATCAATCAGAAATGTGAAAGTCTTGAGTACTGACATGGCTTACTACGCTCATAGCCTGTAAAAACTTGGCTACAAACCTAGCAAAGCTCGCTCAAATTACATCTTTAGGACGTGATTGACTCATATTTGATATCTCTCTGAATTACATACAGTTAGGCAAGCTTAAGGTGGAGTATGAACAGCCAGATTGCTTCTTTAGTCGGTAAGAGCTTTAAGTGGGTAGTCGATCTATCCACTCGGTCGCTGTTCATTGTAAGTGGAGAGTCGCGGGTACGCGTTACGTTTCAGCTCAGTTTGAAAGATGTCTTTCGTCACATTTCCCCAACCAGCAGAAAAAGACTAAGAAGCTTCTTCCTCCATCCAAATAGCGATGGAGTCGCGAGAGCATCCTTTATCTATCAAATCGACGACGTGCGCAGTTGTATTGTCTATATCGAACACCAGGATAAACACCAAGGACAGGTGAATGGAGTGGGCAATGTGCAATCAATCATTCCCAGCCAGGTTGGCTCGGAGTGGCTGCTGCAGACCCTACTCAATGACCGGCGCAAAAGCGTTATCATTACCGATGAAAGCTTTAACATCCTGTGTGTTAACCATCGATTCCTCAATAAATTTGATGTCACAGAAGAGCAAATCTTAGGTATGCCGGTATGGACGTTGAGTCCTGAAGTCTCCTCCGCCCAGAGTATTCAATCTGTACTGCTTGATAACCGCGATAAAGAGACGTGGGGAAGTATTGCAGAATTTGCCCAATCAAATGGGGAGTCGAGTGTTCAAGAGGTTGAGGTGCGAGCGATCCGCTGGTCGGCAGATAACCACGTATACATGATTACTCTAAATGAACTCAATGGATTACAACTCAATTTAACCACCAGTGAACAGGTTAAGTGGCAACCTAGCTTTGATTTGCCCAGTAGAGAGGCAATTATCGAGAGAGTCGAGCAGGGCTGTAAAGATCAAGTGCTGCTAGTGGCCTGTATCAGGCCAGACTTCTTTAAGTCTGTCAGGGAAGAGGCGGATAGGCGCCTTTCTTTAGCGCTGAAGAAGCTCTCCATACCTTTGGTCATGGGGCGTTTGGAGAGTGGCGTGTATTGCCTCGTCACCAAGCTATGCCCAAAAAACTTTCAAGACACCCACGCGGTGACCAAGTTGCTACGCCAGCTTCGCAAAGAACTCAAAAGCAATGTTCATGATTTGATCTACCGGGATATTGTCAATGGTTACTGGGGCATTGACATCTATGGTATTGACAGTAGCTCGTTAGATAAGGTGATAGAACGGGCGCTACAAACCATGCGTGTCCACGACAGGCGCAAATCACCTTACGCCTTTTTTAATCGCCAATTGGTCGAAAAAGCGAACACCGACCAGAAATTGACCGCAGCCGTATTAGAGGCCGTGAGGCTGAGAAATATAGATGTTGCTTTTCAACCGATCGTAGATATCACAACAGGCCAAATCCATCGGTTGGAAGCCCTGTGTCGATTTAATGGTGTTGGGAAAGAGTTTTCGGTTCAGAAATTAATCGACACGGCGGAGAAAATTGGTGTCGTGCATGTGCTAGATAAAATCGTCGCTGAGCGAGCACTACAGGGCATCGAGAAAATCCGAGCTAAGTTTCCAACGGTTCATCGTTTATCTCTCAACTGCTCTCTCAAAGAGAGTGGTGAAAAGCTAAAGTGCTTCGATGAGCTGTGCACCGTGATACAAAAGCACAAGCCAGAGAATATTTCTGTGATGATAGAGATCACCGAGTCGGCATATTTCGACAATAGCTTGATGGACTCAGAGCAGGTGATGAATGCGCGCGCCAAAGGCATTGATATCGCAGTTGATGATTTCGGCTCTGGTAATTCATCATTTCAATACTTCAATGATATCAAGTTTGATTGTATCAAGATCGATCGCAGTTTTATCTCCGATATTGATAGCGTAAGGCACAAGTACTTGGCCGTAAAAATGCTTACTGAACTCGCCCACGAGTTATCGGTGGATGTCGTCGTGGAGGGCGTAGAAACGTTCGCCGAGCTAAAAACACTCACCACACTTAAGGTTAAATACGTGCAGGGCTACTATTTCAGTAGGCCGTGCAGTTTGCAGCATATCCTCGAGTGCGAAAGCATCAAGGATATGATTGACCATCTAGAGTATGCAGTTGATCTTATTGCAATTAGTGAAATTGAGTAGTGAAAATCACTTGTGATTGCTAGCAAAAATCTCGTAAGGTAATGACTACGCCCACAACGGGCTGTGACCTGCTGTGCCTTTTGCCAGAAATACGAGGTGTGGAATGAACATAGTCATACTGCATGGGCTGTACATGCATGGCGTTGTGATGCAACCATTGGCATCAAACCTAGAGAAATTGGGCTACAGTACTCGACTTATTACCTACAACAGCCTCGCCATTGAGTCCGAGCGGGTTTTTACTGATATTGATCAAGCATTAAGCCAAAAGCTGCCCAATATACTGGTGGGGCATAGTCTGGGTGGTTTGATGATCCAGCGTTACCTTGAGAGTCGCCAACCATCTGTTGAGCAGATCTCCCATGTCGTAACCCTTGGCTCTCCGTTGCAAGGGGCATCAATTGTTGCCGTGATTGAAGAGATGGGCATGGGCATGATTTTGGGAAATTCACGTGAGCATGGCCTTTCGATGAATGACAATCGCTGGCGATTACCGCAAAAGCTGGGCAGCATCGCAGGCAACTTTGACCTGGGGGCACGCCGATTGCTGCTGGGGGAGATGGAGGAGTCCGATGGCACAGTCACTGTAGCGGAAACGCGTATTGAGGGGATGACCGACCATATTGTTACAAAACAAAGTCACACCAGTCTCATTTACAGTGATTTTGCCACCCGTCAGATCGATCATTTTATTCGCTATAGCGAGTTTGCCGACAAATAGTAGAGTATCGACGGTTCCGATCTCTCCCTTTTATATCTTTCTCTGCAACAACTATAGCGCTTGAATGATAGCCGTAAGACCGCTGACTGAACAAAGGACCAGTGCACCCACTCGGATTTTCTCTTTGGGTAAAGAGTGGGTCGTTTTATAAGCAAGGTAATACCCCAGCCATGCCGCTGGTATGAGTGGGATACTGAGGTATAAGTGGTATAACGAAAAGTACCCAGTGGGGATCAGTACTAGTAGGGTCAGGGTTGAGCTAAATACAAAAAAGGCAGACATGTTACCGCGTAACTTGCCTGCGTCTTGGTGTTGCAGTAAGAGTGCCATTGGCGGCCCACCAATCGCGGAACTGGTACCGAAAAATCCCGAGAAAAACCCAGCGATTCCCATCCTAGCCGGGGTAGGTTCAATACGAAAAGGCAAGAGGCTCAGAACCACAGCAAACAACACGATAAACCCAAGCAACAAAGACAGCTGCTCGCCCGAAACCACCAGCAACAACCACCCACCGGCAAGTGTACCGGGCACTCTACCAAGAAAAGCCATTTTTAAGCCACCAATCTCAATATTTTCCCGGTACTTTAGCGCATTCATGATTGAGAGACACAAACCGACGAGGCAGATAGGTCCGGGTATATAAATGGGAGAGACCTGAAACAGCAATGGCGCAGCAACAATGGCAAGGCCAAAACCAATGGCGGTTTGAACAAAAGAGCCCAAGAAAATCAGTCCAAAAGCGAGCAAAGCCGATGTGGTAAACCACTCTTCAAACATAGTCAAAATTTCCAATTGATATACCGTTTGGTGTGTATCGAAGTAAGCAAACTGATGAAGCGGATAAGGATAGCGACAAAAAGCATATAAGCCGCTATTACACCAAAGCCCCTCGTCAAAAATAGTTAACACTATGAGAAATCAAGCAGGGCGACAAAGCCTGACCTGAAAAATACGCATTAGATAATATCTAAAATTGACCTAAATTACTGCTAATACTTAGGTTTATTTTATTCAAAGTGATCAGCCTTTAGTCACTCACGTAACCATGCTTAGTGACACTAACGGGAGTAGCTTGTGCGTATTGGGATTTACTATTTTCATCGGGATCTGCGTTTGGCTGATAATGCTTTACTACACTCGGCTGCGAATGAGTGCCACCAACTTGCCTTTATTTATGTTAAACCTGAACCTAACGTGTTTGCCCGCCATTTCTCTCCCCATGTAACCCAAGGCAAGGCTCAGGCAAACTTTGAGCAGCAGTGTTTATCTGATCTGAAGCATCGGTTGGCGGAGTATGGTCATGTGTTACTTACGTTTTGTGGCCAACCAAGTCAGGTACTCACACAACTGCTTGGGCAAAACCCACACATCAGTGACTTGTATCATGATTGCGGTGCGGACTATCAGCAGCATGCTCTAGTACGCTACCTTAACTCGACCATGGGCCAGATCACGACGCACACCGCAAACCAAGGCGGTCTGTTTGATTTTGAGCAGTTGCCGTTTGCGCTCAGTGAATTACCCGTAAGCTTCACTCCTTTTCGCAAGAAAGTGGACAACATCACGCCTCGGTATCCGTCACACACTTCGCCAGACAATCTGCCGTCACCCGCTTTGATTAACGATGAAGGAATGCGTTGGTTGACGCTAGAGCCTATTAACGACCAAAGCCAGTTTGTGGGGGGGGAGACAAGCGGGAAGGCGTGGCTTGGTCGCTATTTTGACTCACAACGACCCTCGCATTACAAGCAGACCCGCAACCACCTTGATGACTGGACCAAGTCGACTGGTTTCTCACCATGGCTTGCGTGGGGGTGTATAAGCCCAAAACAGATCGTGCAGTGCCTTGAGGCTTATCAACAAAGCCATGGTTACAATGAATCAACCTACTGGATTTGGTTCGAACTACTATGGCGTGAATACTTTCGTTGGTATGCAGAAAAACACGGCAAAAGGCTGTTCGCTTTTGCTGGGGTCAAGGGGATTAAACCCTTGACCACGTATTACCCGCAGCAATACCGCGAATGGACTGAGGGCTGCACTGGCTTTGCGATCGTGGATGCGTGTATGCGTCAGCTCAAACACACAGGCACGATGTCGAATCGGGGCAGGCAGTTGGTTGCCAGCTGCTTTGTCCATGAGCTTGGCTTGGACTGGCGGTTTGGCGCAGCCTACTTTGAAGCCATGTTGATCGATTATGATGTCACATCGAACTGGGGTAACTGGCAGTATTTGGCGGGTGTTGGTGCTGATCCGCGTGGTCATCGCCGATTTGATTTGCAAAAGCAGACTGAGATTTATGACCCAGACGAAGCGTTCATCCAGAGGTGGCTAAGTGACGATACAAAAATTAATCAAGGGTAAGCACTATCTCCAGGTGCGTTTGATATTGGGTGACCAACTCAACAGCGAACACAGCTGGTTTAAGCAGCCACAACAAGATGTGCTCTATCTGATCGCTGAGTTAGTGCAAGAGCAAACTTATGTGCGTCATCACCGACAAAAACAGGTGGCTTTTTTTGCAGCAATGCAAGCGTTCGCTAAAGACCTTACCAAAGACGGCCATCAAGTCATTCATCTCACCCTAGATGATACTGCTGAGTATCAAAGCTTGCCGTCGCTAATTGACTATGTGTGTCGGTTGGTCAATGCAGAACGCTTTTGTTATCAACGCCCGGATGAGTATCGTCTGCTTGGTATGCTGCGCCAGATGAGCTTGGCTGATTGTCAGGTGGTGGAGTTTGATACCGAGCACTTCCTGTGTCAGTTCGACCAGTTGCTTGAAGAGTTTCCCAGCGGCAAAGCCGTGAGGATGGAGCACTTTTATCGCCGCATGCGCAAGCGGCATCGGGTTCTGGTCGACTCTGAGGAGAGTCCAGAGGGCGGGAAGTGGAACTATGACGTTGATAATCGACATAAACTCAAGGCAAACGATATCTCAGAGTTGCCCGAGCCATTGGTATTTGGCAATCCGGTAGGAGATATCATAGAGCGACTGCGCGCGCATCGACTGATCGGGTTTGGTCATGTTGAGCATGATCTACTGTGGCCAATCAATCGCGCTCAAGCACTGAACCTTTTGGCCCACTTTTGCCGCGTTTGCCTGCCAAATTTTGGTACTTTCCAGGATGCAATGACTGCAGAGTCCCCCTCACGCTGGTCTTTGTATCACAGCCGTTTGTCTTTTGCCCTGAACTGTAAATTGTTGTCGCCTCGTGAGGTCATTGATGCAGCTGTGCATGTCTACAATCATCACCCTTCACAGCAGGCGTTGGCGCAAGTTGAGGGTTTTGTTCGTCAGATCCTCGGTTGGCGTGAGTATATCCGGGGTATGTACTGGGCCAATATGCCAGATTATCCCGGCTTGAATCATCTGCGCCATCAAAAAGCACTGCCGGAATTTTACTGGGATGGCCAAACCAAAATGCGCTGTATGCAACAAGCGATTGAACAATCGCTACATTATGCCTACGCGCACCATATCCAGCGTTTAATGATCACCGGCAACTTTGCCCTGTTGGCTGAGTTGGCTCCATCCGAAGTTCATCAATGGTATCTGGGAATATATATTGATGCGATAGAGTGGGTCGAGCTGCCCAATACATTAGGCATGGCACTCTATGCCGACGGTGGCCTAATTGCTTCTAAGCCGTACATCTCATCCGGTGCTTACATCAATCGCATGAGCGACTATTGCCGAGGGTGTCACTACCAAGTCAAACAGCGCAGTGGGGAGGGGGCATGCCCTTTTAACCCCTTGTATTGGCGTTTTATGGTTAAGCATCGCGACTGGCTAGCGCGCAACCCGCGCATGAATATGGTCTACCGTAACTGGGATAAGCTAAGTGATGCTGAACAGGATGAAATACTGCAAACCGCCGAATATTACTTAAGTGATATTAATCAGTTATAGGTGATTGGTTACCACAGCTAGTGCTACGTTTGCTGCTGCAGCGTTTAGAGCAGTACTTGATATTGTCCCAATTTAGGCGCCACTTTTTCCGCCAAGAAAAAGGGCGCTGGCAAACTGGACACACCTTGTGTGGTAACGTGCTTTTTTTATGGCTCATCGTCGCTCCTTAGTGTACCTAAGTGCTACTACGTTGCCTTGCTGAGGGTTTGATCACTCATTTTCTGAGCACCTGCTAGCATTGCTGAAACTAGCTCTGCCGCGTTGAATTTCTCAAGCGCTTGGTGGGCGCCGACTTGGTTGGCGCGCTCAACGGAGATCTCACTTGAGAGTGATGTGTGTAAGATACGATAACAGTGACACAACTCAGGACTGTTTTGCACCGCGAAAACCAGTTCATAGCCATCGAGACCGGGCATCTCGATATCGCTGACTAAGACATCAAACGGTCTACCTGCCGCAGCTGCCTCTCGCATGCGCTCTAATCCGTCGGCTCCGTTTGTTGCCATCTGATAAGGTATCGCCAAATTATCTAGTGCGTTGGCAAGTTGTTTGCGGGCAATGGCCGAATCATCCACTAGCAAGATATTCGCTCGTCTGAGTTGCTCCCGTTCAATATCGGTAACGATGGGCTGACTGGTGTCGTTAAGTTGAGGATAGATTTTCGATAGCAGCAGCTCAATGTCGAGCATCTGGACCAACTGGTTGTCAAAGCGCGCGATACCGGTGACGAAAACGTGATGCCCGGCAGAGTGCGGCGCTGGCTCAATATCACGCCAGTCACACTCAATAATCTTATCGATGGAACGAACCATAAACGCAACCACACTACGCAAACAATCGGTAACAATCAGGTAGCACCTCTCATATTCCTCTGGTTGGATTGGACGAAACCCAATCGCTCCTGGCATATCGATAACCGGCACGGTTTTATCTCGAATTGAGACGGTGCCAATCACGAGTTGGTGAGAGTATGGAATTTGCGTAGTGGGAAGATACGGGACAATTTCGCGCACTTTTAACGTGCCAATGGCGAAGCGCTGCTGTTGGCTGTTGAGGGTGAACATCAACATTCCTTGCGCTTGATTGGATTGGGTTTGCAACTCAACCATAACCAGTAACTACCTCAATACTGTAAATAAACGACTGTGCTGACGGTAAACTTTCCAGCCATCACGACAGATAAAATACCCAATACCAAGCTTAACTAGTGAGCAGAGGATAATAAATGGTATGATGATCACGTTTTATCGTTATAGGTTAGTTAAATGGCACGCACAGCAGCAGCCTTGCATATCCTTGTGAATCACAAAGAGCAGGCAGAAGATATCATCAAACAACTAAAAAAAGGCGCGAAATTTCAGACACTAGCGCGCAAGTATTCTAAGTGTCCGTCAGGAAAAAAAGGTGGCGATTTGGGGGAGTTTAAGAAAGGCCAAATGGTGCCTGCGTTTGATCGCATCTGCTTCAGCGGCGAGACGCTGGTCCCGCACCTAGTCAAAACCAAGTTTGGCTGGCATGTTGTCAAGATCCTCTATCGTACATGATCTATAAAATGTACTGTCATTTATAGAGCGCCAGGCTCGGTAGTGAGATGAGCACTACCGAGTCTGAGCTAAAGTATTGTTGTTGCCTTAAGCCTGTCTTTTAGTGACAGTCACAATACTGGTATGGTATACCACTTTTGCAAAAGCACTTACGCAACGCTTTCCCCGACTTCAAACACTTCAAACTCAGCAGGCAACCGTCATCGCCTACAGGTCCTTCTGGGTTATCCCAAACAATGTATGGTCTACCAGATATTTTATCTAGAAAGTCTTCTGGAGGGTGAGGGTTGGCTACGACAATGACACAGTCTAGCGGCAAAGAATTTATGATGCGATCGATCTCAATTCTATCGCACGGAAAATACGAAATACCGATAAAAATACAGTAACTGGTTTCCTTGAGTTTACTTTCAAAGCGTTGCTTTGCAGGTTCTACCCATTGATATGACGCATACTTGTTAGACTCGTTAGGCACGATACAGAGTACTTGTCGCCTAGCTGTTGATAGCTCATTTTCTTCCAATCTAATAATGTCGGTATCATTTAGATCAACAAAGTTCCTCAATGGATAGCAAGGCGTATAACAGATGCTATTTGGTGATATTTCGAAATCAACTGAGCCATGAGGTTTAACGAGAGGTATGCCATACCCGTGATGGTTTATTTGTAGTGAGTTGTAGTCTTTACGTAGTTTGTCGAATGCAGTTTCTAGAAGTAAGTCATAGTTTAGTGAGTATGCTGCATTAACTTCATCTCTATGTAGCTTTAACCAGCGAAACCAAGTCCAATCCGTAGAAAAAACTTCACGCTGCTTTTGGCTGTACTCTGAGAACGCTATCGTTAAAAAGTGTCGGGCTTCTAGAGTCGTGTAAAAGCTGTCGAGTCCAATACTCTTACAATATTGATCATCTAGAGCGAGCTTAAATACCTCAAAGTGTGGCTTGTCAGTATTTTTTCTGTACAACTTTTTCAGCCTGGTTAGACTAGATAGCAGTTTGCCACCCGTAGTAGGGCATTTCACGTCCCATGTAAGTGGCTCTTGAGAGTTGTATTGCTCAATGAGCTTTGAGAAATACCCGTAACCTATAGATAAACCATTACCAACAACTAAAGATATTTTTGGCATCCTACCCTCATCACTGTGTTAACCCTGACATAAGATGATACTGGAAATACCTAATAAAAACAGTGTTGAAGTTGGTAATGTGAGTTGTGAAATGAAAGTTTAGTCAGTTAAAACATAACACTAAGGTGCTTTACCGCACCTAGTCATATTTTGGGAAATGGAACCCAAATCCCCCTGTCACGTTGAAAGTGTGCTGATATAAACTGTTTTTAAGGCCAGTTGGTAAACCGACTGGTCTTTTTCTTTTTCAGTGGGTTATACTCAAATTCTATCCCAAATGGAATATAAGGAAATGGTAATGGGGAAACTGAAGCAGGTGATCTTGGGTGTTTCTGTCTCTTTTTTTGCGCTGTCAGCTTACGCTGAGGACGCGCAGCCCAGCGTAATTGAAACTGACCGCTTGGTCGGATTCGGTGAAGCGAAATATCCCGCCGACTTTTCTCATTTTGACTACGTTAACCCTGATGCGCCCAAATATGGCAAAGTGACTTACGGTCAAGTGGGTACGTACGACAACTTTAACCGTTATGCTTCACGTGGCGTTGCCGCAGCGGCGACAGGGCAGCTATACGATACCCTGATGTTCAGCCCCGCTGATGAGGTCGATGCGTACTATCCATTGATAGCCGAGAAGGTGAGATACGCCAGCGATTTTTCATGGCTTGAAGTGGATATCAACCCTAAAGCGGTGTTTCAAGATGGTGAGGCAATTACGGCTGAAGATGTCGAGTTTACTTTCCAGACTTTTATGACCCAAGGGGTGCCACAATATCGTGTCTACTATCAAGATGTCGCAAGCGTGAAAGCGCTAAATGAACGCACTGCTCGTATCGAGATGGACAACCCAAATCGTGAGAAACTGTTTAGCCTGGCTCAATCGATGACGGTACTCCCTAAGCACTTTTGGCAGGGGAAAGACTTTTCGGAGCCTTTGGACACACCACCCGTGGGCAGTGGGCCGTATTTGATCACCGATTTTAAGTCAGGTCAGTCGCTCACCTACAGCCTCAACCCAGACTACTGGGCAAAAGATCTTCCTGTCAATGTAGGCCGCTATAACTTTGCGCAAATTCAGTACGATTATTACCGTGATGAGACGGTGATGCTCGAGGCATTTAAAGCAGGCGAGTTTGATTTCCGCGAAGAGTCTTCGGCAAAATTTTGGGCCAACTCTTATACCGGCGCCAACTTTGACCGTGGCTACATCAAGAAAGAGGAAATCCCACACTCAAAGCCAACCGGTACTCAGGCGCTGGTGTTTAACATTCAAAAACCGATGTTTGCTGACCCGAAAGTTCGTGAAGCGCTCAACTACGCACTCGACTTTGAGTGGATGAACAGCAACATGTTTTACAGCCAGTATGAGCGCACCCGCAGCTATTTCCAAAACACCGACTATGAGGCGACCGATTTACCCTCTGCCGAAGAAAAAGCCTTGTTAGAGCCGTTTGGTGACAAGATCCCACCACGCGTCTATAGCGATATCTACCAGCCGCCAGTGACAGATGGCACAGGGCGTATTCGCGCTCAGATGCGTACGGCGTTTGCTTTGCTAAAAGAAGCAGGTTGGGAACTACAGAACAAGGTGATGACCAACGTTGAGACGGGCGAGCCAATGAGTTTTGAGCTGTTGATCTACAGCCCAACTACAGAACGAATTGCGATCCCAGTGCAGAAGAACCTCAAGCGAATGGGGATAGAGATGCGCATTCGCACCATAGATACCACCCAATACATCAAGCGGTTGCGTGAGCGAGACTTTGATATGGTGTCATCAGCTTACCCAGCATTTACCCACCCAAGCCCTGATATGATGATTGTCTGGCACTCGTCGTATATTGACTCAACCTATAATCGAGCCGGGGTTGAGGATCCTGTGGTTGACGCATTTACCCTAGAGATTGCACAAAACCAAGAAAACCCGGAGAAGCTACTGTCTTTAGGCCGCGCGCTTGACCGCTACCTGCAGTGGAATTTCTACATCATCCCTCAGTGGCACAGCAGCCTCTACCGTGTTGCGACTTGGGATAAATTCGAGCGCCCAGAGATCACGCCAAAATATGATCTAGGCGTCGATACTTGGTGGGTGTCAAAGACCAAAGCGCAAAAACTTCCGCAAAAGCGTCAGTAATAAAAGGACTTCAATAGACAATAATGGCTGCCTATATTTTTCGCCGATTGCTGCTCGTTATTCCAACGTTGTGGGCAATCATCACCATTAACTTCTTTATCATTCAAATTGCCCCAGGAGGCCCAGTTGAGCAGGCGATTGCTCAGCTTGAGGGCCACTCGTCCGGCATTATGGAGCGCTTTTCAGGCGGCGGTAGTGAGGTTGATATCCCTAGTGGTCAAGATACCACACCCACCGGTTATAAGGGCTCACGTGGCCTAGACCCAGAGGTGGTGGAAGAGATCAAGAAGCAGTTTGGCTTCGATAAGCCGATCCTCGAGCGCTATTGGGACATGCTCAAGAACTACGCCAGCTTTAATTTTGGCGATAGTTTGTTTCGTGGGGGCAACGTTATCGACTTGATTGTCGAGCGACTGCCAGTGTCGATATCGCTGGGTTTATGGAGCACCTTGATCATCTACCTGGTCTCAATCCCGCTTGGGATAATGAAAGCGATCCACCACGGCTCACGCTTTGATATTTGGTCGAGCGCGGTGGTGATAGTGGGTTACGCCATCCCCGGCTTCTTATTTGCGATTATCTTGATCATCTTCTTTGCTAGCGGCAACTACTTCAGTTGGTTCCCCCTGCGGGGTTTGGTGTCGGATAACTTTGATCAGATGAGCACCTTTCAACAGATCATCGACTATTTCTGGCATTTAACCTTACCAACCCTAGCGATGGTGATTGGCGGATTTGCCACCTTAAGTATGCTGACCAAGAACTCGTTTCTGGATGAAATCAATAAGCAATACGTGGTAACTGCAAGAGCTAAAGGGCTCGATGACCAAAAGATTTTGTATCGTCATGTGTTTCGCAACGCGATGCTGATTATTATCGCCGGCTTTCCAAGTGCCTTTATTAGCATCTTCTTTACCGGCTCGATGCTGATTGAGGTGATGTTTTCGCTTGAGGGGATTGGGCTGCTTGGGTTTGAGTCAACCATCCAGCGCGACTATCCAGTGGTGTTTTCATCACTTTACATAATGACGCTGCTCGGGCTGATACTCAGTATCATCTCCGACCTTACTTACACCTGGGTAGACCCACGCATTGATTTTGAGGCACGCTAAGATGCTAACCAAGAATAAGGAAAAACATAAGAATCCGATGATTGCTGCGAGGTGGACCACCTTTCGCAATCACAAGCGCGGCTATTGGTCACTGTGGATCTTCTCCATATTGTTTATTTTAAGCCTGTTTGCCGAGCTGATCGCCAACGATAAGCCGTTGGTGGTGCGTTATGACAGCGGCTGGTATTTTCCCGTCACCACTCAATACGCTGAAACCGAGTTTGGCGGTGAATTTGAGACCGAAGCTGACTATACCGACCCCTTTGTGATCGACTTGATTGAAGACAAGGGCTTTATCATCTGGCCGGTGATCCGATTTAGTTACTCGTCAATCAACTTTGATGTGGTGGGCTCAGTTCCATCTCCGCCGTCTGAGGTCAATTGGCTTGGTACCGATGACAAAGGTCGTGATGTAATGGCGAGGATCATCTATGGCTTTCGCATATCGGTGTTATTTGGCTTTATCCTCACCATTATCTCCAGTGTGATTGGGGTTGCTGTAGGTGCTAGCCAGGGCTACTACGGTGGCTGGCTAGATCTGCTTGGTCAGCGGTTTATTGAGGTCTGGTCGGGAATGCCGACCTTATTCTTGCTCATCATCCTCTCGAGTTTTGTCGAACCGAGTTTTTGGTGGCTGCTGGGGATTATGGTGCTGTTTAGCTGGATGGGGCTGGTGGGGATTGTGCGCGCCGAGTTCTTGCGCTGCCGCAACTTTGACTATGTCCGAGCAGCCCAAGCCATGGGTGTGGATGATAAGCGCATCATGTGGCGCCACATGCTGCCCAATGCCATGGTGGCCTCGCTGACTATGATGCCATTTATCCTATCGGGCTCAGTAACAACCCTAACGTCACTCGATTTTCTTGGCTTTGGCTTACCGGCAGGCTCTCCGTCACTGGGTGAGCTGCTCGCACAGGGCAAGGCGAATTTGCAGGCGCCATGGCTTGGCATATCGGCGTTTGCCGTGTTATCCATCATGCTGACCCTGTTAGTATTTATTGGCGAAGCGGTCCGCGATGCCTTTGACCCTCATCAACAAGGACGCTAAGCCATGAGTGAAACCATATTAACCATTCAAGATCTGACGGTCGGATTTAAAGACAAAACGGGCGTGCGCACGGTGACTCAGGATGTTTCGCTCTCAATCAACAAGGGCGAAACCTTGGCGCTAGTGGGGGAGAGTGGCTCGGGCAAATCCGTGACGGCCAACTCAATCTTGAAACTGCTACCGAAAAACTCCGCTCGCTATCAGGGCGGTCACATCAACTTTGATGGCACCGATATGCTTAATTGCTCCGAGCGCCACTTACGCGGGATCCGGGGGGGGCGAATCGGCATGATCTTCCAAGAGCCGATGGTCTCACTCAACCCACTGCACAAGATTGGTAAGCAGTTGGTTGAGACCTTAGAACTGCATCGCGGCATGCGCGCGACTAAGGCACGTCAGTTAGCGCTCGATTGGCTAAATAAAGTCGGTATTCGACACCCAGAGCAAAAAATCGATGCCTATCCCCACGAGTTATCCGGGGGCGAGCGTCAGCGGGTGATGATTGCCATGGCGCTGATCAATGAGCCAGAGCTGCTGATTGCCGATGAGCCAACGACCGCGCTGGATGTCTCTGTGCAGGCACAGATCCTCGACCTACTCAAGTCACTCCAGCGTGAGATGGGCATGGCGATGCTGTTCATCACGCACGATCTAAGTATCGTCAAGCAGATCGCTGACAGAGTCGCGGTAATGAAAAGTGGTGAGCTGGTTGAAGTCGGTGAGTGTAAGACACTTTTTTCTGCACCGAGTCACCCCTACACCACGATGTTGATTAACTCTGACCCTCGCGGTGAGCCAGTGGCGATGCGTGAGGATGCGCGTAAATTGCTGGCGGTTGATAAACTCAAGGTGTGGTTTCCCATCAAGACTGGGCTGTTTAAACGGGTTACCTCACATGTTAAAGCAGTGACCGATATGCATTTCACCCTCAAATCTGGCCAAACGATTGGCGTTGTGGGTGAGTCGGGGTCGGGTAAATCAACCACGGGGCTGGCTATCCTTAAGCTGGTTGAATCGGAAGGCTTGATCGAATATCGAGATACCGATATTCAGCCGCTGGATAGAAAAGGCATGCTGCCTTATCGCAGTCGGATGCAAGTGGTGTTTCAAGACCCGTTCTCGGCACTCAATCCGCGCATGTCAGTGGCACAGGTGATTGGTGAGGGGATGCTCGTCCATACTGAGCTTGACGAAGTGGAGCTGGATAACAAGATCCAGGAAGTGATGCGTGAGGTTGGGCTCGACCCAAGTACCCGCTATCGCTATCCTAACGAGTTCTCGGGTGGCCAGCGTCAGCGGATAGCGATTGCAAGAGCGTTGATCCTCAAACCAGAGTTTATCCTGCTCGATGAGCCCACCTCATCGCTAGACAGAACGGTACAAGCTCAAGTGCTTGATTTGCTGAAATCACTGCAGCAAAAATACGGCTTAACTTATTTATTCATCAGCCACGATCTCAGCGTGGTCAAATCACTTTGCCACTATACTATTGTGATGAAGGCAGGTGAGATCGTGGAGCAGGGTGAAACAGCGAGCTTGTTTAGCGCCCCCAAACACGATTACACTAAGACACTTGTATCGCTATCAGCGGTGTCATAATAGTTATTAGAGGTTTTGGTGGAAGGTTTCCCAGAAGACATTGATCAACAAGAATTTGATCAAGAAGAAATTGAGATTGAGGCGATTGGTGTTGAGGTCTCGTCTCAGCCTATTGAGCTATACAAGGTGCTTAAACTGGCCAATGTTGTCGATGGTGGTGGCCAAGCCAAGCACCTGATTTCGGAAGGCTATGTAGCGGTCAACGGTGAGCTAGAGGTGCGTAAGCGCCGCAAGATGTACGACGGCGATTTCCTTGAGTTCAATCAGGAATACTACGTCGTGGTTTGTGATACGCCGCCAGTTGAGGTTGTCGAAACCCAAGCAGAGCAACCGAAACTAAGTCAGCAAAAACCGAACTCACAGGCAAAGGGTAGCAAGCAGCGCAGCCGTAACAAGCGCCAAGCTCAGTCTAATGATGCGCCGATCATGGATAAGCCAAAGTCAAATAAAGGCTCTGGTGGGCGCGGTGAAATTAACTTTTTCTAGTTAAGCCATCACGATTTAGTCAAATCATCAATGATTGGACAGTCGCTGCCCTCATCGCCAGGGCAGCGACTCACCCAAACCTCAAGTTGACGGCGGATCGCGGTCAACTCGTTAATCTTGCTTTCTACCTCAGCCAATTTGTGGGCGGCAAAATCGCGAACCTGTTTACTGGTGCGATTGGGGTCACCTGCCAAATCAACAAATTGCTTGCACTCAAGCAGCGAAAACCCGGCGCGCTTTGCCTTGGCAATCAAGTTGAGTTGCTCAACGTGCTGCTGACTATAGACACGATAACCAGTCTCTGTGCGCTTGGGCGTCGCGATCAACTGTTTTTCTTCGTAAAGTCGTATCGACTTAGCCGATAAATTGGTCAATTTCGCGATTTCACCAATATTCATCATACTAATCTGGTCCTTAAATGTTATGATGGAGCCACTTGGATTAATTGTCATACAACTCAAATTTTGTTGAGCAATTTAATTGTAAGCGATTTAATTGATTTTGTTCCACAAATCAATGTGGTTACAAGCGCAACCGTTTGCGTAAGCGAGTGGCAAGACAATTGTTGATTCAATCAATAAAATTGATTTGCATCAAAAAAGCGCGTTAACTTTTGTTGAATGAGTAAAAAAAAGTTGAAACGCTCAAAAATTATTGAATAATGAGCACACGTAAACAGGGTGCTCCATACCTTCTCTTATTACAGGATTATACTCATGTCGAAATCGTTTGTACTGGTTATCAACTCTGGTAGCTCATCTCTTAAATTCGCTGTAATCGATGCAGCAACTGGCGACGATGTCCTAACAGGTCTAGGCGAGTGCTTCGGTCTTGCTGAATCGCGCATGAGCTGGAAGTTCAACGGCGAGAAGACTGAAATCGCTATCGAAGGTGATGACAGCCACCACAAAATTGCTATTGGCAAGCTGGTTGGCCTAACTGAGCAACTGGGCTTCTCTGAGCAAATCGTTGCAATCGGTCACCGCATCGTACACGGTGGCGAGAAATTCACTAAGACAGTTCGCATCACTGAAGACGTGACCGCTGAGATTGAAAAGCTGGCTGACCTAGCGCCGCTTCACAACCCTGCAGGCGCTATCGGTATCCGCGCTGCAATGGACGCATTCCCTGCATTGCCACAATTTGCTGTATTCGACACTGCTTTCCACCAAACCATGCCTGAAAAAGCATTCACAGGCGCAATCTCTGGTGAGCTTTACAAAGAATACGGTATCCGTCGTTACGGCTTCCACGGCACTAGCCACTACTACGTTTCTCGCGAAGCGGCTAAGATGCTGAACAAGTCAATTGATGAGTCAAGCTTTATCTCTGTTCACCTAGGTAACGGCGCATCAGTATGTGCTATCTCTAATGGTGAATCAGTCGATACCTCAATGGGCTTCACGCCGTTGGCAGGTCTAATGATGGGCACACGTTCTGGTGACCTTGACCCAGGCATCATTGAATTCCTAATCAAGAAAGGTTGGACAACTGAGCGAGTATTTGAAGCACTGAACAAGAAGTCTGGTTTCTTGGGTGTTTCTGGTCTAACTTCTGATGCGCGCGGTATCCTAGAAGCGATGGAAGAGGGCCATGAAGGTGCTCGTCTAGCGTTCGAAGTGTTTACTTACCGTGTTGCTAAATACATTGGTTCTTACCTAATCCCACTATCAAACCTTGATGCAGTGATCTTCACTGGTGGTATCGGTGAGAACGCACTACCAATTCGCCGCGAAATCTTGAACAACCTAAAACTTCTAGGCTTTGTTGAAGACGAAAAAGGAAACGAGCAGGCTCGTTTCGGCGAAGCAGGCATTATTGCAAAATCTGAATTGTTGGATGCGGTAGCTATGGTTATCCCAACCAACGAAGAGTTTGTAATTGCACAGCAGTCTGTAGAGCTTCTTTAATCTCGCCTACTGCGCCACGCGCCATAACCCGCTGGGGGAGTTCATACTTCCCTTTGGTTATACCTCGATTTAGTATTGATAGTTTTTATTATTTTTTATTCTTGCCCGAGCATTTTGCTCGGGTTTTTTTTTCCTGCGGAAAAGAGTCGAGAATCGAGAGGCGAGAATTCGAGAACGATCCCTCTCGCCTCTCGCAGCGCAGCGATCTCGATTCTCGCCTCTCACCCCCGGTGAAAATGATATAAATATCTGAAACAACGTCACATACAGCGAAATTTCACGTTATAATGGCTTTTTCCTGACATGCTTATAGCGTACAGTCACCCCTATAAGCAGTAATGTTGTAGACCCGCCAAGTAGTAATGAAAGACCAGCTTACCATATCTATTTCTTCTATTAATGGATCCAAACATTGGCACTTTAGTAAGCGAGCGCGAGTTCGTTTTAAAGCCTTCTGTTATGCCATTTTTACTGTAGCCACTTTTACGATACTGACATTAGCGTATTTGTATCACACGGTAGACGATTTTCAATTGCGCAATGCTGAGCTTATTGGTCGCTCGGAAGGGCTAGCTGCGGAGCTTGATGCTCTAAACCAACTCAAAGATGATTTAGAAAACGACTTAATTGAGCGCGAGGAGCGGGTTGAGTTTGTTTCCGATAGATTGGCTGACATTGAGCAATTGTTGAATGTAGATAAGTTAGATGAGCAAACCTCACTGGAGTTTCGTCTTGATGCTGCCAATATTGCTTCTAGCACGCGCTTGATGATGTTGTCGCAAATTCCAAACGGTTCGCCGGTTGCCGGCAACCAACGTATATCGTCGAAGTTCGGTATGCGTACCCACCCGATCACCAAAGCACAAACCATGCACCGCGGTATCGATTTTGCCGTCAATACCGGTACCAAAGTGTTTGCTCCAGCCGATGGGGTTATTGAGGTGACGCGGAAAAGTGATCAGGGCTCGGGTAACTTTTTGCGGATTCAACACGCGTTTGGCTTTGCCAGCTCTTATTCACATCTTCATCAGTTTAAGGTTCGTCCAGGGCAGTTCGTCCGTAAAGGGGACCTAGTCGCCATCTCAGGCAACAGCGGTTTATCAAGCGGTCCACATCTGCACTACGAAGTGCGTTATGTCGGCCGCGCATTAGATCCTGCGCGTTTTGTCGCGTGGGGTGTGGATGATTTTGAGTCGATATTTGTAAATGAAGGAGGAGTTCCATGGGAATCTTTAGTCGAGACAGTCGAGACACGGGTGGCACAACTGTTGCCACCCTCATCGCCAAAGGCTGTTACACGAGTGGCCAACTAAAAGTAGAGGGTGACATTCAGGTTGATGGTGTGATCGAGGGCCAGTGTAACGTCCAAGGCACGTTGATCATCTCTGAAACTGGTCGAGTTAAAGGTGAAATCCATGCCGAGAGATTGATCGTCAACGGCATCGTTGAGGGTGAGTGTCATGCTCCGCACATGCAGGTGCTGGGTAAGGGCAAAGTGAACGGCAAGGTACGCAGTAACGACCTGTGTATTGAACCTGGTGGTAAGTTTATCGGTGAAAACTCTGAGTTACCGGGTAACGAGGTTGTTCAGCTTAATAGCACTAACGAGATAGTCGACAAAAGCCCAGCGACGGGTGCGAAAAAGACCACGAAAACCGCATAATACTCCATACCCAAGTCACCTCAGTGTACCGATAAGGTACCTTGAGGTGATTTGGGTATACTTATCACCTCTACCATTAGTCTGATCGTGACTTAATATTTGATGCTTGCCATCAGAATAACAAAACGTTATCGACAGCATAAAAATCAATAATTTTATAAATTTCAAAGTTCAGCGTATTTTGGCGGTAACTGGCTGTTGAGATGATAAAAATCATAACCTTACAGCGAATATCAGCAGATAAATAGGTAGTAACTTATGACCCGCTCACTTTTTCAAAAGCAAAAACTTGGTCAACACACATTAAGTAATCGCATTGTGATGCCACCGATGACGCGCTCTCGTGCCACTCAACCTGGTAATATTGCCAACGATATGATGGCGACGTATTACGCCCAGCGTGCCAGTGCTGGTTTGATTGTTGCCGAAGGTACTCAAATCTCTCCGCTTGGCCAAGGATACGCCTGGACACCAGGGATCTATAGTGCAGAGCAGATTGCTGGCTGGAAAAAGGTCACAGATGCGGTTCATAAGCAGCAGGGCGTCATTTTTGCCCAGCTTTGGCATGTAGGTCGTGTGACTCACCCGGACAATATCGGTGGTGAGCAACCAATCTCATCTTCGGCAATCAAAGCCAAGGATGTTAAAGTCTTTATCGATAATGGCAGTGATGAGCCGGGCTTCGTTGACGTTGTTGAGCCAAGAGCTATGACCAAAGCCGATATCGACAAGGTGATCGGCGAGTATCACCAAGCGGCGCTCAATGCGATCGAAGCGGGTTTTGATGGTATTGAGTTGCATGCTGCCAATGGTTACCTGGTGAATCAGTTTATTGATTCGGAGTCGAATCAGCGTATCGATGAGTACGGTGGAAGCCTAGAGAATCGTCTGCGCTTTTTGGATGAGGTGGTTGCATCATTGGTCGATGCGATTGGTGCAGACAAGGTCGGTGTGCGCCTTGCGCCTTTGACAACACTCAATGGTACCGTTGATGCGAATCCACTGGAAACCTACCCGGCCGCGGCGAAATTACTCAATAAGCACAACATCGCTTACTTACACATCGCGGAAGTGGATTGGGAAGATGCACCTGAAACCCCGGAGCAATTTAAGCGTGACATGCGCGACTCTTTCTCAAACGTGCTGATTTGGGCCGGTAAATACGACGCGGATAAAGCTCAGCAGGCGCTAGATTCAGGCGTTGCAGATATGATTGGCTTTGGCCGTCCGTTTGTGGCTAACCCAGATTTACCAGCGCGTATCGAACAAGGGCAACCTCTAGCGCCACACGACCCGGAAACCCTGTTTGGTGGTGGTGAAAAAGGCCTGACTGATTATCCTACCTTCGCATAAATAGCAGATTTTATTGAAAAAAAGCCGCTAATGTACTAGCGGCTTTTTTGTATCTGATGAAAATCACAAACTGGAAAAATTGTGCTTCAATTGCGACCAAGGTCTAGTATTCCCTCAGGTTCATTGTGGGATTATAAACAGGTCAATAGCAACGACAAGGATCGGAATCATGCATAGAAATGACCTCTATCCACTCCCCACCAACACCAGAGAGTGGTTTTTTAACCGAAATAGTATGATTGTGCTGGCGGATATAGCACTGTTTCTCACCCTGTATTTAACCCTCCCATTTGAACCTGACGTCGTGTTGGGGCTGAGTATTCTGGCATTTATCGCGGTACTATGGCTCACCGAGGCGCTGCATGTCACCATCACGGCAATCTTGGTGCCTGTGCTTGCGGTGGTGTTGGGTGTGTTCGATACCCAGACCGCACTAAACAACTTTTCAAACTCGATCATTTTCTTGTTCTTGGGCGGCTTTGCACTTGCGGCAGCGATGCACCGACAAGGACTCGATAAGGTGATTGCGGATAAGGTGTTGGTGTTAGCCAAGGGTAAGATGAGCGTGGCGGTATTTATGCTGTTTGGCGTGACGGCAGGTTTATCGATGTGGATCAGTAACACGGCCACGGCCGCAATGATGCTGCCGCTTGTGCTCGGGATCTTGAGTAAAGTCGATGCGAAAAGTGAGCGTAAAACCTATGTCTTCGTGCTACTTGGCGTTGCTTATAGTGCAAGTATTGGTGGGATCGCGACCTTGGTAGGTAGTCCGCCGAACGCGATTGCTGCCGCAGAAGTTGGCCTATCATTCAGTGACTGGCTGGCATTTGGTCTGCCGACCTCCTTGATTATCTTACCTGTCGCTCTAATGGTACTGTATTTCACCATGAAGCCTGATCTGAAAGGCAACTTTGAGCTTAATTATGAGCCTGTTGATTGGGATAAAGGGAAAGTCGTTACCTTAGCTATTTTTACTACAACGGTATTTTGTTGGATCTTCAGCAAACCTATTAATGGCATGTTAGGTGGGCTAAAAAGTTTTGATACGATCATCGCATTGTGCGCAATTATCGCGGTCAGCTTTGCCCGTGTCGTGCATTGGAAAGATATCGAAAAAACCGCTGACTGGGGTGTGTTGTTGCTGTTTGGTGGTGGTATCTGTCTGAGTAATGTATTGCGCAGTACTGGCACTAGCGTCTTTCTTGCCAATGAGTTAAGTGAGTTGATCGCTCACTTAGGCATCTTCTTTATCATCGCAGTGGTCGCAATCTTTGTGGTGTTCTTGACCGAATTTGCCAGTAACACGGCCAGTGCTGCGCTACTGATCCCCGTGTTTGCGACCGTCGCTGAAGCCTTTGGTGTCTCACCCGTTGTGCTATCAGTACTCATTGCTGTGGCGGCATCATGTGCCTTTATGCTTCCGGTGGCTACGCCACCCAATGCGATTGTCTATGGCTCAGGCCACATTGAGCAAAGTGATATGATGCGCGTGGGGATCATCCTCAACATTATGTGTATCGGGGCCCTGACCATTATCGCGATGCTATTCTGGCTATAGAGGTACTCACATCATAACTATTCATTAGCCGCCTTAACTGGCGGCTAATTGGTTTAAGGCTGAGCTTTGAAACCGCGACTAATGTTAATGAGCGACATACAGGCGAATACGGCAATGATGATCGCCAATTGCCAAGCAAACTGAAGACCCATTTGGGTTAATCCCATACTCACCAGAGCGGACATTATCATTTGACCACCTCCAGCCATTGCCGCTGCGGCCCCAGCTTGTTTCTTGTAGGGCTGGAGCAACATGGTTTGCGCGCAGGGCAGAGCGATACCGTTACCGAGGATCATCAATAAGTGGCCAAGCATCATCATCAACGGCTCCAGTGGGCAAAATGCCAGCCACAATGCGGCGCAAAGATGGAAGACAGGTGACCAGTACAGCATGGCCTTGGTCCCTATCTTGGGCCTAAAACGGTTACACAAGCTGGTGCCAATCAACATCCCCATCGCTGGAATGAGTGCCCATAGAGCAAACTCGTCAGAACTCATGCCAATTTGATCTTGCATGATAAACGGCATCACTGAGATGGTGGTGATCATCAGGCTAAAATTAAGCCAACTGATCGAGGCAAAACTGACAAAATAGGTCGACTGTAACAAGGCCTTATATTGCAAACCCATTGTCTTTGGTGAAGGGACTTTTGAGCGCTGATTTGAAGTCTCTTTAAAGAAAATAAGCAGTAACAACCAAGCCGCTGAGACATAAGCAAACAAGGAAGCAAATACCATCATCCAGCCAAAGTGATGGTTGATAAAGCCGCCAAGTACGGGAGCGAACAATGGCGTGATTGACGCTGCCATCGCGATATAGCCAAGCGCTTTCGCCAGTTGGTCGCCACCATGGCTATCACGGATGGAGGCTCGAGCAAGAACCGCACAACACCCCGTACCAGCCCCTTGTAGCAAGCGTCCAAGCACTAAGGCTTCTAGTGAATGGTGGAACAGCAGAATACTCACAAGACCAGCTGCTGCAATAGCAAGACCAAACAGCAGTACCTTCTTTCTTCCCAACGCATCAGAAACCGGACCGTACAAAAACTGGGAAGGACCAAAACTTAACAAATAGACACTGACAAGCAACTGCGTTTGGTCGAGAGACACGCCAAAGTCGTTAGCAATAGAAGGCAATGATGGGATCACGAGCCCCATACTGATTTGTCCGACACTTATGATTAAGCAGGCGAGAAGAAGAACGCGTTTATTAACTTGGGAGCTCATTGATTGTTTGGATAATAACTATTTGTCGTAGAATAACACTAATTCGCCTCATACCAAAAAAAAGGTTCGAGGTGCGGGTTACACTTTGTTCCGAGGTGCGAGGGGTTCATCGTTTTAGGTCATATTTACCGATCCTCGTAGGGCTTACTGGTGCCCGAACCCTTGTGTTTAAATTAGGGGCGAAGCCCGCACTCGCACCTCGCACCTTGGAATTTATTCCGTCGCTAGGGTGAGGTCTTTTACCCAGATACATTGGCGGTAGCGGTGGTAGCACAAGCACAGCTTGATCACCTCTTCGCACAGCATGGCGGTGTAAACCAAGTGAAAGGGTAGGCCGATGATAAACGCTCCGATGGCGGTAAATGGAAGGCCGACCAGCCACATCGCGATAAAATCGATACGTAAGCAGTGGCTATTTTCGCCCCCAGCACGCAGTACGCCGTTGATAATCATAAGATTGCTCATTCTGATGCCAAGGCCAATACAGATGACCACGATAGCCGGGGCTGAAATAGCAATGTATTCAGGGCCATCTAGACTTAGCCAGCTTAAGATCTGATCGCGCAGTAAAAACATCACGCATGAGACAGTGAACGCGGCTAATAGATTAAACTTTAAAAAGCGCTGGGCATTATCCTTAGCCTCTTCAAAGTTACGCTGGCCAAGTGACTGACCAATGATCACTGAACTTGCGACAGACAGTCCAAAGAAGATTGAGTAGCATAGTGACTCAAACGGGCCAAACATGCTAAACACAGCCAGCTCTGTGGTACCAAGGTGACCAAAAATAATCTGGTATACCAGCGTGCCAGTGCCCCACAACACAGCACTACCTATACCAGGGATAGCGAGTTTAACAAACGAGCGTTCAACCGCTAGATCACGACTTTCCTTTGACCAACCCTTGAGCCAGTGATTGCGTTTTGCGAGGTAGACAATAAATATTGCCAGTTGGAAAACACGCGCAATGGTTGTCGCAAGGGCAGCACCGGCAACCTCCATTGCAGGGAAGCCAAAGTTACCCTGAATTAAGCAGAAATTGAGGAAAATATTCACTGCAATGGTCACCGCGGCGATATTAAGCGGCGTAACGGCATTGCCCGTCGAGCGCATACTGGACTCAAACATGATGATCACGTGCGTGAGTAGTAAAACGGGTGCTGCATAAATCAGGTACTCTTTACCCAAAGCGATGACGGTAAGATCCGGCGTCTGCAGGCGCATAATCCAATCGGCAAACACGACGATAGCAATCGAAATTGGGATCAGAATTAGGATACCTACGTAAACGGCAAAACGTGTTATTTTCCGGCATCTAATCACATCAGACTTGCCCCAGTATTGTGCGATCAAGATCCCATTTGCAATACCAAGCCCAGCCATCACCATGATAGCGACGAAGTGCCATTTTGCCGCAATACCGACTGACGCTGTCGCGGCTTCACCAAAGCTGCTCACCATGAGTACATCAGCGAGCGCAAGTATTGATACTAAAGCACTTTGAATAGCGACAGGGATCCCGAGCTTAAGTGTGCGGCTGATTAAAGAACGAGACTGTGATGTGAGTGAAAAGGTTTTCATAAAGGTACATCTCCTGTCTAATAGCGAGGGCGTCAACTCTAAAGCTTTTTAGGATCAACTGAAATGTTCAAACAACCAAAAAATCTGTGCGAATCTGTCATTGCCAAAGAGCAGTTTAATCGAGATTGGAAAGATGACCTATTTCTCAGCCCTGCGTGCTATGAAAGGTTCTTGGTCGATGCGGATATTCCAGAAATGCAGGAATTTGGAATTCATATGGCCGGGATGTCAGAACTGAGAGAGGCCTACTGGGTTGAACGTACCAAGCCCGACACTCACACCATTTTGATCACGGTGGAAGGCGAAGGACAATTGCTGACAGAGCAAGGGGCTGAGCAGATCACACCATCGACAATCACCATCTTGCCTGCCAATGTGCCATTTCGATTTGAATTGGCGCCTCTCGCATCGGGTTGGAAAATGATCTGGATACTTTTGAAAGACACCGACTCTTGGTCAAGCTGGCATCAGCAAGCCAAAAGGGTCACCAACTTTGAAGATGCAGAGCGGACATGGTCAACGATTCAACTGCTGCATGCAGAAATTGGCGGAAGAAAAAGCTTTCGTCGCTTCCTACTGGCTGAACTCGTGCGAGTGCTCAATCAAATAGAGCCCAGTGATTACGACACGCCCACTCGGGTTATGGCGGTTTACAACCTTGTCGAATCCCAGCTTCACTTGGATTGGCGAGTCTCTGAAGTTGCCAAGCGCTGTTTTCTCAGCGAAGAGCAGCTCAATAGAGTGACGTTGTCACTGTATGACTTAAACCCACGTTCATATATTGTGATGCTAAGAATGACTCGGGCTGCAGCATTGCTCGAGCATACCGACTGGTCAATAAAAATGATTAGTGGTCGGTTGGGTTATCAAGACCCAAACAACTTTTCGCATCGCTTCAAGAAGTATCATGGTATATCGCCTAAACAGTTTCGCACCAAAGCCTTTGCTAAGTAGTGCGAAGGTGGGTTTAAAAACGTGACACTTCCCAATGACAAACTGTTGACCTAAATGAGTAAGAGGATATCGGGCGGTGTTGCCCGATATCCTCAAGGTGCTTAACCTACGATTTACTGACGTGTGTCACGCATTAATGACAATATGTGGCGCTAAATCAACCGAGTCCTCTTTACTTGCATAACTGTGGTCCGCCTTGCTGTTTTTCGCACTGGTTTGGGCTAGGGTCAAAGAAACAGTGCCGCTGCTTCCAGCCAGTAAGTCCGTCACGTCCACGTCTATCCAACTGCCTACCTGAGAAGGTGAGACAGTGAAGCTATTACCTGCAGCGCCTTTTGCTGGCTTGGTATTCCAGGTCACCGTCGACTCGCTCCAACTTGTGTTATCAGTACGATAAATGGTCACCGTCCGTGAGTCGGCAATATTACAATAGCTCACATATAAACGCAGTACGGCGCTGCTGATCGATGGTGTCGCCAGGTCAAATTTGAGTAACGTCTCCCTTTCGAAGTTACCATTGTCTAACTTAACGGTAAGACGAGCATTGTTTCCATAGTTTTTATCTGCATGCTTCCCTCCACGCACAAAGCAGTCTTCGCTGACCACTACCGTACTAGCCTGTGGCCCAGCATCACCTAGGATACCTAAATACCGGCTCGGGAAGGCATTGGCGTTATTCGGGTTAAGGCTCGGGAAAATGAGATCTATACCACTGTCGCCTAGGCCAAACCACTTACACAGTGTTGCCGCCATCTGCTCAGAAGAGGTAGAAGGGATAAACTTGTTACCAATCGCATCGTTGCCGTCACGAATAAACTCTGGATAGCGACCATACGCCTTACCGCCTGCAACTGGGCCACCCACAATAAGCTGATTACTACCCCAACCGTGGTCCGTACCTAAATTACTGTTGTTTTCTATCGTCCGGCCAAAGTCTGACATAGTAAACAGTACCGCCTGATCAGCCATGCCTTCTGCTACTAGTGATTGATAAAATGCTGTAACGGCTTGGTCTACGCCTGAGAGTAAGCCCTCATGACGTCCTTTCTGATTGCGGTGGGTATCATAGCCCCCAGTGGCAACGAAAAACACCTGTCGGCTATGACCAAGATCTTGACTGGCCTGCATAAGCTGTTTGACGGCACGCAGTTGTGAGCCAAGCGAGCTATCTGGTATCGACGTGTCGACCGGGTAACCATCGAATATCGACTCGAGCGTTTGCTGGAAGTCAACCACACCTTTGAGCCGAGCCAGATACTCGCGCGAAAACTCCGAGCCATAAGGTGATGAAACCATATCTTCAAACGTGTTGGTGATAACGCCGGAGTGCCCCATGGCATCCATCGCCTTGATACCACCACTGGACACTTGCAGCGCTGTACGAGTTGAGCCCGTCATTAATTCGTTATTACTAAACGCGAGTTTTTCTGATATGGGAGAGGATAAGTCGCCAAGAATGTCCATCATCAGGCCAGCCCAGCCATAGGGGTGGTACTCGCTGGTATTCCAGCTGTATTGCCAGGCGAGTTGCTGCTTGTTGTGTGCGCCGATATTAGCGGGCTTACGTACCGAGCTGTAATTGCTTTTATTGGTTGGCTCAAGCAGGGTGCCGACGTTGACTAACGGTGCTGCAACACCGTCTTGAATTAATTGCGCAATGCCTGGCATGGCAGCGTTCATTTTTAGTGTTTGCCCTTGGTCATCAACGAACGATTGGGCAGCCATCGCACTCTCGACGAGGCCAATATCCGGCCTAGAGGCTAGGTAGTTTTGATAGTTAGCTCCTGTGGTGGGCACCACCATGTTAAAAGAGTCATTGCCGCCATATAAGAATAGGCAAATCAGTGCTTTGTAATCACCGTCCTCTGCTGCGAAGGCAGAGCTAGGAAGAGTGAGACTCAGTGGTGCGAGACATGAACCACTAACGGCAGCGGAACCTTGGAGAAATCTGCGACGTGAAATTTTCATGAGACTGACTCCTGTATCATAAAGTCGGGAGAGATGATGACGAAGAACAATAGCTTAGGTATTGAATAGACGGGCGTGGCATGCACATCGTAGATTTTCTGCAAATGTGCGGTCAGTGGCTCAGACATCTGTCCATGAAGGAAGCGGTTTTTGAGCAGATTTACAATCCCTGCAAAGTCATCGTTATTGGCGAGAGTTTCAAGGTCCGATGTATTGACGTACATTTCGAGCTTGGTATTACTTTTGCTGCGATGCTGGCCATTGGTCCAGACAAGTTTGTAGGCAATGTCAGCAAACTTGATTGCTTGGTTCCAGTCTATCAGTTCTAGCTCGGGAGCGGCTAACCCTGCCTCTTGTAGTGGACCTTCTGGACTATGAGTCGGTGAGAAAAAGTTAAACACAGACGGCGCACCGAGAGGATACTGGTTAAAGGTAGATTGATACTGCATCGAGTTGTAAATAATATCGCTGTTTTGTCCTGGGTAGGCATTGAGCGCGCGATAAACATAGGTCATTGCCAGAATAGGCTCTCTGACTTTGGCTACTTGATTGCTGTTCTCCTTGAGTACCTCACTGTCGGTGAGGATCGCTTTAACCACAGCAGCGAGATCGCCATTGGTGTGGTTAAATACGCTGGCAACTCGGGCAATATAGGCGCTGGTTGGATTGGACGTCACTAGGCGCTTTATCAAAAGTTGGCTAATATTTGGCGCTGTGCTTGGGTGTGCCATCAAAAGGTCGAGAAAATGGTTGAGCTCGTCTTCGGCGCCAATACCTGCTGGGAAAATTTCATTAAAAACCACCTTCTCATCTAGGTCGTGGTATTCATCATCGGCCACCATGGCATCGTACATAACACCATTTGCCCCGTTGTTGTCTAAAAACCAGCCAGTGAAGATGCGCGCTACATTGCGAATAGTATCATCGTCATAGGTCGGGATAGCTTGCCCGTTGTCGTCAAGCTGAGGCGAGCCATCGATATTCAATACTTCTAAGCCAATCGAGAATAACTGCATGATTTCTCGAGCGTAGTTCTGGTCTGGGTCGACGCCTGTTATTGAGCGGGGGAGATTCCCTGCCATAGTGAGAAAGTGCCCCATGATCGGCGAGCGCGTAACATGGTAGAGCAGGGTGCGATAGTTACCAAAGGCATGTTCAGCAAGTAGGTCATAGTAGTGTGCGAGTTCAACCGGGTAGGGACTCAGTTGGCTATCGCGATCATTAACCACCACTATTTGGCTTAGCGCGAAAGCAACTTTTTGGCGAAGTTGGGCAGAACTGGATAGCGCAATATCGAACCAAGCACATACGCGCATCTCTTGACTCGGTTGAGACTCTCCTCTTTGCTGCATTTGGTAGAGAGTTTGATTTTCGTGCGAGGTATAAGCTTGGCTAATTTGATCATCGATCCAAGCCGTTCGGTCATCGATGTTGAGAAGGGATTCAATTTCACCATCTTTTATCCCCATTGTCGCCATATCGAGAAACCGAGACGCCTGTCGGTAAGTTAAGTTTTCCATAACATTCACCTTATTTTAGGAGCGAGGGGCGAGGTACACTTTGAGCTGGGGTGAGCATTAACCGTGCATGATAAACCCCCGAGCCTCATAGAGGCAGTGACCACTGTGTCTACATCCGCTTTTTTGATCCACGCTAGTTCACGCTGAACCAAGTTTATGTGGGGTGCTACGAAGCTGAGTTTGGTCAAGTGAGACACATCTACAAATTTAGACAAATTATTATGGAACCAATATCACATAGTGTTTTATGGTACTCCTTACGGTTATTATTTGGTGTTTCGTGCCGATTGCTAATAAAAAAGAATGGATATGCAGATTGATGACATTGGAATAAATGACTTAGTGGTAAGCTCGGTGATCAAATAAATTCGATACACAATTATTGGTATTTGGATGAGAATTGATGTGATGTTTGTATAAATAGTTAGAGTGTGTCGATTATTATGATAAGTAAAAATACTATCCGAAAAGAATAAATAATCAGTACGCCGTGTTGTTACAGTTATGAGCTGGTAGCGAGAGTCAGCGGAATATTGCAGATTAGGGAGAGAAGGACGTTTCTGTCGTTTCTCCCCCTAAACAGTCATTCATTTAGGTAAGAATGTTATTGATGGCCATGAGCTCTTCAGTAGAGAAATCTGCACAGTCTAATGCGCTCACATTATCGATTAATTGCTTAGGCGAACTGGCGCCTAGAAGAACCGATGTGACACGAGGGTCGCGCAGTAACCATACTAGGGCCATTTGTGCCAAGCTTTGCCCACGGTCGGCAGCAATCGCAGCGAGTTGATTGAGCTTGTTTAGGTGTGGTTCAATTTGCTCTGGTGCGAGATAGGAGCGTTGGTTCGCCGCCCTAGAGCTAGCAGGAATACCGGCTAAGTATTTTCCGGTAAGCATGCCCTGGGCAAGGGGGGAGAATGCGATCATGCCCAGCCCTTGAGTTTGCAGCTCATCAAGTAGGTGTTGCTCGGGTTTCCGCTCTAGCATCGAATAGCGAGATTGATTGATGATAAAAGGTGTCCCTAGATCATTAAAAATCGCTGAAATCGCTGCGGTTTGCTCAGCGCTGTAGTTGGATACGCCGACGTAAAGCGCCTTACCCTGCTTAACTAGGTGATCCAATGCCAGCGCAGTTTCCTCAAGCGGCGTGTCAGGATCTGGTCGGTGGTGATAGAAAATATCAACGTAATCAAGCTGCATTCTTTTCAATGATTGCTCGAGGCTGGCAACCAGATATTTACGTGAACCGCCGTTACCATAAGGTCCAGGCCACATATCATAACCCGCTTTAGTGGCAACAAGCAGTTCATCTCGATATGGCTTGAAGTCCATACGCAGCAGTTGAGCAAAGGTCTCCTCCGCAGAGCCGTAAGGTGGACCATAGTTATTCGCCAAGTCGAAATGGGTAATGCCAAGGTCAAAGGCGGTTCGCAGAATGCTTCTTGCGTTGGCCAAGCTATCATGCTGACCAAAGTTTTGCCACAGCCCGATAGAAAACGCAGGCAGGCGTACACCGCTTTTGCCACAGCGGCGAAAGGGTAAGGAGTCGTAACGCTCGCTTTTGGCGTGATACATCTCAACGGGTGCGTGATCATTAACTCGCATAAACTAATCCCTGTTGTCACTTAGGTAAATTGATCGAGGTGGAAGGCAATGAAGCCTGAATATACTGTGTTATGGCTCAGTGATATGAGTCATGACGCAATATATTATCATACCTTAAATCAATTTATGCCTGAAGTTAGGGTTGCGAACAGTCCAATCGCATTGTTTGGTGTACGCACGTTATCGACAAAGTCACTATCGAGTGTCAGTATTGACCGTCACGTTAGAATTGAAATAGGCACAGACATGTTTGCATCTATCTCAAAGGATATTCATCCGGCTCATATCGACACTTGACAAAATGTAATTCAATAATGACAGGTAACCACTGTTTTGAGCAATTGAAAAGATGATATGCATGATATGAAATACGCGCTACCAGTAACCAAGCCCTAATAGGTTTGAGTAGTTAGGTCTAGGAGTTTGAAGTAATGGAAAAACACTTCTAATGTTTGTTTATGCACTGCCAACTGTAAAGGCTTTTTGCTGAGAGCCAAATACCGAAGTTGCAACGGAGAGTGACTTCGAGTCATTGGTCACCAGCATCACGAGATGATGAAGGAACAACCCATGGGTAAATTACGTCCGCTAGCGCTGTATGTTGCGGCACTTTCTGCTGGTCTGGCGATATTTCCCGCTTATGCGTCAGTGAAAGCGGGTATGGGTGTTGATCTTGGGCTAGGGGTTAACCTGAAGGTTGACGACACGGTCAATGTCTTCATTGGTAATGATGGATTTGCTCTAGACTACCATTTCGAAACAGGGGTTTTTTCAAGTGGGGAACCCGTTCGATATTTTGTCGGTGTTGGTGGCTGGACAGATTGGGATGATGATTTTGGTGTGCGAGTACCGCTAGGCTTAGATTGGCGCTTTGCTCCGAGCTGGAACCTAACAGGTCAACTCAACCCAGCCTTACAAGTTCAAGATAAGACCAAATTTAAGATTGGCGTGGGCCTTGGAGTAACCTATCAATTTTAGTTTTATGACAGCATTATCTTTGTGCCCAACGAACCGGACCAACTCGTCATGATAAGGAAGAAGGCAGAGTACAACATCCAGACCATGCTATCAGTTCTGAGGATTTAAAATCTGTTAGACCAATTAGTGGCAGCGTTGATACGCTTAATTGAGTTATTTATCTAGAGTGCTCCTGCGTACATATGGTTATGCACATCGGTGTGGGCTAACTCTAAGTGTACATACGGATTAAGATATGATAGGTTTGCATACTCCTAAACTTGCTTGATCAAATCGCCTCAATCCAAACAGTTTAATCTGTTAACAAATTATGAATCTAGCCTGACTAAGTTAAGCTGGAGCATAGGTTGTAGCTAATCGCTGAAGTTAAATCGACTTTTCAAAATACTTATGTTGTCACTCTATACCTAAAGATTATTTAATGTCATTTTACACATCTGTAAATGACGTGCGAATATATACGGTAATTGTTCACACGAAAAATAAGGTATAACAATGAAGCTAAAAGCAGCATTTATATTTGTCGCACCAGATGCGGATAGTAAAATTCATCGCTCTATCATTGACACGCCAGTTGTTGAGCTCACCAGCGTCGGAGTCAAAGATTATCAGCAAGCAGAGGAGTTAGTCAGTGAATTGATCTCATCGGGTATATCAGCTATTGAGCTGTGTGGCGGCTTTGGTAGCGAAGGGGTGGCTCGGGTGAGTAAAGCCGTCAAGGGCAGAGCAGCGGTTGGTGTGGTTAGGTTTGATAATCATCCGGGGCTGGAGTTTCAAAGTGGTGACCAGATATTTAGAGAACTTGTATCTGAAGTATGATGTTCAATATGACTGGTTTTTAAATTAGCTTTTACTACCCATAAGCCCTCAAGTTGAACTCTCAGCTTGAGGGCTTATAATAAATCAGCAACTATAATCAAAGCCTGGTGATTAATAAACATTTATTCGCTTGCTAGTTGCATGGTTGTCTCTACTTTTTAGCTTAAATATATTAATCTCAATTAATCGCATATTGTGTGGTTTATTTATCGCACATTGTTTGGTTTAATCTCTGCTCCTCATTAGAGTAAAGGTATTAATTCTCTCTCCCTCACTTGAGTTTCTGGAATACTAATGAACTTATTTTATTTCTTTGTGGTTATTGCTCTGTTTTTATGTCACAAAATTGATGATTGTTGTAAATAAAATTATAAGATTACATGCCGCACGAGTTTGATGTTGCTCATACCTATTCAAATTAATCGCATAAAAAACAAAAAAAGGCGAGCTATGATCAACCAAAGTTTATTAATTGGTACTATGATTTTTTGCGTCTGGTTGCCCAATGTTGCGTAGGTGTGTGTAGTTGCGTTTTTTTGTTGTCTTTGGCTAATCAGGACAAGAGTTAACCATCAGGTTACTCACCAAACTATCTAATTAGTTAACTGTACGTTCAGTTTTAAAGGACACGTAATGAAAAAACAAACAGATAAGAACCTTTTGTCATGTGCTCTCGCTGTCTCAATTGGTCTGATTGCTTTCGCAAATGCCAGTGATCATGTTATCCGAGTTGAGGCAGAGGCTTTTGACTATTCAGAGGGAACTTTTCCCGATGGACAGCCTAATCCAGTGAGCATATACAGTACTGATGCCGGAGAGGCGATCAACTTTGTCAATCGAGGTGATTTGGTTGGTTATTATGTTGATATATCAGAAGAGGGTATGTATCAAGTCACCTATCAGGTCGCTACGGCGACGAGTCAGGGGGCGGAGATTGTTCTCCAAGTCAACGATAATGGAGTATGGAAAAATTACGCACAGCTGCCAGTTTCTGCAAGTGGTTGGGACACCTATTACCCACTAACATCAACCACCCAGGTGCCGCTTGTTGCCGGTACAAATGAGCTACGAGTGTTAGCCTCCGGGACTGCCGATTGGCAATGGAATTTAGATTACCTCGAACTCATGCGTATGGGGCCGATTGATACGCCAACAGATCCCAACCCTCCGGTTGATCCACCAACTGGGGAAGAACCGATTACGGTTGATGGGAGCTTCACTCTGGAGGCTGAGTGGTATCAAGGTAGCAAGGGGGAATTAAGTACTTACACTATCGACGGCAGAACTGCGGTTAACTATTTTAATTCAGGCGATCATATCGAGTTCTATGTCGACCAAAAGCAGCCGGGTTTATACAGTGTGAGCTTCGACTTAGCAACCGAACATAGTGACGGTGTGGTCGCAGAACTCTACGCTACTAATGAAGCCAACGAGCTTAAATTAGTCAACTCAACTTCGATCAGCAGCCCTTATCGAGACTGGGATCGTTACTTTAACGCTCCAGCAGCGAGCCGTTTTAACTTTTTTGCAGGGGTAACGACCTTGCGTCTCGTTGGGGCTGGGAGTGAAGATTTTCAGTTTAATATCGATAAACTCAACTTCGTGAGAGAGGGTGACATTGATTTGTCTCTTGATTCTGATGGCGATGGGATACCGGATATTTCAGACCAATGTCCCAACAGTCCAATCGATGAGATAGCGGATGAGTTCGGTTGTACTCCATCGCAAAAAGACTCAGATAATGATGGCATCAATGATGCTATCGACCAGTGTCCAGATACGCCAGAAGGTGACTTTGTCGATGAGGTAGGCTGTACTAGCACCGGTAGCGATGATGATGACTTTGATGGCATTCCAAATGCACTTGATATGTGTCCGGATACACCGTTTGGCGATAATGTTGACTCGAATGGGTGTTCGTTGACGGTTTCCAATGATGATGACCAAGATGGTGTTGAGAACGCATACGACATGTGTCCAAATACCCCACTTGATGAAATTGCAGATAGAAATGGATGTTCACCGTCACAATTAGCCATTCCGCATTCAGTGAACGTGGATATCAATGCGAATTTCCGTCACTCGGTGAATGGGGTGGATGATTTTGGTCGCTCAAGACATATCACTATGCATAGTGGGATATATGAGCAGGATTGGAATGGGCATCATGACAAGCTAAATTACCTACTCAATACCCTCGACGTGTACTTTGGCCGCGACAATGGGACCGCAACCTGGCGCTTTAATGAAACTTTAGAAGATCCTAACAAGACGAATTGGCCAGATCTTGACTGGATGGTTTCTCGTGGTGAAACACTGAGAAAGCTCTATGACGACAATCCGTTTTATCAACGCTTCGCGCTTGAAAAAACGGAGTTGATCGCTGGCACGAACCCACACCCAACTTATCCAACCTTAAGCTGGTACCCAAATGGAATTACCTACACAGGTTGGCAGCCGAAAAATATTGAAACCTCGGCGGCTTGGATGGCGCAATACCTGAAACACTATTACGCCAATGCGTCGAATGGCTATGTCGGTGAGCCGATGCCTAAATACTGGGAGGTCATAAACGAACCAGACATGTTGTTGAAAACTGGACAGTTTATGGTTTCAAACCAGGAAGCAGTGTGGCGTTATCATGCCTTAGTTGCTCAACAGGTACGAGAGGCATTGGGTGCGGATGCACCACTCATTGGGGGGATGACCTGGGGACAGCATGATTTTTATCGCAGAGACGGTATTTCTCGCTTCGCCGATGATAATTATGACCAGTGGATTGAAGACGAAGAAGCAAGAGCTTTCTACCGCGATGCGATGACGACTGATGTTGATGATACCCGCGAAAGTGATTGGTATCAGTGGGACGTTATGTGGCGCGGATTTATGGACCTTGCTGGCGATGAGATGGACTTCTACTCCGTGCACATTTATGACTGGCCACACAAAGATGATGCTGATAAAGCTGGGGTAATCCGTCGTGGCGGTCATGTCCAAGCAATGCTGGATATGATGGAGTGGTACGATGTTAATCGCGGTGGTATTGCATCAAGAAAGCCGATTGTGATGTCAGAGTACGGGGCGGTTCAGGGTGCTTGGGAGCCATTGCCGCATGAAGAGCGTTACGATATCGAAAACTTGAAAGCGTTCAATGGTATGTTGATGCAATTCTTGCAAAGACCAGACTATGTGATCAAGTCAATGCCATTTACCCCTGCCAAGCCAATATGGGGTTATATGCCGGGCGGTTGTGCATACGATGCTTCTGTGGCTTGTACAGCGCCATACCATTACAGCATGTTAATGGAAAGTGCGCTCAATAATGGTGATTGGCAGTGGACCTCTTACATCAAGTTCTTTGAGTTGTGGGCCGATATTGATGGTACCAGAGTCCGCTCTCATTCTTCGGATATTGATGTTCAAGTTGACGCCTATGTGAATGACAATGAACTGTTCATTATGCTCAATAACCTGGAAGAATATCCATCAGCAGTCAATCTTGGAGTGTTTGGCATTTCAGAAGATGAGGTGGAAAATGTAGAAATGCGCCACCTTTACTATGAACACAACACAGAAACGATCCTCGATAGACGTCATAGTAAAGTGCTGCCAAGCCGTGTTCAGTTGGCCGCTGATGGCACGATGATGCTACGAGTTACGTTAAAGCAGCCAGTGGTTGTCGACCAGCTGGTTGAAGAGCATAAGTACTTTGGTGAGAGTGTGAGCGGCGGTACTGTGCCACACAGAATCTCGGTCAACGGTGGTGCTAAGTCGCTAAATGTTAACCAAGTCAGCTTGCCTGAAGGTTCAGCTGAAGCCATGGTAAGGCTCACTGTGTCCTTGTACCCTGATGCCGATGATATCGTTGGTGGTCTGTTGACGCTTAACTCTATGTATGTCAATGGTCAAAAGATCGATACACCGATTGATTGGCGAGGGCCAGCGAAAAATAATGCCGAGCGCATTTTCACTACCATGGAAATTCCAGTACCTGTTGATGTGCTCAAACAGGATAATCAGATCTCTGTCGACTTTAAGCATAACGGTGAATTAACTGCAACCAGTATTGTAATTTGGGATTACAGTTCACAGCCCCAGCAGCAAATTCAGTGATAGATAAAATTATATATAGATAACCATTAAAAAATAGAGTAGCTAGTTAATAGCTACTCTATTTAACCATTCACAAGATTAGTTTGATTTAAACGGTAAGTTCAAAGGCAGACAAGTGCACATTATTGAACTTGCATTGTTAATATTAAGCAAAGTACGAAAGGTTTCAAAGAATGATAAATGTATCTCGATTTACTTGTATATTGTTGCCGGCACTGGCATCAATAGGCGCGATGGCTAATGATTGGCAAGATATTCCAATCCCGGCGAAGCTAGATGATGGGCAGACATGGGAATTGCAGGAGGCTTACTCTGATTCATTTAACTATGCCGGGAAAGGGTCAAGTTTCTCAGAAAAATGGAACGATACCTATTTTCACGGTTGGACTGGTCCAGGACTGACTTATTGGCAGCAGGAAGAATCATGGGTGGCCGATGGCAACTTAATCATCAGTGCATCTCGAAGACAGGGGACCAACATGGTAAATGCTGGTGTAGTGACCTCAAAAACTAAGGTTAAATACCCTATTTTCCTAGAAGCAAGCATTAAAGTAAGTGGATTGGAACTCTCCTCTAACTTCTGGCTACTCAGTGAAGACGATCAACGTGAGATTGATGTGTTGGAAGTCTATGGTGGGGCAGAAGATGAATGGTTTGCCAAGAATATGTCGACAAACTTCCATGTATTCCTACGCAATAATGACAATAGTATTCGCAGTGATTTCAACGACCAAACACATAATGAACCTCCTTGGGGAACTTATTGGCGTGATGGCTTCCACCGTTTTGGTGTTTACTGGAAAAGTCCGACGGAGGTTACTTTTTACATCAATGGGGTACAGACACCTAAGGGCTCGTGGGAGCAAGTGGTCATGAAGGACAAAGACTACACTGGTGCTATTCTTGACAAGTCAGTCTATAACATGGATCGAGAAATGTTCATTATCTTAGATACAGAAGATCATGATTGGCGCTCTCAAGCAGGAAACATCGCGAAGGATGAGGACCTCGCCAACCCTAGTAAGAACAAAATGTATGTTGACTGGATACGTGTATATAAACCCACTGGAGGAGGGAGTGGCGATGCAATCACACCCCCGTCGGGAATGACCAATCTTCAGTTCATTCATAGCGACCGCTGCATCGATGTTAAAGATGGTGCGACATGGAATGGAAGCCCTTACCAACAGTGGACATGCAATACATCGAATGATAATCAACGTTTCGAATTTCTGCCTGTCAGTAATGATGAGTATCTGATTCAGTCCAAGCAAAGCCAATTATGTGTAGAGCTAGAACCGAGCAGCACGCAGTGGCAGGACGGAGCTGAGATTCAGCAATACGTCTGTAATTCAGCTGAAAATAATCAACGCTGGACTTTGTTTGATAAGGGTAGCAATACTTTTGAGCTACGCAACGTAACAACAGGTAAATGTTTAGAAATAGCCGATAGTTCAACAGCAAATGGTGGGCTTTTACAGCAATGGTCTTGTGATGGTGGCAATAACCAAAGATTACGCTTCATGCAGTAAAACTTGTTGCTCTTGATGCACTGGGTTTATCTGGTGTGTCAGTTAGAGCCACAAAGTGACAAGCGAAGGGCTGGTGTTGCAAGAATACCAGCCCGTACTATTCATTATGGTGTTGAATTTATCTAGCGTAAACTCGCAGCAGTGGCTGAGCAACGCTAACTATAAAGTAGGGTACGTATTGCTACTTACTAACTAATATTGTCGTCGGGTAAGAATTTAGTCGATTTTGGCTATGGTGTCGATGACTCTGTCCATACTTTCAGCAGCTAGGTAGGGGCAATTAATATTTTTATCGATGAGATGATGAGGTCAAACATTGCTTGTGTGATGAATAGGTAGTAGGCCGACTTTTTCCTAGTGCATGTACGCTCGACAGTAGTTAGACCAATCTTAAAGTCATTTTTATGACAAATTTGCAAATTTGAACCCATCACACATTTAATTTGGGGCTCGATTGCTGAGTTCCCTCTGTTTGGATATCGTCCTGCGACATCGTTTGCGAATAGGGTATTTGAGTTGTTTTTTGTATTAAAACGTTCTGGGCTTCAATGGCTTGTTAGTCTTTTAATTCTCTCGGCGTGTGGTAGTGACAACAGCACCGAAAATGAACCTGCTATTCCCCTGACCCAAGACCAGCGTTATGACCTGCTTTATCGGTCAACCTTTGGTCCTGAGCCTGGCTCCTATCAAGAATTAACCCAGTTAGGCTATGTAGCTTGGCTGAATAAACAGTTTTCGATGACCCCGAGTCTGCACTCTGTTCGCCTCCAGGAGTATCCGCTCGAGGGGGATAAAGACAGTTACAACCAAGCAGACAGAGCGGCCGTGTGGTGGGATCTCAGCCTTAATGCACCCGATCAGCTGAGGCAACGTGTCGCGTTTGCCCTGAGCGAGATTTTTGTGATTTCACGTTATGGTGCAAGCCTGAATGGGCGCGCACTAGAGATGACCGACTACTATGATATGCTAGTCACTCACGCATTCGGTAACTATCGAGATTTGATTGAATCGGTGACACTTCATGCTGCAATGGGTGACTACTTATCTATGATGGCCAATCAAAAGGCCGCCCCTGAGCGCAACCGTTACCCTGATGAAAACTATGCTCGAGAAGTCATGCAACTGTTCAGTATTGGCCTGTATGAGCTAAACGCCGATGGAACAGAGAAACGCGATAGCCAAGGGCAACTGATCCCGACCTACTCCCAAGATGATATTGAAAACTTAGCCCGCGTATTCACCGGCTGGCACATCGCGGACAAAAACAAACCGGGGTGGGGCTCGAAGGATGGCAATTGGTTGGTGCCAATGATCGCTTACCCTGAGTATCATGACGACGAGGAGAAGGTCGTGATGGGCGAGGTGTTTGTGCAAGGGCAAACCGCCGAGCAAGACATGGCGCAAGCAATGGATATGTTGCTCAATCATCCCAATACCGGGCCGTTTATCAGTAAGCACCTGATCCAAAGGTTGGTCACCTCAAACCCATCTCCAGCGTATGTTGCCCGAGTGAGTGCACTGTTCGCTGATAATGGTCGAGGAGTTAGGGGCGATCTTCAAGCGGTGATCCGCGCGGTGTTAACCGATAGTGAAGCGCTGAGCGGCGGTGAACATTCACCCGTTAAGCTTAAAGAGCCTTTGATTGCGATGGCAAACTTCTTGCGCGCCTTCGAAGCCAAGTCCGCCGATCCCTCGGGACGCTTTCATAACTCCATTGGCACGTTTGGGTCATATGGACAATCCCCACTTGGCTCACCCAGTGTGTTCAATTTTTTCTCTCCAGACTACGCACCCAGTGGCGAGATAGCCGATGCAAACAAGGTCGCGCCAGAGTTTGAGATCCTAAGCTGGAACAACTTCATTCTCACCAATAATCAACTTTGGTCAGCAACGGGCCGAACCAACTATGAAGGTGAAACCAACCCGAGCCGGATTGTGATCAATACGAAACCTTTGGAGGCGATGGCCAATGACCACTTGGCATTGATTGATGAGATTGATCGGCGCTTGCTGTCGCAAAGAATGAGTGAGCCGTTGAGAGCCATATTACTCGAGAGCTTAGAGGAACTGCGCGACACACAGCAAAGCTTAAAAGTGCGTAACGCTCTTTATATGGTGGTGACCAGTCAAGAATTTCATATAGAGGAGATTGCGCAATGATTACACGTCGTCAACTATTGGCTGCGATGGCATCGACCCCCATCGTCTCAATGATGGATATGGGCTCTGCCCATGCGCAGCCAAATAATGATTATAAAGCCCTTGTTTGCGTATTTTTGTTTGGTGGAAATGATGGCTTCAATATGTTGGTGCCAAGCGATAACAAGCACTACGATGAGTATGCGGCAGCTCGGCCTGATATTGCCCTTGCTCAAGAGTCCTTGTTGCCTATATCGTTGAACACCGACTCTGATTTGAGGCTGGGTTTACATCCCTCAATGAGCCATCTTCAAACTCTTTGTAACCAAGGAAAAATGGTTGCCATTGCTAACAGCGGTGTCTTGATCGAGCCCTCGACCAAAGCGGGTCTAGAGGATGGCACTCACGCTATGCCGCCATTTTTGTTTTCTCACAATTCACAGCAAGAGGAGTGGCAACGCGGGTGGTCTGGGAGTAATACCACGTTGGGCTGGGCAGGGCGTTTGATGGATGTGCTCAGCGCCGATAGTGATGGCGTCAGTCCAATGTTTAGTCTTAATGGATATGCACAGCTACTCAATGGCAGTGAATATACCGCCAACCTGATAAATGGCTCATCATTGCCGCAAATCAATGCCATCAAAAATGACTTACGCCGTAGGAGCTTTGAACAGGTGATGAGCCTCTCTCCACGCACAGCGTTTGGCAGAGAGTTCGATCGTGTTAAGGGGGATTCAATCGCAATACGCAATATGCTCGCAGCGGCGATTGATTCAGTCCCAGAAGAAGATCATTTTCCGAACCTATCGCTAAGTAATCAGTTGCATACGGTCGCGCGATTGATCAAGTCAAGCGATCAGCTTGGGCATCAAAAACAAATCTATTTTGTTGGCTTCGGTGGCTTTGATACCCACGCTAACCAATTGGAAGACCATGCAATATTGATGAGCAACTTGAGTCAGTCTCTGGCCGCATTTAATCAGTCAATGGAAGCATCAGGGCTAAGTGATAAGGTGACAACAATGACGATGTCTGATTTTGGTCGGCGCTTGGCAAGCAACGGCAGTGGAACCGACCACGGCTGGGCGAGTAATCACCTTATAATGGGCGGCGCGTTAAATAGCGGGCAGCTATATGGACAATGGCCATCGTTAGTCCTTGATGGAGAGAATGATTTCAATAAAGGGCGCATGATCCCAACCACCTCCGTAGAGCAAATTGGCGCGACCATCGCGAAATGGATGGGTGTGACCAGCGATAGCGCAATGGATTATATCTTTCCAAATTTAGCCAACTTTTCAGTAAAAGACTTAGGCTTTTTAAAATAATGAAGCGTGGGTTAGTCTCGAACTATCTCTATCAAAGCACTTGCGGACAAATTTGCGGGTGCTCCTAATACGTAAAATCAGCTTAACCGCAATCATTTTACACGGGTGTAGTGACATCGATTGGGCTATACCCGTGATTTTTCTTAGGCAGAGAAGCTATTAGTTAACACCTATCAACCACCAAGAGGGATGTTAGAGATAATATTTGTTTTGCTTTTCATGTTATAGCAATCATGAACCACAAGGGAGACATTATTAATAGTTAAAGTATTAAGGGCTTTATCACTAAGTTTATAGTTCACTTTTTGTAGTGCTGAAGAGTTACAAAGCTCATCATTGAAACGACAAAATGTAATATGAGCGATTTTTGATTCGTAACGCTCTTGATAGGCTAGGTTCATTTGTTTGAGTTTTTTCCTAATTTCTTGCCTAATCGAATAGACCTTCATACAATCAAAGCCCTTTACAAATCCTGCCATATCAGTAAAAAGAACACCATTTAGACTGACTTGAAACGATGCAATACCACTAAACAGGTCCTCAAAGGTATTCTTATATTTTTCAAGTTGACTATCAGAAATACTAAAATCAGATACAGCAGGGAAAATATCAAACAATGTAATGTGAAGGTCTTCCTGAGGGTACATATATAAGCAACCCTTGAATTCATCGTAATTGGAAAGTAAAGCAGAGTAGTTTGAAAATTGGGATCCAATCGAGCAAATCAGTGACAATCCAAATCGATTATCTATGCAGCCTGGCATAAGATAGGGGTCAATCTTTACACTACCTTTGGCCAAATTATCAACATGCATATCTTCGATTTTCTGATAATTTAGCTGAAGTTCCTTAAGTTTGTTGTGCATACGTTACTGTTCCTTAGCAAATAATGCAAAGATCCCTTGATGAAGGGCTTGTACTTAACAAGCCCGATAATAATAAGCTATTAGCCGGGACCTTATTGAATAGCTGTCATAGTGAGACAACCCTAGTTCTTATTGAACAAGGCTGATGTCGAACTGGTCAAAATGGGTTATAACATCGTGGCCGTAATGCGAGTAATCGTCATCAATTGAGTTAACAATGATAACCTTGCCAGCTTTCGCCGCCTCGGCCGAGATAATACCAGTTTGTGAATCTTCGAACACAATTGCTTGCTCCGGTGCACAGCCTAATTTTTCCATTGCGGCTTCGAAGATATCCGGGCTAGGTTTACTCTCAATCTTACCATTATTGTAAACAATACTGTCTATTGAGAACCATCTATCAAGGTCATAGTTATCAAAGAAAAAACGGATATTCTCGATACCAGATGATGTTGCGATGGTAAATGTAATTTGTTTCTCTTTCAACAGATCAAGGAATTCAACCACTCCTGGCCTAAGAGTTAACTTCTCTTCCAAGCATAGGTTTTGATAAATCAGCTCTTTTTCCAAGGTATACTTTTGAATCTCAGCATCTGTCAGGCTCTGATTGAAGAGCTCTTTGAAGATAAATTGGTTTTGTTTGCCATGGATGATTTCATTTTTTTCAGCATCACTGAGAAAAAAGTCATGTTTTTCTAAAAAAATATCCCATGCCTGATTATGGAGATGTGTGTCCCAAAGCAAGGTTCCATTGAAATCAAAAATGATTGCCTTATACGTCATAGCATTTCCTTCTTATGCTTACATCATTATCAGACCAAGCGTCACGCGCTGGTATGAAATTCATTCCACGATACAAAATCGTTGAGCCATAAACGTTGAATGTCAATGGAGAATGTTGTTTGATTTTAGCTTGTTGAGAAACGAAGCCGTCTTGACTCTGGACAATAAAACGACACAAATCCCCCTACTGAGCTCAAAGCTTCTTCAAGCTAATAGTCAATGAAATCTTTGACTTAGCTTTCTTTCTGCCGTTAACCTATGCATTATCCTGAAGACAGTGATGAAAGGAAGCGCCAGGTATGTGTGACAAGACTGTATTGCTCAGCGAGGGAGATTTATCAGTTGAGGATAGGATCTTCGGCTTATCTCTTTTCTGGAAGGAAGCGAGCTACAATTTTGCCTACTTTCATCAAGTCCCAGAACTGGATTTCGACAAGGCATACTGGGAATACTTGACCAAAGCAGTCGAGCCACAATCGACTTTCCAGTATTACCAACTGCTAATGGAGTTTTGTGCACTACTCAAAGATGGGCATACAAACATCTACTTACCTCCTGAATTAGAAGCCCAATCTATAGACTGGCCATGTATTGAGCTGCAAGAAGTCGCGGGTAAAGCTGTGATAATCTCCGTTGCTGAAGCACTCATTGACCTGGTTCCTCCGGGCTCAGTGCTGACTAACATTGATGGTGATGAGGTTATGGATTACTTACAGAAAAATATCCTTCGTTATATCGCTGCTTCATCGCCACATGTACGAAATGATTTGGCAATCTCAACAGCGTTACATGGCAAGCCTTACTCAAGCGTTAAAATTGATTTCATTACTCCAAATGGCGCACATCGGCAGCAGTTGCTCCAGCGCAACGGGCGAACTTATAACGGACAATATCAGTCACTAAAGCTTAAATCAGTGAGTAATGCAGCTTTGACTTTCGAGAAAGTTAGCGATGACATTGCATATGTTGGTTTAGGTAGCTTTGATAGGCCTGCAATAGTAGATGAGTTTGAATCACTGGTACCAAAATTTAACCACCTGTCTGGATTAGTGATTGACCTGAGGTTCAATGGTGGCGGGGATACTCGAGTTGCTGCACAAATACTATCCCACCTGACAGATTGTGAGTTGCTCGGATCGAAATGGTATACACGTAAGCATATAGCGGCGTATCGGAGTTGGGGAGCCGTTATACCTGAGTATCAATGTTACGCTTCAGATGATGTTTGGGTGGAGGGCTCGAATGATCCAGTTAGCCCTCAAGGTAAAGGATACCCTGATTTGCCTATCGTTATGTTGATAGGGAGGTATACAGCCTCTGCAGCAGAGGATTTCTTGATTTATGCGAGCGCAATGAAAAATGTTACAACAATGGGTGAGAGAACGTGTGGTAGTACCGGCCAACCTATTTTTGGCGAACTCCCAGGGGGAGGGGGTTATAGAATATGTGCTAAGCGTGATACCTACCCAAATGGTGAAGACTTCGTCGGAGTTGGCATAGAGCCGGACCTATACATAGATAAAACTCTTGATGATACCTTGAATAAAGTCGACACGGTAAAAGAGCGGGCATTGCAGTTTCTACGAGAGTTAACCGGTTAGATTTAGATGACTTATCAGGTGGGTTGGTAACGGGTGCACTTTCAAACATTGTAATAATTGCTCCGTTTCGTACAGCGCTGTTTAACTTGTCCTGCCATACCAGTCCAGCTTGACTCTATGTTCCTCGCGTCTGTAATCTAACCGTGAAATAACACTTCCAGCGAAAAAGGACGAATATGCAAGATAAGCACGGTTTTGATACTGCTGGTGTTGATAGCGCAAAATTGCTAATGGGAATTAAGGGACCGGCTGAGCGTCTACTCTTCGAACCCAAAAGAGATAGATTCAACCTATCACACAGCGTTAAGACAAGCGTCCGCAGAGACTTAAACGCGAATTTCATTGCAGTTGATGGGCTCAATATTGCCATTGCGACTCAGTATCCCTACCAACATCAAGTAGAGGCACAGCTACAGTTGTTGGTAGATAATAGAACTCCGGTATTAGTTGTGCTTGCAAGTAGCAACGACATCTTTAATGACAACTTGCCGAGGTATTTTGCACTCTCTGAGAAGTATGGAGAAATATCGACAAGATGCACGCATGAACGTTCAATCTCCTTAGCTATGGCGACCAGATTGGAAATCCATCGCTTGGAAATCTCAGGTTACAAAGCTACTGTCAGTGTTCCCGTCATTCACGTGCACAATTGGCCAGATCATCACACGATAGATATAGATGCCACACTTGAACTCGTTGATATTATTGAATCGATTGCGGCTGATAAGAGAAACTTTTACGCACAGAGAAACAGCCGGGCCGTCGGGGATGCCAAAAGAATGTTGCCAGTAATACACTGCCGTGCGGGCGTTGGCAGGACGGGTCAAACCATTGCTGCGATGGTAATGACAAAGTGGCCCCAGTTGAGTCTATTATCCATTGTGAGGGACCTGAGGGTATCTCGAAACAACCATATGATCCAAACCCAGGCTCAAATGGACACCTTGGTCAGGTTGAATCAGCACTTGCAGAGTCAGGGAGATATGGCTTGCAGATAGTGTCAGAGATGAAGAAAATTATAATCATAGGGTCTGCGGGCTCGGGTAAATCGAAGCTTTCAACACAATTTTATAAGTGCAGATTGTCTTAGGATTAGATGAAATCGGTTAATTTGGTGAGAATAATAAAATCTGAGCGCTCAACAAAAAAAGTCGTTAAGGATCTGATGCAAAATTATCTGCATGATATGTCACCATATACAGGTGATATATCGGATGATAAAGGCCTGTATGACCTCGGAAAATACTTCGACCTATATTGGACTGATAAAGACCGGTTTGCTTATCTTTGTCTCAATGACGATGTAGCGATCGGTTTTGCTTTGGTCCGAGAAATTGCGACTAACCAGTTTTCAATCGCAGAATTTTTCATTTTGAGTTCACATCGCCGGAAAGGGATAGCAACTCAGTTTGCTCATAAAGTATTTCGACAGCATTTGGGTAGCTGGACGGTCGCACAACTTGAGTCCAACAAAGTAGCTCAGTGCTTTTGGCGCAAGGCGATATCAAGCTACACCCACGGCGCCTTCTCTGAGGGTTGGTCGGCTTCACAGCCCTTAGGCCCCATGCAATGTTTTGACAACAGTTGTTCGTAGCACGGATTCACCTATTTAAATGAGAGTACTTATCCGCCACACATTACTGTTCGTTATTTGAACTGGTTTTGCTTGTGGCTGTAGTCTCTATATGAATGGGCGGTATCGACATAAATCAAACGCTAAGAGGTTATCTTGGACAAAATTTATATTTCACAGCTACTTGATAGCGACCGAAGTGCTGTGTGGGAGTTATTGCAAGACGAACAGACTATGCGGTATTTAGGCCCCCGCAGGCCTTTGACAGACGAAGAGTCTGAAACTTGGTTTGTGAATGAGCAACGAGCCAAAAGCCGCTTTGCCTTTCGCTCGGTTGAATCCAATGAAATCATAGGCTTTTGCGGAGTAACACTGCTCGAGGGTGAGTTAGACTTTGGTTATTTTATTCGTCGGCGATTTTGGGGAAAAGGACTGGCAAGTGCAATGTGTAAAATTGCGATATCTCAGTTGGCTGAGTCCGTCGATTTGACTCAGGTGAAGGTATTTATTGCATCGGATAATCTAGGTAGCCAAAAAGTGGCGGAAAAACTGGGTTGGCAAAGAAAATGCGCTGCAGAGAATCAGTATGAGACAGGGAGCGTGTATCAAATTCGCCCTTGATTAGACTAGGAGCTTACGATGGAAAGTAGCTAACATGGTTGATGGCCCTTTTCATGTTTCGTCAGGATCGCGGTCGCACTTTGGTCAAGTGATTTGAATTTCACTTACCCAGTGTACATAAAATGTGGTTCGGCTGTGGTAGATTCAACTCACGCAATTATTCACTGACAAGGAAGGATATGGAAGAGCTTCAAGGTGGGCGATTAAATTCAATTTACCGCTCTGGTAATAATGTAATTCGTCCCTGCGGGTTATGGTCTTCGTCTGTACATTCGCTTCTAGAGCAACTTAAAAGTAGTGGTTTTGACGCCGCACCAAAGTTTTGTGGACTTGATAACCACGGAAATGAAATTCTGACTTTCGTTCAAGGAGAGGTATATAACTACCCGCTAGAAGGAAATATAGCCACCAGTCAAGCTCTTGTTTCGGCTGCACAACTGCTACGAGAATACCATGATGCAACATTACCGTTACTCTCTAATCCACTATTCAATGATATGCGTTGGCGGTTACCAAGCCGTGAGCCAATTGAAGTCATTTGTCATGGGGACTTTGCCCCTTACAATGTTGCTCTAAATGGTTCACAAACGGTTGGGATATTTGATTTTGATACTGCCCATCCAGCATCGAGAGTGTGGGACATTGCCTATGCGGTGTATTGCTGGGCCCCCTTTAAAACACATGAATATGATGCTTTGGGTGACCTGAACTCCCAATCCGCACGCGCAAAGCAGTTTTGTGATGCTTACGGCTTAAGCATCGAACATCGTGAAAAACTGGTAATGACAATGGTTGATAGACTTGAAGCGTTGCTAGCCTTTATGGACCAAGAGGCGAGAAGAGGCGATGATGCTTTCATAGCCAATATTCGCGATGGTCATCATCTAGCTTATCTCGCTGATATTGAGTATCTGGTAAATAATCGAGAATATATTACAAAAATACTGTTAGGATAAACAGACTCACTAACGCGTTTGTCCCTTCAAAGAGTTAGGTATGGGCCGTGCTCGCATGATGTACGGCTGCAGAGGGCACAGCAAGAATGTGTTACTGATGCACACATATCGTCAGGCTTTTGCATCTAATAAAAGGAAATTGATGGCTAAAGTAATATTTTTACATGGTACTAGTAGCGCTGGTAAGTCCACGCTATCTAAAGCCATTCAGTCACAGATCGATTTACCATTTTGGCACTATGCGTCAGATCAGTTAGTCGAAGCGGGAATGCTACCAAAGCGTATAAACGATGGAGGTGCATTTGATTGGAAGATTAACCGCCCCAAATTCTTTCGGGCATTTCACTTATGTATCAAGGCAGTTTTGGACTCAGGAAACGATATTATCCTTGATCACATCATCGAGTCAGATGAATGGTATGAAGAGTTAAAAGTTTTGCTCGTTGAACATGACCTGTTTTTTGTTGGTGTCCACTGTCCAATTGACGTTCTTCGAGAGCGAGAGATAAAGCGAGAGGACAGAAATATCGGCAATCGTTACAGAGGTGAGGCTGAATATCACTTAACGCACGTACACTCCTACTCTGAATATGACATTGAGATCAACAGTAATGAGAAATCGGTCGAAGATACAGCGTCAGATGTGATAGAAGCTTGGTCAAAAAGAACCCAATCAAAATTCTTTGATTAGATACTCGTGAGAGGTACAGATACAGGCTTTTCTTGGCTTTGAAAAGCCTGTATCCCCATAGTTGTCGGTAATAATGAGCTTGCAGTTATTACCATCGATTAGACTATGGCTTTCATAATGACTATCGACACCAATGCGGCAATAAAGTTGTTGATCTGCATTATTAAATGGTATTTACCGGGTGTACCTATAACCGCTAAAATCCGGCCATGATATTGAATATTGGAACCTATGATGTAACATGCTGGTGCCATTACAACCAAGTCGTACCCAGTTAGTGCCCCACCCAAGTAAAGGGCTGATGCGACGCCTAAACCTCCTCCCATCGACAGCCAGTATCCAATCAGCATGATACCCGTGGCTCCAGGTAAGTTAAGCAGGCCCATCATAGGAGCGAACAAAGCAGAAATGAGGTCCAGCCCTCCAGATAACTTCAAAGCGTGAATAAGGACAAAGGCCATCACCACATTGGGCATCATCGATGTAATAGCTGCATTCCAACCGGTTTTGGCACCGTCAACAAAGACATCAGTTGGGAGTTTTTTACTTGCTTTTGGTTGGATCATGACTGTGTCTCCTGCAATGCTGGTTGAGGTGAAGTTGGTTTGTTATTTTCTTCGAAATTCGGGTCAAAGAAGTGTACATAGACCCGCAGCAAGTTAGTCGCCAAGACCTTCATCAGCAAGTTAACAACCAGCACTAAACCAATACTGGTGGCACTAACGCTACTGTCCTCAGCGGATAAAGCAAGCAACACTGAACCGGTCATCAGAAAGTTGGTCAACCAACCTCCGGCGCAAAACTGGAATTGGGTGAAGAATAGTTTCTCACGCGCATTGAGGTGTTTCTTTTTGAGTAGGTCATTGGTCATTGCCGCGCCTACATCTACTGTTTGAAATGAACCTAGGGCGGTTAGGCCCGCAATACCGGGAACGGCCAGTAGCGGGCGGAAAAGTGGCTCCATCAGGCGGCGGGCAACCTCAAGAGCGCCCATCGATTCGATGACGGCAAAAATACCCATCGCAAATATCACCATCGGGGCCAGTGTCAGGGCGAAGATAAACCCGTCTCTGGCGCCGCTCCCGCCCTTGCCACGAAAAGATGTGGTCGAGGAGACGACCTCGGTAACCTGCCCGTCTAATAGCGTAGTATCGACCTGGTGGACAACCTGCCCGAAGCCACCTGCCATGGTGAGAAAATCAAAGATTCCCCACCATTGGTCGGATTTCATGACGCCAGAAAAAAACACACATGCGAAGATAAAGGCTATTACTCCCTTAACCCGCCATCGCTGATTGAAGCTCATAGTGACCTCTCTGTCTTAATTGAATTCGTTACATCACTGACTTTTTTCTCGTTGTCGTTGTTAGACACTCCAAGCAATACCCCACCTTTGATAACAGGGGAGGTAATTGTCCTAGGCATCTAATTGTTATTCTTGGTTGGCTGGGGCTGGCTGTTACCAGCTCCAGCTTTGGTTAGTGTTGCTACTGTGCTTGACGTTTCATTGTTACATCGGGAATACCATTGGGATAACCATAATCGCCAGTACAGTGTTGATAGCCGCCAATGGTGTGCCGACTTTGACAAAATCGGTGAAGCTCAGACCACCGGATCCGTCATGACGTTTGGATGCTGACATCGCCAAAGGATTGGCAGGTTGCCCCATTACCATACAGAAGCACTGTGAAGTACCGATGATGACAGCAAAGACGATGCCGACTGGGTTGACACCAATCTGAACGGCAAGGCTGTAGGCAATTGGAATAAGCAGGGCACCGGTAGCCGTGTTGCTCATAATGTTGGTCATCACGGTAGCGAGCAGCAGCATGGTCACCATCAGGCCGTAGCCGCTGGGACTTTCGCCCAGCAAGCCAACCAAGTTTTCGGCGATCATGGCACCAGCACCGGATTTTCCGAGTGCGATAGCCATTGCCAGCATCCCTGCGAGGAGGAAAACAACGCCGAGGTCGATGGCTTTGTAGGCCTGTTTTTCATTGAGCACGCCGGTTATGATTAAGCTGACTGCGCCAATCGAAGCGATAACATGAAGATCAAATCCAGTGACACTTTTGCCAAGGACCATGCCGATCACTGCAGTGATCAGGGTCGCAAGGGACAAGTATTGTTTCCAAGCAGGGACGTTGTGATGGTCATTGCTTTGTGTTTCGGTCTTTTCAGCACCTTTGTGTACTTGTGAGCTTAGAAAGCGTTTGCCAATCAGGATGTAGTAAGCCACGGCAACGAGCAGCATAGGTACACCGACAGTGCCAAACGAAAAGAACGAGAAAGGTTCATGGCCAAAATTCTGTATGTGGCCATTTCCCAATAGATTGGCAGGCTGGCCTACCAAACTAATGATCCCGCCGATAGAACAACTAATGGTAATCGGCATCAATAAGGTTTTGGAGCAGTATTTCAGGCCAATGCTCATTCCGACAATCACTGGAATAAGCACGACGGCAGTTCCCGTATTGGACAGAAAGGCACTCATAATACCGCACAAGATCATGGTTGCAGCAATGAGCTGGTTTTCGGTACGGGCAACTTTCTTAACCATGTTACCTATTCGGTCTGCCATACCGGTTTCGAACAAGGCAGCTCCGATGATCAGCATACTGACAATCAGGACAATATTCTTGTTGGCGATCTGGTCAAAGGCCTCTTGGGGGGAGAGTACCCCAAAAAAGACCAATAAAACGGCCGAAAGCATGGCGGTGACACCGAGGGGAAGCTTTTCGGTGACGAACATAAAGATGGTAAAACATAATATGAGCAGGGTAATAGAGGCATCAGTCATTCTTTACTTTTCCTTTTCGTTCACGTTATGGCGCTGGTTAATGACCAGTCGTTATTATGTGTAGAGCGAATTACTTTCTCTTATGGGTCAGTTCGCTGACCTCTGTATCTGTTAGGTATTTCACGGGTTGGCCCTGTAATAGCCAGGCAAGCTTGGCGGTTTCCTCCAGTTCTTCGGCATTGTCTACGGCGTCGAGAAAATCCGTGCCGGTAACGACAGGGCCATGGTTGGCCAATAGGACTGCCTTGTGTCCCTGTGCGGTCAGCGAACCAATTGTATCGTTGAGACGCGCAGAGCCGGGAGCAAAATAGGGGACCACGGGCAATGCTCCGATCCGCATCACGTAGTAAGGAGTGAAAGCTTTTATCGCATTATCAACGTCAAGATCGGCTCTGACAGAGAGCGCGGTTAGGTAGGTCGAGTGCAAATGGACAATACCATTGACTGTTTGATTGCTAAGGTACACCGCAAGGTGAAAACCAGCTTCTTTCGAGGGACGATCACCACTGATGTGGGTGCCGTCGATCGTCACTTCCGACAGGGTATCGGCGTTGAGGCGACCAAGGCTGGAGCCTGTTGGAGTTGTCAGGATATTGCCATTTGGCAATTTGAGTGAAAGGTTACCACCCCCACCTGTGGTAAACCCCCTGTTAAACAGCGAGCGGCCCTGTTCGACCATTAGTTGCCGTAGTGCTTGAGCGTCCATTAGCACGTCTCCTCAAGTTTAGGTAAAAACATATCCTGGGCTTGCTGGAAAAAATCTGGGCTACCGAAATTGCCTGATTTCAAAGCGAGGTAGTAGTCATGGTTGCTAACTCGTACCCAGGGAACACCGGCTGCAATGGTGACACCGATTTCAAGCGCACCCACATCCAATGCCCTAGTGACAGAGCCAGAAGTTTCACCGCCTGCGGCAATGAAATTTTTGAAGCCCCTTGCGCTTAACTCACTTACTAGTTGCCCGAAGACCTGTTCGATCAGCAGCGAGATATCTTCCGGGTAGTGCTGGCGGATGAAGGCAAGCTCAGTGGCATCCACGGTTGCTCGCACCATGGGGGCGTAACGCTGGTGGCTGTTTGCTTCCACCCAATTGGCTAGTATCTGCGGGTAACCTGAGTTGCTCATTACCTCGTCGAGGTCTAGCTTCAGGCTAGGCGCCACAGCTTCATACCTGCTGACTTGAAGGTTGGTTTGGGTTGAGCAAGAGCCGCTGATCACCACTGCTTTTGCCGCCTCGGGTAGCGGAACGCTTGTTTCGCCAAAACTTTTCGGCTGTCGATGTTTCGCAATACCGCCAGAGATCCCCGAACCGCCAGTAATTAATGCCAGGTCGTGGAAGGCTTTGCCCAACACATCGAGGTGATTGTCGTTAAACGCATCAACGACGATATACCGGTAGCCCTCATTGCTAAGCTGGGTAAAACGACGACGTACCGCTTCGCAGCCTTTTTCTATTATCTGGAAGTCAATTAATGCCGAGCGGCCTTGACTTTGGCTATCCATCAGGCGCATTAGGTTGGCATCATGCATTGGGGTCAGCGGATGGTTTTTCATACCGGACTCATTGAGTGGTACACCCTTTACAAATAGGTTGCCGAAAAACACCTGACGGCCATTGATCGGCAGCGAAGGGCAAACAATGGTGCTGGTCAAGCCGGCTTCCTCGAGCAAGGCATCCGTAACAGGGCCAATATTGCCATCGGTAGTGCTGTCAAAGGTTGAACAGTACTTGAGCTGGATCTGGTTGCAGCCTTGGGCCTTGAGCCAACGATAGGCAGCCAGGCTATGGTTGATAGCATCTTGTTTTGGTTCGCTGCGGCTTTTTAAGCTCACCACAATGGCATCGATATCGTCTGGCAGCCCGGCGGTGACTGTCCTGTCCGGAATACCATTGACCTGAATAGTGCGCAATCCCGCATTGACCACGAAGCTGGCGGCATCGGTGCCGCCAGTGTAGTCGTCAGCGATAATTCCTAATTTCATGCTGACTCCTATGGTTTACATGCCTAGTTGGCGACGAACTTCACTAACGATTTCGTTTAGGCCCGAGGTACCGCCTAGTTCGTAAGGTAGGAGCGTACCAGTGGCATAGGCTTGCTCGACAGCCTGGTCGAGTTCTTGTCCTGCAACAGCGGCTTGTGGGCAATCGAATTTGTCGCTGAGGTAATCCAGCATCATAGCACCGGACAGGATCATCGCGGTTGGGTTAGCTTTGGCCTGACCCATGATATCGGGTGCCGAGCCATGGCAAGGTTGGAAGACGGCGTGGTTGTCGCCGATCTCGGCACTTGGTGCCATTCCCATACCGCCCATCAGGCCGGCAGCAAGATCAGATAGGATATCGCCATACTGATTCTCCGTCGGCATCACATCGAACTCCCATGGGCGGCGAACCATGTCGAGGGCAGCGAAGTCGACATACTGGTGAGCTGATTTGACTTCGGGGTACTGCTCTGCGATTTGATAGAACCATTGACGGGCCTTGTGCTGTGAGGACAGTACATTGGCTTTATCGATGTGGGTTACCAGGTTATGACCGCGCCCCTGACGGTGGCGGCGTTGCGCGAGGCGGAACGAGAAATCGTACAGCTTGTCGGAAACGGTTTTGGATATCCGCATTAGGTTGTGCGCATACTCATCGTCATCAAGCTCGTGGCCGCGCGGGAAGGCAAACAACCCTTCTGTTGATTCGCGAACGATAACGAAGTCGAGTTTTTTGCTGCGTTGATCAATTAAGGGCAGTGGTAGGTTTGGCAGGGTGCGACAAGGCCGCACACCGGCATAAAGCCCAAGGCGTTTGCGCAGATCATGCTGGGGACCGATTTCAGTACCGTCCGGGTAGCGAATATCCGGCAAGCCCATTGCACCAAGGAAAATGGCATCTGCAGCAGCGGCGCGTTCGAAGTGTGGCTCAGGGAAGGCATCACCCGTATCGGCATAGTATTGTGCTCCTGCATCGATATGGTCAAATTCCAAATGAATACCATGCTTATTGGCAACAAATTGCAAAAGATTCAATGCTGGTGGGGTGATTTCATGGCCGATGCCGTCGCCAGGCATCACAGCAATATTGAAGGTTTTCATGGGCGCTCCGGTTATTCAGCAGAAGGTAAAAGTTCGAAAGTGTTCACCACTTTCTCGCCGACCATATGTGCAGTTTCTGTATCGAATGCTTTGAAATGATCGGTGGTAAGGTGGAAATCAAAATCGCGGGGGTGGTGGTATTTTTCATACAAGAGAAAAGTGGCCGCAGTGTCGCTGTGGTTGACTGAAACCTCGAAGCAATCACACCCCGGTTCTTTGAGTGTTGCATTGGCATTTTCGAGCAGCAGTTTCTGGAACGATGCTGCAAAATGGTTGGGAATTGTCAGGTTAACCTGGACGACAAACATAGCCTTTTCTCCATTAATCATTCTGTCGATAAGCGCACTGTATGTTAATTATTGTGAAAAATGAACAACAATTAACATTGTAAGTTGATCTTTGATTGGTTGATCACAAAAGTTAACAGAGTTGTGAGGCCAGCAATGTTCGAGGAGCTAATTGATTAGGGGAATTACCTTGTGTGAATTTCTGTGATAAAATGTGATTTCATATGTAAAGGGATGCGTCTATGTTGCAGTTACAACGCCACAGTGAAATATTAAAAGTCCTAGAAGACAAAGAGTTCGTGAGTATTGCCGAGCTTTCGGAAAAGCTCAATGTGTCACACATGACTATTCGTCGGGACATTGAAAAGCTCGAGGCCGATTATCGGGTTGCGGCGGTGAAAGGGGGGGTAAAAGCAATGGCTTCGACCAGTCGTGAGCTGCCTCGTACCCACAAAGCAAAAATCCGCCACCCTCAGAAAGTCGCTATTGCTAACACTGCACTCTCCTTGATTGGACAAGCCAAAACCCTATATTTGGATGCCGGTACCACAACGGCCGAAATTGCCTTTTTACTTGAGGGGCGCAGTGATGTTGTGGTGATCACCAATGATATTGCCATTACCAATTACCTGATGGAAAACGGGCAGTGCGAGGTCTATTGCACCGGCGGTAAGCTTGATCACCAAAATGGCTCATTTGTTGGCCAGCGGGTGGCAGATGCTATCCGTAGTTTCAATATCGATCTTGCCTTTGTTTCGACCTCCGGGTTTAGTGCAAACGGTATATCGACCCCAGCAGAGGACAAAGTCACCGTGAAGCAGGCCATTGCCCAGATGGCTAAGCGCAAGGTGTTGGTTTCCGACTCAGCTAAGTTTGGCAATATATCCCTGCACAATGCTCTACCAATCAATGTGTTTGAAGCTTTGATCACGGACAATGGAATAGAAGAAGAGCAAATCAAGGCACTAGTCGAGAGTGGTACCTCAGTCCATATTGCTTGATAGTGCAGAGTTAAGGCGACAGATTTAGAGGCCGTCATTTGGCTTAGTTAGCAAAAAAAAGCAAATGTTGCTTGGCATGCTGCCCGGGGCTGGCTACAAGCCAAGCAAAAATCGCCGAACCTACCTCTTGAGGCTACTTGGGTGTCATTCTAATCCTATCATTAGTCGCCACTGAGATATTTCGCCTGAAATGAGTCAGAAAACGCCATTGGCATTGGCGATATCACCGCCACTGATAAGAGAATAGACTCTCATAGAGAAATCAAGAGCTTGGATTGAATCCCAGTGCTCTACGATTCTCCCTTCCTTAATACGCCAGATATCAATAATATTCATTCCCTTTTGATCATTTCCCCGGTCTTTTTTGTTAAGCGTTGCATGAGAATGAAAAATGACATAGTCGCCGTCAACCAAGATATGCTTCACATCATAAGTGTAATCGGGATACTCCTCGACGAACTCTTTCAAAAAGCCGACTAAGCCTGTCATTTTATCCGGTAGGTTACGGTTGTGTTGTAGATAAGAACTGTCGTCATAATTGTCCATGACGTAGTCAAAATTGTGATCATTCATTAGGTTTTGAACGAAATCCGTCACCAATTCTGCATTATTTCGCTCTTGCTCTGTCCAGTTATCCTTGGCCAGCGACAAGAGATCAATTTTCAGTGAATCTTCGGTTTGTGCATAGGTTGCTTTACTACATAGCAAAAGAATAGATAGGGCAATTGCTTTATACATAAGTCACTCCTTTGGTCGTTTTACTTTCAAAGTATAGATTAATAACCTAAGTATTCAAAAGTAACTTGCATTACAAGGAGGTACTAATATATTAGTAAGGCACATTGAGGTAACTGGGAATCAGGAGAATAAATATGGTGATAGCAAAGCAATCAGACAGACGGGTTTTTCATAATAGACCGGATTGCCCAGTTCGAAGCATAGTGGCGCAGATCGGTGATAAGTGGTCACTACTTATCCTCTTCGCTCTGGTTGACGGCTCTGATCGGTTCAATGCATTGAAATCAAGAATTGAGGGGATCTCTCAGCGTATGCTAACGCAAACTCTGCGTGATTTAGAACGAGAGGGTTATGTCAATCGGACGGTGTATCCTGAAGTGCCAGTTCGAGTTGAATACGCACTGACGGAGCTGGGAAGAGATCTGGTTAAGCCACTTTATCAGCTTGTTACATGGGCAGATGATCATCAGGAAGAAATCAAACAGGCACGCAAAGTTTATGATGAAAGAGATAGCTAAGATTCTTTACAGGGCCTGTTCGGCTTCGAGCCGATACCAATAATGTGACCAAAGTTGCTCGTGAAGAGCAATGCGATTCAAGCCTTCACCTGCTACCAGATTGGATTGGAGTCTCATCGAAACCGCTAGGTGAACCTGATCAGTTAGCGCAATCGTTCACACTAGCAGTGGATGAACAAGCAACATTGATCAACTGTGCAACGGCCATTTCACCTTTGAAGACTAAAAAATGCACACACTGAGAGGTGTGTGCATTTTTAACCCAATATTTGCTAACGAGCGTTGTTACTAATAGCTAAGCTAACAGCTCCTGAGCAGTTTCAAGCACATTAGCAACAGTAAAGCCAAATAATTTAAACAGCTCGCCCGCTGGTGCTGATTCACCAAAGGTGGTCATGCCGATGATACGACCATCGAAGCCAACGTACTTATACCAGTAATCCGCAATACCAGCTTCAACGGCAATGCGGGCTGTCACATCTGATGGCAGAACTTGTTCACGGTAGGCGGCATCTTGGGCATCAAAGGTATCAGTTGATGGCATTGATACTACGCGTACATTTTTGCCTTGAGCGGCCAGCTGCTCAGCTGCTTCAACCACCAGTGAGACCTCAGAGCCTGTTGCAATCAAGATAAGCTCAGGCTTGCCTGCGCAGTCTTTAAGTACATAACCACCTTTGGCAATGTCGGCAACCTGCGATTGATTGCGCTCTTGTTGAGCCAGGTTCTGACGCGAGAAAATCAGAGCGGTAGGTGCATCTTTGCGTTCAATGGCAAGCTTCCAAGCAACAGCAGATTCAACCTGATCACAAGGGCGCCAAGTGCTCATATTTGGCGTTAGGCGCAGTGCTGCCATCTGTTCAACAGGCTGGTGGGTTGGACCATCTTCACCAAGACCAATTGAATCGTGAGTGTAGACTTGAATGTTTTGCACTTTCATCAGCGCGGCCATGCGCATCGCATTACGCGCGTATTCCATAAACATCAAGAAGGTCGCGCCGTAGGTGACAAAACCGCCGTGCAATGCGATACCGTTCATGATCGCGGTCATGCCGAACTCACGCACTCCATAATGGATGTAGTTACCGGCAAAGTCATTGGCTTCAAGTGATTTCGAGCCAGACCAAATCGTTAGGTTAGAGGGAGCAAGATCAGCAGAGCCGCCCATAAACTCTGGCAAAATTTTACCAAAGGCTTCGAGCGCATTTTGTGATGCTTTGCGAGAGGCGATGTTGGCTGGGTTTGCTTGTAAGTCATTAATCACTTGTTCTGCATACTGCTGCCAGTTGTCAGGTAACTCGCCATTGATACGACGTTTAAAGTCGGCAGCAAGTTCTGGGTAGGCAGCCTGATAAGCGGCTAACTTCTCTTCCCAAGCGGCCTCTTTTGCAGCACCGGCATCTTTCGCATCCCAATTGGCATAAACATCCGCTGGGATTTCAAATGGGCCGTGTTCCCAACCAAGGAACTCACGTGCTGCAGCAACCTCGGCTTCTCCCAGTGGGGCACCGTGACAGTCGTGTGAGCCTGATTTATTCGGTGAGCCAAAGCCGATGATGGTTTTGGTGCACACTAGAGTAGGGCGTGGGTCGGCTTTGGCTGCTTCAATCGCTGCGTTAACCGCTTGTGGATCGTGACCGTCTACTGCTGGAATGACATGCCAACCATAAGCCTCAAAGCGTTTTGGCGTATCGTCAGAGAACCAGCCTTCTACATGACCATCAATCGAGATACCGTTATCGTCCCAAAAGGCGATCAGCTTACCTAGTCCAAGGGTACCTGCAAGTGAACATGCCTCGTGTGAAATACCTTCCATTAGACAGCCATCACCCAAAAAGGCATAGGTGTAATGGTCGACGATGTCGTGACCCGGCTGGTTGAATTGGGCGGCAAGGGCTTTTTCGGCGATTGCCATGCCGACAGCGTTTGAGATCCCTTGACCGAGTGGGCCAGTGGTTGTCTCAATCCCCGGAGCATAACCGTACTCTGGGTGGCCCGGAGTTTTCGAGTGCAGTTGACGGAAATTCTTCAGCTCTTCAATCGGCAGTTCATAACCCGTCAAGTGAAGCAAAGAGTAAAGCAGCATCGAGCCGTGACCATTCGACAGCACAAAGCGGTCACGGTTAGCCCAATCTGGGTTTTGTGGGTTGTGATTGAGGTGAGAGCGCCACAGCACTTCAGCGATGTCTGCCATGCCCATTGGGGCACCAGGGTGACCGGAATTGGCCTTCTGTACGCCATCCATGCTCAGAGCACGAATAGCATTTGCGAGATGTTTACGATCCATATTGTGATACCGATTTAGTAGAGTAGGGGGAGTGCGGTTTGCTTATTACAACTCTTGATAACACTCTCTGTTATTCACCAAACTGGCAGACTAAAGTCATCTTTGCCTGCCACCTTGGTAGGTAAATTCAGTGACTGGATTACAGCTTAGCCTCAATCATAGTTTCAAGCTTGCCTTGGTCAATCGCGAAGTTACGGATACCTTCAGCCAGTTTTTCCACGGCCATTGCATCTTGGTTGTGTTCCCATAGGAACTCAGCATGCGTCATAGCTGCCGGACTTGCTTGAGTATCACCTGCTGGCGCAAGCTTGGTCTCAACCACACCCTCAGCAGCTTCTAGCTCAGCAAGCAGAGCCGGTGAGATAGTCAGGCGGTCACAGCCAGCTAGCTCGAGAATCTCGCCGATATTGCGGAAGCTAGCCCCCATCACAACGGTGTTGTAGCCATGCTGTTTATAGTAGTTGTAGATGCTGGTCACAGACAGTACGCCAGGGTCTTCTTGAGGCGCGAAATCACGGCCTTCTTTGGCTTTGTACCAGTCCATAATACGACCAACAAATGGCGAGATAAGGAAAACGCCCGCTTCTGCACAAGCGCGCGCTTGAGCGAATGAAAACAGCAGGGTCAGGTTACAGTTGATGCCTTCTTTTTCAAGGATCTCCGCTGCACGGATACCTTCCCAAGTTGAGGCCAGCTTGATAAGGATGCGGTCGTTAGTGATGCCCGCATCGTTATACATCTTGATCAATTGGCGTGCTTTCGCCACGCTCGCGTCAGTATCGTAAGACAGGCGAGCATCGACTTCAGTTGAAATACGACCTGGGATAGTGGCAAGAATTTCTTTACCAATATTAACCGCCAGCATGTCACAGGCTGCTTCAACTTGCTGCACAGTGTCCCCGCCACTAGATTTGGCGTAGCTGATCGCTTGGTCTATCAGTGGGGCATACTCTTCTAGCTGCGCCGCTTTGAGGATCAATGAAGGGTTGGTGGTGGCATCTTGCGGTTGGTACTTCTTGATCGCATCGATTTCACCCGTGTCCGCGACAACCGTTGTTAGTTTGCGTAGTTGCTCTAGCTTGTTCGTCATTTTCGTCTTCCTATCTCTAATGCAGTAAACCACTTACGGGCTTTAATTATTTTTATTGCAGCGGGCAGAAATTACTATGTTTAGAGCCCTTGTCTGCGAGTACTTTCTCAGTGCTCAATTGTGGTTGAGCAATTGCTCGGCCAATGAGTATTTGATAAATCCATATTTATCCTAACCAGATTTAATGTCAATGCTTGACGTCGGAAACCAAAATAATTTTAGACCGAAACGAAAAAAAGTAAGCTGCCGCGACAAAAAGTGTGCAAATTCCGAGCAATCTCAGCCAGTTGTCACCAAAAAGACACATAATCGCACTGTGAGCATTTGTATTACCAGTAAACAAATGTAATAGTATTTGCCCGGCAGCAGCAAATGTCTTCTGGCTGAGCAATTGCTTGCGCACTGGGAAGTTTAAAAACACTAATGACGTACCGAGGTTGAGAAATACTATGTCGACAATCGATTCCAATACGACGGACTTACTGACTGAGATTGCGGTCGCCTATTATCAAGATGGTGCAACACAAGAAGAAATCTCTAAGAAGTTTTCTATTTCTAGGGCAAAAGTGGGTCGAATGCTCAAAATGGCGCGTGATGAAGGGATTGTCGAGATCACGGTCAAGTACCACCCAGTCTTCAGTGCCAAGATTGAGCAGCGCTTGATTGAGCGATTTGGTATAAAACGTGCCTTAATTGCACTCGACCACCCACTAGAAGAGCAGCAACGAACGCTGGTGGCAGGCTTAGTGTCTGGCTATTTGGATGCGAGTTTGGCCAATGGCATGGTGGTAACGGTTGGGCAGGGGCGCAACGTATCATCAATTGCTCATCATATTGGGGTCAACACTGAGAAAGACTGTAAATTTGTCTGTGGGATCGGTGGGATTCACCCTAAAGGCGGGATGTACAATGCCGACCATATCTGTCGTCAATTTGCCAAAAAATATGGCGGCAGCTCGGAAACTCTCTACGCGCCAGCCTACGCCGAAAACCGCGAGCAAAAAAATGCCTTTTTACAAAACTCGACCATTAAACAGACGCTGGACATTGCACGCAGAGCCGATGTTGCCTTGGTAGGGGTTGGTGATATGAGTGAAAACAGCTATATGGTTGACTTGGGCTGGTTTACTCCAGAAGAGGTGGTTCAGTCTCGCCTACATCAGGGCGTAGTTGGGGACTTTGCAGGCTACGATTTCTTTACCATCGATGGGCGAATTGCTGATACGGTGATGAACGATCGCGTGATTGGCCTGGGGATCGAGGAGTACTCCGCGATTTCAGAAGTGATAGCGATCGCAGCGGAAAACAGCAAGCCTTTGGCGCTGCTCGGCGCGCTTCGCACCGGGGCGATCGATGTGATCGCCACGAGCGTGAGTAATGCCTTAACGGTGCTTAACTTAGATGAGCAAATGCCCTCACATGCTATGCAGTAGTTGTATTTCATACTAAAGCTATAAGTCCGCAGGCAAGCCATGACTGGTTTGCTCTAGTTGACCTGTACAATAATGCCGTGGTGCCAGTCAGCAAAAGTTTTGGACAAAAGTGGACTATAGATTTTGCTAAGCGAGTATTTAGCGGAAAATCTGTGGCATTGCTCAACTTCTTGCCGGCTACAAATACAACTTCTACTCAAAAGAGCTGTTCTTCGAGTTAACGACTAGCAGAGCAGCTCCTGTGACAATAGCGATATCAGCTAGATTAAAAATGCCAGTTCTAAGTGTTCCAACGCCAATGTTTAAGAAATCAATTACAGCGCCATCGTTAACGAATCGATCGAACAAGTTACTAACCCCACCTGATAGAAGCAGAGACAAAGCAACAACACTTTTTGAGGTTAGGCTGCCTGAATAAAAGATATAAAGAAGTAACGCTAACAGAATCAGGCTCACTACTACAAAGAAAGCGACGAAATGATAATCACTTGGTAAGGAGCTGCCAATACCTAGAAATGCCCCCATGTTTTCAGTATATCCAACACGCAAAAAATCATTAAGGTAACTGTCCATCTCTAACCTTGGTAGATAGTTAGAAGCTAGAGTTTTCGTTCCCTGATCACATCCAAAACACAAAAAGGAGATCGTGATTACTAGCATTAACTTCTTTTTGATCTTCATGTTCTCTGCTCACTCCGCTTAGAATCCGAGTCTTCAAAATACCGGTAGTCATCAGGCTCGAAGACCAACTTGATATTAAACTGCTTACTCTAAATCAACTCGCTGATATAAATTACATTATTAAACCGTCATAAAAACAGCTAAGTTTGGAAGCTAGTTTAATTTCGCTATCAGACGGATTAGCACCACTGAATTGCAATACCACTTTTTTTCCTGCAAGCTCTTCTCTCAACTTTGCGGCGGCCATTATCGTCGAGCTACCAGCACCCTCGACTATGTTCTTTGTATGAAATGCAGCAAGGGCAATCCCTTGTACAATTTCTTCTTCAGATAGCAGTATGAAATCGTCTAGCTTATCTCGGTAAAGATCAAAAGTTGTTTTGTATGCGGTACCTGTAGCGAAGCCGCCTGCAAATGTATGATTGGAGCTGCTGACTATTTCATTGCGACACCATGATTGATAAGCTGCGCACGAAAGTTCAGCTTGAACTGCATAAATACTCACATGGGGAGCAATTGATTTTAGCGCTACAACAGCCGATGCAACCTCACTCCCTCCACCTAATGGCAGTATAATTGCGTCAAGGTCGGGAATTTCATCAAGTATTTCTAGAAACTCCGTGCCAACTCCATTTACAAGTAGTGGCTCATTTGCTGGGTGTATATAGTAGTAACCTTTAGTCTTGTTTATCTCAAAAACCACCTCTGATGCTTCATCAAAGTTCCTACCGGCTTCAATAACTTCAGCACCAGCCCTTTTTATAAGGTCAATCTTTGTTGGGTTAGCTCCTACTGGCACAACAACAATGGATGGAAGGTTAAATAACTTTGCAGAAGCAGCAACAGATAAACCATGGTTCCCAGTTGAGAAAGTTACAACACCGCTTACCTGCCTTTCTTTGAGATGTGACATGATATTGATGCCACCTCTTATTTTGAAACTACCGGTTATGTTCTGATTTTCGTGCTTAATATAGGCCTCGAATCCTAGTTGATTCGATAGGCTATCATACTTGATCAGAGGTGATGGTTTCATAAACTCACTAATGATCTTGCGTGCTTTATACATCTCATGCAGATTTATCGGGTATTCTTTAAGCGTATGCATTTGTTACCTATTTGGACTACGTTACCTAGTTACCAGTAATACTTAGACTTCTAATCAAGTTTGTTATTGAGCTCACATAAGTACAGAACATTCATCGTGGCAAGGGGCACTTGACGTGCGTCTGAACAACCTAGCAATCATTACACACCGAATTTAAGAAGTAAGTAATACAAATCAATGATATAGAGAAGCGATAGCCAAATGTGACGAATGATAGATAACTTGGCAGTGTCGGTTGATAAATCAATAATTCAAGAAGCACATCACACAGGGGAAATTTGGGCAAAACCAGTAAAGACGTGCTCGCCTGCTTGTCGAGCATAAACTGAAATTGGGCTGTCCCGAGTTACGAACTGCCAACTGTAAATCATGGAAGAGATCGTCATGCTTATGTTGTTTGGCATAGACGTCAGCTCCTCAGCAGGAGGGCTTCTAATCTAATAGATTACTTAAGAAGTAATGTTGTCCTAGAATTCTAGTACCGTGTAATGTCCAGCAAACAGTGAGCCCTAATATGGCGATAACAATTGCTGGTTGTTGGAAATAAGTGTATCCAGAAAATCGGCAACGGCTCTGACTCTGCGTGAATATGCTAAATCGGAGTGAATAGCTAGCCAAATAGGCTGATCACAGCCTACATCTCCTTGAACACAAACCAGCCCTTTGTTCTTACACAAGAAATGAGGGAGTATGGCCATGCCAATTCCCGCCTCTACGGCGCTCATTTGTGCCGATAGGCTGGTTGTGGTTAAGCGATACGGCTTGCCTTTTGACATTTTTGTTAACCATTGTGCTGCGGGCAAATTTTGCTGTATTTCAGACCATCCGATGAAATCATCATGTTCGAAAGACAGGTTAGTGGTGCCTGAGGTTTTTCTATTGTTTACGTAGTCCTGTGAGGCATAGAGCCCAAACCCCAGTGTACCTAGTCTACGGATGCTCACATTACCTCGTTCCGGCCTTACCATACGCAAGGCGATATCAGCGTCACGTCGGTGCAGGTTAACGGTGGATACGCTCGTGACTAACTCAACGGTTAAATTTGGATGATCAGCTATAAGTGTTGGCATAGCAGGAATAATGAGGTGATCTGCTAGTCCTTGTGCTGTCGCCAGCCTTACATGACCTGCCACTTCATCGTTGTTACGATAAGTAGCCTCTCCCAAAGCAAAGCCAGCTTGTTCTAAAGCTTCAGCCGGTAAAACCATATCCCTGCCTTCATCGGTTAATGTGTAGCCCTGTTGATCTCGCGTAAATAGGCGGATCTGTAGAGCCAATTCTAGACGCTCTAAGCGTCGAGAAGTGGTGGCAATCCCCAAATTTAATCGCTTTGCTGCGCGACTCAATGTGCCTTCTCTTGCGATGGTGAGAAATATCCTGACATCATCCCAATTCAAAGAAGGGGTGTTGTTCTGGTTTCCATTTTCGGAAATCTGATTGCGGTTTGTATGCATATAAATCTCCATTTTTGAAAAATATACTGAATATCTCAACGCAAACCAAGGGAAATTACTGATGAAGAAACGTGTATTAGGTCAAAGTCTTGAAGTGTCCGAGATAGGGTTGGGCTGTATGGGTATGAGCGAGTTCTATGGACCTAGAAATGACGCTGAATCCAAAGCGGTGCTCCACAAAGCTATTGATCTCGGCTGCACATTTTTCGACACGGCGGATACTTATGGTCATTATCATAACGAGCAGTTACTTGGAGAGTTCTTGAAACAAAGCAGTGCTGAAATCAGAGTTGCGACTAAGTGCGGAATTGTACGCCGCCCTGGGGAGTACCAACGAGTAATTGATAACAGTCCAGATTATATTCGGCGTGCTTGCGAGAGTTCACTATGTCGCTTAGGCGTCGAATGCATCGACTTGTACTATATCCATCGACTAGACCCTAATGTACCGATAGAAGCAACCATCTACACGTTGTCTCAGTTAGTCAAGGAGGGGAAAATTGCGAATATTGGCTTGTCCGAGGTCAGCGCAAGTACACTGAGAAAAGCCCACGCCGTTCATCCAATTAGTGCAGTACAGACCGAGTATTCACTGTGGACCCGTGATGTGGAACGAGATGTTTTGCCAACATGTAGAGAATTAGGTATTGGTTTTGTCCCTTATTCGCCATTGGGGCGTGGCTTTTTGACCGGGAATATAACGCCTGACAGCGACTTTAACTCTCAAGATGCGAGGCAATCACTACCGAGATTTACCCCAGATAATCTAAGAGCAAACCGTCCCCTAACGGAGGTTGTCGCTAACATGGCCAGCAGTAAGTCATGCTCTTCGGCGCAAATTGCATTGGCATGGTTATTAGCCCAGGGGCCTGACATAGTACCTATTCCTGGTACAAAGAAGATAAAGCATTTGATTGATAACATGGGGGCTCATGATGTGGTATTAACGGCAGCGGAACTGGCACGTATTGAATCAGCTGTACGCGAGTTTGAGCCGGTAGGCGAGCGTTATACAACTGAAGGTATGAAGGGAGTGAACGCTTGAGCCCATTAAATTATGCAAACTGTGACACATCTGGACCGCTGTTTTTATGCCTGGTATCGCGTCATTTACGTTAGTTGCTACTGAGTTAGCACCAATAGCTATGCTCTATCAGCGGTCAGTCACAGTTTTCGTCTATTGCTCGCTGCTTTGCTCATCGGTGCTCTTGCTCATGGCGCTTTCTGGGCAACGATTGGTATTTTAGGCGCACAATTGGTTCGACAAATCTATCGGTCAACGCTTACAGAAGTCTGATGTAATAGTCGGATAGATTTCGTTCTTTTTGTTTGGTAGGTTGGTGTGGGAAGTGATATTGTTCAACATATTCAGATGGTTATTTAGTGAGGAGAGAGCATGATTGCGGTTGTTACTGGATCTACTAGCGGAATAGGTGAGGCTATAACCTCCGCATTAACCAATCGTCGCAATAAAGTTGTCGCGGTTGGTCGATCTGCCAATGACAAATATGCACCATCTGAGCTGATATACCCATTTAGCTGCGATCTTACCGTGGATGGAGAGATTGAGAAAATATTGGAATACTCATTATCTGAACTTGGGGCTGTTGATGCGGTGTTCGTCAATGCAGGTGTAATTGAGTCAGGAGATATTGAGAATGTTGATATTGACAAAATTTGCAGTATGGTTCGACTAAAAGTTGAATCGGGGTTTAGGCTTGTATATACCTTTGCGAAATACTTCAAATCAAAAGGGCGTGGACATATTTTTATTACTTCTAGTGTTCTTGGGACAAAAACACGGGAAAGTTCAGGAGCGTATGCAGGCTGTAATTATGCTCTTGAAGCCCTTGCGGAAGCACTACGAATGGAGCTGTCAGATACAGACGTAAAAATAACATGTATTGAACCAGGTCTTGTCCAAACAAACCTGCACTCAGAGTGGGATGTTCATCCCAAGGAGCTGTTGAACATTTCCCATGCATTGCAACCACAAGATATAGCTGACGCCGTTATTGAAGTATTAGAGAAGCCCGATCACATAAGAATTCCAAGAATCATGATTCTTCCCAAAGGCCATGCAATTTAAACCTCAATTTATGTGTGATTCATAGAGATTACTTAAATTAAGGCCGATTGTAGCGTTTGCTAACCAGTCAGCTCAATAGGACTGTAAAGCTTCAGGGCCCTTGTGATTGACGAAGTGGGCATGATGGATTTATAGCGCAGCATGGACTAAATCTAACGCAAATAGCCAACAAACAGTGAGAGTCCAAAGAAGAAAAGAACCAGTCCAGCTACTCTTTCGACTATATGGATATAGTTCGATAAGGGCCTTTGCACGCTAGGCTGACCAATAATAGATGCAACCAACAAGTCCCAAGCTAGAACCGCAAAAAACATCCACAATCCACATGATAGTTGCTGAGTCAGCGTAACATCTTTTCCCAGGATGACGGTCATTAGACTCATATAGAATAGCGCATTCTTGGGGTTGAGTATTGCTGAGTTAAAACCTAGGACTAACTGGTTAAGGACTGACGGTACTTGTATTTGCTCTAAGTTAAAATCAGCATTGCGTTTTTTACTTCTTAGCAGAGCAGATCCTAACCACAGAAGCCATAGCCCACCGATAACTTCAACCATCAGATAGATAGCCTGATTATCACGAAGAATCTTCCAACCAAATATTGCAACTCCAATATAGAATCCATTCCCTAGAGCAACACCTAAGCAAATGAAGCGACTCCCTTGCAGTCTGTAACGTATAGAGTGAGCAACGATTAGGAAAAAGTCTTGGCCAGGACTTAATAACGCTAGAAAATGAGCAATAGCCAATGCCGGAAACGCAATAGGGAAAAAAGTAGAGTAAGACATATTTGAGCATCCATTTAAAACACCCAACGACTATGCAGTATCTTGTTTATTCATTATTGTCGAAAATTGACTTTATAAGTTGATATTGACCCGGAGTTGATGCGGTATAAGTCACAAAGGCCCGGTGTAACTGACTCTGGTCAAAAAAACCTAGCTCATTAGCGACATCGGTGATTTCCATCCCTCCTTTCAAAAGCACCTTTGCTTTCTCAACCCGGTAGTTGCTGAGAAATGACTTGGGAGTGATCCCAAATTGTCTTTTGAATTTTCTAATTAGGGTTTCTGGACTGTACCCAAGCTGGTAGGCGATAGCTTCAAGCTGTGGGGCGTGTTCAACATCTTTTAGAAGCAACTCTCTAACTTTGTAAGCTAGCTCATCACTATTGTCATCAATGTAGGGTGAACAGTATTGACCTAATAGATCGAGTATTGAGTTTTCGATTGACGATGCCATGTGCTGTGATTCGCATTCAATGAGCATAGAGACTGAATTTTTAATATCGAGTTTACCCGCATTGTCGCACAACAAACTATGGTCTACTTTGAAGCTTTTGACTTCGTAACCAAACAGCTTCGATAACGCGTTACAACACCACTGATTATCTATGTAAAGCATGTGGTAGCTTCTAGGATTGCTATCGACAGGATTGCAGGCGTGAACCATATTAGGCTCAATAACAACCAAATCACCTTCGTTTAAGAGCATAGTTGTATTACCTAGAGTCAAAGATGTTTGACCAGTAAGCATGATCCCAATAGATAGCTCCGGGTGATAATGGGCTTTGTACCCCTGGGTACTATCTCGAGTTGTCCTTACCGTCAGATAGGGTGTGAGTGGGCTAGTCCAATAATCCTGACTAATGTTCCGTATTTTACAAGCCATGCTAACAAATCACCTTTCCACTAAACATTGGCGTATCGAGGTCTCCAGATTACACAAAGTAAATCAAAAATTCGACAGGGGTTTAAAAGCGCTCAAAGAGTGAAATACCAACAGGTGAATAAATGTTTTCGTTTTTTGCTTAACTCATCTTTGATCGTATCAGTCCGCTCGTCATTTGAGATGCAATGTCTACCAAGCAGGACATCACTGCTTCAAGGTAACAACAGCTCGCTATCGAGCGATAGCGCCAAAACGGTTCGTCGCAGTACTGATTTTGGCCAACCTGTCAGCTCTAGTCACATCGAGTCAATGGAACTGACAGATTGCATTTAAACTAATCTTAATTAGGCGATAGGGCGGTTGTGGTCTTGTCCCCATTCAGTCCAAGAGCCATCGTAGACGCGCAGGTCGTGATATCCGCACAACTGCGCGGCAACGGAGAGGATGCAGGCAGTGACGCCTGAGCCGCAACTAAAAATGATCTGTTGATTGCGATCGGTTACCAATGAATGCAGCAAAGGCTCGATGTCACTGACAGCTTTGAATTGGTGACCATCGATAAGCTCGGCAAAGGGCAAGCAAACCGAGTTGGGGATATGACCTGCGCGGACGCCCTCGCGCGGCTCGGCCACCGTTCCTAAAAAGCGCGGCTTTCCTCTGGCATCGATGGTGGTACTGTCCTTCGCGTCAATCTGCTGCTCAACATAATCGGCGTCAACGAACCACTGGCCTTGATATTGCCCCTCAAAGTCACCCGCAACGATATCTGATAGATAGGACTGAGTGACGGTGTAACCTTGTGCTTTCCAGGCTGTCAAACCGCCATTGAGTATCACAACCTCTTGATGTCCCATGGCTTTAAACATCCAATAAGCACGCGGCGAGGCAAAGGTGCCCGCGTTGTCGTACACCACAATCAACGAGGAGTTATTGATTCCCAGCGCCTGCGCTAAGGCATTAAAGCGTGCCTCGCTCGGCATCATATGAGGCAATGCTGAGTTCGGGTCACAAAACTCACTGTCGTAGTCGAAGCGACGAGAATTAGGGATTAGGTTGACCTTGTCCTTTTCTGTCTCTGTTGGGATCTGAAAGTCGATGCTTGCATCAAGCAAGACTAGGTTAGGGTTATCGAGGTTATCCTTTAACCATTTTGCGCTAACCAGCGGGCTCATTGTGTCACTCCTTTGCTTTGAATTGTTCGTTATGATTGATTGCCGCACACTGGGCAGTTGGGCATTTTATTCAGATTAAGCTCGCGCCATGACATTGAAAGGGCATCGAGGATCAATAACTTACCTTGTTTCACCTGGCCGTAACTGGCAATCACTTTAATCGCTTCCATCGCCTGCATGGCACCAATGATGCCAACAACCGGTGCCATCACGCCCGTCTCTACACAGCTTAAGTTGGTGTCACCAAACAGTGCACTCAGGCACTGATAGCATGGCTGCTCATCATCTTGGTAGGTAAAGACGCTGATCTGGCCTTCCATGCGGATTGCTGCGCCGGAGACGAGCGGTGTCTTACTGTTATAACACAGCCGGTTGAGCTGGTTGCGTGTGGCTAAGTTGTCACTGGCATCAATCACCAACTGATGGCTTGCTATCAGCTGAGCAAGCTCTTTGTCGTCGAGTCGCTTATCGACGGTGGCAATTTGTGTGTACGGGTTGAGCTGGCTCAACGACGCTTGAGCCGATTGGGTCTTAAGCACGCCAACATCTTGGTCTTGATGCAGCACTTGGCGCTGCAGGTTGGAGAGCTCAACCACGTCGTCGTCAACCAGAGTCAGTTGACCCACCCCGGCGGTGACAAGGTATTGGCTGGAGGCGCAGCCTAGGCCACCAGCACCAATGATCAGGATACTGGCTTGTTTGAGTGCCTCTTGGCCGTCAAAATCGAAATCACGTAAGATGATTTGACGGTTATAGCGGATAAGCTCTTGGTCAGACAGGATCTCCATTGCGTCTTCCTAATATAGGTTGGCGTTAAACAACTGAATTTGGACCGTCTCACCGACCTCAACGCGGCCTCGTTCGCGCTCTAACACTACAAAGCAGTTAGCAAGGCTCATTGAGCGAAATGCGCCAGAGCTTTGATTGCCAGTGGACTCAACCACAAACTGGCCATCCTCTAGCTTATAGATGCCACGCTGATACTCAGTTCGTCCTGGGGTCTTTTTAAACCCTTGCTTGGTGATGGCAGGAATAAAAGGCTCTGCCTGCCATTGACTGTGACCGGCGAGTTTGGCGATCAGCGGTTGGACCAAAACATAGAAGGTCAGCATGGCAGAGACAGGGTTGCCGGGCAGACCGCAAAATAGGGCGTTATTAAGGGTGCCAAACGCAAACGGCTTGCCGGGCTTCATCGCCAGCTTCCAGAAGTTGATCGTACCGACTTGGCCCAAGATCTCTTTGGTATAGTCGGCCTCACCGACGCTCACACCACCAGAGGTCACAACCAAGTCGGCTTGTGCTTGAGCACGCTCAAAGGTGGCTTGCAGCGTTTCTCGGCAGTCTGGCACCACGCCAAGGTCGAGTGGTTCACAGCCAAACTTTTCAATCAATGCCGCCAGCCCATAGCGGTTGCTGTCATATATCTGTCCAGGCTCGAGTGGCTCACCCAGCGCACGCAACTCATCCCCGGTAGAGAAAAACGCTACCTTAGGTTTACGCAAAACACGCACCTCAGCGATACCCAAAGAGGCGATCATTGGAATATCACGTGGGGTCAAACGCGCACCTTTTGGCAGCACAATCGCGCCCTTGGCGATATCTTCACCAACAGGGCGAATGTTCTGCTGATCCCGGATCTCGCGGTTGGTAAACACGATACCTTGCGGTGTGACTTGTGTTTGCTCCTGCATAACTACCGCATCGCAGCCGGTTGGGATCTCACCACCGGTCATGATCCTCACGCAGGTGCCCTGCGGCCAGTCTCCCTCATAAGGCTGACCTGCAAAGGATTTACCGGCCATAGGTAAGGTGTCGGTGCCTTTGAGATCTGCAATCCGGATCGCATAACCGTCCATCGCCGAGTTAGCAAATGGCGGCACAAAGATGGGTGAGAGGATATCCTCGGCGAGGACAAAGCCGAGAGCTTGGGGTAGGGGCAGACTTTGTGTGGTTGAAATTGGTGTTACCGCGTTGAGCATTGTGTTCACGGCATCTTCGATAGGCATCAGGCCTGGTGCATCACAGCATCCCATGAGACTTCCTATTTTTTTCATTATTGTGGCACCAACTGTACCACTCGATAACCCTTTGCACAAAGGCTGCATAACCCTTGCGATACCCAAGTAACTTCAAGATGCGGTTTGAGCATGAATTACAGACAAGTCAGCATCTTGACGTGGATTGTCAATAAATAGTGGGTGTAATTGTGATTAAATGCGAGTATTCTTGTCAGCCATCCGCAATGGGCAACATCAGAAGGTAGTGGAATGACAGGTCTAAGTGAATCGGCAAAACTCGTTAAAGCAGCACTTGAGGAGCGAGGGCAAGAGACGCCAATGAACGCTAATTCTCTTGGCAGCGACGAAAAGAAGGAGCGCATAGAACACCATATGCGTGAAATTCTATCTTTACTTGAGCTTGACCTCACTGATGACTCGTTAGAAGAGACACCACGCCGCGTGGCGAAGATGTTTGTCGATGAAATTTTCTCGGGTTTGGACTACCAGAATTTCCCCAAAATCACAGTAATCGAAAACAAGATGGATGTCAGCGAGATGGTGCGTGTTAAAGATATCACCCTGACCAGTACCTGTGAACACCACCTAGTTACGATTGACGGTAAAGCAGCGGTGGCTTACATCCCGCGCGGCAAGATCATTGGCTTGTCGAAGATCAATCGCATCGTGCGCTTCTTTGCTCAGCGTCCACAAGTGCAAGAGCGCATGACCCAGCAGATTTTGGTTGCGCTGCAAACCTTGCTTGAATCTGATGATGTCGCGGTAACGATTGACGCGACTCACTTTTGCGTTAAATCACGTGGCGTAATGGATGCAACCAGCGTGACCACCACCACGGCACTGGGTGGCATTTTTAAGAGCAACTCTGCAACTCGCGCTGAGTTCCTCCACGGCTTACGTTAATCAGCGATTAACCGATAAAATTTTTCAAGCCGCTTCCTCTGAAGCGGCTTTTATTTTCTATGCTAACTAGGTGCGCCCGATATCGCGTACCTGATTGGTCTCCCGCTAAAGGACACGACTTTGAGTACTTCATTTAAATCTCTGAACCTACGACCTGAGCTGCTCGGCACGCTGGATAGCCTAGGTTATACCGATATGACCCCCATCCAGCAGCAGGCATTGCCTGTGGTGCTAGAGGGACAGGACGTGATTGGCCAAGGCAAAACTGGCTCGGGTAAAACCGCGACCTTCTCGCTTGGCCTGTTAAGTAATCTGAATGTTGCTCGCTTTCGCGTGCAGACTTTGGTGCTGTGCCCAACACGTGAGCTGGCTGATCAAGTGGCCAAAGAGATCCGCACCCTGGCGCGCGGCATTCACAACATTAAAGTGCTAACCCTGTGTGGCGGTATGCCAATGGGGCCACAAATTGGCTCACTTGAGCACGGCGCGCACATTCTGGTTGGTACACCGGGGCGCATCTTGGATCACCTGTCTAAAGGTCGAATTAACCTAGATGAGCTCAATACACTGGTGCTTGACGAAGCAGATCGAATGCTAGAGATGGGCTTTGAGGATGCGATTGATGCGATCATCGCCCAGGCACCTGCCGAGCGTCAGACACTGCTGTTCAGTGCGACCTTCCCAGATAATATTGAAGCGCTTTCAGCCAAAGTGCTTAAGCAGCCAGTGATGGTCAAGGTGGAGTCGACTCACCAAGGCTCAACCATCGAGCAGCGTTTCTACCAGCTAGACACCACCGAAGAACGTGATGACGCGCTGGAGGCCTTGCTGCTGACTCATAAGCCAGAATCGTCAGTGGTCTTCTGTAATACCAAAAAAGAAGTACAGAACGTTACGGATGAGCTGCTTCACCGCGGCTTTAGTGTGGTTGAGCTGCACGGTGATATGGAGCAGCGTGAGCGTGAACGCGCGCTGACGATGTTTGCTAACAAGAGCATCTCTATCTTAGTCGCAACCGATGTCGCTGCACGTGGTCTCGATGTTGATAACCTTGATGCGGTATTCAACTTTGAGCTATCACGTGACCCTGAGGTTCACGTACACCGTATCGGCCGTACGGGTCGTGCAGGCTCAAAGGGCTGCGCCTATAGTTTCTACAGTGAGAAAGAAGCCTACCGCGTTGCGCGAATCGATGAATACATGGACATCGCCATCTCGCCAGCACAACTGCCAGAGAAGCCCGTTGAGCGTCCTTTCTATCCAAAGATGCAAACCATCCAAATCCTTGGCGGCAAGAAGCAAAAGGTACGTGCAGGCGATATCCTCGGCGCACTGACTAAGCAAGCCGGCATCGATGGTAAACGTATCGGTAAGATCAACATCCTGGCGATGGTGTCTTACGTCGCGTTAGAGCATGATGTGGTGAAACCGGCACTTAAGCAACTACAGACTGGTAAGATGAAAGGGCGTACTTTCAAGGCGCGTGTGATGAAGTCTGGTGTTTAAGATCTAGGACAAGAGGCGAGAATCGAGAGGCGAGTTAAGCGCGCGTTTCGTTCCTCAAGCCTCGCCCGCTATTTCAAATACAAGAGTCAGGAAGGGCGTGAGTCTAGCGCTCCCTGACTCTTTCACCTTTACGCTTAACTTAAAACGACTGATTGCTCAAAGCGCCTCGCGACATCAACTACACTAACTCAATGACCGAAATATCGGCTTGTGGGGACACCGGCCGGCGTAGTGATACCTGAGAAAGGAGCCGCATTATGGCAGGGGCGAGTTTGCTGACTTTGATTGATGACATCGCAACCTTGATGGATGATGTGGCGGTGATGTCAAAGGTTGCGGTAAAGAAAACAGCCGGGGTGCTGGGTGATGATCTGGCGGTTAATGCTGAGCAGGTCAGTGGGGTGTCCACTGAGCGTGAACTGCCAGTGGTGTGGGCGGTGGCAAAAGGCTCGTTGATCAACAAGGTGATCTTGGTGCCGGCCGCTTTGCTGATAAGTCTTGTCGCACCTTGGTTGATAACCCCATTATTAACTTTAGGCGGTGCCTTTTTGTGTTTTGAGGGTTTTGAGAAAATCTATCACTGGTGGAGTCATCGAGGTCAGAAAGCCGATGGTCACCAGGGCTCGCCGGTCGCTGTGCTCGATGAGGCACAACTTGTGTCCTATGAACAGCAGAAAATCAAAGGTGCGATTCGCACTGATTTTATCCTCTCAGCTGAGATTGTGGTCATTGCACTAGGCACTATGATGGCGCACTCGCTTACGACACAAGCAGTCAGTTTAAGTGTGGTTGCGCTGCTAGTGACCGTTGCGGTTTACGGCTTAGTTGCTTTCATCGTCAAACTTGATGACGCAGGACTGTGGTTGATCAACCGTGATCCACAACAAAACTCGTTGCAATACAAGCTCGGTATGGGCTTACTAAATTTCGCCCCTTGGTTGATGAAAGCTCTAGGCATAGTGGGGACCGTCGCCATGTTCCTAGTCGGCGGTGGCATTATCGCTCATGCCTTGCCTTGGCTAGAGCATCTTAGCGTAAGCCAAGCAGATACGTTTAATCATATACCGAGTTTGGATCTATTTTGGGAGAGCATTGGCGCAAGCGTGGTCCACTTGTTCAGTGGTGCGGCACTTGGCGCAGTCTGTTTTGCGCTGCACCAAGTGTTTATCAAGATTAAAGCTCGTTCATCAAACTGATTTACAGCTCTGACAATTGGTCAGAGAACCAGATCTTACGCTGAAAGCGCGGGTTCTTAGACGACATATCGATTTTGTACGGGTTCTTCTCTTCCATTCTTTGCGGTATATCGAGGATTTTACACAGCTCTTGAGCCAAGTACTTCTCGATTTTTAACACCACCATTTTCTTGCGCAGACGACCTTGCTCGTCGCGATTAAGGATAGTTGGCATAGTGTTAAGCGTTAGGATCTCGCCCAGTGCTGGGCTTGACATACGCTCGCGACCTTCAGTGCTGGCGTAGAAGTGTGAGACAGTAAACAGCATTCGCTGTGGCTTCAATTTTTGGAGGAATTGACAGGATTTAACCACGGTTGAGCCGGTACGCACCATGTCATCGAACAGCACAATACTTGGGTTCTCCAAACCCTCGAAGGTGTCTTCACTCTCTTTGTGGAGTGTGATTTCTACCTGTCGCTCAGCGGTACGCTCTTTGTCGAGCATAATGAATTTGGCCGATGCCAGGCCCAGTTGGTTATACATCGCTTTGACAAAATCACGCGCTCCTTTATCTGGCGCACAAAGCACTAGCCCTTCGCCTTCAGGTCCGTAGTTGAGGATGTTTGAATTCAATAAGTAGTGAGCATAAATCTCGTATGGGATCAGGTTGTAAAAGCGACCATCGAAGACTTGACTAAACATCTTTTGCACCGACACCGAGTGGTTATGGACCGTCATAACATCATCGACACCGGCTAGTTTCAGCATCTGCGCATAGAGTTTGGCCGTAAAAGGCTGGCCATCAAACTTCTTGATATCGGATACTGAACGCTCTGTTGAGGTGTCTCCCAACTCGGGACGAGGGCCACGGTCTTGTGCGGAGAAGAACAGGTCCGGTTCAACCAGGACCACACGACTCGCACCATTTTCTTTTGCCGCGCGCGCAATAATTAGGTTGTGCATCGCCAACTCTTGGCGGCTGGTCACTAGGTTACCCGTGCTAACAATGACAACGGTCTTGCCGTTTAAGCTATTACCGATGTTGTCCATATCATCTTCATCAGAAATGAAGCGTGGACAAAACTCGGTATTCATAAACTGCTTCATGCTAATGACATCGGAGATATCTTCGTGCTGCCCCATCGCGTAGGCGACGTCGATGGCAAAAGGGTTATCGGAAGAGTTACTGACAATCACTACGTCATTGGTTTGTGCATTCTGGCTGCTCATGGCATTCCCTATCAGGTGGAAGGAAGGAGGATCGCGGCTATTTTAGTCGTAAAATACACAAAACGGCAGAGGCAAATCGCAATTTGTTAAAAAAACAAACGGATTACTGATTTATCGCTTTATATTCACCCTTTTAGGTGTGGTGAGGTAGGGCTACTTGGGTTCAAGGGCGAGCTAGGTTGCTCGCCCTTGAAAGTCAGACTTCTGACCAAGCGGTAAGTTGTTGTGAAGGGTGACCTCTATTCACCTTGCGGCTTCTCAATTAGGCCGTCAAATCTCGGATTGCCATGCAGGCCCTCAAGATCGGGCTCGGTATTAATGAGGTCTCTAATCGAGGGGCTTGCTTCGATCGCCAGCTCTAGATCTTCGATAGCCTGTTCTTCGGCGCCCAGTCTAGAGTATGCACAAGCACGCTGATAAAGCGCCGGACCGTTAGTATTGTCGAGTGATAGAACGCGGTTACACAAGCTCAGCGCCCAGTGGTACTCCTGAATTTCCATTGCGGCATCAGCTTTGTAGGTTAGGGCTTCAAGGTCACCAGGGCGAATGGTAAGAATTTCATCGTAAACATCGATACGCTGATCAGCGGTAGGCATACTTTGGGCACGCAGCCAGAGGTTGTGGATCTCGTTGATCCGCTCGATTTCTTTGTTGTTCTCACTAATCACTCGGGTTTTGCGTTTGAGATCCAGCTCTAGTGCGCGGAACTTTCGCTCGTACTCTTTGGCAATCGCATCCAAGCGTTTGTCGGCCATCTCTTTGGTGTTGTGCTTAAACTCACGTAATGATTGCCAGCCGACAAAGGCAATAAGGGACGCGACGCCCGCGATAATGTAGAAAAAGTAGGTGACGGTAACATTGGCGTAGTTGAGCGATTTGTCCGCCACCTCAAGTTCGCGATCAGTGATCTGCAACACCATCCGCCTCTCCAAGTCCTGTTGCTCTTGGCGAAGTGACTTCAGCTCGTCGAGGATATAACGCTCCATCAGCGGTCGATCAAGCAGCTCTGAATCAGAGTACTTCTCTGTTTGCGCCCAGCTTGTTTGGTGAAACAATGCGCTGGCAAGAAGAGTAAAAATCAACAATCTCATACAATAGCCTCAAAAATTCGCATCGCTTCCATTCTCAATAGGCAAGATTAGCTCGCGAGCGCAATATTCATAGTCATTATCACAAGTAATTACCGATAGAATATAAACCATGTATCCCCTTGTAAACCAGAAATAATTAGGCTTTTTGGGGTGAGGTAGCAGCTGGTAAAAGTTCACCAATGATGACTTTATCCAGATTGTCCAATCTCGTGACTGTCCGGTACTTTTTACTCTTTGCAATCCTCTAATTGAGGTGCCTCATTACACTGTATTAAAATCTTGCCTATGCTTATTCCACTCTCCAGTTGTTGATGTGCTTGGTGTACTTGAGCCAGAGGTATCACGGCTGAGATGATGGGATCTATTTGCTTGCTCTCTAACAGTTTAATTAGGGATGCAAGGGTTTCTTGATACCAAGATCTGTTCTTGTCAACCTCAGAAGGCAATGCACAAAACTCTACTGACTTCCCATTAGGTAGGATGTTTAACATAGTGATCTGCATGACTCCCGAGAGCATTTTCCATAAGCCACCAAAATTCCTTCCGGAAAAACCGTAGCTCACAGTAATGCCGCCCTTTTTAACTGCCTGAACAGTGCGATTTAAATGGTCGCCTCCGACCGAATCAAAAGCCGCATCAACACCGCCAGGGCAGTAGGTGTGGACTTCGCGAACAAAGTCCTTGCAGCTGGAATCGATAGGCATTGCTCCGAGTTGTTTTACGGCCTCTTTCTTTGTAGGAGAGGCGGTCCCAATTACCTGAATTCCAGCATTTTTTGCTAATTGAGTCACGGCAGAGCCAACGCCACCAGCCGCTGAGTGGACCAATATGGTTTGGTTTGGCCGCAGATTCGCCTTGGAAAATAGCATGCAGTGCGCAGTTAAATAGTTAAGGGATAAAGCACAAACTTGAGCGGCATTGAGGTGTTTGGGGTACCTAACAATCAGATCGGGTTTGATGCACAAGTATTGTGTATAGCAGCCATATTTTGGATTTAATCCAACAACATGGTCGCCAATTTTAAACTCAGAAACCTCATCGCCCAACGCATCGATAATCCCTGCAAAGTCGTACCCAGGTACGAAAGGGGGTTTTGGAGCAAGGGGATACCCCCCTCTGCGCGCCATGATATCGGCCCATCCAACCCCTGCAACCAGTACTTTAACTCGCACTTCTTTTGGTCCAGGCTTTGCTGCATCGCTCTTGACGAGTTTTAAGGTGTTAGGTGCGCCATGATCAAGAACCGTCGCGCTAATATTGCTTTCCATCGAACTGTCTCCTTTGAGTATTAGTGGGATCTAGGTGTGGTTCATAAACCAGTTGCAATGAGTTTAATATTCATATTTGATGTAAAGAACTGACTAATCTGCAAGATGGATATACAAAATTGAATATTGACTGGCGTGCTTGGCATTTGTTTCTAGCCGTAGCGGAGAGTGGGAGTCTGACTAAAGCGGCTACCATGCTCGATACTTCTCAGCCGACATTAAGTAGACAGCTTTACCAACTTGAGAGGCAGCTAGGGCGTTCTCTGTTTGACAGGAGTACACGTGGTCTTGTGTTGACCAGCTTCGGGCAAACGCTATTAGAAGAAAGCAGAAAAATGGCAACGTCAGCGAATAAGCTTGAAAGATTGATACAAGGGCAGGACATTACATTGTCTGGTAGTGTGAGATTGTCGGTTAATGAGATGATTGCGCAATATTACCTTCCAGCAATTTTGCCTGAATTCTTAGATTTATATCCTAATCTGCAAGTGCAAGTTGTTGTAACGAATCAAATCACAAGCCTTGATAAACGCGATGCAGATATCGCGATAAGAATGCTTAGGCCTCAACAGCAAGATCTTGTGATAAAGCACCTTTTTGACATTGAACTTGGCGCTTATGCGAGTGAGGCATACCTATCAAAATCGGGTATGCCTGAGACGCCCGAAGATCTTTCAAATCATAGGGTGCTTGGGTATGACCGAGACAAACAGCTTGAAGACGGTGCTGCGGCGTTGGGTTGGGAGATAAAAAACGACGATCTCTCCTTTCGTACAGACAATATGCCTCTGTTGGTAGAGTTGGCAAGTCATGGGGGAGGTATTGTATTCACTCACAGAGAAGTGGCAGAAAAAACCGACCTCAAGCATGTAGAATGTGGTCTGGTTATTCCAGCCCTACCGGTTTATATCGCCTGCCACCGAGACGTCCAACACAACAGCAAGATACGCTTACTGATGAATTTCCTTGCCGACCATTTGGCGAGAGTCATCTAACCATAAAGGTATAGGATTATCCTAATCGATAACCGTTTGTCAGTGGTGTGATTGATCTGACAAGTTAGTAATACTACTGCTCGTATAGCTCTAGCGGCAAACCGTCAGGATCTTTGAAAAAGGTAAATTTCTTGCCAGTCAAATTGTCTATACGAATGGGCTCCACATCTATGCCGGACGACTCGAGGAAAGCAACCATTTTTTCAATCTCGATAACCGCAAAAGCTAAGTGTCGCAACCCTCTAGCTTCTGGGTTATCAACACGGAAAGGAGGCTCTGGAAAGGTAAAAAGTTCTATTTGGCCACCATTAGGTAGTGCTAGGTCAAGTTTATATGAGTTGCGCTCTTTTCTGAAAGTTTCTGCAATAACCTTTAATCCAAGGATATTCGTGTAGAATGACCTTGAACGTTGATAGTCTGAGCAAATAATGGCGACATGATGAAATCCATTAAGATACATTATAATTCCTTATTTATTGTATTGTTGATAACCGTTGAACGAGTGTAACAACAAGTTTGAACTATCCAGTATAAATGGTTGTAGTGAATGAGTGAATAGGGCTACGATTCGACGGTTGGCTACATATCTTCAAAGACAAATGGTAATGTAACACTAGACAGTGGTTTGCATATTTTTACAATGGACAAGAGCACACAATGGTCAGCGCACACTCGTTCTGAATAGTTGTTGATGCCATCGAAAATACACGCAAAGTAATGGTTATGAAAAGAATTAACGTAATTGGTACCAGTGGCAGTGGTAAAAGTAGATTTAGCCGTCAATTAGCCGAAGCTCTCGGCTATCAGTATATTGAAATGGATGCCATTTTTTGGAAGCCCAATTGGCAAAAGCCCACCGATGAGGAGTTTTTCTCAGCCTTGGAAAGCAAACTCGTGAGCGATACTTGGGTTCTTGACGGTAACTATAATCGCACAGGCCCAATTAAGTGGCCAAGAGTTGACACTGTGATATGGATTGATTACTCATTTACCAGAACGATATATCAAGCGGTAAAAAGAGCCTTTATTCGCTCTGTGAGTCGCCAGGAACTCTGGCAGAACTCAGGCAATGTTGAGTCTTTCAAGAAGTCCTTTTTGAGTAAAGAATCAATAATTCTATGGACACTGAAAACATACAAAACTAATCGAGCCCGATATCAAAGGCTGCTGGTGGACCCTGATTACAGGCACATTAGCTTTGTTCGTATCACTAATCCAAAAGAGGCACAGGTATACATAAGAGAGCTTAATATTTAGTCAGTTACAAAACATTAGGTATATAGGAGCAGTTATGGAACTTAAAAATATGGATGTTGGTCGCGTCTTACGTATTAGACGAAATTTAACTATCCCTGAAGTTGGTCCGCAGAGCGTCGAATGTTGCGGGAAAATTTACCAAAAAGCGCAAGAAATAGGGGCGTCTGTGAGTGGACCTTGGCACTTTGTTTCACACGGGCTTCCTAAAGATATTGAAACCAGCTACACCGTGGACTTCTGTCTTCCTGTTTCTGATGTGAGTCATCAAGTGAATGGTGATGATATTCAGTTAGTTACACTAAACGAATTTTATTGTGCAAGCAGTACCTTTGAAGGAGGACTACATCAGTTATTCGAACTCGGCTATCAACCACTACTGAATGAGATCAACGCTGTTAACGGCAAATACACTGGGGAAAGTCGCGAGGTTTACCATAAATGGGCGGGGCCAGAATCAGTTGATAATGTCGTCGAAATACAGTTTGGTCTAGTGGCAGGGCGACCGCATGAGTGTCTAGTTTTTCAGCGTCTGATTAAAACCAGCACTTAATACCGCCTCAAGCATGGCTGTATTCATCATGCATCGCTTTTGTTTCCCAACAATGCTCAACTTGGTTGGCTCTGCACGGAGCATATTCAAGCTCATATGGCGTAAGCACGACAGATTCTCTGCGCCGTGCTCTTTGTATATTTGACACGCGTCTTCATTCATACTCACATCAAGCACCCAATGCATTGACTCTATACCCCAATGTTCTCTGACTGCTGTCGCCGCTTGCTCGGCGCTAAGCTCTTTGGAGCTGATGTAGTAACGATACTCTAGACCTATTGCTTTTCCTTTTTCAAAGCGGAAGTTTTCAACCATAACAATGCTCTTCAAGCCTTTCCAACGAGAGAAGTTACCTTCAAGTTTGGCACTGTCAAATACATAGCATTGGCGAGACTCTATACGCCCATGCCCGTCTTCAAGCACAATGTCTTCCGCCACATTTGCTCGCTCAGTTGAGAACGCTTTTTCTATCGCTTGTCGAAGTTTTCCTTGGTTACACTTCACTGCAAGCAAGTAGTCGCCTCCTTGTTCTATAATGACTTTAGCTATCTTGGTTTGACAGGCCATTGCATCAATGGTGACGAGAGCACCCTTGATATCGAGCATCTTTATCAGCTCTGGGATTGCCGTTATTTCATTGCTTTTTTGCTCGGTTTTTAGCTGTCCCAATACGAGCTTATTTGATGAAGCATAGGCGCTGATCATGTGAATAGTGCTTGCTCTGTCTTCACGATTGTAGGAGCCGCGAAGCGTTTTGCCATCTATTGCAACGACTTGGCCGTCGGTGAGTGTATGTATCGACGATATCCAGCTAACAAAGCACTTATGGAATTGCTCGGGCTCAATCGTAGATATTATGCGGGCAATCGTGTCATCGGCAGGAATACCATTCAAAAAGAGGTCATTGCGTTTAAACCAATCGTGGTGTCCGAGAATGTACTCACGAATATCAAACCAGCCCTTTGCACCGGCAATCACGGCACATAGCGAGCCAAAAAGAACTTCAAACAAGCAGTAAGTTACCTTTGCTTCTTGGCGTTGGTCGGTCATCGTTTGGAAATGTTCTTTGAAGTGGTCAATGTGCATCGTGTGCTCCCTAAAAAGGGAGTATATGATCACAGGTAGATGTGATCGTCAAATCGATCGTTATTTTGATTATAAAACGTTCACGATCTCACCCTGGGTCTAGTGGCAACTCAAACAGGCTGAGAAGCAAATATGGTGAGATCTAATCTGCATAGTGCTGGGTAGTCGTGTAATTTATATGCTGAAAGGGTCAGTGGGGGCAGGATCTCACCAATGGGTCCTCAACAACAAAGTAACTTCTATTCAGCTATTGGGTAGCCAATATCAGATTACATTTTCAAATTACTGTGATCGCCCCCCTTGGTATTAAAATGAACGCGACCGTATCAGGGTTTGGTTTTCCATTTTTAAAATGGTTTAGTTAGCCTGCAACCTCATTAATCACGAAATGAGGCATTACGATGAGTAACATCAATGAATCCATAGCAGGGCTAATTGGCACCCAATACCAAAACATTACTGGACTGGTTGCCACTCGGTGCGGCAACGAGGAACTTAGTTATTTTGCCCCCGGCTTTTCAAGCCAAACGCCCGTACACCTCTCTTCTGTTACCAAAAGCATTACTTCGATGCTCATTGGTGTTGCGCTAGAGCAAGGGCATATCAAAAGCGTAGAGCAGCCAATATTGGATTTTTTCCCTGACTACTCACTAAAACGTGGCGAGAAAACACTGCCGCGTCTTCGGCTAAAAGATCTGCTAAGCATGACTGCGCCTTACAAGTTTAGGAGTGAGCCGTATACCAAGGTCTACTCAAACAATGATTGGACACTCGCATCGCTAGATCTTCTTGGGGGTAAAGGTGAAGTAGGGCAGTTTAAGTACACGACACCGGCACTGCACGTCTTATCAGGAGTGTTGAGCGCCGCGACTGGGCAAAGCGTGGCGGACTTCGCCAATCGGCAGTTGTTTGCGCCGCTTGGAATTAATCCGGTTAAGAACATCACTTTACGCGATCGGCAGCAGCATATTCAATTTACTCGAAGTGCGACTGAGCGCGGTTGGGTGGCAGACCCTCAGGGGAGTAATACTCCTGGTTGGGGACTTGTGTTAAGCACATCAGACCTGATTAAACTTGCCCACCTGTATCTGGCCAAGGGACGTTGGGAAAGACAACGTTTGCTGGCAGAAGAGTGGATACAACGGAGCACGTCTGAGCAGAGTCGCTGGGGGGAGAGACGTTACGGCTATCTATGGTGGCTGATGCCTGATACGGAAAGTAACGGCTACTGCGCTCTGGGGGATGGGGGCAATGCATTGATTATCTTACCAAAACAACAGGTGGCGGTGGCGATAACATCGCGATTCATCCCGCGACCCAAAGACAGAGTGGCGCTGTTTACAGAGCATCTACTTCCTTTACTGACGTCTAAGAGGTAACAGTCGACGAGCAGCCGCCAGCTTGGGTTAAAGTGAACTAGGCTGTCCGCCTAAGTCGAAATGTACAGCACTGCGGACAGTTGAAGAAAAAGTACGGTTTTTGAGCTTGTTAATGCACCATGCAAGCAGGTATTATCAGCGCCAAGGGACTTGATATCAATTAGTTATACGTAGATAGACCAAGCAGATTGCCAAGTTAACGAGTTGGATCACCAGTTAGCTGGTCTATTCACAGGGAGGTATAGTGACACCATTCATTTTGTCGCAGATATTAGTGGCCGTTGCAATTGGGTTTGACTTGATGTCATTCCAGTTCAAAGACAGAAAAAAAATTGTGATGTGCCTTTTTTTTGCGGGTTTGTTTATTTCCAGTCATTTTATGTTACTTGAGCAGTATACTGCTGCAAGTCTAATGATTATCGCCACTATTAGATATTTAGTGAGTGCATTTTCTACTTCCGACAAACTAAAGTATGTGTTTTGTACAGGGGCAATTATTTCATCTGTGGTAACCTATTCGGGAGTTATCAGCATAATTAGCTGTGTGGCGTCAGTTTTTCAAACAGTGGCTGCGTTCAGTAAAAATGATCGTCGTTTGAGGGAATATATGATAGTGGGTACAACTTTTTGGTTAATCCACAATTATGTAATAGGTTCGCCAACGGCAGTTCTAATGGAAGTACTTTTTATCACAAGCAACCTAGTGGGCTATTATCGATATTATTGGAAAAAACCATCCGTGGCGTAGATATAACTAAACACTAGGGTGTATGTATACCCATGTAGTCGTTTACCGTTCATACTGTTTACACGTTTAGTGTTGTTTGCTTTTTTGCAGTCACCTTCATCAATTAAACTGCATGTCCAGTTAAAATTGATGTATGGTGAGCTAACGGGATGAAGATGGGAATGAATTTTGGAAATTAAAACGACTAGGATCACGATAGGAAAACTAGAGGCAAGATTAGCCAAAAGTGTGCATCTTAATTCCCTAGATGACGATAATCGTCGATTTGTCCCTGATGAAGTTTTCGAGACAGTTCAAGATGCGAAAGATGCTATTGAATTTTTGATCACCTGTTACAGCAACAAAGAGGGACCGTTTGTGTATGCCGTATATGAATCGGGGCTACACATTGGTCATGTGCAGGTAGCGAAAGTTGATCAAGGCTGGGAAGTTGGCTATCACATCGCAAAAGAGTTTACGGGTAAAGGATACGCGACAGAAGCTTTAAAAGCATTTGTGCCGGTGGTTATGCAAAAGCTCTGTATCAATCATCTCTACGGAATATGTGATACCGAAAACTATGCTTCACAACGAGTACTTGAAAAGTCCGGTTTTAAGCGATGTGTGAACCGTTTAGCTAAGTGCAGCACAAAAAGCCAACTAACCTATGAGCTTGTCCGACCCTAGCAAAATGAAATCGCCCTTTTGTGTCAGCAACAGACGATCCTTCTTGTCAAGTGAAGCTCAGTTGACTTAGTTTTGCTTTTCAATGTAACGTATTAATTTCATTAACTCTTAGTACTGAGAATGGTGAAAATTCATGGATGAAAGCAGAGAAATTTGGCGTCAATATTACCAAGTAGCGCTGTCTCGACAGCACTCTAAACGCACTGAACTTGCTATCAAGCTCAATGAGTCGAATCTAAAAGTAGCTGTGGATAGTGGATGTGGTGTTGGCTGCGATATCCAATATCTAGAGCAGCAAGGCTATCAGGTACATGGCTTTGACATCAACCCAGACTCAATCGCTATCTGCAGAGAAAGATTTGCTTCCAAAGCATTAGTCGAAATATCAGAGTCCTCTTTTGAATCTTTTCACTATCCCCGCACAGGTATAGTGATTGCTAATTCTAGCTTATTTTTTGCCACACCCAATCTGTTTGAATCTACTTGGAGTAAGCTTCGATCTTCTATTCATACCGGAGGTGTATTTGCCGGGGATTTTATGGGTGAAAAAGACAGTTGGGCAAACAACTATCGCAGTCCGACGACACCGCTGTTAAAGTCACAAGTGAGGTCTCTATTCTCAGGTTTTGAGGTCGTTAAGTTCGTCGAGCGTGACGAAAAAGCGATGACGTCCCTAGGTAAATTAAAGCATTGGCACACGTACTCTGTCGTGGCTGTTAAACGGGTTTAGTGAGCATGCTTCATAGTATAAATAAATTAGAAAGTGCTTATTAAATAGGAGCTGTTATGAGTATAAACTTGCATCTACTTAATGCTACAAATAGACTTTCAACCCTTGAAAAGAGAATAGTTGTTGAGTTCAATAATGCAGTCAACCAGGTGAAGTATCTAATGCCAGTGAACCACGTTGATGTGGTAATACGTGCAAGTTCTCAAGTTATTCCTGAAACAGGAATAGCTGGATATTGCCCACAAGACGATCTGGTTTACGTTAGCATTGATCCAAATAACACCAACCTTCTCAAAAAATTCTCTGAAGAATTTACCGCTACTCTTGCGCATGAGTTACATCATTCCATACGATGGAAGGAAGTAGGGTATGGAACTACGTTGGGTGAGGCGTTGGTTAGCGAGGGGTTAGCATGTTGTTTTGAGGCTGAATTACGAACGTTGGCGCCGCCACTCTATGCTATCGCTGTCAATCAAGACGAACTACCCCAAATTTGGAAGAGAGCAAGAAACGAGTTATCTAGCGATACCTATGACCACTTTGCTTGGTTCTTGGGTAAACCGTCAAGGTCGATACCGCGGTATGCTGGTTACTCCCTAGGGTACCAAATAGTACTTGATTATATCCGAAGCTTCGACATACCAGCGTCAAAGCTCTTCGGCGTGGAAGCCAGCTTGATTCTTGAGAACTCTACTAGCCACCAGATATTTAACTAACGATGGTGGACTCATGTTTTAGACACCGAATAGGAGATAGAAAAATGGAACTGATAGCGCCATCGCTAGAGTTTGAAAAGGCTTTTGCTGCTTTTTACGAAGATTTCGCGATAAATGATACCGCAAACGCTGATCATTACTTTGCTGGGAAGTCTGATTTTCCACACTATGTCCAACGTTTGAGCGATGAATCTAAGGGGATTAACTTACGTGAAGGTTATGTGCCTTGCAGCCATTTTTGGTTAGTAGGCACAGACAAAAGCTTACAAGGGGTCATTCGCATTCGACATAACATTGACAACGAATTTCTATCCTTGGAAGCTGGGCATATTGGTTATGATATAGCCCCTTCATATCGAGGCAACGGTAAAGGCAAGCTTATGCTTAAACTTGCGCTACCGAAAGTCAAAGAGTTGGGTATATTGAAAGCGCTAGTCACTGCTGATGAAGACAACTTTGCCTCGAGAAAGGTCATTGAAGCTAACGGCGGCCAGTTTGAAAAAACCATTATGGGTAAGGTATTCCCTAATCTCTTGGCAAGATATTGGATCAGTTGCGATTGAAAATTGATTGAAGTGGACGCTGTTCTAATGTGTACTAAAGATTATCCCACATGCCACCAAAAACGCCTCTGGACAAAAACGTTTTATAGGTTTTGCTAAATTAGTAAATTACGGATTACTTTTAGTATCGAAAACACACATATCGCGGGTCAGAAGTTCTCACACCGCGTTAGGGGGATGTTTTCGCCATACTCTTAGCTACATCAAAAAACTCTGTATCCAATGCAAATGTTTCAGTCATTAGATCAGACGTGACGGATGTCCAAAGGAGTTCCCTTTGAACCAACGACTCAATTGCAGGGCTAGACAGGTCTAATTCATTAATCTGACGAAATGTTAACGCTGTGCCACCTGATTCCGTAAAAGCTTGAACAACTCTCAACTCCTCTTTGCTCAAGCGCTGAAATACGTCTACTAACTGCTTATGTTGAAGTTTATTTGTTAGCTTGACTTTTGATCGTTCATTCAGTGCTGTAGCAACTATACGAGCAATAGGGAAGATTATGAATAAAGAGAAAAAAGCAATAACCCAATCATTTGAATACAAGTAACTAGTTAATCCAAGAGCTCCGGATAAAGAGGTAGCGATACCCCTACCAAAATCATTTTCGCTATAAACTTTCTCTAGCCACTTATCAATTGATTCCATTTACTTTCTCCATAACTGATAAAGCCCCTAACGCTTTATTATGTGGTGTTATCACCTATACCTTCTATATGCTTCGCACAATCTTCCAGTGATTTAGCTAATTCTCGTAAAACAACCGGATCAGCCGGTACATTTAGCACTGGGAAGTTAATACCGTTAGAACTGCGAACTGTTCCATTCGAGTCTAGTTCCATTGGTTGAAAAGAAACATTTATATCCGAGCAGGTTATATCTAAACCGTAATACATCTCAAATGACTTGATACCTTTAAATAAACTAGCCACTTTATTACGACTTACACTTGCAAAGAAATGTTCTTGCTCCCAAGTCACTACAAATGATCTAGATTTCATTCCAACTCCAAATTTGAGAATCACATAATGTGCTTATTATGCGGCAACCTGCCGTATAATCCCCTTTAGAATCGCTCCCTAATCCACCACTAAAACTAAACCCACATCAACATCATCCCTACAATTCAGCAGATTATCAAGCGACTAAATCGAACACGCGTCACAATATGATGTGCATTGCCATCTATCAATCAGGCAGTGATTGGAAAGGTCTGATAGCGATAGCCACTTTCAGATTACAAAAAAGTGAGGCGAGCACCTCAATGCGATTCATGAGGTTGAGCGTCACCAGCACGAAAAGGGGCAGTTTTGACTTACGAAGTGTTGATTTCAGGACCTATTTATCACTGCATCTACCTCTGTCTCAACTAACCACTCAGGGTCAATAAACCCCTTTACTTCAACAAACGTGCAAGCTGGCCGTTGTTCTGAAAATAATTCTCCGTGAGCTTTTGCTGCCTGCTCCCATTCAGAGATATCAGTGAGCATTATCCTTGTTCGAATAACGTCTGTCAGACGACCGCCTGCTTCTTCGATAGCTGAGATTGATAGCTTTAGACAATATTGTGTCTGTTCGTAGACACTTCCTGCATGAACAGTCCTCCCATTGTCTATTGGAGCCGTGCCTGCTACGGCAATGTGATTGCCGATACGGCTGGCACGAGAGAAACCAATTGGAGACTCAAGATGGGAGCCTGAGCTTATTAATTTACGCAAACGATACTCCTTACTAGCAAATTTGACCTCACATAAATACAAAAGATTCATGATGAATAGGGACACTAAACAACCCAACAATCATTACACACCGTATTGGGGAAGTAAGTCATACAAATCAATGATATAGAAAAATGATAGTCAAATGTGACGAATGATACAAAACTTGGTATTCTTTTTAGACAAATCAATAACATAAGAGTCACGTCGCGTAAGTATAATTTGGGAAAGACCATTAAAGGCGTGCTCGCCTGTTTGTAGGGCATAAACCGAAAAGGGGCATTTCTGAGCTAGAAGTGTTCACAGTGAACAAAAAACTATTAGCAAATAGGCAGGTAAGTGCCTCTTCTCATACTGACGATGTCCCCCGCTGTCCAAAACGCGACGATTTTCGTCAACTTCTATTGAGATATCAGTCACATAGTCTTCTAGCATGAACTTTTCTCAACAAAGAAAGGCCCGAATTCAACTGCGAAGTGCGACACTCTCCAATATCAAGCAGCTAAAGCCATTTTGGTAAATACAATGGCTGGCTGTTTGAAGCCTAAACACTTTCTTGGTCGATAATTTATCCGCGATAAAGCAAACTCTATATCAATGTCCGTCACCGTCGATAGATCGGTTCCTTTCTTCACATATTGCCTCAAAAGGCCGTTCGCATTCTCATTAGCACCTCGCTCCCAAGAGCTATAGGGATGAGCAAAGTACACATCTGCCTCCAACTCTTTTGCGATAGTTTCATGACCTGCAAACTCTCGCCCGTTGTCCGCGGTGATGGTATGCACATGCTCCTTGTAAGGCATGAGTAGCTCTATTGTCGCCTGGGTAACGTCATCGGCTGACTTAGATGGTACTTTCTTTACCAAGTAAAACCGGGTCTTACGCTCTAAAATAGTTACCATTGCGCCTGTACCATGCTTACCTAGAACAGTGTCAATTTCCCAGTCACCAAACCGCTCTCTGCTGTCGACAATGCTTGGTCTGTCATCAATTGAAACGGCATTCTTAATCGCAGGAGCTTTCTCTTTTTTACCGCGACGATACCGCTTATGGCCTTGCCTCAAGTGGCGATATAATTTACCGCCTGAGCGCTTGTCGCTAGCAACAAAACGATAAATCCACTCATGGCTGACTGCTGCGCCGGCTTTCGTTAAGACGTTGGATATCTGCTCTGGACTCCAATCCGCCTCTAGAAGAAGACGAATAAAGTCAACACGTTCCTTTGGAATTCGGTATTTTAGTGCAGCTCTCCGTCTGGTGATGGACACCATCTGTGCCGTGCTTGGACAGTAATGATTGCTCTTACGGCCTCTTTTTAGCTCTCGATAAACCGTCGAGCGATGGCATTGAACTGTTTTAGCGATTTCAGAAACTGAAATTCCCCGTTCCAAAAGAGCAGAAATCTGGTATCTTCTGCCCTCGGTCAACTGCTGATAATTCATGGTAGTACTGCTTGTTTCTTTGGCGAGAAGAGCGTACCACTTTCAGCAGTTGGCTTCCTCTTCTACACCTTCCCATGAATGTCGCACTTATTATCTGAAATCGGGGGACAAATTAATAATGTTAGAAATGCCATCAGAAAAATACCAAGCAGCTCCTGTTATCAGCTTCCCACAAAGAACATGGCCTTCGAAGATATTAGACAAAGCCCCTCGCTGGTGCTCAACCGATTTACGAGATGGTAATCAGTCTTTATCTAACCCAATGAATATTGATAAAAAACTGAAGCTCTTTCACCACTTAGTTGAATGCGGATTCAAGGAGATTGAAGTTGCATTCCCATCAGCATCGCAAACGGATTTTGACTTTGTTCGATGTCTGATCGAGAACGAGTTAATTCCAGGTGATGTTACTATTCAGGCGATTACGCAATCCAGATCGGACTTGATTGAGCGAACAATTGATTCTCTAACAGGGGCGTCTAAGGCTATCGTCCATTTGTACAATGCGACAGCTCCATCTTTTAGAGATATTGTTTTTTCTCAGGATAAAATGTCTACCCTAGAACTTGCTGTAAATGGGGCTAAACAGATTAAAGCCTTATGTGAAAAACGACCTGAAACTGAATGGACTCTTGAGTATTCACCAGAGACATTCAATTTTACGGAATCCGAGTTTGCTCTTGAAATCTGTGAAGCAGTAGCGTCAGCATGGCAGCCAAGTAAGACACGGCAGCTTATCATTAACCTGCCAACAACCGTTGAATGTAACACTCCTAACGTTTTTGCAGACCAGATTGAACACTTCATAAATACATTTAGTTCATTAGAGCACGTGACAATCAGTGTTCATCCTCATAATGATCGAGGTACAGGTGTTGCTAGTGCCGAACTCGCCATGCTAGCAGGAGCGACTCGGGTCGAAGGTTGTTTATTCGGGAACGGTGAACGTACAGGCAATGTTGACTTGGTCACACTCGCGCTAAACCTTTATTCACAAGGCATTGATCCTAAATTGCGCTTTCATGACATTCGGCATACGGTTGAACTCGTCGAGCAGTGTAACGAAATCCCTGTTCACCCACGTCACCCATATGCTGGAAGGCTCGTTTTCACCGCCTTTTCGGGCTCTCATCAAGATGCTATTAAAAAAGGATTTTCTTCGTATAGCTCTAAGTTGAAGACCTTCTGGGATATCCCTTATTTGCCGATAGACCCTATGGATTTGGGGTGTAACTATGAAGAAGTGATTCGTGTAAATAGTCAATCAGGTAAGAGTGGTGCCGCATGGTTACTACAAGAAAACCACGGATTGTTACTGCCTAAAATGCTCCAAGCCGATTTGAGTAAAAAAGTGAAAAGTCATACCGATAGATCGGGATGTGAAATTAATCTTTCGGAATTATGGCAACTATTCAGACAGTCTTATGGTCTAGTGAGTAACCCGACCATAAGCTTGCAGAGCTATCACAGCCAAACAACAGAGATTGGCCAAAAAATTGAAGCTAAAATTCATCACAACAACAAAATGATAGGATGTGTTGGTTCGGGGAATGGTCTAATGTCTGCGTTGCTAAAAGGGTTAATGGAACAATATGGTCTGCAGGTCAATATCGTTGACTATCACGAGCATACTCTCGGTTCACGAACCCAAAGTAAAGCGGCCTGTTATGTGCAGCTACAGTCTGCGATTTCTAACGTGAGCTTTTTTGGCGTAGCAATTGAAGAAGATGCAACAAAAGCGTCTCTACAAGCATTGTTGAATGCCTACTCTAATTTACTACAGACTAACTTAGCGCTTTAATCTTGTTCTAATGGATTAACCATCGGACAATATTCCCTCGGAGACAGCCCCGTTCGACTTTTAAACATCGCGCTAAATGCGCTAGGGCTGTCATATCCAATTGCTAATGCAGTATCTAGCACATTGCACCCGCTGGCTAAAAGTTCAGACGCATGTAGTAATCGTTTCTGACGCAGCCATTCTGTGAACGTTAGACCTAGCTCTTGCTGAAACCGACGAGAAACAGTTCTTTCACTTTGGCCCAAATACTTGGCAGCATCTGAAGCTGTCCATGGGTGTGAAAGACGCTCAGATACGTTTTTACAGAGCATGACCAATGCTTCGGTTCTTGGATTGGGGAGATAAAAATCAATGGGGTTTAGCAAACGTAATTCATCAAGTATCAGTTCGAATATTCGTTCTTCTCGCGTTCCTGCTATCCGAATATCGGGTAGAGATACGGCCTCAACAATTAAACTGGTCAACAACGACGAAACTTTCGATAGCACACAGGTATTGGGAAGGTCTGCCCTGGCCATAGGATCAACAAAAAGCGTGCGAACTCGAACGTCCCCCGTAATTCTGAGGCTGTGTGAGATACCTGCAGGTATCCATAGCCCTTGATTCGTTGTCACAACCCACGACTCTGATTGTGTATCCACTCGAATAACACCGTTTAAAGCATGTAAAAACTGAGCGCACTGATGAGTATGGGGTGGTTCTACATCCCCATGAGAATAATTGTGTGCATATGCCAGTATTGGAGGGGCCAACGTTTCGTCACAAAACTTCATAAATACTCGAGTAAATCCTTATACCGAATGAAAAAATAATGTAACGAACTTATCCAGAATTCTCCAGAAGAAAGATAACCTCTGTTTCTCCACTGAATTGTCCTTTAGACATTTAGCCAGTCAGATACTACTAAACTGGTATTAATTCGTTAGGTAAATTAGGGCAAACGTCGATACTCAGGAACATCGTGAGTGAGGGGGCTGAATTGAAATGGGGCACTTGTTAGTTACGCGGTGCCGACCATGAAAGTTGTGGACAATCGTATGTTTGGGGTTGCCAAGGTTAGGTAGCTTTCGCATTAGGCTAAGTAGGAAAAGGCAAAAGCAGCCCCAGTTTGCAGAGCATATCTTGATTGGTTGTACGATGATGATTTGATTACGCCTTGTTTCTCCCACCATGCACCATATCGTTACACCGATGACAGTTCGCAATCCCACAGTGAGTAATACTAGGATCACGGACGATAACGTCAGTAATGGTATCTACAAAGCGGTGAAAGTCGTAAACCCTTACTAAGCTATTGCCAATCTTAATTTCACTTTCAATCTTGCTAACATAAGGCCTTAGACTTTCAAAACCATCTGAGCAGCTTCCTTCTTCGGTTTCGACTACTTGACCGTTTTGTACAGCCCAGCGCCGAAATAAACCTTTCCCAGCAAGTTCTTCAGCGTAGTGGATCGGTGTGCAGGCTTTAAAATTGACTCCAGCAAGTATCACTACCGCTGGCAGATTTCCGCTGTAAATGGCTTTATATGCGGAGTAAACATTAAGTGGGCTCTGATTTGCGAGCAGCAAAGCTTTGTCTTTACCTGTAATAGCAAACGAGTTCGTTGGGTGCTGTGTCCGAGCGGTGTATTCAATACCCAAAAGCAACTTTGGAATTACTCCCATCGTCGGCTCTATTTGAGATGGAGCACCCGTGTAGTTCACAGAGCGCATTTCAAGTACCGACTCGTAGTCGATACCATTGTTAAGGTAGTTTATACGTGCTGGGTAGGTCTGAGCCAAATAAAAGAAGGTAGGGCAAACCAAGGTACAGCCGCTCTCCAAAAAGGCATCGATAATTGTTTGTGGGCCGCCTTGAACATCGCCAAAAGATCTAAATGAGGAGTGAAGGCATACAACTTTGTTTGCTATGTTGAGGCGTCCAAGCTGACCTATGATATTTTCTTTAGTTAGCAACTTGTTCTCCGTTTGATTCCGTAATGGTAGACGAGTTTTAGTCACTATAACTTATTCGGTTCAAGGGAGGATACTTGGTGCCTCTTGCCTCATATATAAATTTTGATTATGTGATTGTGAGCTAAGAGTGGATGTGGTTCTATCGCGGACAACACGTTTTGGAGCATGTCTGTGTTTCATGCCCCGAACCTCAGTTATCTTGTGGCAAAATTGCTACGCCGTAAATTCCAGTTAGGAAACTAGCCCAACCCTGAGGTCATTCGCCTCATATATTATTTCATCATTGAGAAGCACAAAACCGTCAGCAATGCCTAGAGGCATCGGTTTCTTGAATACGCGTTTAATATCAAGCTTATACTGGATACTGCCCGCATCTGGGAAAATTTGACCTGAAAACTTTACTTGACCGACTCCAAGCGCGCGACCTCTACCTTCTAGGCCTGACCAGCCTAGATACACCCCTAACAACTGCCAAAGAGCATCTAAACCAAGACAACCTGGCATTACCGGATCTCCTCTAAAATGGCAATTAAAGAACCAGTGCGTTGGGTCTATCGAAAACTCCGCCTCCAACATACCTTTATTGTAACTTCCAGACTCCTTAGTTATTTTTGTAATCCGATCGATCATCAGCATCTCATCACTTGGAAGGGTTGCATTTCCTTTGCCAAAAAATCTCCCAGTAGACATCTCAATAATCTGTTCATTAGTAAACTGCATTTCAAATCCTTGTTATAAAACTACCGTTTTACTAATTTTCACTTTTTAGGTATTGGAAAAATCGGACATCATTTGAGCAAATAATCCACTGGGAGTGTTTGACACAAAGCGTCTGTAGTCATTAGTAAAATGAGATTGGTCGTAATAGCCAAGTTCGAGCGCAACTTCGGAGAGAGGGGCTTGCAAATCCCATGCACTACGGCACGCACACTGTACCCGAATAGTTTGAATCATTGCTTTGGTGCTCAGGCCGATATGCTTACGGAAAACGCGATTGAGTTGTCGCGCGCTTAGATTGACATTCTCGGCAAGAGTTGAAACTAAAATACGCCCCTTACTCTCAATGATTAAATTAACAGCGTCTATCAGTTTTGAATCTTGACTTGGTGAAAGCCTTTCAATTAGCCAGCTATCGCAAATTTGAACTCGCTCATCAAAACCTTCCTTGTCATAGATTTGTGTGTGTAGACCTCCTTCCTTACAACAAACGAACGCTTTAGCTATTGATGAGACACCCGGAAAGCTATCAATTGTGAAGCGCTAGAGCATACCAGGGTAGAAACGTACTCCAAAATACTGACCTGATTGTTTAATATTTACTTCGAATGACTCTCTGCACACACCTAACTTCGTCACACCACATGGAGAAATATAGAAATTTTCCATTCCGTCAGGTACTACTTTGTACTTTAGTGGACCTTGAGTTGTAACCTGTAAATAAGAGTGAACAATACCCTTCAGTTCATCACAAGGGGCACATTTTTCTATTGTGATATTTTGACTAGTCGCGATCTTACTATCTAATTGCGGCTGAAATGGCTCATATGGGTTGGTAGAGTAGTCCATCCGGAGTTACCTTCGAAAGCTGATTAGTCGTCCTTGATTCATTAGGCTACAGCTTTTAGGAAAAATAAGTCAAATGCATTTGTATGCGTAAAGAGAAGGGAAGAGTGCAAACTCATTTAGGGACAAAGTGAGCTAGAGTAATTTGTCATATCTTATTACATCTTGATTAGATAACGGGAAGATCACATTATTACTAATATATCTAATGAGTGAGCCGAGCAAGTCAATCAAAGGTAGGCGTGTAAGCTATCATCGTTACTGTGAGTAGCCACAACTGATATAGTCATGGCTACTACAACTAAGGATTAACGAGATAGATCGTAACGATTTTCGTAGTCGCTTAAGTTGTTGCAAGGGTATGGGAAATCTTCGATATCAGTGCCGGTGTTATAGAATGACCAGCCTAGTTTACCGAGTTTTAGTTTTCCATCTTCAGCATCATCTTCATCCCACTCACAGATGATTTCTTCAATAATACTTTGGGTATTGTTGAACTCCAGTTCTGGTAGCTGGCCTAACTCAGTGGTTGTTTTGCCGCTGTCACCGAGAACATAATAACTTGGTAAGCTCACCATATAGCGAGATGCATCAAGAACGACTTGTACATAGTCTTCAATAGAGTCGGTGCCATCGACACGAATAATGTCACGTAGCTCTTCGGCCCAGTAGTATTCTAGGAAGGGGATCGACTCAGCGCTTCCTTTGTGCCAGCCGATATCACGGGTGTAGTACACAAGGGCGCGATAATCATCGTTAATGAGTCCACGTGGGTTCTCTGCGGTTACTGCGCCTAAGTCTTTAGGTAAATCGCTCGGCTTGATCGCGTTACCGTTGTCGAACAGGTAAACGTTTTTTGTTTCCTGCATCTCGTGCCAGAAAGTCGCCATATCACTGCGGTTACCATTAGCGTCAAATGCAAAGTTCTCTTCAACTCGAACCAGTATTTTTGTGTCTTTTCCACCGTCTTCCATATCATGGAAACGACTGAAAGTATGGTGACCGTCGGTTAGGTAAAGCGCGCCATCAGGGCCAACAATAACTGGGTTGATCCAGCTCATTATTCGCTCATCGCCATTTTGATCTTCTGATATTTCTCCGTCTGACTCACGTGGGTCTTTACACACGAAGCTGTCTGGGTCATTGAAGTCGCTGTCTTCATCAAAATAGTCAACCGAATCACGAAGGCCATAGGTTTCACAGAACTCTTCGAATAGTTTTTCTTGTTCTAGCTGCCAGCGACCGAGCTTGTAGTCATTTTGGCGTAGACCTAATGTTCTTTGTGTTGGCATAAGATCACCAACAGTAACCCAGTGAACATCGCCCACAACAAAGCTAAGATGCTCTTCTTTCCCTTTTTCACTTAGGGTTATATCCTTATTATCGTTGCTGCTCATACAACCCGCTAGCATGCCCGTAACAATTAGCGCCAATACAGTTTTTTTCATCTCAGTTCCATGTGTTTAATGACGAAGTAAGGTCAGAGATAATAATTACGCTTAATTAATTTTTTCTTACAGTTCGATTAACGCTGTTTTACAGTAATATTGCACTCCGTTTTGTGTATTCTAGAGCGACAGTTCTTTACCCAGTTGCTCACTAACGACCTACAACGATAAGTAAAACCTTTGGTGAGAAGCAAGTTCATTAGAAATGTAGCGCAGACTTGCCTCACGACGTATTTTTCTGAGCTGCGGCTAATGGGATAACATCCCAAGTTCGCAATTAATTCATTTACTTAGTTTTAGATTAGGGTAGTTTTACCAAGATGATCACAGTGTTGGTAATAGCGGCACGCAATAACCCAAACTCATATAAAGATTCCTGGGAGTTCACTTTGTTAGTACAACGTTTGGCTGAAATCCCGATTGGGTTATGGCTGCTACTAATGGCCGGTCCATTTCTATTCTTATTAGGAACTGTCGCTGTTTCTATAGGGTTTGTTATACGCTCAACGCCACCTGAGCAAATTTCAAGTGAAGTAATGGCTTTTGTGCCACATATTTTACTTGGTGTACTCTTCTGCCTATTGATGGCGTTATTCGCAGCTTTTCCTAACAGCAGCAAAGCGGCATGGATGCCGCTGGTCAATGATAAGGCCTTGATAGACGTAATGGTCGGTATGTTATGTGGGGCAATTCTGGCGTTTGCATATATCTATTGGTTAGCTCCGCTTCTTGAATATTTTCAGAGTACCTTTGGTGACTATGTTTCCCCGGGCTCAGTCTTAAAAACAGTGTCAAGCAGCATTACGCTGTTCTTTCTAGCTAACGTGATATTAGCTCCCTTAGTTGAAGAAACACTCTACCGAGGGGTTGCTCTCCCTATGCTCGAAACTGAACTGGGTGTTACTTGGGCGGTGCTATTAAGTTGCCTGTTTTTTGGTCTCCTGCACTGGATGGGAGGAGTTTGGTATATGATTTTAACAGGTGTTGTAGCAGGGGGGCTGTTTACGGGACTGTACTATGTTCGCGGCGGAGTGATGGCACCGTTTGCTGCTCATCTTACTCTAAACTTGATCGAGTACATCTACGCATTTCGCGTTCAAACCATTGCCCAACAGTAATCGATACGGGCCATTCCAAGCTAGGGTAACTGGCACAATCTTGTTCCTTTACACCATAGTGGAACTGCTCATCGACTGGGTGGCAACAAGATTGATGCTCCATTAAATTAACCTTAAGATAAACCGAGTAAAAGTGAACCTAATGACAGGAAAATAACAAGGAACGATATGAATCAACATGAAAAGCTCAACTATGTTGAGTTTGGTGCCAGTGATCTTGAAGCCACTAAAGATTTTTTCTCCAAGGTGTTCGCTTGGGAGTTTATCGACTACGGTGTTGAATATACAGCGTTTTCAAATCAGGGCCTGGATGGAGGAATCTTTAAGTCTGACTCGTGCAATCAAACTGAAACAGGTGGCGCCCTTTTAGTATTCTACAGCTCTAGTATCGAGGCAACCCAAGAGAAGATCACCAGCAACGGTGGAAAGATCATTCGCCCTATATTTGAATTTCCGGGCGGTTGTCGATTTCACTTTCAAGAACCGAGTGGCAACGAGTTCGCTGTATGGTCAGAGCAGCGAGCATAGTAGGCGACGCCAAAATGAACGATTGCAAGTGGGTAAATGCTCAAGCGCTATATGGATAGAGGAATGGACACGTAATGAAATACACGGTAGTTAAGAATTATTCAGATGCACCTGAGAGCCCAATACAGGTAACAGCAGGTGAAGAGCTACAGTTTGTCGAAGAGTCTGATTCTAACGGTGATTGGCCCAATTGGGTGTTTTGCCGTGGGGAAAATAAGGAGGGTTGGGTGCCCAAGCAATTACTTGAACTTAACAACTCCGTTGCTCGCGTACTAAAGGATTACTCTGCACAAGAACACTCTTTGGTTGAAGGCGACATATTGATCAAGGAGTATGAGCTCAATGGTTGGATTTGGTGCCACAAGGTTGAGGGTAATAAACAGTCAGCATGGGCCCCATTAAATCATTTAACTATTGTGTGAGTTCACAAAGCCAATCGCGTAACAGAAGCTTCTGACGCTTGAGCACTTTAATTCAAATCGGTACCAGGGCTTAGGGAAGTTAAGTGGTATAGCGTTATTGCCCGTCAGCAAGGCGGTTTGCTTTTACAAGTGCAGAGAACAGTTGACAACGGATCGAATTTATAAGACCGTGGCTATATGAAATTTAATCTATTGCAACTTAACCAACGAATTATCATCATTCCTTAGGAATGGTGGGATTTTGATATGCTTTGGATAAATCGACCCACCCTAGAAGGTGGGTTTCATTTTTCTGCCTTTTGGGAATTTAACTTTTAAAGGGATTACAATGAAAAAAGTAGCCGTTTTTGGTAAGCCGGGTAGTGGGAAGTCAACAGTAAGCAAAGCACTAGCGACAGAGATGGGTTTGCCGCTTCATCAGTTAGATTCGATTGTTTATAAACCAAATGGTGAGTTTGTCGGGCGAGAAGAGTTCAATGCCGTTCACAGCGATATCTTGCGTTCTGAATCTTGGGTTATCGATGGGCTTGGGCCAATCAGTTCCTTTAACGAACGTTTAGCGGCAGCAGACACACTAATTTATATCGATTTACCATACTCGGTCAGTTACTGGTTTGTGACTAAACGCTTTCTCAAAGGACTCTTCGTAAAACCAGAGGGGTGGCCAGATGGAAGCTCGGTATTAAAAGGCACACTGAATAGCTACAAGACACTTAAGTTGTGCCCTAAGTTCTGGAACGATGATTTCGAGTCGAGGATTACTGCTTACTCTCGTAGTAAAGAAGTTTACATAATTAAAACAGTGCCCGAGTTAAATGACTTTGTTTTAGCGCAAGCTAAATAACACACACCTGTCATAATGAGCCCCAAGACAGTCAATTAGTAATATCTATCGTTGGCTGCGCTAGCAGCCAACATAATCGAACAACTAAGCTGACTGCTTCGTTCTGGCGAAGGGGTAGTTAGTCGTTACTCATCACGAACACATATTTGTCATGAGCTCAATTTGTTGCAATTACACCAAGTCTTGGGTTGTATCTTCGGTAAGTGGGGAGGCGACGAGCTGTACACAAAGACTATGATGAGACTTTTAATAAAGGCCATTGTTTTAACCACCCCTTGGATTTCAAACGATGATCGTAAGCTAGTCTTGACCCGATAGAGTTGAACGTGACATAGCCTTTCAACAATGATTCGAAGCCAAACGCTGCAATACACTCGTACTGGCTTAGGCCAACTTGGCGAATGCCTACGGCTGTTTCTTTTTCTGGCCAGTGGCGCATCGCGTCTAAAGAGCTTGTGTAAGGTAAATCGCCATTGGCTGTATGCATTGTTGCTTGATTGCGTACCTGCCAGTTTAACTCCGGCATTAGTTTAGTGAGTTGTCTCTCATACAGCAAATTTTTGCCGGGGTTTGATTCTTGAGGATCAAAATAAATCACGTCCACGTCATTGAGTAGCGTTGATTGCTCGGCCTTGTGTAGAGAGTCCCAAACCAAATTACGCACAAACCCTGCAGCTATATAGCACTGAGGGAGGTTTAGTTGGGCAACACATCTTAGGGCCTTTACTCTCATTGGGTCCTGCTTGATGAGTTCAATAATTCTTTCCATTCTCGGTCACCGCTAAAACAAACGCTTTTCGTCACAGTACAGTTAGGAGGAAAAACGAGTCAAGTTAAAGCGGTTGAACGAGATGCCTCTGTGCTCGATTGAATTAGGTTTACAAGTTAAAGTGCTTGAGCGCTGCAAGGGCTACGTCTTCCCCAAACTCTTGAACAAAGTGTCCGGCATTGGGCATTTGTGGTTGTTGCTGCCTATTATCTGAAACAGTGGGGTAAAGTAAGCTTGCGTTGGCTCTATTGAATCACTTATCGAAACGCTAGACTCTCGCTGATCCTTAAGCTTGACTACACGACATAAACTAACCTTGCGATGCTGTGCTTAATTCTTTTAGTAACCAAGATTTAAATGCATTAACTCTTAGAGCCCGTGAAGAAGCAGGATCACTAATTACAGAGTAGCGAATACCGGGATTGAGCCCTATGTTGAATGGCTTGACTAGTAATCCTCGTTCAACAAAGTCTGCGGTAATACTCTCTGTCGCTAGGCATGCCCCATGTCCTGCAACCACAGCATTGATGGCCATGTCAAAGGTACCCACTTCCATCCATTGAACACCATCTCTCTTGACCGTGATATTGGCTTGTCGAAACCATTGCTCCCAACTGAAAGATGCAGAATGAAAATCAATTAACCAACAGTTGAGAAGCTGCTCTGGACTAGCCAAAGTCATTGAGTCTGCGAGTTGTGGAGAACAATAAGCAAAAATATCTTCTTCGAAAAGTGTCTCTTGATCCAAATTTAAGTGCTCAACACTCTCATCTCCTTGCCAAATCAAGACGTCAATTTCAGAGTGGCGAATATCTATTTCTTTAACCGCTTGCACCCGGATTGGTACATGTGGGAACGCCATAGTGAACTTCCATAATTTGGGCATTAACCAACGTGTGGAGAATGAACGAGGAGCACTGACGTTAAGCACGCCCTCGAGTGGTTCGTTTTGAATTCGGTTCAGACCAGTTATGATGGCATTAAACCCCTCTGTGACATGGCTTTGAAGCATTTGTCCTTTATCTGTCAGGTGCATTTCACGTCCACGACGGATGAATAGCTTACATCCCAAACGGTCTTCAAGGAGCCGTAGTTTCTGACTGATAGCTGCCTGAGTGACACATAGCTCTTCAGCAGCTTTGCTGTAGCTTTTAAGTCGGGAAGCAGCTTCGAAAGAGTGCAGTGCAGAGAGGTAGCGAAGTCGATTGTCCATAAGCTGTAATTATAGTACCTGTAATCTATCGTTGCTCGTAACGGAGGTTGCTTACCTTGATAATAATGGTATCCATTTAGTAATCAAGGATAAGAACATGCATTTGACAACAGCCTATAAAGCACGTTTGGTACGTAAGGTTATGAAATTTAGTCACCTAAACTTGATTCGTGGTGAAAAGCACACCAAGGTCACTGTGATGAGTAACCACCTAAAAAAAGATGTGGGCCTGCCCACTGAAGAGAGCGATAGCCGGCACTATTCAAGTTATTTATAACCTGAAATTATTGTTATTTTCCGATGATAGGTTCGAAAGTTACTATTGTTTACCAATTTATACTTAGGGGGATTATGAGAATAGTGAGCGCATCCGGTAGCCAAAAGTAACTCTCAAAGTGTGCCTGCGTCCTAGTCTGAGGGAGCATGCCATTTGATAAGTAATGTATTCATAGGGAGATGAAATGATACTGATTGAACGGTTAGATGATTCACACATCGAGTTGATAAAGAAAATTAACGTGGCTGAAGAGCAAGAAAAATTTGCATGTACAGCGGAAGAGTTCCTTTCTGACTTCGCCGACACGACTCATCGGAATGTGATAAAGAACAACAATCTGGTGGTGGGCTTTTTTAAGCTCGATACCGCTTACTCATTAAACTACGATTTTTGCTCGCAAAATGGTCTAGGGCTGAGAACATTTGTAATTGGTATTAACTATCAGGGGCAGGGTATTGGAACGTCAGCAGTAAAGGCTCTATTCCCTTATCTTAAAGAAAACTACCCAGGTTTTGATTCCATTTATCTGACGGTCAACTGCAAAAATCCAAGTGCACAGAGTTGCTATAGAAATGGTGGTTTTGAGGATACGGGAGAGAAATACTTGGGTGGTGCCGCCGGTCCTCAACACATAATGTGTGGAAAAATAGCAAAGCAAACGACTATGGCACCCATAAGCGACAACTAGACCAGACCACCGAGTACTATCAACTAAGTCTCAAAAATAATTAGTCAATAATCAAGATGTGCTGAAACACATTTTACATAACTATGAGAGTTTTACTGCTCGAACAAGTAAGCATTCATCGCTAAAACTTCATTATCAATTGCGCGATGCAGACAGAATGCTTTGTGATTAGTGCTGCTGCCTATAATCGGAAACAGTGGGGTAAAATGCTCTTGGGTTGGGTGATTAAAACTAAGCTCTGGCGCAAGTGTTTGATAGTTGAGCAGTGCTTGATGGTGGCCATGTTCAAGCTGTTCATCGACCCACTGAGTGAAGCTGTTGACTTTCTCTGCCCGATCAGGACTTGGTGAGGGCGTAAAATACTCAGCGAGATTATGGCTGGCTCCTCCAGAGCCAATAAACAGTACCCGCTCATTTCTCAGCGCTGCCAACAGCTTGCCAAGTTTCTGATTAAATTCAGGCCCTGATTGGGTGCTGATTGAGACTTGAACGACGGGAATATTGGCCTGTGGGTAGAGTAATCGTAACGGAATCCACACGCCGTGGTCCCAGCCTTGCTGAGGGTCCAGTCGCGCTCTAATGCCGCCCTCGACTAAGGTTGAGGTAATTCGTTTGGCAAGCTCTGGAGCACCAGGAGCTGGGTAATCAAGTTGATATAGCTCTTCAGGGAAGCCATAGAAGTCGTGAATCGCGGTGGGGTTTTCATTTCCGGTCACAACCACTTCGGCGTCAATATCAAAGTGGGCGGAAAACACTAGGATAGCATCGGGTTTGGGAAGTTGACGACCTAGGGTTGCAAGAAAATGTGCCGTGTCGCTATTGTCGGTCGCCATCAAAGGAGAGCCGTGAGAAATAAACAGGGCAGGGAAGGGTTTAGCGTTCATCTCAGGCTCTCCTTATGGGTGGTTAATAGCGAATCTTGTACACTGTTCGGCTATCGAATGTTAGGCGAATTTTTTACTAACGAGTTGGTCAATCGATGCGCGACCGCCGCCGATAACGGCAAGATAACTAGTAGCCGCAAGAAGGATAAGCGCAAACTCATAGCCAGAATTGTTGATAAACAGGCCGTTGCCAATATGGACTGTCATTGCCATCGCCATTGTGAAGGCAGCTACAATCGCAGCTGGTCGCGTTAACAGACCAAGTGCTAGGGCAAGGCCACCGAAAAATTCGGCACTGCCAGCAAGGAATGCCATTAGTAGCCCTGGCTGAAAACCAATGCTCGCCATCCAGTTTCCGGTTGCTTCTAAGCCGTAGCCGCCAAACCAGCCAAACAGTTTTTGTGCGCCATGAGCACTGAGGATAAGCCCTAATGGCAGACGTAGTAGCAGTGGTGCAAGGCCAGCATTGGAGCCAAAGGCAAGATTGATCAGTTTATTGTTCATGGTGGTGTCCTTTATTGATTTCCTTTTTGGGTTAACTAAAGACTAATAGCAAACTAATTGTTGATAAATATTGGTTATGTTGAATAATTAACAACAAAGTATTGTTAAAGGATTAAGATGGACAAACTAGAGATGATGCGTACCTTCTTGTGTGTGTCCCAAGAAGGTGCCTTTTCTAAAGCGGCGGAAAAGCTGGATACCTCACCACAACTGGTGAGCAAGTATGTTGCAGCACTCGAGCAGCGGCTGAACACCCGACTGTTTTATCGCACCACACGTAAGGTCACTCTGACACAGGCAGGCCAGCAATACGCCTTACGCTGTTCGCAGATCTTGGATGATATCGAAGAGACGGAAAATCAGCTCGCAGATTGGCACCAGCGCGTATCGGGGCAACTCACCATCAACGCGCCAATGTCGTTCGGTCATCGTCATCTGCCAGCGCTGTTGAGTGACTTTCAACGCCGCTACCCAGAGGTGGACATAAAACTTAATCTCACTGATCACAAGGTCGATATTGTTAAGGAAGGGGTCGATATTGCGCTGCGAATCGGCAGTCTGAAAAGCGATTCTGTCATCGCCAAACGGATCGCCTCAATCCGACTCGCTATTCTCGCCTCGCCTGATTATCTCGAGCGAAAAGGAACACCAAACAATACTGCAGAGTTAGGCGGCCATGATTTTCTCAACTACTCGTATTCTGAGCAAAACCAATTGCAGCATTTTTTAGATCTCGATCCGCGTGAGGCCAAAATACGCTCCCCAATCACGGCCAACAATGGTGATCTTTTGGTCAGTTTGGCTTCACTTGGGCAAGGGATCATCATTCAGCCTACCTTTATCGCGGGTAATGCGATAAAGGCGGGGCGTTTGGTAGAAATTATGCCAGAGCATGCATTGCCGGATTTAGGGTTGTTTTTGGTTTACGCTAATCGCCAGTTTATGCCGAGCAGGGTACGGGCTTTTATCGACTTTGCGTCACACTACTATCCAGATAATCCGAAGTGGTACAACTAGACTGGTTTCACTGTATATTGGCTCTGAATCCTGCATCTTGAGGTCACTTGGGTATAGGACTACCGACAGTAGCTAGCCCGTGCTTGCGAGCTAGCTACTGAGGTTATTTACCCCATGGCTTGCCACGCCCGCGTGTTTCAGTACCCAAATATTTATCAATGGCTTTATCAGTGACAAAATGCTTGATCACAAATCGCTGAAACCAGTTAACCTCAGACTGTTTTAAAGTGCTATCTAGTCGAGACTTGAAATGGGCAGCTAATCGTTTTCTGACGTTAAGATCAGTATCTGGAAGCTCAATGCCCCCAAGTTTGCCAAACGCAGCTTTGGAGTTCTCTAGTTGGTCTGTATCACGTCTTGTGATCTTAAGTTTGATTAGATCGGATTTGTTGCCATATCTGTTGGCGATATCATTTAGCAGCTCGCACGCTTTAATACGCCCGACTAGGTAATCATGGTCACGATAATCTTTATCAAAGAAACCGACAAAGGAGGACATATCACTGCTGGCGAGATCGTTGTTCTCTGCTGTAATGGTGTATACATTCATCGTGTCTTTGTCTGTCAAGCTAGCTGAGTCGACAACCAACACAATCATATCTAACCAAACCGCTCGTTGAGCCTTGTTCAATGGCTTTTCGTTGAGGTCCTCTTCGTATTGACCCCCTAGGTAGTCTCTGAGGGCAGCAAGTTCATCGTCTGAATAAATCGATTCCACTAACTGTGTGATAAGTTTCTGCTGATGCTGTGTTTTGGCCTCATCAGTCAAGTTGTGCCGGATCCAGTCTCGAATCGACTTTGCCCGAGTGTCGATGGAGGCAACCTTTTGGTTAAAATCGTCCGTCATAAGCCAGTCTTGGAATCTAGCATCATTAAAAATTGAACTACCCAGGCCAACAGTAATATCAATTAGGTTATCAAGCTTTTTCTTATAATCTGCAGTGCTGGTTTTTTTATTGGGTGATATATAAAAGTAATGACGCTGTTTGTAGTCAGTTGCCTTGGTATCGTTTAACTGGGCCAGATTTCTTGCCATACCCAACGGGTAGTTGTTCATGACGCCACCATCGAGATACGCCATAGAGCCATCAGAGCTATGAAGATTGAAATTATCAGCATCTCTCACCCTGTAGTCGGGGCTGTCCCAAGTACGGTGTGATTTAATCGGTGAAAAAGCGAAAGGAAATGCTCCGCTTGCTTGTGCTAAATTGACAATGTATTGCCAGTCTTCCTTTTTATCATGGGCAAAATTACGTGAAATAACCTCGTCCTCTGTAGGCTCGTCTCGTGCTTCCTCCTCCTTCTCCCTAACTTGTTTAGCGGATTCGCTCTCAATGGTTACTGTGTATCTGTCTTGGTGGCGGGTTTGGATGAACTTTCCGTCAGAATGAAGTGGGTCGAGTGTGGATACGTGATAATCGATACCATTGAGGTTAGTGAGCGCCAAACCCAAGCGTATCTTGGCAGCACTAACAGGGTGAGGTTGCTCGGATGGTTGTGCGTAACTTCCATAGCGTGAGAGTATCATGCTCTCGCCAATGCTTTTTACAAAGCCATTGGAGAGTAGGGAGGTCTTGGTATTGTCTCCTTTGTGCTTTTTTAGCAACCCATCAATATTCGCCTTTTCAACCCACGCTTGATATAGCGCATTTCCTTTGGGGTCTTCAAGACGTACACCGTCAAACAGCAGTTTTTGCGCTAACATCGCTCCGGTAATGGCACCGGCGCTAGCGCCAGAGATAACGTCGATAACGATCTTGTTGTATGGGTCTTTTTCGTTGTGTTCTTTAAATGCTTTGATTAGTTCATACATAACACCAGCTTCATAAGAACCTAAGCTAACTGCTCCTGATATTGCTAACGCAACTCTTTGCTCGACAACTTTTTGTTCAGACATATTGACCCCTAGTATTTGCTACTAATTGTCTTACCAAAGTAGCATCAACTTGGGTGGTGTTAATATGATATGTTCTACACTTATCTGGCTATTTGTTTTAGTGGTTAATCAATTAAAATGAGGTTACAAAACATAAGAGCCATTGTTTCAATATGACACGCTCATTGACCTCAATTGAAAAAGTCACTCCTCTGTTTAAGAAACTCAATCAATGCGCGCACTCTTGCTGGCATAAGGGCTTTATCTTGATAAACGGCATAGATTGGAACCTTTAGATCATGGACCTCGGGTAAGAGTCGCACTAGTTTGCCTGACTCTAACTCTTTGTAGACCATAAAACTGGGCACAATGGCAAAGCCATGATGATGGAGCAAGAACCCTTTAACTGAGGCCGAGGTTCTCACAGAAACCTTTGGCGTATGAGCAAGTTTGACGACCCGGTGGTCAGTAGCTGTCAACGTCAACTGTTTATCGCCGTGCACAATGTGGTGGCTAATCCAGTCCATTTTAAGCAGATCTTCAGCGCACTCCAGTGGTTGTCCTGTTGCTAGGTGCTTGTCAAGGTACTCAGGCGAGGTGCAGATCATGTCAGTAAAGTGGCCAAGTTTGATCGCATATAAACTGGAATCTTCGAGCATTGATGACGCCCTGAGCGCGATATCACAGCGAGACTCAATTAAGTTGGTGTAACTGTCACTTTCTACAATATCCAGTTTGATTGCTGGATATTGGGTTAAAAACTCACTGAGCAGATCAATGAGGGCCATACTTGGAGTCGAGATCCGGATCAGGCCGCTGAGGTTGTGCTCATCCTCCTGGATCATATCATTAGCTTGCTGCGCTATGTCTCTGACCGCGCAGCACTTCTCAAAGTAATGAGCCCCAGATTGGGTAAGAGAAAGGGATCGCGTAGTTCGGTGCAAGAGACGGGTGTTGAGATCATTTTCTAGTTTGGTCACGATCTGCGATACCCGTGCCTTGCCCAGGTTCAGCTCTTCTGCCGCTTTAGTAAAAGATTGGTTTTCGACGACTTTTGCAAAAACCATCATGTCATCTAGCGATATCATACTTACACTGTTTAATTCAAATTAACAATGAGTTTAATTGTACGCTAATTATCTCTGCAATCATTACCTTTATAGTGACCTCATCAACAACGCCAAGTGCCGACAGAAAACAACAGTCGTACACAAGGGCTGCAAACCCAGATGGAGAATCAAACATGTCACAGCAAAAAATTCTAGTCACAGGCGCAAGCGGTAAATTGGGTCAACAGGTGGTGAGCTATCTTCTTGAGGACTTTAAGCTGGCCCCAGGTCAACTGATTGTAACCAGCCGTCGAGCAGAGAGTCTGCAACATCTAGCAGCAAAAGGGGTCGAGGTGCGCGAGGCCGACTTGTCACAGCCTGATTCATTGGTCGCAGCGTTTGAAGGGGCTGATAAGTTACTGTTAATCAGTATTGATGCGTCCGGACCTCGCACTCAAGCACACCTTAATGCGGTTGAGGCTGCGCAGGGGGCAGGAGTCAAGCATATTAGCTACACCTCAATGCCCGAAGCGCTGCAATCGCCACTGGTCTTTGCCCATGAACACCAAGCCACCGAAAAGGCGATCATGCAAAGTGGCATTGCTTCAGCAACTATTTTGCGTAACAACTGGTATTTTGAGAATCTGCCGGAGTACTTTGCAAGTATCTTCCAAACTGGTTTTTGGCTCACCTCGTCAGGGCTTGGTCAGGTAGCCGAACTGTCTCGCCAAGACCTTGCTTATGCGGCCGCGGCTTCACTGATGCATGAGAGCCAGGGTAAACACACCCTATCTTTAAATGGTGTTGAGTCCCTGACTCATGAGCAGATGGCGAAGCAGATTGATGAGGTATTAGGGACCTCAATCCAAGTTGTACAGCTTAGTGACGAGGACTATCAGGCCAAACTGGAGAGCTTTGAGTTACCAAAGGCGATTGTTTACTTGTGTGTCACTATGGACGAGCACAATCGAGCCGGTCATTCGGATGGCGATAGCACTGACTTTGAAGCCTTGACTGGGAAAAAGCCAATGTCGTTCAAAGCTTGGCTTGAGGCAAACAAGACTCAGCTTCAGAACTTGGTGAAATGAGTTTAACGCCCAGCACTGCGGCGCTGTTTAACCCAGCGTCGTCATGAGGTTTTGATTGGTTGCTAGGTTAACTGCCTAGCAACCCGCTCTAGCTTGGCCATAGGCTAATTTGCGGCAACCGAATCTTTGCTGTTATCCGATTCTTTACTCACCCAGTACCCAGCAAGCAGCGAACCCGAGATGTTGTGCCAGACAGAGAATATCGTGCCAGCAATGGCCGATGCTGGAGAGAAGAATTTCATCGCTAGTGCGGTTGCTAGCCCTGAGTTTTGCAGTCCAACCTCGAACGCGATGGTACGGCAGGTAGATTCATTAAAGCCAAGTAGGCGACAGCAGTAGTAGCCAGCCGAGAGACCGAATCCGTTGTGAACAACAACCGCAAGTGCCACCATTGAACCAACTTGGCTGATGTTTTCGGCATTGAGCGACACGACGATAGCAATAATCAAGACAATCGCAACCATAGAGATAAGCGGCAGCACAGGGCTGATTTTTGCTACGACTTTATGGGCAAAGGTATTGATCAATAGTCCCAAGCCAACGGGAAGTAAAACGATTTTCACCAGACTCATTAGCATGGCCGAAGTCGGGACATCAACGGTTTCACCAACCAAAAGTTGCACCAGAAATGGGGTCAAAACCACTCCTATCAAGGTTGAAATTGCGGTCATGGTTATCGACAGCGCCACATTACCTTTGGCCAAAAACGACATCACATTCGACGATGTTCCCCCGGCGACACTACCAACCAACACCATGCCGACGGTTAGCTCACTATCAAAACCCAGTGCGATACTGATGGCCAAGGCGGAAAGTGGCATCAACAAAAACTGCAACAGCACTCCAATACCCACGGCTTTTTTATATTGAGCGACGTTAACAAAATCCTTCGGTAATAAGCTAATACCCATCGCCAGCATGATGATCGTCAGCAGCGGCACGATTTGATCCTTCAAACCGATAAACAGCTCAGGCGATAGATAGGCTGTCGCTGCGAATAGCACTGCCCAAACCGGAAAAAGCTGGTTGATTTTGTTTATCATACGATGTCCTTATCCTTAAGTGATTTACAAAAAACAAGTTGTTTAATGATATTAACTCATCGGTGCGCTTGGTAATGTCGTTAATACATAACATTGATCACAAACAGTTCACTTAAGGGTGGTTAGTATTTAGACATTACTTTAACCACCAGATGACTCCAATGCTCTCACGAATCAAATCATTTACCCTAGGGGCATTATGTTTATGTGTTTCTTTAGGCGTAATAGCGAATGACTACGGACAAACTATCCAAATACCGATGAAAGACAAAGGTATGCTGTGGGATACTGAGATCAAATTACAAGCAACGCTGTATAAACCGGAGGGGCAAGGTCCTTTTCCAACCGTTATTTTCAATCATGGTTCTACTGGCGGCAGCAAAGAATATGCCAGGCAAACGGTTAATCCTTGGGGTTTAGGGAAAGTATTGAACGAGAAAAACATCGCCCTCATTGTTCCAATGAGGCGGGGTCGGGGGAACTCACAAGGCCGCTATAAAGAGCAATATACATGTGACTCTAAGGGCATTGCTCAAGGGTTCGATTATGCAATGGCGTCGTTGGATGCATCCTATCAATTCCTGCTAAAACAATCTTGGGTCGACAAGAGTAAGGTTATGCTCGTTGGTAATTCAAGAGGGGGAATTCTCTCGCTAAGGTACGCATCTGAACACCCTGATTCGTTTACTGGAGTCATTAACTTTTCTGGCGGTTGGGTCGATGATACTTGCGCTAGCGGCGGCGTTTCACCCAATGAAGCGATTTTTGCAACCGCGGGTAGTGCGCTTAGCACCCCAACTCTATTCATCTATGGCAGAAATGATCCGTTTTACGCCGACCAAACAATCGAAAAGTTTGTCAGCTCTTATAAGAATGCTGGCGGTTCTCTAGATTTTAAGTTCTACAAACTCGGTGAAGGGGTATCCGGACATGACATTTTCTACAAGTATTATCATCTATGGTCAGGTGTCGTAGGTCAGTATTTGTTAGATACCGAAATGGATGTTAACTAATCGCTTTTCTACCAATAGCCCTATATAGGGCAGATAACTAAGAAAATAAATCAATTGTCGCTGGCAGACCCATTCTCACACCAACAACAAGCAATACAGTAGCCAGAATTTTGTTGATGATATTTAGGTATCCAGTGTCATTAACACGCTGACCAATCAAGAGGCCGAGGATGTCGTAATCAATGGCGCACCAAAGGCAAAAGCCGGCAAAAATGCACACCAGACGAGAATCGACACGCCAGTAATGCCAGCGGCGGAAAATTGTACTGTCGCTATTGACAATACACTGGTTATCCCTGTTTGATTTTAGCTATAAAGAGGGATGTATCGTTTCACTAAGTGATATATGTCACAAATTTCAAAGCGTAGTGGACTCTAATAATCGTGGTAACCGCTACATTAATGCAGCGCTTAATTATCAGAATGAGCATTGCAATAGAACACTTATGTTACGCTAGGCTAAGTATAGATAAAATAGAGAAACATAAAATAGTCTGTATATATCAAACTCAAGAGAAATACTTTATATAGACCAGCAATAAAGACAAACATGCGACAATAAGGGTTTTTGGTAGTTTTAATGACTACTGGTTTTTGAGATGACTCTTGTTTTATATTCTTAATATTCAATAAATATAACGAGTTTATAATGAAAATTTCAACATGAGAATATGCTAATTATTCGTATATTTGATCTTTATGATAAGCATCATTTAATAGCAAGCATCAGAAAAACTCAAAATACAGGATTGCGATTTTTTTCAGCATAGTTAGAATACGGTGCATCAATCAGGCATTTAATCGTGTCTCATACTTAAAAGCGATGAGCCATATCTCTTTGTGTTTAACATAATGGAGATAATACGAAGTGTCTTTTGATTATATTCTATCTGATAATCACTTAGTATGATACATATCATGCTAGGTAACACATGCATATGGAGCGATCATCAAAAACTATAAACTAGTGTCAGAGTTGTGATGCTCGCTCCAAATGCCTCTTTTCCCTCGCATGATATGTATCATTCTTAGTGCTTATCAGATAGCATATAATCAAAAGACACTTCGTATTATCTCCATTATGTTAAAACGGTTAGGCTCCTTAACTGTACTCGTCATTTTCTTATGTTGTCAGTAGCCTCGACGTTGGGGGTTGGTAAATTCATGGCAATAACGTTTCAACAACTATTAGATAGAAGCGAGCATATTAAGCTTGATGGTTTAGTGTTCTTAGAGAATGGGCATATTTTTAATGAAGGAAGTTTGTATCCTACTGGACGCATTTCTTATTCTCAATACGTAACGTTAAAGATTCTGTATAAACACAGAAATGCAGACATCATCTCTACCCAAGAGCTTAAAGATAATCTCACGACTCATAATTGCAGCGGTAGTGATGCGACGGTCAGAAATGTCATTTACGGCATTAAACGCTTATTGCCAGATTCGAAATTAGTCGCAATTCGTCAAGTTGGATATTTTCTAAAATCCAGCGAGTGATTAAGTTTTGCTTGCAGTTACTGTAAGTGAATTCAAGTTGTACTTACCTTCGCACCATTAAAGGTATTACGACATATTTAATAGCAAATAAGGAAAGATAATGAATAAGATTTCAATTGCAGCATGTCTGTCTATGGCGCTCTTCGCGGGTCACAGTTTGGCAGACACAGAGGCGTCACAAGATTTTCAGTGGTCGGGTGTAGTGCCTTCTGAGTCTACCAGTGATACATGGAAAATCTATCAGGCGCTGAACAGCCCGGATTTCTTAAACGGTACCGTAAAGTTTGGTGATGCTGACGAGACTACAGGTGTTCGTGACGTCGAAACAGATACATTGAGTTTCTATGTTGCGGATGTAGCGACCGGTGACGTGTCACCAGAGAGTTACACAATTGAGCTAAATCGTCTGACTTCGAAGTTGAGTTCGGATTTGGTGCCAGTTGATGCGCGTGACGATTACGCGCTGTCCTATCTTGCAGGCTCTGCAGCAGCAGAAGAGCTAAGTGTGGGCGACTCAGCAGAGATTACCAATGGTAGCGACGTGGTCGGTCTAAATGTGGCCACTATCAGCCCGCTAGATTTTACCGCGGGTGAGGACTTGACGATTACCGCTTCGCTTCTTGTTACTGATGTAGTGGTTGCACCGTAACGTCGTTGGTATGGACGGGCGCTCCTGTTATCGAGGGGAGCGCCTCTTTTTTTCTAAGGAGAGTGCATGATACGACAGGTAAGTCTTCTTGTTGGTCTTCTCAGTGCGAGTGTAGGGGCCGAGATTCATACTCTCGACGTGCCTGTATCGGTGGAAGTGGTGACTACGCCCACGTATCGCATTGTCAATCGAGGTACAACGGATTTTCTTTCGGGGACACTGGGGTATGACTGGCGTCAGTCACCGCTTCACATTTACACCAGTGACATGATGTTTCAAGTGATGAAGATCACCAACGGTGTGTTGGATGGCTCTGTGTCTGATTTCACGCTCGTCAACGACGACATGACCTATCGCATTAATGACCAAGAGGCGGTCAGTATAGACTCCGCGAACCCTGCCTACCAGCTATATGTATCCGGGGGCTTGTTAGGGTTGTCAGAGCAACGGACAGAGATGCCAGGTGAGGAAGTTGTGCGTTTGTCCATGACGTCTAATGCCAGTTACAGCGGGCCGCCTGCGTGGCAAGAGGGAGAAGGACTGACGTTATCCATCACACTACTTATCACTGATGTAAGGATGTGAGACCAATGAAGAAGTTCAAGAAGTACATTGGCCTAATCGCCTGTATGACAGCGCTGTTTAGTTGCTTGTGGTATGTCAAAGTGGCCTATGCCCAAGAGGAGTCGACCACCCCTTCTTATTACCCAGAAGGGTTTTCAGATTTTTTTGTCCAAACACGTCGTCCCATCCATATCGCCATTGCGGGCGAGCGTACTGGGTTGAGCGTGTCTGCAATGACCAATTTTGAGCGGTTTTGGCTTCGTCAAGACGACGAGGCGACCTTACAAGCCGTTAGGGGGTATTTGTCGGCCCAATCTGTGGGGGCTGCGACGATAGCGACTATTGAGCAAGATATGCTCGCGGGTATTCGCTCCGATGAAGCCTGTTACTATGTTCTGGTGGCGTCAGAGTGTTTGTTGCAAGCTACTGAGATGCCGCGTTATGCCTATGATTTCGACCGTTCAAAATTGATTATTTTCATGCCAGCGAATGCGTTGGATAACCAGAGTGACGCGTTTGGTTATGCGTCGCCCTACAGTGAGCACAATGCCTTGATTAACACCTCACGATTGTACGGGTCGGTGGATTTGGATGGGGGTAAGGGGGTGTCGTGGTCGAACGACACTGTACTGGGACTGCCGCTTGGGCATGTTCAGTTGGACACGCAATACCAGCAGCGTCAGGGCTCAGATTCGAATTTTGACGTGTACAAAGCGCTATACGATTTACCGCTGCAGGGGCATCGAGTGGTGGTGGGCCGCAGTCGTTATGGTGTGTCATTCAACACAACAGACTTTCTAAATAACAGCGCCCTGGTGACGGGAGACCGAGTCAGTGTGGGCAGCAGTCGTTTGCTGATGAACGGTCGAGAGCAAGATAGGCAGCGCATTTATTTCTATGCCCCGTCTTATGGTCAGTTGGAAGTCTATCAAGGCGAGCGTCTGTTGCTGTCGCGCGCGGTCACCGAAGGGCGTCAGTCAATACGCTACTCTGAATTGCCTAAAGGGGCCTACGACATCGTGGTGCGATTGAATGTGGCGGGCAATGTGCTGCTCAATGAAGTGCACACGGTGGTCAATAATGACCGATTCTCGTTGCCGGTGGGCGATTGGGATTATGTGGTGTCAGCGGGTTGGTTTGATACTCGTTACTCAAACAGCGATGACTATTACGCTAGGGCGCTTGGCAGCTATCGCTGGCGTGAGAACTGGATGTGGTTGGCGGGCCTGACTGGGGATGGTCGTGAGGCTTATGGTCAAGTGGGTCTGAACTGGATGTGGGACAGTGGCACCATGGTCGATTACACGTACGGTCGATTTGACCAAGGCGCATCGTTTTCGACTGCGCGATTAACTTGGGTGCCGCTGTTTGTTGACTATCGACAGTTGTCACTCGATGACATGGCGGTCGATAACTTAAACAATGACGACGTCACGACGCTGGCGCAGAGTTTGTACGGCCAGCAAGGGTATCGAGACATCGGTGTTGGGGCGTCGTGGTCGTGGCTAGGGATGAATGGTTATTTACGCTACAGCCAATACGCCTATCAAGAGGCGGTGGATGAGATGACTACGCTGAATCACCAGTACTCGCTGGGGCTGACGCGCGCGATGCCACTGGGCTCTGTCAATGTCACCATGACGTATACCCAGCCGAAATCGTCAATCTCAAAGCTTGACCAAATGTGGGTAGGGGTGACTTGGTCCCTGCCGCTTGGGGAAGACTGGTCTGCGCAAGCGGCGATGTTCAGCGATTTTGATGGCATGGTCAGAAACACCAACTCGTTACGTAAACAGAATCGCTTCGAGAATGGGTGGCTGGTCGATGGTGGGATAGGGGCCACGATTGAGACCCATGAACAGCTGTCTGCCGAGCTATCTGGAACGGCTTCTGGTCGAGTGGGCACAGTGGCGCAGATGAACGCCTATGGCTATGTCGATGACCAGCAAATCTCCACTGTGTCTGGCACGGTGAGCAGTACGCAGGTGTGGTCGGGGCAAGGGCTTCGATTTACCGACAGAAAAAGCGACAGTTATGTGCAAGTACAGCCACAGTATGGTGGTGAGCACCATGACCCTATCCGTGTGATGGTGCAGCGCGATGGTCGCTACGGCCAACGAGCGGATATCGGCAGTGAGGGGGCACTTCTTGGTCAGCAGGCGTATCAATCGCTGATGTTAACGGTTGACGCCCGTCGCCATCAAGTGGCACCGCAGACGCGTCAGTTTGAGTTTTATAGCTACCCTGGCAGCGTTTACCAGTTCTTGCCTGAGCTGTATCAAGTCGACATTCAGATGGTGATATTGGACGACGTCTTCAGTCATGCGATTCAAGATGTGCAGTGCATTGGTGAAGGGTGCGTCAGTGTTGAAGCGGTCACGGACGACGGGGTATTCCGAGTCTCGACTCTATCGGGTAAGCCCTATCGATTGGTGTCGAATAAAGGCTTGTGCGTGCTAGATGAGTCGAGCGCTACGTCCTTAGTGATTAAAGGGTATTGCTTGCCAGGGATTGATCGTGACGCCTCGCTTAATGGTGAACGCTGGCAAGATTCTTCCTTCCTGCTCGAGAAAAGCGATGCCTTGGTGGTGTACTTAGGTCTGTTCACGTCCCAAACGCTGGAGGTGGCGACGCTGCAGTTGGAAACGCTCAACATTCGTTATAAATCGATTCAAGTGGGTGGACACTTTTATCTGTATGTCCTCACTGACCAGCACTTTACCAGTGCGCAGTTAGATTATCTTCAAGAGCTGGATGCCTATGTGTTGTTGCAAGGCTCAGAGCTAAGCCCATTAACCATTTTGACCTTAGAGGAGAGGATGAATGACGCATCGTAGTCTGAAGTGGTGGCACGGTATGTGTCTGTTGGCGATGGGCGGTTTGCCTTTGTCCTCGTCGGCTTTTGAAATCGATTCCATGTACCAAGTGATGAATCGTGAAGGGACAGCCAGTTTCATCATTAAAAACAGCGAAGACTATCGCATTTTTGTCGGCACGTCTGTGAATGAGCTTCATTTTGACGAGCAAGGCGCGATGAACAAGGTGCCTTACTCACGAGACAACATCGGGCAGTGGGCTTTGGATGTCTTTCCGGCGAGAGCCATTATTGAACCGGGGCTGGAAAAGGTGTTTGAGGTGACCATGCGCTGTGAGTTGCAGTGTGACTATCGTGATGACCAAGTGTATCAGGTAGCGTTTGTTCCAGTGCCTTATCGTGAGGGGGTCGCGGGAGCGGTGTCTCAGATGGCGGTTGGATTTGGCCCGTATGTGGTTTACCCAGGTAAAGGGCGCCCACAGTTAGACGCTGTGGTCAATTACCAGGGGACGACGTTAACGGTGTTCAATCACTCTCCCCATGTGTTGACGACCCGAGTGTCGGCCTGTCAGGGAGCGCTCAAAGACGAATGCAAGCGCACCTTAACGGTATTAGGGGGACGGTCATTGTCATTTTCGCTTCCTGAGCCTATGCAAACGCCATCATTGACCCTGACGTACTCGGATGTGAGGGGCAAGGCGATGGGTGAGCAGCAGGTACTAAGGAGGCCTGAATGAGAGTGAAGGGTGTGATGCTCCTGATGATGAGCAGTGTGACGTGCTCCGCGATGGCCAACGTCACGATTAGCGGGGAGCTGAAGGGTGAACGCGTGAGTTGGTCAAATGTGACCTCGTCACGAATAGCTGGCGACAGTGAGCCTCATCAGTGGACGCCCGTTGAGGGGCTAGCGTCGACATCACGCTGGGTGCCAGGGGGGCTGGTGACGAGCGTAACCGAGGTGACGGTTCGCCGAAATGGCGTAGCGGTGACTCTCCCTTTTGACGTCATGGGGGTGGCTTACCACGCGGTCAAACAAGGCCCGACTGAGGCGGCGTCAAGCATCACACCGATTTGTACCTCCACGGAGAGCGACGTTGGCCTGGCTTGGGTAAAAGGCGAGCATTGCTTCGCGCCTCGTCAATGGGTCAGCGCTGAGCGAATCACGCCATTTTCATTTGTGAAGCCCTTGTTTCGTTTGGGCGACGATGCGGCGATAGCGCAAGCGTTCAGTCAGGCCAACGCGGAGCCCGGTGAGTACCTGGGGACCGCGTTTATGACGTACCGATATGCCTACGATTACGAGGGGGTGAACACACTGCGCCAGCTCTCTTTGCCCATCGATGTCCGTCTTCACTATAACCCGGCCAGCATCACCAGTGTCAGCCTGATTGGGGATGGCAAAATTACGCCCAGAATAGGCAATGGCGTCGCACTTTCTGGTGAGGCGAACTACATCATCAAGGCGACAGGGACATTCGTCAATGGCATGAGTCTGAGTTTGCAACACCCTACGCGTACGTTTGAGATGAAAAAGATCGACAACGTGTTGGCGACGCCATTGCCTTACTTCTTGCGCTGTTTGTCGTCGTGCTCTGATGATGAATGGATAGACGTCAATGGCCACGCGCGGGTGACCACGGTCACGGTTGGCGGAGAAGGGTCAGCATTGGAAGTAAAGCTACAAACCGGGATTGACGAGTTACCACTCATGGATTTAGAGGATGGGGAATACAGTGACACCTTTACTTTGTTACTTGAAGCGAACTACTAGCCTGTTGGGTTGGTCAGCGCTGGCCTTGACCAGTCTACCAAGTCTTGCGTGTGAGTCTGACCACTGCGCCTACGGCAGTGCCAGTCTCGGGGTGAGTGCGGACGCCGAACTCAATGAGCCGTATGGTCGGTTGGCCATGGGGTATCGCTTTGCAGATACGGTGGAGCTTGGGGTGGGCTACCATCGCTGGCTCGGTGAATCTCGCAACGATTCCGGCTTAGAAGGCGTGCTTCGTTTACTTGCGCCTATTACCCCGCAGTCGCGATTGTTCGTTGAGACCGGGCCTTATCAGGCCAAAGGTCACTACTATCTTGGCGCAGGGTTACGCTATCAGGGATGGAGGTCATGGTCTCTCGACCTCGGTTATCGACGATACCAAGGTGGGGAGGCGTCGGGTGTTCGTTATACCGGAGGGCTGACGGTCAATTATGCCTTGGGTTTAACATCGTCAACTGAGCCGGTGCAAACGACGGTGACAGAGCCTCGCCCTTCTCAGCCGCTTGTCACTACGCCAGTGTCACCGGTCACGCCAACCACTCCGACGCAGGAAGTCGCGACACCAATTCAACCTCGTTCATCGTCACAATGTCTAACGGTGTACACCCAAGACGATGTCTTGCCTGACGTTGACCTTGACACCTACGTGGTCAAAAAGGACGACTGGCTGCTCAAGATTGCGCGCCAACAGTGTGTAACGTTCGAGTGGCTGGTAAGGCACAACACCGAGACGCTGGACCACAGTAATTATGATTTGATTTACCCCGAGCAGCGACTTTGGGTGCCGAAGAGGAAGGAGACACAAGGCGATGACCATCACAACGATTAAGTCAATGGGCGCAGTGGCTTTGTGTGCGCTCGCCATTCTGACAGGCTGTCAGTCTGAGGGGCGCCAGCAAAAAGGGGAGTCCGTCCCACCGTTTGCAGCGCCCAACATTCTGGTGGCGACAGAATCAGGCCACGATGCCATCGATGTGTCGGCATGGGTGAGTGTGGGCGCGACAGGGGCTTACTTAAGTGAGGTCACGGCGGTAAGCAGTAACTCAGCACAGTGCGGTGAGCCCTTGACGACAGGCACCTTGCAATTTACCCGAGAGCAATCGACGTCGGTCTCTTGTCAGTATGATTACACGTTGCGTGCCTACGGGGCCGATGAGGCGGGGAACGTCTCGAGGCAAAATGCAATGCAGCAGCAACAAGGTCGAGTGACTACGTTTGTGTCGAGCAGCACCATTCCGACGGTATCGCCTCAGTCGATAGTGCTGGGTGTGGGCAAACAAGACACGGTTTCGGTGGCGCTCTCTGGATACCATCTCGAGCCAGATATCACGTCGATGGGTGCGGTGGACGTGGTGGCCAGCGATGTGGTCCAGCAAACGATAACGCTCGAAGGCACCACCATGGGGTCTGGTCAAGTGCACTATCTACTGGCGAGTGATGCGAACCCTGACGAGCGAAAGTTTGGGGTGATTTACGTCACCGTGATTGGTGATGAGGCCAGTGAACTGAGCGCATCCAACTTTGCGGTGCCGGACGACACCGCTCACACTCAGGTCTTTCCTAGTCGGGTCATTACTATTGATGTGAAGGCGTTTGTGGCAACCTCAACACCCGAAACTTTGCAGTTGGTGAGTGTCGATAGTCTGACATCAATGGTAGTGCCATCCGATGAGAACGATTTCACCAATACGAGCTTTACATTCACAGCGACGACCGAGGGCGATCATATCGTGAGCTATGTGGTGTCGGACCAACAAGGGTATTTTGATGCAGGGTTGTTGACAGTCACCGTATCCCGGGACCCATTTGTATTAGAGAGTTCTCGTATTGTTGGCAATAGAAGGGCGTTTGCGGCTATAGCCGATGACGACACGATAAAGGTATGGGGGGATGATATCGCTGGCGGTAATCAGTCCGACGTCACGGAAGTGACCGATGTCAAAGCCATTCATTCAAATTTGCTTTCGTTTGCTGCCGTGTATGGGGATGAAAACCGAGTTTGGGTATGGGGACATGATAGCTATGGAGGTAACCAAAGTGACGTAGTTGAACTCAAAGACGTCAAAGCCATTGTCTCAAGTGATACTGGCTATGCAGTGGTGTACGGGGATGAAAATCGTGTAAAAACTTGGGGAAATTATGTCAGTCAAAACGATGTCAATGGTCTGCGTGATGTCAAGGCGATTTACTCTACACAACGAGCTTTTGCTGCGGTCTATGGGGAAGAGAATAAAGTGTGGGTCTGGGGGACCAATATCTTTGGTGGAAATCAAAGCGACGTAGCAGGCCTCGAAGATGTCAAAGCGGTGTATTCAACCACTCGAGCTTTCGCAGCAGTGTATGGGGATGAGAATAAAGTTCGGGCCTGGGGAGGAAATGAATATGGAGGAAACCAAAATGATGTAAGTGCATTATCAGACGTCAAGGACATTTACTCTGCAGGCGAGGCTTTTGCTGCTGTATATGGGGATGAAAATCGAGTCTGGGCCTGGGGAAATGACTTCTATGGTGGCAACCAAAGTCAGGTTTCGGAGCTAAAAGATGTCAAGACCATCTCTTCAACACATGCTGCTTTTGCGGCCATTTATGGGGATGAAAACCGAGTTTGGGCCTGGGGATTAAATAGTTATGGTGGTAATCAAAGTCACGTAGAGAGTTTTACGGGGGTGACGGCTATCTACTCCAATGAGGGCGCGTTTGCGGCGACATACGGGAACGAGAATAAAGTCAAAGCGTGGGGCCAAAATAGTTATGGTGGTATTCAATCCGACGTTGACAGTTTGACAGGTGTTATCGCCATTTATTCAACAACTGGGGTGACAGCAGGGGCGTTTGCCGCAGTGTATGGTGATGAAAATAGGGTGCAAGCCTGGGGCGATCCCTCCTCTGGCGGGAGTCCTAGTGATGTGGTAGGTCTGAGTGCCGTTAACGGCGTTTTTCCAAATGCTTACGCGTTTGCTGCGACAAACTGGGAAGACGGGAGCGTGGCAGTTTGGGGATCGAGTCATTACGGTGGTGACCAAGATGATGTGGATGCACTGAATTTCACCGTAACACTGCGATAAATTGAGAGGAGGATATTGTGGTAAAAAAACTCAATAGGCACAAGAATCGATGGGCGTTCACTTGTTGCATGTTACTGTCGATAGGGATAGTAGGGTGCCAACCTGATGAGAACAATCAGCCGGATATTCCCGCCTTTGCTGCGCCCAATATCGTCGTGGCAACACCTCAAGCTGACAGTGATGTTGACCTGTCCGGTTGGCTCAATAACTCGCAGGTAAGCATTACGGACGTTCGCTCTCTCCCAACCAACCCAAATGAGTGTGGTCCAGCGACGGCTTACAATGAACAGCGCTTTTCTCGAGCGCAATCTGAGACTGTGGTCTGTCAGTATGAGTATACGTTAACGTTGCATCAGCAAGGGGATGCTTGGCAATCATTTGAAGACACCGGCGTGGTGACTACGCTCGTGTCAACCAACACGGAGCCGGCTTTGACGTCAACATCGCTAGCGCTATGGTTGGGTGACACACAAGACGTCTCGGTCTCAGAGCCCGGCTACACTTTAGAAAACATCATGGTTCAGGGCGCCATATCGGCGGTGGCTAACTTAGGCACTCAGTCAATCTCGCTCAGCGCTGACCAAGGCACTGGATTGGGAGAGGTGCATTATACCATGGTCAATACCAGTGATACTGACGACCGTATGTTTGGTGTCATTTATACCTCGGTGTCGGTTACCGGTATTGATGGTCCGATTGCTGGCAATGGCGAGGTGCCCAATGGCGTTACAGCGCCAACACGGGTTTACGTAGACCAAGTGGTGACAATAAGCATAAAAGACTTTGTCAATGAGGGGGATATGGATTGGCAACTGACCGACGTTCAAAGTCTCACGGCCACGACTTATCTGGCGCCACCCCCTGACGATGATGGCCAGCATATCTCGTTTACGGCCTCGACTGAGGGCATTCATATCGTGCAGTACGTGATTAGCGACTTTAGTGGCAACTACTCAGTGGGACTGCTGTCCGTAACGGTAACCGCGCCTAAAACGTTAATAGACAGTCGCCGTATTGTCGGTACACGCCAAGCATTTGCGGCCATTGCCGATGATGGAACGATAAAGGCATGGGGGCATAACGACTACGGTGGTAATCAGTCCGATGTTGCTGCTGTGACCGACGTTAAAGCCATTTACTCAACCGGTTACGCGTTCGCCGCCATCTATGGGGATGAAAACCGAGTTTGGGTCTGGGGTGCTGATATGTTTGGAGGCAACCAAAGTGATGTAATTGGGCTCAAAGATGTCAAAGCCATTTATTCGACCAACTCAGCGTTTGCAGCGGTCTATGGGGATGAAAACCGAGTCTGGATTTGGGGAAACTTGGTAAGTCAAGGCGATGTTGATGGTTTGCGAGACGTCAAAGCGGTGTACTCAACGTTTCTCGCGTTTGCGGCGGTTTATGGCGATGAGAATAGAGTTTGGGCTTGGGGAAGAGGTGATTATGGTGGCGACCAAAGTGATGTCGATGGTCTAACCGATGTCAAAATGGTGTATTCGACCACTCAAGCCTTTGCAGCAATCTATGGGGATGACCGCAAAGTCTTGGCCTGGGGAGCGGATGTTTATGGCGGTAACCAACATGACGTGGCCGCATTATCCGATGTCCATGACATTTATCCAGGAAGCTATGCGTTTGCCGCGGTATATGGCGATGAAAATAGAGCTTGGGTGTGGGGGGATGATAGCTATGGAGGTAACTCCAATGATGTAGCCGGACTCAAAGATGTCATTACTATGTCATCAACACAGTTTGCCTTTGCGGCTGTCTATGGCGATGAGAGTAGAGTGAAGGTTTGGGGGTTAGATAGTCATGGTGGCGCTCAAGCGGACGTGGACGGGTTGACTGACGTTTCCGCCATTTACTCTACGGCTATTGACTTTGCGGCACTATATGGCGACGAGCGTAAAGTCAAAGTGTGGGGATTATTAGGGGCAGGCAGCGACCAAAGTGCTGTCGACAGCCTCTCAGACATCAAGGGTATTTTCTCTACAGAAACGGCGTTTGCTGCGGTATATGGCGAGGAGTACAAGGTTCAGACTTGGGGGGATCATATCTCTGGGGGTAGGCCCAGTGATGTGGATGGTCTTGATACCGTTAACGCCGTTTTTTCCAATGCTTATGCCTTTGCAACCACAAACTGGGAAGACGGTAGCGTGTTTGTCTGGGGGAAGGATGAAAATGGTGGTAGACAAAGCGATGTCGATGAACTGAACTTTACGGTGACGCTAGAATAAAGTCAAAGCGTATGCAAGAAAGACGGAAGTAATGGCAAGATCCATTACTTCCTTATCTGTTTGTGGGCATCGTCTCGACGGGAGAATGAAAGTGTTATTTGAAGGCATTGGTTGAGTCACGCCACTTGGTTATAGTGCAGTAAGAGCAATGTAAACCGTTGCTGAAATAACGTACCAAAATCAGAGCAAACGCCCCATTCATCCAGAAGTAATCCGACTTTAGAAAACACACCTAATCACTGCGATACTGCATAAAATTTTATCCAAAGCATCCTTCAAACCCATCGTAACCATTAAAGGGCTCAGCTCCGATGGATAGAATAACTGAGTTATCTGACCAAACTCCTTTGTCTGAAAAGGTATCTCAGCAATACAAGATCAAGGAAGGGCGACTTCAAGAGTAGAATTATAAGCTCGAACTTGAGCTAAGAAAATTGAGACCCTCTCTATGAATCACACATACCAACGGTCATGCCGGGGCAAGTATTTAACGTCCTCTTACGGGATGGGCCACTGGCCAGCACCGACCCCTATCATAGTTTCTTTATAAACGCTCCCTGTTTTGCTAGGTCATCATTAGGTAATGTCAAACATGATTAGTCTAGATATTTAGTGACGGTGTAACCTGTGCAGTCATGAGTTACTGTGCGATGAAATGCCGGAAAGCGCGAGCGCACCGAGTAAGAGCGGAACTTGTTTTTAGCACAAAACTTTTTGTTGATGAGAGTATATCCGGTAAGGATTTTTCTGCCTTTCCTGCCGGACCCGTGAAGCGCCATTGCAGTTGTCTTTCTTGCGTTTGTTATTGCAGTAGGGTGTTTACCGCCACCTTACTATCCTTTTTTATAAAGTCTATCCGTTTGAATGCACTTTGTGTGGCTGGCAACCGCGCTTTGTCCCTTCCTATGTAGGAATCAATAAACAACGGTTAGTCAATGAAACCTTAAGTAGGCGTAGAAAGGCCGCGGCCTAGGGTATATCTGTCCAAATTCTGGTACAGCAGCATTTTTCTGCTCAAAAAACAGCCCCCTTGTGATGAGTCGAATTCACATACGCTAAAAATAAATGATCCTAATCGCAGATAAATTTAGCCTAGGAGGCTTTGAAATCGCCAAACATGAACTATCCAATTTCCGCTTGACTACAAAAAAGTAGAGTTGCCTTATAAGACGTCCGACCTGTAAATGTGGTTTAGGTCACGAAAAGTTTGATCTCCGGAAATAACGATCTAACATAACAAGTGAGAAACACAATTGTTACAAATGGTAACAATTGTGTTGTTTGCCTTAAAAAAGGATATAACTTATGCGTAACGTCGTGTTAGGTCTCATCAGTCTTCTAACTGTCACTATATCACAATCGACATTTGCCGCTTCTGCTCAATTTCAATGGCATGGCACTGTCCCTTATCCAACCTTCAATAGTTCGATTTCACAACAGCATATTCCAATTGGTCGCGAGTTGTCATTCAGAGTCAACGGGCAAAGTTATCAGTACGCTACGATGACATACAACCAGCATTTAGGTTTGAAAGTACAAGTCATTGAGCTTGTTATGTAAGTTGCAGCATGAGAAAACTTGGCCCCATCGCAGAATAATCCAGGTAGCCGTTTTAGAAGTGTTTAGCGATTTTCCTTTGCGTACCTCTGAATATTGCGAAATGAGATAGCTCCTTATAAAGAGAGTATCAAGTGAAAATAGGTTTGGGCCGGTTATTGTGACGACTAAAGCTTCATCATACTGTCCGCTGCTGTTTAGTCGTGTTAGCAAAATACGTCCTGGCCCAGGGTTTTCTATATGACTATTGTCTAGAACACATGACTAGCATAGAAAGTACGACGATGAGAAGTCCAATCGCGTGCAAGGTTGTAAAGGCTTCACCCAACACATACACAGCTGCACCCGCAGTAATGATTGGCCCAATATTTGCGCTCAAGCTTACTTCTGCTGGAGTGAGGATTTCCATTCCGGCAGCAATCAAATAGGCGGGTAACACAGTGCAGACCAACCCAAGGATGACCCCCAAGCCTATAAGCGTCGGGCTCCAACTATCAAAACTGCCATCCAAAATGAAAAAGTGAAGCAAAATAGCAATACTGGCGCTTGCCATCCCGACACTGGTGAAGAGTTGGCTTCCCATCCGGTTTATTAACGGCTTACTGGATAGCAAATAACATGCAAACACAAAAGCCGACGCAAAAGCTAGGCCCCCACCTAAAAATGCTTCTGAGCTAGCCCCGGTAGGCTCACCGATGACAATGGCTGTGACGCCAAGGTAGCCTGTGATAACAGCAATAATGACACGCTTTGTGGGTCGTTGTTTATAGAGTCTCCAAGAAAGCATAATGACGATGCTGGGGTAGAGAAATATAATTAATCTCTCCAACTGAGCAGAAATATGATTCAAAGAGGCTAGGTCTAGGTAGACGGTGACATAGTAGCCGAATACACCCAAAAACGCGGCTTTCCATCCATCTTGCTTTAACCGCTCACTCTTATCGTATTTAGTAATAAGGGTAAACAAAACCAATAGATAGATGGGTAAAGCACTTATTGCTCTGAGCAGCATCACGGACTGTACATTGCCACCGAACTGATAAGCGATTTTAATCAATATCGGTTTGAGTGACATGAGCGCCGTACCAGTTAGCGCAAGGCACAGGCCCTTGACGTAACTCGTTTGAAAAAAACGCTTGTTCGGAAGGGGGTCATTGTTTGAAATCATTCTCTATTCCTTAAGAAAAAGGCTACGAGAATGAACAACCACGGCTACGATTCTCGCAGCCAGGCACAACTCATCCTACCTAGCTACAGGTAAAGATGATAGCCAACGGTTGAATTGAGATGTATTCATAAAATCTCCAAGTGAGCTTTAACACTATCGGCAATTGCTTGATTGAGCAACTGAAATTTTGACTCGCCTCCTGAGCATCGGCGAAACATTTACGCTTGAACGGCAAGGGACGCCAGCTCACCGACACTGAGTGATTCTCACTCCATTCGAGTAATAAAAGTTTGCTCGTCATCTACGAAAGCGACAAAGCCGCCATGATAGATAAACACGCGACCACGTCCTTCAACTAGACAGGCAAGCTGGGGGTTCAGATCTTCTCCGATATTCTGGCTTTGAAAGGTCCCGGTATCGGTGATTTCGCCATTGAGTGTTGGCAAGTAACCATAGCTTCGCTTGGCTTGATCAATCAGGCTCAATTCGCTGGTGGTGGAGAAGTAAGAGGGGATCGCACCGGCTTCTTCGATAAACAGCGGTTTCAGCTCTTCAAAAGCGGTGATCACAAGCCAGTCGATGTCGTTTACACGATGGATAAACATAGGGTATCTCGGTAATTCTGATGCGCAGAGTTTACCACTAACAACCTACTCAGGACTAAAAAATTGATAAATAATCTTGTGTTGATAAGGCTTGTCTGGCGAGACCTCGGAGAGGGGGAAGTGGTCGATATTGACGGCATTAACATAGCCTTTGGGCTCTAGACAAACGCCGGCAAACTTGTGATAAGTTGCACCAAATTTGCCGCTTACTGCATCTAGGTTGTGCCCGTTATAAAAGTGCAGTGTGCGTTCGTTGGAGTAGACGCGCAGACCAAGCTGACAGGCGGTGAGTTCTGCGACCAGGTTTGTATTGCCGTCATAGGCTAGGGTGTAAGAGTCGTTGATATCAATAGCCTGATCCACACACTCGAAGAGTGGTTTAGGGTGTTGAAAATCAAATGGTGTACCCTCTACAGAGATAAGCTCGCCATTTGGCACGCGGTCGTGTTTTTGTTGCAGTCTCTGCTGAGATGGAATCGATAGTAGGTGATCGCCAATGTAGCCAGATGAGTGACCATTGAGGTTAAAGTAGCTGTGTGCCGTGGAACTAAACGGCGAAGAAGCGTCTGACTGGGCGGCAACTTCAAGGCTTAATTGGTTATCTGATGTTAGAGTGTAAGTCGCTAGCACGTCGATTTTTGAGGGAAAGCCTTCCTCACCGTCATTATCGACTAAGCCTAGCGTCAACGAGACGCTGTGCTCAGTTTTACTGGTGCCGACGATTTTCCACACCCGATGGTGATAACCAAACCGCCCACCATGGACGCAGTGTTTACCTTGATAGGCATTAGCGTTGACCTTAATGGTTCGACCTTGGTAGTCAAACTGTGCGTTCTCGATGCGATTGGCCACTCGGCCAATGATCGCGCCCATATAGTGCGGGTCATTGGCATAGTCGGCAAGCCGATCATAGCCCAAGACGACATCGACCAACTCACCATTACGATTAGGCACCAGCAAGTATTTGATGATCCCGCCCAGTGTCAGGATCGATACCGACATGCCGGTGCTAGAGGTCATAGTCACTTGGTGAACACTCTGGTTGTAGAAATAACCGACATGACGGGTATCGATAGGCATAACGCGCTCCTAAGGGTTGACGACATTGATGGGCTGGCCATCAATAAAGCTTTGGATGTTGCTAGCGACCATATTCATGATCCGCTCACGTGCATCGAGGGTGGCCCAAGCGATGTGTGGTGTGATCACGCAGTTTGGCGCAGCCAGCAGCGGGTTATCCACCGCTGGAGGCTCTTGCCAAAGCGTATCGAGCGCAGCACCTGCGATCTCGCCTTGTGTCAATGCCTCGGCTAGCTCTTGCTCTTGGACCAGCTGCCCACGCGAGGTATTGATCAGCAGGGCACTTGGTTTCATTTTCTTGAGTGTCTGTTGGTTGATCATATTCTCGGTGGCGGGCAGCGCGGGGCAGTGCAGTGAGACGAAGTCCGACTCACATAACAAGCGATCGAGTGAGACTTTCTTGTGCTCATACACTGGGACGGTGGCGCTAAAGTCGTCGTGCGCTAAGACTTGCATGCCAAACGCGCTGGCAATTGCTCCCACTTGCTGACCGATGTTGCCAAAGCCAACGATGCCCAAGGTTTTACCCGCTAGCTCGACTTGTGGTGTGAGCCAGTAGGTCCAATCTTGGTTATTACTCCAACCGAGATTAGTTTTGACATCATCGCTGATGCTGCCAACGTTACGAGCGAACTGGAATATATGCGCAAACACCATCTCAGCCACGGTTTGGGTACCGTAAACCGGCACGTTCATCACCACGATGCCTTTTTGCTTGGCGTAGTCGACATCCACCACATTATAACCAGTGGCGAGCACGGCGATACATTCAAGCTCTGGGCAGGCATCGATGACCTGTTGGGTGATAGGGGTCTTGTTGGTCAGTAGGACGCTAGCATTTTGCGCACGCTCGATCACCTGCTCTGGTCCTTCGGTGCTGCGGTCAAAGCACTGAAACTCGCCGAGTGAGGCAATCGGTGTCCATGGATTATCGCCTGGATTAAGGGTGTAACCATCCAAACAAACAATAGTTTTCATATCTTTTCCTTAAGATGACGTTGCTAGGCGACTTTTCACCGAGCTAAAGAGGTTGCGAATGGCGCGGTTAACCGCCGGAATTTGGCTACAAATGATCATCACAATCACACACACCAAGATAAATGAGATTGGGCGCTCTATCATCGGCATCAGGCTACCTCCGGTGGTTTTTAGGCCAGTACGCAAAGAAGTATCCGCCATTGGCCCTAAGATCACGCCAATAACCAACGGTGCAATCGGCACTTTAAGCTTCATAAAGAAGTAGGAGATGATACCGATGATACCCATTAAATACAGGTTGAACACGCGCATCCCTAGTGCAAATGAGCCAATCACACACAAGACGGCAATCAAAGGCATAAACAGCGTTTGTGGAATACGCAGGATATGGATGACTTGCTTAGACAAGATCATACCGCACACCCACATTGCAATCGCAGCGGCAAACAAGATCGCCGTGACTTCAGGGATAAATGTTGGGTTGGTTTTCAGTAGCATTGGACCTGGTGCGACATTATGCAGCATTAAGGCACCAAGGAGCATTACTGCCGGTGGCGAGCCAGGAATACCAAGGCTGAGCAGTGGGATCATTGCACCACCGACACATGCTTGGTTGGCCGTTGAAGTGGAAATAACCCCCTCTGGCGCACCTTTACCGAAGGTTTCCGGTTTTTTACTGGTTTTACGCGAGATGCCGTAGGCTACCCAAGCCGCGATGTCCTCGCCAATGCCGGGCACGGCACCGATACCGACACCAGTTAATGCCGATGCGATGATATTACGGGTGTTTTGAAACATGGTTTTAAAGTCGGGCATCAAGCGTCCAATCGATTTGGCGTTCATCGATTTCATCTTCAGTTTAGACTCTAACACCGACATGATTTGCGGGATGCCAAACGCACCAATCAAGACCGGCACCACATCGATACCATTATCCAGCTCATGGATGCCCATGGTGAAGCGCGGGTACATCTGCATATGGTCTTGGCCGATGGTAGAGAGCCAGATTCCAAATAGACCCGCAATCCAGCCTTTGATGGCCAATTCGGGTGAGGTTAGGCTTCCCGATATCAGAATGCCAAATAGGGCCAGCAAGAAATATTCGTACGAGGTGAACTGCAATGCTGCTTTAGCGATAACAGGTGAGAGCAGCGCGACAAACACCATACCGATCGCAGAGCCTATCAAAGATGAGGTTGTCGCGAGACCAAACGCGCGCCCCGCTTGCCCTTGCTGAGCCATTGGATAGCCGTCCATGGCCGTTGCCGCAGAGGCAGCAGTTCCAGGAATGTTCAGCAAAATCGAGGTGTACATGCCGCCATACACACCGCCGACATAAATAGACAAAAGGGCAAGCAGCGCGGTTTGATTATCGAGACCGTAGGTGAGGGTGGTGAGTAGTGCCACCCCCAAGGTTGCGGTCAATCCGGGCATCGCGCCAAAAATAATCCCCAAGAAAGTACTGCCGACCAGGATCAGTATCAGCAGTGGTGAGGTGAAAATATGCCAAAACATACTTCCGAAAGTGGTCAAAATATCCATGTTTATCACCTGTTAGAATGCGTCTTCGAGCAGCTGAAGATCTTCATCTGATAGCTGCATGGCTTCTGTTTGTTTTGGTGGTGCTAAATAGGTGTAGTAAGTTTGATTAAATACCTGCTCAACAATCAGACCCTCGTTGGGTAGTGGCACCAATAGGAAGTATCTGAAGATAGGACACAGCACAGCCGGGAAAACCAGGCCGATGATCAGCAAGCGGCGAACCTTAGCGCTAACCTCTTTGCCCAGCGCCTTGCCTTGCAGATAGAGATAGCTCGACATGACAACACCGCTCACCACCAACACCATGTCGCTGGTGTAGGGGTAGAATGAGTTCATTGCATTGGCAGCGCCTGTAGTAAATAACAGAATCGATAGCACAACGGTTACCGAGTAAATCTTGATCAGTTGTTTGGTAACCTTTTCAATATCGAGGTAGTACAGGCCGATATAGAAGATCAGAAATATCGCCGAGGCGAGGAAGAAGTCGTACCAAGTAATAAGCACGTAGATGTAGGTAATAATACCGCCACCTGAAATAAGAAACCCAGTTGGGTTAATGTTTTTATAGTGTTGCATCAGTAGCGCTTTGCCGTGCGCTGCTTTGCTTTTTAAAAATACCGATAGGCCCGCTGCAAACAGTGAGCAGCCAATGAACAGTGGCAGCAATCCGGGTGATTCATACCACTCGGTGGTTACCCCGCCAACGGTGCCTGAAAATGGCATGGTTAATGAGTTTGCGATGATCATCACTGAAAACACCATGACTACCAGGGAAAAAGCAAAATCCCAGCCATGCATCTGTTGTTCTTCGAGTGTTGGCTCTTGATATTCTTGGTCTTGTGACGCTTTTTCTTGCGAAGACATTTGGTTTTGCGTAGACATAGGTGCCCCCAACAGCAAGTCAATCAATCAAAAGGGAAGACCAGCCTCCTAAAGAGACTGGTCTACAGGCATTACTCAGGTTTTGGAATGCCAAGTGACGCAGGGTCAATCTTCGCCGCTTCCAGATCCCACAGTGTCCAGCTAAACAGCGACTCTAGGCGCGCCATACGCTCGTTAGCTTTCTTGCCGAACTCGCCGACGATTTCATAATGGTTTTCGCTCGCATAAGTCAGTACCTCATCGCTTTGCATCGCGCTAGCAAAGGCTTTGGCCACAGTACGCTTGATCTCAACCGGGGTCTCTTTTTTCATCGCAAAACCAATTGCTTGCGAGATAGGCAAGTGCTCTTGAAGCTGAGGGTAGGTCTGCAAACCAGAAGGGATAGTGATATCACCCACGGTAAATGGATTCTCCGTCAGAGTTGCAAGCGCTTTGAAATCACCCGATTGAATTAGCTGATTTTGCTCAGCTACTGAGGTAATAACCACATCGACCTCACCGCTTAACGCCGCGTTTTGGCTACGAGAAGAGCCAGGGAAAGGAATAAAGTTCATCTCACCACCGATGCCTTTTTCAAACGCAAGGTAGTTAATATGGTGCAGTGAGCCAGCAGAGCCTGCGCCAACGCGCACTTTACCTGGGTTGGCTTTAATGTGTGCGACGAGCTCTTCAATAGTGTTGATCGGCGAGTTTTTCGACACCGAGATAACATCTGGCGAGCTTGCGACGATAAAGTAGTCAAACACGTCCATACGGTTGTCCCAGCCACCCATTACTGCTGCGGCCACGTTTGACTCGGAAAGCCCAACAAAGGTGTAGCCATCGGGTGATGAGTTATAGCCTTCAAGCAAACCGACTGAGCCAGACACGCCGCCGGGTTTGTTGATGACGTTGATATTGGTACCAAGGTATTTGGCCATCGACGCGGTCGCAACGCGGTTAATTACGTCAGTACCGCCGCCGGCAGACCAAGTGACCACGTCAGTGATGTTTCGCGTAGGGTAGCGATCCGTCGCCTGAGCAAATGAAGTTGTTGCAGCGATAGCTGCAACCAAAACCGCTTTCAGTAGAGTTCTCGTTTTCATTTTGTTTCACCTCTTGTGATGCGGCGTCGGATCTTAAGCCCAACTTGTGCCGCGGACAGGTTGATATTCCGGTCTAGATCTTGATGAAATAGCTCTCAAGATCGGCCCAAATATCCATGTATTCTTGTTTTCTTAAACTCTCGCCAAAGCTATCCATGCCGATGGCATCAATTCGGTCAGAGATACGATTCGTCATGCGAATATTCGCCTCGAACATTTTTACAATATCCCATCGCGTTGGTGAGGTATCTGATGTAAGCCAACCTTGGTAGTTAAACTTCTTCAGATAATAAATAAATTCAATGTATTGCATCAGGCTGCGGCTGCCACAGAAATAATCCCAGTCCCATTTGCCATCGTTATCATTGATATGGATGTAGTACTGCATATCGAGCGAGTTAAGCAAGGCAAGCTCTTCTGCTGGGTTATTATCGCCATATAAAGAGTGACCATAATCGAGCGTGACGCCGATATTGGGGTTGCCGATATCTTTGATTAGGCAGATGGTTTTTGCTGCATCATCCAGATAGCAGCGGCCACGCACTTCATTCGGTTTGTATTCAATAAACAGTGGGATATGTGGCTTATAGTCACCCGCCTCGCCAAACGTTTCGCACAGGCGTTGCCACGTTTCAACATAATCCGCTTGGAAAGAAAACTCATAGCCGTCACTGAGCGGACAGCACTGAACCTTATCGGCACCCACTTCCTCGGCGTAGTCTTTAGCCTGCTTAATAAAACTGACGGCGCGATCACGTACGGCTTTATCTGGCGAGGTAAGCCCACCGGACAAAAACTCTTTCTCGACTTTTACATTGACGTTAATACACGCGACTTTGACATCATATTTAGCCAAGAGTAACTTCAGCTCGGCCAAATTGTCATAATTTACCTCGTAGGGGTAAACCAACTCTGCCCCAGTCATCCCATCAATCGTACGCAGCGTTTGCAGGCGCTGCTCTAATGTTTTTGGTTCGTTATATTCAGAGAAGCGGTCACGCGTCTGGCTGAGAAATGGGGTAATCACTGCATGTTTAAACATAAGTCTCCCTAGGCAATTGCCTTGCCTCTAATTAGTAAGCTTCCGATTGATTGGATATCAGCATGGCGCTTGCGATGTCGATGATGTGTTTTGACGACAAGCCATATTTTTCTAGCAATAGCGGGTAAGCGCCAGATTCGGCGAAGGTATCATCCAAACCTAGATGGTCAAATTGCGCCTGGATCTGCTCCTTGGCCATGCGCGTGGCGATGTCATAGGCCATGCCATTGCGTTTTTGATGACCCTCGGCAATGATCACGCGACCGGTTTTCTTAATTGAGCTGCGAATCGTCGCCCAATCTAGCGGCTTGACACTGTAGGCATCAATCAACTCGACACTGACACCTGCCTCACGCAGCTCATTCGCCGCTTCAATAGCCTGGAAGAGGATATCACCATAGGAGATTAACGTGAGGTCGCTGCCTGTCATCAGAGTATGACTTCCGCCGCACTCAAACTGGGCGCTCTCGTCATACAGCTCATGGTAGGCATCGCGCATTAAGCGGCAATAAACTGGTCCCGGCGTTTGCATGGTGACATCAAACAAAGCACGGCTTGACGCACTGTCGCAGGGCGCGAAAACATGCATATTCGGCAGCGTTGACATCAGCGCCATATCTTCCGAGGCTTGGTGGGTTACTCCATCAATGGCGGCAGTGGTGCCACCGTGTGAGGACATCAATTTGACGTTGAGGTTAGGGTAGCAAATAAAGCTGCGCACACTCTCTAAGGCACGCATGGTCAAAAACACTCCATAGCCTGCGACGACGACTGGACGTCCATTCGCGGCCATGCCCGCGGCGGACGCCATCATGCCAAATTCGGCAATCCCCATCTGAAAGTAGCGCTCAGGGTACTGCTGATTAAACAAATAGGAGTTGGTTGAATAGCCAATGTCGGCCTCAAAAACAGCAAATTCTGAGTTAATTTCCCCGTACTCAACCATGCGCTCGGCAAAGGCTAATCGAGTCGGTTTTGTGGATTTAGTAACTGTAATCATAGTGATAGCCCTTACCTGTTAAACGACTAGTTCTGCACGAGCATCGGTATACTCTCGCTCGCTCGGTGCCTTGCCATGCCAGTTGCGTACATCTTCCATAAAGCTCACCCCTTTGCCCTTGACCGTATTGGCCACGATGCAAGTTGGTTTGCCTTTGGTCTGGCGAGCGGTATCGAGTGCGGTGAGAATTTGCTCAATGTCGTGACCATCGATGGTTAGCACGTGCCAACCAAAAGAGCGGAACTTATCTTCAATGCTAAGTAGCGGCATGATCTGATCACTGGTGCCATCCATTTGTAGGTTATTTTTGTCAACAAAGAACACCAAGTTATCCAGCTTATATTTGGCCGCAGCCATCGCTGTTTCCCACACCACGCCTTCATTTAGCTCACCATCACCAAGCAGCGAATACACTCGGCGACCGTCTTGTACAAGTTGGCCCTCGAGCGCCATACCGGTAGCCGCCGCGCAGCCGTGTCCAAGTGAGCCGGTGGTGATATCAATCCCTGGGGTACTCTTCATATCAGGGTGACCTTGGAGAATACTGTTGATCTGTCTGAGCGTGGTGAGGTGCTCGCGATCGAAATAACCAAGCCGTGACAGACAGGCGTACCAGACCGGACAAGCGTGACCTTTAGACAAAACAAAGCGGTCGCGATGACTTTGTTTTGGGTTATTGGGATCGAGGTTCTGCATTTCTGAAAAGTACAGAGTGGTGACGATTTCGGCTGCAGAAAAAGAGCCACCAATGTGTCCTGATTGTGCTTGATAAACCATATCGAGAATATCAATTCGAACATCATTGGCCAGCTGATAAAGCGCCTGAACACTTATATTAGACATAAGTGAACCTCCTTGAATAGGATACAAATTAAAAAAATAGTGACTAAATTTATTTCTCTAGGAAATGGTAATTCTCTAAGAATTCAATAAATTGCTTAGAAACCTGCTCCCAGTGAGTTAAATGCATTTCTCTTGCTTCATTGATATTGCCAGTTTGCAAATTATCAATAAGCTTGTTGTGCTCAATAATCGAATCCCAGGGTAGGGGTCTTAACTTAATAACAATGTCTTTGCAGCGTTTATTTTGCTCATTGTATTTTCTAGCCGTCTCAATCAGTCGAGAGTTTTCGGTATATTGAAAAATTTGATCGTGGAAGGCAAAATCATGAATTGCCCACTGCTGAATATCATTATCGTCAAGCGCTTGCTCCATCTTACTTGTATAATCACGCAGGACATCTATCTGGCTCTCAGTCAGCCCTTTTGCAATGCAAATATCCAGCGCCATCACCTCTAAGTGGGCAATCAGCTCATAAAGCTCCTCGACATCGCGTCTTGACAACGCGCAAATTTTTAGTCCATGTCTCGGGTGAAGTTTTATCAAACCATCTTGTTGTAGTCTTAGCAGAGCTTCTCTTACAGGAGTTCTGCTAAAGCCACATATCTCGACCGCTTCATCAACAAGTAGCTGCTGATTGATTCGAAATTTATTCTCTAAAATCATTCGTTTAAGCTTGTTGTATGCTTGTTCTGATAGCTTCATAACGGCGTTTTCAACCTCTATACCAATCGCAAAGTGTGAGCAAAATCAATTTATTTTCTAATAGATTCCCTAAAAAATTTATTAAAACATTCATTAATTGCTGTCGAGTATAAAATAACCTGGTTGTTTCAAACGCGATCTTAGTCACGCAAAGAGACAAAAATTAATATATTTTTGTCCGATTGATAATGTACAGAAAAAAGATATTAAGTTGTGATGTGAAATAGGTATATTTAGGAAGTAATCATTACGGCATGAAAAATAAATATTAACGAATAAGAAAAGAATGATAATAATTATACAAAATTAAAAATAAATTAATAAATTCTTTGTGACGAAATTCAAATATACCCTAATAAAAATAGAGTAGCTTTATTTGTGTTGCCTGGTGGTTTGTCTGACCCTTTAGGAGGATGTATGTCAATTGCAATTGGCTGTGATGATGCAGCAGTAAAATTAAAAGATGAGCTTTGTAAACACTTAGATAAATTAGGATATCACTATATAGACTATAGCCAAGCACCAGCTGGTGGCTCTAATTTATATGCCGATGTTGCTGAAAGAGTAGCCAAAAAAGTCGCTGATAATACTCACCAGCGCGGTGTGTTGGTGTGTGGGACAGGAATCGGTGTATCGATTGTTGCTAATAAAGTACCCGGGATCCGCGCAGCGCTTTGCCATGACGTATTTTCCGCCGTGCGGGCGAGAAAAAGCAATGGCGCACAAATCATTACTATGGGCGAGCGAGTGATCGGTGTGGAATTAGCTAAAACGATACTGCAAGCCTGGCTCGAAGCTGAAGAGATCGATGAGGCGTCTAAGCCAAAAGTGCAACGGATCAGTGAGATAGAGGCCGAAATTCTGGCGCAATAAGCGGCAAGGAGAGCAAGATGAGAAAGCCAAAAAAACTAATTAATGACAAAAATGCCGTAGCCCGTGAACAGTTTGAGGGCTTTATCGCAGCCATGCAGCATGACTTAGAACCTATTGGTGACTATACCTGTGCGATCCGTAAAGCCCCACTTGATGGCAAGGTGGCGATATTCACTGGTGGCGGTGCCGGACATGAACCAATGTATGGCGGCTATGTGGGAGAGGGGCTGGCTGATGCGGTGGCGGTTGGTGATGTGTTTGCCGCTCCAACACCGGATGCCATCTTTGCCACTGCGTTAGCACTCAATCCAGAAAACGGCGTGGTGTTTATCTATGGCAACTATGCTGGCGATAACATGAACTTTGATATCGCCGCTGAGCTGCTCGAGGAAGAAGGGATCCAATCTCACACGGTTCGAGTCAACGATGACGTAATCTCAGCGCCGAAAGAATTGGAGCAAGAGCGCCGTGGTATTGCTGGAGCACTGTTTGTGTTAAAGGTGGCTGGCGCGGCAGCTAAGCGTGGTGATAGCTTTGAGCAAGTCGTGGCCGCCAGTGAAATGGCGCTCGCTCATACCAGCTCTATTGGTGTGGCTCTTGGTCCCTGCGCGATTCCAAGAAACGACGACTTTAATTTCCACATCGCCGACGATCAAATCGAAGTCGGTATGGGGCTTCACGGTGAGCCCGGAGTCGGTAAGTCTGCCTTGACCAGTACAGACGAAGTGACTGAGCAGGTAATGAGTAAGTTGGTTGAAGAGGCGGCTCTCACTCAGGGCGACCAAGTTGCTCTGTTGGTGAACAACCTAGGTGCTTCAACTCAAATGGAGCTGTTGATCACCAATCGGGCGGTACACCGCTATTTGTCTGAGCGACAAATTTCTATCGTCGATAATCTTATTGGCGGATATTGCACCTCACTTGAGATGTCTGGGTGGTCGATTTCATTGCTCAAACTCAATGATGATCTCCAAGCCTTGTACCAAGCACCTTGTCAATCGTTCGCACTAAGGAAGTGATTATGAACAGCACACAAACCAAACAAATGTTGCAATATATGGCGCACAACATGGTGAAAAGTGAGCCTGAATTAACGCGTGTCGACCAAGCGATTGGCGATGGCGACCATGGGCTCGGGATTGAGCGCGGCTTTAGCAATGTTGAACAGTTAATTGAGCAAGGATTTGAGGCCAAGTCAGTCGGCGATGTGCTAACCAAAGTTGGTACAAAGTTGCTTACGACTATGGGCGGCGCTTCAGGTGCGATTTTTGGCACCTTGTTTCGCAATGGCGGCAAAGCGGTCTCCAATGCGCCCGAGTTGACTACGGCCGTCGTCGCTGACTTTTTAGCCGCGGGGCTAGAGGGGATACGTCAACGTGGCGGCGCCGATGAGGGGGCAAAAACTATGATTGACGCACTGGCACCAGCAGCAAGAAAGGCACATGAAATAGCACATTTGCCACTAGAGCAATCGATGCCTTTGATCACTGCGGCAGCCAAACAGGGTGTAGAGGCCACCAAGTCGATGATTGCCACTACGGGCAAGGCGAAAACCCTTGGCGAGCGCTCGCTGGGTTACCCAGACCCTGGCGCCATCTCGATGTCGTTGATCCTCGAATTCATGACAACCTATATCGTTGAAGGAGTGCCAGCATGAAAAAGGTCTGGTTGGGCTCGAGTTGGAAGATGAATAAAACCGAGGCTGAGGTGGTTGAGTATTGCCGATCTATCGCCCCACAGCTTAGCAATATCAGGCATGAGCTTCAGACCTTTCTTATCCCACCTTTCCCTTATGTGAAACAAGTGGGAACACTACTGGCGCAAACGCCTTGCTTAACCGGGGTGCAGAATATTGGTTGGGCGGAGCAAGGGGCATTGACCGGCGAGGTGTCGGCTAACATGGCTAAAGATATCGGTGCCACACTGGTTGAGATTGGTCACTCTGAGCGCAGGCAGTGGTTTGGTGAGTGCAACGAAACCGTGAACAAAAAAGTGATATTGTCACTTAAGGCTGGACTCGTGCCCTTAATTTGTGTCGGTGATAGCGCTGAGGAGAAGCGCTGGGGCGTGTCTGCGGAATCAATCGTGCGGCAAGTCAAGATTGCGCTTTATGACGTTGAGCCAGCTGATATAACCAAGGTGATGATTGCTTACGAGCCCGTTTGGGCGATTGGTGAGGGAGGCTCTCCGGCAAGTGCGCAAGAAGCGGAGGCGGGGATGAGTGCCATCCGCACTGCCTTAACGTCTTGCTACGGCGCCGAGATAGCTCAGCGTATCCCATTGCTCTATGGCGGGAGTGTCAACCTTGATAACGCGCAAGTCTTAATTACTCAGCCAAATATCGATGGCTTGTTTGTCGGCCGAACAGCGTGGCAAGCTGAAGGGTTTGCTCGCTTAATCGAGCTGGTATCTGAGGTGATGATATCCGAGGAGCAAGTGACGGGGGGAGGGGCCTATGCAACTTAACTTTTCCATCAGTACCGTCGCCTATTCGGGTTATCGAATCGAGCAGGCGATTGATTCCATTGCTAGCTTAGGAGTACTGAACATCGAACTGGCCTTGATCCAAGGCGCGGTCTACGACCTGACTGAGTCCGATATTACACCTGAGCTTGCGCGGTGGATAAAGTCGTACCTAGATGACAAGCAGATGCGCTGCAGCTCATTGGCGGCGCACTGTGATCTGACTTTGGAGAACTGTGAGCAAAGGCTGATCACGCGCCTTGAGATGTGCAAAATCTTAGCCTGCAAGCGCTTGGTGCTATACGCGCCTCGAGGAGCCGAGCTTGGTGAGTTCGTGATCGCAGCGTCTAAGGCCATTGCCTTGGCTAAACAACTTGGGATCAAGATTTTGATCGAGAATGTCGGTGACACTCAGGCCTACTTACTCAATCAAGCGGATGATTTTGAGCCATTTTGTCGACAGGCCGATAATACAGTGTTTGGCATCAACTTCGACCCCGGTAACTTTCTCTCACACCGCCCACAGCTGGATGTATTGGAGCACAGCTTGTCGAGCCTTGCGTTTGCAGAGCACTTGCATCTTAAAGATCTCTATTTGGAGCAAGATGTGTGGCGCTGCTGTGAATTAGGGGGAGGCGCAGGCAAATACCAAGCCTTACTCGAAAGTGCGGCAGCCAACGAACAAGTGCCGTTTTTCAGTATCGAGTCACCTTATGCGCTTGAAAGGCTGGTTGATGGCTCAACCAGGTTTAAGCCTAGAGAGCAGCTATTGCCGATCGCTGAAATAGAGCAGCGGCTGTCCAAATCGATTGAGTTTATTAATCAGTGTTTGGCTTGAGGCTGTGTGAGGGGAAATATTGATGGGTAAAGACATCAAGGGCGCTAATCAATAGCGCCCTTTTAGTTGTTTCGACTATAACGACTTAAGCTTCTTGCGCTTGCTCAACCATCGCAATGGCTAGTGCTTCGGCAGCCTTGATGCCATCGATACCCGCAGAAAGGATACCGCCGGCGTAACCTGCGCCTTCACCTGCTGGGTAGAATCCCTTAAGGTTGACACTCTGGAAGTCTTTACCACGCTTGATAGATATTGGCGATGAGGTACGCGTTTCAACACCGGTCAACAAGCCATCATCGGAAGCAAAGCCTTTGATTTTCTTGTCAAATGCTGGGATCGCTTCACGGATAGCCTCGATAGCAAAATCAGGCAGTGCTTTTGAAAGGTCAGTCAGCTTGATACCAGGGGTAAATGACGGCTCAACCTCACCTATCGCACTTGGATCGCGACCCTTAAGGAAGTCACCAATCTTTTGTGCTGGCGCATCGTAGTTTTCACCGCCAAGCACGTAAGCGCCTTTTTCCAGCTCGCGCTGCAGGCGAATACCCGCAAGCACGTCACCAGGGTAGTCGGTCTCAGGTGAGATACCCACTACGATAGCGCTATTGGCGTTACGCTCTGCACGTGAGTATTGGCTCATGCCATTGGTTACAACCTGACCTTCTTCAGAAGTTGCTGCCACCACAGTACCACCTGGGCACATACAGAAGCTGTATACCGTGCGACCATTCTTACAGTGGTGAACGAGTTTGTAGTCTGCTGCGCCAAGAATAGGGTTACCGGCATTTTTACCAAAACGCGCTTCATCAATCACGGATTGTTTATGTTCAACACGGAAACCAACCGAGAATGGCTTAGCTTCCATGTAAACGCCACGCTTGTGCAGCATCTCAAACGTATCACGCGCACTGTGGCCAACGGCTAGGATCACGTGACGTGATTTCAGCTCTTCGCCGTTCGATAGGGTAAGACCTGTGATCTGACCATCTTGCATGTGAATATCATCCACGCGAGTGCTAAAGCGGATCTCGCCACCGAGCTCGATGATTTTTGCGCGCATCTTCTCAATCATGGTCACCAGCTTAAAGGTGCCGATGTGCGGCTTACTCACGTAGCGGATCTCTTCAGGTGCACCAGAGGCAACAAACTCTTCGATCACCTTACGGCCGTAGTGTTTAGGGTCTTTAACTTGGCTATACAGTTTGCCGTCAGAGAATGTACCCGCACCACCTTCACCAAACTGAACGTTCGATTCTGGGTTCAGCGCACGCTTGCGCCAGAAGCCAAAGGTGTCTTTGGTACGCTCACGAACTTCTTTACCGCGCTCGAGGACGATTGGCTTAAAGCCCATTTGCGCCAGAACAAGCGCTGAGAATAGTCCGCATGGACCAAAACCAATCACCACTGGGCGCTCAGTGAGATTTTCCGGCGCCTTAGCAACATATTTGTATTCCATGTCTGGCGTTTCACGCACGTGTGGATCGCTGGCAAACTGCTCTAGCATTTCTGCTTGGTTAGCGACCTCAACATCTAGGGTGTAGATCAGCAGGATTTTGCTTTTTTTACGAGCGTCATAGCCACGTTTAAACATATTGAAAGAGAGTACTTCCTGGGCCGTGATGCCCAATTTTTTGGTAATAGCGTCCAGGATGGCGCCTTCCTCATGATCAAGAGGAAGTTTAATTTCGGTTAAACGTATCATGTCGATTTCTCGTATTTTCAATTGGTGTCTTAGCGTATTGCCGTCACAATGATGGATGATCACGTTCGATGGGCAGCAATAGGCTCACAATGGCGCGCATTTTACGTCAAGTTCATTTGTCTGTCATACTTAATTGGACATCGTCGGGCGGATTGAGGAGTTTATCGCCGCTATTGTATTGAATTTTAGGTGGGGATCAGTATTATCGCCCCTCCACAAACCCAGCTAACCAAGAGTTGAACACCATGGCATTTGTTGTAACCGATAACTGTATCCAATGTAAATACACCGACTGTGTGGCCGTCTGCCCAGCCGATGCGTTTCATGAAGGTCCAAACTTTATGGTCATCAATCCAATCGAGTGTATCGACTGTGGCTTGTGTGTCCCAGAGTGTGATGCTCAGGCCATCTTTCAAGAAGAAGAGCTTGCTGACGATCAGCAGGTGTTTGTCGAGCTGAATGCTGAACTCTCAGAGCAGTGGCCAGTTCTGACGGAGGTTAAGCCTGCAATGGAAGAGGCTGAAACCTGGAATGGTGTGCCGAACAAATTGAGCATGCTAAAAAAATAGCCTGCAACACTAGTCGAGCTGCATCTCAAGGGAGCCCTTTATATACCTTATCGCTGCCTGAACTAACCGCTGCGGTAAAGTAATGTTGAGTTCGAACTCGGGCAAGCAAGTTCAGTGAGCGCAAGTGTGTTTCTATCAAATAATGCTCGAAAAGCTAATATCAAACTATGAGTCGCTGTAGATAGAGCTCAGGGCTGGATTGGTTAAGACAACTATACAGAGTAGAAAGATTGCACAGCATGTTATCTGGTTTTCGAGCTGTCGCGAAACCATTTATTCACATTACAAGCTGTACAATCTAGATGGACTTGATGGTTTAAATCCAAATTATTAGCAGGCTTCTCAGTGCTTGACGCTTATAAGCTGTTTGAGTGCCCTTTCTGCTACGATAAGGTTTGCTTTTGTTGTAGGATGAAGTTCATCAAAATACAGATATCCTTGATCTACGAGGCATTCTGAAGTCGGTTCTGCAACTGGAAACGTACTTAGTATGTAATTACAGGCATGAGTTGTATTTGTGAATCCAAAGTGCTCAGGTTGCTTATTAACTGAATCTACTAACTTCATTAGATCAATATAAATTAAATTTGAACCTGGGTATCTTTTCTGTAATTTTTTAATCTCATATTTGAGGTTAAATTGGTAGAATTTTGATAAATCACTCACTAATTTTGGTAGGGACATAGCACTTAATTTTTCTAGTGAATTGCTCGAGCTCTCTATTAATTGGTTGGTGATGAGAGCACTTTCTGGAGTAAGAGCCATGTTTGGCGTGCCAAGGATCATGATATCTTTAGCACCACTTTTTAGCAGTAAATTCAGATTTTCCGCAGTAGATGTGACAGAGTCATAAACGTAAGAATAGGCAGATAGTCTATTTTTTATTGCATTCTCAATGTTGCTATCACTCAAAACAATATCCCTAGCAGCACGAACATCGTTTCCTCCGATCGAAAGAAAAAACAGTGCATTATCATGAGCTATACCCTGTTGAGCGGCTAAATAGGCATTAACTTGAGTTGGAAGGTTAATATCAGGGGTTAATAAAGACCCGTCATCATCAAGAGATTTTGCAGCCGCGACAGCGAAGTTGCTACCTATTATATTGCCTGTAAGGTGAAGAGAGGGCTGTAGTGCTTGTTCAATATCATCAACGCCAAGGAGTTCACTTGCAATATACTCCACGACTAACGGACCGTTTGAAAATCTTGGCCCGTATGTTTGCCCCTCAGCCGCACCTCCAGGGTAATTCATGAAATCTAAGTTCCCTACATCGGAAAGGCTATCCCCAAACACAATTACGTCCGTGTAAGATGGACTGGCATAAATATTCATGCTAAAAAAAATAAGAGCTAACGTAACAAAACGCTTCATATCCATATGGTATTATCCTTTACTTCATTAATTTAGTTGTCAAAGATTAATGCTAGAACCAAATGTTTTGTGCTCTACATACCTCTAACTTATTTAATAATTAGCAAAGCTCTCTCTCTTTAAATGCAATATCGATACGAGAAGTCAGCGTAGCTACCATGAGAACACTCACTGGGTACTGCTACTTAAAGAGAGAGAGTTGCACTGTTGTAAACATTTGGTTGTAACTATGGATTGGTATGTTATTTGATTTGATGTGTTATGTCGAACGTTTTATATAGTACTCAAGACGGTTATTTTTGTAGGTGTTTATTGGATAACATGGATTTAATTCGTTAGTTCCCCACAGAGGACCGAGGGTCTCAGATAAATCTTGAAACGGCTTAGCCAAACCCGCGGTTGAGAGTGACCTAAAGATTCGGCCCAAGTGTTCTCAAAGAGCAGTTTAAGCAAAGCAAGTAAACACGCCGGAAGGGAGAGATCAAAAAGGCTCGCCTCAGCGTCAAATAACGTTGAAAGAGATGAACACTTTTGCTAACACTTTCTATGATATGAGCCTGTATATTAACTCAGAAGTCCACACCTTGAGCTCACTTAGGTCTAAGTCATTTGTTATTCATAACAAGGACTAAAAGTCTTTGTAAAATAATATCTTATACTGAAATCGTTAGAGCTTATTTGTGAGCTGCGTTTTGATGTTAGGCTAAAAAATCGGATATTTTTAACAAAAACTAGTTACTGTTCTGACGACGTAGGTTATCTAGGATAATCCCAGTAGCCATGGCGACATTGAGTGACTCGGCACCGCCAAAGGCAGGAATGGTGATCTTATCGGTGACAAACTGCTCAGCTTGTGGGCGTACCCCATGAGATTCACTGCCCATTAATAAAATGCCTTCAGCGGCGAACTCCGTGCTGTGCACACTATTACCCTCAAGGAACGCACCATAAATCGGCAGGTTTGCCTGCGCGAGATAATCAGGCAGATCCAGTTGAGTCACCTGTACGCGGCCAAAGCTGCCCATGGTGGCACGGATGGTTTTGGGGTTATAGGGGTCGGCGCAATCGCGGCTGGCGACGATATGTTTGATCCCATACCAATCAGCAACACGGATAATAGTGCCAAGATTCCCAGGGTCTGAAACGCCATCTAGGGCGATCATCAATCCTTGTGATTGTGGCGCTGTGTTCGCAGGGATCTCTGCGATGGCAACAGCGGCATTATTGCTGACTAAGCTGCTGGCTTTGGTCAGATCATCGAGTGAGCTTTCAATACACACATAGCCGCCAAGCTCAGCACGGTATTGCTCGAGAAACTCACGAGTAGCGAAAATCTGTTTAACAATCAAAGATGAATCAAGTAATTCAAGGACGTTCTTCTCTCCCTCAACCAAGAAGAGGCCATGCGCCTTACGCTGTTTCTTTTGCCCAAGTGCGCGAAGAAGTTTAAGTTGGTTTTTTGAAATCATAAAAGGTTTGTCTGTCCAAGAAAAAGCTGGCGCATTATATACCTAATAGCGCCAGCGATGCGAGTTAAAGCAAAGGATAGATGAACGGAGCACATAAAGCGCTCCTTTTTAGTGGAGTGTCGGTTAACTATCGAACAAGAATAGGTAGTTACCGTAACCTTGTGCCTCCATATCCTCTTTGGCGACAAACTTCATCGCTGCTGAGTTCATGCAGTAGCGTAGGCCAGTAGGGGCAGGCCCATCTTTAAACACATGTCCTAGATGTGAATCACCGTAGCGACTGCGCACTTCAGTGCGGGGGTAGATGAGTTTAAAATCGGTCTTGGTCGTGATGTAGTGCTCATCAATCGGCTTGGTAAAACTTGGCCACCCTGTACCTGACTTGTACTTGTCTGTTGAGGAGAACAATGGCTCACCAGAGACGATATCGACATATATGCCTTCTTGCTTATTGTCCCAGTACTCATTATTAAACGGACGTTCGGTGCCTTCCTCTTGAGTGACGTAGTATTGCAGCTCAGTTAGTTGCTGCTTAATGATTGATTCGCTTGGACGGGCGTAACGAATACGCTCAACGCCATTAGCCTCATCAATCATCTGGCGCAGGGTCACCGGGTTCTCTTTACGGCCTTTACCAAACACCTCGTCGAGATACTGATCGCGTCCAGAGGCATTGCGGTAGTACTTGTAGCGCCACTTGTTCTCTTTGTAATAGTCTTGGTGATAGTCTTCGGCCACATAAAATGTCTCATAGGCGATCAGCTCAGTTTTGAGTGGCTTCGGAAACACGCCCAAGGCATCGATCTGCTGCATAAAAGTCTGAGCAATCTGCTTTTGCTCATCGTCATGATAAAAGACAGCGGGGCGGTAGTGGCGACCGCGGTCGACGAATGATCCTTGGTCATCGGTTGGGTCGATATGGCGGAAGAACTGATCCAATACCTGCTCATAAGTCACTTGCATCGGGTCATAGGTCACTTGAATCACTTCAATATGACCGGTTTTACCTGATGAGACCTGTTTATAGGTTGGATTCTCAAGCTCGCCACCGGCATAACCAGAGACCACATCCAGCACGCCAGGAAGTTGTTCCAGATCCGACTCAGTACACCAAAAGCAGCCGCCGGCCAATGTGGCAACTTCAGTTTTACCCGAGGGGGCTTTACTCATTTTGTTGTCGGCACTAGCAGGCATCAACAGGCTTGCCACCGCCGCAAGACATAAGGCTATAAACAGTACAATTCGCTTCATGGTGTCACTCCTTTACCCTAGCTTCACGTAATTTAAACATCTATACGCAATAAGAACGGGAGCAAAGCGATTAAATTTCAACTACGGGAAAGATTCGAGAGGCGAGAGGCGAGAGGCGAGAGGCGAGAGGCGAGAAAATTTTCCAACCTTTGTCACTGCTGTCAAGTGTTACACCACCTCGAGCGCAGCGTTCTCGCAGGGCAAAGCCCGATCTCGATTCACGCCTCTCCCGAAGGGATAAAAAAACTCGGAGACAAGCTCCGAGTTTTTTGTTACTAACAGTTGGTGATATTAACTTAAACCAACAATATTGCCGTCTTCATCGATATCCAGGTTCATAAAGGCTGGCTTATCTGGAAGGCCTGGCATGGTCATTACGTTGCCGCTTAGGGCGTAGATAAAGCCTGCGCCGGCGCACAACTTCAGCTCACGGATTGGTACGTCAAAGCCTTTTGGTGCGCCCTTGATCGAGCCATCGGTGGTGATTGACAGTGGCGTTTTGGCAAAACATACCGCAAGCTTATCAAAACCGTGCTTTTTCAGTGCAGTAAGCTGTTGCTGAGCCTTGTAGCTCATGACTATGCTGCCGCCGTAACCGACTTCTGCAATGGTAGAAAGCTTTGACTCTAGCGAGTCTTCCACTGAATAGAGTGGTTTGAATTGACTTGGCTTGTCACATTGTGCAACCACTTTGTTGGCAAGCTCTACCGCACCTTCGCCGCCTTTACCGAATGCTTCACTGATGGCGACTTCAACATCAAATGGCAGCGCTTCGATCATTGCTTTCAGCGTCGCAAGTTCTTGCTCAGAGTCTTGTGGGAAGCGGTTAATCGCAACCACTGCTGGCACGCCATATTTATTGACGTTGTTGATGTGCCATTTCAGGTTCTCAAAGCCTGCCTCAAGCGCCTTTTGGTCGGCGTCAAAGATAGATTCAGGGATCGCTTGACCTGGTTTGAGGTTGTAAAGACCAGAGTTGGCTTTTAGTCCACGTAGAGTAGCCACAATCACCGCGCAGTCAGGAGCTTGTTGAGAGGCTTGTGCCTTAATGTTGCAGGCTTTTTCAAAGCCCATGTCCGAGCCAAAACCGCCTTCAGTTACTGTGTAATCAGCAAGGTGCGTTGCTACGCGGTCAGCAATAATTGACGAGTTACCGTGGGCAATGTTAGCAAATGGGCCTGCGTGAATTAGGGTAGGCACGCCCTCAAGGGTCTGCATTAGCGTTGGCTCAATGGCGTCTTTCATGCTAACGGTCATCGCACCGGCAACATCTAGGTCCTCTGCCGTTACCGGGTCACCATCAACATTGTAAGCAACGACAATACAACCGATACGTTTACGCAGGTCTTGTAGGTCATCGGCCAACGCTAGGATCGCCATTAGCTCAGAGGCCGCAGAAATATCGAACCCGTCTTCACGCTCGAAACCGTTGATGGTTTTATTGATTTCGTTCTTACCGACAGTGATCATGCGTAGGGCACGGTCATTATGGTCAATCACGCGCTTCCAAACGACATTTTTCGGATCGATTTTAAGCGCCTTAAGACCGGTACGTTCTTCGAATGCTTCGTAGCCTTGACGCTGTTCGTGATAAATACGTGCGTCGATGGCAGCTGACGCTAGGTTGTGCGCTGCCGTCACCGAGTGAATATCACCAGTTAGGTGGAGATTGAGCTCTTCCATCGGCGCAACTTGTGAGAAACCGCCGCCCGCAGCGCCACCTTTGACACCAAAAACGGGACCCATCGACGGTTGGCGAATACAGGCTGCTGCATTGTGGCCAATCTTTTTTAAACCTTGAGAAAGACCAATGGTGGTCACGGTTTTGCCTTCACCGAGTGGCGTTGGTGTAATGGCAGTGACAAAGATAAGTTTGCCGGACTTGTTGGTTTGTGTGCGTTTGAGGCTGGAAAGCGACACTTTCGCTTTGTGCTTACCCAAGGCTTGGAACTCATCCTCAAGGAGGCCAAATTGTTTGGCAACGTGATTAATTGACAACAGCTCTGTCTGACGACAAATCTCAATATCTGGCAGCATAATATCTCTTTAACTAGCGATTTTGACCAAGGAAAACGTTTGCGTGAGCATAATACGAGTATTTTTCGTGATGTAAAGCCAATTCGTGTTGGAGATTTGTAAACGAAAAAACGCACCCCGAGGAGTGCGTTGATGTTTTGTTGAGTATTTCATCGATTAGGCGATGGCTTGCTCAAGGATCTGGCGACTTTGCTCTAAAGTTATACTCTGATTCTCACCGAGTGTGTGCATGCCATGGGCATCCAATTGCTCGACGACTTTGTCGACTGCTGTCTGCTTTGACTCACCGTGCCCATCAAAAACAGTCGCGACATTGAGGTGATGATAGAATAGCTCGATCGAATCAATCGTGCGCTCGGCTAGGTCATCGCTTGGCTCCAAGCCAAACACATTCGTGCCCATTTGCTCTAATTTAGCGCGTTTAACATCGAGCTGGTTGCGCAGCAGCGAAGGCTGAACGATAGCCAGCGAACGGGCATGATCGACACCCCATAGTGCAGTCAGCTCATGGCCAATCATATGAGTTGCCCAGTCTTGTGGTACGCCACTGCCAATCAAGCCATTGAGCGCTTGGTTAGCCGTCCACATCAAATTACCACGCCATTCGTCGCTATCACGCACATCGTAACTCTCGCCAAGGCGTTTTAGATTACGTAGTAGGGTCTCGGCATAGCCCTCTTGGACCCAAGCGTCAGTGGTGGTGGTCAGGTATTGTTCACACACATGCACCCAGGCATCAACCACGCCGTTGATCAGCTGTCTTTCTGGCAGAGTTTTCATTGTGTCTGGGTCCAGCACAGCAAACTTAGGCTGAACAAATGGGCTAAGAAACGCCAGTTTGTCCTGGGTTTCGGCCTTAGTGATCACCGCACCCATGTTTGATTCCGAGCCGGTTGCAGGCAAGGTTAATACCGCGCCAAGTGGTAGTGCTTGGTCGACAACATGCTGACCAGTTAGGATATCCCAGCCATCACCAGCATAGAGAGACGCCGCAGCGACATATTTTGAACCATCGATAACTGAACCACCGCCAACCGCGAGGATAAAGTCGATCTGCTTCTCTTTGACCAGTGCCACTGCCTTGTCCAGAGTCTCTTTAGTCGGGTTAGGCTCTACACCTGAAAACTCACTCCACTGATGCTGGGCAAGTGCTTGAGTGAGCTGGTCGTAGACGCCATTGCGCTTGATAGAGCCGCCACCGTAGACGACGAGGACTTTGTTGTCTGCAGGGATCGCTTGCGCGATTGCCGCAATTTGGCCTTGTCCAAAGTGGATTTGGGTTGGGTTTGCATAACTGAATTTCATTGGTCTTTTTCCTTATCTGTCGGCGTGATATCAGTGCAGGAGAAGCACCAAACCCTGACTCGCCGTTTGCCAGTGACAAATTCAATATGTGAATGAAATCGGCAAAGATCAATCCCTAGCACAGACATTTTCTATAAAAAAAGGGACGCCAGAGTAAACCGTACGAAAAGTGGTGCGCATTACTCAAGGGTAGTGAGACAATAAAAGGGCACCCTAAGATGCCCCCGGATTTATGATTAGCGTAGTGATAAGGCTTTTAGTTTTCTAGAACTGATAGTCTTCTGGTACTACAACAATCCCGCGTTCTGAGACCTTAAAGCGTTTGCGATCTTCGGTTAGATCAAAACCAATCGTCGTATGTGGCGGAATTTTGACCCGCTTATCGATAATGCAGTTTTTTAGCTGACAGCCCTCACCAACCTCCACGTGGTCAAATAATATACTGCCAGTAATGGTGGCTCCGTCTTCGATACGGACGCTTGAAGAGATCACTGAGTGGTGCACAGACCCGCCGGAGTTCACCACTCCAGACGCGATAATTGAGTTGATAAAGATCCCCTCATTACCCGTGGCCGATGATACAGTGCGAGCAGGAGGAAGCTGTCGCTCATAAGTTCTTACCGCCCAGTCTGATTGATAGACATTCATCGGTGGCACTGGCTCAAGCAAATCCATGTTAGCTTGGTAGAGGGAATCAATGGTGCCTACATCGCGCCAATAGCAGTCTTTTGCAACACGTCCCTTGTCGTTGCAAAAGTTGTAGGCATAAACCGTATCATTGCCAATTAGCTTGGGAATAATATCGTTGCCAAAGTCATGACTAGACTCTTCATTAGCCGCGTCTTCGTTGAGGGTGTTAAGCAGGGTATCGATGCTAAATATGTAGATACCCATTGAGGCTAGACTCATCTCGGGATCGTCAGGCATACTCGCCGGACTCGACGGTTTCTCATCAAACTGAGTGATTTTACCCGTATCATCGGTCGTCATGACGCCAAATGACTGCGCTTCCGCTTTTGGTACGGGAATACAGGCAATGGTGAGTTCGGCCTGGTTGGCGATATGTTCTTCGAGCATGGCAGCGTAGTCCATGCGGTAGATATGGTCACCAGAGAGTACCACGACATATTTTGACTCGCTGCGCTCGAGCAGCCACAGGTTGTGGTAGATCGCATCTGCTGTTCCTTCATACCAGCGACCGCCTTTACGCATTTGTGGGGGAACCACAGTGATGAACTCGCCCAACTCTGGGTTGAAGATAGACCAACCATCGCGCAGATGTTTGTGTAGAGAGTGTGATTTGTATTGGGTTAAGACTAAGATTTTTCTCACACCTGAATGCAAGCAGTTGGTGAGGGTGAAGTCGATAATCCGGTATTTACCACCGAAGGGCACCGAAGGTTTAGCTCGATCATCGGTCAAAGGGCTCAGGCGAGAGCCCATGCCTCCTGCCAATACGATGGCTATCGTGTCTTCCATAGTTCAATCCTTTGTTACTAGGGGGAGCGTGTTTCGCTTGCACACTATAGGTGCAAACTTGCTGTCTCAACGCATAAATATTGGTTAATTAATTAGGTTACAAGAATCAAGCCATAATGTTACGTTTAGTCACATTATGGGTCACAAGCAAATTTTTGCCCCAAGTTTAAGCAATTGAAGACTGATCCTGAGAAGCACGGTATAAAAACAAGTGTCGTGACAAGCAAACTTGGCATTGTTTTGGTGCAACCACTACGTCGGTGTTCAGTTTGGTGCAGCGGGGTACGGCATTGTGAGGCGCTGCATCGATAGCTGAAAACAGGACCCCACAACATCAGGGTTAGTTAACCCTGCATGATAACTTGCTTTTTTAAACCGATAACCTGGTTAATATCACTCACCCCAACGCCTATTTGATTGACTGCGAGTGCGGATATTGCTGTTGCAAAGCCCAATTGCTTGCGTGCCTCAAACGATTGCATCGCAGCCCAGCAAAATCCGGCTACAAAGCTATCGCCAGCACCAACAGTACTGACCAGTTCCATACTCGGTGGGGAAGCGATGCGCCACTGGCCGTGGGATAGCCACATGGCGCCTGTGGCACCCATAGAAACCACGACGTGCTTGATACCATAGCTGGCTAGCTGTTGCGCCGCGCTCTGCAGTTCATTACGACTGGTTAATGGGCGCTGCATAAGCTCAGCGAGTTCATCTTGATTGGGTTTGATCATCCATGGCTTGGCTTTTATCCCATGCTCAAGGGCGGCATGACTAGAATCGAGCGCAACTTTTTTGCCTTGATCGGTTAAATACGAGATCCAGTCTGCCAACTGTTTGGGCGCTACACCGGGAGGTAGGCTGCCTGAGAAGATAAAATAGTCATGATCGGGGCATAGCGCAGTAAGTTTGCTGGTGAGGGCTTTAATTGCTGATGAGTCTATTTCTATCCCTGGAAAATTAATATCACTGACCCGGCCATGGGTTTCGACCAGCTTGACATTAATTCGTGTTGAGCCAGGGACGCGAACGAACTGGTCGTGAGCACGCATCGCCGCAAAGGTTTCGACAAAAGCGGCTTGATTATCAGCACCCAAAAATCCAGTCACGGTCACGTCAGCTCCGAGATCACTCAGCACCTTGGCGACGTTAACCCCCTTGCCGGCAGCATGGAGATGACCTTGGTTTACCAGGCTCACCTTACCTAAGGTAATGTTTTCCAGTGAGCCGGTCAGATCGAGTGCAGGGTTTAAGGTGACGGTGACGACTTTACGGGTCATAACAACTCTCCAAGCTTGATTGCAGGTTAGCCTCTATATCTATAGCCACAAACTGCCAACTGAGCCAACTTCGCTATGTCGCTACAAGCGATAGAATTCGACAATGCTCATCGGTTCTGGAGCGAACCGATAGCAACCAATGAGATGATAAGGGGGGTTAGAAGTGAAAGCGAACCCCAAGGGTTGGCTGAACACCGTAAGTGCCGTTACTGCGGATCTCTGCGGCAAGTACCAAGGTTTCGGTTGAATGAAATTTGATTCCGCCGTGGAAAATTGCTTTTTCTTTTAGAACACCAATACGACCCGTTGCTTCAAGCTGATTACTCATCCAAACACGAAACCCAACATTAAGCTCAGGCTTGAAATCTGTCGAGCTTCTATCAATTTCGCGAATATTGTGGATCAACATTTGACCATAAATATCGGCAAACTGGTTAAGTGGACCGTTAAAGCCTAGGCCAGCAGCAAAGTCCCAGTCGTTTTCTAGCCTGGAGTCAATGCGACCGACCATGTGCAGATTCTCTATGATCTGTTTACTGCCCTCAACCCCCATCGTTAGCGGGCTTAGACCACTGCGCATCTCGATATAGTCATAACTAAAGTTATTCGCTGACGCGGCTGTGGTCACAGCAAGTAAACTGGCAGCCATCAATACGGCTTTTGGCTTAAAACGTAACATAGTGAAAAATCACTCCTATAAACAATGTGTTGCCGGACTCTGGTCGATCATCGGCTCGTCTAATTAGATGCAAATTATACGCCACTACATAATAATAGAAACCCACCAAGTGTTAGAAGTGGGTTATAATCTTCATAAAATCAGCGTGTTGATAACTATTTCATCACTTTTTACCGCCGTACGGGAAGCCACACAATGCCAACAGGTTCATTCAATCACCAATTAACCCCGCTCATGATTCAGGGAACGACCTCAGATGCGGGGAAAAGTGTCCTAGTGGCAGGGATTTGCCGCGTGCTCCAGCGCCATGGTGTCCGTGTTGCCCCTTTTAAGCCGCAAAATATGGCTCTCAACAGTGCCGTGACACCGGATGGCGGCGAGATTGGTCGTGCACAAGCCGTTCAGGCTCGTGCCGCGAAGGTCGCGCCGAACGTACATATGAACCCAATATTGCTCAAGCCATGCAGCGACACAGGAGCCCAAGTGATCGTTCAGGGCAAAGCGGTCGGAAACATGCAGGCTATCGGCTTTAGTGACTATAAATCGTTTGCTTTGCCTAAGGTGCTGGAATCTTTTCAGCAGTTAACCGAGGGATATCAATGTGTGGTGGTCGAGGGGGCAGGGAGTCCAGCGGAAATCAATCTGCGTGCCAATGATATCGCCAATATGGGCTTTGCCGAAGAAGTCGATGTACCAGTGATCATCGTTGCCGATATCGATCGTGGTGGTGTATTTGCTCATCTTTACGGCACATTAGCCTTACTCTCACCCTCTGAGCAAGCCAGGGTCAAGGGGTTCGTTATTAACCGTTTTCGCGGTGACCTTGCGTTATTGCAACCCGGATTAGATTGGCTCGAGCAAAAAACGGGCAAACCTGTGCTTGGCGTGCTGCCGTACTTACATGGATTCAATCTGGAAGCCGAGGACGCGCTGGTAGAGCAACCGAATAGCGACGTATCACGCCGGATTAAGGTTGTGGTGCCTGTTTTACCTCGTATCAGCAACCATACCGATTTTGATCCACTCCGACTGCATCCAGAGATTGACTTTCACTATATTGCCAAAGGGGGAAGTCTCGAAGGCGCCGACCTCATAATTCTGCCGGGCAGTAAATCGGTGCGTTCTGACTTAGCCTTCTTGCAGCAGCAAGGATGGGATGAGCAGATCCGCCGCCACCTACGTTATGGTGGTAAAGTCATCGGTATCTGTGGTGGCTATCAAATGCTCGGTCAGTCTATTTCTGATCCGTTGGGAATTGAGGGTGAGCAGGGAATTAGTCAGGCGTTAAGTCTGCTTGATGTTCATACCGAACTGCAAGCCGAGAAGACTCTGACCAATGTCAGTGGTCAACTGGTTCTAAATAGTCAATCGTTTGACGTTTCGGGCTATGAGATCCATGTCGGTGTCACTACTGGCGTCGAGCAAGCGCCGATTCAGCTTTCCTGCGGTCGCCTAGATGGTGCGTTAAGCGCTGATAATCAGGTTCTTGGCACGTACCTGCATGGTATCTTTGATCAACCACAGCTCGCCGAAGCTCTGATCAGTTGGGCAACAGGCGTTCAATTGACGCCGCTAAACCATGACCAAATCCAGGAAAATGCGATTAATCAGATTGCCGATGCTATCGAACAACATATAGACTTATCCCCAATATGGACGGATTTATAATCGATTGAAAAGGAAGCATGTTTGTTGAATGAGTATGAACAGCAAGCGTTAGTGTTGAGCATTAAAGTCGCACTTTACGCCCTAGTCTGGTTGATCCCCCTTGGTATTTCTCTAGCGTGGTTACTCAGTCGCAAGCAGTTTTTTGCCAAGTCGCTGGTTGACAGTTTGGTTCATCTACCTTTGGTGCTGCCTCCGGTTGTGGTTGGTTATCTGCTGTTGATCTCAATGGGTAGGCAAGGCTTTATCGGTCGCTGGCTTGATCAGCACTTTGGCCTAGTGTTCAGTTTTGATTGGAAAGGGGCGGTGCTGGCTTGTATTGTGGTGGCGCTCCCTTTGATGGTGCGCTCGATTCGACTGAGCCTTGATGCTATTGATACCAAAGTGGAGATGGCGGCGGCCACGCTTGGTGCATCCCCCGTTAGGGTATTTGTAACTATCACATTGCCACTGATGTTGCCGGGTATTATTACCGGCTCGATGCTCGCGTTTGCGCGAAGCCTTGGCGAGTTTGGTGCGACGATCAGCTTTGTCTCGAATATACCGGGCGAGACTCAGACCCTGCCTCTCGCAATGTACAGCTTTATCGAAACACCGGGGGCCGAAGTTGAAGCCGCACGCTTGTGCGCGATTTCTGTTGCCATAGCCTTGCTTTCCTTACTGTTCTCTGAGTGGTTACAACGAAGTACCACTAAGCGGTTGGGGGCGAAGTCATGAGCCGTTTTATCGTCAAGGCAAGTAAGCGACTTGGTCAATTAGAGATCAAAATAGACCTTGAGATAGCGCCAAAAGGGATCACGGCCATATTTGGCCGCTCCGGTGCAGGTAAAACCTCCCTGATCAATATGCTTGCGGGAGTATTAACCCCAGATAGTGGTTACATCGCCATTGATGGCCAGGTTCTTTTTGATAGCGGTGCGCAGCACAATCTGCCCACTTATCAGCGCCAAGTCGGCTATGTCTTTCAGGACTCACGCTTATTCCCCCATTACACCGTCAAAGGCAATTTATGTTATGGCATGAAGTTGCGATCGGTCGAAGCTGTTAGTGAAGTGTGTCAGTTGCTTGATATCGGGCATTTGCTTACTCGCTATCCCAATCAACTTTCTGGTGGCGAACAGCAGCGCGTTGCCATCGGTCGTGCTTTATTGGCCAAGCCACGTTTGTTGTTGATGGATGAGCCACTTGCTTCGCTCGATCTGCCGCGCAAGCGAGAGGTTATGCCATACCTCGAGCAGCTGGCTGAGCAAATTAATATCCCTATTCTGTATGTCACCCATAGTCTTGCTGAAATAGCCCGCCTAGCGCAGAACATCATCATGCTCGATGAGGGCAAGGTACTCGAATGTGGAGAGTTAACTCAAGTGTGGCAATCTCACGCGATGCGGCCGTGGCAATCTTTTACAGAGCAAAGTTCGCTGTTTGAAGCCAAGATCGTACAGCACAGTCAGCAATATGGACTGAGTAAGGTGGCATTAGCCGATGGAGTGGAGCTATGGACTCAATATTGCGCAGTGGCGCTCGGCTCAACTGTGCGTGTACAAATACGTGCTGGAGATGTGTCAATCATGCTGACTAGGCCAACTGGCACCTCAATTCGTAATGTCTTGCCGACCAAAATTGTGGCGATCGAGCAGCGTCAGCAGGCACCAGATAGACAGAGTGTGGTTGTTGAGCTAGCCATTGGTCCGAACCGAACCTTAAGTGCCAGTATTACTCAGTGGGCGCTTGATGAGCTGAAACTGGCGCCGGAGATGGTGGTGTTTGCACAAATAAAAGGGGTGAGTATCAGTCAAAGAGATATCTCCTTAACCTACTCACCCCATTGAACTAGGCGACTACCTACCGCTGGTCGTCAGGACGCTGGCCGCCAAGACTGACTTTAGAGGCGATGGGATTAACGTGCAAAAACGTCTTTAAAGTCTTTCTTAAGCAGTGGATCGCGACGGGCTTTTTTCACTTGCTTACACATGTCTTTCACGCAGTTAAACAGCACGTCATTAAGTAGCTCAGCACGGTAAGCCTCTTGCTGCTCTTCAGTCATCTCTTTTGGCAGGTCAAGTGTCGGGAACTTTTCCATTAGGTCCACTCCAGCAAAGGCTTGGCTCACTGAAACTAAAGCATGAAACTGCTCAAAGTTATCAACGATGTTTTGTGCACTCGCGGGTAGCTCATTCCATGACTCACGCACGGCTTCTTCTGACACTTCGTGGATTGAAACCACCATAGAGTGCATCGACTCCGGAACTTGATCAAATTCGATCACTTGACGAAGTTCTGCTGAAATCGTCGCTAGATCGACGGTTGGTGTTGCTTGTTCATTTGCTTGAGTATCAGACATAGTCATATTTCTGTATCAGTTTAAATCAGCTGTGATCGTATGTGTTCATAGACAAAAGTCAACAAATTGGCTGTCATTAAATTGGATATCGAATAATTGTTTCATATACTCCTGAAAAGAATCGGTTAAAAAATTGACAAACTGACCAATTTGTAGCTAACCGATTTGCAACTAACTAACCACAACACCAAAATATGGCGAGTGATTTGTATGTTTGAAACCAGCGCTTCAATGCGAATACTGTTAGTCGATGATGTACAGCTCGATAGAATGCAACTGGCTATCCGCTTAAAGCAACAAGGGCACGTGGTTGAGGCCGTGGCAAGTGGGCGGGAAGCATTGGAGGTGTTTGGTCACTTTGACCCGGAGTTGATTCTGCTGGATATCACCATGCCTGAAATGGATGGCTTTGAGGTCGCGCAAAGAATTAGGGATCAAGATCAAGACTGGTTACCAATCATTTTCCTCAGTAGCCATGAGGAGCCCCACTTTATTTCTAAGGCGATTCATGCCGGTGGAGACGACTATCTGATCAAACCTGTTGACCGCGAAGTATTGAGCGCCAAGCTTAAGGCGATGCAACGGATTGCAAATATGCGTCGGGAGCTACAGGCCACATCGCTGGAACTAGAGCGGGTCAACTATCGGTTGTTGAAACAAGTTAACGAAGATGGATTAACCAAGCTATTTAATCGCCGTTTTATGGATGAGCAGTTGCAAAAAGTCATCTCCTTCCATGGTCGGCACAATATTCCCTTCTCTCTGATCCTATTCGATGTCGATCATTTTAAGCTGTTTAATGATAATTATGGCCACATTGAAGGCGATAAATGCTTAATTAAGATTTCAGATACCATTAACAGCCTGTTTACCCGCACTGAAGAGTATGTGGGACGATATGGAGGTGAAGAATTTGTGGTATTGCTGGCCAATACCGATGAAAGCAAACTTGAGCAGGCCTGCCGACGCATTCACGAAGCCATCGTTGATCAATTTATTCCAAACCAGAACAGCTCAGTCGGTGAATATGTGACCGTGTCACAGGGTGGGGTGTCAATTGTGCCAAGTGGTAACGAGTCGATTGATACACTTTATCGCTGCGCGGATAAGTTGCTGTATCAGGCCAAGAAACGCGGCCGTGCTCGTTATGTTATTGAGTCATTGCAACCAATGCCGGTCGTTTAGCGTTCGTTAACCATTGGCTGGTCGTTTGTCATCAAAGGCGAGTTAGCTAACGTTGAGCCGACGCATTGATGATACGATTTCTTCCTCCACGCTTTGCCGCATAAAGGGCACTATCAGCAGCTTTTAGCACTTCATTAGGTTCAAGGGACAAGGTCGAGTCAGCCACACCGATACTGACTGTGACATGCACTGTCTCGGCGTTTGACGTAGAGTCGTTCTGGCTGCGAAAGCGTGAACCTTCCACGTCATTCTCTGGCCTTAGGTTGTTATCACGCAAAGACATCGGGTAATTGGCAATATCGCGTCTTAGTTGCTCTAAGTAGGGTATTGCTTGGTTTGCCCGACGACGATGGTACAAAATCGTGAACTCCTCACCCCCGTATCGATAAAATCGAGGATTACCTTTGGTCTTGGCGATTTGCTTGGCCACTAACTTGAGTACATCATCTCCAGTTTCATGGCCATACTGATCGTTAAACAGTTTGAAATGATCAATGTCCACCATAGCAATGGTGAAATGCGAGCCTAATTGCAAAATATCAAGGTCCAACGTGTGTCGCCCTGGGATCCCGGTTAGGCCATCATTGAAGGCGAGTTGATAGCTTGAGCAACCAATAAAGAACAGCAGTAAGACGCCAACCAGAGTGAACAGTGAACTTGAAATATAGGCTAGATGAAAGAGTGCAAACGTCGCACAACAGAGCAGCATGACGGTGTAAATCATCGCATCAATGTTGCGGTTACGACGTACGAGCACAGCGAATGCAACACCCGTCATACTGACCATATAGACGACCAACACAAATGGTAGGCGAGAGAACGAGTCTAAATTCATCAACCAGCTCAATTGTAGCTCGTGAGTGGCTTTCAAAGGCACTGAGGTGACCACCAGATAGAAAAGTAACCCGCAACTGATAAGAATCGCCAGGTAGGTGAGAAACGAGCGAAAAAACCGTCCCGATTCAGAGAAAAGTAAACAGGCAAACAAACATAGCGGCAGTAAACAACACAAGAGGGATAGTTCCAAGGTGGTGTTGCCGTAAGCAAGGGGAACTTGCAGACGCTGCTGTATGATCCAGTAGGCCACAAGCGCAGTCGCGCTGACCATTGCGCTGCGACTTTGCTTGAAAGCGTAACTGACGACTATTGCGATTGAGAGCAACACGTAGGGAAGGTTGGTCGCAACCGTCAGATTAGCTTCGATTAGGGGCAGCAATTGCTGGTAAAAACCAAATACCACCGCCAACAGAGCGATCGGAAACAGTACTCTGAACCAATTCGTGAACATGTTTTGCGCTATCTACCTGATTAGTTTTGTGGATAGAGTAACTTATAGCTTATGACAATTCTCACTGATGCCAAGTTTTTCGCCAAATTACCGGCATAGAAAATAATGACACTGTCACATATATTAAATGAAGCAAATGGAGCAAAAATGCGCAACCAGTCGGTTTAACGCCACAATCCCTGGTAACAAGGCTATTCGTTAATAGGGTTTCAGGCTATGCTAATCAGCAAAGTCGCTCGATGGATTTCACCAATCAAGCGAACAATATAAGCAAATGAATTAGGAGCATTATAGTGGGATTCTTTTCTCGATTATTCGGCGGTAAGTCTAAGGAAAAATCGCCTGCACAAGAGGCGGAGCCGGTAGAGTACAAAGGCTATAACATTTATCAGGAGCCGATTGCAGAGGGCGGCCAGTTTCGCATCGCAGGGCGCATTACCAAAGAGATCGACGGCGAGCTAAAGCAGCACCGCTTTATACGCTCAGATGTGGTATCGAATAAAGATGACGCGAATGAACTGATGCTTAACAAGGCACAGATGTTTATCGACCAAATGGGTGACAATATTTTTGGCTAAACGCCATATAGAGTCGAGAGGCGAGATCGCTCTGCTGCGAGAGGCGAGGCGATCGTGGTATTTTCTCGACTCTATTCTACTCTTGTCTGCACACGCCAGTTTGTGACTAACTCAAAACAAGGGGCAGGGGCGAGTTACACTTCGTTCCGAGTTGCGAGTAATATATCACGCGCGCTAATCCCTCCTCGAATCTCGATTCTCGGCTCTCGCTTCTATTATTTAGGCTCTCGTTTCTTTTTGTTTAAAATCTGTTAACTCCGGCACTGTCCTGTGCGAATTCTATGCGAGTAATGTGAGCTGACCTGTTAAAAAGTTTGTGGTGCTCTGTAAATAATCATGTAACATCGAATGGCTAAGTTAAGGATTTAGCTACACAAATAATTAAAAAGGATTATGTTACTCATGATGCAGATAGGTGTACCTAGAGAAGTACTCGCAGGGGAATCGCGAGTTGCTGCCTCACCGAAATCGGTGGAGCAGCTGATTAAACTGGGCTTTGAAGTAAAAGTAGAATCGCAAGCCGGTGCTTTGGCCAGTTTCGATGATTCTGCATTCGAAGCGTCGGGCGCAACGGTGGTCTCAGCAAGTGAGGTTTGGGACTCTGAAATCATATTGAAAGTCAACGCCCCAATCGTTGATGATTCACGGAAAATTGATGAGTTCGCACTGCTAAAAGATGGCACAACATTAATTTGCTTTATTTGGCCAGCGCAAAACCCTGTGCTAATGGACAAGCTGTCAACCAAGAACATCAACGTAATGGCGATGGATTCTGTACCGCGTATCTCGCGCGCCCAGGCGTTAGATGCACTCTCTTCGATGGCCAATATCGCTGGTTATCGTGCAGTCGTTGAGGCTGCTCATGAATTCGGACGCTTCTTTACAGGTCAAATTACCGCTGCTGGTAAAGTGCCTCCGGCAAAAGTGTTTGTTGCTGGTGCTGGCGTTGCCGGTCTTGCGGCAATCGGTGCGGCAGGCAGCCTTGGAGCGATTGTACGTGCCTTTGATGTGCGCCCAGAGGTGGCAGAGCAGGTTGAATCGATGGGCGCGGAGTTCCTCCAATTAGACTTTGAGGAGAACTCGGGTTCAGGTGATGGCTACGCTAAAGAGATGTCTGATGACTTCAATCGCAAAGCCGCAGAGCTTTATGCAGAGCAAGCCAAAGATGTGGATATCATCATCACCACCGCGCTTATTCCAGGTCGCCCAGCACCGAAACTGGTGACTAAAGAGATGGTTGATAGCATGAAGGCAGGCAGCGTGATTGTTGACCTGGCTGCGGCTAATGGTGGTAACTGTGAATATACCGTCGCTGATCAAGTGATTACCACAGATAACGGCGTCAAAATCATCGGTTACACCGATATGGTGGGACGCCTGCCGACACAGTCGTCACAGCTTTATGCCACCAACTTGGTCAACCTTCTTAAGCTACTGTGCAAAGAGAAAGACGGTAACATCAATATCGACTTTGACGATGTCGTTCAGCGTGGCGTGACAGTGATCAAAGAGGGCGAAGTCACTTGGCCTGCACCACCTATCCAAGTCTCTGCTCAGCCTGAGGTTAAAGCTGAGCCTGTTGCACCAGCTGCGCAGAAGGAAGAGAAACCCGCTTCACCACTGAAAAAATTTGTCGCGCTAGGTGCGGGATTGGCGGCATTTGGTTGGATCGCCTCGGTTGCTCCTCCTGCCTTCCTTGCACACTTTACAGTATTTGTCCTTGCCTGTGTGGTGGGTTATTACGTGGTATGGAACGTGACTCACGCCCTGCACACCCCACTGATGTCAGTCACCAATGCGATCTCTGGCATCATCATTGTGGGAGCGTTGCTGCAGGTTGGTCAAGGCAGTGGAGTAGTCACTGGCCTAGCCTTTGTCGCAGTACTGATAGCCAGTATCAACATATTTGGCGGATTCACCGTCACCAAGCGTATGCTTGAGATGTTCCGTAAAGATCAATAATAGGGGATAACCATGTCTGCAGGATTAGTACAAGCGGCATACATTGTTGCCGCATTATTTTTCATTCTGAGTCTAGCGGGATTGTCGAAGCAAGAATCGGCTCGCTCAGGTAACTATTACGGTATCGTCGGCATGGCGATCGCATTGATTGCCACTATCTTCGGCCCAGAAGCACAAGGCTTTGGCTGGATTATCGTTGCGATGGTGATCGGTGCAAGCATCGGTATCTTCTATGCTCGCAAAGTCGAAATGACTGAAATGCCAGAGCTGGTAGCGATCCTTCACTCTTTTGTTGGTATGGCAGCAGTGTTGGTTGGTTTTAACAGCTTCCTAGAACCACCGGTCTATGAGCCGGGCCCATACGAACATACCGAACATGTGATTCATATGGTGGAAGTGTTCTTGGGTGTGTTTATTGGTGCGGTGACGTTCACCGGATCCGTCGTTGCCTTTGGTAAGCTACGTGGCGTGATTTCATCATCACCATTGAACCTACCTCACAAGCATAAGATGAACTTGGCAGCCGTATTGGTCTCAACAGCACTGATGATTTACTTCGTTAATGTTGATGGCAGTATGTTTGCGTTGATTGTAATGACGCTAATTGCGTTTGCCTTTGGTTACCACTTGGTTGCCTCAATTGGTGGGGCGGATATGCCAGTCGTGGTCTCAATGCTGAACTCCTACTCAGGCTGGGCAGCAGCTGCGGCAGGCTTTATGCTATCGAACGATCTACTGATCGTTACCGGAGCACTGGTCGGCTCTTCAGGTGCCATCCTGTCTTACATCATGTGTAAGGCGATGAACCGCTCATTTATCAGCGTTATCGCTGGCGGTTTTGGTCAAGAAGTGGCGGTATCGGGCGATGTCGAGCACGGTGAGCACACGGAAACTTCTGCTGAAGAAGTGGCTGAGATGCTTAAGAACTCGAAGTCTGTCATCATTACTCCGGGATATGGTATGGCGGTTGCGCAAGCACAGTACCCAGTGCACGAGATCACAGAAAAACTGCGCGCGCAGGGCGTGAACGTTCGCTTTGGTATTCACCCTGTGGCTGGTCGTCTGCCTGGGCACATGAACGTACTACTGGCTGAAGCTAAAGTCCCTTACGACATCGTGCTAGAGATGGACGAGATCAATGATGACTTGTCTGACACGGATACGGTCTTGGTCATCGGCGCTAACGATACAGTTAACCCAGCGGCACAAGAAGATCCAAACAGCCCGATTGCGGGCATGCCAGTACTTGAGGTTTGGAATGCGCAAAATGTGGTCGTGTTCAAGCGTTCAATGAATACAGGCTATGCCGGTGTTCAGAACCCATTGTTCTTCAAAGAAAATACGTCAATGCTGTTCGGTGATGCTAAAGAGTCTGTCGACTCTATCGCGAAAGCGCTAGCATCATAATTATCTATTGCACTTATAGATAATAAAGCCCACCAAATTTTGGCGGGCTTTTTTTAGGTGCGAGGCGCGGGTTTCACTTCGCTGCGAGGAGCGAGGGGAACCGCGCTCGATTTAAGCTTAAAAGATACCTTTCTTTTTAACTTTTTGTACTTTATTTAGGCGGTCGCTAACGCCTTCACCGATATCGACTACTTTACCTTTATCTGTCAATGGCTCTTGCGTATGAACATTGCGTTGGGCTTGTAGTAGTTGCTCGATCAGTTTTTGCTGTTTATCAACCAAGTTTTCTAGCGTAGATACCTGCGCGTTTAACTTATCTACTGTTGGTTGCTGCTGCTTAGTGATTTGCTCAGCAAGTGTGTCGATATCCAGTGTTGCTGTCGTTTTAGTATCAGCAGAAGCAAGCTTCTGTGTCAGTTCAGTCAATTGTGCCAGTTGAGCGGATGCATCGAAGGATAGCTCAGTGACCGGTTGCTGATCAGACTTGGCTTGTGACACCACATTGTGTGCGCGAAGCATCGCCACCAAGCTTTGCTCAGTAATTGTCTCTTGAGTTAAAGTCGATGCCATGGCTTTGGCTAATTCGGGTTTTAACTGGTAGAGAAACAAGCCACTAAGATAAATGTCCTTGTGGACATGGATCTGGTTATGCAGCTCGATTGCGGCACTCGGGTCCTCAGCAAACTGCTTTTGCTGTTTAGACCATTGCTGCATCAACTTGTACGCATAAAAATCGGATTGATTTTGTGTCGGATCAAGATAGATCGAGTAGCTGATCTTTTTAAAACGATTATCCATTGACTACTTCCGCTGTCTCGGCTTCATCTGCATGATAGAGACATAGTTCCTCCGCCAGAGCAGCCTGCGCCTGTTCTACTAATACCACGCGTTCACCAAGGGTCTCGTACGCCGCCTTAATCGCTGGGTAAATCAATGGGGCACCACCACCGACAATGTAAACTCGGTTTGGATTCTTAGCGAACTTCTTCGCCTCATTGGCTACTTGAGCGCCAAGCTCCTCGATCTTACTCTCGATCTTCTCTTTGATTGTCGCGATCTTGCTCTCATCGTTGACCACGTCGCAGAAGAATTGGTGATCGTTACGACGCTTAATCAACTCGTTAGCAACCAGATAACTTGAATCACTATCCGCAAATGCTAGGGCTTTACGGGTGACATCTGTAACCATAGAGACACCAATCTCGTTGTTCCCATAAATAGCAGATACATCGTCAAACTCACCGACAACCACACCCATATCAAGGGTTGTACCGCCAATATCGATCACCAGTGAACGAGTAAACTCATTACAGTTTGAATTAACCAGTGTTGATAGAACCGCAGGCAAACTCTCTGGCATGACTTCAACGTCGATGACCTTAAAGGTCTCACCTTTATTTAGCGAGATCTCACGCATCAGGTGTTTGCGCTTGCGCTCGATGTTAAACTCATTTTTTTGACAATCTTCAGGATTGTAATATTCCGTGATAGGTAGAGTAACGACTAAGGTTACTGGGCGAGGGGAGAGGCCTGTTTGCAGTAGGGCGTGGTGGACTGCTAGCAAGTTTAAATCATCGTATTGATAATCGACATGGGTGGTTTCCAACGCCTTGTCTGAAGTCGCGTCATAAGTGTATTTAGTATCACCTATGCTGTAGTTGAAGATCTTCTTATCTTTTCTCAGTGCCGCACTCTTCCAATTTTTACGAAAAGAATTAGGAGAAACAACGGTTTTGATTTCACCTTGTTCAAGCCAAGCAACTTTAACGTTGGTAGAGCCGTCGTCGACAGCGATTTTAAAGGTGGACGTAGTCATGGAAAGCCTTAAAAAATAGTTTTAATAAACGGTTGATTTATCAGGATTCAAAACCAACTGACCAACAAAATCAAAGCTACCTTCAAAATTTGGGCACAAGTTTGAAATCTGAAAAAAAACACTAAGAACATTTAAGTTATTTTAATAATCGCCTGTGAATAGCTGGTTAATTTAGTGTTGTTGTTTTTGATGTGTATTTTGCTCTAAATTCCCTTTTGTTAGAGCAAAATATGAAGCTAAATTGACACACTCCTCACATCGGAGAGTGTATTAATAGGCGCAAAGGCTATATAGTTAGGCCATCGAAACTGTTAATTTGTGCCCGTGCTAAGTCGAACTTTACTCTTTATACTCGTCACCATTTGCTCTTTCGCCGTTCGCGCAAATACCTTGCCTGAGCGGCTTGATCAGTTCGGTGCCATGTTCAATGTCGAGCAAGCATTAGCAAACTACGACATTCGGATCATTCAAAGTGAGTTTCCTAACCGTCTGATTGATCCTAGCTATATGAAGCCACAGACCTCTTCTTATCCATTAAAGGATATCCAAAAGCTCTATCAACTTTCGGAATCTTGTACTGGACAACTACCTGTTAGCCCTTTGGTCACTGAGCCACTGGTGTTTGTTCGTGCCCTGTGTAAAGGCAATCAATTGAGCGAACGCTGGTTTGCCCGTAGTAACATGATTCACCCAGGCGGAGGTAGCTATGCTTATCGATACTCCCAAGTCTATCCAGAGCGATACTCTCAACTAGAACGCTTTATGCACATAAAAGAGCGTCCAATTGCTGACCCAAATACCTTGCTGGGCCGCATGCAAGAAATGACGCCGACCGTTGTTCAGGCCTTACTTCGTGGTGACTCGATGATGCTTGAAGAGGACGAATTGTGGCTAAAAAAAGGCGATATCTACTATGTGTATGAGCCGAGTGTGTGGAAGGCTCATGCCGAGCAGGCGGGATTGATTTATTCCGTCACCAACAAGCGTGGCGAATGCTTGGTGCAACGTGGAAATGTCTGTTGGTCGGTTCAGGATCACAGTGAAATCTTGCAAGGGGTAATGATTGGCCTGGGGATCGCTAACATAATGTTGGTGTGTGGTTGGCTTTACTACCGTTGGGATAGCAAGCGCAAAGAGCTCAAGAGCCGCATGTTGGTGTTGCAAATCTTGACCCATGAGCTGCGCACGCCAATCGCAAGTCTTTCACTAACGGTTGAGGGCTTTCGCCGCGAGTTTGAGAATCTACCAGAATCCGTTTACGACGAATTTCGTCGATTATGTGAAGACTCGCGACGACTGCGTCAGTTAGCTGAGGCGAGTAAAGATTATTTGCAATCGGACTACCAACCGCTTGCTACCGAATGGGTGCCGTCAATCGAAGAGTGGCTGACTTATAAACTGGAAGAAGAGTTTAGCCAGTCAATTGAGTTTAATCTTAACCGTGATGTCGCTGCTAAACTTAACGTATACTGGTTGGGCACCTGTATCGACAACTTGATACGTAATGCACTAAAGTATGGCGTCGCTCCTGTTACACTCAACATTGAAGTGACCGATTCTGGTTTGTTGATCAAAGTGATTGACCAAGGTCAGTTAGGTCAGAAAGACTGGAATAACCTGAGAAAACCCTTCGTTAGTCAAGCAGGTCTTGGCTTGGGGCTGACAATTGTCGAGTCGATGGTCGCTAAAATGGGCGGAAATATGAAACTCGTCGGTCCACCGACGACATTTATACTGGAGATACCTTGTGAAACAGACACTGCTTCTCGTTGAAGATGATAGAAACTTAGCTGACGGACTGCTAGTAAGTTTAGAGCAGGCGGGCTACACCTGCCTTCACTCGGAAACTATTGCGGATGTGGCGCCTTTATGGGAGCAGGCGGATCTGGTTATTTTGGACCGTCAACTGCCTGATGGCGACTCGATCTCAAAACTACCGGAATGGAAGCAAATAAAAAACGTCCCTGTGATTGCCTTGACTGCTCTGGTGACCGTAAAAGACAAGGTAACTGGCCTCGATGCTGGTGCTGATGACTATCTGACCAAACCCTTTGCTGAAGCCGAACTGTTTGCTCGTATCCGAGCACAATTGCGCAGCCCGGAAGCATCCGAGCAGGATGATAGTGTGGTCAACACTGAGTTTTTAAACATTAACAAGAATACACGTGAAGTGGTCTATAAAGACGAGCAAATCACGTTGACCCGAACAGAGTTTGATTTGCTGTTGTTTTTGGCCAGCAATATCGGTCGTGTGTTCACTCGTGATGAGTTGCTTGATCATGTTTGGGGTTACAATCATTTTCCGACTACACGAACCGTGGATACACACGTTTTGCAGTTACGTCAAAAATTGCCTGGCCTTGAAATTGAAACCTTGCGTGGTGTGGGCTACAAACTAAAAGCATGATCCGACAGACACTTATGATAGGAGCTTGTCTCCTATCTTGCTCATCATTTGCCTCGAATACTTGGTTTGACGATGTGACTCCGTTGACCCAGGCTCATCAGCACTTACTCAAGGGCTCATTCTCTGAGATGTATTCGGTGATGGTCGAGGTTCTGCAGAGAGACCAGTCACCATCAATGCGTGAGCATATCAACGACTTGCTTGTTCAGTCGTTCGACGCCGATTGCGGTAAAGCATTGCAAAATGACCCGTTACCGAACTGGTTACGTAATGTTTCCATCAAACGTACCAGTATTCAAAGCCCGGGACAGGAATCGTACCGTGTTTTTGTCGACGTAACGGCGACGCAACAGTTAAGGGACGTTTCACTTGATCGTTGGATCAATGCCAGCATTGCAACAGACAATGAGTTTGCGCCGATCAGCGAGCCACAGGCGCAATCTCGTTCAGCCAACATTGAGTACCGAAAAACCTACAATCTTAATAGTCGTTTGCCGATGGGCCTTTATCACCTTAACGTTGAAACACGTGATAACCAAAGCTACTCAACTTGGGTGATCATTGAAGAGTACAAAGCCAAGCAGATCGTTCGTTGGTCGGATAATGACAGTTGGAGCATTGAGAAAAATGAGTTGCTGAATAAGTTCTGTCCGTTACCTAAGCTCTCGGTGCGAATCTACAACTATCAAGAGGATCAATATCGAGAGGTTTGGGGCCAGACCTACCAAGCCAACTACCCAACCCAGTTGGAGCAAATGGAAATACCGCCTGACCGCTATGTACTGTCGATTGCCCTAGATAGTCAGCGCTGGCAGGGACCTATCATTATCGAGCAGTCACAGATTATCACCAAAACCTATGATATTTCGGTTGATGAGGCTGACCTCGAAGATAACGAGTGATTTTTCACTACCCTGGCGGTAATTGTAATCAATTCTAAAGTTTGCTGGCTTCCAGTCGATATTATCGATATCGCTCAATATTTAATGGAAACCAGCCGCTATGAAACCAGTCCTCAGACTGATTCCCTTTACACTTGTGCTTACCCACATTGCTCATGCCGGTCATTTTGCGATTGATGCAAGGAGTGACGCCATGGGTGGTGTGGGGGTAGTGGCCGGTGACTTTCTCTCTGCTCCTTTCCACAACCCAGCGTTGACCGCGATTTATCGTCGCAATGATAATGTCGGTATGCTGCTGCCAAGTGTGGGTTTTGCATACAATGATCAGCACAACATGCTTGAAGATTTAGATAATGTCCTGTCAGCGATTGATGCTAACGATAATGATAGAGTTCAAGATGCGCTGCGCGAGTTAGACGGCGACGTCATTACCCTCACGCTTGGTCTATCTGCAGCCTTCGCCATTCCTAACCGGTATGTCTCAATGAATGCCTACGGAAAACTCTACAGCGAGAGCTTTGCTGAGGCAGTAGTGGGTGATTATGAGACTAACCCGGGTCAAGCATATGATGACTCAGAAGTTAGGGGAGCAGCAATTGGTGTGCTTGAAGGCGGGCTATCCATAGCGAAATATATGACCATTTTGAACAATCATTGGTCTTTTGGCTTTACACCTAAAATTCAACGGGTCTATTCATACAGCCATGTCAGTCAGCTGGATGATTTCTCATTGGGCAATATCAAGCAAAATGGCAGTGCAGAGAACACCTTCAACTATGATATTGGTGCACTTTGGTTTCATGGTCCAGTACGGGTTGGTATAACGGGGCGAAATATGGTGTCACGTGACTTTGTTACCGAAGATGGTGCATACACCTATAAAATGCGGCCCCAATATACACTTGGCGCCGGACTGGTTGCTGACTTTTGGCAGATTAGTGTCGACTACGATCTCAATGAGGCAAAAAAATTTACGGGCGTCAATGACAGTGTGCATATGCTGCGTGTTGGCGCTGAGGCCGATCTGATGCGCCAATTTAAATTTAGAGGGGGTTACTACAAGAACCTTGCTAGAAACGATGATCAGGGTACCTTGACCGCAGGCCTCGGTATCTCACCGCTGAACATTACTCAAATGGACTTAGGCTTTAGTTATACTAATGAAAGTGCGGTTGGCGTCTATATCAATTTTTTGAGTTCATATTAAAGAGTTACCCTGTCACGAAGTATGGGTTTTATTTTGTGGCTAAATCGCTATAATGCAAGCAAATGATTTAACTTGTGAGTCACCCACCATGTTTGACCAGCTACCACCGCTCAGTCACGAAGAGCAACAAAAGGCCGTCGAGAAAATCCAACAACTGATGGAGCAGGGTATCAGCACAGCTCAAGCGATCAAAATAGTCGCTGATGAAATTCGACAAGAATTTGAAGCTCAGAACCAATAGCGGCAATCACTATTTTGCCATAGAAAAGAGACCAGCTCTGCGCTGGTTTCTTTTTTCTTGATAGAGTTAATTATCGAAGCTAAATAACTTTAAATGCATCAAATAAAGGGCACTTATAGTAATTATATTATATTAATCAATAGGATAGCCAAGAGTATTCTACTGCAGAAAATAAAGGTGATATGAAATAGTAGTTTTATTACAAGACTGAAGTCACGCAGTAACAGCAAGGAAGTGTAGGCTGGTTGTTTTCTCTGCCACGGCACACCGTCACCTTTTACGATTACCCAAATCACACAACTAGAAGTCTGTTATGTGACGCTGTCACGAAGAAAAAAACCATGCATTGCAAGTGTCAGGCGCTTAGAGGAAAGGGTCATCAACAGCTAGCTGAATGACTCTATGCTGTGAGAGATTTTTACTATCAGTGATTGATTGCTCAATAGTGATATTGTATGATTTAAAATATTTTTTAATTCTTCAAATTTGTTTAGGACCCTTAATGGAAAGCTCGTTTTCAATGCGTATCGGTCGCACCCTGTTTGCCATCAATGTCATCTTACTTGGCTCAGCGCTTGCGATAGCTTTTCAAAAAGACGAACAGCAGCATATCGAGTTGCCTAACAGTGCAGACAGCTATTATGTTGTGCGTGACACCAACGGCTATGTCGTTGAGGCTAAGTAGTCATAAACTACTGTCTCTTAGAACATCCTCACCGTCAGTCCCTCATACTCGATGTTATCTGATGTGCTTACCATCAGCCCAGTTCTGGGAATGACTCTGCTTCCAAGGCTCAATGCATATTGAGTAGATCGGCCATCAGTAACAGATCACAGTTAGTTGAGATTTGTTGGCCTGTAAGACATAGATTTACTGGTACCGATCACACACTAAACTTGTTTTATCTCTATAACTTCCTATATTGCCTTTGTTACTAGGACTAAGGTTTAACTGTTATAAGGAAATAACAAAAATGGTGGTATTCGAATACTTTTGTGACAAGTGCCAACGGGAAACGTTAGTTTACCGTAAAAGGCGAACGACACTTGAGCGTCACTTATTAAATCGAAAACAGACAAAGTGTCAGTGTGCAAACTGTCAGGCTGTGTTTTTTATTGATCCAGAGAAGGACTTAGAAGACGAACTAGACTAGAGGACAACAACGCCAAATGAGTATTCGATCTTTGGCGAGAACTAAGAGCCAAAAACGTCAGCTTTACTGTTAACGTAATCTTGTTGCCGCCATACTGCCAAAATCTTCGTTTGGCAGTATGGCTCTTCGCTTCAATAATCTAATCACGAATATTGTGGTCAAAAATTGACATTGACAGGCGCAATAGCATTCAGCTTATATTCAGGCAAGAAGATAGATGCAGCATTGGTACGAATTCGGTTCGCTGGATATTACTGAGTTGATAGCGGCAAACTTAAGTCTGAGCAGTGAGAGAAGAAAGTAAAAGAAAGCCAGTCACATACACGAGTGCCTGGCTTTTTTGAACAATCCTAGTTCAATAACAACGTCAGTTGGCTAGGTAACAGGTCTGAAACCGTTACAAAGCAGATGATACAAATGTAATGCATTACATTCAACTAAATTACTGATTAAATTGATTAATTGCACAAATATCCGGCACAGGTCACGTAATATCGGGTGAAGTTGCAATCTCAATTACATCTAATGATTACAATTACTTAAATAAAAATGTCAATATTAGTCAAAAATGCGTTCTTGCTTCCAAGTAGAGGTATCCCCTTAAGGCAGTCTTGGAAGAGTAGGAGAGTGAGGCCACTGAAAAGGTTCCGGATCTGTGAGGACTGGCTTAATCACGGGCAGTTGCGTTTTTGGTGTTGTTCAAATTCTTCCAAACGCATCGCTTTGACTAAGCGGTCTTGTAGCGTTAAGTTGGCTCGCTCAACACGACCTTTGGCTTGGGAGCTATTCGCACAAATCAGCTCAGTACCCAGCTCCTGTAAGGCACGTCCATATTGCGTTTGACCGACTTGCTTTCGTTGCTCTTAATTGACCCGAAATATCGAGTGTCTATCGCTGTAGAGCGCCACGGGCTTACCGTGCTCGCACAAATACTCGCGAGTCGCAACCATATAGTCAAACCCGGATTCGGTCTTACTGAAACTCAGATTCATCAGGCGGCCCGTGGCATCATCAATGATGACGAGCAAGCTACACTTGTCGCTGCGTCCTTCAAACCAGTCATGATGAAAGCCGTCAACGCCCAGACAATCTCTACGGTAACGAGGCTGATAAACGCGAGGCTGCCGCTGAGAATGCGGTACCCAGAGACCATCGGCAATCAAAAACCGTAATTACTCAAAGTCCGGTTTGGTGGGTGGGTAGGCTATCGAGTCTAACCGATGTCAATGCGATTCATAAATTACGTGGGGTTTGTCCAGAGCGACTCAAAGCACTGAAAACCGCGACTCAAAACCAAGGCATCGCACAATACCTGTTAATCAAAGAGGGGATCGATAACATTGAGCAAGGAGAATTGGACTACAAATAGTGAATGGTTAATTAGCGATATCTTAGGTGGAACTCTCTAGGGTTAAATTTTCAGTCTAGGTGCTTTCGGGTCGATAGGTTCCCCCAATATGCTTCTGAATAAAAATCAAATGCTCCCCCCAACAATCCACTTTCATTTTTCCGTACTTATGCGGATGACATCACGTATCATTCAGTGAACTGATTGTATAGCATTTCATATTATTGTGATAGTGTATTAGAGGCGTTATAGGTTTGGGGAAAGTTACTAGATGGGACGATATCTGAGAGATGAAGCTATCAAGAATGTCACTGTAAGAGAGGATATCCTCAGAGACATTAGTTATGAATTTTTATCTAGAGCACAAAAGATAAATAATGTCTTAACTGATGACGAGAAAAATCAAGGTCAGGTGCAATTAGTGAGTTACGTGATACGCTTTGACAATAAAGGCTACCGTTTCTACGCGATAGATGAACTACTAAAGTTCTATAAAAATGCTAATAAAGTAGAGCGAGTAATTATCTGTATGGAATCACAGCAAAGTCGAAATACAGGGCGGGTATTTGGTTGTCACAGTGAACTTCGTTTTGATGCTAAAGATCCAAGTAATTGCTGGTTATCTGTTTCTAGCGATGAGCAAGATTGGGTTGAGTCAACTTACTCTGCATATAGGGATGTGATTGCAGCAATAGAAAATAAAAATGGTATTGTTAGAACTTCATGGACAAATCTAGTTATACAAATTGGTGGTGTGATATTTGGTTTTTTAGCTAGCCTTGTGATTGCTGAGAAAGTTAGCCCGTTATTAACAGTTGACAGTTCATTTGCTGTTAGTTTTCTTTTTTTGTTGCTAATCTATTCCAATTTGTGGATGTACTTGAATGAGCTAGTTCTAAAGTCGATAGACTTGACATTTCCCAATGTAAAGTTTCAGCGCAAAAAAAGTTACATTTTACATTGGAGTCTACAAGCAGTTGTAGTTGGTCAGGTGAGCGAAGCAAATTGGTTGCAGAACTGCTTGATACATGGCTGCAGTGTGTAATTCAAGCTGTAGATCCTTGGATGTCTAGTAAAGATATTGATAGAGGCTCGCTATGGTTCTCAGAAATTAATGATCAATTGCAGAATACTACCATTGGTATAATTTGCTTAACTCAGGAAAATAAAAATAAGCCTTGGATACTATTTGAAGCTGGGGCATTGGCAAAAGGTCTAAGCAATAGCCGAGTATGCACATTTCTTATCGACCTAGAACCTACAGATGTTGGTACTCCATTATCACAATTTAACCATACTTTCCCTTCTCAAGGTGGATTGTGGGAGTTAGTAAGAACATTAAACAGCTCACTAAAAGAAAAAGGATTAAAAGAAAAAACGCTTGAGTTGGTTTTTGAAACATACTGGCCAAAGTTTGAATTAGACTTTCGAAAGATTTTAGAAGAGACTCCTCAATCCGACCATGTAGAGAAGCGCAGTGAAGATGAAATTTTGTTGGAGATATTAAGTTCAACTCGAACGATGGATAGGAGAATTAGAAATATCGAGAATGAACGTGGATTAACAGACATCAGCAAACTTTTAGATTTGACTAGTCGTTCTGTGAAGAAAGTTACACGTGATAAGCTTATCTCAGGCCTGAAAGCTGACGGGTTATCTGATGATGCAATAGAAGAAATTATCAGTAAAAGATATCCTAAGGGCTATCGCTTTAAGCCAAGTGATGACTCTGAGCATGATGAATAATATCTTTTATTATTATGTTCGAAGAACGTCTCTCTGAATACCAATAACCCCGTCAGTTACACAGAATTATTTACAGGGTCCTAAAAAATAACTCAGCGTGATTCATCCTTGAGTACCGACAATTTTACACAAATACACCTCGATACCTAATAGGCAAAGCGTTAAGTGTGCTAATTCAGACTTGATCTGACAGTTACAGTTGTTGATATTCGTCTTTGTGGACGGCAAAGCTATCGAGTTGCTTGGGACTAAATTCGCGACCCTCAGGCGTGATCAAAATGGCTTTTTGCTCATTGATACGAAAACCTTGCCAGCGTAAATCGTTGGGCAGATAACCAATGGCTTTGATGATCAGAAGTTTTTCGGCCATGGGATTAATCGCAATTTCGTCGGTGATCCAACGTCGAACGGTGATCGGTAGAACATGAAACCAGTCGGCGGCCGATTGCAATGAAGTGAAGTTTTGCTTGATGAGTGGTAAGCGTTCACCTGCCCCCTATTGACACAGAAAATGTGACTAAGAGCACTTGATCCACTTTTGCCTATTGATTGATCATTCCGCTGGCTCATGCTGGAAACCATGAAAAAGAAAAAAGCCAGCTTTAAACTAGCCCCGCCTGAGGTCTCTAATCTAAGTGAGGCAAAGGCGCTTATTGACGAGCTCTGGGAGCAGCTTCGGTTTTATGAGGATAAGCTTGCGACCAGTTCACGGAACTCCTCAAAATCACCTTCATCGGACGGCCCTAAAGAGCGAGCCGAAAGAAAAAAGCTCAAAGCCCTAGTAGTGGCAATACGCGAGGAGCTCAACAAGGCCACACAGGGCATCGACGAGAAATCAGCAAACTAAAACCCACTGACAACGTTGTTAAATGCTTGCCTGACTCTCAATGTCCATGTTGTGGAAAACCCGACGTCAAAATAAACTCGTCGCCATTTTATCGCCACCAAGTTCACGAAATACCCGAGCCTGTTGTTCACATCATCGAATATCAACTTTATTCTGGCCATTGCTCCCACTGTCAAACCCAAGTTCGAGCCAAGAAACCAGATGATGCCCCACAAGGTATCTTGGGTCCGAATTTATTAAGCTACATCGCCTTGCTTGCGGGGCAGTATCATCTCAGTGTCCGTAAAATCCAATCTCTACTCAAAGAGCATTTGGGAACAACCTTTTCGATTGGTGCTATCAGTGAAGCTCAAACCAAAGTGGCCTCAATGCTAACACCACTGCACCAAGCCATTAAACTGGCAGTGAACAAAGCGCCGTTAGTTCATATCGATGAAACCTCACACATCCGTAATGATGAGCAGAGTCTAAGATGGTGTTGGCTGGTTGCCAGTGAGGATCTTGTTTATCAGAAGATCTTATACTCCCGCTCCATACACTCTGCCAAGCTTGTGCTCGGAGAAAAATACACAGGTATCGTTGTCTCTGATCAATATGCCAGTTACAACTGGCTACCTAGCGAAAACCACCAACTCTGCTGGGCTCATGTAAAACGAAACTTACAGCAGATGGCCGACTACAGTGGTGGTGGGCATACGGCCTTTATTGGTCAGCACCTATGCTTTATTGTCAACTTGGTCTTCCGTAATCGTCACAACTTAGAAGAAGGCCACATCACAGAACTTGTCTACCTTCGCAGAATGCAGCGCTTGAGGAAATCGTTACATAGTTGGCTCAACAAAGGCACAGATGTGATGGTTAAGCGATATCGAGGAAGGTGTGCTCACTTACTTAAGCATGAAAGTAGCTTGTGGGTCTTCCTCAAGGATCTCACGATCCCTCTGACCAATAATGAGGCGGAGCGACGTCTTCGAGGTTGCGTGATCATGCGTAAAATTAGCTATGGAACCACTTCTGATGCTGGTGACAAGTTCCGAAGCCGGATCCATACGCTTATCGAAACCTGCAAGAAACGCGGCCTATCAACAATGGATGTGTTGAGTCAGATTATCACTGCTGTTGTGCACCGCCAACCATACCCTGATGTCTTTGAGCTTGCTACTTGAGTCAAGCTACTCCGGTGAACGGTTACGATGAGTGTGGTGAATGACTCGTGTAGCATTGTGAAGTAGCTCCCATAATTTAAAGTTTTCGAAATTAGTTTATCATAGATTTGAACTATCAAAATATGGAATTAATGAAGATATTGATAGGCGGTAACGATGATACTTGTCCAAAAACAAGAACGCAGACTATTGATATTTATCGCGTGTCCGAAGCAAACTCGGGAGCAATCTACAGAAGTTGGTGATTTTGCTGCAAAGAACATAGAGTTTCTGGGCTGTGTAGCGTGATTGAGTTCGAAAAAAGCTTTGTCTGGTCTGAATGTTAACAAATCAAAAATTAGTGCGTATTATATGTGTTATGTTAAATATAAATTATCACCAATAGAAGTCGTACAACGGAATACCCCTTACCCGCTAACCGCTTCCATAGCTTCCATAAGGAGATTTGTATTCAACATAATTGTATTTACCATAAAATAGCTAATATCCATTGATATTGTTGTCCGGCGAACGCTACGCATTCTTGTACATCAATATCAAGGTATTCGCTTAACATGGTTGGTTTGCCTCAAACTGCTTTGCTTGTGACGTTTTCCATTCTCTCTAGGCTTAGCTCAGTTGCCAATTTTGTTTAGAGCGAGAGAGTCTATCTTCGGCCTTGAGACATCCTTGCTCGAGCAACTGACTCTTGACCCATTATCATGCACATCATGCATCGATATGTAGCAGCGAGAGTTCGATATTTTTGTTTCGTTCTGGCTTATCATCCCAAATGACGGCTTCGGTGGCCCAAGTCGCGCTACAGACATCATAATTTAACATCTGCGCTACATGTTGGTGCACTCATTTCTGGCATTAACGCCCTTCTTTGGGGCAAAGATAATAGGCAAAGTTTTGGTTTATTTAGACTAGTCGATATAAAACAGTCACTTAGTAAATATACTTTGTGTCATTTTTTTGGAACATAATTTGCTTTGTTACTCGCTTTAAAACGATTACTCACCATTTTGGTGTGACCGTATCGAAATAGAGCCCCTATCTGGTGCATTTATCTCAATGAGGTCAATTGGTTCAATATAAAGGAGTTATTTAAGCATGTCCTCTTCCATAGAGCAGGTACACGGAGCCGTACACACCCTTACGCAAAGTTCTGACACACTTTTCCTCTTATTAGGCGCCATTATGGTTTTTCTAATGCATGCAGGCTTTGCGTTCCTTGAAGTAGGTACCGTGCGTCAAAAGAACCAAGTAAATGCACTGGTTAAAATTCTTGCTGACTTTGGCGTTTCAGCGATTGCCTACTTTTTTATCGGTTATTGGGTCGCTTATGGCGGAACCTTCTTTGCTGATGCCGAAACCCTCTCACAAGGTAACGGGTATGAGTTAGTTAAGTTTTTCTTCTTGCTGACCTTTGCCGCTGCAATTCCAGCAATCGTATCGGGTGGTATCGCTGAACGTGCTCGCTTTTACCCTATCCTGTTGGCGACTTTTTTCACGGTCGGTCTGGTGTACCCACTGTTTGAAGGGATGATTTGGAATGGCAACTTTGGTTTCCAAGCTTGGCTTGAGTCAACCTTTGGAGCAGAGTTCCACGACTTTGCCGGTTCTGTCGTCGTGCATGGTGTTGGTGGTTGGATTGCATTGGTCGCGGTCGTGTATCTTGGCATGCGCAAAGGCCGAATTAAAGCAGGCAAGCATACCAACTTTGCGCCTTCAAACATTCCTTTCTTAGCTCTTGGTGCGTGGATCTTAAGTGTTGGCTGGTTTGGCTTTAACGTGATGTCAGCACAAACCCTTGATGGTATTAGCGGTCTGGTCGCTGTAAACTCTCTGATGGCGATGGTTGGCGGTATTCTTGCCGCACTGATCATTGGTAAAAATGACCCAGGCTTTATTCACAACGGACCTTTGGCTGGCCTGGTTGCCGTTTGTGCTGGTTCTGATCTAATGCACCCAATTGGTGCTTTAGTCACCGGTGGTATTGCCGGTGCTCTGTTCGTTTGGGTGTTTACCTACCTGCAGAATAAGACAAAAATTGATGACGTGTTGGGCGTATGGCCTTTACACGGTCTGTGCGGTGCTTGGGGTGGTATCGCTGCCGGTATTTTCGGCCAGCAAGCCTTTGGTGGCCTTGGTGGTGTGAGTCTACTTACTCAATTGGTGGGAACAGTCGCTGGTATCGCTGTCGCATTAGTCGGCGCTGCAATAATTTACGGCCTTCTTGATAAAATCACAGGACTGCGCCTTTCTGAGGAAGAGGAGTTCAATGGTGCTGACTTGGCGATTCACCGAATTTCCTCAGTTAACGACGACTAATCTCTGACTGATTATCGTTGTATCCTGTTTGCCGTGTTACGAAGCATTGAAGCGAACCGTAATACGGCATTGTTGTATTCAAGCCTTGATACCCTACTTCTTGTTGTCCTCAAAGCCCTATCATTCGTGAGATTCATTCCAAATCAATAGCTAAGTACTTGCCATTCTTCAGTACAATTCTGCCACCGTCGTTAATTTATAATACCCAATCGCAGTTGTAACCTGCCTTTGGGGTGTCATTTACTGAGGGAGAAGTTTATGTTGAAGTCATCGAGTCTGGCGATTGCCTGTATTGCTGCTATCTACAGCTTTGATCTATTTGCAGCTGGTGAGTTGCATTGCCATATTTCAAGCAGCTTAGAAATCGCCGAGTCAATCTTCATTACGCTCGAATAAGATTCTATACCTGAGCCGCCGCGGTTATCTGTTTTACCGATTTCACTGCGGCACAAATAGAAAAAGGCAGCGCACTGCGCTGCCTTAGATGTTCCTCGTTAAGATTAACCGCCGGCTAACTTAACGGTCATGCCTTTCTTTTCAAGATGTGCCTTGATCTTATCGCGGTTATCACCCTGAATCTCGATCGTGCCGTCTTTGATAGCACCACCACAGCCGCAAACTTTTTTCAGCTCAGCCGCCAATAGCTTCAGCGGAGCATCATCCAGGTCGAGGCCAGTGACAATACAAACGCCCTTGCCTTTTCGACCTTTGGTCTGGCGTTGAATGCGAACAATACCATCGCCTTTTGGACGCTGAACTTTCTCTTCTTCAGGCTTAATGCGGCCTGACTCGGTTGAATAAACTAATGTCATGACTCTAATTCTTCACTTTAAGCGCTGCACGTTGCTTGTTGATTGCAGCGATAGTCTCTCTAATGTGTTTTTTCAGGGCAATATTCGTCCCCTTTATCAGGCGACCTTTGAACATGCAATACCAAGCATTATATTCGCCGCTGTCATTTTGTAAAAGGAAGCCGTGGAAATTGTCCACACTCCCTTTTACCACCGGGCGCTTATTCGCCAGCGAAGCAAACTCAGAAGGGTCAATGATGGATGCACTATCGCAAAACCAATCGATGCTCTTACGCACGCCGATAAGCTGTCCCTGTAGAACCTTGTTTTGAATTTGCACCTGCCAGAGATCTTTCTCACGATTCAGGAGTTTAATATTAAAGCCTCGATAGTTACTAAACGCCATTCTATACCGCTAATCTTCGTTCACTCTTGTTTAAGAGGTTTAACAACAACTTACGGTTATATCAGTAACAATCTTCAAAAGAAACCCCCAATAGTAAAATATCCTGGAGTTTGTGGTTTTCCGCTTAGATTCGCACTGTCTTACGCGCAGTTGCCGAAGATTAGCGCAGGTCAGCTTGAATACAATCGTTTAAAAACTCGGCAAACTTGACACCTGAGTGCTCAACCATCTTAGGGAACATGGAAATGGGTGTCATTCCTGGAAAGGTGTTGACCTCGTTAAGATAGATCTCGTTGTCTTCAGTAAGGAAGAAATCAATTCGAGACAGATGACGCAAACCCATATGAGTAAACACGCGCGATGCGTAGGCTCGGATGTCACGTACTTGTTCCGGACTGAGGTTTGGTGCAACCACTTCCGTCGTTGTGTGGCTATCGCTACTGTACTTCTCTTCATAAGTGTAAAAGGCCTCCGTTGGGGCGATGACCTCACCAGGAACCGTCACTCTCAGCTCGCCTTGATACTCAAACGCCGCCACTTCAAGCTCGCGTGGTTTGAGTGCTTTCTCCACCAAGACTTGATGAGAGTATTGAAATGCGTTGGCAACTGTTTGGGCGATCTCTGCTTTATCGGTCACTTTGTAGCAGCCAATTGAGGAACCTTGACAGGCCGCTTTAATAAACACGCTCCCCCATTGCTCCAATGCTTGCTCAGCCTGATTGACAGCATGGGCATTATTCTCAGTTAGAAACACATAAGGCGTATTTGGGATACCAAGTGCATCATACCAAAGCTTGGAGGTGATCTTGTTAAAGCTATTGGTACTTGCTTCAGCATCACAACCGAGGTATGGGATATCAGCCATCTTGAGCAACGATTGAATATCGCCCGTCTCTCCAGGAAAACCGTGAATACATGGCACAACGTAATCGATCTTCACAGCAAGCTGATCGCCAACCAGCGTCTTGGAGCTGGTCTCAAGAGCAACTAGCTCACCACTATCGGTGCGCCATTCTCCGTCTTTAATCTCGACCTTATACACAGAATACTGCTTGGTCGACTCAAGTTGAGCTTGCAGATAACCTGCAGACACCAGAGACACTTCATGCTCAGAAGAGTCACCACCACAAAGTAAAAGAATAGATTTACGTGTTGTCATAATATCATTGGTTTGGAGTTGCTTAAGATCATGATAATCGGAAACGCGGTGTTGTGACATGTTTACCAACCACAAAATGCAATTGTTTTTCCCAAACGCATACTTCTTAGGCGATTATTGACCTGAAAATGACAAAAGGACCTTATGGTTCTTTGGCTTGTACCCGATAAATTTAGTAAAAGTTGCTTTGGTTTAGTTACTTAAGCTTACTTAATTCTGGGTATTGAGAGTTTTTTATCGCATCAATGCTCTTCACAAATGGTTTTAGACGACGCACTGGTTCAGGCAAAACCGTTATCGCATTCACCGCTTCTTTTCGGGTTGCATAATCACCGTAAAGAACCGTATGCCACTTCACGCCATCGACGACCTTATCATTTTGCCACACTGGCTGCGTGCTGTCGGTAAATGCCTTGAGCAAATTATCGACTTTGGCCTGACTGCTCATTGCCGCCACTTGAATGGTATAGCCATAGCGAATTTGCTTTTGCTGCTGATCATCACTCGGTGGGGTAACAAGCACTGGCTTGGCTACCTGCTTACGCTGCGTTTCAACCACAGTTTCAGTCTTAGTTATCGATCTTTGCGCTGATTGTGCCTCTATTTCGACAATGGCTGCCTCTTTGGTCAGGGTATAATCTTCGACATAAGACTCGGATTTGACGTCTGTGACATAGGTATTCGATGTACAAGCTGCAGCAAGCGAGCTCAAACCGACAACAAGCATTTTTTTCATTGAAAAACTCAGCTGACTATTTTTTATAAATTACATCAATGATGCCCCTGTCAAGGCACAGAATCAAGCGAGCAAACTCATTTAATAACAGCACATTGTGAACTAAGGCACATTGATAGCCCTTGTGATAGCAGTTGCTTTGTTAAGCGCTTATTCTTCATACAAACACTGTGCGGAGATGGCGATATGGCACGTTCACTTGATTACTTATTAAGACCCCAAACTATTGCGGTAATTGGTGCTTCAGCAACCACCCATCGCGCCGGTAATATCGTGATGAAAAATCTACTTTCAGCAGGTTTTGCAGGTACGATCATGCCCGTCTCACTCAAGCACAAGTCGGTGTGTGGCGTGTATACCTATCAATCCATTGAGGACTTGCCGCTCTCACCAGATATTGCCATTTTGTGCACCAACAATGAAGTCAATCTCGACCTTATCCCGAGCTTGAGTGCCAAGCAAACGAAATCAATTGTGATCTTGGCGACTCACTTTGATCAGCAAGATGCCTTGCTCGCCGAGCAAGTACAAAACCTGGCAAAACAACACAATATCAGAGTCCTCGGCCCGAACAGCTTGGGCATGATGCTACCTTGGTTAGGGGTTAACGCCTCTTTTTCCCCTCTCCCAGCACAAGCAGGTTCGATCGGCTTTATCTCGCAATCTGCGGGCGTGTGCACCACAGTGCTTGACTGGGCTAATGCACAAAACATTGGATTTTCAGCGTTTATATCGCTTGGCAATGGCAGTGATATCGGCTTTGACGAACTGCTTGACTATCTATCGGTTGATAGCAAAACTCAGGCTATTGTTCTCTACGTTGACTCGATTTTGGATGCCCGGCGGTTTATTTCCGCAGCTCGAGCGGCATCACGTAATCGTCGGGTACTGGTATTAAAAGCAGGCCGCAGCCATGAAGGTTTGACCTCACTGCAAGACTACTACTCTACCCCTATGTCAATGGATATCATCTATGACTCGGCCATCAAGCGCTCAGGTATGCTGCGCGTTCACAGCACGCACGAGCTTTTTGCTGCAGTTGAAACCTTAGCCCACCCAACCCCTTTGCGTGGTGAGCGATTGATGATTGTTACCAATGGAGGCGGGCCATCGATTATTGCCACAGATAAACTGATTCATCTTGGTGGTAAACTTGCCAGCATTGAAGACCCCGATATGATCGCAAGGCTGAGCAAGCTGGTGCCAGGCTGGAGCGGTCGCAACCCAATCGATATTCATGGCGATGCAACCAGTAAACGCTTTAGTCAAGTGGTTGAGACGCTTCTTGATAGTCGTGAGCTTGATGCACTACTGATCATGCATACACCCTCTGCAGTTTCTGACAGTGAGGAGACCGCAAGAGCGATTGTAAAAGTGATTCACGCTAATAAACAAAAGGCGCATCGACTGAATATTTTTACCAACTGGACAGGTGAGCAAACCGCTAAAAACGCTCGCAATCTGTTCACTACGGCTAAAATTCCCACCTACCGCACTCCTGAGAGCGCAGTGACAGCTTTCATGCATCTTGTCGAATACCGGCGCAATCAAAAACAGTTAATGCAAACGCCGACCTCGCTCGAGATGATCGGAGAGCAAGCCTTGGCAGCCGCCCGGCAATGGTTTAATAACCAGCTCACTGACAACAATGAGGTTAAGCTTGAAAGCCACCATCTGCGCAAGCTATTTGAACTCTACCAGATTGACTTACTAGAAACTTGGGTGGCGATTGATGCAAGCGAAGCTACTCATCTTGCGCAGCAGATTGGTTATCCGGTCGCGATAAAGCTCCTCTCACCGGACATTGCTCATAAATCGGATGTCCATGGGGTCATGTTGTCACTGCGCGACGCCAATGAGGTCTCTGCTGCGACCAATGCAATACTTGATCGTGCCCAGTTAACCTACCCAAGTGCCAACATTGATGGTGTCGCAGTCCAAGCGATGGCCAACTCGGCTGGCTCTGAAGAGATCCGCCTTAAAGTTCACACCGATGCACTATTTGGCCCGGTTTTACTGATAGGACAAGGCGGTTCGGAGTGGAATCCTGTTACAGATTCAGTGTGTGCCCTTCCTCCACTCAATACTGCATTGGCACGCTATTTCATTATTCGCGCAGTCAAAGCTGGGGTGATCCGACTGCAAAAGCGTCCGGAGCCGATTGATATTGATGCACTAGCAGAGTTTATTGCCACCATCTCACAAATGGTGGTCGATAACCCAGAGCTTAATACACTGGATATCCATCCACTAATGATTAAGGGCAGCAAGGTGTGTATTGTCGATGCAGATATGTGTATCAAAGCCTTTGACGGTGATACCCAACAAAGGCTCGCAATCAAACCTTACCCTAATCAACTAGAGCAGCTCATCACCCTAAAAGATGGGCGTCAACTGTTGATGCGACCCATCAAGCCAGAAGATGAGCCCTTGCATGATAAGTTTATTTCCCAAGTCTCTAACGAGGATCTCTACAAACGATTCTTTACCGAGGTGGGTGAGTTCAACCATGAGGCTTTGGCCGCGCTAACCCAGATTGATTATGATCGAGAGATGGCCTTTGTCGCCCAAACCTTATCACCACCGACCGAGATCCTCGGGGTGGCAAGAGCGATGATCATGCCAGATAACCTTGATGCTGAGTTTGCGGTGCTGATCCGATCTGATCAGAAAGGCATGGGCCTAGGGAAGCTATTACTCAGCCGGATCGTTGATTACTGTAAAGATCATCGTACAGCCAAGATCAGCGGTATGACGATGCCCACCAATCAAGGCATGCTCAATCTGGCTAAATCACTGGGTTTCTCCGTGTCGATTGATTTTGAAGACGGCACCGCTGACATGGTGCTCCCACTGGACGATTAGTTTAACTGCCAAGTTGCCAATGCTTGTTCAAGTATTTGATTAACCATGACTTAGCCTTGCCCAATTGGTTACGACGCCAGGCAAGTACTATGTCTATCGGCCGTGACACTGCCCCATCGATCTGTTGCAGCTGGCCTTGTGCAATCAGTTTACGCGCCACAGGCTCAGGCAAAGTACCAATACCTAAGCCAGCCACTAAGGCATCGAGTTTGCTGGCAAAGTTAGTGACCGTTAGGCGCGGCTGCTTGTCTAGGACATTGATGCTCATCGTAGGCTGCTCTCGTGCGGTGTCTGAGATTGCGATAACGCGATACTTGAGCCTGGTTTGGTCATCAAATTCAGAGGTGCGTTTATGCACGGGATGATCAACCGCAGCCACCCATACCATCGATAGCCTCCCTATCGTCTGTACCTTGATATCTTGGCTGATGCCCTCAATCGCTGGGCAGATCAAAAGGTCACTACGCCCACTACTCAGAGACTCCCACGCGCCGGCTAAGATCTCTTCTTGAAGCTTAATCCGGGTTTGGCTTTGCTGGCCTAACGCTTCGATTACAGGGAAAAAGCTCGAAATCGGAATAATACCATCATAGGCAATGGTCAAATCCAGCTCCCAACCATTGGCAATGATATTGGCCTCCTCAACCATGTTGCCTGTCAGTTCGAGAATGAGTCTGCCACGTTCGAGGATCAATCTTCCGGCTTGAGTAAAGCTGGCTTTATGACCGGAGCGATCAAATATGGTGATATCAAGATCTTGCTCAAGCTTTTGAATTTGATAGCTAAGTGACGATGGTGCGCGATTGAGTTCATTCGCGGCGGCGGCAAAACTACCTCTGCGCTCGATGGCATCAAGAATACTCAGTGCTTCCAGTGTTATTGGACTAATCACTCCACTCTTCCTTATTCTGTTCACTAACGATCTGGGCGAACCCATACCTGACTAAAATCAAACCATCCAAGCGCATTACATTGTGCATTTTGCAGTGCACCGCATTGCTCTTGATTGACACCCAACCAACAGTGGAACAGCGGAATGATCTGGCGCTGCTCAATCAGAGCCTTGCCCAATTGATGGGCGGGAAAGGGCTGCGATTCGCACTCACGCCATGATGAGATCAGCTCCTTCCACTTTCGGAAATTTTCATCACTGCTCAAGCGCTCGATATCACCATAGTCGAGCAACCAACCGGCCAATGCATCATCGCGATGATTGGCGATACTCATCGGCTTAATCCAGATATCAATCTCTTCGGTGTCTTCAGGCTCTAGGTTATAGGCTGACAGCTCCACGCTTAAACCATCCTGCTTCAAACGCTGCTCTAGCGCTTTAACTAAGTGCGGATAGGTTGGATGTCGGTCATGATAGGCGAGCCTGATCACCCGCTGGCTTGGTGGCTCGATGCTGAGGTCACAATCTGTGTGGTGCAACCATCCTGGCTTTAGACCATGGGCGGGAAGAACGCCAAGTTTGGTGACAATGTCACTTGGCAGCTCACGAAATAGACTTAGAGCATTGAATTTATTAGAAAAATATTCTGACCAGCGAGGGTCCTTTGCTACCCCTGTCCTTTGGTTAAGCAGCAAATAAATACTGCCAGGGTCGAGCTCAACACTCTGCTCCATATTACTGTTGGTGGGCTTGATTGGGTTCGAGACACTTGGATAAACCAGACTGGAATACGCCTCATCAATCACCCACACTTCAACCGTGTCCACCAAGGCGCGATAACCAAAATAGCCATCAAAGGCCTGCAATACCAACTTCTGCTCATCGTTTCTCACCACCTTATATGGCCCGCTGCCAATAGGTGCCAGATCGAACTCGTCATTTCTTTCTAACTTATGGGGTATTATCTTGGCACAGGTCTCAGCCAACAGTAGCGGTAAACGCAGATCAGGAGAGTTTAGATGTACATCGACCACCAAGGGTGATGGCGATGTAGCGCTCTCGATGGTTTCAAACAGAGTAAACTGCCTCAGTTCATTGAGGTTTTCTACGATGTGCTGCGTAGTGAGCATACTGCCATCATGAAAGCGAATATTGGGACGCAAATAAAATCGCCATTGTAAATCGGAGATGGTTTCCCAAGTGTGTGCGAGATCAGGCGCTAATTGGTCATTATCGTCTAGTCTAGTTAAACCACTAAAAATCTGATGGGCGATATGCTGCTCAGAGCGGCGCATTGGCATTCTTGGATTGAGCATTGATAACGGGCGATAGTAAGGTAGGCGGATCACTTGCTCACCCTGACGGTGCTGAACTCCCAAGTAACCCTCAATGACTTGAGCTAATTTTGCTGAGTCGTTGTTCATCGCCCCGAGTGCGTGCTCAATTTTACCCTCTTCTAGGTAGCGCAAGGCCAAGTGGCGACTGACATCGGTCCGGTTGCGCTTAAAGTTGAGTTGTGACAACTTGCCTCGACCCGGTGCCGGATGCCATTCTATCCACCCTTCTTCATCCATCTTATTTAGCACAATGCGCGCATTACGTCGGGTGCAGAACAAAACCTCAGTGATCTCTTCGATCCTGACTTGACTGTCTTGACCTGCAAAGTGCTCAAACAAGGTTTCAAACTGGACTCTAAGGCGTGGACTGCTCATTATTACTTCTTATTTTTCTGGTTAAATTGCTCTAATAAAACGTTTAATAGCTCGGAAATCGCTTAGCGCTGTTTAACGGCGATAGTCAGGCGGCTGACACAGATCGCGCGCTGCTCTTCATCCTCAATGGTGATTTGCCAAACCTGCGTTGAACGACCGAGGTGTATAGCACGCGCAGTTCCGGTCACAACCCCCTCACTTTTTGCCCGCAGATGATTGGCGTTGATGTCCAACCCAACACAGTAGTACCCCTCATCAACACATAAATTGGCCGCCACCGAGCCTACCGTCTCGGCCAAGACAACCGATGCACCGCCATGCAACTGGCCAAAAGGCTGATGGGTGAAGTGACATACTGGCATCGTAGCACTGATTGAGTTGTCGGTGATCTCAGTAAAGCGGATTTCGAGATGTTCGACCAAGGTGTTGTGAGACATTTGATTGAGCGCATCTAAGTCAGCGCGTTGTTTCCATATCGTTTGGCTTGGATTGAGTGAATCTAGGTCGTTGAATGCCATAGCAACTTGTCCATCATTTGTAGGTTAGCCATAATGGTAAGAGAAGTTGTATCACTATATCAATACGGAGATTGATAATGTCTAACGGGATCCGCTTTTGTTTTATCGCTTTAGGTATCGCCTTAACTGCGTGTAGCTCGTCGCCAACCGGACGTAACCAGATAATCTTGTTTTCCGACTCGGACATGAGCTCGCTGGGTTCACAGTCATTTGAACAAATGAAGCAAGAGCTCGCGATTAGTAAAGATAAGCAAGTCAATGCTTATGTTCAATGTGTCACCAATGCAATTACCGCCTATGTTCCACCCCAGCCCGCGTTTACTGAGTGGGAGGTCGTTGTCTTTGACAGTGAGCAGGTTAATGCCTTTGCGTTGCCAGGTGGGAAAATTGGTGTTTACACGGGTCTGCTTAATGTTGCTACAGACCAAGATCAGCTAGCCACTGTGATTGGCCATGAGATTGCGCATGTGCTGGCAGACCACAGTAATGAGCGCCTTTCACAAAGTCAGTTAGCCAATGTTGGTTTGCAGATCACCGATGTCGCCCTTGCGGGTAGCGGGGCTGGTGAATATCGGGGAATGACTATGGCTGCACTTGGGCTTGGCGTTCAATACGGGGTGATCTTACCGTATGGTCGAGCCCAAGAGTCTGAAGCCGACATTATAGGCTTAGATCTTATGGCACGTGCTGGCTTCACGCCCACCGCCAGTGTCTCATTGTGGCAAAATATGGCTAAAGCCTCCGGTGGTTCTCAGCCACCAGAGTTTTTTTCCACCCATCCATCTCATTCAACCCGGATCAAGGACCTGCGTGAGCAAATCGCCAAGGTGCCGCCTGCCGCCGGTGGCAAACCAAATTGCCAAGTGCCAGGCTAGCTTGTATTGTCAGTGAAATTTGTTTCTTTTGCTAACTGCCTGTGTTTTAAGCGTAAAGAGATGAGTGACAGTATAACTTTTGCTCATTTATCTAGCTGGAATAGATAACTTTTACCAGCATCTTTGCCTGACTTCCGCTATAATCCGACCCAAATTGAATGTTAGGTAAGATAATCATGTCTACAGAAGCGACTCTATTACAACGTTGCGAATCAAAATGTGAACTTTGCGGCGCAGAAACCTCTCTTACAGCTTATGCGGTTCCGCCAGAGTCAACGATTACCGTTGACCACGCAGCAATGCTGTGTGACAAGTGTCTGTCTGAGATTGAAGCGCCAAAAGATATTAACCACTGGCGTTGTCTTAACGACAGCATGTGGAGCCCAGTACCTCAAGTACAGGTATTGGCGTGGCGCCAACTGACTCGTCTTAACAGCGAGTCTTGGGCTCAAGATGCGTTGGACATGATGTACATGGAAGAAGACACCATGACTTGGGCAATGAAAGGGATGTCAGCAGACGATAAACACCTAGACTGCAATGGCGTCGAGCTACAAAAAGGTGACGATGTCACAATCATCAAAGACCTGCCAGTAAAAGGCTCAAGCATGGTTGTTAAGCAAGGTACCGTGGTGCGTGGCATTGGTCTTGCTCAAGATGATCCTGATCTCTTCTCTGGTAAAGTCGAAGGCCAATCTATCTGGCTTCGCTGCGAGTTTTGTCGTAAGAAATAAGCACTCTGACACGCAAGAGAGGTGAGCTCGCTCAGGGTCACCTCCTTCAAACGTAAAAAAGCCAGTTCGATGAACTGGCTTTTTTGTCTGGCTCGGTTAGCGATAAAGCCCAATATCTTTCTGCATATGCCCTGAAAGGTCGCTTGCGTAGTAGCTGCGCGGCGTATTATCGACAAACAAAATGTCCAATAAGTGTTTAATCAATCCTTTGAAGTTAACCGAGTAGCTTCTGCTTTCCTTAGGACTTGAAACTACGATTGCATCGATTTGCATTGCTTGTGCCATACCTAACTCCTCAATATTCGGTCACCTTGTTGACACAATCATAAGTGATTAATTGCATTGTAAATAATGACAAAAACTCTCCTTTCGGATTAGATTTTCTTATGTTTAGAGTTTGTTTCACACGCGGCGATAAGTTAACCCGCAGCGAAGAATAATTATTCACAACAAGAGAGAACTGGTGCAATTGTCGGGCAATTTTTATTCACAAGCGCAATATGGCGTAACAAGTTACCAACAAAAACTAGCTCACCAAAAGGTGAGCCAGGTCTATACTGCACTACTATTTCTAATCTTGGCTAATCCACTATTGATCCGTCACGTCTATCAAAGCGATTCACGAGGGATTATTCGCGGCATACTGCTTACAGTGCTTAATCGCACGATCAATAAGCTCTGTCGCGGATTGAGTACAGTCAGGCAACTGTGCCGTACTGTGATTGATAGGCTGAGTTCGCTCGCCCCAGTGGATGATCCCAGCCCCCCAAGTTAAGCCCGCGCCAAATGCCGCCAGCAACAGCGTGTTGCCGGGTTGCACTTTACCCTGCTCAACCGCCTCACAAAGCGCGATTGGTATCGTCGCTGCTGATGTGTTACCGTAATTTTGAATATTGATGAACGCTTTGTCTTGGGGAATACCAGACAGATCGCATAAGGTCTGGATAATGCGAATATTGGCTTGATGTGGCACAACCACATCGACCTGCTCTTGGGTTAACTTCGCTTGGCGTAACACCTCACCAGTGGCTGCCCCCATCCCTTTAACCGCGCGCTTGAAAATCTCCTTACCAACAAAATTGAAGTCCCAGTAACCGTTTTCTGGGTCAAACCGCTCCATTGAGGTACCAAACTTGGGTACCGACAAGATATCGCGCCCCTTGGCATCACAGCCAATTTTTGCGCTCTGCAGGCCGAGTACCTGCTCGGTTCGAGACACCACCGCGGCGCCTGCTCCATCACCAAACAGTACCGCGGTGTCACGCTTGGTCCAGTCGATAAAAAACGACAAGCGCTCCGCCCCGATAATCAAGGCGTGTTGGTAATTGCCTGCTTGAATCATACGCGTTGCAGTCTCAAGGCCATATAGAAAACCCGTGCATGCCGCATTTAGATCAAACGCAGCAGCACTGCTGATCGCTAGATTTTGTGCCACCTTAGAAGCGGTATTGGGGATCAATGAATCCGGAGAGCATGTTGCCACTATGACCAGGTCAATGTCCTCAGGCGCAAGCCCTGCACAATCAAGCGCACGCTGCGCGGCCACTGTAGCTAGGTCCGATGTATTAACATGGCTAATACGACGAGAACTGATCCCAGTGCGGGTTTGGATCCACTCGTCAGAGGTATCCATAAATGAGCTTAAGTCTTGGTTAGTTAATACAGCAGGTGGTAGACATTTCCCCCACCCAGTGATCTCTGCGTAGTACATAGTCAATCAGTTCCTACTTATCGTTGTAATTGGTATTTCCAATCGAGAGACGATTGCAAAATAGAGTCAAATCACTAGTCTATACTGCGAACGATGAACTTCGACTTCTCAAACACTTATAAGTATATACCCAACAAAGCCTAAGCTGTAAAAAAGGAACCACTAATGAACACATTCAACACCCGTTGTCCGCATTGTCAGGGATTGAATCGAGTACCAGAGGATAAAATTAACCAGGTCGCTAAATGCGGTCGCTGTCAATCTCCTTTGCTTGATGGTAAGCCTGTCGAAGCTACGATAGACAATTTTGATGCGCTATTAAAAAGTGACCAAACCGTGGTCGTGGATTTTTGGGCACCATGGTGTGGCCCGTGCACGAGCTTTGCTCCTGTATTTGAACAGGTAGCGGCGGAGCAGCAAGCGAAAACCCGCTTTGTTAAAGTTGACACCGAGGCGCAGCAACAGCTTGCGGCAAGATTTGGTATCCGCAGTATCCCAACCATCATGGTGTTTAAACAGGGTCAAAGAGTGAATGTGATCAACGGTGCGCTGCCAAAACAGCAATTTGAACAGTGGCTTGCTCAGTCTTAATAGAGGCAATTGCGACTCGGTTACGAACAATGAATTGGTCCGGGTCGCGATCAAACTGGGTCGCATTCGGACTGAGTTGCATTAAAAGCCTACACAAGTTCACTAAGAAAACGAATTCATTTGATACATAATCGGGAATAAAAATGGAGGCGCGTCCCGGAGTCGAACCGAGGTCCACGGATTTGCAATCCGCTGCATAGCCACTCTGCCAACACGCCTTTGATGATTAACATGAGTTAATCTTGCTTGAGGTGAGCTTGTTACTGCTCTGTCTCCGACTCATCGAGTAAGAGAGAATGGAGGCGCGTCCCGGAGTCGAACCGAGGTCCACGGATTTGCAATCCGCTGCATAGCCACTCTGCCAACACGCCTTTGGTGATTAACATAGAGTTAATTCAGTTTTATTCAATGAGTTTTCGCCAATTCTCATCCCGCCATGTTGCGATAGAGAATGGAGGCGCCTCCCGGAGTCGAACCGAGGTCCACGGATTTGCAATCCGCTGCATAGCCACTCTGCCAAGGCGCCTTTATAGCGCTCAATCTCATTGATTGTGATGGTGCCCCGGGCCGGACTTGAACCGGCACAACGCGAACGTCGAGGGATTTTAAATCCCTTGTGTCTACCAATTCCACCACCAGGGCAACGCAATCATGCGATGGCAACACCATCTGCTCTAGAGGCCTGAGCCGCGAGAACGAGGCGTACTTTAACGGATTGAGATTCTAGGTCAACTTAATTTTTATCTTTTTTATTCATATGGTTAAAAAGGCGACTCCGCAGTATAAAGGCGCACCGATTAGGGCAGATGTTAATCAATCTAAACGCTGAGCGATTGTTGTGATAATCAATGTCATCACAAATTCACACAGCTTTATTAATGTGTAATTTGCCTAAATGACCTGCCCTGATGTGATGAAACCTTTAAAACGTTATCAGTATGAACGTTATGCCGTATTGTGCAGTCTCGCCTATCCACGTGTTTTTAAGCAAACACGCTACGGTTTCGATCCAAATGGACAACGCATCATCAAGAACAAATTTGGCAAAACGCTGGTACGGGTACTGTGGAGTAAAAGCAGTAAAGAAGTAGTGGTGGTGATCAAGGGCTCTCACAGCGCGCTCGATTGGTTGCTTAACTTCGCCCTTTGGACGCGCAGTTGCCAGTCGCTTGGGCTTAATTATCGTATCCACGCAGGATTTTACTATCTTCTCAATCAAGAGAGTCAGCCTTCACGCAACGAAGATCGCCTTGGTGCAACGGTACTAGAGCGGCTTGAACAGACATTGGTTCCCCTCATCGAGCAAGGAAAGCGTATCGCCATTACCGGGCACTCGTCTGGAGGCGCGATCGGCTGCGTGTTTGGCGACTATCTTGAGACAAAGTACCCTAAATCGATCAAGAGGATTGTAACTTTTGGTCAACCGTCGATTGGCGACTGGAATTTCAGGAAACATTATCGCTTATCGCACAAGACCTACCGCATCTGCTGCGATTTAGATATGGTCACATTTATGCCGCCGCTGCCTTTGGTCTACTGGCACGTAGGTAAAATGTTGTGGTTATACAATGGACGGATATACGAAAACACGCCGAGCTTGATTCGCTTTGGACGTTCAGTGTTAAGTTGGATTATGCGCCCTTTTTCCTACCACCTGATGAGCAAGTATATTCGGAACAAAGACTTTTTTGATGAAAGGTAGATTTTTGCAAGACAAAGAAAAGCTTCAAAGAAATGGAGGCGCGTCCCGGAGTCGAACCGAGGTCCACGGATTTGCAATCCGCTGCATAGCCACTCTGCCAACACGCCTCATTTGATTTGCCATCAAATCTATATGAACCCACAACGACTGAAACCCAGAAATCGTGTGCCCCACCGATTCGATGGCGTGTACTTTACCTGCTTCACTGTGTCAGTCAATGGTTTTTTTCAGTTTATGCCCAATCGAACAAATACTCTACAATGTGCTGATATAGTCAGCGATGCTAGTGTCGCTTGGTAAATCTTTCCAACATGCTCGGCGCGTAATGCCAGCAGTGATCAAACATCTCAGTGAGCTCTGGATTGCCGTAACGCGAGACACACACCGCATGAAAACGAAAATGGCGCTGCTTTAAATCATTAACCCGCTGCTCAAGTTCCTCGGATTGCGTTGGCGCAATAAAATCAGAGAGCACTAACACATCCGCGTTACGATAGCGCTCGGTCTGGAGCATTTCCATCGAACGAATCAACGCCTGCTCGATATCCGTGCCGCCATAGAAGGTATAGCTAAGAAAATCCGCCATCTCTTGCAAACCATCTTGCTTGGTTAGCTCGTAAGTGATCTGTTCGGTAGAGAACAGCATCACAAAGCAATCTCGTCCCTCTGCCAAGGCAATTTGCATTAGAGCGTAGGCCATTGCCTTGGTACTTTTTTCCGGAAAGCCCTTCATTGAACCAGAGGCATCAACGCAGAGAATAAACGGTCCCTTCTCTATCTCACCAGCGGCGTGGTCAGGCTTATGCGCCACCACTTTACGGATAGTGCGCGCTTTACCCTTAACGCGATAATTCATCAAACGCTTGTCAATCAGGTGCTGATAAAACACCACTTCTAGCTCTGGATGGGTTAAAAACATCGTCTCATTAGGCAGTAAGCGGTTAAGGTCATCACTTTGATGCACACCAACAATATCATCGGCCACCTCATCACTGCTCTCCTCGACCACTTCCAGTGTCTCATCTGGCAGTGTGGTTAAGGCCGGATCATCTACCTCGCCCGCCATTCGGCCAAGAGAGGTAGCAATGGCTTGCAGACCAGGATTTTTCTTAAGGAAATCGGCGTACTGTTTCAGTTGACCAACATCGCTGCGTTTGAGTTTAGCCGACGCCATATCCCATAAACGTCCAATACTCTCCTCGTCACCCGCACTGGTGATGCCATCCATCTCTTGAATGGTCTCTATGCGTTGATAGAGATCGTCGAGCACCTTTTCTTTGTTGGCTTCTAGCTCTGAAACCTGCGCTTGTTTTAATGCCGCCTTAAGATGCTGATACCATTGGTCACAAAAAAAGTGCGGGAACATCGGGTTGTGTTTTATCTTGTTATCGTCGAGCAGCTTGCGGGCTTTGACGTAAAAGGCAGAATGCCACTCGAGTTGTTTAACAACACTTTCAATCTCAGTATCAAACTGAGATTCGTTCCAATGGATCACTTGTTGATAGAGGGCAAGCTCTGTCTTGAACCGCTCTGTCTCGCACACCTTAGTGATGCGTTTTTTGACCGACGTGCGCCATTTCATCAAGTGATTTTTAACCGAAGTCGAGACGCCGCGATTTTCGGCCATGACGACCATTTGCGAGCGAGCCATGACATCATTAATCGCGGTGTCGATGATGCCTGATTCCGCTACCATCAAGGCTAAATTAACACTATCTGCACCCAACATACGCCACCTCTCTACCTAAAAAACTCTGGGAACGCGTGAATACGCTTAATGATGTTGTCACACTCTTCGGCAAAGCCCTCGGCTTGCTCACTTATCAACTGCAACCCAGACTCCATTGCCAGCAAGATGTCTTGATCGAGGAAATTATGCGGTAATGCTCCGCGAAAATCCGAGCTCACTTGACGAACATGGTGTTGCATCGATTGCACTTGGTGATTAATCGCCTTGCAGCGCTCAAGCCACTCGGCATAGTTGTCGGTCTCTATAGGTTGGGTAGTCGCTAATCCGACCAGCACTGAGCGATTGGCGAGATCTTTGATCACCAAACGCTCCTGAGCATCAAGGTCGAAACGCAGTTTGGTGACTTGAGATTTAGTGTTTACGTAGCCAAAAATCTCTCCACTTCCCTCTTTGACCAACTTTTCAAGATCATTTTTCGGCACGTAGACCCATTGTGTATCGCCCTTATCGACATCAGAAACGGACATATTGCTTTGTAGCAACACCAGTTTGGCCAGATTGCCAATCACGCCGACCTTATACAGTTTGGCCTGGTTCAGGTCATAAGACATACTGGTCTTTTTCAAAATTCTAGAGGCAGCCTCATGATTGAGGGTCATACTAAAGGCTTGGTTGATCTCCTCTTGGATGTCATGCAAATCCTCACGACAACTGTTGACCTGTAACTCCACCTCTTGTTGGTCAAAAGCATGGTTAAGGGCATAGTCTCGCATCACCTGATGGACTACCTGTCGGGACTCTGGGCTGTTCCATAGGCAGTCCTCGAGTAGCAGTAGATCCAGTGGGTTAATGGTATCTCGACCATTAAAATACGCGCTGGCTTTGAGCAGCTTAATCGCTTTTTTCCAGCGTCTGTCCGAGACGTACATCTGCTCTTCGCCAAGCTGAATGGCTTGAGGATCTTGTTCGAGTGCTGTCTTAACCGTATAGAGCTTTTCAAAGGTGCGCTCGTCGAGTGGGATATCTTGTAGTGCGCGCATCCAGTCATGATATTCTTGATCGGTAATGGCCAACCCTGGCTCGAGTTGTACTTCTTGCGGAGTGCCAACGGTCAACATCGAACGGAAATTTTGCTTGTTTTGAATTCGGTCGACAAAGATACGCACCAACATACGATCGTAAAGCGCATCGAGGCCGCTATCCTCATCTGGTAGTTCGTTGGAAGCCGAGACCAACAAACGCATTGGCACTGGTTCTATTTCACTGCCATTTTTGAAGGTCTTTTCGTTTACCACGGTTAACAAGGTGTTCAGGATTGCCGGCCCTGCCTTCCATATCTCATCAAGGAAGACCACTTGGGCGGTGGGCAAATACCCTTGGGTTAGGCGCACGTAGCGGCCGTTGTCCTTCAATTCTTGGATGCTCAGTGGACCAAACACTTCCTCAGGCGTTGAGAAACGCGTCATCAAATACTCAAAATAGCTCGAGTCCTCAAACGCTTGGATAAGACGTTTGGCGATAAGACTCTTTGCGATTCCCGGCGGACCGAGCAAAAACACGCTCTCACCAGATAATGCCGCCAGTAAACACATTTTGATCGTGCGCTCACGCTCATACACGCCATCCGATAAGCCCTTGGCAAGCTTATTGATTCGCTCTGATAACAATGCTTTATTTGCATGTGACGTAGAGACTGGCTTCAACATCCACTTTCCTTTTATTACTGCTCATTTTATCTTTGTTTTCAATTAACATTATAGCTACATTCCCAACCCTGCACTTACAACTTTAGTTCTAGGTGGGACCGAGGCTGACAAGGCAAGCGCTTGAAATAGCTGCTCAGTTGTGATGGAAATTGGCCAATGCTGTGTAACAAAATGTGACACAGATAAATGTATGAATAAAAGTGTGAACAACACAATCTTTGTTTGTAATTTTGAAATTGCACATCACACCATTGTGTGAAACGGGTCAAAAATGGAATAAGCGCTGGGATTTTACTCCCTTAGTCTTTTTATTGCTGACTTTTGTAGTTAGAGTGGAGGCAAGTTTATGTTGTCAGTGAGCGTGGTAAGGACATGAGTCGTCTTATTCATCAGTGGAAGTCTATCCGTTTAGAGCAAGAAGAGGTCGTCCTGCCCAATGGCAAGCAGATCACTCACACCAATATTCAACACCCTGGCGCTGCCGTGGTATTACCCATCAATGCTGAAGGTGAAATAATTGTGGTTAATCAGTATCGCCCTTCGCTGAAAAAGTGGTTAGTAGAACTGCCTGCCGGAACCATTGAAGAAGGTGAAAGCCCGTTAGCCTGCGCACAGCGAGAGCTGCTTGAAGAAACCGGCTGTGTTGCTGAGCAGTTTTTGCCATTAGGTCAAGTCACGCCCATGGCGGGTTTTTGTGATGAGATCCAGCATCTATTCGTTGCTAAGGGAGCGAGCATACACGGCGAGTGCGCACTGGACGATGACGAGATAATCCAGGTCGAAACCCTACCTCTGCAGCACCTTCAAGAGCTTATCAAAACGAATCAACTCACCGACGCTAAAACGATCGCTTGCCTAAGTAAAGCACAACTGTGTGGCTATCTTTAGATGCAAACATTTCATCTATCCCGCGGGATAAATGAACTTAATCTCAACCCGGCGATTACACTGCTTACCGGCAGAAGAGGTGTTACTGCACTTGGGCATTGTCTCACCAAAGGCGCGCGTATAGATAGACTGTCTTGTCACACGCTGGCTAACCAGTGCTTGCTCGACAGACTCGGCGCGTTTTTGCGCAAGTTGATCATTATAACGGCTTAGACCAACGTTATCGGTGTGGCCATCGATGACAACCTCAATCTCTGGCGTTGTTGCGAGGTGGCGTGCCAGCCTATCTAACCATTGACGTGATTGAGGGTTGATTTGAGCAGAATCGGTCGCAAACTGGATCACGGGTTCAAGTTGGATCACGGCAAATTCGCCTGGGATCAAGCGATATTCAATGCCATTTTGACGTAGAAACTGCTCTAAACTGCTCGATTGATTGTGTTCAACGGTCGTTGACGTAACCTGACGCTGCACGGTGATCACCGTGTACGGTGGATCGCCCCACTCCGGATGCTTGACCTCATAATCGTTTCTCGGTGCGGTATCGAGCAGATTGCTACCATACCCTCCTTGAGAGTCGAAACTACCACAACCGCTTAAGATCAATGCACTTACTATTATGGTTTTTTTCATCGCCCACCAGCACCACGTCTACAAAACTAAATTACTACTCTGATCATATCGGCCAAAGCTGATTATACTTGAGTAATATTTTGCAGTTTTAATCTCATACTCGGATTAACCGCAAACGTGTATGATAGGAAATGATACAAAATCAGATGGATAGCGCATGAATATGTCAATAAAAACCCCAAAGTTTTACCTGGTATCCCTACTTGCTATTGTCCTCACTCTGGTTGGCTGCAGTGAAGAGCCAACAGTGCCAACTGAGGGCGATCAATACCAACGTCTGAGCGTGGTGCTTGATGATATGGCTCCTGTGACCAAAGTATTCTCATTGACCTGTGGTCACTGCCGCGCGATGCAGGGTTATCTTCCTCAGTTAGAGCAAGCGACTGGTCAGAGCATTGATAAAGTCCATGTCACCTTTAATGAGAGCGCCCAGATAGCCGCATTGATTTACTATACTGCCGTGATGCAAAGTGATACGCCACTGTCCGCCGAGACGATGGAGCAGCTGTATGCAGCAATCCAAATGGCCGATGTCACGGCTGAGGAGCAAAAGCAAGCCGTCGAGCTGGTGTTTAGTCAACAGGGTTGGACAAGCCCCTATGACATCGAGGAGCAGCTAAATAGTGAACGACTCGAACTCTTCCAACATGCTGATAACGTCAGCATTAAGGCACGCATCAACGCGGTGCCAACGTTTATCGTCAATGGACAGTATCAAATCAACACTTCTGCCCATGAAGACGTGCAAGATATCGCGAATACTATCAATTACTTACTAAATCTGGAGTAACCTTTAATGTCAAAGACCATACTAGCCGTCGTTATCCTTGCTCTGAGTCTATTTTGGCTCTATCGCAATATGCAAAGTTCTAAGCAAGCCGACCTGAACCAAGCAAAAGGGATTGAGTTTCTGAACAAGAATAAGCAGCAGGAAGGAGTAATCACCACCGAGTCTGGTTTGCAATATGAGATCCTTCATCAAAGTGGTTCGGGTATTAAACCAACGGCGGATCAGCGTGTTAAAGTCCACTATCACGGTACACTGATCGATGGCAGCGTATTCGATAGCTCCGTTGAGCGTGGCACACCGATTGATTTTGGTGTGATGCAGGTGATCAAAGGCTGGCAGGAAGGATTGCAGCTGATGGAACAAGGCGATAAATTCCGCTTGTATATCCCAAGTGAGTTGGGCTATGGCAACCGAGGTGCGGGCACCATTCCACCCGCTTCGGTATTAATCTTTGACGTTGAACTACTCGAGATTTTATAAGTCCACTGGGTGGAAGACTAATTGATTACCTACCACCATAAAGCAGTCCATACCCGCGGCATGGGCTGCCTGCTTGCCTAGGTCGGTATCTTCAAATACGACACATTGACTTGGCTCACAGCCTATCTTTTGCGCCGCAAGTAGGAAGGTATCGGGCTCAGGCTTGTGATTATCAACATCGTTGGCGGTCACAATTGCCTCGAAATAAGGCATCAAGCCAGCACCCTCGATGAGTTCATTGGCACTGACACTCTGACTACCCGTGCCAACCGCCAGCGGCCTTTCACCGTGCATTGCCTTAACGATGTCTACTGTTACTTCAATCGGTGCCCCCTTGTCACGGATTGCCGCAAAACTCTGCATTTTAAACCGAGACACCGCTTGAGGATCAAGATTTAAGCCTTGCTCCTGATTCACCTTAAGGGTAATTTTGGGGCTGGGCATCCCGCCTAGCGCATGAAACCACCGCTGATCAAAGCCAAAGCCAAATTCTTGTGCGGTTTGATGCCAAGCCTCAAGGTGGGCTGGCATGGTATCGAGCAAGGTGCCATCCATGTCAAAGATGAGTCCTTGGTATTTCATTAGTTGCTGTGAAAGATTATTCATTTTGATTTGACCTAAACTGTCTTTATTTTCGCGCGCTTACCTTACGTGGCAAGTATGACCAAATAGTGACGTTAAGTCACTAAACCAAGTCTTTTTGGACACGTTTTCCCACTTTTATCCTTTTAAGGCAAGCAATCATGGATGATAAAAACTATTTGCTGTTTCAAGAGATCGTCAAATCGCTAAATAGCTAATAATCTTGGTGATTAGCCAAATTCAGATTTTAAATTCTATGCACTCTGTAGTACATTGAGCAAACAGAGCGTGTTGATAGCAGATGGCTGTCTCAATTGAATGTTGATTTCGTCTTATTGTCATGTTTCGCACCGACTACCGAGCGCGCTGCCTATCAAATATAGCCGTCATATCAATACCAGTGTTTGCTAATTAGGCTAATATACGCCTAATTTCGTCTTTCGCTCGCAACTTGTATGGATTGGAAAAATGGAAATAATCATTGTGATTGGGCTAATCGCTATCTCTTTAGCCATTATCACACCTATTGTGGCTTTTAGGGCCAATGATAAAGCGAATCGACTTGAGCAGCATGTCCGCTCGTTAGAAGAAGAAGTTGAGAAACTAAAGCGAGCACACCTCCCCTCCCAAGAGGAAAATCCACAGCCGGCGTCGATCTCACAAGCGCAACCGCAAACTGCACCGGTTGTGAAAGACTCTCTCGTCATTGAATCGCCGTGGGAGCCTAAATCTACACAAGTAACAAACGCGCCAAAGCCTGTTTTCAAACCGATTCCGCCATCAGAGCCAACTGAGCTACATCCGTGGCTTGTAAAGTGCTTTGACCATATGCACGATAAGTGGTTAGTTTGGGTTGGTGGTTTAGCCATGGTGATCGGTGCTGGTTACCTTGTTCAGGTCGTTGGCAGCAACTTCACTTTCCCACCCATTGCGAGAGTATTAGCTGCAGCCGCGATATCTCTGGTTCTTATCACTATTGGAGAGTGGGCACATAGAAAAATCAGTGCTATTTCCACCACGTTTTTCAATGATAAAGCCGATGCTTATATACCGGCAGCGCTTTATGCTTCGGGCATGAGTGGCTTATACGCCACTGTTATTTTCTCGACGGTGATTTATCAGTTTTTCACCCCAAGCATTGCATTGATATCAATGGCCACACTCGCGGTGCTCTGCCTCGCGTTAACCGCTAGGTTAGGGCCATTAATGGCTGCGCTTGGTCTGTTTGGTGGCTATTCTGCACCGTTTTGGATTGGCGGTAGTGAACCCAATTATCTATTACTAACTAGCTACATATTAACCATTTCACTTGCAGGAATTTTGACCAAGCACTACAGCCAAATCAAATGGCTGGCAACTGCTGTGTCTATCGCTCACGGGCTATGGCTACTGTTAATTGCGACTAATATTTCATCAGAGCAGATCATCACCTGGTTCTTACTCTTTGTTCCAATCAGTACCTATTTGTTGGTTTTCACTCCGGTAATGGGTTGGCAGCTAAAGTTAGGCTACAAGCGAATAGCACCAAAGCGATTGTTTCACCCACTGATCCCCGCAGTATTGCTCACCGCCATTAGCGCGCAAGTCATGGAGCGCTCTCTTTCGTTAGGCACTGGTTACCTGTTAGTGTTCTCTTATCCAGCACTACTGCTCATCATACCTGCATTGCGAGGTAAACTTGTTCCGAGAGCCTTCTATGGTATTAGCGTACTGGCCATTGTTCTGGCGATCGTATCAGCCTTTATTGTGGCCAATGAGACGTTAACGGGCAAGGTGTGGTTCGTCTTTGCTGCGCTCGTCGTCATAGCTGGTATAAGAGCACAAGCCCAATACTTGCTGGGTGACAAACACAAAATCGCCTACTGGATGGCTTCACTGACTTTGCCATGCTTGGTTATCACCGCCCTTGTCTATATCAATCATAACTTCGCTGCGTTCCTAAACAGTTGGGCGGCCTTTTGCATTACGTCAATCACACTATCTCTCATGGTCGCTAACCGATACAAACAGCTTGTCATGGAGAACTCTATTGCGGTACACGCTTTAATTCTGGCGATTTGTTACTGTTATTTCGCCCCTGAATTTCTTCCATTAACGATCGCAACACAGGTGCTAATTGCTAGTGTACAGAGCCAGAAAAAGCTTTGTTCACCGGGGATACCGGTTATTAAAATCATGATGACTTTACTTATCATTAAGCTGTCACTAGTGCCTTTCCTACCCCAGTTACAAATTACTTGGCTACCGGAGTGGGCATGGCTTCTCACTAGCTTTGTCCCGACAATCACGATTTTGGTTGTTGCCCGGCAGGTCATCGGCACATATAACCTAGAGTTTAGAGAATGGTTTGATGCGACAACAATGCACCTAGCAGTGCTACTAACCTTTACTCAAACTAGCTATTGGCTTTTAGACAGTTACAACTTCTTTGCTGAGGTGAGCTTCTACAGCATTTCGCTTTTCACTTGCCAAGCGTTAGCACTGTTCGTCGTTTACCAAGCAAAATCCAAAGTCGCTTCAAGCTTGAAGCTATTCTATCAGTACTATTCATTGGGCTTACTTGCCCTAGCTGCTTTGCTGTTTACAGCATTAAATACCGTCTATCAACCACTGACCAACACCTACGTTACTGGTGCAGATTGGCCAATCTTCAATTGGTTAGCGATTGGTTGGGTGTTACCCGCTGCGATTCTCGCTATAACAGCATACAAAGGATACTTCTCACCGCCGATTAATGCAGTACAACTATATAGCGTTGCAGCAGGTGCCATGGGGCTGTGGGTTCTCTATTCGATCCGCCAGTTCTGGCAAGAAGGTAGCATGATGCTCTCTCAACCAACCACAATGGCTGAGATGTTTAGCTACTCGTTCGCGATTATCCTCATTGGTGTTGGAACGACTTATGTAGGGGGGATCAAAGAGCAACTTCAGTTACAAAAGGTCGGCTTGGCAACATTAGGTATTGCCGTCTGTAAGGTATTTTTACTCGATACCGCAGTACTAGACGGTATTTGGAGAGCCATCAGTTTCTTGGGCTTGGGAGGCTCGCTAATTGTAATTGGATGGCTCTTCCAGCGTTTGCAATATCGTTCTACGTTGAAGACAGACGGTAATTCAGCCGCAGATTAACCGTAGCAATCAGCCTATATTAAGGTGGTTACCAAAGTTACCCGGTCACCGCCTTTTTGCCTCGATTGATCCAAGCGGGAAATGTGGCTGTTTTTGTCAAATTGAATATGTTAGCCTTGCCGTATTGAAACCCTAAACTGTTTGTTTGTAATGAATTTTGCTGCCCTTACTGTCTTTATCCCGACTTTCTTTTTTGTCTCTGTGACCCCTGGCATGTGTATGACACTAGCCCTTACACTGGGTATGAGTATCGGTTATCGCCGCACTCTGTGGATGATGCTGGGCGAGTTGGCTGGGGTTGCGATTGTGGCAATTTCAGCGGTGTTTGGCATTGCGGCAATCATGCTTAACTATCCTTGGCTATTCGTTGGTTTTAAGTTCATTGGCGGGTCCTATCTGATTTACCTTGGGGTGCAGATGTGGCGTTCAAAAGGCAAGTTAGCTCTGTCGGCCGATACCGCTCCTGTTAAATCTGGCAATGACTGGGATCTGGTTATACAAGGCTTTATTACCGCAATAGCTAACCCCAAAGGTTGGGCGTTTATGATCTCCCTTCTACCGCCGTTTATCGATCAATCCAGCCAATTAACACCGCAGTTAATGGTGCTCGTATCGATTATCCTTATATGTGAGTTCATTTGTATGACGCTATACGCCACGGGTGGTAAGGGCCTTAAACGTATGCTGGGCAAGAGTGAAAAGGTCCAATTGCTTAATCGTATTGCGGGCAGCCTGATGGTGGGTGTGGGTATTTGGCTTTATCTCACCTAGTCAAGGTGATTATTACTCAAGATGATAGCGAAAAGACGGTGTTGACAGGCTGAAGGCAGCATGCGTCTCTAAAGATCAAGTGGTCTATTGCCAGGCGGTAGACCACTTATTTTAATTTACTGCTAATAAAACAATAATTTACGCGTCTGGGTACCCATTAGGGTTATTTGACTGCCAGCGCCAAGTATCTTCGGTCATCTCGGCCAGTGTACGGGTCGCTTTCCACTCCAACTCATTGATTGCTTTGCTAGGGTCAGCCCAACACTCGGCGATATCGCCTGGGCGGCGCTCAACCAGTCTATAAGGGATCGTCTTCTGGCTTGCCTGTTCAAAGGCTTTGACCATTTCCAATACGCTCGAGCCATTACCTGTGCCTAGGTTATAGACATGCAGGCCTGCTTTTTTGCCCACCTTGCGCAGCGCAGCAATATGGCCATCAGACAAGTCCATCACGTGAATGTAGTCACGCACGCCCGTGCCATCTTTGGTTGGGTAGTCACTACCAAACACCGACAGGAATTCACGGCGCCCTACAGCAACTTGAGACACAAACGGCATCAGGTTATTTGGGATCCCTTGTGGATCTTCACCTAGATGACCGGTTGGGTGTGAACCGACTGGATTGAAGTAGCGCAGCAAGGTAATGCTCCAATCTGGGTTAGCAGCTTGGAAGTCGGTTAAGCACTCTTCAACCATCAGTTTGCTGCGACCATATGGGTTAGTCGCGCTGGTTGGGAAGTCCTCTGTAATTGGCACCGATGCAGGGTCGCCATACACGGTCGCTGATGAGCTAAACACAATGCTCTTCACACCAGATTCACGCATTGCATCGACCAAAACCAGAGTGCCATTGACATTGTTGTCGTAATACTCAAGAGGTTTGGCGACCGACTCACCCACGGCTTTAAGACCCGCAAAATGAATCACAGCTTCAATGCTGTGCGTTTGCATCACATCAACCAACAGGCCTTTATTACGAATATCACCTTGAACAAAGACAGGTTTTACACCCGAAACTTGCTCAATACGCTCAAGCACGCTGGATTTACTGTTGTAAAGGTTATCGAGAATTACAGGCGTCATACCTGCTTCAATCATCTGGATGCAAGTGTGGCTGCCGATATAGCCCATACCACCTGTCACTAAAACGTTCATTTATCCTAGCCTCAACTGGGGTTTTATTGTCAGACCGTGAGTGTAAAGCATTGACCGAGCTAAGTCTTTAGTCAAACACACCTGCAGCAATAATTTCATCCTTGTTCGCCCCTCCTTTCACTCGAAAGGTGCGCAGACTGACATCATCAAAATTGAAAGTTGCTAATTTAACATATTGATTGTACTAATTAAGGTTATAAGATGTACTAGGACGTACAAGGACACTAAATGACAGTGAGCAGCATTTCTCTCAATTGTGACATGGGGGAAAGTTATGGGCTTTGGCGGATGGGTAACGATCAACACGTTATGCCCCATATCGATTTAACCAACATCGCCTGCGGCTTTCATGCCTCAGACCCACACATCATGGCTCAAACGCTTGGGCTTGCCAGCAAGCACCAGGTAAAAGTTGGGGCTCACCCCGGCTACCCTGACCTGCAAGGTTTTGGTCGCCGCTCAATGACGATGGAGCATACTGAGCTATCTCATATCTTGATCTATCAAATTGGCGCCCTGTCAGCTCTTGCACATAGCCAAGGGTTGTCGCTTAACCATGTCAAACCTCATGGCGCGCTGTATAACGACATGCAGCGCGATCTTGGGTTGTTTGAGGCGGTATGCCAAGCGGTCGCCCACTTTCACCTGCCACTGATGACGCTGGCTACACCGAATCGGGACCCTTTTCTCGACTGTGCCGACCGCTATGATGTGCCGCTACTGTTTGAGGCATTTATTGACCGGGCGTATCTCGCCAGCGGCACCTTGGCACCGCGAGCCCAACCCGGTGCCGTGCTGAGCGACCCTGACGCGATCCTAGACCAAGCCAATCAGATTATTCGCTATCAAAAAGTCAAAACACTCGATGGTGAAATTCTGCCGATTGATGCTGATACCCTGTGTATCCATGGTGACAACCCAAGCTCAATCCTTATCGCGCAACGTTTGCGACAAATCATTGATCAGCAAGGAAGCCAGGGATGAATCAAATCAAACCAGTCGCAATTGAGTGGCAGCAGGTATCTGAAACCACGTTATTGGTCGAGTTCCAAGCGCCGCTCAGTATTGAGCTGTCGCATTTAATTGGCCACGTGGCCAAGATGCTGCTTAAAAAACACAGCAAGGTGTTAATGAACGTGACACCTTCTCACCAAACTCTGTCACTCGATTATCTGCCTTATCGAGTCGATGCTAGAGTCCTTATTGCCGATCTGCAGCGCTTAGTGGCCAACGCCCAGCTTGGTCATCTCAATACCAAGCTACTGACACTGCCTGTCTACTATCACCCAAGTGTTGGCTACGATATTGAAGCCTATGAACAAAAGGGCCTGTCACTCAATCAGGTCATCGAGCTACACACCCAGCAAAGCTATTATGTCTCAGCACTCGGCTTTGCTCCTGGGTTTGCCTTTTTGGCCGGTCTGAATCCCGAGCTTTCTATGCCAAGACTAAGCGCACCCCGCACACAAGTGGCCGCGGGAAGTGTTGGCATTGCGGATGAGTTTACCGCTGTTTACCCCAGTACTAGCCCCGGAGGTTGGCGAATTATCGGTAATTGCCCACAACCGCTTTACCTTCCCAAGCAAGATCCGATCACGCCGTTTTCCGTTGGTGCCACGGTGCGCTTTAAGAGCATCAGCCAGCGTGAATTTCTGGATTTAGGTGGCCAGCTAACCAACCTTGGAGCAAGCGCATGACACTGATTGTAGAGAAGTCACACCCTGGCGTGATCGTGACAGACTTTGGTCGTTACGGGTATGCTCATCTCGGTATTACTACAGGCGGGCCTGCTGATCAGTACGCGTTTAGCTGGGCAAACTACCTGCTGCAAAACCATATCGACTGCACCGTAATTGAAATTACCCTAGGTCAAGCGCGTTTTCGCATCACTAAGCCTTGTTGGATGGCCATCGCGGGGGCTGATCTGCAGGCGAAATTGGATGGCGTCGCGCTGAGAAACTGGTCGAGCTTCTTAGTCTGTGAGGGACAGCAGTTAGAATTTAAACTGCCTAAAAATGGTCTGCGTGCCTATCTTGCGGTAAAAAATGGCTTTAAAGTCCCGAAAACCTTGGGCAGCACCTCAACGGTCAGCCGAGACAAACTTGGAGGGGTAGACCATCAGGGGCATGCACTCAAAGCTGGCGACAAATTACCCTTTGCTAACCACTCACTTGAAGGTAGCCGGCAGTATGTCTCATTTCGTTTTATCCCTGACTATAACCGCCCTATCTACTTGCGTGTGATTGAAGGTTATCAGAATAAGGCGTTCTCAAGACAATCACTTGAGACCTTTTATCAAAGTGAATACCAGGTACAGAAAGACAGTAATCGCATGGGCTACCGCCTGTCCGGTAAGCACCTTACTCCACCGAGTGATGGAATTAAAAGTGAGGGGCTGGCACTCGGCGCAGTTCAGATCACCCCAGAGGGTATGCCGATTGTAATGCTGAGCGATCATCAGACCATTGGCGGCTATCCCAAAATAGGCACCGTGTCCCTGGTTGACCTGCCCCGCCTGGGACAGGCCAAACCTGGTCAAAGCGTTCATTTTCACCCTGGGGATGTCAATGAACTGCAAGATGCCTGGTGCCGCTGGGCTATGTTTTTTGGGTACTAGTTTTTTGGGTACTAGTTCTTGGGCTACTAGTGCTTAAGTCATTAGTATTTAGCTTACAAGTCGTTAAGCATGGCCAAAATAGCGCGCAAGGGAGGCCGGGTAGCCACGCTGCTCGGCGGTATCTATCGCGGCACTCTCTACTTGAGCAAGACTAAGTGACAGCGTCACAGGGTGCAGTTGCTCGATGGTTTTGTGTTGATACTCATCAAAGTCAGCTACCAGTTGCCACTCCTTAACTAAGGTCATCGCTCCTTCTAAGGCTGAAGAGCCTTTGACTATCTCGAGTCGTGCATAGCGCTCACCAGAGAAGCTCACATCCGCAGCGCGCAGCGTATCGTCATTGCCCGGGATTTGCTGGACACCAAACAAAGGCGTGCCTGCACACTCTGCCTGACCAAAATCAGGCAGCAGACGAGCGACAAAGTCAATCGCACGTTCGGTGCGCTGCGCGACTACCTCTTCTTGCCAGCCAACTTGCTGTTTCTTCTCCAGCGCAGCCGGAAGCTGAGGCTGTGATGTGGCTGCACTTGACTGCGCCAAGCCTCCCTCAAATAAGGTGATGTCCTTGGTCATACCATGGAGCTGGAAGTGATTGTCCGCGTAAGGGGTCAGCTGGGCCATACCATTTGGTGTGCCGCGCTCACCATGAAAAATCACCTCAGGCCACTGATAGCGGTTCTCTGTCCATTGAGTCACATAGGCCGCTTTAAACTCCACCAAGCGCTGACGCGGCTGTTCAACCATATCGTCAATCACGCCGGTTTTAAAACCAGCTGCATTGATTAAGTAGTCGACATCTAAGACCTCTAGCTGCCCCGCTTGGCGATAGCTAATTTGCCAGCCCTGGTCTGTCGCACTGATACCCTCAACCGCACTGTTGAGCTTGACCTCACAGTTGGAGAGTTTGTCTAGGGCAAGCGATGCGCTAGCGCCAAGGCGAAATACGCTCCAGCCGTGCTCTTGGACAGCGATAACTGGGTATTTGATTTTGTCGAGGTCAACTTGGTTAGCAAATGGAATCAACCAGTCTTGGATCGCTTCAACACGTTCCGGCTGTACTTTGCCCTTGAGAGATAGGAGTTGAGACTTAGAAAAGGTTTGAAAATACTGATCAACACCACCGAGAACCTCATTGGCGGGGTCTTGCTCAACGAGCTGTTGATAAACATCGCGGATTTGCTCCAAGCGCGGGAGCAGATCTTGCGGCTCGCCGCGATCATCGGTCGGGATCGCAACCACAGTTGGACGATGATTGATGGTATGTGGAAACATCCTAAGCGTGTTAATCGATTGGATTAACAACTCGATGCATTGCTCTGTTGATATTTCTCTGTATAAATTGCCGCCTGCGTGCAGATGACAGATAGGTGGTCCACTGACCAAGCTTGCGCCCTTTTCGATCAAGGTCACATTTACACCAAGCTCTGCAAGATGGACTGCCGTTGTTGCTCCTGCAACACCGCCACCGATAATGGCTATTGATTTGCCACTCATTATATGCCCTATTTAGTTTCTTCTTCTGCACCGTGTGGGTGCAGGTAAACCACTGAAGTGACGCAATTATACCTTCACTTGAACCACAAAAAAAACCACAAAAAATACTTGACGGTTCAATTGCAGAATTATTAAAAACGAGCCTTGTGAGTATCTCAAAACCCGCTACCCATTGTGACAAAACCGTTTCACCGCCATCGAAGTTATTCACAGGACAAGTTATCCAAAACTTTATCCACCGTTTTTGTGGATAACTAGGCCAGTTTCAGTGGAAGAAATTGCCCTTTTGTGGTGTTTTTTTGTTCAAGCACAATCGTGCGGAGCAATTAATCGTCCATAAAACTGGCGGAACCGCTTGCCCAATCAATGGCATGTCATCAGCCTCAATTCGGTTTTCCTAAATGATAGTTGTCATTAACGCCCTACTTTAAATCCATGTGGCACAATTAACGCTGATAAGACTATTAGTTATTACTCCACTAACATCTGCTGGGATCGCAAAAAATAAGATTACCGGCATGAGCCCATGTAAACGTTACCACTTTAAGTTACTATATGTTCTGCGACGGGATGACAACTCCAGGCGCATCTATGACATTATGGAATCAATCCTTTTACATTTAAGCCAACCACTAACGGTTGGCTTCTTTTTTAAGGTTCGGGTAGCGAGTTTCACTTTGTTCCGAGTAGCGAGTCTTTTTCCGCACCAGACACTCGAATCTCGCCTCTGCCGTTAACCCTTAGTCAACGGCACCAATATCCGCCGCATCCCCCCCTGCACCACCAAGGCCAAGGTCACCATGGTGAGTAAAGGCAGCAGTATCCACACCCATAGATGAGCTTGAGCTGAGAGCTCAAAGCCAAAGGTCATGACACCGGCAACGACCAGCTCGGCGCCAGCAGTTGCAACCAAACTAGCAACGATCGCAATCACCCCATACTCAATCCAGAGTGTCCTGCGCAGGCGGCGCTCACTGGCGCCAAGCGTGCGATAAAGCTGCATCTCGGATTGACGCTCAGCAAGGCTCAGGTTAAGGAGCGTATAAATCAGCAGCATTCCTGCTAGTGCGGCAAGGCCAGCCAATAAGGTGATGGCAGAAACTATCTGTTTAACCAATTGTTGGATCTTCTCACCCATGATGCGAATATCCATTAGGCTGACTGTGGGGTGCTCACGCGACAATTGAATGAACAAGTCGTCGTGTTGCTCTTGGAGGCGGAAACTGACTAAATACGTGGTGGGAATTGAGGCCATTACATCGGGCGTGAAAATAAAGTAGAAGTTTGGCTTCATATCGCGCCATTCAACCGCGCGAATTGAGTTGACCTGTGCGGTAAAGGGCTGAGAGTTGACAACAAACTCAAGGGTATCGCCCAGTTGGATATTGAGTGCGTCGGCCACTTGCTTCTCTACCGACACCCCTCCATTTGAGGTCCATTGCCCCTCTAACACCTCATTGTAATCCGGTAGCGTTTCTGCCCAGGTAAAGTTGAGCTCACGGCGCACGGCGTCAGTGTCAGCACCGGCTCTTTGCTGCTCTTTAGCCGGTTGCTGATTAATAAGCGATAACCGCCCTCGAATGATAGGAAAAGCCTCAGAGCGGTCAATCTGCGCAGAATCAAGCGTATCGATATAGGCCTGTTTCTCATACTCGGCAATATTCAGCGCAAAGGCATTGGGAGCGTTCTCTGGTAGAGTGCGTTGCCAGTCAGCCAGGAGATCGGTACGCACTAGCCACAAGATAGCTAATAGCATCACCGAAAAGGCCAGGCAACCAAACTGCAAGCCGGTCGCAAGCTTATTACGATTGATGCGACTCAGCGCGAGCTGATAAGCAGGCTGACTCGAGACATTTTGCGCACTACTTACTAGGCCAACACTGATTAATCCCAGCGCAATAACCAGCCCAATCAAGCCAAATAGGATCAACCACACCAGCTTATTTGAGGCATAAAGCAATAGAAACGGCACCAGCGGCACCAAGACAAGACCTAAGTGGCGGTAGTTGGCTTGTTGCTCGGTAACCGAAATGACCTGACTGGCCTTGGCATTGAGCAGGCGTAGCAAGGGTATGCCGACGGCTGGCACCGAGATCAAAGCACAAGATAACAGTGCGGTGGCAAATGGCGTGATACCATAGCTCGGCAGCGGTGCCGGCAAGAGGTCTATCAGAGCAAAGCGCAAGCCGTACTCCAAAAGCATACCCAGTAATGTGCCAGTGACTACTGCAATCACGGCAAGCATCAACAGTTGTGTGGCGAGCCAGCGCTGCAGCCACACTCGCGTCGCTCCCATACTTTTCAGCATTGAGACGAGGCGTTCACGTGTACTGACATAATGTTGGCAGGTGAGCACCAGCGTGGTTGCTGCCATCAATATCACCACGACGACGGTTAACGAGAGGAACTGTTGGGTGTTAGCAAACACATCATTGGTACGACTGCCGCTCTCTGTCGTTCGCCAGCGATCGCTTGGCGTTAACTCTATCTTCTCTTGTAACTGCTCAAGCTGTGCACTCGGACCATCGATAAATAATTTGTAGCGCACACGACTACCGGGCTGAATGGCCCCCGTCTGCTCAATCGAACTATGATGGATAAGCGCTGCTGGCATTTGTTGAAATGGATTGAAGCTCAAACCAGGAAATTCGGCGATCCTTCCTGTCACCGTGAGCTCTGCATCACCAACACTGAGTACATCACCTGTATCTATATCCAGTAGTGAGAATAACCGGTCATCAAGCCACAGCTCTCCTGGCTGAACGCGCTCAAAACGTTGCCCATCACGCTCAAGGGTTAAGCTGCCCTGAAGCGGGTAATCACTGCTCACGGCATTGACTGAGATCAGTTGCATCTGGCTGTCGCTAAAGCTCATGGTGGCAAAACGAGTGAGTTCTGTGGTCACCAACTCGGGTTGAGGTGTGATCTGGTCTCGTACTACGTCAGTGATGGGGTTGGAAGACTCAAACACCAAATCTGCGGTTAACGCATCCTTACCCTGCTTAACGATCACTTGCTCTAAGCGAGAGCTTAACGCGGTGAGAGCAAACACACTGGCAAAGATCAGCATCAGCGCCAAAGCGACAATCCATAGCTGACCACTGCGCACTTCACGCCAGCACCACTGGGTCAACAAAAAGCCAGGTTTAGTCGTCTGATTACTCGCCATCGCTGTCTCCCACTATTTTGCCACCCGCTAATTGAATCGTGCGGTCGCAGCGCTCAGCCAAAGCAGGATCATGAGTCACCATCACCAGTGTGGTGCCGTGGCGCTGATTGAGCTCAAACAGCAAATCAATGATCTTCTCGGCCGTGCCTTGGTCAAGGTTGCCAGTTGGCTCATCGGCAAACAGGATCTCAGGCTCAATCATAAACGCTCGCGCCAAGGCAACTCGCTGCTGCTCACCACCTGAAAGTTCATCAGGGGTGTGCGTCATGCGCTGGCCAAGACCCACTTGCTCAAGCAGGAACTTCGCCCGCTGCTCATCAACAGTAATACCTTTGAGTAGGCACGGCAGAGTGACATTTTCTAGTGCCGTCATGCTTGGAATGAGTAGAAAGCTTTGAAAAACAAATCCAACTGAGTGGCTACGCAGCGCTGCGCGCTGCTCTTCGTCCATGGTATCAAGGGATTTGCCCAGTAGTTCTATGCTGCCTGAGCTAGGGAGATCGAGCCCCGCGAGCAAACTCATTAGGGTTGACTTACCCGCGCCTGAGGAGCCAACAATCGCCACGGAGTGTCCCCTGTCGATAGTTAACGAGACATCTTCAAGAATTGTTAATTGCTCTTGTTTGGTTGAAACGATATGGTTGAGGGAACTGGCTTTTATTACGGAAGATGACATGTTCAAACGCTTTTCCTTGTTTATTGTAATGATACTTTCTTGTTCAGTTTCGGCACAAACCCTGCTCGTGGTTGGCGATAGCCTTAGTGCAGGATACCAGATGTCCATCGAACAAGCTTGGCCTTCTTTACTTCCGAATGAGCTTGAAAAACAAGCCCAAGACGTCACTGTGATCAATGCCAGTGTTTCGGGTGACACCTCGGGCAACGGCTTGGCCAAACTGCCTGCACTGCTGACGGAATATGAGCCAACCTCAGTACTGATTGCACTGGGTGCTAATGATGGTTTACGTGGATTTCCTCCTCAGGTATTAAAAAACAACCTACAACAGATGGTTGAAATGATTGAATCGACGGGCGCCAAGGCCATCATGATGCAAATTCGCGTGCCGCCTAATTATGGCAAGCGTTATCAAACCCTGTTTGAAGATGTTTATCCACAACTCGCTGAAGAAGCAAAGGTTGCTCTGATCCCATTCTTCCTCGAGCAAGTGATTTTGAACCAAGAGTGGATGATGGCCGATGGCCTGCACCCCAAACCCGCTGCCCAGCCGTGGATAGCTGAGTTTATCGCAACCAACCTCACACCCTACTTTCCACTTTAATGCCCTAGCGCAATAAATCTCTGATTGGTTTGGTTTAGAGTTTTTTAATCAATGCAGTAACACAGAGGAAGTGCGTTTAATGATAGTTAAGCCTATTATTCAAGGGGTTGTCGCACGCAGTGCTCACCCTCTCGGTTGCCAGCAATCTGTTCTTGAGCAGATTGAGTATGTGAAACATGCACCGCAGCTACCTACTCGAGCAAAACGGGTGCTAATTTTGGGCGCTTCGTCTGGCTTTGGTCTGGCGGCTAGAATCGCACTCGCCTTTGGTGGCCCACAGGCCGACACCATTGGTGTTTCTTTTGAAAAAGCGCCTTCACAGCACAGTAGCGCCAGCGCCGGCTGGTATAACAACCACTACTTTAAAAAACACGCTGAACAAGCAGGACGCATAGCCGTCAACATTACCGGTGATGCCTTCTCGCCCCAACTGCGCGAGCAGGTCATCGAAGCCATCGAAACCTATTTCGAGGGCGAGGTGGATTTGGTCATCTACAGCCTAGCCACTGGCGTGCGGCCAAACTACGCCAGTGACCAACCCGAAAAGTGGCGTAGCGTGATCAAACCGATTGGACAGTCTGTCACCGGGGCGGTGGTCTCGCTTGAAACGGATCAGTGGCTTGCTCAAACCCTTAACCCTGCAACCGAGCAAGAGGTCCAAGATACGATTAAAGTGATGGGTGGCGAGGATTGGGAGAGCTGGATTGATACGCTGATCAACGCAGAATCGATAGCTGAAGGCTGTCAAACCGTGGCATTTTCTTATGTTGGCTCTGAGCTAACCCATCCAATTTATCTCGATGGCACGTTGGGGCAAGCCAAGATTGACCTGCACCAAACCAGCCACTCATTGAACCTTAAACTTGCCAACTTCAATGGTGGCGCCTATGCAGCGGTCTGTAAGGCACTGGTGACCAAAGCGAGCGTCTTTATCCCTGCGTTCACCCCTTATATCCTAGCGCTGTATAAAGTCATGAAACAGCATGGCACCCATGAAGGCTGTATCGAACAGATGCATCGCCTGTTCTCTGAGCAGTTCATGTCTCCATCTGGCACTCATGTCGATGGTCAGCGCTTAATACGCATTGACGATCGCGAGCTAGATGCCACTGTCCAGCAAGAAGTGGCTGAGATTGTCGCGCAAATGAATGGTGATAATTTCACTGAGCTTGGTGATTACCAAGGCTACAAACAGGCATTTATGAACCTCAACGGTTTTGGCTTTGATAACGTCGATTACGATAAACCAATTGACATTAGTGAGTTCCTCACCAACACACAAGCAACTTCCTAAGCAACCTTCGTACTGACTAAGCGAGAGACGAACGTGTTCCCTCCTCGACTCTCGCTTCTCGCCTCTTCTTCACCCTTTATTTTGTCTTAGAAATAAGACATTCCTCAGTATTAAATCCCTTGCAGCAAACTATTGAGTAACCGCTCAAGAATCCGCCTACACTTTAGTGAGCCAAAAAATTATAGGAAAAATGAACCAACTAGCCCTAATCATTCAAGGAAGACACGATGTCTAAAATCGATACATCACAGGTGCCTATCCCCTCCAACACGCAGGCTAGTTGGCAAAATATCGTTAATCTTATCGCTGAGATGATTGATGTACCTTCGGTATTGATCGTGCGGTTCCACAACCAGCAACTCGAAGTGTTCTCATCAAACGACAACCGTGACCATGTGTATCAAAAGGACAACGGTAAAGCGCTTGGGCAAGGGCTTTACAGTGAGACCGTTATCGCTTCGCAGCAAGCCCTGTTGATTGCCGATAGCTTAAGTGACCCTCGTTGGCAAAACACACCTGAGGTCGAGATGGGTATGATCGCCTATCTTGGGTTGCCCATCAGTTGGCCAACCGGAGAGTGTTTTGGCACCTTGTGCGTGTTAGATACAAAAGCCAATCCATTTAGTGATATGTATCGAAAACTTCTGGAAGCGTTTCGCGACTGCCTCGAGTCTCAATTGTCGATGTTGTTCTTAAATGAAAGCCTCAAACTGTCCCAGCAATCTCTGCGTCATCGGATGTCGAACCGAGCAAAAAACATCGCCGAACTCAACTTTTCTCTCAGTGAGGAGATCAGCAAGCGCCAAGCGGCAGAGCGGGCGGTTGAATATCAAAAGTGGCATGACCAAGGCACTGGTTTACTCAATCGTCGAGCTTTAGAGCACGAGCTTAACTCACTCGGTGACGCCGAAACTCAGCATTCCTCGGGATTCACCGCGGTGATCCACATAACCCTAAGTAACGGTCGCCGCTTGCAAACCAAATATGGCTATATCGCTTGGGATGCGACCTTGATGGCATTTGCGCAGCGTATTGAAACTGTTGAGCAAGGTGAGATCATCGTCGGTCGTCCGACATCTAGCGAATTAGTGGTGATCATTCGCTCGGTCTCTGAACCTGCAAGGGTTCACGACTTTTGTCAAAAAGTGCTTGATATTAGCACCGATGAGTTTCGCCTAGATGGACAATCCGTCCATCTCCACTGCCATATTGGCGTCGCGACTTCCCAACACGAGGTAATGGGAACCCCTCTACTTACCCATGCGGCTGAGGCGGCCCTGGCCAGTCGCGATTCTGGACATAAATTTAGTTTCTATCAGCCGACAGATTCCAACACCAGCCATGACCTCAATGTCAAAGAAAGCTATCTGCTTCAGGCGGTAAGAAACGATGATTTACTGCTCTACTTCCAACCTAAGGTCGACCCAACAACCCACCGCTGGATTGGGGCGGAAGCGCTTTTACGCTGGAAGCACCCCGTGCTGGGTGATATCTCTAATGAGGGGCTGATCCGCCTGGCTGAGCAAAACGGCCTGATTTTTGAGGTCGGCAACTTTGTCCTTCGCTCAGCGATTGAAAAAGCCGCTTTATGGGCCGGTCAGTTTGAAAACTTTACCATCGCTGTCAACGTTTCGTCAGTGCAGCTCAAAAGCCCATTATTTGCCCAGCAGGTCGAAGAGTTGCTTGGATGTCACGATCTTCCGGCCCGGTTTATTGAGCTCGAGATCACCGAAGGTGGTTTAATTGCCGATGAAACCTTAGCCAAACAGACGCTGTTTCGACTCAAATCAACTGGAGTCGGCTTATTACTCGATGACTTTGGTACTGGCTACGCCTCCTTTAGTTACCTAAAGAAATTTCCCTTCGATGGCATCAAGGTGGACAAGAGCTTCCTTAACCAAGTAGAGGATAGCTACTACGACAAAGAGATCATTCGCTCTATCATTCACATTGCCAAGAAGTTGGACCTTAAGGTAACGGTGGAAGGTGTCGAAACCAAAGAGCATGAAAGTTTTATCATTCATCATGGCGGTGACGTGGGACAAGGCTATTATTATGGCAAGCCAATGCCGTGCGATGAATTTGAGTATTGCCTTTTGAATCAGAGCCATTCGGGTAATAATTCGCCGCAAATCGAGCCTTGAGCCTTTACTCATTGCCTAGCGGTTTCTATAATCGCCGCCTCCAATGTTCAAGCAAACTAAAAGCCAAGCGAATAAAAAGTTATGGACCACCTAACGGCAATACTTAAGAAAATCGAGCGTCAGAACTACCGCGCTTATCAACAGATCAAAGGTCAGTACGACTTTAAAGACTTCACTTTGCACATCGACCATGTCCAGGGTGACTCTCACGCGTCTGCTTCCCGCCTTCGAGCTATTCGCCCGTGGTCAGTAACCGGCCTAGACAGCTTACGAGCCAAACCACAAAGCTACCAGATAGCGGCACGCGATTTCATTGCCCGCCAGTTCGCCTACTATGCCAAGCAAGAAAACGACATTGATATTGCCCTGACCGGGCAAACCGTGCTCGACAGCACCGCGGTTCTATTCACTGAAGCGGGGATTGAGCTGCGTTTTAGGGTCAACTTACCTGCAGAAGGTCGCACTGTCTTGGGTAAGCGCGCGATCAATCTGCTGACTTTTCATCTGCCTAAATTCATTCGTAAGGCAACCCTAGAGCGTGAGTTAGATATACCCAAGCTTGAAGCACACTGTCAAGTCGTAGAGGACCAAGATGCTCTACGCGAGCAGCTCGAGCAGCACAATCTGATTGCGTTTGTTGCCAATGGTAGTGTCCTGCCACGCTTTGCTGGTAACAGCGACCTGCCGATGCGCGATGCCGTCGCGTTTAACGCGCCAAAGTCACTAGAGGTCACCCTAGACGCGCCGCATAAAGGCTCTGTGACAGGCCTCGGCATTCCTAAAGGTATCACGCTGATTGTTGGTGGTGGTTTCCACGGCAAATCGACTTTGTTGAATGCCGTTGAGCGCTCAATTTACAACCACATCCTTGGTGACGGTCGAGAGTATATTGTCACCAGCCGTGATGCAGTCAAGATCAAGGCTGAGGATGGACGTTGTGTACACAACCTTAACTTGTCCAACTACATCAATCACCTGCCGATGAACAAAGATACAGCCAATTTTTCGACTCAAGATGCATCGGGCTCAACCTCACAGGCCGCTTGGCTGCAAGAGTCCATCGAGGCAGGAGCCACCGCGCTGATGATTGATGAAGATACCTCGGCAACCAACTTTTTGATCCGTGATGAACGCATGCAAGCACTGGTCAGTAAGGGTGATGAGCCAATCACGCCTCTGGTTGATCGCATTGGACAGCTGCATCACTCGTTAGATATTTCATCGATTATCGTTATGGGTGGCTCGGGTGATTATCTTGATGTGGCGGATACGGTGATTCAAATGCATGACTATCAAGCCGTCGATCTCAGCGAAAAGGCTAAAGAGGTTATCGCCCAGCATCCAAGCCAGCGTGTGAACGAGAGTGAAGCCGAGCTTGCCACCTTTAAACCACGCAACTGTAGCCGAGTTGCACTTCAAAAGACCCTAGCGGATGGTAAATACCGTGTGACCGCCAAAGGCACCGATACCCTACGCTTTGGTAAAGAGTTTGTCGATATTCAAGCACTCGAGCAGTTAGAATCGGGCTGTGAAGTGAACGCGATTGGTTGGCTGTTGTTCCAACTAGCCCAGCTGCCTGGTTGGTCATCGTTGCCTGCCAAGGAGATGGCGGAAAGCCTACAAGGCGACTGGTACAAGACAATGCCTATTCAAGGCGACATTGCCAAGCCTCGTGTGATTGATGCCATGGCAACACTCAACCGCCTACGTAAAGCACAGTTTAAGTGATATGAAACAAGCGTAGGTTATCATCATAATTGAGCAGGTTTAGGGGATCGGATACGTTTCGTTCCCCTTTTTGATCTCGGCAGATCCTACGCCAGTCACCTAAACAGCCAGTAAGTAATATTTAGATACAATTTTACAATTCACAGTCTAAACGCATATTGTCTTAAACCGAGAAGAAAATATTATTGATACATCTTCTCAACTTCTTAATGTTTTCCACTATATAAACTTAGTAATAGCCGCCAATTTAATCGCGCAAGCAAATTACCTGATCTTAGAATTATTTGCTAACCAACTACAATTTAACTAGTGTATTTCACTATTGAATATCAATACAAGCTGAACATTATAAATGGCTATTTTAGCCAATTTTATTCTGCTGAACCGCAACTTATATGGGCTATAGGGTCAACCTTAATCAAATCACTTATGCAGCTAAGTTGCTTAATCACTTAGACGTTTAATTCTAATTCAGTGTCTATCGGACAACACCCAATAGCCCTGCTCAAAGGGATTTTGTACAATCGATTTTATTCAAGGTGATAAATTAAATAGTAAGTAAGCTATACCCAAGTGACTCAATCGCATTAGAACAAAGGATCAATTACAAATGAATGTACAAGTAGATGAGCAACTGACCAAAATTACCCAGTCTGTTGGCACCCAGCAGGCAGTTGAAACTGATGTTAACTTTATGAAAAATGGTGATATTGAATCAGAGCTAAAACAGGCTGGATTTAATCAAGCTCAAACAAAAATCATTAGCAAACTAGTCGAAAATAGCAAAGTATCTCGCCGTGAGACTTTTGGTCTATATCTAATGATCATGGTTCTTTCTGTCACATTGGCGATGACAATAGTATAAATTCTATGTCCAAATCACTGGATGTAATGACTATTTAATATAGTGCGTTCCTAGGTATAGATTAGCCTACCCTGGGAACGTATTCGTTTACAATACTCATACCTCAATACCCAAGTTGGCTTGTAATAACCGATACACATAACTTTCGAGGCGACTAAAGTATAGAAAGTTGAATCTACATTAAGTCGATTGAAGGCGCAAAACACTCCAGGCCTGACATAGTTCGCGAAATCGCTGCGAATCACCGTTATCACGGTCGGGGTGCCAACGCAGCGCCAGTTTTCGCCAGCGTTTACTGATATCACGGCGACTTGCCGTCTCATCCAAGCCAAACAGAGCCAACGCCTGCTCCCGCTCGTCAAAACCAGACCAAGTCGTATGGCCCATATGCTCGTTATAGCGTTGCCAAAACTGATCCAGTAGACGTTTAACCTCATGATGATCAGTGTCATAGTGTGACCAATCGCGATAGTAGTCTCTTAATGGGTCATAAGCGTCAATACTCTGCTTACCAAGGTTCGCTTGCAGGCAAATATCCATAGCTTGCACTTGTAGCCATTGTTGTGGGTAGAGCAAGTTTTGTAAGTGATAGAGAGCATTCATCAACAGAAAGTTGCGTTTGAACAGATCTTTTTCACTACACTCATCCAGCTTGGGCATCATGTCTAATTGTTGAAGCCGTTGAGCTAAGGTGTGTACCTTCCAGCCACTATTGTGCTGCTTGATGATCGCGTAAATCGGCCATACTAGTGGGTTGTCCTCAAAGAGTGCCTGGTGAGCAGTGTGGCTATCTTCCATGCCTTGTGTTCTCCATCCATCGAATAGCGCTTACCTCTCTCAAGCATAGTCAAAGACTACGCACTGAAAAACAAACACATAGAGAAAAGTACCTAGGACTAAAGCTCACTTTGAACTGCACTATTTGGTATTTTCCTCAATCCAAGCAAGATAAGGGTTAAACCCATTTACAAAGGGTAACATGACTATCTGGGGTACATCGTAAGCATGAGCTTGTTGAATGGCCTGCTCGACCCGTGTGTAGAGACTGCGCTGAGTTTTGATCACCAACAAAACCTCGTCGTCGTGACAAATCTTGTCCTGCCAAACATAGTGGCTATTCATCGGCAGGGTTTGGATACACGCTGCCAGCTTGTTGTCTAACAACGTTTCAATAATGCCCTGCTCTTTCCCTGGCTCTACGGTGGTGAGCACCATCGCAAACATTGTAGCATCCATTTATAACTCTACCTCTTGAACCTCAACACCAGATTCTGCGAGCACCTCAGCCAAGCTCACTACGAAGCCATGCTTGTCGATATCGACATGAGTGGCAATATCCGAGATAAGCCCGCGACCCTCGACGCAGGTCACGATAGCGGCAGCCACTGGCGTACCTTGCTCAAAAGCTAAATAGAGATCGCAAGGAGCGGCATAGATAATTTGCGAAAGGAACTCGACAATCAACTCTTGGTCGTCGGATGCTGGCCACAAGGTCGATTGAAGCAGGGAAAACATCACGGTGAGGCGATGAAAATCGACTTTGAATATGTTCTCAGCAATGAAGTTAGCTGAGGCAGAGATTTGGTCATAATCAAACAGTTGAGTACTATTGTAGCGACTAAAGTAGAGTTCGCGGCCTTTAAGGCTTTCCTTGGTAGGATAATCAACTTCAACTTGCTGGTGAAGCCAATCATTTTTTGCGGCAACCAGTGCCGAGTGGGTGTCCATTATCTCAATGGTCCTTGTGTTTAACTGATTCGTGTCAAGCATACGCATCAAACGCGCTTCTCTCAAGGCAATTCAGCTGACTTGAGCACAAAACATAAGCTACACTGGGGGAAATAGTACTAAGGACTCTAATATGATTAAAAAACTGATAGTTACCTCCCTTGCTGCCCTTGCCTTAGCGGGCTGTGACAAAAACGAAGTCGGTGATGTGAGCCTGGGTTTGTTCACCATGAAAGACATCAAAATCACCTCTCTTCAAGATGAAATCGTCACTGGGGTAACCTGTCATATTGCGTCAATTGAAGCCAATCTGAGTCTCTCTGATCCCAGCGACAGTTCAATCTCCTGCCGCCAAACCGGAGATATTACCCCCGAAATGATAGAAAACATCAACAAAAGCTCCTCAGGGGAAGTGGTATTCAAAAAATCCAAGAGTATCTTCTTCAAAACCATGAAGGTGCGCCGCATCTACGATGCAAGCAACCAGACCCTACTCTATGTCTCATACACCACCAAAGAAACCAGCGGCAGCTTCAAACACAGCCTCTCAACTGTCCCACTATGGGGCACGCACGCATACTCTAACGAGTAAAGGGGCGAGGTGCGAGGTTCACTTCGTTCCGAGATGCGAGGGGTCATGCACGCGCGAAAGACTCCTCGAACCGTCTTTTAGGGACGAGGTGCAAGGAGTCATCCAAGCGTGAAAAACTACTCGTTCCCCGAAGGGCTCCGCCCGTCCTCGAATCTCGCCCCTTTGTTTTAAGTTCCGAGTTACGAGTAATCATCCACACGCGAAAAACCCCTCGTACCCCGTAGGGCGCAGCCCGTACTCGCACCTCGCAGGCCCCCCAGTCCGTCCTGTTTTTGAGAATATGGCGATGTATTGACCGATATGTCGTTAATCTCTGAGTAATTACTGCAACTACTATGAATTTTTTGTGATAGTATCCACAGCCCGTTTTTTACTACTTCCCGAGAATTATGAAATTCCCAGGCCAACGCAAATCAAAACACTACTTCCCGACTCAATCGCGTGATCCGCTCATGAACCAAATGCATGACGATAAAGCGAAGCTGCACCGCCCTACCATTGTCGGTGTTGGGCAAACTATCGTAGATATTGAAGCGCAAGTTGATGACTCGTTCCTTGAAAAATATAACCTGAGTAAAGGACACTCGCTGGTTGTGGAGCAATCCGTAGCAGATGCCCTGTATGCGGAACTAGTAGAACGTGAACTGATCACCCACCAATTCCCAGGCGACACCATTGGTAACACCCTGCACAACTACTCAGTGTTGGCAGACAGCAAATCGGTTCTTTTGGGTGTGATGTCGAAAAATATTGAGGTTGGCTCTTACGCTTACCGCTATCTGTGCCGCACCTCGTCACGTATGAATCTCAACCACTTGCAAACGGTCGATGGTCCAATTGGTCGCTGCTACACCCTAATCACCTCTTGTGGTGAGCGCACGTTCGCAATCAGCGAGGGCCATATGAACCAGCTTGAGCCAGATAGCGTACCAGAGAGCGTGTTCGAAAAGGCCTCGGCACTTGTTGTGTCGTCTTACTTGATGCGCGGTAAACCAGAAGATCCAATGCCAAAAGCCGTCGCGCGTGCGGTTGAGCTTGCAAAGTCCTACAATGTACCGGTTGTGCTTACCCTTGGCACTAAGTATGTTATTGAAGGTAATGAAGAGTTCTGGCAAAACTACATTCGTGACAATGTCACCATCCTTGCGATGAATGAGGAAGAAGGCCTGGCATTGACCGGTGAAAAAGATCCTCTACTAGCCGCAGATAAAGCGCTGGAGTGGGTTGACCTTGTACTGTGTACTGCAGGCCCAGTTGGCCTTTACATGGCAGGGTACACCGACGAGCAGAATAAGCGAGAAACCGATCACCTGCTGCTTCCAGGTAACATTCCTGAGTTCAACAAGTATGAGTTCAGTCGCGCAATGCGTAAGTCAGATTGTGTCAAGCCGATGAAGGTCTACTCACACATTGGTCCATACCTAGGTGGTCCACTTGAGATCAAAAACACCAATGGTGCAGGTGACGCAGCACTCTCTGCCCTACTGCACGATATGGCGGCGAACCTGTATCACCTGAACAATGTACCAAACTCTTCAAAACACGAAGCACCGTTTTTAACCTACTCTTCGCTGTCACAGATCTGTAAATATGCCAACCGAGTCAGCTACGAGGTACTCACGCAGCACTCTCCACGCCTGACCCGCTCTCTGCCAGAACGAGAGGACAGCTTAGAAGAAGCTTACTGGGATCGTTAATAATGAAGAGCGATTTTCAATACCCGATTGGTGTCGCTGGACAACCATGGGGTGAGAAAGAGCGACGTGAATGGCTCGATAGCCGCAAAGTTCAGCGCCTATATCAAGATGAAGTGGTACCAAAGATCCGTGCCTTAGGTGAGCTATTCACCGTTGAGCAATATGGTGCCCTCTCATACGACCCTAAGCGATTCCCACTGCTGTGCCTTAAGAGCAAGCACTGGGATGAGAGCAAGCCAACAGTGGTGGTGACTGGCGGCGTGCATGGCTATGAGACCAGCGGCGTTCACGGCGCGCTGTTGTTTGCTGAACGTGACGCCGAGCGCTACGAAGCGCAGTTTAACTTTATCATCGCGCCATGTGTTAGCCCTTGGGGCTATGAGGTGATCAATCGCTGGAACCCTAATGCGGTTGATCCGAATCGCTCGTTCTATGCAGATAGCCCAGCAGAAGAATCGGCAGCGCTACGTGCGCTGGTTGGCTCAATTGATGTGCTTGCGCATTTCGACCTTCACGAAACCACCGACTCAGACCAAACGGAGTTCCGCCCAGCTAAAGCGGCGCGTGACGGTCTGGTTAATATCGAAGCTAATATCCCTGATGGTTTTTACACCGTTGGCGATACACTAAACCCACAACCTGAGTTCCAGAAAGCGGTGATCGATTCAGTGCGCCAAGTGACACATATTGCACCAGCTGACGCAAACGGTCAGATCATTGGCTCTGATGTGGTTCAGGAAGGCGTCATCCTCTACCCTATGGTTGAGCTAGGCCTATGTGGTGGTGTGACCAACTGTCAATTTGGTACCACCACCGAAGTCTATCCCGATAGTGCCAAGGTGACGGACGATGAGTGTAATCAAGCTCAAGTCGCGGCAATTATTGGTGGTCTTGACTACCTGATCGCTCACTAGCCTCAATTAATATTCACTGAAAGCCCTAACCTTCGTTAGGGCTTTTTATTGGTTTTTGTATTTATTTAATCTCGGCAAGATAAGCCAGACTCGCTTGTTTCACCTTATCGTTAACCACCACGCTCTCTTTTGACCTCAGATCAAGATAAATAGTAATGCATTGCTCAAGCGCAGAAATCAGCGAGGCTTTTTCCGGCGTAGCAACTGTTTTGGCAAGTTGACGCGCAAACTCTGGCAAGCGCTGCTCAATCTTACGTACCCCAGATGGCGTTAACCCCGCTTGTTGCAAAGCCAGAGGTGAAAGCACCAAACGCAGAGAAGAGATAAATTCTAGGGTTTCAAAATACTCACCACGGGCAATCTTAGTTGCGCCGTAGTGTACCCAAATCCAGAACCGGTCTTCAATCCACTGAGCATCTGGCTGCGGGTAATGCGGCTCTTTGGTTGCAAACACATCACTTAAACAACTTCCACGCTGCCATAACACCTGAGTGTCATCCACCCGCACGGCTGCATCCGGCAGGGAAACAAATTTAAAGTCGACATGCACAGGCTCACTCGCGTTAAATAAAGAGATGATCAGCCTTGGCTCTCCGACATGCTCACCGGTGAAAGCAGCCAGTAAATCTTCAAACTGATTAAGGATATCGAATCGCTGTGCCATGACCTCAGCGTAATCTTGCGGATTAACCGCGATAACAAAATCTAAATCGCTGTATTGATCCATAGAATCTGACGCAAAAGAGCCACTACAACCAATGCCACAAATGCGTGGATCTTGAGATAGCACTGAGACAATGTGCTCTAAAACCGCGTGATGAGAAATCGGAAGGGATTTGGGAAACTTCATTATTTTACCTTTAAATCTGGTTGACGAGTCGCAACTGCTGGTGCGGTAAATTTTACGCAGCATTATAGAATCGCTAAAACTTTCCCAAAAATCAATAACAAATTAAGTGAGCAACCGTGTTCAACATCGCTCCCAACCCATTAAAAGGATATCTAATCTGGTGCTAGTCTACTCAGTACCTTCCAGTGACAAACGGTGGCGAGATTTATTTAGATTAAAGTGAACAAACAAAGCACACACAATTGCACTGGCGACCAATCCCGAGAGCCCTGTATTAAAGAGAATTGCCAAGCAGAAAAGGCTTGCCAAGCCTGCTGCAATACGAGGAATACCGCGTAATAAACGCAAACCAGAGAGGCTGGCTGCAAGGTAGATCAGCACAAACATCGCATTCGCCGTGCCAAGCAATACCTCAAACGAGAGGTCAAGAGTATCACGCAAGATGAGCACGACAGCAATGCTCGCAGAAACGAGTAACAGAGCGACAACAGCTGTTCCTGAAGCACTCTTTTTTCTCAAAAGATGCTCGTCCCCCTGAGATTCAAAAAGACTATACAGCATACGTGCAAAGCTCATTACGTAGAGATTCACCGCACAGAAGCAGCCCAGAAAGCCAAGCAGTGCAACCAACTTATGCCCGATAGATCCTAGCCCGATTTCAGCGAGATGGGTGACCGAGTTGAGATTACTCGCCTCATCCCCATACGCATGGTGAACCAGTACTGCGTAACTGACACAGATGTATAAGCAGGCAGCGGCACCGACCCCGATAGCAACCGCTTTGGGAAAATCTCGCTCAGGGTTATTAAACTCATTTGCAACATGGCAAATCGCTTCAATGCCCACAAAAGACCAAAACATAATCGCGATTGCAGCCCCAAACTTAGTCGTGGAAAAAGCATGGCTAACTTCTCTATCTATCATCGGCGTAGTTTGACCAAGGCTTAGGATTGTCACCAGAAAGATGGTAATTATCAGCCCCCAAGAGATGAAACTCTGCAACCGAGCTGAGGTCTGCAAACGGGCAAAATTCATTGCGGTGATCAACAATAAAATACCCAACTCTAATGATAGTAACGGGATATCTGACCAAGAGATAAGTTGATTCAGATAACTTGCACCAGTAATAAACACCACGGGCGGGCCAATTGGGGCGATGGCGAGATACAGCCACGCGATCGCCTTAGACGCTGGTCGACCAAAGGCATGGCTAACATAATGGGCGGTGCCTCCCTCATGTGGGTATCTTCTTCCCAGACCGGTAAAGGTGATGACAATAGGGATCATCACTAAGATGATGGCCACCCAGCCAAGCAGCGAATAGAGACCGGCTTGTGTTGCAGCTAGCGCTGGAATTATAAGAATACTTGAGCCTAACAATGCTGAGAGAAGTAAATTGGCCCCTTGGAAAATGCTCAGTTTAGCCTTGGTCATGGTTCCATCCTAATGACTGCGTAGGGCGAGCTTATCAAGCACAGATATCGAAAGCGATAAATGCACAACAAAACAGATGCTTATTCTAGTTTGCCGCATAAGCGCAGCATAAACTTGGCTAACAGTCTCTTTTACTATGGACACCAATATTTAGTGGCCTTCCCCGTTCCCCTCTTAAAGGGATTATCTTCACCAACGAGGCACAATATTTACAAGCAATAAACCCGTCAAGATATGACTTGCTATTTAGCTACCATTTATTGGGGTTTACATATCCCTGAAACTGAGCCTTGATAGCTTCCACTACCTCGGACAACACAGGACCGGCAGTTTTCAACTTATTGCTAAAAATAACGTAATCCGTTTGGGCGATTACCTCTCTATAATCAACTTTCAGTGAGATGAGTTGTTGCTTTAACGGAGAGTGGTCCACGACCATGCTAGGCACGACCGCCCAACCACCAGACGTCAGCATAGCAAGCATTTCCTCGTTATTGTTTACAACTAGCCGCTTTGCAGATAATTCTGCGGCGGTTGCAACCGGGGTTTTAAAGTAGCTTTCGAGCATTACCAGCCGGTGCTGCGCAAAAAGATTAACTGAGCAAGGCTGTAATTCTACAAGTTCACAAGCGTGATGAGCATAGACTTCAAATGGCAGGCCGCCTAAGTTGAAGAAATCAATTCCATCAGCAGGTAATGACCGTCCCAAAGATAACGCAAGCCCAACGTCACAACGACCATCGCGCAGGTCGTTGAAGATATCTTCACGCTTACGATACAGCCAGTTCACCTCGGTCAAAGGGAAGGCGTCTTGAATCCACTTGTCTACCGACGCTAAGAGACTTGCCGGTAACACCCCATCGTGACAAATCGTGAGTTGCAGTTCTTCTTTTCGAGCTAAACTTTCAGCACAATTTTGCATATAGTTGAGGTGGTAAATCACTTGCTTAGCTGGGGTGATTAGCTGTTTTCCGGCCAGTGTTAATACTGCCGTCCTGCCCTGCCTCTCAAAAACTTTAATATCAAGATCAATCTCGAGATTAGAAATATGCTGATTGATCGTAGTTCGGTTTTTGCCTAATACCTTAGCGGCCTGGCTAAACGACCCTTCTCTCGCGACAGCGACGAAAGCCTCTATTTGCTCAGCGCTTAAATGTAACATAATGTGTTATTTTGATTGGTTGTAGCACACAAGGGCGACATTACATTTATTTAGCGGTAGATACAATAGTCGGGAATTTAATGCAGTGCTTGAGCACTGTAAAAAAAGCACAAGGCAAACAAAACTATGAAAAAGACCCTTCTTACCACGCTGATAACCCTCTATACAGGCTCGGTGTTCGCTAATGCAGATAGTATCTATTTTGGTGGTGATATCTTAACCATGAATGATGCCCAGCCAACGGCACAAGCCGTCGCAGTTAAAGATGGTAATATCATCGCGGTGGGCGATTTCAACTCAATCAAACAAGAGCACAAAGTTGCGGCAACTAGCATGGTCGACCTTGATGGCCGTACCCTGCTACCTGGGTTTATCGACTCTCATGGCCACCTTTTCCTCTCAGCAATTAAAAGTATATTCGTTGATATGGACCCGGCTCCTGCTAGTAATGTGAGAAATATTGGCGATATCCAGCGTAACTTCAGTTTAGAGTTGGCTAAAAGAGCAAAAGAGGGCAAGGATGATGACCGCATGCTAATCGGCTGGGGCTATGACCATGCGATGCTTGAAGAAGGTCGCCACCCTACTCGACATGATTTGGATAAGATCTCAACCGACAAACCCATCATGTTGATTCATTTCTCTGCACACCAAGTGGTCGCTAATACTAAGCTACTTGAGATCGCAGGCATTAGCGCTGAAACCGAAAACCCTGACGGCGGCGTGATCCAACGTGAGGAAGATGGCAAGACACCAAATGGCATCCTGGAAGAGTACGCGTCAAAAATCGTTATGATTCCTGCGCTATTGTCGATCGGCTACCCAGATGCAGAGGCGCTGCCTGAAAATTTTGTTCCAGCCGCTATCGCCCAGGCATCATTGAATATCCTAGAAGAGTATAAGTCACAAGGTTTTACCACGGCAACGGATGCGGGCACTGGAGTTGATGCTCACGAGCTTTACAAAAATATGGCCAGCCAAGGTGCTCTGGATATCGATGTGGGTATTATGCCAATGTACTTCCAAGCTGGCCCAGAGCTGTTGGCCGAGTTGTACTCACCAAGCTATGACAACCACTATCGTGTAATGGGAGGCAAGATCGGCCTGGATGGCGGCAGCCCTGGTCGCACGGCCTACCTACGTACGCCGTATACAGAGCAGTTACAAGGTGAAGAGGACTACCGCGGTTACCCAATCATGACTGATGAGAAGATCACCGAGTTCATGATGGATATGTTTGAGCACGATGTTCCAGCATTCGTCCATGCCCTGGGTGACGCAGCGGTTGACCAGGCGATTAACGCGATTTCAGCAGCCGAAGAGGCGTACCCGAACAAGCCTCATCGTACCCAGTTGATCCACCTTCAACAGGTACAAGACGACCAATTCAAGGCAATGCAAGATCTCGATGTGACCCTGACCTATCAGATGGCGCACTCGTTCTACTTTGCTGATTTCCATGCTAAACACATCTACGGACCCGAGCGAACTAAAAGGCTAAATCCGGTTCAAAGTGGCATTAATTACGGCTTCTCAACCACGATTCACCACGACGCACCCGTGCACCCAATCGATCAGTTTACCCTGATTTGGTCGGCGGTTAACCGGACCAGCCGCAGTGGAAAAGTATGGGGAGAAGAAGAGCGTATTAGTGTCATGGACGCGCTAAAAGCCTCGACGATCAACGCGGCTTATCAGTTCAAAGAGGAAGATATTAAAGGCTCTCTAGAGGTAGGTAAAATGGCGGACATGATCATCATTGACCAAAACCCGCTTGAGATTGACCCACAAGCCCTGAAAGATCTTAAGGTGCTTGAGACCATCAAAGAAGGTCAGTCAGTTTACCTGGCTAAATAGTTAAGCAATTAACTTCGACTATGAAAAAAGCTACTGGACTTCCAGTAGCTTTTTTTGTGTAACTCAACCAAACAGTATTGTTTGCACTACGCCCGAATTTTACAACAGTCGGTTCTTATACTGCTCTGGGGTTTGACCCGAATACTTCTTGAACATACTAATAAACGGACTGGCTTGGTTATAGCCTAGTGTCAGTGCCACCTCTTTGACCGAATGCCCTTTACGCAGCAACTCCATCGAAAACAGGTAACGCACCCGCAGACGCCACTCGGTAAAGCTCATGCCAAGCTCGGTTTGGCAATGGCGCGCTAGGGTGCGCTCAGTGGTGTGGACTTTCTCTGCCCACATAGACAATGAAGTATCGTCGGTTGGGTTCTCCTCAACGTGAGCGAGAATTTTGGCCAAATACTTATTGTCGGTACTTGGCAGAAAATGATGCTCAATATCGCTGGCGGCTAATTGATCAAGTAGCACCTGAACCAGGCGCTGATCTTGCTCGGATTCTGCAACGTTAACGCCACGTTGGCGAAAGTCCTCAATAATGGCGTCGATGATTGGAGTGACTTTTAGCAGGCTAGTTTGCGCTGGCAGACCTTGCGCTAGGCTCGGCGAGATATTGAGTGAGCAGTATTCGAGTGGTTTACGGTTATAGCTGCAGTGGCGCACGCCTGCAGGTACCCATATTGCGAGGTGAGGCGGAGCTAGGAATCGAGTATCTTCAGCGTCCATCTCTAAGATCCCGCCACTGATCAACTGAATCTGCCCCCAAGGGTGAGAGTGAACTCGGGTCTCAGTATTGGAGAGGAAAGCCTCAAAGTTCATAAATACATCTGAAGGCGCTTTATCGATAGCGAGAGACGGATGTAGGTTGCGAGCATTTTTTTTCATTCGATTCCTTGAGTTACATGGCGATGTCGCGCCAGTTCAGCAAGATACCCTTTATTCACCCGTTGGGTAAAGCAAAAATGTGCGTTCTTGATCATACCTGACCACGCTTGGTGACATTTCACTCAACCACGATATTGCTAGCAGTATCTCGACGTCTATTCCGCGATACACGGATCGCAAGGCCAATAAACGCACTGATCATCAGAGCCAAGCTGCCCATCAAGAAATATTTAGTCAACACTTCTTGGTACTCTGCAACAACAGGGTGCTGCATCACCCAACTACCGACACACAGCAGTGCTAACGTCCAGGTAAACGAACTGGTCATACTAATGAGCGCTGTGCGGGTAATACTAAGGCGAGAGACCCCCATGAGCATAGGTGTTAGGACGCGCACAAACGGGATAAAACGTGAGCCAAACAGAGATAAAAAGCCATAGCGCTCTAGCAAATCACTCGCACGTGACAATGCGCCATCGGGAAGCGTCGATTCCACCTTAGCCATAAAGCGCGTGTCACTGAGCCAGCGCCCTTGCAAATAGCCAATCACACTGCCACTACCTGCAGCGAAGGCTAAGACAAATAACGCGACGTGAAAATCAATCGCGCCGATACCGACAAGACCGCCAACGAATAACACCAGACCGTCGCCAGGCAAAGGCAAAAATACGAAGCTCGACTCAAGAAATAAGATCAGGGCTAACAACAACAGTAGAGCGTGTAACGAATCAAACTCCAATAATGTATCAAAGTCTTGGACTAAGATGGCCGTTAACATCTCTTGCACGGTTGTTCTCCTTATGTAGCGCGAGCGCTCATTGCCGGCTGCTGGAATTACCGAGGACATTGAGCGAGATTACCGTTTATTCTAGAGAAAAAGCTCCACTAACTCTTTGGCTAATTTGTAACGACCTGTGATGATTGATAAGCAACTCTTACCAATGCGCGATTTTGTTACCATTCGTTTAGTCCACGTCATGAGTGGGTTTAAACTGTGTCAGCTGTAGCACGAGCTATTTTGTCTCTCCATCACCCACAATGTCGGTTTGCAGATACATGCAAATCATTCGACATGAGAAACTAACGACATTCTCCCCTACTTCCTAGGCTGTTATGGTTTATTTGTTACCGCTGATCACCGTTATTATTTGGGCAGGCAATTCTATCGTCAATAAGATGGCGGCCACCGCCATTGAGCCCAGTGCCATGAGCTTCTATCGCTGGCTGGTGGCGATGGTTATTTTGTCGCCTTTTTGCCTGCCACAAGCCATCAAGCAGCGTAAAGTGATCACAAAACATATCGGTAAACTGGCCATACTGGCGGGCCTAGGCATGGTGTTGAATCAATCACTAGGCTATTACGCAGGCCTGACAACCACAGCGTCTAACATGGCGTTAATTACATCTTTGGTACCACTGCTGAGTGTGTTTCTTAGCGTGCCTTTGCTAGGCAAAGCTATCTCACCTTTGAGTGTGGTAGGCGGTATCTTGTCACTCTCAGGCTTAGCCTTGATGCTAGGACAAGGTGACGTGCTGTTCTTTATGCGTCAATCGGTTACTCAAGGTGATGGTTTGATGGTGCTGGCCGCTGTGGTTTATGCCACTTACTGTGTCTTACTCAAGCGTTGGCAACTGCCGCTGAGTAACTGGACCATGATCTATACCCAAGGTGTTTTGGCGGTACTTCTGCTCACGCCTTTGTGGCTGACTAGCGAGCAATTAATGCCTACCCAAGCCTCACTACCATTAATTGCCTACGCAGGCGTCCTCGCGTCTGCATTAACACCATGGATGTGGGTCACCGCAATTAAAAAGCTCGGCGCCGATTCAACCGCGATGTTTATGAATTTGCTACCGGTTTTCGCATTGGCCATGGCGGCGGTGCTGCTTGATGAGGTGATCGATACCTATCATTTGATGGGAGGGCTGCTAGTGATTGGTGGCGTATTGCTGGCGCAAGTTAAACCACACCTGTGGCCGCGCCGCAAGACAGCGCAGCCCGTCAATAGCTAACCTTATTGCGTGATCTCAACATCGGTTTCAGGAATACAGCAACATGCGAGAGCAAAGCCTTGCTCTCGCTCTTGATCGGTGATGGCGGGTGCTTGTGGCTGTTTCACACTGCCCGACGTCACCTTGACTTTACAAGCACCACATAAACCTGAACGGCAGCTGCTGCGGATTTTAATGTCTTGCGCTTCTGCTTGGCTGAGCAGCGTCTCCTGATCGTTACCCTGGATCTGCTGGCCATCAATGGTAAGCTGCAGCTGTTTCTTTACCGCCACGCTGCTGTTTTGGTCGATATACTCCACCGCTGGTTGTGTTTCGAGTACCTCAACCCTTGCACCGCTTTCAATAATACCTTCATTCAGCGCACGCACATTCTGGCCAAAGAACACCTGCCCAAATTCATTAGCGCGGAACTGACTCAAGGTTTTAAGCGGCTCACGATTTTCACGTCGCTTGCCCGTCTCCGTCTCAACCGTAGTTAGGATACAGCGCTCACAAGGTTTCATTATCTCAAACTCAACCTCACCAATGCGAATTCGCTTCCAGTTGTCCTCAGCAAACGCCTCACAACCAGAGACAACCAAATTCGGACGAAACTGCGCCATCTTGTGCTCTTCGCTACTACGAGCGTTGAGCGCATCAAGCGAGCCCTGTGAGATAATTAGCAAAGGGTATCCATCGGCAAAGCTAACATTATGACCAAGCTTTTCGCGTGTGCGGTTTGACTGTTCACCGGTATACAAAAGTTCAACGTCCTGATCCAAAAGATCGCTAAACCACTCGTCCGCCTTCTCATCCACTTTATAAGCGGTGAACTCATCGCTCCACACGGTTGCGTCTGTAGGCTGCATTGAGAAATCGTTGTAACTCAGTTGCAGGGCCGGTCGACCAGGGTAGCCCAGAACTAAACCTGTCGCGGTCAGGGCCGCCTTAACCAGTACCAATTGAGGATACTTACGCGCAGTCACCATCACACCATCATGACTGGCGAGCATCAGTCTGCGGTCGAAGGCCAATCCCTGCTTTTCAACCCAGGCGCTGGATAGCTCGATGCCTCGAATCGATTTAACCGGGAAAATATGAATGCCAGACAGGTGGGTATCTTGACGATTTTGCTCATTTTGCATGATGGGGTCCATGTATTGTGTTATGCATTCACGCTATCACCAAGACCAAGGTATCTCAAGTGAGATGCAGTCATTTGGCCAAGCCTTATCCATGTTTGACAGTTGATCTCTCGACTGAGTCTGCTAGTTGTTTAGTTATTCTCACAGTGAATTGGAGTCAATCGATGCAGGACAATACATTTTTAATGGTGATCATCTGCCTTCTTCTCCCCCCACTCGCGGTATTTATCAAGTTTGGTTTTGGCTCGCAGTTTTTGATCAACCTGATTTTAACCATCTTCTTTTTCATCCCAGGCATGGTTCATGCCCTGTGGTTGATATTAAAATAGGCAAATAGACACACAGTGATTGTTTCTTTACGCGGATTCCACTATCATCCTGTCGCCTAAGCGTAACCGTTTGCGTTTAGGCGCTATTCCAATCTTATATGCGGTGGGAGCGCTTTATGACAACGATTACAATTACTCGTCCAGACGACTGGCATGTTCACCTACGTGACGGTGACGTTCTAAAAGATACAGTACGCGATATCAGCCGCTACAACGGCCGCGCACTGATTATGCCAAACACTATCCCACCTGTGACCAATACCGAGATGGCATTGGCTTACCGTGAGCGCATCATGGCAGAAAAGCCTAGCGAGCAGTTTGAGCCGCTAATGGCGCTGTACCTGACTGACAACACTACCCCTGATGAAATCCGTAAAGCGAAAGCATCTGGCAAGGTCGTTGCGGCAAAACTTTACCCAGCAGGCGCAACCACCAACTCTGACTCTGGTGTGACTTCAGCGCAAAAAATCTACCCTGTGTTTGAAGCAATGCAAGAAGTTGGCATGCTCCTTCTAGTCCACGGTGAAGTCACTACGCACGACGTCGATATCTTCGACCGTGAAAAGCAGTTCCTTGAGACCGTGCTTGCGCCAATCGTTAACGATTTCCCAAATCTTAAGATCGTCCTTGAGCACATCACTACTGCTGAAGCAGCTGAGTTTGTCAACAACGCCAATGAAAACGTGGCAGCAACGATTACAGCGCACCACCTGATGTACAACCGCAACCACATGTTGGTCGGTGGCATTAAGCCGCACTTCTACTGCCTGCCAATTCTGAAACGTAACACGCACCAGCAAGCCTTGGTTGCCGCAGCCACCAGCGGCAGCAAGAAGTTCTTCCTGGGCACGGACTCAGCCCCGCACGCCAAAGACAAAAAAGAGAACGCTTGTGGCTGTGCAGGCTCATACACAGCGCACGCTGCACTGGAGCTTTACACAGAGGTGTTTGAGCAAGAAGGCAAGCTAGAAAACCTAGAAGCTTTCGCTAGCCACAACGGCCCGGACTTCTACGGTATCCCACGCAATACCGATACTGTGACTCTGACCAAACAAGCTTGGTCAGTTGAAGAAACCATGCCGTTTGGCGGCGACGTCGTCGTACCAATCCGCGGCGGCGAAGAGATTGCTTGGACGGTCAAATAATCTTATCGCTATAGTAAATCACGCCCAGCAGGCTCAACACCTGCTGGGCTTTTTTCTATCCCTTTTGGGGATTTGAGAGGCGAGAAGCGAGACCGCGTTGCTGCGAGAGGCGAGTTGTGATCGCGGTTATTCCTCAATTAACGCCACTAAATCGGGTTACTGGATATCGTGTTTTAACGCCTTATTTTCCGCGTTAGTAATAGATAGCGATCGTATAGTGTATCGCGTTACTAGTATTTCCCAGCGCACACCCCCTCGCCTCTCGCAGGGCAAAGCCCGATCCCGCCTCTCGCCTCTATTCCCCTACCCTTATGGTTTCCTAGAAAGCCGCATATCTGCTACCATAGTCGATATTAGCCCCTGATTTAAATAAGAATAATGTCGAAAGTCAGTAAAGATTCTGGTGAAGATCAAGCCATATTGAATGCCAAGCGGCAGATTGCAATTCAAGCACTTAGTGCTGGGGTGGATGGCAAGCTGCCAACTAATGCTTTTTTTAAGCAGCAGCATAATATCGTGGCGGGGACCATGCAGCGTGCACTGACTTTACTCAGTGATACTGAAGCGCTGAAAACTCGTTCGCGCGGACATCAAGGGCGGGTGATTACTCACCTTGATGTGGGGCTGTGCTGGAATATTGCCAAACTTAAACCTCTCCAGCTCTTGATGCCGAGCAGTGGCTCGATTGAGATTGATGTCTTAATTCGTCATTTTACGGCCAAACTCAGTGAGCTGAATATCCCCTACTTTATCTCTAACCAGCCGGGGGCATTAGACCGGATCGCGCAAGTTGAGCAAGGTAAGAGTGATATAACCCTTGCCTCAAGCGGCGCTGCCGAGATTGAAGGGATCTGCGAGGAATCAGGCCAGATGAAAGTGCTCAAGCCAAACACCTATTACTGCCTAGAGCGACTCGTGATCATCTCTGGCCAGGATTCACAGCCTGAGCAGTGGCGCCGGATTGCAATTGATCGACACTCAACCGACCATTTGGGGTTGACTCAATGCGAGTTCCCTCGCCAGCAAGGGTTTGATTATATCGAGTCGGACTTTCGTCAGATCCCCGCTCGCGTGCTCCGTGATGAGTTGGATGCCGGGATCTGGCATATGACGGGGAGCCCTGTTCCGCTCAGTTTTGCGGGCCTAAAAGCAACTCCGTTAACTGGCACGGCCACTTTTGAGCAACACCAAAAGATCTCATCAGCCGCGTTTATTACCAACCCGAAGCGACCTGAGCTCAATTCTCTTTTAAGTAACTTGGATAGCGATGAGATCCTCGCGGCGCAAACCCGTGCTCTCAAACAAGAAGATCCCTACAATCGTGCCTTTTAGATACATATAAGACCCAAAATGCGAAAGACCATGGATTGGGGTGACAATCACATGGTCTTTAATAGACGTTCCTAAGCTTAAGTACGCGAGTGACCTATGTTGAGCTAAACTACTACCTCTGCATCTTCTGTTGTAGCTTTCTCAATAGCATCAACAACTGGGCGGTGCTGCTCAACTAAACGCTGGTAACGCTCTATTTGCTGCGCCGTTTGCTCGTCACTCCAGCCAAGTCGCTGCTGCATCTCTGCGGCAATGGCCTTGATCTGCGCAAGTCCCCCCTGCTTATCCCAGAAGAACTCAGATGTGCGGCGAATCAAGAGGTCAGCAAGCTGGCTGGCGACCTCATAATTAACGCAGTAGTCTAGCTCTGCGACCGTGAGTCCACGCTCGGACAATCGCACCTGATTGGCAGGATCAGCGCGATAGATCTCTGCCACTTTCAGCGCATTAGAGCCAAACCGCCCTGCCCATGCTCGTGCAAGTTCCATAGGCACTTGGCATTCAACCAGTTTTGCCACTACTTGGTTGTGACTGTAGCCGCCTTGCCCAATAGGGCGCGCGCCTGACAGCACCACCTTATGCGCTGTGTGTGGCAGTAAACTCGGTGAGAGGTACTTGTAGCCATCTTCTCGGATCACCCGGTCGATCACCTGCTTGGCCATCACTCGGTGGCTGGTGAGCTTACCGCCAACAATCGACAGGACACCTGAATCACTGACCATGATCTGATGCTCGCGTGGCGTCTTGCTGTTATTGAGGTCATCTTTTGGTGCGATCAAGGGACGCAATCCTGCCCAAGAGCCCACCACATGCTTAGGCTCTAATCTCGCGGTAGGCATAAGGTGATTGGCTACATTGAGCAGATAATCGATGTCCTGCTTATCTGGGCAGACATTATCCAGGTCCCCCTCATAAGTGGTATCAGTCGTGCCAATAAACACGCGATCATCTTGCATCGAAGGGATTGGCCATACCACGCGCCCATCATCGGGCGAGCGAGTAAACACCGCCGAGTGAAGTGGAAAGTCGCTTTTTCTTAGGACAATATGCACGCCTTTGGTGGGTCTCAAGACTTTTGAGTTGCCATCTTCAAAGCGCAGAATATTATCGCTCCAAGGGCCAGATGCATTGACCACATAGTGCCCTTGCACCACGCCGGTCTCGCCGGTCAAGCGATCTTTAACCTGAACACCATTACAGCGTTTATCATCAAAGGTTAAACCCACTACCTCGCAGTGGTTAATCACCTCCGCACCTTGCTCACACGCCGATTTGATGGTATCGATGGTCACGCGAGCATCGTCGGTTGAGACATCGAAAAACAACGCCGCGCCATTGAGGCCTTCCTGACGAAATTGTGGTTGTCTCTCTAGCACTTGATTACGACTGAGCATCCGATGGCGGCGCTTCGCCCAGCTGCCAGACACCACATCATAAAACGTCAGACCAAGGTTAAGCAGCCACTTTTTGTCCGGTGCATCATCATAGAACATATACAAAAATGGCTGCACCTTGGTTAGGTGCGGGGCAACCCTCAGCGCCATCTCACGTTCTCGCACTGATTCAGCCACTAAGCCAAATTGATAGGTTTCAAGGTAGCGCAATCCACCATGGATCAGTTTGGACGAGCGGCTAGAGGTGCCGGAGGCGATGTCCTCTTTCTCCACCGCCAACACCTTTAGACCCCGCAACGCAGCGTCACGGGCAATCGCCGCACCAGTCACACCACAGCCAACAACGATCAGGTCGTACTGCTGCTTACTGATAGAGTGTAAGTCTGCTCGTCTCATAGCTTGCTCCATCCACGTGCGCGCTCAACCGCTACTTTCCATTTACGATACAACTCGCTGCGAGTTGTTTCTGACATCTCAGGCTGGAAACTGGTTTTATTGCGATGCACGGCAAAGGCTTCATGCTCATTATTCCACATACCGATGCCAAGCCCTGCCATCAGTGCCGCACCAAAGGCGGTTGCCTCAACATTTCTTGGTCTGACGACCTCAACGCCAAGCTGGTCGGCCTGGAACTGGACCAGGAGATCATTCTTGGACGCTCCACCATCCACGGCAATACTCTTGACTTCATAGCCGGAGATCTTTTCCATCTCCTCTATAAAGTCCCTCACCGAGTAGACGATCCCTTCTAGCGTGGCTCTGACGATATGACAGCGCTGAGTGCCTGGTGTGATACCCAATATCACGCCACGAGCAAACGAATCCCACGATGGTGCTGATAAGCCAGTGAGCGCCGGCACAAAATAGACATCACCATTATCATCGGCCTTTTTCGCCACGGCTTCCGACTCTTTAGACGAATCTATAATTTGCAGGCCATCGCGCAGCCATTGAACCGCTGAACCCGTGCAGCCTGCGTAGCCCTCCAGTGCATAGTGGGTCTTACCGTTTTTCTGCCAAGCAATCTGGCAGCATACCCCGCTGCTCGGCTCAATAATTGGCTCCTCACCAATCAACATATCAAGGAAGGTCCCGGTGCCATGGGTACATTTGATCATTCCCGGCTCAGTGCAGCCTTGGGCAAACAGCGCCGCATGTTGGTCAGCAATAACGCCACTTATCGGTACGCTACCGCCCATCACACTCGCATCAGTGACCGCGACGATGCCTGAGTCATCACACACTTCCGGGAACATAGAGAGCGGGATTTGTAGCGAGTTTAGCCATTCGCTATACCACTCGCCTTTGACCATATCATAGCTGCCGGTCACCGAGGCATTGGACGCACTAATGATGTGTTTCGCACCGCCACTTAAGCGATAGATCAGCCAAGAGTCTACCGTACCAAACGCTAACTGCCCCTGCTCGGCTTGCTCTCGCATGCTTGGATTGTTCTCTAGCATCCATTGTAAGCTGAGTGAAGAGTAAACAGGTGCGATTGGCCAGCCGGTGTGCGAGTATACCTCATCGCCCCAGACTTTGGTTAAGGATTCGGCCTGCTTGGCGGTGCGCGTATCTTGCCAAACGATCGCCCGTGTCACTGGCTCACCCGTCGTGCGATCCCACACCACGGTGGTCGCTCTTTGGTTGGTGATCCCAATACATGAGATATCGTCCAATTGCAGCTCGAGCGCATTGAGCGCTTGGGTGATCATTTTGTCGGTCGCCTGCCAGATTTCATTGGCATCTTGCTCGACCAAACCTGGCTCGGGCGTGTAGTTGGGAAACTCGGTGTAGGCCTGCGCCAAGATATGACAGCGGTCGTTATAGATAATGGCTCTGATACCCGTGGTGCCTGCATCAATGACTAGTATTTTATTGTCCATACGTAACTCCTTAACTACTGAAGGGCGACTGAAATAACAATAAGAGCAGATGTCATCGGCCAGATTGCGCTAGCCGGTGGGTCGATATGGGTATCAGCTCGGATCAACCAGAATCTTGCAAATAATTGCCCTAATACCGAGGCAAGTAAACCGCAGACCGCGCCAAGCGTGATCACCATAAACTGATTGCCAATAACGCCCATAAATAATGAGACCGCCACCGCACTCACCGCTGTGATATGGTGGGTGGCGGGCACCATCACATTCATACCTAAGAAAAGCAACGAGATAGCTGAGATCGCAAAGCCAAACAGCATGACGCCCTGCGCCTGTGGTTGAGGATAGAGAGTCAAAAGTTCATACGCTGCATAAGCCGACATGGCGCCGACAAACAGACCCAGCACCGCGCTCATAGAGAAGGAGTCTTGATACGGAAGCCACGCGTGCTCTTTGCAGGTTTCAAAGCGTTTCAGCCCTTTCTTACCCTGGCAGTGCTCACCGACTATGCCACACTTACCGAACATCAAGCGCACCACGACCGCTGAGATCACCACAGTCAGAGCCACCGAATCGGTGTAGTTACCCAAACCGTTGACCATCATGAGTAGCTGCTGCACCACAAAACCGAACAGACCAAACGCGGCGCCGACTAGCAGCACTTCGGGCTTACCTAAGCTCACTAGCGGCGTGACAATGTCACGTCCACTCTCTAGCCAACCTTTTTTCGCCGCATACGCAGACGCAGCAACCCCTGCTGCAAACGAGATGTGCGGACCAAAGAAGGGACCTAGGCCAATGAGATTAAGAAAGGTTGGGTCACCACTGCCCATCACGATGGCAATGCCGACCAAGATGGCAAATCCAGTAAACACAAACGCGACCAAAGCACCAAAGGTGGCTCCAAGAAATCCACCTGCGATGGCACCAGCTAATTGCATAACATTAAACACATTCTCCATATAATTGTCCTCTGGGTTCAGGGGCGAGGTACGGGGTACACTCCGCTGCGAGGTTCGAGTAGCCAAGGCTATGCATTCAACTCCTCGAACCCCGTAGGGCTATGCCCGTCCCCGCACCTCGCACCTTGTTTTGGGGGTACTAAGTGAGGCAGCTTGGTGATGGAAATTAAGCTGTCATCGTGACTAAATATGAGGTGTCTCGATGCTCGCGCTTTGACTCTGTCAGCCCTATCGGCCAACAGAGTCGATTGCATACACACCTCGGTGTTGCATGAAAATCATTTGGGGTTAGTCCAATCCAAGCTTGCCTGGATTGAGAATGCCGTTCGGATCGAGTGCTGCCTTAAGCTTTCTTAGAATGAGGTGTGCTTCCCCGATTGAGCGGCGACTGTATGGCGAGCGCGCCAGACCACCTCCGTGGTGGTGGGATAGCTCGGCGCCATATTCGATACACACCTCCATGGTGGTCTTCCAAATTTGACGCAGACGCTCAACCGCCACCTCGTCATCCTCGGTTTGTGCCAGCAGGATCATATACATCGAGGTGCCTTGATTGTAGATATGCGAGAAGTGCGACAGGACTTCATCAGCATAAGGGTCCAGTGCGACCTTCAGGGCGGCCCACAGGTCATGAATCGTATCCCAGTTATGGGCAATCTCAATGGTTTCCCCAAAACCACCTTTGGTTGCCAGTAAGTTCTCCACCGTTGAGAAGTCATAGCGGCGTGCCATCCAGCCCTCAACGCCTTTGGAGCCAATGGCGGTTGCCCCATGTTTGGTCGCGATGCCATTTAATACGTTTTGCTCGGCATCGACGAGCTCAGGAAGACCGCGACTGCCTAAGAACAGCACTGGCGTGGCAAAACTTGAGTCTGCCATGGCGTGTTTGGCCTCTTCAGTGTCATAGAAGCGCACCAAGAATGGCTTGATATTGGAGGCGGTGATCTCACGCATCATTTGTAGCCCCTGCTCAACACTTGGCACCGCATAAGTCATCAAGGCCTCAGCTTGAGCCACTGGGAAAATCTTCAATGTCACTGACGTAATAATGCCAAGGGTACCTTCAGAGCCTAAAAAGATTTGACGCAAGTCCGGCCCCATCGCTGCGCGCGGGTTGGCTTTCAGCGTCATCTTTTCACCGGTGGCGAGAATAACATCGTAACCCACCACCAAATCCTCGATGCCACCGTAAAGCGAGGAGAACTGCCCCGTCGCTAGCGTCGCCAGCCACCCACCAACTGTCGAGCGATAGAGTGATTGAGGTGAGTGCCCCATGGTCCAGCCTTGCTTAGCAAGTAAGTCCTCTAGGTCACCACCGTTAAAACTGGCGTCGGCGGTAACGGTCATATTCTGTTCATTAACCGAATAGTCAGCGGGCAGTTGCGATACATCAAGCACGATTCCGCCTCGGGTTGGCAATGGTTGCCCCGTGACCGATGAAGCTAAAGCACGCACAGTGACCGGCACTTGCTTTTTATTAGCCACCGCCAGCACCTCACTGATCTGCTGCATGCTGTCCACAGTGACAACAACATCAGCCATATTCGGGTGCTGATCGAGTAAATTTAATTTGGTCATCAAGGGCCATGTGTCGTGGCTGCTCGCCTCAAGGTCTTTTCGATGGGTTGATACTCGTTGTTGACCGAGTTGTGATTCCAGTTGTTCAACAACATTTAGATAGTTTGTCATAGCGCTTCCACCTCACTCAGTGTCTGTCTTGAATTCAATAATCAATATATGGAGTACTCATGTTATTGACTATTGATCTTTACCGAGTTATTGTCAACACAAGTTGGTTAAAAATAGAGCTGGATCATATTGATAGGATCCAAGAGACGGTAGTGAGGCTGGTAATGTTGGTAGAGGTAGATCCGGCGTTTATTGATCAAGAAGTGGCAGTGGCGGGACGAAATATCCTGCGTCGCTGCGTACATCGGGGCTTTTGCAACAGTCATTGCCCAACCTTTTTAGCCACCAAGGAAGTCGATAACAGCCCACGTGGAAGGGTCTATTTGATCAAGCAGTATCTGCAAGGGGAAGAGTTAACCAAAGATCAGAAGCAAGCCATCCAGCAGTGTGTCAACTGCCGTCGCTGTGAAACCGACTGCCCATCGGGAGTTGAGGTTGCTAGATTAATTCGTTTGGCAAAAAGTGCCTTAGACCGACAGTCCACGCCACCACTTAAACAACGCCTAATCGAATTTGGCTTAAGTCGACTTAGCCCACGAAACGAACCCAATCACCTCGTGCTCAAAGCCGGGGCAAAACTTAAGCTTTTACCGAACGCTCTCCCCCTTAGAGCCGCCTTCCACCACTCTAAGTCAAGCCAACCTCACATAATCAAGCCGAAGGAACAACTTGAAAAACTTGGGACTGTCCTGTTAATTGCAGGCTGCGGTGATAAAAGCCTTAACAGCAAAGGGGCTTTAGCTGCAACAAGCTTGTTGAAATCGTTAGGCTTTGAAGTGATATCGGCCCCTCGTTCAGGCTGCTGCGGTGCCATCAATATTGGCCTTGGCAAAACTGAGCAAGCCAAACAGCAAATGCGTAGTAACCTGCGCAATTGGCAGCCATATTTAACCGACGAAAACTTGCAAGGCGTGGTTGCCCTGTCGTCAAGTTGCGAGCTTGCATTGAGCCAATACCAAGACTTAGTCGGGGATGAGAGTAATTTCATTGAGTTGGTTGAGACTCTAAGTAACAAGCTAGTCAATCTAGCCGAGTTAGTAGGGCCACATCTATCACGAGCGGATCTAAATAGCTTAGAGCGACTAAAAGTTGCCGTCCACCTACCCTGCTCACTACAAAACGGCCTAGATAAACACAAGCCACTGATAGAATTAATCGACAAGCTACCCGTAGAAAGAGTAGAAGTAAACGAATCAAGAGTGTGCTGCGGCTCAGGCGGAAGCTATCGATTTATCCACCCAGAGATGAGCAAAACCATAGGTCAAAGCAAAGCCCAAAACCTAACAATAAACTCCCCCGACCTCATTATTACAGCCAACGCGTCATGCCTGATGCACTTGGTAAGTTATGTCGATATCCCAGTGGTTCACTGGGTTGAATTAGTCCAACGCCTGGTTGGCTGTAGAGGCGAGAGTCGAGATCGGGCGGTGCCCTGCGAGAGGCGAGGAATAAAAGCACTCACAAAACTCCTCGCAACTCGGAGCGAAGTGTAACCCGCCCCTCGCTCCTCTAAATGCTCAACACGAACTAACGTGTTCAACAAATATTACAAGCAAAAATCGAGACTCAAAACGATCACATCTCGCCTCTCGAAACGAAGTGATCCCGCCTCTCGCCTCTTCCCAGAGGGAATAAAAAAACGCTCCGAAGAGCGTTTTTTTAATGGACGGGGGTAGCCTTAGCGTAGAACTTACCAAAATACTCCTCAAGCACTTCCGGCGTCAGCTTGCCTTCTTCTTCAAGCTTTTTCAGCTCTGCAGCAATCTGTTTTTGCTCTTCCATGGTTGGGAGTTTCACCTCTGGCTCATCACCCATCTCTTGAGACATCAGTTCTAGCTCTTTATCAAAATCACTCATAACGCTAACTCTTAATTTCACGTAAATAACACAATTGTCGTCTAGTTTATCAGCTTCCAAGCGACTGTGCACTTTCCCATTGAGTTTAGGGAACTTTTTGTCCTGAGCGCACTCTTTAAATTTTGACACGATTTTTTCAATCCATACCCTTGAAACCTGTTTCAAGCTATCGCATATTTTGCAACGACTTTTTAGAACAAAAACAAAGGCATTCAGGATGATTGCACAGCAATTTCATACCCTAAAAACCTACTTAGAATCTCAAGTTATCGGCCAACAAGAGCTGGTAAAACAACTTTTAGTGGCTTTATTAGCAGATGGGCATATCCTCGTTGAGGGTCCGCCGGGGCTTGCGAAAACACGAGCGGTCAAGTCCCTTGCAGACTGCATTGAGGGTGATTTTCACCGCATTCAGTTTACCCCTGACCTACTTCCTGCCGATCTGACCGGCACCGACATTTTTCACCCTGAGACCGGTCAGTTTAGCTTCCAGCCTGGTCCTATTTTTAACTCGCTAGTCCTGGCGGATGAGATTAACCGCGCGCCAGCCAAAGTCCAAGCGGCAATGCTTGAAGCGATGGCTGAAAAGCAAATCTCGGTAGGTAAAACGACTTACCCTTTGCCTGAGCTATTTCTGGTCATGGCCACGCAAAACCCAATTGAGCAAGAGGGCACCTACCCACTGCCTGAGGCGCAACTAGACCGTTTCTTGCTGCACCTCAATGTCGACTACCCAAATGAAGAGTCGGAACTCGATATCCTGCGCCTCAATCGTGGTGAAGCCCAAGGCATTGAAGTAAAAGAAAAACCTATGCTCAGCCAGGAGAGCGTCTTTGCCGCTCGTCAACAGGTGCTCGATATTCATATGGCGGAAGGGATTGAGCGCTATATCGTGCGCTTGGTGCTTGCCACGCGTCAGCCAGAAAAATACAGCGAAGCGCTGGCAAGTCAGCTGGAGATGGGCGTCAGCCCTCGTGCCACCATCGCACTTGACCGCTGTGCCCGCGCACATGCCTGGCTATCTGGACGCGACTACGTGACGCCAGAAGACGTGCAAACCATGGCGTATCCCGTGCTTCGTCACCGCTTATTACTGAGCTACTCAGCTCAAGCGCAAGGGATCAAGTCAGACGATCTGATTGACCACATTCTGTCTAGTGTAGGCAGTGCATAGTCATGGCTCACTCGCTTCACCCTGAGCCCGACCTTGGCTCACCGTCCCTGCCACCATTTGCTGATGGCGTGCATCTTAGCCTCGATGAGCTGCTCTACTATCAGCAGCACGCTGTGCATTGGTTGCCGCCGGCGATAAGCCTTTGGTCACAACAACTTGGACAACACCAAAGCCGCCAACTTGGCCGGGGTATGGACTTTGCCGAGGTGCGCCAATATCAGCGTGGCGATGATGTCCGCTCGATTGACTGGCGGGTCACAGCACGCACAGGCAAGGTGCACACTAAGCTGTTCACCGAAGAGCGTGAGCGCCCCGTCTTTGTCTACCTCGACCTGAGCTCGAGCATGAATTTTGGCTCTACCTTAATGCTAAAATCCGTCGTTGCGGCGCACTTTGCCGCGTTAGTTGCTTGGCTGGCGGCAAAGGGAAAAGATCGCGTTGGCGCCGTAATTGATACTGGCGATGAGCTGTTCGAAACGCGGGCGACAACGGGCAATCGTGGCGTACTGCGCTTACTCAATCTTGTCACCGAGCAGCATGACTTCAAGCGTCAACACCACCAACCGGACTCCATGACCTCTGCGCTAGAGGCGTTGACTCAACTGTGCCCCAAAGGCAGTGAAATTATCTTGATTAGCGACTTTAACCGTTTGGCTGAGCAAGATCAGCCACGTCTCACCGCGTTGCGCCAACACAACTCGATCCGCTTAGTGCACGTGTCAGACCCACTCGAACATGGTATGACCGAGTACCGTGGCATAGAGCAGGTCTCTAGCCAAACTCGCACTCAGTGGATGGACTTCTCATCACGACAAACGCGTGATGCAATGAAAAACCACTTTAACCAGCACGTCGAGCAGCTAAAGACGTATGCACAACAACAGGGAATGAGTTTTCTCACCCTATCGAACGCCCAACCAATCTTGACCCAATTATTGAGAGCCTAGCATGCAGCAAGCACCAGATACTTTACCACTTAAAGGCCTTCATCTACCCGATGCACCCTCTTGGTTTCCACTTACCGCAGCGTGGTGGTTATCTCTTGCTGGGATCATCGTTTTACTTGGGCTAGGCACTTGGTTACTTCGTCGCCATCAACAGCGAGTTTTGCCAAGAAATACCGCTCTCAAGCTGGTCAAAATCCAAACTTCCCCCTCTGCGGCGATGGAAGTGCTCAGACAGGTCTCATTCAGTTACTTCTCTCGCGAGCAATTGGCCTCACTGCATGGCGAGGCTTGGTATCAGTTTCTCGATCGCCAGCTCGGTGATGAGCGTTTTGTACCGCGCATTGCTGACTGGCAGGCGGTCTTGTACCGACCGCAAAGTGAACAAGATGTATCCTCCTATATCGCCGATTGTGAGTACTGGATTCGCCATGCTCTGCCACCGAAGTCACGCCCTGTGAAAATGGAGGCTGCCAATGAGCAAGGAGCTAGCGAACAAGCCACTGAAGAGCAAGCTGCCAAAGTGCAAGTCACAGGTAAAGAGGGCGTTGGAGACGAAACACCAGGAGTAAAACGTGATTGATGTCGATCTTATCTGGGTGTGGGTACTGCTCCTTCTCCCCTTACCCTGGATAGTACGAAAGGCGCTGCCAGCGATAAAGCAGCCCAGCGCCGTATTCATCCCACACTTGCCCGATGAGGCTGGCAGTCGCCAGCCTAAATCGCGAGTGATACCCGCACTTATTTGGGCGATATGGGGCCTGTTACTCGTCGCGGCGGCGCGCCCTGTTCACTATGGTGAGCCAGTTGCATTGCCTACCGATCATCGCGATCTGATGCTGGTTGTTGACCTCTCGTACTCAATGAAACAAGAGGACATGCGTGATGGTAATCAATATATCGACCGCCTGACCGCAATGAAGAGGGTGTTGACTGAATTTACTCGCCAGCGCCAAGGTGATCGCCTTGGGCTGGTTGTGTACGCCGATCATGCCTATCTTCAATCGCCATTGACGCTAGACACCAACTCGATTGAGCAACAGATTGACCATATGGTACTAAAACTGGTCGGCACTCAAACCGCCATCGGTGACGGCATTGGTATTGCGACAAAGGTGTTTATTGAGAGTGATGCCCCGCAGCGCGTGATGGTGCTGATGAGTGACGGCGCCAATAACGCCGGAGTGCTCGACCCTATGGAGGCCGCCCAGATTGCCCAGCAGCATGGTGCCACCATCTATACCGTCGGCGTTGGTGCCGGCGAAATGGAGGTACGCAGCTTTATGGGTAGCCGCACGGTCAATACCGCACATGATCTCGATGAGCAACTTTTACAACAGATAGCTGAACTGACCGGTGGTGAGTATTTCCGCGCGCGTGATCAACAGGATCTGCAACAGATCTATGACACGATTAACCGTCTTGAGCCGATTTCAATTGCGTCAGACGTCTGGCGCCCACAAACCGAGTGGTTCTTCCTGCCACTTGCGATTGCACTGCTGTTATCGGTTGGACTTATTTTTTATCGTCGGGAGCAAATTTAGATGCATTTTGTCTACCCAAAGTTATTATGGCTGCTTGTGCCCAGCTTGATCTTGTGTGTGTATCTCACCAAGCGCACTCGCCAGCAAACCTTAATAGCGTCACACATCGCTAAAGCAATGGGCTTAGAGAGAGGCAAAAAAACCACGCTCGCCTCCCTGCTCGCCGTTGCTTGGTCTGTCGCCATTATCGCGCTCGCAGGCCCTAGCCTAAAACCGACCGAGCGTCCTTCGGTTCAGTCCAGCGATGCGCGTGTGGTGATCATGGATATGTCTCTGTCCATGTATGCACGAGACATTTCACCGAGTCGTTTGGAGCAGGCTCGTTTTAAGGTCACTGACCTGCTGAATCAATGGCAGGATGGTCAAACTGGTCTGGTTGTCTATGCCGGTGATGCCTACTCTGTCTCACCACTCACTAAAGACACCAACGTACTGCTCAACCAGCTCCCTCTACTAAGCCCAGAGATAATGCCCTACCCTGGAGCACGTGCGGATAAAGCGGTGGAACTGGCGATCTCAATGCTAACCGATGCAGGCTTTCAAGCAGGTCAAATTATCTTAGTCGCCGATGACCTCTCACAGATAGAGACACAAGGGATCCTTGAGCACCTCGATGCTCGCTGGGAGTTGGCCATCTTAGGCGTGGCCACTGAGACCGGCGCTCCAATTCCTCTGCCTCAAGGTGGGATGCTGCAATTGTCTAATGGTACCACTGTGGTCGCGAGCAGCAGCTTCGATAATATGAGCCGCCTTGCTCGCGAGAGTGGTGGTTTGTTCCTCCCCGTCCAACATCACAATGCAGACGTTGCGGCTATTGCCAGCCTATCGGAGCGCGTTAACTCCACCGATACCAGTTCTGATCGACGTCAAATTGAAACCTGGCAAAACCAAGGTTTTTGGCTAATTATCCCCTTGCTGATCATGGCTCTACTGATGTTCCGCCGTGGTGTGTTTTACTGCATACCGCTGATGGTATTGGGGCTTCCCTCGGTTAATGTTGAGGCCTCGCCCTGGCACAATAATGACCAAAAAGCGCATCAAGCCTTTCAAAATGGTGACTATCAGAGTGCGCAGCAACAATTTAGCGACCCTGAATGGCTCGGTGCTGCTGCTTATCAGGCCGGAGATTTTGACACCGCAATTGATGTGTTAAGTGGCATTGAGACGCAGGACGCCCAATACAACCTAGGTAATGCCCTCGCGCAATCTGGCCAGCTAGAGGAAGCGGCAGAGCAGTACCGCCGTGTTCTCGACGCCGATCCAAACAACACCGATGCTCAGCATAACCTTGAGCTTGTTGAGCAACTGCTTGAAGAGCAGCAGCAGTCACCACAAGACAGTAACCAGACTGATGATCAACCATCACAGAGCGACTCCTCAGAAAACGATTCAACTGAGAGTAATGACGCTGACAGCGATCAGAACCAAGAAAACCAACCTAGTGATGATATGTCCGCTGACGCGCAGTCCGCCGACGCGCAGTCCTCAAACGAAGAATCTGAACAACAGCAATCAGATCAGCCTCAGCCTTCACCAGAGCAAGATACAGCCGATGTATCGGCTTCTGAGGATAAGCAAACCGAGTCCCAGAGTGAGGCTGAACCAGACTCAACTAATGGGGATGCGCCGCCAGAGGAGAAATCGCAAGACAATACTTCAGAGCAGCAGTCTCTTGAACAGCAAGGCTTTGAAGCAAACCAAGCTGAGCTCGCTAATGAAGATGCCATTGATCCTCAAACCCAGCGTGATCTGCGCCGCTTAGATCAAGTCGAAGCCGCGCGCGATCCAAGTCGTCTCATCCGAGCGCAATTGCAGCTCCAAGCACAACAAAAACCGCAGCCACCCGTTACGGAGAAAACCTGGTAAATGAGAGTCACTAATCCAATTTATCCACTGATCGTCGCGAGTCTTATTCTTTTCGCGAGCATTAGCTCGGCAGCGTATGCCGCAAACTTACAAGTCACTGTCAGCGCCCGTGAACTGGTGGTCAATGAAGTGTTCCAGCTGAGAATTGTCGCCGATACCCGAGCCAGCAGCGATGATATCGATCTCAGTGTGCTCGAAGAGGATTTCTTTGTCGGCCGACCAAACTTTGGTACCTCAATCAATATCGTCAATAATCAAAGAACCACGCGCAGTGAATGGAATGTCTCTCTTGCAGCGCAAACAGAGGGCCGTTTTACTATTCCCGCCTTCGATCTCAATGGCGCCCGGTCTGAGCCAATCTATGTTCGTGTCAGTAAAGATGAGCGAGAGCCCCAAGCCGATGACTTCGTCGTGGTGACTAACGATCTTCAACGTCATCAACTTTACCCGCAGGAAAGCACCCAACTGCTTAGCCGCGTGATCATCAAGACCGATCCTCGCCGGCTACAAAACCCAGAAATCTCGCAACCACAAGTCGAGGGTATGCAGATAACACCGATTGGTGACGCCAACCAGTTCAACTCGGTTCTGGCAGGTGTTGAGGTCACTGTGGTTGAGCAAACTTATCGACTCACTGCAGAGCAAGCCGGCGACTTTACTTTAAGCGGCGTTGGTTTTAATGGCACAGTGATCTACGGCGATAACATGCGTGGCTCAACACGCTTGATCCCGACTAAGGTCGAACCTGAGCAAATATCGATCAGTGTGTTGCCGCCTCCAGCTAACTACACGGGAGACTGGCTACCAACACAATCACTCAAAATCGAACAAAAGTTTATCGATGAAACGGGTAACCAATTATCAGATAATGCACAAATAACCCTCTCAGTCGGTGAGTCAATTACGCGTGAAATTTACTTAGACATCGAAGGTTTAGAAGCTGAAAACTTCCCAGAAATTGACCTACCTCTACCAACGGCATTGCGCGTTTATGAGCAAAAGCCAGAATTTAAACAGGTTGAAAATGGGTTGACACGGATGATCAGAAAACAGGTGTTGATCCCGCAGCGTGAGGATCAAATAACGATCAATTTACCTGAAATTGAATGGTGGGATAGCCGAAATAATATTGCCCGTACTACTCAAGCAATAAGTACCGATATTAACATCGTTGCCGCGCAGCAGAGCCTTTACAGTTTTCAGCCTGATCAATTCATTACTCAACCAGGTGGCGAAACTCATTACGGCGTCTCTCACTATTGGAAGTACGCGACCTTCATGCTTGCTGGGAGCTTACTAGTATGTATTACAGTCATATTACATTACATCAGAAAAGACCGCTTGAGAGCTAATGTTGTTAACACTCACAACTCAGACCCTAAGACTGATCCGAAACTCATCGATGTCGTTCAAGGCGGAGACACACAATTAATTAATTTCCACCTGAAAAAGTGGTTAAATAACCAACCAAGTCTCAGCGCTGAAACACGAAGAGCAATTGAAGAAGAATTAGACAAAATGAATCGTGGCCAATATTCGCTCTCTGAGCAGAAATGGAACAGCAGCGAATTAATCCAACTATTAAAAAATGCGAAACATTATTCAAATATCAAAAATTCAAACTATAATTTGCCTAATTTGTAAAGTGCTCTTATAATTTAACGCGAGGTTAGACTGAGTCTAACCTCGTTTTTATAGGTATAAAATATCAGTTGGCTAAAGAGTGTTCGCTGTAAGAGTCGTTACGTTATGCTCTTACAAATAGGCTCTTACAAATAAAGTGGAATATAGATATGGCTGCTTTAATAAAAATCAATCCACAGACTCAGTTTGTCATCCGCTACTTCGACGGCAAAGCGATCGTAAGCGTCACGTTCACTGCGGAGTCACGTAAAGATGCCATCGAGCAATTTAAACAGAGCGGTTACTTACCGAGTGATATCTTCTCCATAGACTAGTCGCCATCTAGCCTTCCCCATAGCCGTTCTCATTCGGATGCTGTATCTCGCTCAAAAATTTCAGCCTAGCAGTACAGTTCTTCACCAATCCACTAGGCGCCGGGGTCAACTTAGCTTAGAATGTCGCCGAATGTTCCACTTTGAATGATTTATCCCCGCTAATGCCAAAACTTATTGCTCTTCTCTTGTTATCACTGTTGTTACCCTTGAGCGCCACAGCTCATTCACCCAGCGACAGTGCGAGCCAACTCAATTTGTCGTTCTCATCTGCCACCCAAGCAATGCATGTTGAGTGGGTACATGTCAAGAAATCTGAGCGTCGCATGTACCTAATGCATGGTGATGAGGTGATTAAGAAATATCGAATTGCACTTGGAAAAAGTCCACGTGGCCACAAAGTACAAAAGGGTGACCAGAAAACGCCAGAGGGCCATTACACCCTGTCATTCGTGATGGAAGATTCCGCATTTCACCGCTCAATGCACATCGACTACCCAAACTATCAGGACATCGAACATGCCGAGCGTCTAGGGCTTGATCCTGGAGGTAACATCAAAATTCACGGAGTGAGTAACACTGACGAAAGAGATCCTCAGTTTATCCAAAGTTTCGATTGGACAGATGGCTGTATCGCTCTGTCAAACCATGAGATGGATGAGTTTATAAAACTGGTTGAGTACGGTACACCAATATTTATTGAGTGGTGAGGATAAAACTCGCTAGCCTGTAGAATTTTCTTCTATCCTTTGGTAACCAGTTTAGTCTATCGGAGGTTAGGTATGCGATTTCGACTCGCTCTCACCGGGTTTCTCGTCACTGTGGTCAGTGCACAGCTTGGGGCAACCTCGTCACTTCAACAGCTATCACAGCTGCAGTGGAAACATCGGATACTGCTTATCCAATCCATGCCATCGGCCGACAGTGACATTGCCCAATTAATTGCCAACCAAGCTGAGATTGATGAACGCCATATTCAGTGGTTTGTGCTATCTGAGCGAGGTATGCAGACCAACTACGTAGGTCCCATGTCAACCCAACTCGACGATGAGATTGCGACGATGTTTTCCGACCCAACCAGAGAAGTGATCTTGATGGGTAAAGATGGGGGAATCAAATCACGTGCTGATACCTTTAATCTCGCTGATATATTTGAGCAGATTGATGCGATGCCGTTGCGACAGAGAGAGAGTCGCCAACAGAAAGCGGCAGAATCGCAGTGACAGGCCAAACCCACACTGCGATTTCAGGGTTATTTTCGCAGTGAGTTGAGTTTGGCCTGGGCGATACCAAACACGGTATCAATCGGGTAACTTCCCATCTCGGAGGCTTCGCCGGCCTCTTTACCAGAGAACAATTTGACTGCCTGGGTGACATGTTGGATAGGCCAAATATGAAACTCGCCCTTCTCTACCGCTTTTACGACATCATGACGCAGCATCAAATTATGGACATTGGACTGTGGAATGATCACCCCTTGGTGATGGGTGCGACCTTTGATCCGACAAACATCAAAGAACCCTTCGATCTTTTCGTTTACCCCACCGATGGGCTGCGCCTCACCAAACTGGTTCATTGATCCCGTGATGGCAATATCTTGACGTACCGGTTGCCTTGAAAAGGCGGACACCACAGCACAAAACTCTGCCATACTCGCACTGTCTCCATCAACACCCCCATAAGACTGTTCAAAGGTGATGTTAGTCGTGAGCGGCACTTTGGCGGTTTTGCCAAACACTGAAGACAGATAAGCCGTCAAAATCATCACCCCTTTAGAGTGAATACTGCCACCAAGATCGACACTGCGTTCGATGTCAATAACCTCGCCATCCCCATAACTGGTGGTCGCCGTAATACGGTTGGTAGCACCAAACATATGATCGCTGGTGGACAACACCGACAACGCATTGACTTGACCTATTGCCTCACCATCGGTCTGGATCAAGGTGGTGCCATCAATAAACGATTCCATTACGTTCTGCTGCAAGCGATTCACTCGCAACTCTTGGCTATTCAATGCATCCTCTACGTGAGTCGCACGGATCATATTCGAGTTTGCCTGGCGCGCGACATAGTTAGACTCGCGCAAAAGGTTGGCAATTTTGGCTGAGTGTAGAGAGAGCTTGGTCTGATCACCGGCCATGCGTGAACTGTATTCGATGATCCGTCCAATCGCCTTTCTGTCACAGTGTAACAGTTTATTGTCATGAACAATGCTGGAGATAAACCGCGCATAGTGAAGCTCCGACGACTCATTGCGTGGCATTTCATCAGCGAAGTCGGCGGTGACACGGAATAGTTCACTAAACTCGGGATCGTAATGTTGAAGCAGTTGGTAGGTGCGATAGTCGCCAAACAAGATGATTTTTACATCGAGTGGGATTGGCTCTGGGTCGAGTGTCACCGCTCCACTGAGCGTTACCTCGCGCTCGAGCGAGGTTAAACTCAACTGGCGTGAGCGCAAAGCGCGCTTGAGTCCATCCCAAACGTATGGCTGCTCGAGCACTTTCTGCGCATCGATAAGCAGTACCCCGCCGTTGGCTTTGTGCAGGCTGCCGGCACGGATCAATGAAAAATCGGTAAATACTGTGCCTTTATAGGTCGCTGTCTCGGTATAACCAAATAGCCGATGGTAATTAGGGTTTTCCTCGACCACGATTGGAAAATCACACCCCTCACGGCTAACCAACACATTGATTTTATACCGCCTTGGCAGTTTTTTATCCAGTGACGCCGCCGCTATCTCGCCTTGCTCTCCCCCCTCTTCGAGGAAGATATCGGCGTTATCGACTATGTCTTTCTGCAGCGCGGAGAGAAAAGATTTAATCTCACTAAACTGTGCATAGTCGATTTTTAACTGCTTGATAAAATGGGCAATAACATCAAGCGTGACCTCATCATTCAAGCGCTTGATCTTGTCGGTGTAGCTCTCTTCCCAATCGGTCAATTGGCGCACCATATCTCGCAGTGTCACCTCAAGATCATCGATACTGCTGCCAAACTCCTCCTGCTGCTTGCGACTCAGGGCATCAAAACTCTCTTCGGTATGCAGTTCATCACCGTTCATGGCGATAAATTGATAATCCCCTTGCGGAGTTAACGTCAAGCTGATGCCCTTCTCTTTTGCAACTCGGCTGATTTTATCTAGCTCAAGCTGTTGTTTCTGGGCGAGTTGATTTTTGAGCCGCTCGGCCCGTGAGATATACATCTCGTTATCAAATGCGAGCGGCATCGCTGTCACCAACTTAGTCATCAATATTTCGATATCGTGCTTTAGGCGCTGGCCAAGCCCACAAGGTAACTTGAGGACTTTTGGTGTACGAATATCCTCGAAATTCGCCACATAACACCAGTCAAACAAAGTCGAGCTATCATATTGGTGGCGATTAAGGTAGCGCAAGATCATGGTCCGCTTACCCAAGCCATTATGACCGATGGCGTAGATGTTGTAGCCTTTTTCTTTAATGTTCATCGCAAACTCAACCGCCTTCTGAGCTCGCTCTTGTCCCACTATCTCATCTAAGGGTGGAAGCTCCTTAGTCGACTTACACGGAAGTTGCTCCAAATCAGCAACGTTATACAGCTGCTCTGCTCGTAAACTCTCTATCGCCATCTTAACCTCCTCAGTCGTCAGCTTCTATCGTGACGTTATACTTGTTCTAGCGGCGCGTTCTTGTAGTTATAGTCTAGTTTAAAAAAGGTTAAAATTTAGTGACTTAGAGCCAGATTGAGTTTAACTGCTTACTTTATAAGCAATTTGAAGTCACCCATTAAGGTATGAGGCAATGGAAAGAGCAAACAGGAAGGGATTTACAATGTAAATCAGCCAATCAGGATTGGATTGGCTGAAACAACATCGGATTAGCAGGTGCTGCGCTCAACATAGCGAACCGGCACCATCAACTTGATCAAACTTGGATCATTCTCTTGAATTTGATCGACGATAATCTTCACCGACTCGCGTGCTAGGCGGGCAAAATCTTGACTAAAAGTGCTGAGCTGGTAACTCACCCACTCTGCTTGTGGGATATCATCAAAACCGATCACTCTCAAATCTTTTGGAATCGATAAACCGAACTCAAAGCGCGCGATATCCATCACGGCCATTGCTAGATTATCCGTTGCGCAAAAAACAGCTTGAGGCTTATCGCCGTTGGACAGCATCTGACGGATCACCTCGATCGACTCTTTGTAGTCATAATTGGCTTCTATCACACGCACAGCTTGACCTGATAAAGCTTCAAATTCATTGGCAAAGCCTTGCTGACGCTCGCCGTTGGTAAAGGTAGGTACCTCACCGGTCAGATAAGCAACATCTGTTACACCTGATTTATAAAAGACTTCTGCTGCTTTTTGTCCTGCTGAGTAGTTATCACTCACAACAAAGCTGGTTTTGGTTCCCTCAACCACGCGAGCGTACTGGACAATAGGAATATTAAACTCAGTACACTCTTCATACAGTGCGGTATTCATGGTGGCTGATGCCGCTATCACCCCATCAACACGGTATTGAAAAATGCTTGGGATAGTATGTTGCAGCGCATCCATTTGCCATGGGATCAACACTGCAGAATAGCCTTGTTTTTGCAATTCGCTACTGATCAACTGGAGGGTTTTCATATGGATCGGATAATCGGCATCCGGGAAGACCAAGCCAATCAGTTTCGATTCATTGGTGGTCAAGCTACGGGCGAACGCATTAGGGCGATAGTTGAGCGTCTTCGCTGCCTCATAAACCTTCTGCTTTGTGCTTTCTGCTACCGAGCTGCCCGGGACGAACACGCGCGATACAGTGGATTGAGACACGCCGGCCAACTTGGCGACGTCTTTCGAGGTGACTTGAGTCTTGGTCGTATTCATTGTTGTCTTTTCTAGCCTACTAATACCCTTGCATGATAACACATTTAGGTACGTAGTCATAAACAGAAAAAGCCTTATTCTAATAAGAATAAGGCTTTAGCTTAACTACTTTAGCTATTTTGGGTACGACCCATTAAGTAATTAGAAGTAGTAACGGATACCCGCTGCGAACTGGTCTTCACGGTTCACGAACTTGTCGCCGTCTAGCTGGTCTTTACCAAGGTCAAATTGGTACTCAGTCCATACTAGGAATTTGTTCTTCTGGAAGTGGTATTCAACACCAGGAACCACTAGCTGACGCTCGTAGTTGTTTGCAAAGCTGTTGCCACGCTCTTCCATGTAGTTATAGATGAACGTTGGACGCAGGCCGTTGGCAAAATCGTAGTAGGTGTAGAATTCACCACCAATGGTGTCCATTAGTGCGTTAGTTACGCTTGAGGTCTCAACTGCTTCCCAGTTTTCGCCAACGTGGAAAGTTGCACCCGCGTAGAAGCCACCGTTAGAGTAGTTTGCGCCAACAAGCATGATACGCATGTGGTCGCCGTCTTTCGCGCCTTCAACGTTGCTTGTTACGTCTTGAAGTTCATTCTGGTGGTAAGCAGCACCTAGAGTTACACCTTCGATGCCCTTGTAAGTCATCGATGCGCCTAGACCGTTTTTCAGTGTCGCTGTAGCACGATTGTTATGCGTGCTCGCTGGAGCAACAGATAGTTCGTGCTCAGAGCCTGAAAGTGCGACGCCTTCACGAGTGGTTTGGTAAGTGAAACCGTAGCTTAGAGCGTCGTTGATCTTGTTGCGGTAAGTGATTGAGTTTTCTGCACGGCCTGCACCTGATGCGATACCCCAGTCAGATAAGTTGTAAACGCCAGAGCCACGCGTACCGAATACACGACCAAGGTCAGTGTACCAAGCTACATCGTAGAAAGTAGACCACTGCTTAGTACCCGCTGCAACTTTACCGAATTTGTCATGCTCAACACCAACGTATAGCAAACGGTCGTAGATGTTGTTGCCGTTTGCGCCAGAGTTGTAGCCCCATTCAGCGTGACCGAAACCCGTCCAGCCATTGTCTAGGCCCTTAGTACCTTTCAGACCGAAACGTGAACTACCACTGTTCCACTCGCCAGCGTGATCGCCGCCTTTGTCTTGGTAACGTACGTCAAAACGACCGTCAAGAGTCAAGCTATCACCCGCTTCGTTTACCCAAGTGTGCGCAGCAGCAGCTGAGCCAGAAGCTAGTGCAGCTAGAATCACTGCAGATAGAGTCGATTTTTTCATATTGATTCTCGTTAATTCGGACGCACCATGCCACCGTGCATGTTTGCCCGTTATAAAAATAATATTTTGAGACGTACCCCATCCATGAGGTACTAGTTGAGAGCCCACCGGAGCCGAGAGGGGTCTCCAGTGGAAATGACTTAGGTCATTCCAAAGCCAACACGTGACTATTGGCTTTGGAACAGACACTCAGTTGTGCGAGGCACCGTCACTGACCTGCTCCGGACAAACTCGCCGATAACTCTGAAGAGCGCTGAGACTATTGATACTGATAACCATCAGTCTCTTCAGAGTGTCTTATCGCAAGTTTAACAAGGCAGCGTTAGCGTCTCGTTTAACTCAGTACCTGATTAGTAAGAAGGGTTCAGGATAGTAGAAGTACGGTCAAATACGTCTAGACCTTGCTGCTTCAACCAGTATGGTAGGTCGATCAGTACCCAGTTCTCAGATAGCTTGTCGCCGTCACGGTAGTAAACATCAACAACTTGCATGTCCGCACGAACTTCGCCGCCAGGCATACCTAGGAAACCACCGATTGGGGTGTTTGATAGGTTTGGCCAACCGAAGAAACAAGAGAAGCTGCCTTCAGCGAAACGACATACGTGGCCGTTAAACTTCTTGTCTTTTAGGTTGTTACGGAACGGCAGCTGGTGCTGCTGTTGGTAACGTGGGATAGTGTAAGAAGCACCGATACCACATGGGCCGTACCATACCATGTCTTTTGACCAGCTCATCTCTAGAACTTCTGGTGGACAACCCATCGCGCCGCTGTCGTTTAGAGCAGACAGGTCAGCAACCATCTTGTTTACTAGATCTAGAGTCGCTTGACCTTCTTCAGGTGCTGCGTCTTCGAACAGTAGACCGTCGTGGTTACGAGGACCAGGGTAAGTGAAGTGACGACCCGTTGATGGTGGTAGTGGGTAGCAACCCGCTTGGTCCATCATGCCTAGAAGGTCTACGAATAGGCCAGTCTTAGTGATTTTGCCGTTTTCAACACAGTTGAACTCAGCGTAACGAAGGTTCATGATCTTACCAGTTGGGCGCATGCCTAGGTACTCAGCGTCGAATAGACCCATGAAGTGACCCATGCTCATTACCCAGATTTCACCTTCAGTTACTTCGTTTTCACCGCCGATAAATACATCTTGACGACGCTGCATGCGTGTCATTGACTTCATTAGAGGAGCCCAGAATACGTCTGCTGCTGCTTCTGCGCCTGCTTGCTCACGGAATGGGTAAACGCCGCGGAAAAGGTAATCTTCTGAAGTGTGTGCTTTTAGTACTTCTGCAACGTTTTCGTGAGTTGCGTTTTCCATTGCATCGAAGTATTCACGTACGATGCGTTTAGCTTCTTGATATTTAGACATAATTATCTCTCTTTTAGTCTTCGAGACCGAAAGTTTGGAACAGGACTCGATATTCTTTATTGCCGGCGACGTGTGTATCGCCGACAAGTTATTCTTAAATCTTGCTTAAGCAGCTTTCTTCTTGTTGAAGATGCCGCCTTTTAGCGTCTCTGGTAGTGAGAACCACAGTAGACCCGCTAGAATCCATACGATTGGTGAACCCCACATCGCAGTTTGTAGGTCAGAACGCTCTTGGATAAAGACTAGTACCATTGGCGCCCACATGCCGATTAGACGACCACCGTGGAATAGCGCTGCACCGAAGCTACGTAGGTGTGATGGGAATAGCTCAGAGAAGTAACCACCCCATACCGCGCTTGATGCTAGGCCGAAGTTGTAGATTAGACCTAGGATAGCCAGTAGGTTTAGACCCATGAAGGTCACATCTGAAGGCGCAACGAAGAAGATTGACGCCATGATACCTGCAAGGATGAAGCCGATTGCGTTAACTTTACGACCCCATTTGTCAGCGATCGCACCCCAGCACCATGCACCTAGAAGGCTACCGAATGCAGAGATAGAGAAGATGATACCCATTGTTGTACCATCGAACATACGTACTTCTTTTAGGTACGTAGTCACGAAACCGTTAAAGAACTGGAAGCCGTAGAAGTTCAGACCTGACAGTAGTAGACAGGTAAGAGTGATGCGTAGGTTCGCGCCGCGGAACATCTCGCCCCAAGAGCCTTTCTTCTGCTCTACTGGCTCTTCGCCTTCTTTTGCCTCTTGTACTTCTTCACCGTAAGCGATCACTTTTTTGTCGCTTGGTAGGATGAAGATCATTGCAACAGCGGCCACTAGTGGAGGAATACCACCAACTAGCATCATGTTTTCCCATGCTGCGTTGATGCTTGATAGGTATGCTGCATACGCACCCATTGCCATTACTGCAACAGAGAACATGCTTGATGCAAATGCCGTCAATTTACCGCGTACAGAGTCTGTAAATAGACCGATCATTAGAGAAACAGCAACAGTAAAGTAACCACCTAGAGCGATACCAACGATGAAACGCATTGCAGCCCAGCCTTCGTAGCTGGTAAAAGTCATGTTTAGAATGGTCGCTGCACCGTTGATGGCAGTAATAGTGATAAGAACGTTCTTCTTACCAAAGCGTGATGCAAACCACGCACAGCTTAGGGCACCAATTAGAGCACCTAGTGACTGCCATGTGTAGAACTGAGCAGTGTCTGCAAGGTCGATCGCGTCATATGCGTCAACAATGTAAGGGCGTACGTAGTCAATAACAACAAAGTTGTAACAGTAAAAAACGTAACCCACAAGTATCGCTAGATACGCTGCAGCACGTTGTACCATTGGCACTTCGCTCATGTGTTTCTTGGTTGTCATAACCGAGAATCCTCTATTTATCTGATAGTTACTTATAATTAACTGGGGTTTCCCACGATTATTGCACGTGTTCTCCCCGTTGATTCGGGGCGAATATTAAAGGAAGTTGCCAGTAAAAAAAAGTGATCAAGGTCAAATTCGCAATGAATACGCACCCAAAACCCATCCAGGCATACAATTTTAGTGATCATGATCACACAAATACGCAAAATCGACTAAAATGAGGAAGAACTAGCCTTGAATATTGATTATCATCTCTGCAAACAAGGATGAACATGAATAATAACAAGAGTTTTGGAACAACATTTAACCAATAAACTATAATACTAAAGCGAGAAACCCCCACCAATGGTTACGTATTCAAGCATTTTGGTCATCGTACTGTACCTTGCGATAACGATACTCATCAGTTATCTGGTCAATGTGAAGCACAAAAGCGGCGGCGACTACTCGACCGGCGGCCAACAGTTTGGTTGGTTTACTGCCGGCGTCTCTATTTTGGCTACCTACATCAGTGCAATGACCTTTGTCGGTATGCCCGGGTGGGTATTCAGCGATGGTATGACAGCGATGAGCATTCATCTCAATTACCCTATCGTGATCTTCTTTGCGACGATATTTTTCGTCCCAGTATTTTATAAGCTGCGCCTAACCTCGATCTACGAGTACCTTGAGCTGCGTTTTGGCGTATTGGCCCGAACGATCAACTCAATCGTATTCATTCTAGTACAGTGTATTTCAGCCGGGGTGATTTTGTATGCCGTGGCACTGATCTTAGTCCAAGTACTACCGATCTCGATTTCCGAGGCGATCATCTACATCAGTATCTTTACTGCCTGCTATACCTATGCGGGGGGTATTTCTACTGTAATTTGGACCGACATGCTGCAATCTTTGGTGTTGATGATCGGTACGGCATGCATTATCTCGATTCTTTTGGTCAATGTAGCCAGTGGAAACACGGCAGCGCCCTCTTATGAGATGTTGACGGTTATTGATAGCTCTTTTGATCTTGGTGTCGATACCACAGTATGGGCGGGTGTATTCGCAGTGACTTTCTTACACCTGAGCGTCTACGGCACCAACCAGTTGATCATTCAGCGCACGCTGGCGACTAAGTCGGTGGAACACGCAAATAAGTCTATGCTGCTGTGTGGCTATGGCGCCTTCTTTATCTATTTGTTGTTTGCGGTACTAGGCATTCTTCTCACGGTCTATTATGATGGCCGCGTTTTTGAGAACAGTAACGAAGTGATCTTGGATTTTGTGTTCAATCACACCAACCCAATTGTGATTGGTCTGATCATCTCAGCACTTGCGGCAGCAGCCATGTCTACGCTCGACTCAACCTATAACTCGATTGCTACGGTTGCCACTTTCGATATTTACAAGCGCTTTATTAACCGTGACGCCGAGGCAAAACACTATGATGCGACAGCACGCAAGCTTAGCTTAATTGCAGCGGCATCAGTTATCGCCCCTGCTCTGTTTGCGATCTCAAATGAATCAGTATTAAAAACCATCGCTAGTCTCACCTCTATCTTTGTCGGTATCCGACTCGGATCGTTTGTGCTGGGTCTGTTTTTTGCCAAGGCCAATGAGAAAGGGGTTATCGTTGGTAGTATCACCAGTATTATTGCGGTGTTTATCGCCCAAGGCAGTAACATTGCTTGGCCATGGTTTGCACCAATCGGCACAATTGTGTTTCTAATTTTTGGTGTTGCCACTAGCCACGTATGGGGTCAAAACTCCCCTGCAAATTTGAATTTTATTCAAACGCAAAAGCGTTTGATTGTTAAACCGACGATGGGCCAGTACGGTCTGTTGGTCTTTGCGGCGATCACCATTGCTGCATGTTTCGTTATCCCTGACTGGCTGTACGCAGCCTTTGCCTAAAATTAAGTCAGGATATTACTCTTAAGGGTTCTTCTAATGTTATCGATTTTTGATATCTACAAGATTGGTGTTGGTCCATCTAGTTCACACACAAATGGTCCAATGATCGCGGGTTACAACTTTATCCAAATGCTGGGTGAAGATGTAAAGAAAGTGTCTCGCGTGCAAGTCGATCTCTATGGCTCACTGTCACTGACAGGTATTGGCCACCACACGGATCGTGCCACTATCTTGGGTCTGCTTGGCAACAAGCCTGATACTATCAACATCACTGCCGCAAACCAAAAGATGCGCCATGCTATCGATAATGGTGAACTGGCTGTGGGTGGCGATCACCTAATCGCATTTGATTACCAAACCGATATGCTGTTCCACGAAGATAACCTTCCTCTGCACGAAAACGGTATGACTATTACTGCGTTCGATGCACAAGGCAAGCAACTGGGCTTCGAAACCTACTACTCAATCGGTGGTGGCTTTATCGCAACCGCAGAAGAGCTGGAAAATGGTACTGGCAGCTCAGAGAAAGACGTTGAGTTCAGCTTTACTAGCGCAGACACCATGCTGGCACAAGCTGAAAAGAACGGCCTAAGCTTGGGCGGTATGGTGCTACGCAACGAGCTGGCATTCCAAGACCAAGCGGCTATCGATGCCAAAGCCGAGAAGATCTGGGATGTAATGAGCAAGTGTATGGAGCGTGGCTTCCAGACTGAAGGCATTCTAGACGGTGGCCTAAATGTGACACGCCGCGCCCCTAACCTACTGAAAAAGCTTGAAGCGAATGCGGTTATCGAGAATGACCCAATGGAGATCATGGACTGGATCAACCTGTTTGCCTTCGCTGTCAGTGAAGAAAACGCAGCAGGTGGTCAGGTTGTAACTTCACCAACCAACGGCGCAGCAGGCGTAATCCCAGCGGTATTGGCATACTACCACCGCTTTATCAAAAATTTGGATGTGAAGCAGCTTAAGGACTTTATCGCTGTCTCCGGTGCGATTGGTATCCTATACAAAACCAACGCTTCAATCTCTGGCGCTGAGGTAGGCTGTCAGGGCGAGATCGGCGTGTCGTCGTCAATGGCAGCAGCCGGTCTAACGGCTCTACGTGGCGGCAGCAACGAGCAGATCTGTATCGCAGCAGAGATCGCTATGGAGCACTCACTAGGTATGACCTGCGACCCAATCGGCGGTCTAGTACAAGTGCCTTGTATCGAGCGTAACGCAATGGGCGCAATGAAGGCGATCAACGCATCACGCATGGCGCTTAAACGCACCAGCAAGTCACTAATCTCTTTGGACAAGGTTATCGAGACCATGTACCAAACGGGTAAAGACATGAACAAGAAATACCGCGAGACGTCACTCGGCGGTCTGGCTCTTATTCATTTGGCGCCGCCTTGTGAGTAATATTTAGATTAATTTATCGCTTTAAGCCCAGTCGTATTTACTGGGCTTTTTTATGCGCTGGATGCGCAGATCACTGCGTTGCGAGAGGCGAGGACGCTGCGCTCGAGAGGCGAGTGGTTGGTCACGTGTGGTTAGGATCTCGATTCTCGACTCTCGAATCTCGCCTCTTCTTTAGAAATAACTGTTAGACTTAACTACACACGATTTTCGAGATTTTGATATGAGAACACTGGGCAACATTATTTGGTTTCTTTGTGGTGGCGTGATCATGGGGTTGATGTGGTGGATTTTTGGCCTGTTAGCCTTTATCACCATTGTTGGGATCCCTTGGGGACGTGCCTGTTTTGTGATGGGGAATTTCTCCTTCTTTCCATTTGGCTACGAGGCGATTGCGCGCGATGATTTGACCATGCGACATGATATTGGCACAGGACCGCTTGGGTTTATTGGCAATGTGATCTGGTTTTTGTTTGCGGGTATCTGGCTGGCGATTGGTCATCTGACCTCGGCAGTGGCATGTTTTGTGACGATTATTGGTATCCCTTTTGCCTTGCAACACCTCAAGTTAGCGTTGATCTCCCTTGCACCGATAGGCAAAACGGTCGTGCCAAAGGAAGTCGCTGCGCGAGCAATATTTGGGCGACACCGATAAAGCGATATGCGGCATTATGCTCTAAGCTCGTCACCTGCTAATACCAATTCATCTATATTGCTTTAGTTTGTGGTGCAGATGTGTTTCGAACTAAAGCAATTGGCCTATATAGACCTAATTGTTTTCATTCCCCCTCGGCTGGATAACCGTCTGTAGAGCTTTGCCCGTGAGTGAAACTTAGCTCTAAATTTTGTACAACTAGAACCCTTCGCTGACTGGCCCCAAAGTGCGCAAACCAATCACTCTCTACTCACTAAAGTAACTTTGCAATTTGTCTCTTAACCATTGGTTGGCTGGATTTTTTCTCATTCGCTTATGCGTAAGTAGCCCAAACTGAATCGGCGAATAGCTAAATGGTGGCTCAAGTAACTGAAGATCCAATTTATCCACGAACAGACTTGCTACGCTTTTCGCTGTCACCGCGAGGCAATCGCTGCTCGCCACCATGGTCATCTGCGACATCAGTGACTCCGCCTCAGCAGCGACTGTGCGCTCTCTCAGCTCACCCTGAACATAGTAGCTGGCAAGGTGTGTGTCCTCTCGTCGTTTGCTCAATGTGATGTGCCGCTCTTGGTAATACTGCGCCAACGACAACGTCTGTTTAACCCGAGGGTGACCCCGACGCGCAATCACACACATCTGATCGTCATAAAGGGGTTGTGACACAAAGGCGCTAGCTGATTGATTAACGAAATCAACGGCCAGGTCCGCTCGCTGCAGGTTAAGGTTATGCAGCAGTTGCTCATGGCTGGCACGTGAGGGATGCAACTCAATTGTGACCTGACCCAGTGAGGGATCTGACTCTATTTTAGGCAGCAATATCAGCATCATTGGCTCAGAGGCATATACTACAAACTTGCGTTTGTGCTGAGTAGAAAAACCACCCAACCCCTCCAGCGCGTTATTGATCTGAACTAGAGCAGGTTCAGTATGACGGTGTAGTTCATGCGCCTGCTGGGTCGGCGCAATCCCGCGGCCTTCGCGGACAAACAACTGCACTTTGAGCTTGGTTTGTAAGCGTTTCAACAAGCCACTGACACCTGGCTGGGTCATATCTAATTCTTCCGCTGCTAGCGTAATTGAACCGTGTCGATAGACGGCGTTAAACACCGTCAACAGATTCAGATCGAAATTCAACGCCATTTGCAATCCCACTCATAACAAACCATGATATTTAGTATACAGACTCATGCATTAATTTGTATGAATCGAATCCGTAAAGTAGAGCTCAATTCGATACTAACCACGATTGAGGCTGACTATGACTAACCGACTGACCTTATCCCTACTCGCCACTTCCGTAATTGCTACTTTCTCTGTGCAAGCTGAATACTCAAGCCTAGAAAATTACCAAGGCAAGCCTGCGACAGCGCATACTATTGAGGCTAACAACCAATTGGCAAAATCACTGCCATGGCAAGATACCAGTGCTTTTGAGCGCACTCAAAAGGGACTCATGGCTGAGTTTGGCGACCACGAGGCGGGTGAGCTGAAAAGCCGCTTTAGCTATATGCAAGGTATGCCATTGCAGAATGTGCCTGACTCGGTTAACCCATCAATTTGGCGCCAAGGCATGCTTAACTACGCCGCAGGCGGTCTATATCAAGTGACTGATGGGGTGTATCAGATCCGTGGTGCTGACCTATCCAACATGACCATTTACCGCACTGATAACGGCTATGTTATCCATGACCCGCTGCTGTCAAAAGAGGCGGCTGCCGCATCATGGGAGTTTGCCAAATTACACTTGCCAGCAATCAACGGCGAGCACAAGATCATGGGCATGATCTACTCGCACATGCATGGTGACCACTTTGGCGGCTCGCGTGGCATCGTTGAGTCTGGCGACTTTGCCGAGGATGCACCGATTTTCGCTCCCAAGGACTTTATCAAAGAGCTGGCTGATGAAAATGTAATTGCCGGCACAGCGATGAGCCGTCGCGCCAACTATCAATATGGCACAACCCTCGACAATAACACCAAAGGGATCGTGGACAACGCACTGGGACTTGGCACCTCACGCGGCAAGGTGACGCTGGTTGCGCCGACAGAGGAAGTGCAACAACGTGAAGCCCCTATCACCATCGACGGGCTGGAGTTTTTAGCGATTAATATGCCAAGCGCTGAGGCACCAGCGGAGATGGTACTGTATGTTCCGAAATATCGCTCTCTAAATACCGCTGAACTCACCTATGACGGCATGCATAACATCTACACCTTCCGCGGGGCAAAGGTGCGTGATGCGCTGATTTGGACCAAGTATCTTACTGAGCTCAAACTGCGCTTTGTCGATAGCGGTTTAGTGGACAATATTCACGCCGCGCACTCAGCGCCAGTCTGGAATGATCCCGCAACCGACATCAACGAGATCTCTAAGTACATGACACTACAACGCGATAATTACGGCTTTATTCATAATCAGTCTATGCGTCTAGCTAACCATGGTGTGACGATCAATGATGTCGGCCGAGAGATCGAGAAAATTGTCCCACAAGCTCAGCGCGATACCTGGCATACCAACGGCTATCACGGCTCCTACAACCATAACGCACGCGCAGTGGTAAATCTGTACCTGGGTTATCATGACCTTAATCCAGTCAATACCAACCCTCTACAAACCCAAGACAAATCATGTGTCTATGTCGAAGCTGCGGGGGAAAGTGCTCTTTATCAAGCTGGGATGAATTATTTTGAACAAGGCGATTATCAAGCCGCTTCACAGCTGTTTAATGACCTGGTGCAGTGTGATCCAAACAATCAGCAGTATCGCTTTGCATTGGCGGATAGCTTCGAGCAGCAAGGCTACCAATCAGAGACCATGGCATGGCGTAACTCTTACTTGCAGGCTGCGGTAGAGCTGCGCTCGGGAACGATTACCCCATCGATCAAACTGGCCTCTCCGGACGTGATTGCCAATACCCCTACCGGTATGTTCCTTGACTTTATGGCGGTGAGATTAGATGCCCAAAAAGCCGAGCAAGCGGAACTCGACTTTAATCTAGGCTTAATTCATCCTGATCTCGATGAGGCATTTTACGCTGAGGTTTCGAATGCAAACATGGCTAACATTCAGGTTGTCGAGTTGCCGAAAACCGATGTCACTGTGACGATGGCAAAGACCGATATGACCAAGGTTGTGCTAGGTAAAACCACTCTTGAAAAGCTAGTCAAGGATGGCGCTGCCACCATCGAGGGCGACCAAGAGCAATTGAGTCAGCTTATCGGTGCATTAGACGAGTTCGATGGGTTGTTCGACATTTTGCCAATGCCGAACTAGCTCTTTGACCACCCCTTATCACCCCTATTGGGTGATAAGGGGACTCAACGTGTGAGGCCGATTCTAATTAAATTAGAATTTGTAAGCTAAGCGGTAAATAAGAATATCACCGTAGCCATCCGCACCTAGCTTGTTGTGGTAGTAACGGTACATCAAAGTTGCATTGATCTTATCAGTCACATCCCAGCCTAGGTTTAAACCACCGTTAACACCGGTTTTACCGTCGTTGTTATCGGCGTAGTCGCTGTTACGTAGCATCTCAATCTCGGTCCAATTACTTAGTAATAGGTTTTGACCAAAGGCTTCAAACGCGTAGCCCGCTGCCCAACCAAGCGTGGCACCGTTAAAGCCGTTTACGTTGCGGTTGGCTACAAACTCGTTGTATACCGTGGTGTAGTTCGCTGCAACCCAAGGTGTGAACCACCAGCCATCACCACCGATATCTGTGTAACCAAAACCTAGGAAGCTGTTGGTCTCTTTGATCTCAGTACCTTGTGTGCTGTACACCTTAGTAAAGATGCTTGCACCTGTATCGCCCAGGTAGGTGTGCGCTTGTAGGTTCATGGTCGCAGTCTGCTGACCAGAGTCGCGATCTAGGCCCTCAAAGTCGTAAAAACCAAATACCTCACCCCATTCGAAGTTCAGACCACCCTCAATACCAATCAAGGTTTGGTCAAATTCGCTTTCAGACACACCGTGACCCCACGCTTGATAATCAAGGTGGATATTACCCCAGCCTGAGTATTCGCCGGCCACTGCGCCAGTCGCCATAAGAGAACAACATAAAAGTGAAGAAGATACTGCTTTGTTCATTGGTTTTATTACCGTGTTTATTTTAGGACGAGCGTCACCATGCCCAGTACACCAAAGATGGGCACAGCGACTAAAAAGTAGTGGGAGAGGTTATCTCCCACAAAGTGAATTAATTAAATGAGAGAAGTAAGCCGACCAGCGCTGCACTCATTAGGTTAGCCAAGGTCGCAGCAAGGATAACTCGCACGCCCATTGAGGCGATAAATGGCTTCATCTTCGGCACAATCGTGCCCAGCACACCAATCATTGCTGCCGGAGCAGAAAGGTTGGCAAAACCAGCCAGTGCCATAGTAATGATGGCTTGACTGTTAGGGCTCAACGTTTCGCGCACCTCAGAGAATCCCATAAAGGCAACAAATTCATTCAATACCAGTTTTTGGCCGAGGAAGTTACCGGCGATCATGATCTCATCGCTAGGAATACCCAACAAATAAGCCACTGGCGCAAATAGATAACCAAAGATGGCTTGCAGAGTAACATCTTCAATACCAACAAGCGCAAATAGGCTCCCCAACATGCCATTCACCATGGCAATCAGGGCAATCAGGGCCAAAAGCATCACACCAATCGCTGCAGCCATTTTTAGACCATTAAAGGCGCCGCTGGTCGCCGCTTCAATCACGTTGATTGGACGGTCCTCTTCCTGATAGATCTCCAGCTCCACATCTTGTGGCGTCTCGGTTTCAGGGTAGATAATTTTGGCAAACAATAGGCCCGCTGGCGCTGACATAAAGGCTGCAGAAACAAGGTATTTGATCTCGATACCCATGCCAGCAAAACCCACCAGCACAGAACCCGCGATTGAGGCAAAGCCGCCTGTCATTAAAGCAAATAGCTCTGACTTGGTCATTTTTGGTGCGTACGGCTTCATCATCACAAACACATCGGTATTACCGATAAAGATGTTTGCCGCCGCTGCGGTCGACTCAGCCTGAGAAGTCCCTAGCACTTTCTGCACCGCCATCCCCAGATATTTCACCACGCGCTGCATAATGCCGAGGTAATACAGCACCGACATTAGGGCGCTAAAGAAGATGATGATAGGCAGAACATGAATAGCAAAAATAAATCCAGAACCAAAGGCGCCTAAATCACCAAACAAGAAGCGAATGCCCTCGCCTGAGTAGTCCATAATCGAGCTAACGGCATTAGAAATACCCACCAGCATGATTTGCCCTGCAGGAACAAACAAGATAAAGGCGGCAATAGAGGCCTGGAGTAATAGCGCGATACTAACGGTGCGAAAATGAATCGCCTTGCGATTGCAAGAGAATATCCAAGCGATAAAAAGCAGTGTGGCAACACCACACAAAGGGATTAGAGTTTGCATTAAAAAGTTTAACCGTCAATTAAGCGTTGAAATAGGTCGACAAACAGGTGGTCGCGTTCAATAAATTTGATCACTCGAATTGGATGGCGTCGCTGATCGAAGCTCCAAGTCAAGTTATCGTTCAGTACTGGTGAAGCCTGAAAAGTCTCCGTGTACCAGTTCGAATCTAATAGATAGCCGACTGGCGCAATATCCCAAATCACCTTGCGATTGGCGAAGCCAATCCACGGGCACTTAGGTGCTTCAGTTGCAAGGTAGTCACCAATCTTGCTGGTACCGGCCAAATAGTATTGCAATTCCGGCACGGAGGTCGCCAAGGTGTTAGTCACTCCCATGCAAGGGAACAGCGTCAAAGCCACACCCGAGTCGAGCAGAACTCGGCTGGCATCGAGGTCTTGTAGCAAATTGAACTCTTGGGTGTCGTGCCAATCGAAACTGTGACCGCCAAGCCACAACACATGTATTTTCTTAACGATCGACGGATCGGCAATCAAGGCGTGAGCGATATTGGTTGGCGCGCCAATACTGATCACCTGCAGCACACCATCACAAGCATGGGCACGAGCAATAAGGTCTTCCACCGCCTCAGAGCGCTCAGGCGCATCACTTTGATACACATAGCGGCTTGAGCCACGGAAAATCTGGGGTTTACGTTCTGTCTCGACACGCTCTAACACACGCTCAATCTCTTCAAAGCTCAGGGTCATACCCACTTTTGGGTCCGCCACTGGCTCGTGGGCATCGTCAAACATCGCGTTGGTAAAGGGCGCTGCATACACCGCTTGAAGATCAATGCGATCGCTGCGTAGCATCGCCCAAGCAATGGCAAATTGATCATCAATCTCGTTGTAGGTATCGCTATCAATGACTATTGCCACCTTACCCTGCTTTGGCACGTCCATATTTGCCATGCGCTGAGCTAATGTAAGTGGCTCAAAGCTTGCCGTCATTTGGGTCAATCTTGGTTGATGTAGGTTCATTAGAATTTATCCTGTTCAGACATTCTGGCTTTGGCAAGAGCGTATTCCGGCATATTTGATGCCCCTTTGCGCTCCACAGCGAGTGACGCATAAGCGCAGGCAAACTTAATCGCATAATCCAGAGATTGATCGTTGGCCAAACATGCTGCCAATGCACCGTTAAACGAGTCCCCTGCCCCTGAGGTATCAGTCACCACTGCTCGATACGGTGGGTAGTGGCGGTAGTGTGTGCCGTCGTACATCAAGGCACCTTTGCTGCCAAGGGTAATGATCACCACCTTAACGCCCATTTGCTGGATCGCCGCCGCGGCTTGTTTTGCGGTCTCAACATCAATGACCTTAACCCCGGTGATATCTTGTGCTTCGGTTTCGTTTGGCGTCAGGATATCGACTAGGTGCAGGATTGAGTTACACTCCTCAATGTATGGCGCGGGGTTGAGTATCACTTGTGAGCCACTCTGACTGGCACATTCAACCGCCAGTTTGGTGGCAGAGAAGTTATTCTCTAGCTGAGTCAAAAACACCTTTGATTTTTCAATCAGGTTATATTCTTGATGGACCTCGAGATCAGAAATGGTTTTGTTGGCACCAAGATCAATCGCAATAAAGTTCTCTCCCGATAAATGAGAGACAAAAATTGACGCGTTACCAGTATGACGATGCTCATTTTCAAATATGGTAAATGAGTGAATATCGGTACCAGAGAAATATTGCTTGGCCTTAGTACCAAACTCGTCATCACCAATTTTAACCGCTAAGTGCACGGATTTATTGACCTTAGCTGCGGCCGTGGCTTGGTTTGAGCCTTTGCCACCAGCAAAAAAATCGGTCGATAGTGAATGGATCGTCTCGCCTTTTCGCGGGAAATCGGGAACTTCAGAAACGATATCGATATTGAATGAACCCAGTACGTAGACACCCAATGTGTCCTCGTTATCTGCATTCATACTTTCAAGTTCCTGATTATATTTGTCAGTGAGCGCACTCATAATACTTTTAATGCCTACTTGCTTTAATAATTCTTTATTTTGTTTTGCGAGTCTTGCTCCACCAAAGAACAGCTCTGCGATGCCGGAGTCTGCTAATTGTTTTAAATCTCGTCTTATCGTTCGATCCGTCACCTCTAGCAAACTTGCTAGCTCTGCAACGGTAACCTGCTTATCTTTGAGTAATAGCGAACGAATAGTGTTGATTCGTTGTTGCTTGAGCATATCGCCTCCCGTTACAGCACATGATATTGGCATCACACAGCGAATTCTGATGCTGACAACTCAATTATAGAACCGCTTCGGACACCCCCTGTCCGAATCACCATTATGCGCAACAGCAACACACCAAAAACCCAACTAACTCAGATCAAAAGCACAACTTTCAATCCCAATTAAACGTTTGCGTTCAAGCAAATCACCTTCCGGCCAGTCGCCATGGTTAATGTTTACCCATCTCATGGGTACGTATTCTTGTGCTATCAACAACCACAAATCTCCTCGCTCCTCGCAGGGCAACGCCCGTCACCGAACCTCGCCCCCTTGCATCAGTTTTTCCAAGAAAAGAAATACCCAAAAGTCCGGTCTATCTAAAAAGTGTGTTACCAACGGATTGTGCCCATGACGATGAAAGCGTGTTTTCCCTCTGTCCCTTTAGAGGCCCCAAGTTGTTTTGCTGGCAATAGTGAAAGCCCTGTACGCGCGTGGCTTGAGCAATATCAGGCGAGCAAGTTTAAATTCAGCCAAGGACAAGCACGTGCACTTTCTCGCCTGCTACCCTTACTGGTATGCGGCGAACAAAGTTCCCAATGGGTTTTCTATAACGAGTCACAACGACAAAAGTGTAAATCGAGCGAAGCAATCGCTCAGGACGATTTCAAGCGAATCGTATTAGATGAGAAATACCATGAGCAAGCACTCGAATGCGTGCGCCGTCAGCTATGCGAACCTGTTGACATCTTGTCTATCAAGCGGCGTAGCCAGCGTTTTTTCACCTCACTTGGCGCGCGCAAAACCATTGAAGAGCACTTTGCACAAATCGCTTGTCTTGATGCGCTAGTGTGTAAGCTCATGCTGTTGATTGAGAAAGGTCGTCTAGCTCCTCAGCACCCATTCGTGCTGTTGTGCCGCGCGATAAAACAAGATGAAGCCAGGCACGTATCGGTATCGAGAAAGCATGCGCTAATGCTGGGCTACGATAGATCACAATGGAGAGAGATGAACGCGGTGATCTCACGGCGACTGTTTGAGCTGCTCAATACTGAACGGGCGGCTTTTGGCGAAATAGGTGTCCAATTGGACGATATTTTTGACGTGATCAGTGCGTAACGACTGCGACTTTAACGGAGAGATAATCAATGAGTGTGACTTTCTTACCCGGCAAAGTATCTTTATTGGCTGCCAGTCATCAGTTCCCATCACAGGTACTGAGCAATACCCAACTGATATCGGCACTCGAGTCGTTATCAGGTAAGCGCTACGCCAAGATCGCAGCTCGGATCGTACCCTACTTGGGAATCGAACAGCGACATTTCTCGCGTAGCATTAGAAAGGCTGTCAGCAGCCCTGCCCCTTGCAACTCTGATCTTGCTGAGCAAACCGTCCGCGCCTTAGTCAGGCAAACGCAGCTAACCCTTGATGATATCGATTTCCTTATCGGCCACACTACCACTCCAGATACACAACTGCCGCCGAACATAGCATGGGTCGCTGAAAAACTCCGATATCCGGGGCCTTTTATGGAGCTGCGCCAAGCCTGTACAGGCTTTGCCAATGCACTGCAAATCGCTATCCCGCGCATTGCTATGTTATCCAAGCCCATCGCTATCGTTGGCAGTGAAACCGGCTCGGTTTATTTTGACTACAAGCCGGACTTTCTAGATAAATCCCAACTCGTCAATTACATGCAAATGGGTGACGGTGCTGGGGGGATCATTGTGGCGCCTGAAAATCGCCAGGGTATCGGCACTATCTCAGATTGCTTTACCGGACAAATCGGCATCGACAAGTCTCCTGGACTATCACTCGATGGTGGCTCGTTGTCCGCTTATACCCATGACACCAAAGTGCGCTTTCACCACAATGCTAGCAAGGTACGTGAGAATGGTCAGGCTTTATTCGAGGCGAGTATTCAAGCCTTAAAGAGCCAGGGTTATCAGTTGGGCGACTTCGACTATATTATTCCACATCAAGCCAGTGGCCATATCGATAGCATGCTCTCTGAAGCACTGGATATCGACGCGACTAGGATTATCAATGATGCTAAGTACTGGGGAAATTTAGGCTCGGCTGCTATTTGGTGCAGTTTTTCAAACCTAATAAACAATGGCAAATTAAAGCCAGGGGCAAAGATCGCTATTTTGGGCGCAGAGGCGACCAAGTATATGTTTGGTGGGTTTGTTTATACTCACCGGTGTGGGTGCTCCACTCACATAGTGTAATAGGATATACCCAAATAAAACACACTGTTTAGCTGCGCCAGCAAGTCAATGAGCGTTACGACCTAACCTTGAGAGTTAAGTCGTAACGCCACGACTAACTAAGGCTTATCGACCGGCAACCTTTAGCACCAATTTACCCACATGACGTTTATGCTGAAAGTCCTCTTGAGCTTGAGCAATCTCTTCAAGTGGATAGCTCTTAGCTACCAAAGGAGCTATCTGACCTTTTTCGATACGCGCAACAAGGTTACCAAATACTTGTGGCTCTAACACGGTGCAACCAAAAAAGCTCAAGTCTTTGAGATACAGTGTGCGAACATCCAATTCAACGATTGGGCCAGCAATCGCACCAGATACCGCGTAGCGGCCTTTCGAGCGTAGGATCTCAAGCAGCTTTGGCCAAGCCGAGCCTGCAACCAAATCAATCACAACATCGACACTGTCAGCGCCGAGCGCTTCCAACAAATCCTGACCACGTTCAATCACGCGCTCAGCACCCAGTGCCATCAGTTGCTCCTCTTTGCCTGCACCGGCAACAGCAATAACTTTGGAGCCGCGCGCTTTTGCAAGTTGCACCGCTGCTGAACCCACCCCGCCAGAGGCGCCTGTTACCAGCACCGTATCCTGTTCACTAACCTTAGCGCGCGTTAGCATATTCTCCGCCGTCGAGTACGAGCATGGGAATGATGCCAGCTCAACGTCCGTCATTGAGGTCTCAACTTTGTAAGCATGTACCTCCGAAACCACTGTATATTCAGCAAAACCACCGTCACACTCAGAGCCAAAGTACCAAGGTGCATCCAACTGTTGACCGTTAATCTTCTGCAGCGATGGTTCAATCAAAACGCGCTCACCAATACGTGACGAGTCAACTTGACTGCCTACCGCAACAATGTAGCCGCAAACATCCGCCCCTTGAATACGTGGAAATTGCAAAGCAGTGCCTGACCAGCTTGCATCTTCACTCGCGTTTTCGTTTTTCGAGTACCAACCAATGCGGGTATTGATATCGGTATTGTTAACACCTGCGGCAGAGACCTTGATCAATACCTCGTGCTCTTTAGGCTGTGGCACTGAGACGCTCGGATTGATTTTTAGCATCTCTGGGCCACCGTGACCGATCATTTGTACGGCAGTCATCGTGTTTGGTATTGAAGTCATGTTTATTTCTCTTTGATTAATTGATTGACGGTAAATTTCGCGATATCGATAGTGGTCTTTCCCACCAGCGGCCAAGCATTGGAAGCACCCTCGTGAATAAGAAAGATCGCGCCACCAAGTTGCTCGCAGCCAGACAGGTTAGCTAGATAGGCTCTTACTTGTTGCTTATGCTCACTAACCACCTGCTTGATCTCAGGGTTATCGGGAAAGTCGGTCAATGCGTTGGTTGACATGCAGCCGTTAGGTGCCTCAGTCTCCATCCAACTTTCAAGCCGATCGAATATCTGACTTAGCGCCTCGCGAGGTTCACTGGCTAAATCACACATTAGATGTTGCAGGTAGCGACGATGTCGGTGCTCCAAAGCGCCAATGATCATCGCCTCTTTTGAGGGGAAGTATTTATACAGCGTGCGCAAGCTAACGCTGCACGCCTTGTTGAGTTTAGCCACACTCGGTTGAGCGAAGCCATATAGACTGAATGCACTTTCCAGTTCAGCGGCAATCTGCTCTTTCACACACTCTTCTCCACTAGGTATAACGTTTATTCTACTTAGGGTAGAGTAAACGTTATACCTTAGGCAAGTGTTTTGTGTCTTAAACGGGCTACTTAGTCACCGATGTGGCGCTGGATGTTGGGTTTAACCATCCCACTCATTTTTCTGATGCATTTAATAAGTTGACGGGGATGACACCAAGCCAGTACCAGCGAGAGGCTGAGCAGAAGTTAGTCATAACCAATTTAGCGCTTGAGATATTGCGTACTTATACCCAGTTTATTTCGGCATAAAGCAAAAAGCCTGCTAATGCGCAGGCTTTTATCACTTAATCCACATAGGCTCAGAACATGATCTGATAAGCAGTGCGGTGACGGTAGATCTCTTTTGGCTGCAGTATTGGGCAGCGGTTTTGCCAATCCGGATTGTTCGGGGCATCTGGGAAGTACTGAGTTTCTAACGCAACACCGTCATACTTGGCGTATTGCTTGTCAAAGCCTTCAATACCATTTAGAAAATTACCTGTGTAGCATTGCATCCCTGGTTTGGTTGACTTGACCAACAAGGTGATATCATTTTCCGGTGCGACCAGTTTAGCCAATACAGAAACAGAGTCACACACCTCAGGCTCAAACACAAAGCAGTGGTCATATCCACCAGCAAGTTTTTGGTCGCTGTCTTGCAAAAAGTCGCGTCCGATTGATTTTGCCACACGAAAATCAAAGCTTGTCCCCGCCACACTGCGCAGCTCGCCAGTTGGGATCGCGGTTTGATCGGTCGGCAAATAATGATCAGACAAAATCTGTAGCTGATGCTCGAGAGCACTTCCATCGGCATTTTCAGCACTGAGGTTAAAATAAGCATGATTAGTTAGGTTGATTGGACACGCTTGATCACACGATGCGTAATAATCAATCGTCAGCTCATTAGATTCACTTATTTGATAAACAACCTTGACCGCGAGGTTACCTGGGTAGCCCTGATCACCATCGGCTGAAGCAAGCTCAAACACTACACGACTGGTGTTGAACTCGGTAATTGCCCAGCGACGCTGATCAAATCCAGCGTCACCGCCATGCAATGAGTTAAGTCCATTATTGATTGGTAACTGATAGCGTTTACCATCAATGCTGAACTTACCATTGGCAATACGGTTGGCAAAACGTCCGACTGTTGCCCCCATATAAGCCCCATGCTGTACAAAAGCTTCAATGTGCTTGGGTCTGATCAGTAACTCTCTGGTTTCGTCGCCTACTGGGGCGCAAAAACTCAGCCATGTTGCCCCGATATCCATAAAAGACGCCGTCACGCCATTGCTGTTACGCAGATGTACCACTTTAGCCGCTCGACCATCGCGATAAACACTTTGTGTCATTGCTTGTTCAAGCAACTCTAACCCATCCAACTGATCGTTCATTGATATGACTTCGCTCATTTTCAATCCTTGTAATTATGATTTGGCTAAATATTACCACTGGTCTTACCGGCTAACCGTGATCAGTTTATCGTTTGTGTAAACGTTTCCACGCAAATGTGTATTTAGTGAATAGTACACCATAAGCGCATGATTGCCGGAGGCATTATTTCTTTGGCAAGCATAGGTTACCAAAAGGTAACTAATTGATAATTCATGCAAGCATGACTAAATTGATTAAGGTAAATCGACAACCTGAATATGGAGTGACAGCAATGGCGACTTCCTCAAAGCTTAAAGCTGGTGATCAATTCCCCTCAATAGAAGCCACCCTTCTTGATGGTTCTTTAGTACGACTTGGTAAGCCAAACAGCCCTGCTACTTGGCAGGCTGTGTTCGTGTATCGTGGTAGACATTGCCCATTGTGCACCCGTTATCTTAACGAGCTAGCGAGCTATAAACAGGCGTTCGCTGACGCTGGCGTCGACATTGTTGCGGTATCGGCTGACTCGAAAGCTCAGCTTGAAGCACATCTTGAGAAACTGGAGATTAACTTCCCTATCGCATACGGACTGACAGAAGCGCAGTTAAAAACGCTTGGCGTTTATATCTCAATACCAAGATCAGAAAAGGAGACCGACCATAACTTCGCAGAGCCTGGTCTGTTTATTGTTAACGAAGAAGGGAATCTGCATGTGGTGGACATTTCAAACAACCCATTTGTCCGACCCGAACTTGGAGCGTTAACGCGCGGTCTGGCTTGGATTAGAGACCCAGATAACCATTATCCGATCCGCGGGACACTAGCATACTAAACGGAGCAGTCAAATAAGTGACACTGGCAAGTCCAGCGTCACTTATTTAACGAGTTCTATTTGATGTGCCTCTGACCATAGGCGCAAAGACTCAAGAATATCCAGTGCACTGCGACCAAACTCGGTGAGTTCGTAACACACCGCTAGTGGTTTTTCACACAGTACGGTGCGGGTGATCATACCCTCGGCTTCCAGCTCCTTAAGTCGTTGGTCGATCATCTTCTTACTGGCTCCACCAAGCATTCGCGCTAAATCATTAAAACGCACCGGGCCATCTTTAAGGTGATAAATCAAAGACCCCTTCCACTTTCCGCCGATCAAACGCATGCCCTTTTCGATCGCACATGGCTCCGAACACACGTTAGCCACTGACTTGCGACCACGTTGGTCAATACTGATTTTACTTTCCATATCTTTCCTACAACTCATTACATCCAAGTAACCCTTAATGACGACTTGCCATCAATATAGGGTCACTTGGTTTGTTTCAGACACATTCGATGACTAAAATGCGCCTGTTAGAAGTGGCGATCGAGGTGCGCTGCAAAGCGCGCGAAATCACTCTCAATGTCTGCGTTCTTCATCACATCGTAACAGGCAAATGTCGGTAGCGCCTGCATACCAAAGAAACGGAAGTTCGCATGCATGTGCAGCATAAGATCATCAACACTCTTACCTTGGAACAAGTACTCTTCTTGATCGTCAAAGGACTCTTGTGGCGCATTTAATGTTAAAGAAAGCATGTACTTACTCTTGGTTCTTGTTCCACCAGTCCCATAGTTCTTCTTTGGCTCTTGTTCACTTCGACCATCAAAGTGGCACAGTGCGCCACCCATGCCCGCAGTAAACACGTCATCCATATACTTCTTGAATGACCAAGGCACTGTCATCCAGTTGATCGGCGATTGAATGATCACGCGGTCAGCCCACTCAAAATGGCTTAGTTGCTCATCAACCACAATATCGTCTTGCATCGTCACCACACGAACTTGATGCCCTTTTGCGCCAAGCGATGTCACCGCCATATCGACAAGACTGGAATTTAGTTTACCCTTTGAGTAAGGAGAAGGCTCGTGGGCGTTGATAATCAATACGTTACTCATAATATAAATACCTTGTTGAAATACACATTTAGCTTGTCGACTCGCTATGTGGTTTATACCCAAGTGGCCTCAAGATGCAGTTTCAGCGAGATTTGCTTGGTTTGCAGCCAAGGCGGTCACTTGAAGACTTAGTGGTTTTAAATCGAGAGTGACCAACGCTGGCTGCGAGCCAAGCAAACTCGCCCGAAGGGAGTCAATATACAGGCTCATCTCCGCGTCAAATGACTTTGAAAGGGATGACCATTTCTACAGCCATTTTCCTTGATATGAGCCTGTATATTGACTATGAAATCTGCATCTTGAGGTCACTTGGGTATATTATGGTAACCTCGACTTCGAGTTTCAATTAGTTAACTTTTGGTAACCTACTTCAGTACCACCTATCCTTGGTATGGGATTATGTAAGGTTCGTTGACCGGTGGTTCAAACTGCGACCAGAACAGCTCAAGCATCTCATCACTCATCTGATAGCAGGTCACACTCTCCTTTGTATTACGCAGCAATGCACGCTCTCGGCACACCTCGTAGCCAACATCCAAATAGAGAAACTCAAAGTCGAGCTGATGAGACTGTGCCCAAGCAACAGCTTGCTCGCGCTCTCGTTTGCTCCAAAAACCGTAATCAAAAATCACTGGAACGCCTAGCTCAACCATCCGCAGCGCACTGCGATCAAACAACTCCCGCAGTGTGTTGAGTCTGCGATCAAACACTTCGCGCTCCATATGCTCACCAAACAGCGGGATCATCCATTCATCGGGGGAAAATATAAATCCATTGTGCTCAGAGGCTAGGTTGTTGGAAAGCGTCGACTTGCCAGAGCCGATAAAACCACAAACAAAATATACCTGTATCAAACCATTCTCCTTGTTAAATCATCATCTTGTTACGTGAAAGGTGACAGATTGTGCATCTCGTTGTTTAACCTCTCGATATCGAAGTCAAAACACCAGTGACAACGTCACTTGAATTATCACTTCAATGAAACCAATCTACGTATCATTGTAAAGAATCTCGCCAAATATTAGCGGCCCTAACTAACATTCCTCACTTTCCCCCACTATGCTCTGTCGTGAGCAAAATAGCCCGACTAGAGGCAGCTCATTGGCCGATGTCAGTGGTTTTTATAAGTCTCAGCAGGCATCTGCGAGAATCAATGAAGCTTATGAACGGACAACAAGATATGAACACCCTTAATTCTGACCTCATACCCCTTAACGCGCTTCTCGATCGCATTTTTTCCATCAATCTTCTCGAAACAACGGCGACCAAGCAACGAGCGGGAGACATCAAAAGACTATTGGGGGATATCGACAGCCAGCTCATCCACCTGAGCACCATAGGCAATGAACTCAAGATTCAGCAAGGCCCAGATGAACGCGCACGCACCATTTTAAGGGCCAGTAATAAACGCACTCGATTATGCCTAGAAGCACTCAGAGTTCAATTTGAGATCCTTACTCAACAATCGATGAATTTTGATGAGCAGTACTCAGAAAACGTTATGACACTGCGTCAGCGAGTGAGAAAATTGCGCCAAACTCTTTGCCGAATCATCAGCCAAGGGGCACAGTGAGTCAATGTAACCTACTGAAATAGCGGGCATGAAGCCAACCGTTGCTACGTAAACAGCGAGCAAGGGATTTTGATGATCGCTTTACGAATCAGTCCCGCCTCCTCAACCATGCACAGGGGGCGATGAGGTTGATTAGGATAGAACAACACAAAATCACCAGGCGCAAGCGTTATAAATTGCTCACCCTTGATCTGTTTGCATATTTTGATGTCATGCTCGAGCGACGCCATTTCAACCAAGTCATCTTCAAGATAGTTGGAAAAACCGATGGTCTCCTGACCCTCGAGCAATAGCTCAACGTCTAGGTAATGTTGATGAAATTTGGCGGAGCGTTGATCTTTGGGGCTGGTTTTCACGCGGGCTAATACGACAAAGGCACCGCTCATCGAGAGTGCATATTGCCCATCGTCTGCCGCGTCATCATGGGCGATCATCCAGCTCTCTTGTATTAGAGCACGCAAGGTTGGATGAACATATGGGACGAGATTGAGTTTACTTACATGACCAAACAGCATTCACATTAACCTATTTTTTGCGTCAACACTTTTACCTTGATAGTTACACTATCACGATTATCCTTCTAAAACGTTAGCGCAAATGTAAGGCAATTTTAATACACATGTAAGCAGCATGTGTGGCTCGTAGCAAAATTACCACGAGCACACTCAGTTTGGCGTTAAGTCGCTTAAGCGATCAAGCCTGCGCCATCGGTCGCCTGACACACATAGATGTCTTCTTTCAGACCGGTTGCCGCTTCATACTCGCGCTCAACCGTCGCCTTAATATCACCAACCAATGCTGGCGGGACTAGGGCAACAATACAACCGCCAAAGCCACCACCAGTCATGCGCACACCACCTTGGTCGCCAATCACACCCTTAACGATATCAACCAGAGTATCCACCTCTTTTACTGTGATCTCAAAGTCGTCACGCATAGAGGCATGAGATTCCGCCATCAGCTCACCCAAACGACGAATATCATCTTGGCGCAAAGCTTCTGCCGCTTGTACGGTACGATCGTTTTCCGTGATGACGTGACGAGCACGCTTAGCAACCACTTCATCAAGCTCGTGTGCACGTGAGTTAAACTCTTCAATGGTGACATCACGCAATGCCTTGACACCAAATACTTGCGCCGCTTCTTCACACTGCTCACGACGGGTGTTGTATTCACTATCAACCAGGCCACGCTTCTTGTTAGTGTTGATGATCACCACCGCCATGTCATCTGGCATCGGCACTGCTTTGGTCTCTAGAGAGCGACAGTCCAGCAACAGTGCGTGATTCGCCTTACCTTCAGCCGAAATCATCTGATCCATGATGCCGCAGTTACAGCCAACGAACTCGTTTTCTGCTTGCTGGCCGTTCAGCGCGATCTCAGCTTGAGTGATCTCAATACCATACAGCTCTTTGATGGTTTGACCAATGACGACTTCAAGTGCTGCTGATGAGCTCAAGCCAGCGCCTTGAGGTACGTTACCGCTCACGGCGATATCAACGCCAGCGAACTCGAAGCCACGCTTCTGAAGACATTGCAACACACCACGAATGTAGTTCGACCACATCTTGTCTTGTTGGAACTCGATTTCTTGGTCAAGACTAAACTCATCACGAGCGTCGCCATAGTCAACAGACACTAGGCGAACCAAGTTATCTTCACGTTTAGCTGCGGCAACTACGGTTTGGTAGTTAATCGCACATGGCAAGACAAATCCATCGTTGTAATCGGTGTGTTCACCAATCAGGTTGACACGACCAGGTGCTTGGATCATGTGGGTCGGCTCGTAGCCTAACACCGCCTCAAATGAGGCTTTCACTTTTTGGACTAAATCAGACATCTTTCGTCCTCAATAATAGTTGATAGTTTTTGGGATTGAGGCACTCAAGTGCCCCATGTTTATAGTTAATTACTGCTTTTGAACAGACTGTTACTGCTCTTTATAGTGAACATCACTCAGGTCACGCAGACGCTGTGCTGCCTGCTCTGCAGTCAAATCACGTTGTGATTCTGCTAGCATTTCATAACCGACCATAAATTTGCGTACCGAAGCACTGCGCAATAATGGTGGGTAGAACAAGGCGTGTAGTTGCCAGTGTTCAATGTCCGTTCCTTCCTCAAAAAACGGTGCGTAATGCCAACCCATTGAGTATGGGAATGAGCACTGGAACAGGTTGTCGTAGCGACTGGTTAACTTTTTAATTGCTACTGCCAAATCATCACGCTGTTCATCAGTCAATTCACTCATGCGGCGAACATGAGTTTTAGGCAGAAGCATGGTCTCGAATGGCCATGCTGCCCAATAGGGAACAACAGCAATCCAGTGCTCGGTTTCAACCACAGTACGAGAGCCGTCTTCAACTTCCGCATTCACGTAGTCCACCAACAAGTTCGAGCCGTACTGCTCATAGTACGCACGTAGATTTTGCTCTTTACGCTCTATCTCGTTTGGTAAGAAGCTGTTTGCCCAGATCTGTCCATGTGGGTGTGGCTGAGAACAACCCATGGTTTCGCCCTTGTTCTCAAATGCCTGCACCCAAAGAAACTCTTTGCCAAGCTCTTCAATTTGCTCGTTCCAGGTATCAATTACACCACGGATCTTAGCAACCGGTAGCTCTGGCAGAGTTTTACTGTGATCTGGGGAGAAACAGATCACTCGGCTAAGACCACGAACACCTTGGGTTTTAAACAATGGGTTATCTGATTCAGGCGCATCTGGCGAGTCCACCATCAATGCCGCAAAATCGTTACTGAATACGTATGTCCCTTCATAATCCGGGTTAACATCACCCGAAATACGCTCATTGGTAGGACACAGGAAGCACTTATGGTCGTAGCTTGGTAACTCTTCAGTTGAAGGCTTCTCATCCTGACCACTCCAAGGGCGCTTCGCACGATGCGGAGATACCAAGATCCACTGTCCGGTTAGCGGGTTGTAACGACGGTGTGGGTGGTCCACTGGGTTAAATTCAATGTTTGACATAAGTACTACTTATCCTTCATATCCTTGTGGGTTCTTCGATTGCCAGGTCCAAGTGTCCTGAGTCATTTGTGCGACGCTGCGCGTGGCTTTCCAGCCCAGTTCACGCTCTGCTTTGTCAGTGCTTGCCCAGCACTCGGCAATATCACCTGGGCGGCGAGGACAAATTTCGTAAGGTACAGGATGACCACAGGCTTGACTGAATGCTTCAACCATTTCAAGAACGCTCGAGCCTTTACCAGTACCTAGGTTAAAGATATGCAAGCCTGACTCTTTACCCACCGACTGCAATGCCGCGATATGGCCATCAGCAAGGTCAACCACATGGATATAATCGCGCACGCCCGTGCCATCCGGTGTATTGTAATCGTTTCCAAAAACAGCCAGTTTTTCGCGTCGACCGACCGCCACCTGAGCGATAAATGGCATCAGGTTATTTGGAATGCCTTGTGGGTCTTCACCCATAGTGCCAGACGGATGAGCACCCACTGGGTTAAAGTAGCGTAGCAGTGTAATGCTCCAGTCATTCTCGGCGTTAAACAGGTCTGAATAGCACTGCTCAACCATATACTTACTGCGACCATACGGGTTAGTCGTAGCCCCTGTAGGGGAGTCTTCGGTGATCGGCACAACCTCAGGGTCACCATAGACAGTGGCTGATGAGCTAAACACGATACTCTTGACACCAGCTTTGCGCATACTGCGAGCGAGCACCAGTGAACCATTGACGTTATTGTCGTAGTATTCGATAGGCTTAGCAACTGACTCTCCAACCGCCTTCAAACCCGCAAAATGGATAACAGCGTCAATTTGATGCTGTGAAAATACTGAGTCGAGGAACTCTTCATCGCGAATATCACCTTGATAAAACGCAGGGCGACTACCCGTTAGCGCCTCTATCCGATGCAATACTTCCTCTTTCGCATTTGACAGATTATCGACAATAATCGGTTCAATCCCTGCTTCGATCATCTGTACGCAGGTATGACTCCCAATATAACCCATACCGCCAGTTACTAATACTTTCATAAACTCCTCCCAAGTTGTTGAGATAGATTCTAGACAAGAATTGCGCTTGATTTTGTGACTACTTTCACACTGTGGAAACGTTTACACTAAATTTTACAAATTGAAAGCTTGGGGTTCATAACTGCCGTGCTAGTCTTTGAGTTCTACAAAATGAGACAATGATCTCAAAGTACTGATATTGTTATCAAATAATATAATATCTGTCACAAATCATTAGTATGATTCGCGATCAGGTATCCTAGTTCATAACACAGGCCAGGGAAAAGCAGGCAAATGAAGCGTTTTTTTAACCGACAGAAAAATACGGAACGCTCGGCGAATGTCGAGCCAATAAAGGTTCTCTCTTTAGAGTTGAAACAAGTATTGAGCTTAACCAAAGCCCAGCTTTGCGATTTCGACAACCATCCAGCCCTAGTACTTGGTTTTGTTCCTTGTCAATTTGATCTGGACAGAATTCGTCGGACCTTGACATCAATCGTTGATTGCGAGGTTATTCTTACCAGCACAGCAGGACAACTATCGAGCACCGATGGTAATAACCTCTATCAAACGGGGCAAGACAAACAAGTCGTGCTACAGATTTTCTCCCCAGAACTGATTGAGCAGGTCTCCTGCCATGTGATTAAGTTGCCTTGCCAAGATATCTATAAGCAAAGTTTATCTTTAACCAAAGAGCAAAGAATCAAAGCGATCACCGACCAATTGAGCACAATTAATCCGTCTTTTATCCCTGACCACCACAATAGTTTTGCCCTCACCTTAGTCAATGGCTTCACCAACTGTGAAAGTTGGCTGATGGAGGCCGTTTATCAAAGCGGTAAGTTTGCGGTACCTTTCGTCGGCGGTACTGCGGGCAACGATCTCTCTACTAGTGTGACGTCTATTGCCACCCGTTCACAAGTTGTTCACGAGCACGCCATCATTTGCTTTGTCAAAGTGAGTAAGGCCTACCACTACCAGTTGTTCACCAGCCATAATTACCAGCCGACCAGCCAGCACTGGTTGATCACCGAGGCTAACCCGCCTCTGCGCACCGTAGCCAAGGTGCTTGATCAAGGTGGATCAGGGATGGTGTCTATCGTGGATGCATTGTGTCGCTATCTTAACTGCCAACCAGAGCAGCTAGAGAAGTCACTAGAAGGCTATACATTCGCAATTAAGGTCAAAGACACTTTCTATATCCGCTCTGTTGCAGCAATTGATGTCGCGCAAGGCGGTCTTTCTTTTTACTGTGACCTTCCACTAGCCACTCATCTCTATCTGATGAAGAGTAATGATTTCAGCTCAACCACCCAACGCGACTTTGATGCCCTGAATAGTCACGGCTCTGAACCGGTTGGTGGAGTACTGTTTGACTGTATCTTGCGCCGTCTAAAAAACCAAGCCGGGTTAAGCCGTTTGAATAGTTTTAATGACTTCCCGTGTGCAGGCTTTTCTACACTGGGTGAGTTGTGTGGCGTCAACGTCAATGAAACCTTAAGTGCGCTGTTCTTTTATCGCCAAGATACATATCAAACCGTCAACAACAATAACTTTGTCACCCAGTACGCCTCTTTTGCCCGCTATTTTGTTGAATTAGAGCTACAAGCAAGTCAATTGCTTAGTCAAATGCAGCAAAGCATGATCCAAACCAGTCAAAGTACTATGTCGGTCGCCAACGAGTCTTTGGCGCTATCAAAGCAAGCCGAGCAAAAAACTCATGCGATCAATAGTGACAGCCGAGATCTCAACGATCAATTTAGCGAATTCAATCAATCGATCACTAGGTTGACTGAGCAACTTAATGTCTTAAGTGGCAACGTTAACAGTGCCGAGGGCGATCTCTCTACGATTGAGGCCATCTTCAGCATCATCGAGAAGATTGCGGAGCAAACCAATCTGCTAGCGCTGAATGCCAGTATTGAAGCTGCTCGCGCAGGAGAACACGGACGCGGGTTTGCCGTCGTCGCGGATGAGGTGCGAAAACTCGCACAGAACACCCAAGAATCACTCAACGATTCACGGGATAGTGTTGCCAGACTGCTTAATCAATTCGGTCAGATCACCAAGGACGTGACCACCGTTACCGGTGAGATGGATGCCGCCAACGAGCAAACAACGCGTATTTTGGAAAGTATCCGCCATATCGACAATCATGTTGAAGAAACTGGCGATTTACTGCAAAGCACAATACAAATTGCAGAAAAGCTTGAATCCATTTATCAACAAGGCGAAATCACCAACCGGCATATTGAGTTGATCCGCGCGCAGTTTTAAACCCACGCCAATGAGTGACTAGTCGTATCAAAGGAGAGGCCGGATCTTAAGTCGCCTCTCCTAATCTGCCCATATTTTCCCTTATTCTCCCCCTGCCGTTTCAATCTATCGTTCGAAAGTAGTGGTTATGGCATTATTTTCATTTTTCGCCAAAAATTCATTTTTCTTTTACCGTCATTTAGTGTTTCATTACGGTTTTATTTTGCAGGTAAGTATAGATGTACAAGTTAATTGCCCTTGATTTAGATGGCACCCTCCTAGCAAGCGATAAGCGCATTTCGGAGCAAAACCAAAAAGCTATCGCCAAAGCTCGCGCAGCTGGCGTAACGGTCGTATTGGCTTCCGGGCGCCCTATCCAAGGTATGGTCGATAAGCTAGAGCTGTTGGGAATTAATTCTGATCGAGACTTTGTCCTGTGCTATAACGGCTCAATGGTACAGAACATCGGTACAGGCGAGGTGATCCATCAGCAAATCATTGACGGCAAGGCAGCGAAAAAGGTTGCACGCAAGGCAAAGAAGCTTGGAGTTTATTGTCATGCATTCAGTACTGATTTGGGTTTGATCACCCCAGAGCACAACCCTTATACCCAAATTGAGACCGATATCAACGGCACCCCAGCAACCGAAATGAACTTTGAATCGCTCGAGGATGACCACCCGATAATCAAAGTCATGATGGTGGGGCCAGCCGACAAGATCACTCAGACGTCAGCCGCAATTGATCAGCAACTGAGACAAGAATTCAACGTTGTGCAGAGCGCGCCCTACTTCCTTGAGTTCCTAAATCCATTGTCAAATAAAGGCATTGGCGTTGCGGCGATCGCCGAATATCTCAACATTCCTGCACAACAAGTTATCGCGATGGGTGATGCAGAGAACGATCACCATATGCTGCGTTACGCCGGGCTTGGAATAGCGATGTCAAATGCGATGGAAGAAACTAAGCAAATCGCAGATCACATCACTATCAGCAATGATGAGCATGGTGTCGCACACTGTATCGAACAATTTATCTTCAGCTGATGACCCCATCTTAACAACCTACAACAAACATGAGCCATCTCGGCTCATGTTTGTATCTGCCCTTAACTCACCACAATCCTTGTGGTAGCGACTTACGGTTTGACTATGCAGATTGCGCTAGCGTATTACTGACGCTCTCGCCAACCATTTTCACCCGGCACTTTGCCTCCCATACGGTGACAAATGGTGATCTGAATCGTGCCTTGGTATTCACCATTGATATAACAAGGGACAGACGGTGTTCCCCCCGTGCCCTGTCCTGCGAACGCAGAACCAGAGAAAAGGATGATGATGCTAAACACTAGTGTTTTCATGGGTTACCTCCTTTAGCAGGGTCTCATACGTCTAGACCCAATAAACGAAGCAAAACTTGCACTAAAATTGACATATTACTCAATAGGCTTCATTTGTCTCCAAATTTCAGACTTCCTAATCATGTAATCAAATTACAGCCAATGAACTATTTGTGACATTTTCAAGCTGATCTTGATCACACTTTACTTTTGACCTAAGGTTAAAGAGCTTTAGGGCGTAATTAAATTACATTTTTGAAAAGGAAAGCTTATGTTATCAGTGATAAAAGAGTTGTTTATTCCAGTACGAGACTACGCAGGTCGTGATATTGATGTTGTTATCGCTCGCCTAGCCGCCCAAACGGCAACCGAGGCGACTGCTTGGTCCTACCTTAGCGAACTCTCTGTTTATGAGAACACCTTAAGTGGCATGCGCATCTACCCTCACGAGGTTACCAAACATGCAGCCTGATGCTACGTCTAACGTAGAATTGGTCCTTCCTCAGCTCAACCGAGGGATAAAAAAATGCCCGCATCTGCGGGCATTTTCATTGTTAGCGAAGCAATAAGCTTAGTCGATTTCTGCAGTTAGCTCTTGCGAGCCGGTCTTATCGGTTTGGCCAAACCCACGCAGGCCAACCACATGCACATGCTCATGGTCCTTAAACACTTTACGGACTAACTTATAGGTGGTGCCTTTTTCTGGACTGATATTCTCTGGTGCGGCAATCAATAGTTGCATATCAAGACGATCACACAGCTCAAACAGGGTAGAGATAGACTTCGCATCCAGACGAGCAGCCTCATCGAGGAATAGTAGGCGACACGGAACAATGTCTTTACTGCGCAGTCGACGTGACTCCTCTTCCCAGCTTTGTACTACCATCAACAAGATAGACTGACCAGTACCAATCGCCTCACCCGTTGATAGGGCACCCGACTCCGCTTGTAGCCAACCATCTGAGCCACGATTCACCTCAACGCTGAGCTCAAGATAGTTTCGGTAATCAAGCAGCTCTTCACCTAGTACCTGCGGTGAGCGTTGGCCCATATCGATGTGCGGATTAACGCGCTGGAATAACTTCGCCATCGCTTCAGAGAAGGTAAAGCGCATCGACTCAAACAAGTCTTTATGCGTGTCTTGCTGCGCTGCTAGACTATCAAGCAACACCTCGTGGCTCTCGCGCACCTTGACATTCAAGCGCACGCCTTTTACCTGACCAAATGAGATATTCGACAGACCCTGGTTAAGCATGCGAATACGGTTTTGCTCACGCTGGATGGTCTTCTTGATAATGCTCGCAACGGATTCAGAGCTGATTGCCAGGCGGTTTTCACGCTGAGTAAGCTCCTCGGTCAGGCGTGCCAACTCGACTTCCATCTCTTCGATTGCCTCAACCGGGTCGTCGGTACGGATAATATCTTGGCGAATACGCTCACGCAGGTGCTGATAGACCGCGATATAGAATAGAACTTTGCGCTCTGGGCGAGCATTGTCCTCAGACAGGCGCAACGCATCGCGAAGATCATCGTTATCGGCAACGGCTAAACGTAGCGCGCCAAGCGACTTATCCGACATCGAACGCAGCTCGTCGGCGCTCATGTACGCCAACTCACGCTTGTGCAGGCGTCTTTCGACGTCGTTCTCACGTGCAAGACGCAACACTGAGCACCAGCCCGCTTTTGCCGCGACCACAAAGGTGCGCAGTTCAACGTACTCTTTCTGTACCTTCTTCATTCGCTTGGCTAGGCCTTTCATCTCTAGCTCAGTCGACGTCAAGGTACGTTCATATTCGCTCTTACGCGTACGTGAGGCGTGCAGACGCTCTTGAAGCTCATCACGGCGACGCAATGCACGTTCTTCAGCGCCCTCATCGGCGTTCACGCCGAACTCTTGCAGCTCTTGACGGAACTCTTGTACCGTCTCAAGTTTCGCCTGGTGTGAGCTTTTCAGTGAGGCCAACACTTGGTTGTATTGGTTCATCTGACCTTGAGACTGCTTAAGCTCATCACGCGAGCGGGTTCGAGCACGCTCTGCTTCGATCAATTTGTTCTTAAGCTGCTCACTGAGCTCACTGCTCTTACTCAGCAAGCCCACCGAATCTGAGTAGCTAAAGTAGTGACGACGCTCGACCAGATCCGATAAGGCGAAAATCTGCGCTTTGAGTGCTTGCAGCGCTTGATCCGCTTGCTGATAGCCATTGTGTAAGGCATCAAACTGCTCTGGGTCGGCCTCAAGCGCATTGGCGACTTTATCCAGTTCAGCAACGGCTTTACGATGGGCATTTATGAACACCTTCGCCTCAGACAGCTGGGCAATCTTCCCTTCAAGCTCTTCAAATCGCTCAGATAAGGTATCATCCTCAAGCAGACGCATGGTTGGCGCAATCTTATCGATGGCAGCCAAGGCTTGCTTACTGGTTGTGGTTTGACTGCGCTGCTGCTGGGCTTTGCTATCGAGGTCGGTCAGTAGTCGCACAGCTTGATTACGCTTATCACGTGCAGCGGACAGCGCCTGCTCAGGATCGGCATCAAAGGCCACCTGAATATGCTTAGCGACAAAGTTATTAAAGCTTTGGTATAAACGCTGCTGTTTCTGGGCATCAAACGCTGCTTTTGCATGCTGTTCAACCACCTCTTCACGCTCATTACGAAGTAGCTCAAGGCGCTGCTCACGCGCTGCACGGCCAAACAACGGGATCTCAGGCAAGCGCGAGTAACGCATTTGACGTTCATTAAGACGCACACACACTGCGCCCTCAAGCTCTTCGGCATTAAAACTGCTGTCATCAAAGGCATCAATATCACCCTCGATGATGTACAGATCTTCTGGACAATCATCCAGCTCGACGAGCTTCTGTTCGATATCAGACAGATCAGACACTACGATCGCGTGACGCGCCGGGCCATACATCGCGCTGAAGTATGGCGCATCACCAATGGTGATATCATCGTAGATCTCAGACAGCAGCACGCCACCTAGTGTATCCGCAAGGCCTTTAAGACGCGGATCATTAGAGCCACCTGGTGAGGCAAGACGCTCAATTTCAGACTCAAGCTCACCACGGCGAGTCGCGAGTTTATCTTTGGCAAGCGAGAGGTTCTTCTCGTCTTCGAGCACCAGCTGCATCTGCGACATCACTGCTTGGCTGTCGTACAGGTCCGCCCCGCTCTGCTCACGTAGAACTTCGAGTGCGTCATTGGCGGCAAGCCAGCTTGGCGCAATCGATTCTAAACGCTCGATCTCAGTCGCTAAATCCTGCTCATTGCGACGCTGCTCAGAGCGCTGCTCGCGCAGCTCTTCTTGTGCCATCTCAAGCGACTCAAGCGACATCATATGACGCTCACGCTCTTGCTCGATAGCCAGCTCGTCGTCCAAGACAATGTTGAACTGCTTTTGGTAGCCATCCACCAGCTCTTGGGTCTGACGCTGCGTCTGCAGGTCACGCTCAAGATCGCGGTGCTGAGCGCGCCATTGCTGCTCATTTTCCACCGTTTGCTCGGCTTCACGTGCCTGTTTGAAAATCGACTTGGCTTGCGCGGCTGCTTCGCTACGCTCAACCTGACCAACAATGCCTTGCACCAGTTTGTAGGCCTGCTCGAACTGCTCGGCAGCGGCAGAGGACATATCCAACTTGTGCTTGATTGCTAACAGGCTGTTGGTGTTCTCTGTTTCTTGACTCTTGAGCTCACTCACCAGCGCTTGCGCTGACTCTGCAGTGAGCGAGTCATCGCCCATTAGGGTCTTGGCCTTTTCCAGTGCCTGCACTGCCTGCTGATACTGAAGTGCGCGCGTTTGTTGAACGTCTAGAGCCTGTTGATAGTCAGCAAGCTGAGTTTTGAGGCTATCCACCTCTTCCTCAGACACTGTGGCCTGTTCTTCAGCGATTAAGACGCGCTCTTGCGCCTCTTCCACTACCATCATTTGCTCTTCAAGGCGCTCGCTTAGCTCTTCGAGGTCTTCTTGGTAGCGAGCAATCTTCTCTTGCTGACGCAAGGCATTTTGCACCAACTGCAGGTGATCTGACGCGGCGCGATGGTCGACCTCTAATACGCCTTCTTGGTCAACAAGCTGTTCAAGTTCTTCTTGCACTTGCGCCATCAATTGATTCTGTTCAATCAAGGTCTGACGAGAACCAAACAGCTCTTGGCGCAGCGACATGGCTTGCTCAAGCTTTTTACGCCGCTCGTTGGCATGGCGCATATAGTCCGCTGCCACATAGTTGGTCGACTCGGTGATCAAGTGCTTAAACAGGTCGCGATCGGCTTGAGTCACCTTGATGGCTTCTAGCGTCATGCGATTCTCACGCAATGCCGACTCCATATCCTGGAATGCCTTCTTCACCCCACCATTTTGTGGCAGTAGGTAATCACGCAGTGAGCGAGTAATCGCACTCGAGATACCACCGTAAAGCGACGCCTCAATCAAGCGGTAGAACTTAGAGCGATCACTTGAGTTACGCAGTTTCTTTGGGATCACACCAAACTCAAACATCTGCGCATGGTAATCGACAATAGAGCTGAATGCCTTAAAGTGTGTTCCTTCAAACTCTGCTGCGGCCGCTTTAACTTCATTAATTTGACGTACCCGCGCCTGACTTGCCGACACGGTTTCAATCAGGATGTCGGTTGGCTTGACGTTCATCGGCAAGCCTTGAATCACAAACGGCTTGATATCGACTTTTTTATCGCGACCCGCAACCTGCTGCAATTTAACCGCAAACAGGAGACGTTGGTTACGTGAGTTAATCACATCCAATGCGGCGTAACACGCACCAGCTTGCAGCTTACCGTACAAGCCTTTGTCACGAGAAGACTGGTTTGAGCCTGCCTCAGTGGTATTGCGAAAGTGCAACAAGCTTTGGTCAGGGATCAAGCTGGTAATAAAGGCCGCCATGGTGGTGGATTTACCCGCACCATTACCGCCTGATAGCGTTGTTACCAGACCATCGATATCAAAGGTACGAGCAAAGAAGCCGTTCCAGTTGACCATGGTCAGGGATTGATATTTACCGCGTTCAATCATGCTTCATCCTCTAGGGCATGCTCGGCTTGTGAATCAAGCTCTTGGTTATCATTATTGTTTTGGTCAAGTAAGCTGCCTTGGCTTGGCTCAGGGGTGTGCACCACCGCCTCACCATCACGGATCAGACGCAACTGCGCCTCACGCATATCATCACCGACACGCACATCGGCGCCAAAGCGGAACACTGCTTCACTGATGCGGAATTTGTCAGTTTCACCCACAGTGATCACCATACCCAAGCGGCGCAGGCGACGCAGTGATGTGCGCACCTTCTCAAACAGTTTCTCTTTATCCAAATCAGAGCCAGATGCGCGGTGTGTCACCAGCTTCATCAGCTTTTTCTCATCGGTCAGGGTCAACAGCTCTTCATAGAGCTCTTGATTGGTAAAGATCCCCTCATGTGCTAGGCGCTCCGGGCTGAGATAAAGGAAACACAATACCTTACCCACTAACATGTCCAGCTCAGAAAGTACGCTGCGGCTGATCAATGAGGTCGAGCGAGGGCGAAGGTAGAAAAAGCCTTCCGGCGCTTTCACCAGCTCGGTGTTGTAGCGCTGATAAAACTGCCCTAGTTCCACCTCAAAATCCGACAATAAGGCATGATTATCTAGGTCCTCGCTAGAGATGTGACGCCCTGCGCGCAGCAAGCTATCGAGCTGCGGGAACAGAGGGTTAGAAATTGCTTTTACCAGTTTCTCTGGTATGTAGTCATTAGTATCGGTCGATGACATTTGCTTGTACCTTTGCGCCAAAATCGTTGATTGCTTGCCAGTCTGGTTGAATCGCTTGGTAATCGGACTCCGAATACCCCATGCGTACAGCTTGATCAACAACAATGCGGGCTAAATCAAAATGATGAGTGTGAGGGTGATCGGCGAGATAATCGCGCAGCACCGTACCAAGGTCGATGGGGCGACCTTGGTCTTTATGCGCTTTCAGCATAGTGCCGATAAGCGCTGACAACTCATCATTGACTTGTTCAAACTCTTCATACTCTACCGCCATCGGTACCTGTCCGGTCACTTCATCATCACGAAGTACCAGCGCCTCGTCACGCAGGTCAGTCAATCGCTCTGCATCGGCGTAAGTTAGGAACCACGGCTGGTCGAAGTAGTCTTTTAATGATTGACGCAGACGCGAGCTAAAGGCTCGGTTCTTATCCATATCAATCGCGGTTCGGATAAATTTGTGGACGTGGCGGTCATAGCCAATCCACAGGTCAATCGTTTGTTGACCCCAGCTCGTGATGCGATCAAGCTTCATCTGCAGGCTGAACAGAGTCTCATCGATAAAATCAAGCTCTTCATTGCCATACACCTGCTGCTGGATATCTAAGATCTGCGTTTGCAACTCATCACCAGCCGCTTGCAATGTGTCTTGAAGCTCTTTGAGCGTTTCTGACGTCTCAGACAGCAACTGCTCACAGTTATTGATCGCCTCACGCCAGTCTTTATTGAGTAGCTCAGCAATTTGCACTTTGACTTCTTGTTGCTGCTCATCCATCACGCGCTGGTTGAGATCGATCTGGTCGAAGATCTCGGCAACGGAGTACTTTAATACGCCGTAAACGTTTTTCTTCCAGTGACCGACTGTGCCGCCCTCTTGAGCCGCCTCAAGCGCTTTGGCCATCTCATCCGCGACCATGGATAACTGAATCGACAGGCGCAGCTTAGAAAATTCACGGTGACGAACGTAGTAATCTGTGATTCCCACCGCTAGCGGTGACAATCGATAGATACTTGCTCCGTCATTGACTTCGCTGGTAAAGCGGCTCATCAGTCGCTGCTTAACCATCTCATTGATCGCATTGTTGGCTCGAAATGCCGAGGCTTCTCCCGTATCAGGGAACATCCTGGCCACGATCGCAAACGCATCGTGTAGCTCACCTTCCCCGAGCTCTTCATCAAATCGCTCATTGCTCAGCACCGCCAGTGCGATCAGAAAAGCGAGACGCTCTGGGGGTAGATTGAGCGAAAATTCGTTCTTCTGTACCCAGCTTACCAGCTCATCGACTGGTTGCTCGGCAACATTGTGAGTCATCTCACTCATCATTATTCCTGTTTTGGGGTCTTCTTGGCCCATACATGAATGTATCGACCCAATGAGAGGTACGGCTCTTGACGGCAAAGTTGTTTTTCCAACGCCAGTACATCCTCATAATCATACTCACCCACATATTGTCGATCGCCGATGTAATCACTGAATGATCGGATACCCGATTTACCGCAGATTTCAAAACCTGCCTCTTCAATCCAGCGATACACCTCTTCTGGCTTTAAGCCCTTCTGTGGTTGTAGCTTAAAACGTTTTCTAAACGGCATGCCATTTAGAACATGCGGGATGTTGCCGCAAATCACATTCTTGTACACCAAACCATGATGGTTGTAGAACATGATCGACGCCATCCCACCATCCTTAACTTGTTTCAGAAGCAATTTTAGTGCCTCTTCAGGCTCAGCTAGCCACTCCATGACAGCATGAAACATCGCAATATCCACTGGCTCATCAAGATGGTTTCCTACCTCTTGCACTGGGCTATGGACATAGCGATATTGTTGGCCAAGGCCATTAGCGTCAATATCCTTCTGTGCCAGCTTGAGCATCTCAGAAGACAGATCACACAGGATTACATGATGGCCTAGCTTGGCAATCTTTTGCGAAATCTGCGCGAGCCCACCGCCGGCATCTAGCACGTGAAGCGGCGTCTGTTGTGGTTTAAAATGCGACAACAGGGCCTGCAAATCCTCCCAAACTATGACCTGGCGAATCTCGCCTTTATCCGAGCCATAAATATTTTTTGCGAATTTGTGGGCAATATCATCGAAATTGCGGTCTTGTGTTTGTTTCATTAGGCTATCATAATCCTCCGTGCCGCTATTCTGTCATAGGAATATGAGGAATAAAGAGGGTTCGTGTTTTTTTGTCTCTAAGTGATGTTTTTTCGGGCTATTTCGTATGTTTGAACTGAAAAAAGTGGTCTCTGCGCTCCTAATGCCACTTCCTGCGATGCTGATTTTGGCATTTCTCGGCCTAATGCTGGTCATGTTTACTGCTAAACGTAAGTCGGGCTGCTTCATGGTGCTGTTTAGTCTAATCGGTATTTTCTTAGTCTCTTTCCAACCTTTTGCCACCAGTTTACTGATGCCGTTAGAGCGAGAATACTCGATCTACCTGCCTGAGGGGCAAAACGTCAACTACGTGATGGTGCTTGGCAACGGGCATGTCGTAGACGATCAGATCCCGCCTACCTCAGAGCTAACCCGTGCTGGCCTGATGCGTCTTAGCGAAGGGATCCGTATTTTACGCATGTATCCAGAGGCCAAGCTGATCCTATCTGGTTATGCTGGTGGCACACAAGTGAGCAATGCTCGCATGATGGCAACGGTTGCCCTTTCCCTTGGGGTGAGTAAGTCGGATATCATCTTGCTTGAAACCGCACAGGACACATGGGAAGAGGCACACCAAGCGGCCGCCTATGTGGGTAAAAAGAATTTAGTGGTGGTGACATCCGCCAGTCATATGCCACGCGCCATGCTTGAGTTTGAAACCGCCGGTCTTAATCCATACCCCGCTCCGACTAATTACCTTGCTCATGACAATATCAACCAACCATGGAACAAGTATGCGCCTAGCGCCAAATATCTCGAACAAACCGAGCGCTACTGGCACGAGACCATGGGCCGATGGTGGAAAGCGCTGCGCGACTGGGTCGGGAGCGACCAAACACTCGACACGCCAATACAACTACCCGCTGAAGTGGAGTTGGAGCCCTGAGACAAATAGTCAGTCGCACTGACCAAGAGCAACCTAGTCAGTGCGATTTAATTTATTTACCAAGCCTCTCTTCTTGTTGTTATAACAAGCAAATCATACTCTCTCATTTCTCGTCTATACACTTGCGCTCACCGCTCCCTCCATGCAACTATCAAACAAGCTTTTGATAAATCATAATTATGGAGAAAAGCATGAAGTTCAGTACCACTGACCATATTCCAGGTAGCGATAGTCAAGAAGTACTCGGTATCGTCACCGGCAATGTCGTGCAATCAAAGCATGTGGGCCGAGATTTTATGGCTAACTTAAAGGGCATCGTTGGCGGTGAGCTTAAGGGTTACACCGAGATGCTCACTGAAGCACGCAACATCGCCATCGAGCGCATGGTCACCGATGCCCACCAACTCGGTGCCGACGCCATCGTCGGCGTAAGATTCACCACCAGCTCGATCACTGATGGTGCATCAGAGGTGATGGCTTATGGGACTGCGGTCAAACTCTCGAAATAAAGGGGGCGAGGTTCGGGGACGGGCTTTGCCCTTCGAGGTGCGAGGAGTCACTGAGGTGTTGTAAGTATCGAACTTTTCATACCTTGTTGGGAAACCTCACAGTCAATCACTGCAACTGGATGACGTTATTCGCCTGTCCCTGCAGGTGTAGCGGGCTCAGACATCCTCGCTACTTGAGCGAAGCGTCCCCGCCCCTCGCAACTTTTTTAGCCTTTCAAGGGGATTTGTATCTCCGTCAAATACTTGTCCGGATTGCCCTTAAATATCAACCCCGGCCCTTTTAGGTAAACCTCTCGGGTAGGTAGTATGGTTTGTTCGTCATGCTGCTTGATATAATCAAACAACTTTTTGTACGCCTCGCCGATTCGCTCATAAGGACCTTGATAGACGTAGGTAACGAAACGTCCGCCGGGCAGCGATTGCTGGTCTAGTTTGGAGTTAATGGTTTTTTTGACGGGTAGACAGCTTTCGATAGTACTGATTTCTCTGTATTCACCATCAAAATACAAGTTGAAAGCGGCGCCAGCGGCGTGCCTCCCTACTGCACGATACAGTTTGCCCATGGCTTTGCCTGTTTCGGCATACTTGCCTTGCCAGCGGATACTGAGTACTTGAATGGGTGATAAGTTCTTAATGGTGATTAGATCTGGACTGTGCGACATGTTAGCGACCTCTTGCTCTTTGATTAGGATGGTTTCAAGTGCCTCAGAAACGGAGTTTAACTTTGCAATGTCAGCATCAACACTGGCTTTTTTACGCTCTAACCATGCGGTGATCTGTGACTCATCGTCGAATTCTTGCAGTAACATCGCTATCTCAGTGAGGCTAAAGCGCATCGATTTCATCACACTGAGCACACGTGCACGCTCTACCTCTTGCTCACCGTAATAGCGATAGCCACTGTCCTGATCGCGATAAACAGGCACTAACAGTCCTTTTTCATCGTAATGATGCAGTGCTTTCACTGTGATAGAGGTAATTTGCGAAAATTCGCCAATGGTATACATAAGTTTTGCCTTCGTTTTGAGTACATCTTGCAGTTTGCTCTCTCCGGTAAGGGGAGAGTCAAGTGTCGCTATATATTCATGTGAATCTATCGTGGTTACATTGGTGAGGTGGTTAAAATGACATTCTACTTGCCCTAACTAATGAAACCATAACATCAACAAGTTAATCGTCTTGTGCAACCCTTTGAACCTGTACATCATAAACTAACTCTAGTCACTAGAATGCCTCTTTACAGAACAGCTTTGCTGGTTGAAATTTGCACAGCGTAAGGTTATTACCCCAACTTTGACGTACGGCTCCGATTCAGCTCACATTCTAACGCTTCCCTGATATGCAACCATTGAGCAATAGAGACGGTTAAAGTAGTCTTCAGTTATGTAAAACGTTTACATTAACAACTTCATCATTAATCAATTTTTGGCTTCAGAGTTGTATTTTTGGTTAACTTCTCTTTATTTGGCCGTTATGTGCTTAGTAAATTTAGCGCTTACCAGCTCTGTTAGAGGCAATGACATCAATATAGTCAAAAGAATTTTACAAAGGTAAACAATGTCTTCTTATAAACACAGTCATGTAATGGCGAAACCCAGCAGCTCGGTTTGCAACCTCGATTGTAGTTACTGTTTTTACCTAGAAAAAGAGCATCTATACCCTGAACGTCGAAGTCGTTGGAAGATGTCTGATGAGACATTGGAGCACTATGTAAAGTCCTATATTGAATCACATGATAGTCAAGATATAGAATTCTCATGGCAAGGCGGTGAACCGACCTTGATGGGGCTCGATTTCTTCCGTAAAGCAATAGAGCTACAACTAAAGCATGGCCAAAATAAGCGTATCCGAAACGCATTCCAAACCAATGGTATTTTGCTTGATGATGAATGGTGTCAATTCCTAAATCAATACAATTTCTTGGTCGGTATCTCTATCGATGGCCCTGCCCACTTACACGATAACAATCGTGTATCCCGCTCGGGTAAACCAAGCCACGCCAAGGTCATGGCCGCGATTGAAAAGCTGAAAAAATACAACGTAGATTTCAATACCCTGACGGTAGTGAATGCTACCAATGCGAACCACCCTCAGGAAGTGTATGACTTTTTAGTCAGTATTGGATCTAGCTTCCTTCAGTTTATTCCCATTGTGGAGCGTGAAGCATCTGACAAAACTGAGGAAGGCCTGTACTTAATTAGCCCAGATTATCAAATGGAAGCAAGCGTTACTGACTGGTCGCTCCCCCCCACTGCCTATGGTGACTTTCTAAACCGTATCTTTGATCGCTGGATAGCAAAAGACGTAGGTCGTATCTACGTCAATACCTTTGATGCCACCCTAGCGACCTATTGTAATGAGTCACCAGGCATCTGTGTTCAGGCCGAAACCTGCGGTCATGCCTTCGTTCTTGAGTCTAATGGTGACATGTATAACTGCGACCACTACGTTTACCCTGAGCACCGCCTTGGCAACATCCACGACGTTTCTATTCGTGAAATGAACAAGATGGAAAAAGCTCTCAAATTTGGAGCTGATAAAAAAGACAAGCTAACGCAGCAATGTAAAGGCTGTCGTTATCTAAAACAATGCAACGGCGGCTGTCCGAAGCATCGATTTAATACCTCGTCTTCGGGCCAACCTGGTCACAACTACTTTTGTTCCGGCTACCAAAGCTTCTTTAAGCACACCGAGACAAAGATGAAGCAAATGCGTGATTTGATCTTTAGCGGCCGCCCAGCTTCAGACATTATCTATCTTAATCTACAGCAAAAGATGATAAGCAAGCAATTTACAGGGGGCCGAAATGCACCTTGTCCATGTGGTAGTGGCAAAAAACTCAAGCGTTGCTGCCAAGCATAAGCGAGCACAAAGTTGGGTGGTAACTCTCCTATTTCAGTACCACTCTATACTTGATTCGCTATTTCGCTATCGATTTTATCAAACTTGTAAAAGCCGTGATGATTCACGGCTTTTCAATCAATTACCAATACGAAAACCCAAGCTCGTATTTGTGACAAATAATAGCTATATCAATCCAAGATAGCACTGACATACTTGGTGCACGGTGTGATGGTAGGCAAGGGTAGATTGCGCCAGTTCCTCACTCGCAGATTAAGGTACTGTTTGGGCTAACCTTATAAAATTCGTCATCACCCGCCTTTCTAGAAACCTGTTTGGTAATTTCTCACATAGTACAATGCATATTGTCATTTTGTTTCAACAGGGCGCTCCACTTAACAGATTACCCTTTAAATTCGAATATTGGCAGCAAAACAGAGATAGAAAAAAGAGCTGGCCGACATTAGCTTCTAACTTATTGCAAATATTTGGATATTAATTTTTCAGCAAACTCCCAAAGGCTCTTGCTATGCTATTGATTATTATTACAAATTAGCATGCACCAACACCAAGCATTGAAAGCACTAAATTAGTGCACTTTTCTTGTCTCAGCTCACTCATAGTTAGCAACCCATTGATTATTATCCATAAAAATATGACTCATGTCACAATAAGCGCTAAATTGACGTTTATTTAGCCATTTAGATCGAATAACCTCTATTTAGCGATGGTTTTGGAATACGAAATGCATCATGGAACAGGGAAGAAATTTTTATTAATCAAGTTGTAGGAAAGATAAATGGAATTTTTAAGTCAACTGGTCGGAACAATAAACGGCATCGTTTGGGGCGTACCCATGCTGGTGTTGATCTTGGGTGTCGGGATTTTTCTCAGCGTCGGCCTTAAGTTTATGCCGATGTTCAATATTTTGAACGCGTTTAAACTGCTTTTGAGTCGACGTGATAAGTCTTCTGACAATGGAGAAATCCCTCCATTTCAAGCGCTGATGACTGCGATGTCTGCGACAGTAGGTACCGGTAATATCGCCGGGGTTGCCACTGCCGTCTTTATTGGTGGCCCTGGTGCACTGTTTTGGATGTGGATTACCGCACTGTTTGGATTGGCTACGAAATATGCTGAAGCCGTACTTGCAGTAAAATACCGTGAGAAGGATGCGCAAGGTCGCTACCTTGGTGGTCCAATGTACTACATCAAAAATGGTATGGGGCAAAAATGGGCCTGGCTTGGTACTCTATTTGCGATTTTTGGTACGTTCGCCTGTTTTGGCATCGGTAATGGTGTTCAGTCTAACTCAATCGCACAGGTGCTAGAGTCTAACTTTGACTACTCTCCTCTTGTCGTTGGTATTATCGTGATGGTTCTTGCAGGTGCTGTGATCATTGGTGGCTTGAAACGCATCGGTGCATTTGCTGGCGCGCTAGTACCAGTGATGGCAGTTGCCTATGTACTCTGTGGTGTGGTTATCTTGGCAATGAGCGCAAGTGAACTTCCTAGTGCATTCGCGCTTGTCTTCAAAGAAGCGTTTACACCAACTTCAGCCCAAGGCGGCTTTGCTGGTGCTACGGTTTGGATGGCAATCCGCTTCGGTGTTGCACGTGGTGTTTTCTCGAATGAAGCCGGTCTTGGCTCTGCACCGATTGCTCACGCAAGTGCACAAACCAATGATCCAGTTCGTCAGGGCTTGATCGCGATGCTTGGTACCTTTATCGACACTTTGGTGATTTGTACGATTACTGGTATGGTAATTATCGTATCTGGTGCATGGACTTCTGGTGACTCTGGCGCTGCACTAACATCAGCGGCCTTTGGTCAAGTCGTGCCTGGTTTAGGTAACTACATTGTTGCAATTAGCCTCGCGGTATTCGCATTCACTACCATCGTAGGTTGGTCTGTCTACGGTGAGCGCTGCGCCAAATACTTGTTTGGTGATAAGGCAATTCTACCTTTCCGCATTATTTTTGTACTGGCGCTACCTGTCGGTGCAACCATGGAACTTGACTTTGTTTGGTTACTCAGCGATACGCTAAACGCCATGATGGCAATTCCAAACTTGATCGCCCTAGCAGTATTAAGCCCAGTAGTTTTCGCCCTCACGAAATCCTACTTCTCAAAAGGCAATCAAGCAAAGCCATCAGCAGAAGTTAAATCATAAATCCCTCCAGCTCCGTCACTAAGTGCCGGAGCTTCTCCCCCCCCACAAAGGGACACACACCTCATCACACCTTTTCTCTCCCACAAAGGGACACACACGTTATTTTTAATTACCCATAAAGGGACAACCTAATATTTGTCTCTCGTCTCACTTTCTATGTACACCGGAAAAAATAAAGCCAGGAAAAAGCATAATGTGACGCAATATTAAACATATGCCATTACTCGATGAGCCTGTCAGCTCTAAACTCTCTTGGCCTAAATTCCAAGTACTGCTCAATGACGATTGCAAGACAACAGCTCATTTCAACCGATGTCACCTCTTACTATCATTGCGTTTCTCGCTGTGTCAGACGCAGCTTTTTGTGTGGTCAAGACCCGCTAACTAATGTGAACTATGAACATCGAAGAGGTTGGATCGAAGCAAAAATTCATGCACTAGCTCATGTCTACTGCATTGAGATCTGTGCCTATGCCATCATGAGTAATCACTATCATCTAGTAGTACACATCAATAAACGAAGAGCATTGGATTTTAGCTTTGACGAAATCGTGGAACGATGGGGTCGCATTCACAAATTACCCCTACTTGTGCAACGTTGGCAAAATGGCAAGCTTACTGGTCTTGCAGAAAAAGATTCGTGTATCGAGCTCATTGAAAGTTGGAGAAAAAGACTTTGGAGCCTCAGCTGGTTCATGAAAGAGCTTAACTATCACATCGCTTGTAAAGCCAATAGAGAAGACAGTTGCACGGGGCACTTTTGGGAAAGTCGATTTAAAAGCCAGGCACTTCTTGATGAAAAAGCACTCGCAGCAGCAATGGCCTATGTGGATTTAAATCCGGTTAGATCCGGTATCGCTAGCAAACCTGAAACGTCGGAATATACATCGATTAAGACACGAATTAGTGCCCTCAAACAAAGTTGCCTCGCTCCCTCCTACTTGTATCCGCTCATTGGTGACCGAAGAAACAATCAATTAGAAGGTATTCCTTTCCATCTCATTGAATATATTGAACTCGTTGATTGGACTTCTCGTCAACTGAGACAGGGGAAAGCCCACTTAGATGGTAGCCTACCTCCTATTCTGTGCAGACTTGATATCGGTTGTGAATGTTGGCTCAAGGTCTGTAGAAAACTAGAGAAACCACGTGCAACAGCGGTGGGTACTAGAGCCAAAGCTTTGAAGGCAAAACTATCTCTGCATAAGCAAAAAATTCAGCTTTACTTGTTGGAGTAACCACCTAAATATTCATCCATATACAAATCTATTTTTGTGAATCTAGTTGATAGGGTGAACTCACCTCCGTAATAGCTCAATTGCATGACTGAATTTCCTAAATGCAAACCCACACAAAAACTCTTTGATTAAATCATAGTATCAGCTTTGTAACTCTCCAAGCATCATGACCTATCCTGCTGTTTGAGCGGAATATTTACTGTGTATCCTTTTAAACCAAGTATATATCCGCTTGTTGCTTAATCGGTAAATTTTATTGCATTTTATTGTGTGTCCCATTAACTATGAGTGAGGATCAATAAGGTGTGTGTCCTGTGAATGGGTGGTAAACGGGTGATGAGTGAGGACCAATAAGGTGTGTGTCCTGTAAATGGGTGGTGTAATGACGTCTACACCACCTCTTTTGCGGATTGCTACTCTGCGAGTTCTAGTGCGGTGCGGATGTAGATGTCGCGTAGTTTGGCGGCTATTGCGCCTGGTTTGCCGGTGCCGATGGTGTGGCCATCGATGCTCGTCACTGGCCAGATGAACGTCGTGGCACTGCTGACGAAAGCTTCTTTTGCTTGGTAGGCTTCAGCTATTGTAAATGGGCGCTCTTCTACCTCTAGTTGACAATCTTCAGCTAGCTTAAGCAAAGAGGCTCTCGTGATACCATGCAGAATGTCTTTACTGAGCGGACGGGTTACTATTTTGTCATCCTGAGTCACGATATAAGCGTTACTTGAGCCACCCTCAGTGATATAACCATTTTCAATCAACCACACATCATCGCACCCTGCTTGATGAGCAATATGCTTGGCCAGACAAGCCGGTAACAAGCTAGTGGTTTTTATATCCCTGCGACGCCAGCGCATATCATCCATAGAGAGAATTTTTATCCCCTCCTTGGCAGGCTTGCTCTCGATAAGGGCACGTTGTTGAGTAAACATCACCAGTGTCGGTTCGATATCATCTGAGTAAGAGAAATCTCGGTCGCCTTCATTGCCTCGTGTGAGCTGTAAATAGACTCCGCCTTCTGTCAGATTATTCTTCTTTATTAGGCTGCGTTGGATTTCAGTAAGCTGCGCTCCAGTAACTGGCATTTTAACACCCAGCTCACTACAAGAACGCTCCAAGCGTGCCAGGTGGCCCGCGTTATCGACCAGTTTACCTTCAAGCACTGCCGTAACCTCATAGACCGCATCGGCAAACAAAAAGCCACGGTCGAAGATAGAGATACTCGCCTCTTGCTCGGCGACATATTCACCATTCACATATACTGTTCTATTCATAATTATCCCCACAACTGACTGTTAAAAGGCAGCATCTGGTTGCCTCTAAAATCAAAGCCATTTTCTATATCTTTTTCTAAGAGTAAAGGACCATCAAGGTCAACGACATCAACACCCTGACCCAATACAAATGCTGGTGCCATGCTTAAAGACGATGACAACATACAACCTACCATCACCCTCAAACCGAGCCGCTGTGCTTCCTGCTTCAAAAATAGAGCTTCGGTCAACCCACCGGTTTTATCAATTTTGATATTAATCATATCGTAGCGACCCACCAACTGCTCAAGCCTCTCTCGATCATGACACGACTCATCAGCACAGATAGGGATCGGTCTTTCCAACTCGGCCAAGACGGCGTCATTATCGGCAGGAAAAGGCTGCTCAATCATTGCGATTTTCAGTTTCACCAACTCTGGAACTAGCTGGTTGTATATTTCCGGCGTCCATGCCTCATTAGCATCTAGGATGATCTTAGATTGAGGTGCACCTCGACGCACGGCTCGGACACATTCAAGATCATCACCGCCCCCAAGCTTTACCTTTAGCAAAGTATGGTGAGCATTGTCTTTCGCAGCCTGCTCCATCACACTCGAATCAGCCAATGAAATGGTGTAGGCAGTTTGCAGCTCCTGTGGCTCAAGTTCAAGTTGTTGCCAAATACTTTGTCCGGCTAATTTACACTCTAGGTCCCACATCGCGCAATCAATCGCATTGCGGGCAGCGCCAGATGGACAAAGCGCCTGTAAGTCATAACGGGACAGTCCAGCTTCAATTTGCGGAGCAATTGCCTCAATTTGCGCGCGTACACTGGCAATCGATTCGTTATAGCGTGCATACGGGACACACTCTCCACGCCCAGAATGTCCTTGATCAGACAAGGTCACAATTAAGGTATCGGCCTGAGTTTTACTCCCGCGTGAGATCGTGAACCGACCCCGTATCGGCCAAGCCTGTTGGGAAAGTTCTAATTTCATTACAGCTCCTTGAGCTTGTCTACAATCCGCCCAACGCCTTGACGGAACGGATCAACAACTGGGAGGCCGATTTCGGTCTCAAGTAGGTCCATGTACGCCAACGCCTCTTGCTCTTGCATATTCACTGTGTTCACTGAGATGCCAACGCACTGCACCGCTGGGTTAGTCAGTCGTGCCGCTGCAAGGTTAGTCTCAATACAGGTTTTGATATCTGGCAAAGCATAATCTGGTAACCCTCGCATATGCTCACGTGTTGGCTCATGACATAAAACTAACGCGTCTGCCTGAGAGCCATGGATAAGCCCCATGGTGACACCAGCAAACGAAGCATGAAACAGCGAGCCCTGCCCCTCAATGACGTCCCAGTGTTGCTCGTCATTAGCAGGTGCAATCGTCTCAATGGCACCAGCGATAAAATCTGCAACCACACAGTCAACACTCACGCCACCACCGGTGATAAGAATCCCTGTTTGCCCTGTGGCTCGAAAATCAGCATCAAAGCCTTTTTCCTGCATGTCCTTTTCTATCGCGAGTGAGGTATACATTTTGCCTACTGAGCAATCCGTGCCGACAGTGAGCAGGCGCTTACCGCTGCGCTTTACCCCACTCGCAACCGGATAGGCTTGGGTTGGGTAACGAACATCAAACAGGCTGCGACCATAACTCTGGGCACAATCGACCAACTCTGGTATATCCGTCAATTTATTATGCAAACCAGACGCGATATCCATACCTGCAGCCAATGCTTGCTTCAATACCCCAATCCATTGCTCAGAAATGATCCCACCTCGATTAGCTACCCCAATCACTAGCGTTTGTGCACCGAGTTCAATCGCTTGCTCAATCGAAACGTCATTCAGCCCTACATCCGCGTTACACCCCTCAAGGCGAAGTTGACCTACGCAGTAATCTGGTCGCCAAGTCTTAATTCCTTGTGCGACTTTAGCGGCCAATTGATCGGCTGCATCCCCGAGAAAAAGTAAATAAGGTTTGTTCAGTTCCATCTAAAACTCCTAAATTTGATCCTAACTTTTGACTGTTAATAACCTTCAAAGCAAAAATCGTGTCAACTTTTCAGTTACCAGATATTTACGTGGTATTTTTATCTTTTAAGCAGTAATTAACACTGCCTTATCATCTAGTCACATTAGTCTCAACTAGATTATTAACCTTATCCGCGACCATTAATGAATTTATCAACCAACTTTTTTGCCCGTGCAGTTTTAAATACTGAGTTTTACTGTTAATGCCACACATAAACGATAGCCACAACAAAGAATCATTCACCACACTAATGACTGTTATGTAGACCCAATACCGATATATACACTACCTTATACCCACATAAATGAATCATTATGGTGAGTATACGCTATATAATGGTGCATATGACCCACTACAAGAGCCTTTATATTGCAAGGTAAAACTCTCTTTCCAACCATCATTTGTGGCCTATTCATCCTCATCAAAACCACCTTATGACCAGATAAACCAGAGCATAACTCGCCGATTAGTACCGATTCATTACTTAGAAAAAATCACAGTCGTCCACTCTAACGTTTATATGGCGTAGTAATTGCTTCATTGATTTACAGGTAAGTACATTTAATATGTCTGGGTGATTTCACATCAGCGCTTAGAAAAACGAATCATGACTCAAGGAGTGAAGAATGATCACGGCTCAAGCCACCATTAGTCTCGATGCTATTCGGCATAATTATCAACAACTGAAAAAACTCAGCGACCAACAATTGATAGCGGTCGTTAAAGGCAACGCTTATGGCCATGGAGCGATTGCTGTCGCCAAAGCACTGCACAATGCCGATGCCTTCGCCGTGGCCCGTATAGAAGAGGCCATTGAGTTGAGAAAGGCCAAGGTTGAGCAACCTATACTATTATTAGAGGGTTGCTTTTGCCAAGATGACCTCTATAAGGCCGCCGAACATAACCTTGATGTGGTGATTCACAGCGAATACCAACTGGCCGATCTTGAAACACTAAAGGTAGACAGCAGCCTAGCAGTGTGGCTAAAGGTCGATACGGGCATGCACCGCATCGGCATTGAACCTGCGCTGGTACCAAATTATCAAAAACGCCTAACAGCTCTCGCTCATGTTGACAGTGCAATTGGCATTATTAGCCACTTTAGCTGCGCCGATGAGCGTTCAAATACTGCCACGACCGAGCAAATCAGTGCCTTTTCACAGGCAATCAAGGATACCCAAGGCCCTAAAAGTATCGCCAACTCTGCGGGTTTACTGATGTGGCCCGACTCGTCATTTGGCGTTGCAAGGGCAGGGATCGCCCTTTACGGGATCTCTCCCATCGATGGCTATACCGGACATGATTTCGGTCTGATCCCTGCCATGAGCTTTACCAGTCGTCTAATTTCGATTCGCCAACATCAAGCCGGGCAGCCGGTAGGTTATGGGCAGACATGGCGACCGAAACAAGACACCACGCTAGGCGTCATTGCAGCGGGCTATGGTGATGGCTATCCCAGATCGGCATCCAACAGCGCCATGGTGTTTATCAATGGTCGTCAAGTCCCTATCGTTGGCCGGGTATCTATGGATATGTTGGTGGTCGACCTTGGGCAAGATGCTCGAGATTGCAGCGGGGATCAGGTCGAGCTTTGGGGAGAACACATGCCGATTGAGCAGGTCGCTCAGGCCGCGGGAACCATACCTTATGAACTAACGATACAACTCACCTCTCGCGTCAATCTAAGTTGGCAACAACGTTGCGAGCAAGACTGTAATTCAACACATCGTACTGAAAAACAAGCGGTAGCTATTTAGCCTGTGATCGACTTAACGCGTAAATAAACGCTTAAAAAAGTTACCGATCTCCTCACCGGCGCAGCCAGAAGACAGGTTCTCCTTTGCGCCCCAAACCGGCAGTACAACATCGCCTCGACCGCAGCTGGTGCGCAGCACGCCGTTTTCTTTACGTCTAAAGCTCACTAGCTCAATGTCGTCTACATAATCAATATTAAGGGTTTGTGGTGCTCGCCCTGTGAGGTAATGCTGATAGACCGGCAAGGCACCCGTTGCCCCGGTCAGCTTGGTCTTGCCATTGTCACCACGACCAATCCAAACCGTCACTAACTCACGGCCATCAATGCCGACATACCAGCTATCGCGATTACCATTGGTCGTGCCAGTTTTGCCTGCCAACTGATAATTATACCCAAGCGCATTCAGGGATTTAGCGGTGCCCTCTTTAACGGCTCCCTGCAGTGCCGCCATCGTCAGTTGACTGGCCTGGGCCGGCGCGACCTGTTGCTCGCTCATTCGCTGCTTATAGACCGAGTGGTCGTCGGCATCGACGATGGCACGGATAAGAAACTGCTGGTTTCTCTGCCCTTGATTAGCTATTGGCTGATAAATCTGACTGACCTGCTCAGGGCTCAGCTCTAAAGCACCAAGTAGCATCGAGGGTAGAGGTTGAACTGTGTCTTCAAGCTGACCAAGCTGTTCGATTAGTGCAGCCACCGTCTTAAGCTCAAGTGCCATACCTAAATTAACAATCGGTACATTAAGCGAGTTTGCCAACATCGAGTATAGGGACGCCTCGCCCTGATATTGACGATTGTAGTTGCGCGGCTGCCAAGTTGTTCCATTATCCAGAGTGATAGTCAGCGGCTGATCGGGCAAACGGGTCGCTAGATTATAGTGTTGTGGGTCACTCAGCGCCGCCAGCACAACCACTGGCTTAATAATCGACCCAACTTGACGCGAGCCATCGCGAGCAAAGTTATAACCGGCATAGTCGGGATTGCGGTTACCCACCACGGCGCGAATGGCGCCTGTTTGATAATCTACACTCAACAGCGCAGCATCTAGCTCAGTGCCTGCAACGGCATCTAGCTCTGGCAGCATGGCCACCACACTCTCTTCTGCTTGCTGCTGGGACTGCGGATCTAACGTAGTGTAGATACGTGCGCCCGCTCGGTCCATCCTTGGTGCCAGTGCCTGTAACTCTTGAGTCACCCAGTCAAAATAGGCAGGTTTGCGCATTGCCACTTGACCACGGACCTGAACGTCCAACTCACGCTCAATCGCTGCTTGATACTCTGACTCTTCCAGATAACCCTCTTGCTCTAGCAGTTTTAACACCGTATTGCGCCTTGCTAGCGCACGCTCAGGAAAACGCCACGGATTATAATATGAAGGCCCCTTTACCAAAGCCACCAACAATGCTTGTTGATCGATACGTAATTCACTTAGCGGCTTATTGAAGTAAAACTGCGCGCCTAGCTCAAAACCATGGATCGCATCCGAGCCCTGCTGGGCGAGATAAATCTGATTGACATAGCCATCAAGGATCTCATCCTTGCTAAATTTGGCATCGATGAGTAAAGCCATGTACGCCTCGCGTACTTTACGGCTCAAGCTACGCTCATTGGTTAGAAATAAATTTTTAGTTAGCTGCTGGGTAAGTGTACTGCCACCTTGTACGGTACGGCCCGCCTTTAAGTTGGTCAGAAAAGCACGCGCAATGGCGGTTACAGAAATACCATCATGCTGCCAAAACGCGCGGTCCTCTGTCAGTAGCAATGCTGTGATAAGCCCTTCCGGCATATCCTGCCAAGACTGGTACAGCCGCTGTTGATGACCATCATTGCCAATCATGCCCATCAGTTTGGGCTCAAGGCTAAACACCCCCAGCTCTAAGCCGGTATCAACGTCATGGATTGACTTCAAGCCACTTTGACTAAAGGTGAAGGACACTCTCTGCACATCGCGGTAACCATCGCTAAATTGAAAAGGACGACGTACCAGTGTCACGTTATTGCCTGACACGCGGTACTCACCGCTATTCGCTGGAGTTTGCACTTGTTGGTAATTGAGCGTAGTTAACTCATCAAGCAACTCTTGCTGGCTCACAGCCGAGTCAATACTCAACACTAATTCACGCGCATAAACCACACTTGGCAGTTCAAACAAGTGTCCAGAAAAGCGCTGCTGCACTTGACTCGCAACACTGCGGTGAAAGGTCCACCACACGAGAGCGATACCAACTAATACGATAACTAGGACGGTGGGAATGGAAAAACGTCGAGACTTGGGCGACGGATTGGTGGATGTCATGCTGCTGTACCAAGATTAAAACTGGCGGCAACATACGTGCTAGAGCTTCAGAGAGTGTCAGCTCGGAGTAAATAGATTGACAGCTTAGGTCAGAGATAGATTGCGCCGACTAACAGCACACATTGTGCAAAGAAAAGTGATCAGTAAATACAATCGCCTAAATATCATAGCCACGATGACACTCAGTAGCCGTGAAGTTCACCAATCATCACTCGCCCCTGCGAAAGTGAGTGCGCTTCACGATTTCTCTCCCTCGTTCAACCCAAAACACTGTCTTGTTTGTCAATTTGCAACTCAATCTGCAACAATCCATGACCTTTGGGATTAACTTAGCTTCCTAGATGAACTTGGCTTCTCACAAATTTAACCTCTTTGGATTTGGCTTTGCATCTTTATTGATACACAAAGATAAATCAGCCTTTAGTGATATGGCAAAACCGACTCAATCATCGATAATCAATTCGCATTTTGAATAGCAATCTGACTCGCATTTTGAATCGTGAAATGAATTAAGGATTTGTTCTATATGAGACCGTTTTTGTTGTTAACCCTGCTAGCGCCTTTCTACCTTCAATCAGCCAGCTTTCCATCAGCAAGTAGCGCCATCATCCTGCCGGGACAGCATCAATCTAGCCAAGATCTGCAAGGCTATTCCCTATCGCCCGAGCAAGTGATCGATTGGGAGATCAACAACAGCGACCTCATTTTTGGCTCCTACGCAGAGCAAAGCGACAACGCGCGCACTCAGGCCGTTGGTTACATGTACAACCAAAAACTTGAGCTCAATGCCGGATGGACTGAACATCGAGTGAGACAGTATGCCGAGACACAGGGCATCGATTACGAAGACTTCTTTCTTCACTTTACTAGCGACACCATTGTTGCAGAGGTGGACCCTACCCACGGCGAAAAAACCTCCCTTAATCGCAAGCCGATGATCGTCGGTCATACCGCCGATGCCATGCACGCTGGATTTTGGCTCTATCAATCGCCACCGTGGAATGCCGATGTTTTTGCCGGTCACCAACAAGGCGGCGCGCTGTATGTTTATCACTCAGAGCAATTTGACCGCTTAACCCTCAAGTTCTCCCAGTTTGCTCAAGGTGGTGAGTTTTGGATTGAGTACCCTAGTGCCACTGATAGCCAGGGGATGGTAACTCAATGGGCGAGATTAGATATCAAGAACGACAAAACCAACAACATGACCAAAAACCAAACGGTGATCTGGAATATGCCCGATGACTGGCAGCGAGCAGCGACGCATGATGGCAGCGGTCGCAGCTATGGCGGCGGTCAGTATTTTGGTTCAACTTACCTGCGCGACGGTGGTCAACTCTTCGTTGCCCGTATCCGATGGCATGATGATAACTCTGAGCTGCGTCCACGCATCGATGAGGTCAAGCTGCGCAACAGCTTCCCAGTGGTCAAGCCCAGTGATGGGCCAAGTACAACCGCAGAAGGCCAAACGATACAACGATGGCGCAAGGTGCGCGGTTTTGATGCCTCTGCAGATCTAAATCAAGACAATTACCTCTCGCCCTTCGAGTACAAGAACCGCAGCAATAAGAATGCAACAGCGCGTTTTCGCTGGGAGTCTCGGGTGATCCCATTTGGTCGAATGTGGAATCAGAGCTCTTCGTGGGCATTGACTCACCTTGGGAGTCAGGACTACCTCAACGCCATACACAGTGTTTACCAACGAGACTGGCAGGAACAAGGCTTGAGTGGTGCATACAATGATGACACCAACAAGCTGATTGGCGGCAATCAGTTCGTGGTTTACTCGGGCGGTCACGTTGCTGAGCTCGACGCCATTGCCGGTAGTAAGCAGGCACAGCAAGTCTATCAACAGCAATTTGCCAACTTTCTCCTAGGTTTGAGCGAACTCGACAGTGACGCCCTGATCAGTGTCAACATCGGCACCGCTAACTTGTATGGTCGCAACGGCCAATCTCATCTTATCGAGTCGGCGTCGCTCTACCTCAGAGAGCACTATCTGTTCCCCTCTACTGGCTTTAGTGGCTATGCAGGACTTAGCAAGTTTTGGGACAATTCGGCGTTAGCGCACGCTGGCAAAAAGGTGATCTATCAAGCAACCACCCGTTACGGTCGAGTTGAGTACTTTGGCAATAACCAAGACAACTGGCAACAAGATCAATACTCTGCCCTAGCAGCCTATTATCTTAATCATCACAACTCGGGTAGCCTGTTTAACCAATGGAACAACGGCTATCTGTACGGTAGTGACAACACCACCGAGAGCAACTTCTATCAAAGTGGGATCGCAAAGAACATCGCCTATCAACCAACCGCTCTGTTATCGATTGACTTGGGTGAGCCTGCCAATCATATCCCAAGTGGCTTCGACCCTATCCCGCTGATGCTGTCAACGCAAACACCCTCTCCTGCGGATTACACCATCGTTGGCAATTCAGCAAACCCTGAGGTGGTCCACGCTGACCTGCCTGAAGGGATTGAGTATATCACCCCGACTCATACATACTTTTTATATCGCTCGGCACAAAATGTCGTCTCGGGCGGTCCGGCTGAAATGGTGCTCGCACGTGAGTTCACCAAAGGCAAAGTCCTGTATAGGACCGACTTTCACGGTAAAAATCGTGACTACTACAGCGCACAACCTGTCACCATCACGCTCGACGAGCCAATGCGTCCCGTCGATCAACACGGAAACGTCGGCGACTATGTTAGCGAGGTTGAGTTAGCTGGGTATCAGGGGTTGTTTTTACTCTATTAGTAGAAAGATGGGTATGACTATGCAATCCTTTTATGCCACCAAATTTTATATGACTCACCCAGACCAAAAGTAGGATCAACTCAAAATCTTGAATCAATCAACTAATTAGCAATCGGTTTAATAGGCAGTTAGACTAAACAGCCACTAAAGATATCGAGAGATAATTATCAAGCGAATCGCTATGAGTAATCAACCACAGAACACGACCCATCCCCTGCGCTTTGACCTCAACAAAGTTGAATACCGTCAAGCAACGCCTCGATCTATTCCTTTACCCTTATTGCTCGAAGCTGACCCTAACGAGCAATCGATTAATCAATACCTCAGCAGTTCACAATGCTATTGCGCTGTATTGGACAACGACATTATTGGTGCCGTGGTGGTCAAGCTCAGCGACTCAAGCGTCTATGAAGTTCTCAACGTAGCAGTCAACCCTGACCACCAAGCCAAAGGCGTTGGCACACAACTACTGCAATACACGCTTGAACAACTCGCGATGCAGGGGATCAAGCGAGTAGAACTAGGCACGGGCACCTTTGGCTACCAACTGACTTATTATCAGCGATTGGGCTTTCGTGTAGACCGAATAGAAAAGGATCACTTCGTTAACAACTATCCAGAGCCTATTTGGGAAAATGGCATTCGCCACTTTGACATGTTGAGGCTGTACATCAACCTTTAAGTCACTGGTGAGAATTGCGGTTTATAAACCTAAGTAAAATAGGCTGTCGTTACAATCGCCCGGTTGTAGCTGTCTCATTCGTCCCTATTTAATCACCCATTGTTGTTGTGTATTTGTTGCATTTCGCGCTAAAGTGTTGCTCTGTCGTCTTTCCGGAATCCAACCATGTCCAGTCGCAAAACGTGGAAAACCCCGCACAATTTTCTGATTATGGTTTCAATCATCGTGCCGATTGCCTTCTCAAGTTGGATGGCATTGCTCAATAACTTTGTTATCGAGAAAGCCAGCTTTGATGGGGCTGACATCGGTTTGCTGCAGAGCGTGCGTGAGGTGCCGGGCTTCCTCGCCTTCACCGCTATCTTTGTGATTGGGTTTATCAAAGAGCAGCGCTTTATGATCATCTCGCTGGCGATGCTCACCCTAGGCGTGGTGGCCACCGGCTTTTTCCCTAGTATGTGGGGGCTAATGCTAACCACACTGTTGATGTCGACTGGCTTTCATTACTTTGAAACCTTAAAGCAATCCCTCTCGCTTCAGTGGCTGAGCAAAGAGGAAGCGCCTGAGATGTTGGGCAAATTGATTTCTGTTGGCGCACTTGCCTCTTTGATAACGTATGCCGCCTTGTGGCTATGTTTAGAGCAATTTCAGCTCGATTACCAATGGGTCTATCTGCTGTTCGGTGGGGCTGGGTTTGTACTCTTGGTCTGGATTGCATTTACGTTTCCGAACTTTGAAACACACACTCAGCAAACCACTAAGTTAGTGCTTCGTAAACGCTACTGGCTCTACTATGCGCTAACCTTTATGAGTGGTGCCCGACGCCAGATTTTCACTGTGTTTGCCGGTTTTTTGTTGGTGGAAAAGTTTGGCTACTCTGCAGCCGATATTACCTTGCTATTTTTGCTTAATTATCTGTTCAACTTCCTGTTTGCCAAGAAGATTGGACGTTTTATCGGCCAAGTTGGTGAGCGCAAAGCGTTGATCTTTGAATATGTGGGCTTAATCGGTGTTTTTGTCGGCTATGCCGTGGTTGAAACTGCTGAGTGGGCGGCAGCGCTGTATATCATTGACCATTTGTTCTTCGCCTTAGCGCTGGCAATAAAAACTTATTTTCAAAAAATTGCCGACCCAGCTGACATGGCCTCAACCGCCGGGGTGAGCTTTACCATCAACCATATCGCTGCAGTGGTCATCCCCGTCGCTTTTGGTATCGTCTGGCTCACCTCTCCCGCCTTGGTGTTTTATGCTGGCGCGGCAATGGCTGCTTTATCCTTGATACTGTCACTAAATATCCCTCGCCATCCTAGCGAGCACAATGAGGTTAAGGTTTTTAACTGGAACTAGCACTTAACCGGAGCTTACAGTGCCAAAACGAATGTAGCGCTAAACTAGGCGTTACTTACAATTGCAGCGTGATTGGCCAGTTAACAGCCTTGAGATAAGGTAACGATGACGAGCAAATTGCAGATAGAGCCAGTCTGCCACGGGCTTAACGCCCCTCCAGCGTAGTGGAGCATACAGCCAACCCCGGCCAACCAATTGCCAGGCCCGATGCGCTGCGTCAAGTCCGAGCAACAGCGTGCCTTTTTCGTCGATGGCGTGCAAAATATCACTGGCACGCTGTGGGTCAATCTGGGGGTAGTCTTTGACTTCTTGGCTAAAGATATCGACGGTTTTAATGCGCTCCAGCTCATCATGCTTGCCCAAGGCTTTCATCTCCTTGACGCAGAGCGGGCATGTCGCGTCGTAGAAAACGGTTAGAGTCGCCATAGTTTGCTCCTTATTGAGTCTTAGCTAGGGTTACGCGGTAAGCTTGGCAAGGATCATTTCCTCTCCCAATACAAAAAGAGCATCCGGAGGTGCTCTTTCTAGCAATCAAACCAATATGGTATTACTTTGCGTCAATCTCAGCATATTGACGAAGCAGATCAGTTAAGGTCGCGACCCACTCAATCACATTGCTTGGCGCTTGCTTGAGTAGAACCTCAACATGATTACAATGCACCTCAAGTGAAATTGCTCGCTCTAGCTGAAAAGAGACCGCATAGAAATGCCACAACAACAGACGCTGCATACGCTGAATATTTTGCGCAGCGTTCTCCGACTCGGCAAAAAGCGCAGGCAACTCTGCAAGTGCAATCGCACATAGACGCAGCATGGCATCAAACTGTGCTTCCTGCAGGCGCTCTTCAGACTCGGTCTCTTCATTCTCAAAGGTAAACAGTTCACTAACCGACTCTTCAGGCACCAAGCGGTGGATAAGTCGCAGGGCAAGCTCAGTCAATTCATCTTTATTCGACTGATTCAACGAATCGTAAGTGTAATCTAGCATAGGGATCTCAGGTTGGCCGTTTGCGGCTATTGTATGTTTTATTCCCAGTGAGATACTAGTGCCTGTACACAAAAATGCTCTCTCAACATCGGCCGCCTGCTGCATGGGCAGACAAGCTGTGGCAATATGGTTTTAGGATTGCTCAAAAAAGGATCAACTCGATGAAAAAAATTGCTGTGGTACTCTCTGGCTCTGGTGTTTTCGATGGCACCGAGCTTAATGAAGCGGTGCTAACCTTCCTAGCACTCGAGCAACATCAACTCAGTTACGAAACCTTTGCGCCGAATATTGCGCAAGCGCACTGCGTTAACCACTACTCGGGTGAAGTGGTTGAAGAGCAGCGTAACGTTCTGGTGGAAGCCAACCGTATCACTCGCTCCACCACCCAAGACCTGGATGAGTTAAACCCCGATAACTTCGATGCCTTGCTGTTTGTCGGCGGCTTCGGCGCTGCGAAAAACCTGTCCAACTTTGCCTTTACTGAGGGGGAATACGAGGTATTGCCATCAGTGAAAGCACTGATTGAACGTTTTCACCAAGACAACAAGTTTATTGTAGCCTTATGCATCACCCCAGTACTGCTGGCCAATGTGCTTTCAGGCGTTACGCTTACCCTTGGCAAGGATAAAGACATCGCAGCACTGATGCAGTCCAAGGGGCATACTCATATCGACTGTCCAACCGAGGATTGTGTGGTTGATCAAGCCAATCGATTGATCACCACGCCCGCCTACATGACAGCCCAAAGTGTGCTCGATGCCCACCTTGGTATCCAAGCAACGGTAAAAGTGCTCGCTGAGCGCATTTGACCAGATAAATCGGCAGCGAAGCGATCGAAAACCGCTTCGCTGCCCACGAGCCGTGCCGATCAACACCGTTTAAAAGTAATCGTGAGATCGCGTTAGCACCGAGCGAGCAACAACCACAAGAGTTATAACACAAACGCTTGGTAATCAATTCACTAAGCCTTAATAAGCATCGATAGCGAGAGAGTCGCTAAAGGCACTGATTCGCTATTGCTACCATCGTGACAACAAGAGCCATCAAGGATGGTTGTCACTAGATATTCAAGTTAACTACGACAGATAATGCCATACTCTTTCGCATCAACGTAATGGCCTGGCTTGCCCTCTGGCGTAGTGCACTGGTAGGTTGCTTTAACAGTCTGCAGCGCGAAAGACGAGCAAACCTTGCCGTACTCTTTCGCATCGATCCAACGACCCGGCTCACCACTTGCCGTTTCACATTGCACGTATTTGTTGTGCACGGTAAATGGCACACACAGATGGCCGTACTGTTTAGCGTCGACGACTTTGCCGAGCTTGCCACTGTCTGTGGTACAAACACTGCTGGCCTGATTGGTTTGGTTTGGATAGGCATTGTAACCTGCTTGCGCGTAACCCATAACTAGCGCGGTGCTCGCCGCCACAATCACTGTTAGTTTGTTCATTGTTCTATCTCCCTTTCACTGTTTTCAGCGGGAAGAACACTCAAACAACCACATCGGAACGCACCCGCTAACTCGATTTTACGAGTTAGATCTAGGTCACACTGTCTTAAATATTAGACAGTCGCAATACTTGGAGAACTATCAGTAAGAATAAATTGCCCAAAACAAACATCAGCACGGTGAACTCAACACAAGCGATATCTAATCGCCCCCAGAACAAAGTGATACTCGCTACCCGCCCTCTAAAACTGGACGCCCAGCATATTCAACTCTCGTTCACACTGATGTGCATCTAGAAACTGGATCGCTTTAATACCGAGACTCTGAGCCCCTGCGACGTTGTGCTGCATATCATCAATAAACACTGTCTGAGCGGCGCGCAAACTATGAGTCTCTAATAAACTTTGGTAAATCCCTGGCTCGGGTTTGAGTAAACCTAGGTCCGCAGAGACCGTCGTTCCATCAAATAACGGCCAGAAATCATAATGTAGCTGCAAATAGTCCACGATTTCATGCACGTTATCGGTCATCGCATACACGTTGTACCCGGCTTGTTTGACCCGTCTGAGTAGCTCTTGCGAACCATAAAGCGGGATCAGGCTTTGCTTGACATAATAAAACAGTTTGTCACTCTCGAGCTTTGTCAGGCCATGTTGCAGCTGATATTTGAGCTTAGCCTGCTCTTCCGTCATCAAGCCTCGATTAAGGTCGAGCCAAATGTCTCCGTGAAATAGGGTCTTGGCGAGATCAATAGCCGGTCTTGAATCTGTAAACGTTAAGCGGACAATTTCTTCTGGTGCCCAGCGGACCAATACATTACCGATATCAAACACCACGTTTTGGATTTTCTCTGGCTGCATAGAGTTCAGTTCCTTTGAGGTTATTCTGGGTTTAATTTGTATCAAAAATATTACTATTGGATTTAAATATATCACTAACCAATCCAGATTTACTCTGGTTTAATCACCCTATTAATTTCAATCTTTGCATTAATATATTTTGGCGCGAAGGTTGATGTAATCCCATTGTCTACGCTGGTGTGTTTGTTGGTCGCGGTGTCTTCCCATTTGCCGTACTGGTCATTCAAGCGAAAGTACTCAAAAAAATGGAGCAAGACAAATGACACTGTCAATCTTTTGTCATTTACGACATCTGCCCACTGGTTGCATATTGAACAGTCTTACTGTGACTTCGTATAGTAACACCGCTCAAGCTATCGACTTGCAACTTAGATACCCGGCTTGACGTTTTGATCACAGTGTAAATCTAAGGTGTATGATGAAACTTGTTCCTCTACTGTTATTGCCGACCTTGATACTGGTCGGGTGTGGCTTCGGCGGCTCTGGTACATCAGATTCAGGTCAAATTCCTGACGATGGCAACACACCGGGAGACGGAACTAATCCCGGGGATGACAATAACCCAGCACCCGGGCCTGATGACGATTTTGCTCAGCAAATGCTGTTTGCGGTCAACCAAGCGCGCCAACATGCCAGAGACTGCGGTGATAAAAGTATGCCTGCAGCATCGGCACTGACCTGGAGTTACGACCTTGAATCTGCTGCTGTAAGACACTCTAGCGATATGGCGAATGGCAATTTTCTTAGCCATACAGGCTCAGATAACAGCTCAGCGGGCGATAGGATCTCTGATACGGGATATCGAGCATCAGCGTGGGCAGAGAATGTCGCGGCAGGACAAAAAGATATTGATGCCGTAATGGCCTCTTGGCTTAGCAGCCCTGGTCACTGCGAGAATATCATGCGCACTAGCGTCACGGAATTAGGTGTGGCATTGGTTGAAAACCCTGACACGACTTACGGTATTTACTGGACGCAGGTATTCGCTGCGCCTTTATAAACCTTGTTCTTAAAAAGGTTGTAGGGCATCTGGGAGAGCTGACACACACAGTTAAAGTGGTCATGCTCTCCCCACAAAACTCAACCTTAGTATTCTTTTTTCATCTCACCTTTTCCCATCCCTCTTGGCTCTGGAAGCTCGTCTTGAGATAGAAACCCATCACTATTGACATCTAGGCTATCAAACTGATCAGCCAGCGGTCCCTTGACCTCATCTCGACTGAGTTGCCCATCACCATTGGTATCGAGCTCATCGAATAAAGGGGGCTGATGTGGTGGTTGGTTAGCAAACGCGGCCGGAGTGAGTACAGCCCCTAGGTAGGCGATAGCCAAAAGGGTAGAAACTTTATTCATAACGTGATCTTTAATGCTTTATACCCAAGTGACCTCAAGATGCAGAATTCAGAGTCCATATACAGGCTCATATCAAGGAAAATGGCTGTAGAAATGGCCATCCCTTTCAAAGTCATTTGACGCGGAGATGAGCCTGTAAATGGACTCCCTTCGGGCGAGTTTGCTTGGCTAGCCAAGCAAACTCGCTGAAACTGCATCTTGAGGTTACTTGGGTATATTACACCTTTGTCAGTTAAGCAATGAAAACTCATATTAGCGACTCATCAATGAAAGTTTCCTGTTAAAACTGCTCGTCAGTGATCTTGGCAAAGTACGTATCCAATCGATGAGAATGATCAGTTATAACAAGTCGAACAGCGAGATACCCAAGCTAAAGCGGTTCACTCTGTCGTCGTAATCAATCAAGCTCTCACCATAACCATAAAAGTACTGTGCGTAGATTTTTACTTTGTCAAACAATGGATAAGCAACATTGATCTCAACGGCTCCCTGACCATCACTGGTCAAATTGTTGCGCAAAAGCAGGCTGTAAAGCGCCCCATTGTGACGATAACCCAACACAATTTCACCATAGCCCATGTAATCTTCTATGTCGGGGTTGTCATCTCGAAGCTCAGGGTCAGGAATACGATACCAAGGCTTGAAGGCAATCACATATTGATCGCGGGTAAACTCTAGATTGGTATAGAGTCGGTTCCAACTACGAGAAAAAGGCCCATCTTCACCGTTAGAATGATGGACAAACGCAAAGTCTGCCTGAACCCAATCAAACCCGAGTAGCGAGACATTGGGGTACGTACTGAGGATCAGCTCAGGGCTGTAATTGGTTTCTCGAATCGGCGCTGAATTCTCACCATTATAAATTTGCCACCAGGATGTTTGGGTGTATGCCAGCCAGAGATCCCAATCACGGTATAGATCTTTCCATAATTTCAACTTACCGCTAATTTGAAATTTTGCTTCAATATCATCCAGCTCAGAGTCACGCCAATAAAGTGACCAATCCTCTTGATTGGGTGATGAGTTATAGGAAAAAGGTAAAATGTAATTTGCACGATGAGGAGTGAGTTTAAATACATCCCTGTCATTGTAATAATCAACTACCTGGAAAAATGACATATCACCAAAACGTGTATCATCCATCGGCTCGGCAGTGCCTTGATTGTGGCGAGTTTTGTCATAACACGCAAGTCGCTGCGTATCATCATCAATTAGATGACACTGAGACTGCGCCATCACATAGGGCGAGATAAGCATTATTATTAGCAATACCCTTTTCACAGCAATACCTCTTATCGTAGTTATTTTAGTGATTCCCTACATTCACATAGGGCGGATTTAGCTTTGTTATGATCTAGCTGACGTCAGTTATATTTTGATAATATTGTGTTTATACTTCATATATTTAGCGTGGTAGTCAATTTGAACGCTGTCAAGGAAAAATCAGGAGCGAGGATTTGATCGCTTGCGGGGACTACCCGCGTATAGAAACTAAGTCTAACTCGCGCTCTGCCTTTATTTTGGGTGTAAGGCTCGTGGAAAGCCTTTCACCTTTCTTGGCGTGGGGGATAGCGCGTCAGTTCAAGGCTTGCATTTTGTAAGCGAACTTCGCGCAGTCATCGGAGCATGGGGACCGGCTAACCAAATAGGAGTTACTCGGTTTTCGAAAAATGTCCTCATTATAAAATGTCCCCACTGATGATTAGCATCCTTTCCTTTTTATTTCTGTTGAAGAAACCATATTTCTCCATTGAGCTATTGAACAGCAATATAATCATCAGAGAGGGGCTGGTTAGGCTCAGCCGGAGCTTTCAAGCAGCTCCGACTGAAGAGTATTGCTCTCTTGTCAGTATGCGCCAGCACTATAAGTCAACTCGTAACTATGGCTATAGATCTCTAGAATATTACCAAATGGGTCTTCCATATAGATCATCCGATAAGGCTTTTCACCCGGATAGTAATAGCGCGGCGCTTTCATACGCTTCTTACCCCCGGCTGCGACAATTTTCTCCGCCAGCCCCTCGACATCCGGGTCTTGAACGCAGAAGTGAAAGACGCCCGTCTTCCAGTATTCAAAGTTGTTTTCTGGGTTTTGTGCATTTTCAAACTGGAAAATTTCGACGCCGATGCGATCGCCGGTTGCCAGATGAGCAATCTTAAAGCTATTCCAGCCTGAGCCAAAAACATCCGTGCACATCTCACCTATCGGTGAATCATCCTCAACAATCTCGGTCGGTTTCATTATCAAGTACCAACCTAGTACCTCAGTATAAAACGCCACAGCGGCCTCTAGATCAGGGACAGATATACCAATATGACTGAAGGTGCGAGGGTAAGTCGGGTTTGTGTTCGGAGGGGTGTTCATCAAGTTATCCTCTTGTGATGTGAAACGACTATTGATACGCACAAAGAATAGTTGATGATTAAAAATGTCGCGGGCAGTGAGTCACTGGATTAGGTATCCGAGATAGCAAAGTGCCATATACACCCGCTATTCGGTAACTAGAAAACCGAACTCTCTAAAGACCTCCTTTGCGTGCTCACTCGTTAAAAAGCTAAAAAAAGCATCTCGCTCTGTTTGCTGTAATGCGTCGCTCCGTGAGTGGGTAACTTTAGCGATGGGGTAAACAATCGGATCATGACTTGAAGCGGGAATATGGTGGATTATTTCAACCAGATCGGAAACCAGAGCATCAGTCTTGTACACCACACCTACCCTCGCCTCCTGCCGCTCGACCCACAGCAGAGCGGATCGAACACTATTGGCGCGCGCTAAATGCGGCTTGAGCTGCTCCCAGACGCCTAGTGATCGTAGCGCTTGTTGAGTGTAGATACCCGCTGGCACATGGCGCGGGTCGCCGACGGCTAAGCGCGTACCTTGCAGTAGTGCCTCAAACGTATTGTCTTCTCTAATTTCAGTAACAGATTCTGCCAATTGAATCGGCATAATCACCACCAATTGATTTTGCACCAAGGGAGTGACAGAGTCTTGCTCTATCGCCCCAAGCTCAGAGAGGTAGTTCATCCAGCGCACGTTGGCCGAGACAAATACATCAGCAGGGGCACCCTGAGCAATTTGTCGAGCGAGTACCGATGAGGATGCGTATGAGCGCTTGACCTTAATCTGGGTTTGCTGCTCAAACTGCTTTGCTATCTTATCCAGCGCTTCGGTCATCGAGGCCGCTGCAAATACTGTAATACTTGGCTGGGCGACAACAGGCAGCGACACCAAGCACAACATCGTAATTAACCAACGCACTAACATACCTATCCAGTTAAAGCCGTGATTTGTTTAGGTTAAGTCTATCACTAGTGATAAACTTTAGCGCTCTAAAACAGCAAAAACCCTGATTACACAGGGTTTTAAATAGTTTATATTGCACGATAGTATAAGCGTTAAGCGCCGATAATTCCGCCATCTGCACGAGTGATTACCAACACCGAAGAGCGAGGAATACTCTGACCACCATCAGGGAAGTGAGATGGCGCGAGATCCTCTCCTGGGTGCTGCACGCCAACAAACATAGCCGTGTTATCGGGTGAGAAGGTCAATCCGGTGATCTCACAAGCAATAGGACCGGTGAGAAAGCGGCGGATCTCTCCGGTCTGGGGATCGCTGCACAGCATTTGGTTGTTACCCATCCCAGCAAACTCACCTTGATTTGAGTACTTGCCATCGGTTTGAATCCACAAACGGCCAAAGCGGTCAAAACCAATACCATCTGGGCTGTTAAACATATTATCCGCCGTAATGTTGTCACTGCCTGCCATTAAACCCGATTGATGGACGGTAGGATTGCCCGCTAATACATAGATATCCCATGCAAAATGCTCGGAGGTGTGGCCTCCTCCAGCTGGTCGCCAACGAACTATGTGTCCGTAGGGATTTTTCTCACGTGGGTTTGCGGCATTAAGCGGTTGGTTTTCTCTCACGCCGCGATACTTGTTGTTAGTCAGGGTGACAAAGACCGAGTGTTGTTGTGGGTGCACCGCGACCCACTCGGGACGATCCATAGTGGTCGCCCCAACTTGTGTTGCCGCTTGGCGGGCGAAGATCATCACCGACGCAGCGTCTGCAAAACCGTTCTCAGGTGTGAGCCCGTTTTTACCCCAGGTTAGCTCTATCCACTGCCCCTGCCCTTTTAATTCACCCTCGGTACCAGTGAATTTGGCAACATAGAATGTCCCCTCATCAAGCAGGTCGTGATTAGTTTCAGCTCCTGGGCGAAACTTGTTCTTGGAGACAAATTTATACAGGTGCTCTCCCCGCTCATCATCACCAAGATACACCACCACATGACCGCTTTTATCGACCATTAGCGCTGCATTTTCATGCTTAAAACGCCCCAATGCCGTACGCTTTTTCGGCGTGGAGCTCGGGTTCATAGGGTCAATTTCCACCACCCAACCATGGCGGTGCGCCTCGTTGGGCTCGATGCCCATATCAAAGCGGCTATCGTGCTTATACCAATCATAGCCACGGTCTTGCTGATTAAGTCCATAGCGAGCATAAGTGTCCGCAAGTTTTGCCTTTCCCGGATTAGCAAAATAGCCATTGAAGTTCTCTTCACAGGTGAGGTAGGTTCCCCATGGCGTCTCACCATTAGCGCAATTGTTAAAGGTACCCAGTACCTTACGTCCACTTTTGTCTGCGCTGGTTTTAAGCAGATCATGCCCCGCCGCAGGTCCGGTAATCTCCATTTCGGTATTGGCGGTAATGCGGCGATTTAGCCGACCATTTGGATTGACGCGCCAAGTCCCGTCTTGCTTAATCAACTCAACAATCGATACTCCATGCGCCGCTTGTGCCTTAAGCGCATCATCACGACTGATCGACTGACCTTGGTGAGTATAGAGGTACTCATTGTTGGTGTACTCGTTATTGACAGCAAGCACAGCGCGGTCATCACTGAGTGAGAAGAAGGTCATCCCATCATTGTTATCACCAAATTGAAGCGCCTGTGCTTGCGCGTCATTACCTTGCTCAAACGCAGGTGCGCCTTTCACTACCGCATCGCCCCAAGAGATCAGGACATCTGCTCGATAGCCGGCCGGGACTTCAACACTATCCTTGGTCGAGATAGCAATCCCCTCAAATCCCATCAGGGCTGATGGACTAGCTACGGCACTCGCCACGGCTTGGCTCAATGGACTGGTCCCGAAGAACGCAACACTGCCGACCGCACCAGTTACCACAAGGAACCCGCGGCGCGATAAGGCAGCCTCTACAAATCGATTGAACTCTGGCTCTTGCTCTAATCGGCGTTGGTCGATGCCTTGATCTTTGCAAGGACTAAGGGGTTTACAGCGGCTTGGCTCTTTGGTGCTCATATTGCTTCCTCCATGATCTCAATGACCAAATCAGTTGGATTGCTGTGATGTTTGGAGTTAGTTTGCAGCGAACAAGTGACAGCTCAATTACATTTAGTTAACATTTTCATCTCACTAATCGCGCTTTGTTAGGCGGATAACTGATAATGTCATGAAAAATAACTTGCTCTGTTTTCGCTCGATAAGCATGGGGTTGATCGGCGTAGAAACGCTGACTCTCACCGGCACTGAGCTGATGCCATTGATTATCGATGTAAAGCTCTAATTCACCACTTATCACTAGGATATGCTCAATCACCCCATGCTCATGGGCACTGGACTCTTGCTGATGATAGTTTTCTAGTGTGATCTCAAATACCTCTAACCCTGTCTCAGCAGTGAATGGAAACTGCGTTTTCACATGCATATTGGGGTCATGAGGAAAGCTTTCGGTCTCACTAAGCGGCGACGAGTCTAGGGCAAAAAACGCGGAGTATGAGCTTTTCAGTCCACTGGCAATCTTCCATAGCGTCGCGATGGTCGGGCTTGACTCCCCTCGCTCAATTTGGCCGAGCATGGCTTTAGAGATCCCCGTCAGCTTCGCAGTCGCATCTAGGCTTAAGCCCTTTTCTTTGCGTATGGCTCTGAGATGATTAGCAATACTGGCTTTAAATCGCGTTTCCGACACGGCGGCTTCCTTTTGGTCTTGTTCACTCGGCTCTCACCGAGCGATATGCTGCATGGTTGTTAAAATAGTGTTCATCTCACCTTGTGCGCTATAACGCACAGTGCTAGGCTGTCTTTTGTGCGCTATAGCGTACATATTCAAGATTAGCAGCTCAACTAGGGATTGAAAATGACTAAACTCGACCACCTTAGCGCGGGATTTACTGCGGTACTGGTTGGCTATACCAGCGCCATCATCATCGTGATCCAGGCGGCTACCAGTCTGGGTGCCACTGACGGTCAGATAGAGAGTTGGCTTTTGGCGCTGGGTTTAGTGATGGGATTATCTTCGGTCTTTTTGTCTTGGTTTTTTAAGCTGCCCATCCTAATTGCTTGGTCAACACCCGGGGCGGCGCTACTGATCACTTTTGATGGTGCCTATACCCTTGCCCAAGCGACACCGGCGTTTGTCATCACGGGGCTGCTTATCGCTTTAACAGGCTTAATAAAACCGCTTAACCAGGCACTAAATTCCATTCCGACTAACCTTGCCTCAGCAATGTTAGCGGCTATCTTGCTACCTTTTTGTATTAACGCCTTTACCCCCTCAATGAGCTCGCCTGAGATCTTTTTCTGTATGTTTGCCGCCTTCCTGGTCAGTAAAGTCTACTTCCCCAAATACGCGATGTTGGCAATCCTGATCGTAGGCGCCTCAGTCTCTGCATTGCTTGATGAGTTCCAGGTGAGCAAGCTTGCCTTTACCCTCGCCTCGCCTCAGTTTATGGGCTGGGAGTGGGATCTCGGCGCAATCATCAACATCTCACTGCCGTTGTACGTCATCACTATGCTGTCACAGAACCTACCTGGCTTCGCGATGCTGAAGAACTTCCACTATCAACCGCCGACTAAGCCTATCTTAGTCACAACTGGGCTCGCCAATAGCCTATTTGCCCCCATTGGTGGATTCAGTGTCAATCTGGCCGCAATTACGGCAGCCATCTGTATGAATGAGAGTGTCGACCCAAGACCCGAACGGCGCTACCTCGCCAGTATCAGTGCGGGTCTGTTCTACCTTATTGCCGGTCTATGGGGCACCACGGTCGTGTCCTTATTCCTCGCTCTGCCCAATGCTGTCACCACCGTGTTGGCAGGTTTCGCACTGCTAGGCACACTATCCATGTGTTTAAATAAATCCCTCGTCGAGGGTGACAACGATGCGGCAATGCTGACACTTTTGATCACGCTGTCAGGCGTTAATCTGTTTGGCATTGATGCCACCTTGTGGGGGCTCGTCGCCGGTCTGGTATGGATAAAAATAAAGCGATACCAACAGGCATCGCTTGTCAAATACCCCGCCAAGTAACCGGGCTAGTAGCGGCGCTTCATCTTGAGCGCAACGTTAACCAAAGCGATCAGCACAGGCACTTCCACCAGGGGACCAATCACTCCAGCAAACGCTTGGTCAGAGTTTAGGCCGAACACCGCAATCGAGACGGCAATCGCTAACTCAAAGTTATTGCCTGATGAGGTAAAGGCAATCGAGGCATTTTGATCGTACGGTAGCCCGAGCTTTTTGCCGGCGTAAAAGCTGATAAAGAACATCGATAAGAAGTAAATAATCAGCGGAACCGATACCAACAGCACATCACCGGGCAACTCAAAGATCATCTCCCCTTTTAGGCTGAACATCAGCACAATCGTCGCTAGCAGAGCAATCAGCGTGATGGGTGAGATACGCGGAATAAACACCTGCAGATACCACTGCTCTCCTTTTGCAGCGACTAACCATTTACGGCTAAGGTAGCCAGCAAGAAAAGGAATACCAAGATAGATGGCCACGCTTTGAGCAATCTCCAGCACGGTTATGTCGACATTAAACCCTTGCAGCCCAAGCATTGGTGGCAGCACGGTGATAAACAGCCAAGCAAAGAAGCTGTAGGTGACAATCTGAAACGCGCTATTGAGTGCCACTAGCGCCGCGCCATATTCTTTGTTACCGCCACTGATATCATTCCAAACCAAGACCATTGCGATGCAGCGTGCTAAACCAATCAGGATCACGCCCACCATGTAGCCGGGATGGTCACGCAGAAAGATCACTGCGAGGGCGAACATCAAGATGGGCCCGACAATCCAGTTCATCACCAGAGACAGAGTAATTGCGCGGCGATCCTTAGTCACGCTGCCAAGTAGGCTATAGTTCACCTTAGCCAGTGGTGGATACATCATCAAAATCAAACCAATCGCCAACGGAATATTGGTGCTACCGACGGTCATCGCCTCGTTCCACTCTCCGACTTGCGGGAAGATGACCCCAATCCCTACCCCGACGGCCATAGCGAGGAAGATCCATAAGGTTAGATAGCGATCCAAAAAGCTCATTTTTTTCGCTGCGGTGGGTTCCATGTCTGCAAGTTGCTCAGTCATCACTGTCTCTCGTTTTATTATCAAAACTTTGAAGCCTTGTCGGTCATACGTCACTTAAATATACGTACAACCATATATTCGCTAAATCATATATGAAAACCACACATGGTCAACGGGTGTCATAAAACGATCACACTTGTAAGCAGTGTTGCCCATAAATCAAAGAGACAGCCATACGGCTGCTTCTTTACTAAAGCCTTGCCTGAGCAATAGGAGAGATAACCAATCTAAACGAGTAAATTCATCGTTGTTGTGCACACCAACTTTCTAGAATAAGTGAATTATCGAGACTCAAAACTGAGTGCACAAGTTACTTGCTACACTTCATCTAGATTCAAATAACGAGATCACATCAGTTTCGATTTTACCCAAATGAACTTTCTAGCCCACCTTCACATCGCTCATCACTGCAACAGTAGTATGCTCGGCAACCTACTGGGAGACTTTGTAAAGGGCGATCCTCACAAACAGTTTGGAAAGGATATCGCCAATGGGATTTTGCTGCATCGATTTGTCGACTCTTATACCGACTATCACGACACAGTGTTGCTGTGTAAGTCGAAATTTGACCAAAACCAGCGTCGTTTTTCTCCGATAGCACTCGACATGTTTTGGGATCATTGCCTAGCCAAGCATTGGCAGCACTATCATTCACAACCATTGGCTAGCTTTGTCGCGTTTGCCAGAGCACAGATTAATATCACCCATCCAGATTTGCCGGCGCGCTTTGTTTTAGTCTCACAGCATATGTGGCAAGAGCGCTGGCTAGAGTCCTATCAAGAGTTTGACAATATTCTCTATGCCTTAAATCGAATCGCTCAACGCAGTCCTAGGCTCGCAGCACTGTCTGACTGCCAGCACAGCTTAGTAAAGCATTATAATTATTTTGAATCACACTTTGATACCCTCTACCAAGAAGTCTTGACCAGTGCCTCGCATAGACAGTCTCAGCTGATTCGCACTAAAAAGTAGATAGATCGGATACAAGCGCTAAGGGTAAATTATTGACTGTCGACTTTATCAATACGGTGGCATGTTCTACGGTTTTAAAAGCACCTAATTTAGTTGGAGCAGTGATCATGAGAACATTGGCGATATCACTCATAGCGTTAGTATCATTCAGTACTTTCTCGATGACCGAAGCAGAAATGTGTGAGCAGTATGGACGCGATCTCGCGAGCAACTCCGAGGATCAGCAAATGCATTTCTTGAATCAGTTTGCAGCAAAAAACTCTGCTGGGGAATGGAGATTAAGTATTGAGGAGTGCAACATGTCCATCCAAGAAGGCAAACATGAGTACAACTTCGAGGTCGAAACTATGCTCAGTGACGATTAACTTGCCTTAGTATATGAAACTTGGCCACGCTCTCTCAAGTGGCCGTTTTACCGCCGTTATTTAGGTGGGGCGCATTTATGCACACAGCGCTATTTTCACTTGAAACCTCTAGGTAGAAACCTGGTTTTAGTATTTTGTCGCTCGCGCTTAGCTGCAATAGACCGATTTGTGCCAAATAGGACCCTGAGTTGATACCAAGTCTCTAAGCACAAGGCTCTACCTTGGCTCACCCACCAAGTCTGTTGATACAGTCGTTTATTGGCAGCAATCGAATCTGGTGACCGCTCAGCACACTCGAGAGCAAGTTGATAGGCCGCATCATACGGGTCTTTGGCGATCTTAGTGATCAATCCATACTCTTTGGCTGACTGACTATCTATCACTTTCGCGGTCATTGCTAACTCTAACGCATGGTCTTGCCGCATCAGTTCGCGAAAAGCAATTGAGCCGCCCATATCAGGGATCAGCCCCCACTTCCCCTCCATAATGGAAAAGCTGGCATCATTACTCGCAATCCGAAAATCCCCCCCACACACGAGCTGCAGCCCACCACCCCAGCATCGTCCATGAATAGCAAAGATGACCGGGCAAGGGACTTTACGCCATGCCAGACTAAAACGCTGGGCGGCATTGGGGGTTGTCGGCCACCATTTGTAGAGTAAGCGCATCGCATCCACCTTGCTGGTTAAAAGCGACTTAATATCAAGCCCGGTACAAAAATCCGTTCCGTTTGCTTTTACAATGACGGCACGAATGTTTTTATCCTTTTTCAATTGCTTGGTCACCGCCAAGATAGCATCAAACATGGCCATATCGAGTGCATTGAGTTTCTCTGGGCGATTAAGGCTCACTGTCGCAATGAACTGCTCGTCAATATCACAAGTGACACGCGGTGGGTTTGTCATCCTTCTCTTCCCTTGTCGATTTTCTGATACTTATAGGATAGGAAGTGAGCAGGTAAGTAAACAGTAGGGTCAAGAGTTTCACTGCCCCGGCTCTACGGTTTCAGAGTGCTCAATTAAAGCGTTATGTCGCTTTGCAAGACGGTCCCTTGTGTTGAGGGCGCTCACCACCACTTGCTCAAACTTCTGCATATTTATTGGCTTGGGTAGCACACCACTAGTGCCAACAGCGGCAAATTCCTCGAGTGACTTATCCGATAAATCTGCAGTCCAACCAAAAATTATCAAGCTAGAACGCATTTTTTGCAGAATAGGGATCAATTGCGGGCCGGTCATACCTGGCATATGATTGTCCACCAGTAAAAAGTAGTAATCATTTTGCTTGACGAACTCAATGGCTTGCTCATGACCGATGGCGACATCCACCTGTAACCCAAGCTTTTCACACCACTTTTTTCCAACGATAAGATTGACACGATTATCATCGACTATCAGTATCCGAGCACCATCGGGCGCTGTCCAACTCTCATCTTGTTTAGATGACTGCTCCTCTCGCTGCGCCTCCTTGTGACACTCCAGCGGCAAACTCACCCGAAACACACTGCCAATCTCAGGTGCACTGTCTATCTCGAGTGTCCCCTTCATCAGCTCGATGAGTTTGACCACTATCGACAGTCCAAGCCCGGCACCTTCGTAATTGCGTGAGGTTGAGTTATCTACCTGAGTAAAGGGTTGCAGTATCGCTTTAATCTTGTCTTCCGCTATCCCTATTCCTGTATCACGAATCTCCATAATTAAGCTTGTCTGACCCGCTTGCCAAGGGAATGTACAGGTGACACCACCATGAGATGTAAATTTGACGGCGTTGCTCAAAAGGTTAAACAATACTTGCTTCACGCGCGCTTCATCGCCCTGCCAAATGATATCGGCTGGTGTTTGATCGACAATATTAAGCTCGATGTTTTTCTTCTTACACGCTTCATCGAACAAATATCCAACCAAAAAGGTCATATTCGGTACTTTAAAATCATGTTGTTGCAAGACCAGTTGTTGTTGCTCTAACTTGGAAAAATCCAGCACGTCGTTCAGGATCAGCATCAGGTGCTCACCCGACTTATTGATCACTTTACAGTTTTGCTTTTGCTGCCCACTCAGCTCCTGTTCCATTACCTTAGCCATACCGAGAATCCCATTCAGGGGGGTACGGATCTCGTGACTCACCACGGCAAGAAAGTCATCTTTCGCTCGATTAGCCGCCAATGCTTGCTCTTTTACCTCTTGCAGCTCTTGATATTGGCTGTGCATATCCTTCGACATCTTGTTGAAGGCCTGGATGACCTGACCGACTTCATCGCTACGATGGTGCGGGATCTGAACACCAGGTCCACTGCGTCCAATTTGATTGATTGCGAGAATTATTTTGTCTAAGTCGCGCGTGAGTAACCAGCCAAACAACAGCGAGACGATTGAAACACATAGAATTTCGAAACCCGCGATACCTAGTAGATAGCTGGCCGAGTCAGTCACGACATTTTGAATATGGCGCCCATCAAACAGTACCTCAATATGACCTATATGCGTACCTTCAAAGTCGATATTAGCGGTTTTGTTAAAGTAGCCTTCGGGTAAAGCTGTGCTTTTCTCAGTGAGGTAATCACCAACACTAACAACGGCTTGATCATCAATATACATCTTCACGTTGGTGATATTAACATCGCTCAAGGCACTCAATGCTATCCGTTCCAGAACGGCCAAATCATAAGTCAGCAGTGCATCGGCCGAAGTGATCCGAATAAGACTCATTGCCGCGGTCATTTTACTCTCGAACTGCTCTATATTTGAGTTGCCAATGAATCTGACAGCGAAAAACACCAGAATCACGAGAAAAATCAACTCAATGATGGCGATACCTAGAACTGTTTTGGTGCGAAATTTCATCCCTGGCTATACCCCTTGTTCACTGAGATTCCGACTCATAATCGGCCATTAGCAGCCGCACATCATCCCATTCTCGATCTTGTGCGGTGGTAAAGCCTTTGAGTCTTAAAGGAGTCAGCAACTCTGGTGCGCGTTCCTCAAGGTTTAAAAATGCTTGCTGAATTTGCAGTACGGTCGCTTGGGGCATAGAAGGGTGAACTGCAATCGCATGAGGTGTATACCCATCACTTTCCCACACCACTGTGAGTTGCTCCGTAATGGATTTATCCATCGCGTTAAAGGTGCGCATAACGCCCCCTCCAGCGATAAATACACCCTTTGCCACATTGTGATAAACCGAATCGTGCGAGCGGACATAAACTGGCGTGTAATCGATCTCATTTTGCTTTAGGTACCCCTGACTCAAGATACTCGCCGCAAAAGCGACAGGAGATGGAAACGCCAATCGCTGACCTGATATATCGGATAGAGAATCAAGCCCACTATCCTTATGTGATACCACAATGCCACGGATTTTCTTATCACGCGCTTTTGCAATGGCTTGATAACCCAGGTGCTCGTGACTTTGAATATATTGGAACGGGTTCATGTAAACCAGATCATACCGACCTTTGGCAAGCTCTTGATCAAATTGGGATATTGAAGGCTTGGTAGTAAAGCGAATATCAAGGCCGGTTTGTTGACTTAGAAAGTTCGATACTGGTATCCAGTGTTCGGCCACACGCGTCGCCGATTGCTGAGGTACAATACCAAACCGAATTACCGTTGATGCCGATAACGGAACACAGACCAGCAGCAAAGCAGCACTGGTACTTTTTACCCAAGCTTTTCCCATAGAGCCAACCACTTGTTTTTATATCACACAATGCAGTTAGGAAGATAAAAACGAAATCTCAACTTTTTGTCAGTACAAAATTTAAGCAACACACCCGCTCAAGGCAAAAGCTGGTTGCAGCACAGTAAACAGCAAGTAATGACGTGTGGTAGATAAGCAAGAGGCACCGGCTGCGCAGGTGCCTTATACAATTTTATTACCACAAACTAGATAGGCTTTTTCGATATTCATTGCTGACGCGAAGCAATGACCCGTTTGTACGTGTTTATTGGCGTGTCGCCTTGGGTGTGTTGGCAGCGCACTGGTTGGCATCCGTCTCTGTGCCATTGAGCGTCCCGCAAACATCAGCGCGCCAATTGGCAACAATGCCCCAGATGCGTGTGGATTGCTTACCCGCTTTACCATCCCACTGCGCCTCTAAATGAGCTTTACTGATGGACGGTATTCCGCCAATGCCGCCACTTCCGCCTGCGCTTTGTGCAGCGACCGCAAATGATGAGATTAATAAGGTTACTGTGAGTCCAATTCTTCGAAGCATATTGTCACCATTGATCCCTTGATTCTAAACTTACTGCTTGACGTGTAGAGGGGCACGACATCAAGCAATATTTGATCATCTCTAACGTCTTTCCTTCCTCTTTCGTAGTGACTATTAATAGAAATCATAGTAGAAAATCGATGGGTTGCTGTTAACAGGCGTGGTCAATGGCATCCTTTAGGCCGCGCTACTTAGTCAATGACAATAGTCGATCCTATCTCAGTAATCCTTTCAACCGTCACTCGAGACTAAGGATAGATAGCAGTTTCTTTTTCTTATCTGGATCAACATATTGCTCAAAGTGTTCTATCAAGTAAGACAACTTGGGCGCGATCTTGCGTTTAGAGAATGGTCGACTTGGATGTGAGTAATAGTAATTCTGTTGATGTTTTGGACAGGGGGTAAAGTCACCAAACATCGACACTTGAGTAATAATCTCGTTTTGGAAATACGATTGATTTACCTCTATCGCCCGACAAGCCCTTTGGTAACCTTCATCACTAGTGACATAAACAGCGGAAGGATAACGCCGGCGAAAGCGGTGTGAACTGCAGCAGTGGTGGGTGTGAAGGTGAACCGTCACCAAGGCTTTTATATTGATGATGCTCGGCTTAAAAATCACCGCCACCGCCTCATAGCGACCTGACTGCCCTGATACCCTTACTCAACCTTGGGTAGCGCTTATTACGCCGTTAAGTGACTGGAATACGGCTTCCATGCACCAGTAACAGGTACCTGAAAAGTAGATTTCTTGTACACCTTTAGGCAAACCTTTACACCTCTTATTAGCTCAACGCTGTAGCGAGCGCCGTTGATTACGGCCTTCTCCTAGTATAGAGGCGTGATCCTTCGCCGGTTAACCAGCGCAAGTTAAGCCTCTTAGATTTAATCCTCAACAATGAAAACATCTAGTACGTTCATATGTGTTTCACAAACCCCGACTAGTCTTACCCGCTATTCAAATCCTGTGGTTGTATTCAAGAGAAACAATGAAAAAGCTAAGCCAAAACTGGGACTCAATTGAGTGGGTTCTTACTGATGTCGATGATACGCTGACCTGTCACGGCCATCTTCCTCCGCAAACTTTGCAGGCGTTGCAAGCGCTACGTGATGCAGGAAAGAAAGTGGTTGCGGTCACGGGTGCCTGTGCTGGCTGGGGTGATCATATCGCTCAGCTATGGCCGGTTGATGCCGTTCTGGCAGAAAATGGTGCGGTGATCATGGAGAAACAAAACGGCTATCTGGTTCGGCATGGTTTGACCGACATGGCAGAGCTTGCGAAAAAGCAACAACAATTAAAGGTGCAGATTGGCAAAATCCTCAAGTCTTATCCAGGCCTTGAGTTCACACTCGATCAAGCTTACCGAGTGTGTGAGGTGGCTATCGATATCGGCCAAAACCGCCCCGCAGTCGATCCTGATATTGTTGAGCAGGTCGTGAGCGACATCCACCAGCTTGGCGCCAATGCGACAGCAAGCTCGATTCATATCAATGCTTGGTATGGTGAGCACTCTAAACGCATAACTGCTGAGTATTTTCTCAAACTGCAGGGGCTAAGCGATAAGCAAATCCTTGCCCAGTGTTGTTATGCCGGAGACTCACCCAATGATGTCGCCATGTTTGCATGGCTGCCAAATAGCATTGGCGTTGCTAATATTGAGAAGTACTGGGATAAGTTAACCCACAAACCAGCGCTTGTTATGAGCAAGCCTGGCGGCTACGGCTTCGCTGAGTTCGCCGAGCTACTGCTCGCACATCAAAGCGCAACAAGCTAGAAATTATTTCAATAAAGTTCATTATATTAGGGGGAAGTACTCTTCCCCCATCACTCTGGATTTGGCTCAGAAAACACGGGCTCATCAAGACAAAAAAGGTAGCGACCTGCCCTATCGCAACTCGAGCAAGTAGCATGTAACGGAGACTCAAACTCATCAATGTAACGAAACCCTACCCGCTCATAGAAGCGTCCAGCTTCAACAACATTCGCTTCAACACTGACCTTGTCAACACCACGCTGGGCGCAACTGTTGAGAAACGCCTTCACCATGTGCGATCCAATTCCTTGGCCTTGAAACTCGGGGGCAATCACAAACAGCAGCACCTCACTGCCCCAATCTTTGCATAAAGACTTGCGGTTCAGGCTGTGTTGTGAGATCCGCTCCCAAAGATCTTTTTTCCGCTGCCGAACTTCGCCAGATAAACACCATAGTTTTACGAGCTTGCCCAAGCTCTGCAGCGAGTAACCAAGTGATGGTTTCTTTTGCCTCTCACGACGATTATTGCCAAAGATAAAGCCAATAACTTGACCATTGGCCTCTGCAACCAAACTGAAATTACTCACCTGCGGAGCGCCAGATGTATAAAAATAGGCCATTAACTTGGCCAATGAATTGGGGGCAAAGTGCTGCTCAAATTGCCATGCTTGGCTGACTAATCTTTCACAATCTGAGTAATCCCTAGGTTGGTATTGTCGATAGCGTACCTTGTTACTCGTAGTCATAACACTTCTCCAATACAAATTAGACTATCAACAATTTAATCAACTTCGCTATGAAAAGTAAACAATTGATATTACTATATTTAGTCCGATTAATGCACTTGATTTTCAAGTTGTGAGGTGGGAGCATTTCGCGCTACTGCCATAGAGGTAATATAAACTGCGCTTGGTTCTGGCACTGTCTAAACGCCCGCGCCTCGGTCTTTATATCGCCTAGTTCGCCAATGCTCATCGGTATGTAAATTGGACTAATCAGGGCAATATCGCGCTCGATTAAGGTACCTTCAGTTGAAATTTCCCCTTTTTTAACAGGCAAGAAAAAGGATTGCATCGAAAAAACCAGATGACGCCCTCTTCCCCGACCATAGCCAAACAAGGCTCCGGTCTGATGAATGGCAAATCCAAGCTGATCTGGCGCAAACTGGTTGCCTGGGGGCAAAAAGTGAAGATACGTATTTTGCCGACCAGGATAGGTGACCGCGTAACGCTCCGAGTACCAAGGACTATTGCGATCATAGAAGGGTGTTGTTTCAAGCTGCGTCTTGTTTAACTCAACTTTACTCTCAGCTTTACCGGCACGCACTTTGTGCGGTTTTCGATTTTCATAGCGCCAAAGCATCGCGCAGACCTCGCCAGTGAATGACTTTACCGAAGAATAAAAACCAGGGTCATTGAGGATGCGACTTTTATCTTCCCAAGGATTTTTCAGCTTCATATCCTTGTAGTAAGCGTGGAGTTGATTAAAGCTCTGGCGACTCACCGGATAGAGGCGATCAGATTCGATTGCATTAACATAAAATCGCCCCTGATCAGTTGCAGACAGTTTGGCATAATCATGTGCGTGGGCTGCGAGACTAGAAGACACAACCAAAATGGCTAGCAAGAAATGTTTGTGCATCACTCACCTCATGGGCAATATCCATTTGCAGGGGCTCGTACAACCTTGAGCAGGGCTCATCGACTAGATTAGCAGCTATCGTTCGGTAAAATTGCTACTCCTATCAAAAAACAGCGGCGAGAGACGAGGGGGCGAGGTTCGGGGACGGGCAAAGCCCTTCGAGGCACGAGGAGTTCAACACATATAACAAATTCTTCACTGCGCGGAACGAAATGTAACCTGCTTCCCCCTAAAAAGCGAGCGCCGACCAATAGGTCAGCGCTAAAATATACTTAAAACGAACAAGGTCGACTACATAGTACACTGATCCGGGTCACTGCCCTGTTCGACGCCTTCTTCAATCACGTCTACGGCTTCCTGGTCGGTGACGGAAGAGAGTAGCTTACCGATCACTTCTTGTGCCGTTGTTTCTGAAGATGCTCCAACCAAACAGCTGTAAGCATTGGCCACCTTATCTTTTACAGCAGCCAGCGCCGAGAGATCGGTGAAATCAGTCGCGAGCACTTCTTGAACGGCCTCGCCTAAAGCCTTAACCTGCTCACCCGCATCGCCAAACTGTGTCAAATCCAAGCTTTCTAAATCAAAGCCCTCAACGGTTTCTTTCACTGTTTCAACCATTTGAGTCGCCGATTCTTTTGCCTCTTCCATGGTATTTGATGAGTCCTCACAGCCAACTAAGGCTAGCGTGACGACACCCACTGCTACGATATATTTTTTCATTGTCTCACCCTTTAAATCATTTAATGAGTGTTATAAACATAGCAGTATTCACGTAACTCTAGCGATAAAGTCACCTCGACGGCAAATGCATCGCTCTCTTTGCTACCTAGTCGCGATTTCGAGACGCAAGCAAGGTGCAAAACCTGAAGCCTTGCACCTGTGTTTTTACCCTCTTGTCGCTTTATTGAGTCACAAAACTTAGTGGGTAGATTGCTTAACTGTCCATTTTTCCATCACCGGCTGTGAAGGTCGCTGTTAGCATATAAAAGTGCCCCTCGGGCAACTCACCAATCGGCGCTACTCCATAGAGTGGTACGGAAAATTTGAGCTTGCCCGATATAGCAGTTTTGCCCAACGCCTATTTTACATTGATATAAATTGGGTTAGCATAAAACCACAAATCGCTCCAAGCCAACTCTGCTGGCGATGAGAAACGCGCCTGCTTGTCACTAATTAACACTGGGTTGCCGTTTTCATCGTATTTTTCAAGGTCAAGTACTGGGTTACCGTGCTCATCCACATAACCCGGCGTACCTTTAGCATTGTTGCTGCCGCGCAGACGCACGTACATATCGTTTTCAACACTATCGATAGTCATGCGCAAAGTCACCGTGCGTCCATCTTGCTCCCAGCTCGATTGACCTTGTTCGAAACTGCTGATCACTCGCGCAGCATCGGTAAACGGCTTCTCAAACTCCGCATCTTGAGGATGAATATAGCCGCTTACCTCACCCGCAATCACATCAACGAAGGCAACATCTGGCGTCTGGCCAGCGTGGTTTGATTGAGGAATATCAAAGCGAATCGTGAGTTCGACACTTTCACCCGATGTCACCTCTAGGGTATTACCCATCCAAGCCGTTCTGTTTTCAGCGGTTGCAGCAAAGTGTAAGTTGTCGATGATATCGCCGTGAGTGACATACATCATGCCGCTTTTTAGCGCATCGATCAGTCCTTGTTCCGATTCATCTTGGAGGTAAACATGAGTTTTGCTGTACTGATTTGGCCAAAAGTCCTTGATAAAGCTATGGAAGTCACTCTGAGCTAAGATTGAAAATTGACGGCCTTCAGCCAGCAGAGCATCCCATACACCACCAACACGTGTGGTCATATAATCAAAGCCGCCATAAGTCTGACCATGGTAAGCAATACCATAATCATCTGCGTACTCTTCAATAATCACAGGCTCAACTTCAGTATAAGAGCCACGCCCCCAAGGATTACGCTGGTGCCCCGGCGCCCCTTCCATCCCAAGCATTGCGTTAGGTGCCGTATTGTGGAAGTGGCGTAAGTCACCAATCGTTACCTTGTGCTTACGAGACGGGTGATTGAAAGCGAACACTGAATTACCATGGTTCTCAAGCACTCGCGCTGCGTTAAGACTGTGTTCAAGCTCTTTAGAGTTACCATCGCCCTTTGCGTACTCGTCATGAAAGTCCGCCAGCATCTCTGCATTGCCATCCTCATCGAGAATAAACAAGGTCGCATGTTCGTCGGTATATGGAATAGTCCACTCCATTCCTTTAAACACGAACTTGCCTTCAGGCAAGGTTTCACGATATTCAACGATCTTGTCGTACACCATCGTAATGTTGTTACGACGATTACCTTTCGCTTTGTCGTCTTCAAAGTACTCTTTGGCATAGTCGTGACTATGGAGCTCTTCATTCGGTGTAGGGTTTAGGATTTCTTCACCAGAAACCGTCAAACGTGTCAGTGCCTGATTGATCTCATAGGCATTAAAACCCGAGTGATCAGTCGTGACAATAAAATCTGCCCCAAAGCGGTTAAAGCCACGGTCTAACACACCGGTAATGATATTGTGTCCATCAGAAGCAGTTGAGTGGACATGCATATCACCAAAAGTCCAACGCCCTTTCGGCATAGTTGGCAATGAGTCACTATCGTTGGTGTCAGAAGAGGAGTTGCATCCCGCTAATGCAGCAGTCACGGCAATAGTAAGCAGTGAGACGTTTTTAAAATTCATGGTGTAGATCTTCAGTTTCTATTCAATAAGTAAGGGGGACTAGACACTCAAATGGTTTTCATGGTGCCATCCTAGTAATCGACTAAGTTAGCTTTCAATGATGACAGAACTTGGTCTAGTCCATTAAGTCTTGATGATAATTTGATGAATTTGAAGCAGCCTCACATCAAACTCGCTTTTTCACCCAATTCAACCTTGGCTATGGATGCACGCCAAACCTGCAAACTGATTGATGACTCTGTCATTAGACCCGCGTTAATCGTTACAAATAGTCCCCATTACCGACCTCGGGCCTGATTGAAAGACAAAGCCCGTATAACTATATAGCGGGCTTAAACCCGCACTCTATAAGAGTGTTATTTGTCGCTGCACCCCCGACTCATGCGCAAAATCAGTATCATGACTGACCAAAATAAAACCACCACGATAGTTGGCGAGAGCCCGCGCCAACATCTGTTTTGATGTCAAATCAAGATGGTTATCAGGCTCATCGAGAAGTAGCAAAGGCTGACTCGGTTGGTGGCTAACTATCAGCATCGAAAGCTTCATCTTCTCACCACCACTCAAAACGCTTCCGGTGCGAAATACGCTGTCTCGGCGGAAACCAATCCCAGCCAAGAGTGTTCGTGCATCTGACTCTTTCATCCCCTCACAGTAATGCATCAGGTTATCGAGCATCGAAAGCTCTGAGCAGATCAACGCGAAGTGTTGGTCGAGGTAATATATCGGTGTATTGACTTGCAGCTCGCCACTTTGCAGTGAAAATTGACCTGATAGGGTTTTAAGTAATGTGGATTTACCGCATCCATTACGGCCCTTTAAGTGCACTTTATCCAGAGCATAAATCTGCATTGTAATGGACTGAGATAGACCAAATGGCAATCTAGCCTGGCGCATGCAAATGGCTTTTCTCGCTCGCGGCTCCGCGTCTGCCAAATACAGTGTTTGGCTTTTGGTTTGATCCATACGGGCCTGTAAGCTTTGCGATTTGTCTTGCAGTTGCTCTCTGCGGCGCTGCTGGTTTTTGTTGCGATTTGATGCGCGTGCCGTAGCCTTGTCCTTGTTGCTATCAAGCAAAATTTTGGGTTGGCTGCCCTCTTTGCGCAACCTGTTTCCCTGCGCGGCTCGTTGCTGCGCCTTTTCTTGGTCGCGCTGTGCCTGCTTTTCCAGATTTTTGCTGTGTTTATCAACACTGGCTAACTGCCTTGCAATGGCCTGCTGCTCGGTGTGCTTTTGAGCAGCATAGGCATCGTAGTCACCACCAAAAGTGTTTAAACCCAAGCTCGATAGCTCCCAAATCTCCTCCATCTCGCGCAGCAGCGCTCGATCATGACTGATGAGTAATATCCCACCTGAGAACTTGCGCATAGACTCGATCAACCACTGCTTTGCATCGTTATCGAGGTGGTTGGATGGCTCATCGAGAATCAGTAACGGCACTTGGCTGTTCAATAACTGCCACAGCTGCAATCGAGCGAGCTGTCCGCCACTCAATTGCGAACATGCAAAGTCTGGTTCGGGTGGTAAGCCCATTGCATTGAGCTGCCTAGCGAGTTGATTAGCTAAGTCCCACTGCTCACCCACTATCTCGAACCAATGCTCCGAGCAGTCTCCCGATTCGATGTTTTTGATCGCCGCCAGCACATGGTCTAGTCCTAAATACTGAGCAATAGATTCTGTGCCCGACAACGACTCAGAGCGCTGCTGGCGGTAGACCGCAAGCGTGTCAGGCTGAGTCACAGAGCCGCCCGATGGCTCTCGCTCACCACTGAGTATCGATGCTAGCACTGACTTGCCGACGCCATTGCGCCCAACGAGCCCAACTCGTTGCCGGGTCATAACGCACGATAGCGGCTCAAATAGCCTCTCACCGTTATCAAATTGATGATAAATATTGTAAGCCTGTAAAAATGGCATACTTTGCCTCCTGTGTGACAGGGACAATAACCGCAGCTTGATATAAAGAGATATTAAATCGATGCAATGACTCGTTAGCGATTCGCTGCTAACGATGAGTTTCCAGCTAAAGAAACCACTCAACGCGAGTTATTGTGCATGCAAAGAAGTATCGGTAAGTGAGCTACGCCTACTAACCCTGTAAATCCAAAAAAATAGAATGCGAATGGATAACAGGTTTAGTGATTCATATCGGCGTAATCTCCTTAAGAAGTGATGGGCAAATGCTAGGCTATTTAGTCGACAACCGTCAAGAACTTTTGCTTTCTTTAAATCAAAAGTAATAGTCACATTAACAAAATCACGATGACCAAATTACAACGACCATCAACAGGCTCTTGTTCATCTGTAAGTACCACTAGCAAGTAAATCAATTACCTACATCACTATTGACGATCAATAACGGATTTGACAGACAAATGAGGATATTGTAACTTCACTGCCTAGACGGATAGTTAGTAACTAGAAAGGAGGCCATGATGATATTTACCGTAAAATGGAATTTTCGTATTTTTGCCTCAGCGGATAGGATCCGCCGCTCAGCGTAAAACACAGAAATAGTTGTCTTAGCTATTTCGCGCTTGACGGTACTTGTAACTAACGTATCCGTGTCCTTATTGGCCGCGGAAAATTGCGGCTAGTACTGAGAGCAAGTCACCGAAAACACTCTCCGTAATGCTAGCCTCCATTTTTATATGGAGACATACACTCGTGTGTATGTTACTTAGCGAATGAAATCTCTATCTCTTTCAAAACAGGTTTTGACTATAGCCATTCCTGTATCTTTAAAAATATTTCTCGATATGGCCATGGTTCTGATCGACCTATTTATGATTGGCCAGCTAGGCGCTGCTGAGCTCACCGCCGTAGGTATGGGTCTGGTCTTGCTCTCTGGTTCAATCGGTGTACTCGATAACCTATTTGCGACCGGAGGCGGCATACTCGTTGCCCGCTTTATTGGCGCAAACAAACCGCAAAATGCCACTAATGTCCTTGGGGCAATGTTTTTCATCGCGCTACCGCTGTCAATCTTTAGCGCCTTGACGATTCCTTTTGTAGCAGACTTGTATTTACTGCTGCAAACAACACCACAAGTAGCCGAACTGGGTGGTTTGTATTTTGGCACCTTGCTCGCAGGCTCACTGTTTCTTTATCTCGATGTTCTGCTGTTTACGTATTTTGTCTCAATTGGCAACAGCAAGCTGCCGATGAAGATAAAGATCATGAGTTTAGGTCTGAATGTCATCTTCAATTATGTGTTTATCTTTGGTCACTTTGGCGCACCGGCGCTGGGTGTACAGGGCGCTGCGCTGGGGACTGTTATCGCAACAGTGTTTAGCGTGGGTCTGTATCTCATTGTCATCAAATGCACTAGTGTCTATTCGATACAGATTAGACACGCTCTGAAATATGTCAAAGACATCCTCAAGCTTGGCATTCCTTCAGCAATTGAAAACCTAACCTTTCAATTAAGTTGGCTGCTGGTCATATCGCTGATCAATCATTATGCAGCGTCTGTTGCGGCAGGTTTTCAGATTGGTTATCGAGTTGAGAGTATTGCCTTCCTACCAGGGCTTGGAACGGCAGCAGCAGCGACTACGCTGGTCAGTCGATTTATTGGTGCGAATCAACCTGACAAGGTCGACAAGGTTGTTAGTGTGACCGCAAGAGTGACGTGTGTGTTTATGGGTGTTATCGGCGTACTAATGGCCGTTACTCCAGAGTCATTTGCACGGCTGTTTGCCAACCAACCGGACGTCATCAATGATGCTTCGCTCTATATTCGCGTCATTGGCTTGGCTCAAATCCCACTGGGTCTGCAGTTTGTTTATACCGCGGCGCTAAGAGGACTTGGCGACATCTCCAAAACAGCACTGATCAAGGTTGTGCTCCTGTGGCTCAATGTTGTCCTACCTAGTTGGGTAGTCGTTCAGTTGGGGTTAGACGTTGTTTGGCTATTTAGCGTGATCGCACTGGCAAATGTCGTCGACGCTGGTGTGTTTATGGCTCGATTTAGATACTTACGCTCTCCTAGTATGATTGTGCAAACCTAATTCTCACCATAGAAAGGACCGGATAGCCTGTGTCTTTCACAGGCTATCCGTTAAAGGGAGTCCGATTAGCTTAGGTATTGGCGGGCGAGCTCTGGTATTTTCGCCAGCAAATGAGCAATCACCGGGTTGGTCTCATGCTCAAAGCTATAAAACAACACAATACTACTCGAGAACGCCTGCAATAACTCCTGGGTGGGAAGTTGTCTCAGTTGCCCTTGCGCAACATAGCCCTCGGCATCTTCCACATTCAGTAGCCCCCAACCACCCTGCTCCAGCAGCTTCACCATCAAGTCCACATTGCTCACGACCTGAATTTGACCTGATACCTCAAACACTTTGAGGACACTTTGGGGGGTGTTTTCAATCAGCCACTGAGGCTCACTAACCAACAGGGAAAGACTGACGGCATGGTGCTCAAACAAACTGCTGCGCGGGTGCGCATATCCTGCATATTGCGACGCGCCAAGGTTGGTCACCCCGACTTTCGCTGGTGCAGTCGTCCCTCCTCCGAGCAATGAGAGCATCAATTGGGCTTGGCCTTTTTCTAACGCGGTAAAGCTCTCATCTCGATTACGATGCAACCAATGAACTTGCAGCCATGGCGCTTTATCCTTAATACAGACATTCACCGCTTGCAATAATGAGTGCGGGATCAGCGTATCGTAGTGGATGGTCAGCTCGGTTAATTGCGCACTGCAGGCCGACCATGCCACTTGTTCAAAATCATCCACTTGCTTACTAATATTGCGCGCTCTTGGATAGAGGTAACGACCCAGTTCGGTGGCAACGGCTTTTTTGCCGCGAATTTCAAACAAAGGCAAACCGATCGTATCTTCAATCGTCAGGACCCTCTCACGCACTGTGGTTCGGTCTTTGTTCAGACTACGCGCCGCCGCGCTATAACTCTGATGCTCATAAACGGCGCGAAAACAGTTAATTTGTTCGAGAGTGATCATTTATTTTACCTCAATGAACGTAAAGCACCAACATAATGCCTGTGTTTGTTGGCCTGTAGTTTACGTATAGTAGTCGGTAAATTCAACGTGCAACAAAAAAGAGAAAACAATGAAGAAAACTCTGATTGCAGGCTTGGTAGCACTAGGTCTGACCTCTGGCGTATCAGCAACGGTTATGGATACCGTACCGGCGGCACCTGAAAAACAAGCTACATTGATGAACTGGGGCGCGCAACCCTTTAACCACTGGACCTTCCGTAACGTAGGTATTCAGCCTAATGTGATGGTGCCGCGCGGTGGCGACATCGTTAAGATCCCTGAAGCCATTGACTCAGATATTGCCAACATTCGTTTTGAGTATGAGGGCGAGGAAATTACCCTGCGTCAGGCGATGATCAACGACCACACCGATGGCTTTGTCGTCGTGCACAAGGGCGAGATAATCTACGAAGAGTACTTCAATGAATTTACTGAGCGCGACCACCACCTTTGGGCATCTTCAACAAAATCCTTAACCGGCCAGTTGATGGGCCTATTGGTTGAGCAGGGCAAAGTCGACGTTGATGCGAAAGTTGAGAGCTACATCCCTGAACTAAAAGGCAAGCACTTTGGTCAGCGCACGGTGCGTGAAGTGCTCAATATGGTCACAGCACTGGATTACTCCGAAGACTATGAAAACATGGTCCCAGGCGCAATGGTCACCGAGTATTTTAGCCGCGTTGGCTTTGCCCCTGCAATCCAGTACTACGGCATTGATCCTACCAAGGATGACACCCCTCGTGGACTGCTTGAGTTCGCCCCAATGTTCACCCAAAACCCAGATTTGGAACCAGGCTACAAATTCGAGTACCACTCTCCTAACGTCGACGTGATTGGTTGGATCATTAGCCGCGTTTCAGGACAACCACTGCAAACCTTTATTGCTGACAACGTATGGAACAAACTCGGCGTTGAGCATGATGCCTTCTACTGGACCGATCCGTCATTTAACCCAATTGCCACTGGCGGTTTCAACACTACGCTGCGTGACTTTGCTCGTGTCGGTATGGCGATAGCCAACGACGGTAAATACAACGGTGAGCAAGTGTTTGCTAAAGATTGGGTCAAGGATACGTTTGCACTTACCGATGAAGAGCGCCTACATACTGAGCGCAGCATCTACAAAGAGCAAGGCGCTGCAGCCTACGACCCACAACTAGAAGGCTATAAGAACTACATGTGGGTTCACGACAGTGACAAAGGCATCGGTACCTTCCGCGGCGTGTTTGGTCAGGTAATGTACATTAACCAAGAGCAGGATTTGGTGATTGCCAGCTTCTCTTCCGCTGCCTCAGCATCCAATGCGAGACGCACTGAGAACAAGGTTCGCATGATCTCTCACGATGCGGTTGCCGAGCATCTGAAGTAATACCTGCGAAACAACGTGTATTTATGAGCCAGATGAGTGACTTATAAGCTCGTCTGGCTCATTGCCCTCATCGTTAACCGTTGTATGTAAAATAATTGTTACAGCGTAAAGTGTGCGGAATTTACACCCGATAATTGTCGCCATTCGTGTCTAGACATAGGCTTGAGGTAAACAAACCTCTCTCGGTGGCGACATGACTCACTATGTATCCAAGCCTGTTGATCAGCACGGTAATCTTGATTGGAGTAGCGAAGAAGACCAAATCTGGCATGATTTAGTCTCTCGGCAACTACCTTTAGTCAAGCAGAGTGCGTGTAAAGAGTATATCCGAGGGTTGGAGTTACTTAACCTGCCACGCAACCGAGCCCCACAACTCACCGAGATTAACCACGTACTGCTCAACGAGACCGGCTGGCAGGTCGAAGCAGTGCCAGCGCTGATCGACTTTGATCGCTTCTTTGCCCTCCTGGCGCAGCGCAAATTCCCCGTTGCGACCTTTCTTCGCTCACGAGCCGAGTTCGATTACGTGCAAGAGCCCGACTTCTTCCACGAGATCTTTGGCCACTGCGCCATGCTCACCAATCCAGAGTTTGCTGAGTTTACCCACACCTATGGCCAGCTTGGCCATCATGCCGACTCAAAGCAGCGCAGTTACCTGGCTCGCTTGTACTGGTTTACCGTTGAGTTCGGCCTCGTTGAGCAACATGGGCAGCTCAAGATCTATGGTGGCGGCATTTTATCCTCCCCGAGTGAGACGCGCTACGCTCTAGAGGACCAACGGCCGTCACGTCAGGCATTCGAGCTCAATACTGTGCTGAGAACCCCTTATCGAATCGACATTATGCAGCCGACGTATTTTGTATTAAAAGAGATTCAGCAGCTCTATGCCCTACGCCCTCAACACCTTACTGAGCAAGTTAAGCAAGCCATGAGGGCTGGCTTATTGGCACCGCCTTTCTAAACTCTAATCAGTACTGATGTTAACAAGGAAAAGAACCTATGCTAAATCAACTCCGCTGTGAAGCCTGTACCAGCGATGCAACCGCGTTAACGGCTCAAGAGCAACAAACACTGTTAAGCCAAGTCGAACATTGGGAGATAATGGTAAGAGATGGTATCCCGCAACTAGAAAAGCAATATACCTTCAAGACCTTCAAAGACGCTTGGGCATTCTCTAACCAGATCGCACAGTTAGCAGAAGATGAGTTTCATCATCCGGCGATTTTACTAGAGTGGGGAAAAGTCACCGTCACTTGGTGGAGCCACAAAATTAAGGGGCTGCATCAGAATGATTTTATTTGCGCAGCTAAATGCGATGCCCTATCTATGGCAAAATAAGGATCGCGTCTTTTTGATGAAATACCGACATGCAATACCGTTATTGCTCGGCCTACGTTGTTATGGGTTACGGTGATTATCCAGCCAACAATACTAGGGCTTAAGCCATAATCACGCCAATTGACACAATTCCAACCGTGATATAGTCTCCGCCTGATTTTTAATCTTTTTTAAGGAGGCTCTTGCAATGATTATTAATAAAAAAACTACCCTATTAACGCGTCCTTACTGCATTTTGGGGCAATCATTGGCCCAGTAGTATGTTGTGAGGACGGCAATTAAATCATTGTCGGAATTACAAAAATGTTTAAAAAAATTGATACTGCAACCACTAAACCTGCCATTTGGTCTGAATATACTGCTGATGTTCTTTGGACTGATAAGCATATTGCTCAGCAAATGCTGGCTTTCCACCTGAACCCTGATTTGAGCCTTGCCTCGCGAACGGCTTCCTTCATCGAAGAGTCTGTTGGGTGGTTGGTTTCTGAGTTTAAGTTAGGCGAAGACTCAAAAGTCATCGATTTTGGTTGTGGTCCGGGCCTGTATACCCATCGTTTAAAGCAAAAAGGGGTTGGCACCGTTGTTGGTTTGGATTTCTCTGAGAACTCCTTGATGTACGCAAAAGAGCAAGCAAAGCAAGCTGGCCTTGCCGTTGAGTACAACTATGGAAACTACCTAGAGTACAGTGACCCTCGCAAGTTTGATTTGATCACCTTAGTGATGTGCGACTTGTGTGCTTTAAATCCAGAGCAACGCTCTAAGCTGTATGGGAAATTTAAGTCTTTACTTGCCCCCAATGGCTCGATTGCGCTTGATGTCTATACTGCAACCCGGTTTACCAAGCAAAATGAGTCTCTTAACCTAGAGAAAAACGCGATGAATGGCTTTTGGAGTGACAAGGACTACTGGTGCATTCAATCTTCATTCAAATACGATGATGAGAAGGTCACTTTGGATAAGTATGTGATCGCTCAAGAAGATAAAGAGTGGACAGTACTTAACTGGCTTCAACATTTCACCATTGAAGACCTAAGCCAAGAATTGGCCGCTCATGGGCTAGAGATAAAGCGAACCTTCAATGATCTAAGAGGCAAACCGTTCTCTGATGGTGATGAAATGGCATTAGTGATCAGTCACAAATAACTGGTATTAGCCTAAAGGGGGAAATATTCCCCCTTTTTAGCTCTCTATGTTCTCAACTCGTCAAGATCACTGAAACTGCACCTTAAGATAACCTGGGTGTAGCTTTTTTCCATTATTTGGGCTGGTGACCGGTCTTTTTGGCCAGCTCTTGCATAGCCTCGGCAAACGTCGTTGTCCCACCTTTGGCTTTAACCTGTACCACCTTATAACCCATCTTTTCTAACGCTTTTCGCTCTGCCACAACCGCTTTGTCGTCTTGCTGACTGCCCGGTACTGGCTGATGAATATAGCATCCTTCGAGTTGACCATCCTCTACCAGTTGGTGGTGTTTGAGTGCGTTGATATCAAAATTCATAGTAAGCCTTTTTGTTCAGAATTTGTCGGTACCTATGGAAAGCCGCAAATGTTGATGATCTATCTTTTGTCACATCATGCAGTTTAACCACAAAATGACTACCCAAACACAGTAATCTAAAACGATTTACTCAAGCAAAGTTAACCTCATCGAGCCTAATTTTTGCTAGTGCGCCTTTATGAGTGCTATTTGGGACAGATCAAATACGGCCAAAACGGCGGTCGAAACGAGAGTGAGAAGAAAACTGAGATGAGGTAAAGAAAGATTCGAGTCAGCATAGGTGTCGCTGACTCAAATGCATCGGTCAAGAGCCCGGCTTAGTCTTTATCTTGGCGAAGTGCTGATTTGCGCTTGTTGCGCTCAACTTGGTTTTTAACAAAGCCCTCTAGCTCTTTTTCGCCCCATGCTTGCGCTTCAGCCTCAGTTTCGAAACCAGTTTGTCGCTTAGAAACAGTCGTTCTGCGTGATGACACTTGGCGAACAATCTCAGCACACCAACCATTACGCTTCTCTGTTGTTTGGACTGTAAACTTTTTACTCTCAGACATATATCGTTCTCTAAAATCTGTGTATGGCTTGGGCTAATCAATTTCACCCCAAGGACATAACCAACTCTAGCTAAGCTGGTTGGAAAATTATAGAAGGTGTCCTATCGCGGCACCATCTATCAAAGGCGCGCCATTAAAGCATAGAAGTTCAGATTAAGATAATTATTTCTCAGTAACGACAATGATGGGCCTTTTAGCGAGCATTCGCACCACAACGATTAACTCAATGGCACCCGCTATACCCAACGTTGATCGCTTTGACGCTAAGCTGCTGCACAAATCATGTTGCCACAAGAGGCCAAGGCTCAGATACTCGGAGACAAGCCGTCCTTATTAGGGTATGGATGGCTTGACCCTCGGAGTAAAAGAGCCTCTACTCTAACTATTTCAGCTATTTTTGACTAGTTAGAAGAGAAGTACTTGGCAATTTCGCGAGTAATCGTTTCCTCTTGATCGTTGCCTGTTCCCGTTGCGAAGTAGACAATGACTAGGTCTTTGTCTGGTGAGATGTATAAGCCTTGGCCACCTACCCCTTTCTTCCAAAAGTCACCGTCAGCAAAAACTGCGTCCCACTGATAACGGTTAGTGATCCCCTGCTCACCAGAGAAACCCAACTCAGTTGTTCTTGGCCCAAGGTATCCGTGCTTGTAAATTTCCGGATCACCACCTTTTTGAATAAGTTCGATAACACTTTGTGGGATGGCTGGCGTATCAGATAGCACCTTCCAGCTCGGCGTATAGGCCATACCAAAACGCGCCATATCACGTAGCGTTGAGTTCATGGTGCCAAACGATGTCGGTAGGCCCGTGTCGCTCACAGCAATGTACGCGCCTGATTCCATACCAGCTGGACGCCAGATGGTCTCGCTCAATAACTCAGGAAGGGTTTGGTTGGTAATTCGCTCAACAATTAGATCGATAACAAAAGTATTGATCGAATTATATTCATAAGCCGAGTAGGCCGGCTGACGGCGCTTCATACTGCGCAGCACATCAATCGGTGTCTCGTTCAATCCACGTGGATCATCAAACAGGTCAAGACTTGCTGCCCAGCGATACCAGCCTTGATCTGGATTAGTGCGCGAGTCACGTGTTGGCTCATCGTGCTCGGTTGAATCTAGTCCGGTCGTCATATCAAGTGCTTCAACCACTTTAACGGTATCCCAAACCGAGTCTTTAAGCTCAGTTAAGTAGTAAGACACCGGCTTATTGACATCAACCTTACCTTCCGTCTCTAGGATCGCTAACATAGTCGAACCCAAAATCTTGCCAGAAGAGTACCAGTTATGCAGATCGAAAGGACGCATTGTGTCACTGTAATACTCAAATGCGATCTTTCCTTTGTGTACGACAAGGAAACCATCAGTCGGATATTTTGCTAAATGCCCTTCAAGTGTCTCTTTGCTACCGTCATTACGTTGGTACTCAATCTTGCCGATCTCTGGTATCAAGTCGTACTCAAGCTCACTGACTGCACCCTCACGTTGGATAAGGGCAGTACGGTAGAAACGAGACATATTTTGCCACGCGTAAAGGGTTTTGTCAGACGGCACTAGAATGTGAGAGCGGTGGGCATCCTCAGCAAAGTAAGATTGAATCTCGCGGATCTTATTCACATCGATCTCTGATGCACTGTTTCCGGTTTGCGCCATTGCAGGTAAGCAAGTGATTGCCAGTGACAAGGCTATAAGTGATTTTTTTAGCATATAGTGGTGCTCTATTTTACTTGTAGGGAACTTCTGATCATCAACTTGATGACTTCCTAAATAGTGTAGCCCGTCACTTTCCATTTAAGATATTTAAAATTATAATCACCATAATTTTAAAATTTAAAACGGTGCATTTATGCGATGGCCTAATCTTGAGATCAAATCGCTGCAAGTTCTCCACTATTTACTTCATTATCGCAACGCAAAGCTGGTCGCAGAGAAGCTCAACATGAACCGAGCTAGCGTGACATACCACCTAAATAAGTTAAGACAACAGCTCGATGACCCACTGTTCATCGCAACCGGAAAGAAATTCGAGGCGACCGCTAGGGCGCTCGAGATGGCTTCGCAATTAGAGGAGACGTTAGAGCAACTCGAACAATTGTTACAACCGGCCAAATTCGTGCCCCACAGGGCGAGTGGTGTGGTTAAAATAGCCCTGCAAGACGTCACGGCTGCCGCACTGATCCCCAAACTGGTTAAGCAACTGCAACTTGAGGCACCGCATGTAGAGATTGAAGTGTGGGATTGGGATCTTGAAACCGAGCGCAAAGTCGTGGATGGAGAGGTGGACATAGCGATTAATGTGCTATCCCATCAGAACCCTCTGATACATGGCCGCCAGCTGACTGAATCTGTGCTCAATGTTGTAATGGATAAGAGCCACCCATTAGCCAACCAAGAATTTGATACACAGGAGATCTTTGACTTTGACCATGCCCTGCTCCTACCCGCTGGGCCTGGCCAAAAGCCACTGGACCAACTGGCACATAAACTGGGTAAAAAGCGCCGCGTGAAAGTGTCGGCGACCAGTTACACAGTACTTGCCGAGGCAATTCAGGGGAGTCAGATCTTAACGGTGATATCACACCTAGCGTTTGAGTGTCTCAAACAAACCACATTAATCGCTAAGCCCATAGAAGAGCTACCCCAAGTTCCTATTTACTGTTACTGGCATAAACGCAACCAGCATGCACCATTGCATAGTTACGTTCGTGGTCTGCTTATCAACTTATTCCAGGAGCAACTCGCACATTAAAGCCATAGTCTAAATCCGTTAACGTGCCGGGGAGTAGAAATAGAATGGGAATCCTATATTGCGAAACAAGTATTTGCGCTACAACATTTTTTTTACAAAAGCCGGTTGTGATCTAAATGCACCCAGTTGAATATAAGTTATAAAAACAGTATCTTGTATTGGGTTTTTCTTTTGAAGGACGATTGAATGAGCAAGTGCAACCATCAATGCAAAAATTACAACGCCGATAGCGGCACCTGTCTCCTGATCGACCGCCGCACTCATATCGAACTGGACGCTTTGATGAACTCATCGCCTGAGAATCTCGCCCGCTTCTTACTCCACAATGACTGTGAGGGCGACTTTGCCTCTATGTACCAAAAAGCTAAGTCTCAAAAAGCAAACTATCAAATGTTCAAAGTAACTCAGTAGCTCAAGCGCGCATAGTTAATTACCAAGCTTGCGCACTATACAAATGCCTCAGCCAATACACAACGTGCAAGCTCGACCTTGCGTGGCTCGCGCGGCACTTTCTTACTCACCAGCGACAAAACAAACTGGTAAGAAAGTAAGCTAGGCTGAATAATCCTGATTATCCCTTGGTTAAGCTCATCCTGAATATAGCTCTGCGGCATATAGCCCAAGTACTTACCGGACATGATCATCGTTTTACGCATATCAAACTGATAGGACTTGGCGCTGAGCTGGAGCTTTTTCAGCTGCTCTCGGCCATCAGGTGGAAGGTCTATGCCGGGATGAATGGTCGCTACTTTGGATAAGTACTCAGCACTGATTTCGCTATCAACCAGTTCAAAGAATGGGTGTTTGCGCCCACAGCACAAATAGATCGGCTCGCGGGAAAGGATGGTATCATCCAGTCCCTCAATGGTTTGTGATTGAGTCAACAGACCAACGTGAACTTTATCTTTGAGCAATTGCTGCTCTATATTTGGCAAGGTATCACCATCCAGTACGATATGCAGGTTGGGGGATTGATCGTGGATATTTTCAATCGCTGTCGCGAGTTTCTGCTGCTTTTTACTATCCAGTTGATCAGAGCACATGATCACCAGCTCGCCACTTAAATCCTTGCTTAGCGTACCCACCAGTAGGGAGAACTCATCCAGTGATTCAAACAGGTTAATGACTGCGTGATACACCATCTGCCCCTCCTCAGTGAGAGAGAAGCCCCCTCGCCCGCGACGACAAAGCTTGAGCTGCATTCTCGACTCAAGATTGGTCATATGCACGCTGATAGTAGATCGCGTGATCCCCAACGCATTCTCAGCCGCCGAAAAGCCACCATGCTCCACCACAGACACAAAGATCCGTAGCAGGCGTAAGTCATACTCAGTAACGGGTCTCGGGATAATTGAGCTTCTGCGCATGAACACTCCATTGTTTTATGCACTTCAAACATTCAGTTAATAGTTTGATATTTAAACCGATTCGAAATTGGTCTTCAATAGTCATGGGTGAACAAAGAGGTGAAAAAAGGACGTGCATTATGAGAGACAACCAGCAACTTACACTGAACGACAGTCAACTTATCAAGCAATTTTCCTATATCAATGGCAGTTGGCATAGCAGCGAGGCTCAACTTGCTGTCGTCAACCCAGCCAATGGCTCGGTGATCACCCATGTCAGCGATGCCGGTGTGGTTGAAACCGAACTTGCGGTTAAATCCGCCAAGCAAGCGCTGTCGACCTGGAGTCAAAAAACCGCTCAGCAGCGAGCCCAGTTGCTTAAAAGATGGCATCAATTGATGCTTGAGCACCAAGACGACCTGGCCTATATCCTCACCTTGGAGCAAGGTAAGCCGCTTGCTGAGGCCAAAGGCGAGATCAACTACGGCGCTGGCTTTGTTGAATGGTTTGCCGAAGAGGCCACTCGTGCCTATGGTGACACGATTCCTGCGCCAGCCAATGACAAGCGTATCCTGGTGATTAAACAGCCTGTTGGCGTTGTCGCCGCGATTACGCCATGGAATTTTCCTAACGCGATGATCACGCGCAAAGCCGCGGCAGCGCTTGCAGCTGGATGTACCTTTGTGGTGCGCCCTGCAACACAAACTCCGTTATCGGCACTAGCTGCGGCCGAACTCGCTGAGCGCGCGGGTATCCCTGCTGGGGTGTTTAATGTCGTGGTCGGCAGTGATGCGCGCGGCATGGGTAAGGTGCTGACTCAGCATCCAGATATTGCCAAGTTCACCTTTACCGGTTCAACCCAGGTAGGTAAAGCGCTGATCAGTCAATGTGCCTCAACGGTCAAAAAAGTCTCCATGGAGCTGGGTGGTAATGCGCCATTAATCGTATTTGATGACGCCGATATCGACGCCGCCGTTCAGGGCGCGTTGAGCTCGAAATATCGCAATGCCGGGCAAACCTGTATCTGTACTAATCGCATTTTTGTCCACCAATCGATACTCGAGCAGTTTAGCGATAAATTTATTGCCGCCGTTAGTAAGCTGCAGCTTGGTGTTGGCACGCAGCCTGAGACAGACATAGGACCGATGATCAGCGCCGATGCCGTCAGTGACGTAGAAACCTTAGTCAACGAATCACTCGCTGCAGGTGCTCAACTCGCACTGGGCGGTGAGCGCTCACCACTGGGTAACAACTTTTATCTGCCTACCGTGCTCACTAAGGTAACCAACTCAATGCCAGTAGCACGCAACGAGATCTTTGGCCCGGTCTCTCCGCTCATCGCTTTCAACGATGACGATGAAGTCATCGCCATGGCGAACGATACCGAGTATGGGCTCGCAGCGTACTTCTACAGCCGAGACATCGGGCGAATTTGGCGCACCGCTGAAGCGCTCGAGTATGGCATGGTTGGCATCAATGATACCGCCATCTCCAATGTCTCTGCCCCATTTGGCGGCGTAAAACAATCAGGCTCAGGCCGTGAGGGCTCGAAGTATGGTCTTGATGAGTACATGGAGATCAAATACTTATGCATGGGTGGCCTGACTCAATAACCCAATGACACACATCACAACATCACAACATCAGTGCTAAAGGAATAGTATGAACAACTCGCAACTACAAGAGCGCAAGCAGCAAGTGTTTGCTCGCGGCCAAGGTAATGCCTATCCCGTTTATGTCGAGCATGCTCAAAACGCCGAAATATGGGATGTCGAAGGACAACGCTACATCGATTTTGCTACGGGTATCGCCGTGTGCAATACCGGCCACAGTCATCCAAAGATTACCCAAGCGGTCAAAGCCCAAGTCGATAAGTTCAGCCATACCTGTTTGATGGTTAATCCCTATGAGAGCGCCGTGGAGCTGGCAGAAAAGCTCACCACTATTGCCCCTGGGCCTTCAGAAAAAAAAGCCATTTTTGTCACCACTGGGGCTGAGGCCGTCGAAAACAGCGTCAAAATTGCCCGCGCCTATACGCGCCGCCGCGGCGTGATTGCATTTAACGGCGGCTTCCACGGCCGAACCAATATGGCAATGGCGCTGACCGGCAAAGTGGCGCCCTACAAGCACCTATTTGGCCCCTTCCCCGGTGATATTTTTCATATCCCTTACCCCATCAATGCCCACGGCATCTCGGTTGAGGATAGTTTGAATGCCCTAACGAATCTGTTTAAGGTCGATATTGGCCCAGAGGATGTGGCGGCAATCATTATCGAGCCAGTTCAAGGCGAAGGCGGATTCTATCCTGCGCCGACGGCTTTATTGGTTGAGCTACGTAAGCTGTGCGACCAACACGGTATTGTGCTAATCGCCGACGAGATTCAGACCGGGTTTGCCCGTACCGGCAAGATGTTCAGTATCGAACACAGTGGAGTCGAGCCTGATCTCATTACCATGGCCAAGGGCGTGGCGGGTGGCTATCCCCTATCTGTAGTGGTTGGTAAGAGCGAGATCATGGACGCGCCCCTACCCGGCGGGCTTGGCGGCACCTACGGCGGCTCGCCCATCGCGTGTGCTGCCGCACTCGCCGTGCTTGACGTGATAGAGGATGAAAACCTGGTTGAGCGTGCTAACCAGATTGGCAGCCAATTCAATCAGGCGCTGTCGACTCTCAAGGCAAGCTATCCTAAGCATATCCTTGACGTGCGTAACCAAGGCGCGATGATCGCCCTGGAGCTCATGATTGATGGGGACAGTAAACAGCCTAACGTGGCGTTAACCCAAGCTCTGGTTGCCAAGGCAGCGGAATATGGCCTGGTGCTGCTGGCCTGCGGCTTCTATGCCAACGTGATACGATTCCTGCCAGCCCTCACCAGCAGCGATGAGATCGTGGAAGAAGGGTTAGCTAAGTTTAGTGAGCTATTTGAGAGTGTCGTGACCAGTCACTAATAAAAATGGCGTTGATCGCTCTGTTGTGGCCAACGCCATCAGTCAAGCAAAAGCACCCTCATTAACACCTAGTCAAAACCCATTCAATCTCTTAGGATAGAAGCTTAACTCTAAACTCAAGCTGTATCCCGTGCCGTATCAATCTGTATTCCGACTGATGTTCAGTCTCTTTGCCCTTTTCTCTGCCTCCTCGTATGCAGAAGTCAAACTGTCCCAAAGTGGGATCTGCCATGACCAAGACAGCCCATGGTTTGCACGGACTAACGCGACGAAAACCTACCCTAACCTAAGCCAGTGTATCGATGCCGGTGGACGCCTGCCTAAAGGGCAAACGCTTACAGTGACACAGCCAGAGACTCGTCCAGAAGAGCCGCAGCCTCTATCGACAAAGGGCAACACCAATAACCCCTCTTTCAACGCCGCCAAGCGCCAAATGCGCGAGATTTTTAAAGATCATAAAGTGACCTTTTATTGCCAAGCTGGCTACGACTCAGATGGGAACACCCAACTTCCGGCTGGCTTTAGCACACCGGGATACCAGCGCCGCAGTGAACGTATCGAGTGGGAGCACATCGTCCCGGCAGAAAACTTCGGCCGCGCGTTTGAGGCATGGCATTATGCTCAAGATGATCAACGCTGCCTCAACAGCCGTGGTCGCCGGTTAAGTAATCGCGATTGTGCCCTCAAGCATAGTGAGCAATTTCGTTATATGCACGCCGACCGCTGGAATCTCGTCCCGGCCATTGGCGCGGTCAACGCCTATCGCTCTAACTATCGATTTACTCAGCTGTCATCCAATATTGAAAACTTCTTCGGCACCTGCCCAATGAAGATAGATGATTGGGCGGTAGAGCCCCCTGAATGGACCCGGGGCCAGATAGCGCGCACTTATCTCTATTTTGATTACGCCTATCCTGACTTCACGTTAAGCTCTGCTAAGCGCCAACTGTTTGATGCGTGGAATAGACAGTATCCCGTGCAAGCCGATGAGTGTGTTCGTGGCGAACGTATTCTGCGCCAACAAGGTAACCGAAACCCTTACGTTAATGATGCTTGCGACGTCCATTAACCCTTATCTGGGTCAGCTATCAATGCTGGCCCAATCAAGCAGCCAGTTTTCCTTTGTTGTAACCTATCACCCTACACCAAATGCAATGCCGCCACATTCAATATAGGCGACTTTGATATCTGTCATTCAGCACATAGATTGTGCTGCCACCACCAACCTCAATTTGACTTTATCGCTCTGACTTACTAGACCTTATCAATATGCAACAAAACTGATAATTATTAGCAGTCAGGGGACGACTATGAGTGAACAGATTTTTTTTTACGAGCCAGACGAGCCGTATGGCTTCCTTTCTAACTTTTGTTCGGCCCCGATCAAAGTCTCGTCAATATCCTGGCCAACCAGTGAACACTATTATCAAGCGCAAAAGTTTACTGACCCTAGTTTGCAACAACAAATTCTTGAGGCCGAAACGCCTTGTGAGGCCTTCGCGTTAAGCCGTAAGTATCAACATCTGGTGCGCAAAGACTGGGATCAACAAAAACTCTCGGTGATGAGTTATATCGTGCGAGAGAAGTTCCTCCAGAATACTGAGCTTGCGCAAAGGCTGATTAATACCGCCAGTGCTCATTTAACCGAGCATTCTCACAAGGATGCCTTCTGGGGAGATGGTGGTGATGGTAGTGGTGAAAACCACTTAGGTGAGATCTTAATGAACATCCGTGCCGAGCTTAAGCGTATCAAACCGGCTAATTTGGTGGAGTTTATCTCACAAGCAAAGCTGCCCACTCGTTGGGGAACATTCATGATGTATGGTTTTCTTGAGCGGGCCAACGGAAAAGAGCATGTTGCACTCGTCTATGGTGACCTGAATGGCAACCAAGTGCCCTTGGTTCGGTTACATTCAGAATGCCTAACCGGAGATGCGCTGTTTAGCACGCGCTGTGATTGCGGCTTTCAACTTAATCGTGCGCTGCACAATATAACTGAAGAAGGCTGCGGAATACTGCTTTACTTACGCCAAGAAGGCCGTGGTATTGGTCTGATGAACAAGATCCGTGCCTACAACCTGCAAGACAAAGGCGCCGACACCGTGGAAGCCAACGAGCGCCTTGGCTTTGATGCCGATGCTCGTGACTACACATTTTGCAAAGAAATCCTGCAACATTTTCACGTAGACTCGGTGCGTTTGATGACCAACAACCCTCGAAAAATAGCCGCTCTGAAAAAAGCTCAAATCAATATCGTCGAGCGAGTCCCATTACAAGAGGGGCATAACCCACACAATAAAGCCTATCTACAAACCAAGAATGACAAACTCGGGCATCTATTTGATCCCGAGTTTGTCCAGCGCGTTTAGCAAGTCAAGAGCAATGCTAAATTAACCTCATTGTGAGATGGTTTTAAAGCTAAGTCCAAAGGTCACCGTAATTAGCAATATAACGAAGAGAGAGCTTTTACTTTCCCCTCCCCTTTCGCTCTTAATGGAGCCTGTATAACCTAAACTGTCAGGTTATTAGGCTCCATTCCAACATCACGATTTAAATGATGGATATTGTCGATATAGACAGGGTCCCGTTAGGTACAGCAGAATCCATCATAATCACATTGCTATTTCGAGCAATAGAGGCTTAAGAGTTACTTGTCGCGAGCTGAGCATTGGTTGGCTTTTCACGGCTCAGCAACTGCTCAATTTGCTCGATAGACTTGTCTTTGGTCTCTGGTAACAACTTAACAATAAACACCAGACCTATGCCGCTAAATAGCGCGTACATAAGGAAGGTATTTGCGGCCCCCAAATTAGCTAGCTGCCAAGGGAAAAATTGCTGGATAAGGTAGCTTGTGATACTCGTTACGATTGCCGATAGCGGTATCGCGACACTTCTTACCGAGTTAGAGAATATCTCGGAAAAGAGCACCCACATAATCGGCCCGATAGAGATGTGGAAAGCTGCAATAAATGCAAGGATACCAAACAAGACTAAATATGGGTTAACCGAAATCGCACTCTGGATAATTTGTGCCTCATACTGTCTTAGCTCATTTTGAGAGTAGAGTGAAGACAGAGCTGTTTTAAACTCAACGTCGCTGTGATATTCAACGCCAACAATCGCAGCTAACGGCTGAGTTTCGATTGATTCACTGAGCGCTTCTACGCGTTGCTCAGTCAGCTGATAGCTTGCGCTGTTGAAGCTATACCAGCAAGTAAGGTGGCTTAGCAAAGCGCAGCTGAGGCCGATGATCAGTAGCGGTCTGCGGCCTAATTTGTCAATGAAAGCAATCGCTAGAATTGTAAACACAACACTCACAAGTCCAACATAGATCGCTTGTTTGAAGGCGACATCACCACTAAAACCTACCTGTTCAAACACGGTTGGGGCATAGAATAGAATGGCATTCATTCCGGTCACACCCTGCACAATAGCAATGGTGACGCCAATGATAAGAGCACTACGATACTTTGACTTGAGTAGTTGGCGGAACTGGCTAGAGAAAGATGGCTGCTTGTCAACATCCATACTGGCATTAATGTTCTTAACCGTCTCCATGATTTCTTCTGGGGAGTATAGTAGGCCAAGTACCTTCTTCGCTTCTTTTGGTCGACCTTTTAGGATCAGCCAGCGTGGTGATTCTGGCACCGTAAATAGCAGGCAAAGCCAGGCAATGGCTGGGATCAATTCTGAAGCGAGCATCGCACGCCATAGGCCTGCTTCTGAGAGCAAATAAATTGACTCGTTAGTATTGGTTACCAAGTAGTAATTGATAAAGTACGCAGCTGAGAGGCCAATAACGATATTGAACTGATTTGCTGAGACAAGCTTACCGCGTAATCGAGATGGCGCGACTTCTCCAATATACATAGAGGCAAGAGAGAGAGAACTAAAGGCTAGGCCACCAACAAAGCGAGCAGCAACCAATACTTCGTAACTAGGGGCTAACGCTGAACCAATCGCAGAGAAGACATACAACCCGGCGATCACAAGCAAGGTTGTCTTTCGCCCCCATGCATCGGCAGCTTTACCAGCAACAAACAGAGCAATGATTGCCCCTAAGCTAGGTGCGCTAACTACAGTACCTATCTGAAGATCTGATAAGCCAAATTCGACACTAATGTATCGAATCGTACCAGATATGATCGCGGCGTCGAGGCCAAAGACAAAGCCACCTAAAGCAACAATTAATGCATACTTCATGGCATTCCGGGTGTGATGAACCATAACTACTTCCTGACGAAATTGGTTTATTACTTACTAACAATTGAGCGACCAAAGTACAGGGTAAACGTTTACATTGGTATACCGACATATATGATGTGCGACACTGATCATATAAATGGTAAGTACGTCATGTGACTATGTGCCGAAGATCATAGATTGGTATAATAGATATCTTTCTTAGTATCAATATTGTGAGTGAAATAAGTGATCTGAGTATGATTTAAGCGCTGGTCATTGCTCCTTTCTCTACAGTGCGCGTGATATTGAGTGATGCTTTTTCAGTTTCAAACATTGAGTCATAAGCCCACACTAAACATCACAAGCGCGATATAACCCCCTACAATCTATTTCCATCGCTAAACGAACAAACTCGGGCATCTTGGCCCGAGTTTGTGGAGCGAGTTTCGCAAGTCAACAGGCGAGCTGACAGTAGCACGCCTCATTGTGTTGTTCGCCGCCTCTCGTCATCAGAGCACGCACGAACTGGCTTCATATCAAGCGATCGATACACTTTTCCCCAGCTGTTGATAGATCTCACCGCCAATAAAGCGGGATTGCCCCTGGAGTTGGTGTTCAATCCTGATCACCTCATTCCACTTCACCATGCGTTCACTGCGGGTAAACGAGCCGACTTTAAGTTGACCCGCGTTGGCCGCGATTGCTAGGTGGCTAATAAAGGCATCCTCTGTCTCCCCAGAGCGAGCGGATACCACAGGCAACCAACCCGCTTCTTGGGTTAATCGGATCGCATCGATGGTTTCAGAAACGGTACCAATCTGGTTGAGCTTGATCAACACACTGTTGGCCAGCTTCTGTTCAATGCCAAGTTTTATCCGCTCAATGTTAGTGGTAAACAAGTCATCACCGATGACCTGAACTTTTTCACCCACCTCGGCGGTAAAACGCTGCCACATGGCAAAATCGATATCCGCAAACGGGTCTTCAATCGAGAGAATTGGGTATTTTTCACACCAGTCCAGCATCAATTGAAGAAACTCCTCTGAGCTATAACTCATACCATCAAGTGGCAGGTGATATTTGCCTTCAGAGTAGAGGTCGCTCGCCGCAATATCCAAAGAGATCGAGACATCACGCCCTGGTTTGTAACCCGCCTTTTCGATTGCCTCAACCACAAAATCAAATATCTCACCATGGCTATCAAAAGTCGGCCAAAAACCGCCCTCATCAGCGGCTCCCGCAAGCAACCCACGGCTCTTGAGTAAGTTTTCTCCAGTGCGATAGATGTTGTACGTGACTTCCAGTGTCTCTTGATAGGTTTTAGCTCCATTTACAATCAATAAAAAGTCCTGAATATCAGTGCGCCACTGTGCGTGAGCTCCACCACCAACCAATTGAATTTCAGGCAAAGGTAACAAGAAGTCTGAGTTCTGCGGTACCAGGCTTCGATACAAAGGTTGTTTGATCGCTTTCGCCTTTGCATCCGCTATCGCGAGCGATACCGCGAGAATGGCATTGGCACCTAAACGACTCTTATTTGCCGTACCATCAAGCTCGCACATTTTACTATCTAGGGTCTTTTGGCACTCAACACTCATCCCGACCAATTCCGGCTGAATGATGTCCTTGATATTGGCTATTGCTTGATACACCGACTTGCCGAGAAAACAGGATAAATCGCCATCTCGCAGCTCTAGCGCCTCAAACTGTCCAGTGGATGCACCCGATGGTACTGTGCCCATCCCCACCTCGCCAGTATCAAGGCTCACTAACGCTTCAACGGTCGGCTGACCGCGCGAATCAAAAATCTGATAGGCATCAATTGAGACAATTTTCATGAGACTTCACTCCGTTAAAGATAGTTTCTAAATTAAATTGCTGATTCTCAATGGCAGAGCAACACCACTGGCGAACGGCCTGTTGTTGGTGTTGGTCCAGATATTCCACCGGTGATTTACCATCGACGCGCGCCAGTGCCATTAACAGGGTCAATTTGGCCACCCGTTGCTCATTGACGAGGGTGAATTTTTCCTCGCCAAGGACATCTCGATAGGTGTTGGTAAAGTCACTGGCAAGCACTAGGTAGTTCGGATCATTAAAGTGATGTGATTTGAGCAGTAAATGATGAAGCATAAACGCCACATCAAACGCCGGGTCCCCATACCAAGCCACCTCACAATCCACAACCTTGATTTTCTGCCCAGCAACTAAGATATTTTTGGGGCTAAAATCGCCATGTACGAGGCAGTATTTAGTCTCAGCGACTTCCTTACAGGTCTCTGTTAACAATGATGACAGGGCGGGATAACGCGCCTTTAAACTTTCAAAATACGGCGATAGACGCAGTTGATGAAAGTTTTCATCCGAGTCAAACAGGTCGATCGCTTCTGTGTCTCTCCAGCTGACAAGGTGAATATCCGCCAGCGCAGTGGCTAATTGATGAGCGACTTGAGTATCCAGCTCGCGTTTCATTAAGTACTTTTTCCAATCCTTGAACTGAGTAGGAAAATACTCCATGACAAATAGACGCTCCTGCTCAAGCGCATGAAGAACCTTTGGTACATAATGTGGGAAGCGCTGCCCGACGTATTTTAGATAGCGTTGCTCGTACAAGTTCCGGCTGGTGTCTGCAAACCAATCTTGCTTGACGCGCAGCTTCTCAAGTGCACGCTTGGCAACAAAACGACGCTCACCATCCTCTATCAAATAGATCTCGCAGCTCACCCCACCGGTCAGTGGGGTGGCCGTGGCATGATCACTTGACACGATTTGGTGTTTTTTCAAGGTGTCTAAAATCATGCCTTACCTCAGCGAATCGCGGCAACAGATTGATGGCGTAGGTACCCCTCAAAGGTCGCCCTGCTGTTCACACCACCACCACAGCCACTTTGGTTGCATGCACCATAGTGCAAACCATACTCAAACACATTGTGTGCGTTGATCCAGCTATTACCTGCAACCAACTCTGCCGCAATTCGTTTGGCCTTCGCCGCGTCTCGAGTCCAAACGCTATTTGCCAAGCCATATGGATTAAGGTTGGCTCTCTCAACCACTTCGTCTTCGTCTGTAAATTTGAGTAAGAATGCTACAGGCCCAAAAATCTCATCCTGCGCCCAAGGGTTGTCATCACTGCCGGCTAAAAGTGTTGGCTGAATAAAGTACCCACGGTCTAGCTCACCCGACATCTCGCGCCGACCACCGGTGACCACTTCTGCCCCAGCGGCCTGAGCCTCTGCAATACACTCAAGCACCTTTGACATCTGTTTTTGGGTGCACATTGGCCCCATTTCAGTGCTGTCATCCAGCCCATTACCAAGTTTTAATGCCTCAAACTTAGCCTTGGCCTTAGCGACAAACTCATCGTAGATTGACTCATGCACATACCAACGAGAAGCAGTACAACATACTTGTCCGGCGTTGAGCGTGATGGCTCCCGATAGCCCTTCCACTGCAAGATCAATATCCGCGTCTTGACAGATCACCGCCGCACCTTTGCCCCCCAACTCCAACTTAGCGGGGACTAAATTACGCCCACAGACCTCACCAATTCGGCGACCAACTTCCGTTGAGCCTGTAAACGACATCAATTTGACTTTAGGGTGATTCATCAATGCCTCACCCACTACCCCGCCGCGTCCGGGCACTATATTGACCGTTCCAGCCGGGAAGCCCGCCTCTTCAATTAACTTGGCAAAATACAAAGTTGATAGCAGAGTTTCTGAGGCTGGTTTTATCACTACCGTATTACCTGCGGCCAACGCAGGTGCAATACCCCATGCACACAAGGTCAAAGGGAAGTTCCACGGGAAAATAAATCCTGCCACGCCGTAAGGGCGCTTGACCGTCTGACTATCTGTCACTTCTAGACCAAGCTCACACTCATACTCTGTCTCAATCGCTACCTGAGCATAATATTCAAAGCACTGAGCACAGAAAGGGACATCAAAGCCTGCCGCTGCCGCGACTGGTTTGCCGACATCGATACACTCTAGCTCGGCTAAAATCTGACAGTCACGCATCACCAGCTCGGCTAATTTGAGCATCTTATCTGCGCGAGACTTTGGTGTGGTTTTGCGCCAAGTTTTGAACGCTTGATCAGCGGCGAGCACCGCTTTATCGACATCTTCTGCATCACCGAGCGACACGGTTGCAATCGGTGCGCCTGTTGCCGGGTTATGAGCGCCTATCGTGTGTTTCGATTGGACCCATTCACCATTGAGTAGAAATGGCATTGGGTTGGTTTCAACAAAGGCTAGGGTCTGTGGATGTAGGTTTTGGATTGTCATGGATAACACTCCTGTCTCAATCAATTATTGGATAGATTCACTGCATATTTCTTAAAATAATCTTTGTATCTACTGACTGGTGCTGAGTTCTAATCGCGCCCAGACTCTGCACAAAATGGCTGAGTCTGGACATGTCACTACTTGGCAATGCCCAGTGGTGAGAAGATGATATAAAGCAATACCACACCAAGGCAGATCGCCACCGAAAACGGCTTGGCGTGCTTCCAAGGTTTGAGCTCAACCGCATTGGCTTTTTTAGGCTGATGCGCCTTCGCTTGCGGGAAGAAATAACCAATTACCATCATCAGCAGCCCTACTGACACAAACAGTAAGCCGGTGAGATGAAGGAAGTGGATATCCGGTTGATAGACAAAACTGGTTAGTGCGTAGGCAACCATAAACACCACAATGCCGATATTGGCTGCCATCGCAGGCACGCGACGTGTGATCAAGCCGACCACAATGACGGTAAACATTGGCGCCATGTAGAAGCTATTGATGGTTTGAAAGTATTGATAGAAGCCTTCTGGGGCATAATAGATAAACGGTGCAACAAAGATGGCAAACAAACCGATCACCGCGCCAAAGCGCTTGCCGACTCGGACCAAATCGCCATCATTCGCCTTAGGGTTTAGCAATGGCTTATAGACGTTTAGCGTAAATAGGGTCGAGGTACTGTGCAGAACGGAGTTAAATGAACTTAGGATCGCGCCAAATAACACTGCAGCGAAAAAGCCGACCAATGGGGTGGGCAGCACTTCACGCACTAGCATGGGATAAGCCACCTCACCATTGGGTAAGTCAGGACCAAACATAGCAAAGGCGATGATACCGGGTATCAGTAGGAACATTGGACCGGCTAGCTTGAGCATACCTGCCCACAATACCCCTTTTTGCCCTTCTGCTAGGTTTTGTGCACCCAGTGCTCGCTGGATAATCGATTGGTTAGTTCCCCAGTAGAACAAATTGAGGATCAGCATGCCGGTGAAGAAGGTCGAAAATGGAACCGGGTCATCCTTACCGCCGATGGCATTTAGCTTCTCTGGATGTTCGGTCATCAAGTGCTGGAAACCCGCCACCACGCTGCCATCACCAAGCGCCGCCAAGCCAAACATAGGAATGACGATCACCCCACCGATCAGCAGTCCAACACCGTTAAAGGTATCTGAGTAAGCAATGGCTTTTAGGCCACCGAAAACCGCGTACGCCGCACCGACCAAACCAATCGACACAACCATGATCCAAATCGCGCCCCAGTAAGAAACCCCAAAGATGCCCGAGATATCAAAGATCCCGCCTAGAGCCACCGAGCCGGTATATAAGATTGGCGGGAGCAAATTCAGGATATAGCCGAATAGAAACAAGAAGGTACAGAAGTACATGGTGCTCTTGCCAAAGCGATCCTCGATAAACTCCGGAATGGTCGTCACTCCGCCACTGAGGTACTTGGGTAACAGATACAGCGCCACCACGACCAAGGTCAACGCCGCACACACCTCCCATGCCATAGGAGTCATGTTGGCGGTATAACCTTGTGCATTCAGACCCACTAGCTGCTCAGTCGAAAGATTGGTGAGCATCAATGATGAGGCGATCAGCACCCCAGTTAGGCCGCGACCGGCAAGAAAATACGAATTGGCCGACTCTTGCTTGGTCGATTTGCGTCGAACCTTGTACCAAGAGCCGATGGCGACAGCGCCGGTTACGAGTGCGAAAGAGATTGGAATAATCATAACTCGTCCTCTTTTTGTGAGGTGATTTGCGGTCGACTGTTGTCCAATCAACAGCGCCGCCCAGGATATTATTGGGCAACGACTTATCTCGCTAATCGTACTGCTCGGCAACCTATATGCTTTGAATCATTTGGCTGCGTAAAGTCAGCGAATTAAGACGCGCATGGTAAACCAGAAAGGGGGAAGATAACCTTATCAGTTGGGAAATATCTGATTACAGCATTAGGTTTCTCCTTATTCCTAACTAAATTCATCTTATCGGGGGTAGCGCAACGATTCTGCGCAGAAATTCGCCTAAAATGGTTAAAAATTAGCATTGGATAAAAGCGTGAAATAGATCACTCGCAAATAATTTTATATACCCAAGTAACCTAACTGCAGGCTGATTATGGAAGGGGCAATGTGAAACCAACGGTTGAAAACATTTCTAGAGACCATCACTCTTTTACGGCATACGAATTTGAGTCGAGTGAATTTGAGCATCCGTATCATTTTCATCATGAGACAGAATTGGTATTTATTACCAAAGGCTTTGGTAAGGTATTGATTGGTAATACAACTTGTGACTTTCAAGCGGGTGATATTTTTTTTATTGGCTCTAACGTCCCGCACCGTTTTCAAACCACACGGGGAGAAAAGCAGCCATTGTATTCCTATGTATTACAGTTTACTCCCGATTGTTTTGGGTCACTCTTTACTGAAACACCAGAACTGGATCGCATCGCCAAAATGATAAGTCATGCGAAGCATGGCATGGTCATTCGTCACGCCCCTGAGTCTCTATTTTCGTCGATGGCTGAGCTTATTCAAGCCAAGGGCGTAAGCTCAGTGATTACATTCTTACAACTGTTGTCGGAAGTGAACATTAACGCTCAATTGGAGTTCTTGTCGACTCAGATAGAACAAGATATTGAAATTCAGTCAACGACAAAGATTCACGCTTCGATAGAGTGGATTAATAGTAACTATCATCGCGAAATCAACCTTGACGATATTGCCCAACAGACTCATATGAACAAAAATGCGTTTTGTCGTGCATTTAAAGCCCAAACTGGTACATCGCCAATGAGTTATATTACTCAAGTTAGGATTGAGGCTGCAGCAAACCTGCTTCTTAAGAGCTCTAAGGGGATCGCCGATATTGGTTTTTCGGTCGGCTTTCCCACCGTTTCGAGCTTTAACCGAAACTTCAAACAAATTAAAGGCGTTTCACCTGGAATGTATCGTAAGATGACCTCAAGCTTTACCAGTTAAGGTTATATTGTAGCGACAGAGATAGGCATAATAGTCTGCCAATAGTTAATAATCAACCTAGTACTTCAAGATAGTCTATTTGGATGACCACTGCACAATATATATTAAAAACCACCCACAGAACCACAATAACATATAAGCTAATTTATCTACTTTTCATCGCTACTCCGCCATATCATTAAAGTTAATATAAAATCTATCTATTTAAAGCGTTGTACTAAAAAACAATAAAGTATCGAAAACAAACCTTAGCAGCACTTGCCCGGCTGCTTTCTCGATTTCCGATCTATTTCGTTTGATAGAGAAATAGGGGCAAGGATCATCACAACCATTACTGCGATCCCAGAAAACAATACCAAGCTGGCAAGGCTAATAGGTCATTTAGCGACACTAGGGGCTCTGCTGAAGGGGATAGGAGAAGGACTACCCCTCACCGACTGGCCAGTTATCGAATTGGATTCGCTCGTCGCTGATGTAATACAAGGTATCTTGGGGGTTGATCACGGTAGAGAGATTGACATTAAGCACTACTGCATCCACGCCTTGACGTCTCAAGCCGATAATGGTTGCTTCGGTTTCTTCCTTAAACAGCATAAACACATCACGTAGTACAAAGCTGTGCTTACCTGTCACCTCAATACTGTATTGGGTTTGTCCATGGGTAGCCGACACCAGTTCGCTATGGACCAGTGACGAGCCTGAATCAATCACTGATTTAGCAAGCAGCTCGGTGCTCAGGTTTGAAATGATCTCCGCATTGGGGTACTGCTGCTTTAATATCCGTCCCTTGACGATATCGATAAAGTGCGCCACTAAATGGGCGGTGTTGTTCAGCTGGCTGACAAAAAGGGCAATGGTCAGGGTATTCTCATCACTATCGGTATCGACAATAATACAGCTGGCACAATCAAGCGCTACCCGACTGAGTTCCTCCTCATTGGTAAACGAGGGCACATTGACGAACTCCACCATATCAGGCATTGGATTTTCCACCTGCTCGCACGACACTAACACAATTTTACGCGTTTCCTCACGTATCAGCTGGCGGACTAAGGAAGGGGTGCGATTACGATTGTAACCGATAACAACAATGTGATTCTTGAGATTTACTGTGTGCATTCCTTTAAGTTTCCTATACCAAATGCTAGCGACCTTAGCGATGATTTTCCCTGCAATCAGACCAAACATACCAATGGCGACGGGAATAACAAAAAAGGCGGTAAATAGCTGCCCCAACTCAGTGCTTGGGCTAAAGTCGCCGTAGCCCACGGTACTTCCCGTCACCACCAGCAGATAGGCAAAGCGGATTGGCGAGGCAATCAACTCGTACTCGCCCAAAAGGTAGTACACCGCGTAGACCAAAAGCGCAAAACCCAGCGCGATTGCTCCCGCATTGACCTTACTCAAGCCTTCCGCCAGTCGTGAAAAATAGTCATCCCAGAGCTTGATCAGCGTTTTTGTCATCTGCATAAGTTCAATTATTACGAATATCGATAGTGTTGAGCATAAAGCCGGTTGAGCGTACCAACTCTCTATCTAGACGTTGCGTTACGGTATTATGTTTCTCTTCAGCGCTGACAAGCAGCATCTCAATATCAAGGTGGGGATTGTCGACGTCGCGATAATACGCCATACAGAATTGATCCGTCTCTGAGACGCTACCATCGCGGTGATAAGTGGTCTCAGTGAGAAGCTCGACCTGCTCACCTTGCCATGATTGATTGAAGATTTGACCATCCAGCTCGTAGCGACCAGTGGCAACTTGGTGGTCAAGTAGCGCTTGCCAGTCAGCTTCAATGACGCCTTTGCTATCGAAGAAGTACCACAGTGACAGCTCCTGAATGTGCTCTCCATCAAGCTGGACCTGCAAAAAAGCCTCATCGTCAGTGTAATAACGGACAATTTTTCTTTGCTGATCGAGCCTGACAACCCCAACCGCTTCGATTACTTGATCTGGATTTGCCCCGTCAATCGTCAGTGCAGGCTGGATCAAATCCAGTTTAATCGGGTCTATGGTCAATGACGCACCTAGACGTAACCCAAGTAACTCGGGCGGCTCAGGCTTTACTATCGGCTCTGGCCCCGATTTAACCGCAAATAGTTTTTTCAAAGAATCAAACATAGCCAGCTTCCATTACCTACTTGCAATGCCTATCCGACAAGCGGCTCACTGACCGCCTACCCAGTCGGCTCTATTCGTCACTTTTTACCCGCAAGGATGCGCTCAAGCTCTGATTGCGCTGCATTACTGTTACCCGCCTTAGCAGCTGCAATCTCGGCATCAATCCCTTTGGGCGCTTCCGCTTCCGCGGCCAACTCCGTTGCGGCCTCAAGCTCCGCAGCACGGCTTTTTTGCCGCTTTTTAGTACGCTCAAGTGCTTCAAGCGCGGTCTTAGATTTTGACTCCAGCCCCGCAGTGACGTTCAAAGTGGCGGCTTGGGCACGCTGAAGCTTCTCCGTACTCTCGATCTGAGCGATTTCTTGCTCCATCCCAGTGATCTGCTCTTTAAGATTTTGCACAATCGCAATCATCTTGTTCTCATTGGCCAAAATCGCATCACGCCTTGCCTGCGCTGCGTCGAGTTTAGGCCTTTGATTGGCAATCTCTGCAGCAATCTTGGTCGCCATCTCCATGTTTTCTTGAGCTGCAAACTCTCGCACGTTCTCTTCATAGCCAGCAATCTTGGCTTGCAACTCAGCAATCTCGTTATCAGCTAACTTACGCTCACCACGGGTTTTGGCGATATTCTGATCCAGTGTCTGGATCTCCGCTTTCGCCTCACGTGTGGCCTGCTGAAGCTCAGGGATAGCGTTCTTATCTGCAATCGCTTCTACTTCGTTATTGACGATGCCTTTTATACCTGTCCATAGTCGTTTAAATGCTGACATAGTGACCTACCCTTTAATTAGTTTCCGTTGTAACGCGAAGAAAATCAGCTGAAAAGTCTAATAACTCAGTGATGTTTTGATACAACATCACCACTTCTAATTCGATATTCTCAAACTTGGAATCCGCAGAGAGCGCACCAAACGCTGCGTAGAACTTTTGCTTGGCGACAATCGTCTTACCTACCGATGTGAGTGGCAGTTTTTTCTGGGCAAACATCATCAAATCATCAAACTTCGCCACATCCTCAATCGCCTCTACCGGAAAGAGCAATGACTCAATGATCATCTGATGCTCAGTCAAGATCAGGTGCGCCAGCACGCCATCCTCATTGACAATCGTCAAGCCTCCCTCAATCTCCTCAACAGTCCAGTTATGATCCGATGCATCGAGATGCGCTCTGATATCTTCTAGTGCCATGTTAAAGTTCCTTTTATTCAAAAAATACATGCGGGACGAAGCGTGCGATGTCATTGGTGATCAGCCTGTCAGACTCTCTAAACGAGATCCCACAAGCGGTATGACCGATCATCCATGACCCAACCACACATCGTCCTCGACCAAATTCGACTAGCGGTGCGTATGCTTGGCTAACAAAGCCCTCTGCGCCATAGTGACCAGAGGTTCCCTCAATACAGTCTCCGTTCATCACAATGCTGATATTCGCGCCCTCACGACTGAATACGGGTTTCATCACCCGCTGCGGGATCTGCTCTGCTCGAGGATCATCGGCAAAATAGCACTCAAGCAGATTTTTGTGTCCCGGATTCAATTGCCACATGATTGGCAGTAGGGCTTTTGAGCTCAGTAATACCTTCCACAGTGGTTCGATAAACACACACCCACTCTCTGCAATATAGTCGCCATACTCATCAAGCAGCGCAAATTCATAGGGATAAAGTGAAAACAAGCCATCAATTGGCTTGGAATTGTGATCCGCGAAGCGATTATCCACGCTCAGCTGGATATGATTGATATCCACGATCACGCACTCAAATCCTGCATCACTGGCACAAGCCGCTAGGTAGGTCACGGTGCGCAAGTCCTCTGAAGAGGTCTCATCACAGGCCAAATGGAGAACGTTCGAGCGCAATAGTTTAGTTTGTCTAAGATAGGCAAATTGAGTGATAATGCGCTCATCGAGCAGGTTAAATTGATCTGCATGCCTAGGCAGCTTGCCCTGCTCTACACACTGACGCATCCAGTCCCAAGCCGCCACTGAGGCCTCAAACAACGAGGTAGGCGTCTGAGCATTGTATTCCAGTAGCTTGGGCTCACTGACACCATCCCAAGCAAAGTCGAAACGACCATAGAGATAGGTTTTGTCGCTCTGCCAGGAGTCACGTAACAGCTTATGATGCCGACTTGGCAGACCGAATAGATCAAGTAAGTCATGCTCAAACACATAGCTGACTGCATCAACAGCCAATTGATGTAACGCCTCACTGACCTGGTCAATATGATCAACCTGCGATCGCGTTAACTGAATATACTGATTTTCACACCAATAGGGGTGTCGGCTTGATACCTCGTAGAAGTCAAAACCAAGCTCTAGCAGTCGTTGCTGCCAGTTAGGACGCGGCTCAATATCCACCTGAAACATGACGAACCCTACCCGCCAAAGCCACCAAATGAGCGCCCTGAGCTGCCAAAGCCGCCCTTGGATTTGGTTTTCACTGGCGCAGTGCTTTTATAGGTACTGTTCGTTTTTTGAGCTTTGGTCTCTAATTGTGAGCCAGCTCTGCCTGTCGTCATGCTCCCTATCCGCGCCGTACCAGAAGACACTCGATATTGGTCACAGTTATTGCGCCCGGATTGCAGACACTGTTGATAGCGCTTAGTGCGCTCACGCTCGCTCAGGTAGTCCCCAGTCTCATCAATTACTTCTGAGAGGATATAAGCCCCAAGCAATGAGTTAACCAACGACCCACTCTGTGAGCGTCCATCCGCTGTTGAGTCCTGATTTTCCTGAGTGTTGGCAACCTGCTCTAAGCGCGAGGTTGACAGCGGCTTAGCATAATCACGACTGAGGTCGAGATTAAGACCATCCATATCTCGCAGATCGGCAATCTCTCGACCATCTGCCATAAACGCCTGGCCATAGAGGCTAAGATCAGGATTGAGCGTAGTGAAAAACGGCTGGGCAAAAGACACACTAGAGTCCTTGTGAGTAATGAAACCTGCCATACGCGGCGACCACACCCCTTGCTCATCTTTGACACAAATATTAGCGCCAAAGTCTCGGCTACACTCCTGTTCAAGCATGTACTTCAGCGCTGTACGTTTGGCCTCTTGTTCAGCCAGTTTGTAGGCAGCATCACATTGGCCCGGAAGGGTCTTCTCACAGGTGTCCATGCTAGTAAACGAATAATAGGGCTCATTCTTGGTATCGCATCCACCCAGCGTTACCGCGGCACCGAGACCCAAAAACAGCACGATGGGTGCACGGTCACCGATCATATGCCGACCTAAGTTAACGTGACCTTGTCTCTTATTCACAACATCACCTCTTAGTAAGTCATTGAGCCAGCGTTAAGCAATCCAACGGCAATATACATCGCTGCGGCGACAATAGCGGCTCCGAGCTCGTTATTCTCTATCCGTTCAACAAACTTAGGCATAAAGACAAAACGCACGATGATGATCGAGATAACCTGAGCGAACAGGGCAACTAAAGACCAGATAGCAAAATCAATGTAGTTGACCGCGTTTTGCAGCACCCCGTTAATGGCGATGCTAAAACCCAATAATGACCCACCAAGCGCGACCGCCGCCGCAACGTTTTTCTCTTCTTTGATCAAGCGCCACTCTTGATAGGGTGTAATGGCGATGACGGTATACTTGAAAATCAGCAAGGTCACCAGCGCAGTGGCGAAATAAGCAGCAAAGTTACCCAAGGCAAATAGGTCGAAATAGTCCATGTAAAACGAGTCCTCTGTTTTATATCAACGCGATCCGACAACCCTTTACAAGATCGCACAAACAACGGCAGATTCTTATGCCGTTGCGCCCATTACACTATACCCACTGAGAAAACACGTGACGAAAGACAGCCTCACTCAACCAATGGTCGCAATGAAAAGCTTTTGTGATTACTGTAACAGACTGGAGTGTGAAGGAAAGAGTGTTTGATTTTTATACAAAGAAAAGTTTTTGATTCTGTGTGAGCGCACAGTTTTGTCACTCATTGTTGATTTGGAGGGTAATTAAACGTGGCTCCTACGCCTAACTGACCTGATGACGCTGTCTCAGGTATGTGGAAAGAAGCATAGAGCAAAGGGTAAGAGCGTCGTTACAATGCAGCTGCGATGATAGACACTACTGAGTATCAAGATGAACCTAGCGTATGACGACTTTCCTTGTGCCCATTGCTCTCAACCGGTATATCCATCGAGAGATGTAGCCCTGCGAAATCAAGATGATTGAAGCTGGCCACATCAGCAAAGTCGAGTTCATTATCGATATCAGCCTGGCCAAGTCGCAGGTAAATACCATTATTAACCTCGGTGAACTCTTTTAGATCCTCCTCGCAACCCACCAAAGACATCAGAAAAATGAGGAGAGCAATATTAAGTAGGAACAGGAAATTAATCCCTTTTCTACTTTTTTCAACATTGAATACCATATATACCGACCTAACTAAATAAACCCTTCAACTCCCTAATAGTGAATCCAGCGCCTAATTGGGCCGATCCATATCGATTGTAAACAGTACATATCCCGTGTACTGCGCTCAGTATAACAACTGGCTAACCAATTTTACGTGATCTCGGTAACGAGTTGGTCATTAGCCCAAAAAAAATGTAGCAATTCTTGTCAAACCGGATAAGAGCCGGTTTTATAAGCAATTTAACTGATATGTTTGTCGCAGAATTCGGAAAAAATAGGCCTACCAATCGTGATATGTAAACCAATTACTGGAAAGTCCCATTTTTCGACTCGATCTTTGGTTTACCATTAATCTATGACACGATTGTCCAGCACTGAGACAGTGATGTAGGCAGCGGCCTTACAAAGAGGCCTGTTAACTGAGGCGATAACCGTAAAGTTGCCATTGAGGTAAAAAAGCGCGTGAGTCAAGCCAAGTTGAGTGGCACACTGGCAATGTTTTCTTGGTCAATTTTTGCACCACAACACTATGTTCAACACAAGCACTATCCACCCTAAATGGCAACATTTACTTGTCGCAACGCCAATGCTCCCCCCAGGAGCTCCTATCGTGCACAATATAATTCAATTATATTCTTCATCACTCTAGGGCAAACTGTCCGTTGTTTGTGAATGAATCATGAGTCCACGATCTTTAAGCTTCGCTTCCCGCAAGTAACTGCTCGACTAATTCTGGCACCAGCTCTGTCGCATTCCCTTGGCGCGATTCGTGAAACTCCTCACACAAGTCACCGGGCTCTAAATTAACCTCGATGCAATATGCACCGTTCGACTTGGCGGCATAGACGAAACCAGCAGCAGGATAAACTTTACCCGAGGTACCAATCGCAACGAAGAGATCAGCATTTGCGAGCAGTTGTTCAATCTGACTCATAAACTTGGGCATCTCTTCAAAGAAGGTGATCCACGGTCGAAGCTGTTGAGGAGTCGCGCAGCAATCACACAAGTCCTCACCTAAACGAATGTCACCTTGCCAATCAATAGGCTCTTGCGAGACAGGACAACACGCTTTTAATAACTCACCGTGCATATGAATCACTTCAGAGCCACTTTGCTCGTGGAGCGGATCGACATTCTGCGTGATAATTGAAACCTGACCAGGGTACTCTTGCTGTAATTTGGTCAACGCCACATGAGCAAGGTTAGGCTCGATACTGTGCACCTTACGTCGCAGCGTATTATAAAAATCTAAAACCCGCTGCGGATCGCGCTCGAGGGCCTGAGGACTGCACACCTCCATCACTGGATGTTCATTCCAAAGCCCATCTTTATAACGAAAGGTTTGCATACCCGGGCTACTGGCTGAGATCCCAGCTCCGGTCAAGAAAACTATTTTATTTGGTCGCATTGATAAGTCCCTGTGCTTTGATACCCAAGTAACTTACCACACTTTAAACTCGACTTTCTTATCTCAAAAATAGGTCAACTCCGCGTAAGTTCTATCCAAGCGACCTAAATAATGCAGATTTCAAACCAATCGACAAGCTCATATAAAAGATACTGTCGGCAGGGATAGCGTTCCTTTTCAAAGTCATTTGACCCGCAACCTGTATGCGACGCCCTTCAAGTGAGGTTGATTAGCTATACAGTGAATGATCATACATAAAGTGAGCACGTCACACTCAATATGTGGCCTAATGCATAGTTTTTTATCTGGTTTTGTCCCAATATAGCTTGCTCACTGGTTGACTCTTTCTAAAACCAGACAATCCCTATCTTAATTAAACTATAGAAGCTAGCTATGTCATCATCTTCTCATGCCACGGAAGGGCGAATGAATATTGTCGCGCTTACCTGGCCAATTTTTATTGAAACCTTGCTCCGAAGTGTGCTTGGTATTACTGATATCTTCATGCTTTCCGGTTACTCTGACCTTGCCGTATCGGCGGTTGGCGTTGTTTCGCAGATCATCTTTTTTATCATGGTGATCTCTATAATGGTCAGTAGTGGTACTGGCATCCTGATCGCTCAATACAATGGAGCACATCAACACTTAAAATCTTCACAAGTTGGCCTCGCAAGCTTAATCCTAGGCCTTGGTGTCGGATTAATGTTAAGCCTTATGATCTATCTTAGTTCCGAAACTATTATTGCCCTGTTTGCTCTTGAAAGTGACGTGGCCATAATGAGCAACCAATATCTTTCCGTTACTGGCCTATTCACCTTTAATCTGACTTTTAGCGTAGTCCTTACCACCATTTTACGTAGCTATGGTTACGCAAGGTCGCCAATGGTGATTAACTTCATTGCAGGGATAGTCAATGTTATCGGTAATTATATCGCTCTTTATCAACCATTTGGCCTACCTGTATATGGAATCACGGGAGTGGCTATTGCTACCGTTGTGAGTCAGATTATCGCTACTCTGCTACTTTTCTTGGTCATTAGGCAAACTGACATTCAATTTCACTACCGCCAGTGGCGCCATATTCCCAACGATGTCTATCGTAAAATTCTAAAAATCGGTGTAATGAATGGTGGCGAGATCCTCTCCTACAACCTAGCTCAGATCGCGCTTATCTACATTGTGGTACAACTTGGTACAGCCTCATTGGCTGCCTACACCTATGCTCAAAATATCACCAGGGTCACCTTTACGTTTGCATTAGCGCTGGGCCAGGCGACTCAAATCCAAACGAGTTACTTCGTTGGAAAACAGTGGCTAGATGAGATATTCAGCCGGGTACAAAAGTACTATCTACTGGGTGTCACAACGTCGGTACTGGCTATAGTTGTGGTGGTACTCGCCCGCCAACCAATCATCGCTCTATTTACTGAAGACCCCGAAATTGCAGCTCTTCTGGCAAGCCTGCTGATTGGTTCACTACTGATTGAGGCTGGACGTGTCGGCAACCTTATCTTTATCTCGGCACTTAAAGGGGCCGGAGATATCAATTACACCGTAAAAATGGGAATCCTTATCATGTGGGGAGTCTCGGTTACTCTTGGCTACCTGCTTGGACTGCACTGGGGCCTTGGTGTGTTAGGGGTTTGGGTTGCCATCGCGGCAGATGAGTGGGTACGCAGCCTAACTATGTTTGCTCGTTGGCGATCAATGCACTGGAAACGCTACTCACTGGTATCTTCTTAATCCTCATTTTGAATAAGGTAGCTGATATCAATACACTGAGCTCCTTGGTTACTTGTAATAATACCCAAGTGACCACGCGATATAAGGCCATCGCATGATGCGATTAGTGCATTAAATATTATGTTCAAAAGTTTGGTGGCATTAATTAATGCTAATGTCACCAAATTTCACCGGCTACCTTAATTACTGAACATAACTTGCCTCGCCCAAAGGCTTTGTACTGGGCGGTTATTGTCCCCCATTACATCGTTAAGCTGTTTGACCTGCGCTTGAGACAATGATTGAGTATTAGCCAGCACAAACCAACGTACACCCTCAGAGCATGGAGGCGTTGTCAGTGAGCCATTATAACGATAATAAGAGTGGTAATCTGGCAGCATATCCGCAACGGCCAACGGTTTTTGCAGCGAATACCGCTTACCCTCACTTGGCAATGCTCGCGTCAATTTGCCAATTTCACGGTTTTCAGTATCAATCTCATACATCACTGACACAACCGCGAGGTTACCCTCACTATCAGCATGAACGAAATGTGCCTCGAGTGGATATGACCTATCTCTGATCAGGTTTTCTGATGGGGTATGAAAATGGAACTGCTTGAGGATAAACTGTTTATCGTCAATCGATAGGATATTATCTCCCTCTATCGCCGCTTGAAGTGTATGCCCATTGTTGAACAGCTGTGTGACCACGCCTGAATAATCAAGATCCAGCTCGTGTGTTTGGGTAGCCACCGTCTGACCAAGATTTACTGGGCTTTGATTTTTCCCCTCCATACACAGCTTAGAGACTCTGCCCCACTTGTCCGGCCCATTATCTTCACCGTATCCCCACTCTGAGGCAGAGACGACACCTGATACAAATAATAACGTCAATATACTGATGCTTTTCATCTTATTTTCCTAGCCAAAAACCTGTAGACAAATTATTCAATCGTTATAACCAAGGCAAGGTTAACTAAAATTTCAAATATGCAATGAAATTAGAGATTTAATCACTATTTACTCAATATTAATTGGAATAAGCAACAAGGTAAAAACACCATAAATAGCAGGTGAGCACCACTCAATTATCAATCAGATTTGGACAAAAAATATGACTACAAAACCAAGAAAAAAACCACCAGTACAACTGAAATTTGTAAAAAATCAGGCAAAACTCCCTAATTTGGTGCATTTTGTGTTAAATTACGCGACTTGGGATTAGTTGTTGGTACTTCTGCGCTGGCTAGACAAGGCGTGAGGTTCTATCTCTCACTCGCGGATATCGACACGCTAATCGTACATTACTTAAACAAGGAGTTGTTCGCAGCGTTCGTTGAATCGAGCATGCACAAACCTCATAGCATGAGTTATAAATCAAACAAATACAGTATAGATTCTACAGACTACCAAGTTGGTCAAGATAACGTTACTAAGTGGGGCATGGATGTCCACAACACAGTTTTCACCGCTTCTGCCGGTTTATCTCTTCTTTTCATCGTCACCCTTTTAGTGCTCTCACCTGCAGACGCCAAGGCCGCCATCGATGCCGTCAAGGGCGCAGCGCTGTCCAAATTTGACTTCATCTTTATGTGGGGGGCAAACATACTGCTTCTATTCGCTATCGGCATTGCCTTCTCTCCACTGGGTAAAATCCGCCTAGGGGGCGACAAAGCCACCACCGACTACTCAACCCTGTCTTGGATTTCGATGCTGTTTGCGGCTGGCATGGGCATCGGTCTCATCTTTTGGGGCGTTGCAGAGCCAACCGCGTTTTTCACTAACTGGTTTGGTACTCCGCTTGATGTTGAGCCGTTCACTGCTGAAGGTCGTGAGCTTGCGCTTGGCAGTGCTGTGTTCCACTGGGGCTTCCACGCTTGGGCAATCTACGGCATGACCGCATTATCGCTTGCCTACTTCGTTTACAACAAGGGCCTACCCCTGGCGATCCGCTCGGTTTTCTACCCGCTGTTGGGTGACCGAGTATGGGGTAAGATTGGCGATATCATCGACGTGATGGCAGTCCTAGTTATCCTATTCGGTCTGGCGACATCACTTGGCCTTGGCGGCACTCAAGCGGCAAGTGGTATCAGCCATGTATTTGGCCTTGAGAACAGCCTGTTCCTACAACTGGCAATTATCCTAGCTATTATGGCGCTAGCGATTGTCTCTGTGATCCGTGGTATGGACAGCGGCGTAAAGGTGCTGAGTAACCTTAACATGGTGATTGCCTTCTTGTTCCTAGGTTTTCTAGCAATCCTTAACTTCACCACCACGCTCGACTCATTCTTTACTGGCGTCACTGGATATGTGAAAAACATCATCCCACTGAGCCAAAGCGCTGGACGTGAAGATACAACCTGGCTGCATGGCTGGACCGTGTTCTACTGGGCATGGTGGGTCGCTTATGCACCATTCTTCGGTATCTTCGTTGCACGTATCTCGAAAGGCCGTACCATTCGTGAATTTTTGATCTGCGTACTAGTTGTGCCGACCATCGTGACCACGATGTGGATGACCTTCTTTGGCGGTATCGCTATCGACCAGATCATGAATAACGTTGGCCTGCTTGGCATTGAACAAGGGATCACTGACGTCTCACTCAGCCTGTTCTACATGCTGGATGCCTACGCGATAGGCAACATCCTGTCGGTTATCGCGGTTGCCTTAATCATCGTGTTCTTTGTCACCACGCTAGATTCGGGTTCAATCGTTGTCGATAGTATGACCGCTGGTGGCAAACTCGAGCTACCTATCAAGCAGAAAGTGGTATGGGCGGTAATCTCTGCGCTTATCGCGATTGTTATGTTGTGGATTGGCGGCACGGATTCGATTCAAGCACTGCAATCGATCACGATTATCGCAGCACTGCCGTTTACCATTATTCTGGTATTAGGCTGCTTTAGCCTGCTGCGCGGTTTGTTGACTGAGGTTAACCCAAGCAAACAAGCTCCGCGACAAACTGCTTAACTCTCTGTCTGTCAAAGGCTTATCGGGAGGTTTTCCCGATAAGCCTTTTGCTTAGTAGATTAGGGAAGTATTCCATGTTGTCTACAACTGACTACTAGACAACTTCCACCGATATCAGATTTATTCCGGCAGCTACTTGTCCCCTCTGCGTGCTACTCTTGCATTAAACCTGACAATATCTCTATCGCTTTTTCACATTGTAATCGGCTCACATCACGATGAGTTACCAGTCTAAAATAGTGATCGTTAAGCGGGAAAAACATCAGGCCTTGTAGCTCTGCCTGTTGTGCAAGCATCGATGCAGGTTGGTCGGATTTGACCATGATGATATTAGTTTCGACACTACCCAAGCCGATGGAGAGACCATCCAACCGATCTAGGCCTCGGGCAAGTAGGCGAGCATTTGAGTGATCGTCCACAAGTTGTGGTTGGTGATGATCGATAGCGTACTCACAAGCGGCTGCCAAAATACCAGCCTGACGCATCCCCCCTCCCATCATTCTTCGTTTTCGCCGCGCCTCGCACATTATTTTCTTTGAGCCCGTAATCACTGAGCCAACGGGAGCACCCAGTCCCTTAGAAAAACACACCGAAACCGTATCAAAGCCAGCGGCCAAATCCGTCCCCCACTGACATTGTGGGTGTTTTCGACCGATATTAACCGTGTCGGGGCATAGTGGCTTCCGGGCAAGTGCAGGCTTGCCAAGAGCTGCTCGGCATCAAAACGGCCATCGCCTGGCACGCCAGTCATTTGCACGCCCGATAAGAAACCTGCCGCGCCGCACTCAAAAAAGCGATTATGAGCATTCGCCCCAACCAACACCTCATCCCCAGGGCGACAATGAAGATTAATAGCAATCTGATTGGCCATCGTGCCACTTGCGACAAACAGCGCTTGCTCTTTACCCAGTATTGTCGTCATTTTTCTCTCTAGCGCTATCACACTTGGATCTTCACCATAAACATCATCCCCGACTGGCGCTGCAAGCATCGCTTCACGCATCGCGAGCGTTGGTAAGGTAAACGTGTCTGAGCGTAATTCAATAAGTGACATCTTATCCTTCCTTAATTTCGAGTCTATCGCCAACCGGCAGTTGGGTATAAGGTTGCAACCATTTTTGCACCTCAATGGAGTTGGCATGGGCAACGCCGAGGCACCCTCCATAAGATGGATGTTGCTTAAGCTGCGCAATTCGTTCCAGCGCTGGTTGATACCATTCAATTTGATTAGCGTGATTAAGCTCACCGACTTTGATGGTCAGGTCGACCGGACAGGCGAACACCTGTTTGTTCACGATGGCAAACAACCTTTCACCAGCAACGCACTGGCCGACACCTTGGGGAAAGTCCATCACCTCGATGCCCCATTTGCCAAAGTCTTCGCTGAGACTTAATTGAACATCACTTGGGTGTTGTTGATAGATTTGGTGTAGGTTTTTTTACCAACTCGTGTATCGAGAATATACTGAATCTCGGTTTCATCGGTGCTTATATGGTCATCAAACAAGATCGGCTTTTTGCTTGGCATTAGTTGATTATCCTTGTTAACAGTGAGAGCAGGGCCGTGAGATCATCCTCATTGTTATAGATATGAGGAGACAGTCGGATCCAACCATGCCAGTATGAGGCATGAACTCTCGCTTGGGTTAAGGCGTCAAACAGCGCTGTATTAATCTGTCTGGCATGACGGAAGCTGACGATACCACTGCCACCATCCGGATAGGTTTCCAATTGGTCGAGCTTTGAGAGTTGGGATAACAACGATTGGCTCAGTTGACGAATGTGCTGGTACCTTTGTGTGCAAGATAGGCTTTGTAGCAGTTTCAAGCGAGCTACACTCAAACCGCCGCGCGCCTCGTGCCCAGGCACAAGGCCACTGTGGCGTTTCTCTTTCACTAAGGGCCACACTGGCGACCCCCACTGATGAAGGTGCCAGTTGTTCGATAAAATTAGATTCACAATAAAGCAGCCCATGGCCAACTAGGCCTAATAGCCATTTCCAGGCTGGCGCGGCTAATGCACTGATACCATATAGCTTGGGGTCAATGGGGACAGCACCAAGGCTCTGAGCGGCATCGACAATAAACGCAGCTTGATGACGATGACACAGCTCGCCGAAACCCGCTAAATCCGCGGTAAAGCCAGTGGCGTAGCCAACATGACTGATCGCGAGCAGCCGTGTACGTGAAGTAAATAATGGCCTTAACTGCTGCGGGCTAAACTTTCCATTATCGACCGGAAAGCGGATGATTTTCACCCCTCTTCGTTGCAGCGCGAGCCATGGGTATTGGTTGGCGGGAAACTCGTTGTCAGGCAACAAGATCTCATCACCAGGCCGCCATTTTAAGCCAAGCGCAATCTGATTCAGTCCTTGAGTGGTGTTGGCCGTCAACGCAATATTATCGCTCGACACACTCAGCAACTTGGCCAGTTGCGTTCGACACCCTTCCACGACTTGCGTCGCGTGACTCTTAATTCCGAGCTTTCCCTGCTTCATACGACTGTTTAACACTGCGCTAGCGGCTCTCTCAGCGGCGATGGATAAAGGACTAACCCCGGCACTATCGAAATATATATCCGTGTCAACGATTGGAAACTGATGGCGAACTTGAGTAAGAGTCGGTTCAGTATTGGGCAGCTGCACTACTACCTCCGGGTTGATAATAACGTCGTTTATTGACTAACCTGCCGGTAACCTCAAGACGCAAATTCAGCAGGGTTGGCTTGGTGGGTGATATCCAAGCCCTAAACTCAACGTCTTAGAGCGATTAGAGCGGAGCCGCCTGCTCTATGACGAAGTCCGCATCTAAAAGCCTTTCGCTCATAGGTGAGTTTGGGCTAGTTTCTACCTAAGACATTGATTTAAATCTTGCTGATAACCAACTCAGGGACATTACCCTCTAGGCTATCTTTGCTAGAGAAAAACAAGTCGCCTTGCCCATCACCCATACTTGTCTGACGGAGCACAAGTGTGACTTCGCCACTTTGACCAGCAATGAGATCACTAACATCAAAGCTGACCCACGTCCCAGCCTCTTCTTGATAGATGTTGCGTGATTCTCCCCAACTCACGGTCTCTGGTTTGGTGTTGAACGTTAGGGAGTCTTCAGACCAATTACTCTCTGCAAGCCCCACTTTGACTGTCGTTTTAGTGGAAGCAAGGGCTGAATGTACTCCGCTCAAATAGAGTTTTAATGTAGCGGAATCAGACAGTGTCGTACTGCCAAGATTGAATTTGACATACGCGATGCGAAGAAAGGAGTTATTGCTGCCCCACTTGGATTTTCCTTTCACATAGAGAAGATGAGTATTATTGACCTCATTGGCACCTCTCCCCCCTCTTACAAATCCATCCTCGGAAGCTTTCAGGAATAAGGTGCTGCTGCCGATAAAACCAAGATTGGTCGGGAACTGAACATAGGCGTTGGGGAACACATCGATCAAAGTACTATCATCAACCCCCAGCCATGAGGCCAACGTCATCGCATAGGATTCATGAGAAATCATCCCTTTAAGGCCCGTCCCTGACTGAAGCATATTCTCAAATTGACCATACACCTTGCCACCATTGACCGCGCCTCCCAACACTAACTGGTGTCCACCATGACCGTGATCGGTACCTGCTCTAGTGTTGGCATGGGTGGTACGTCCAAAGTCAGACATGGTAAACGTGGTCACGCTGTCAGATAATCCACTTTGCTCAAGCGCCTGACTAAACTGATACAGAGCCGTATCCAATACACCGTATAGGCTATTGTGACGATTAAGCTGGTTACTGTGCGTGTCATAACCCCCTTGTTTAACCAGGAATATATGCCCGCCGACAACCCCTGAATTTGCACTGGCATCTATAATTCTCTTAACCGCGGAAAGCTGTTTGCTCAGTGAGCTAGTGCGCTCAATCAATGGATCAAAGCCGATGTCTTTAATGGTTTCTGTATACTGCTCATAGGCATCAAAAAACACACCAAACTCTTGCGCATATTGCGCCATAAATGGACAGTCGTTATCTCTTTGTTGGTAAATATGCAGCTTGTACAGCGACTCGCCTTGGCTACTTGAGTTAAAAAACTGCATTAGGTTAAAACTGGCGTCATCATTCATCTGTTGATCACTGACAGAACGCCCTTTGAGTAGCGTGTTGCTCGACGAGGAGAGGAGCTCAGGAAAAAATGAGCCGGTCGACAGGCTATCCATAATTTGACCACCCCAACCAAACTCACTAAGCGATTGGTTAGCGGTGTAACTCGATTGCCAAGCAGCTCTCATCGCATTATGTCGACGGGTGCCTGGCGGCGTTTTATTGACTCCAAGCATGGGGGCAACGCCTAAGACAGACGTTGCTTTACCTTGGAGCATCAACTCATGAACGCCCACCATTTTCGGATGTAAACCAACGGCAACCCCGTTGTCATCCTGACAACCCGTATCCAATAATTCAGATTGTGAGAATGCAATGGCCGGTCTTTTGCTCTTATATGCATCATGATATTCGCCAGAGAGAGGCACAACCATATTAGCTGAGTCATTACCACCGGTCAGCTCAATACACACAATCGCGCGATATCCATCATTGCCAAAAGCGAGCGCAGTTCTTGGAATTGTAAGAGCAAAAGGAAGTGAAGATGTTGCTGATAAGGCAGCAGAACTTTGTAAAAATTTGCGTCTAGAAAGCTTCATATTACTCATCCTTGTACGTTAAATTCTGGAGACATGGCAACCAACCAGATGATTTTCCAGCAATTGTCTCGATTGAATCCATAGCTATTCATCGCCTCATTCACATAGTCATATGTCTCTGAACGCATGCTACCGTTGTAGAAAGTATCATTGACTTCAGCGAGAAAAAGATCCGCTTTTTCAGATTCATACAAATCGATAAAGGGAGTAATATCCAGATATAAGTACTTGTCGGATTTACTGACTGTATCTCCGTCTCTGACCGCATTTTTGATTTTGTCGTTGAGTAAATTTCCGTACTGGGTCAGATCGTTACCGGACATAATTTCAAACTCCGGTGCAATCAACCCTTGGTCGTTGATAGCTCCCAGAGGCGCATAATCAGGGTCGTAGAAGTTGAACACCGTTGGGGCCATTAACGCCCCCTGCTTAGTAGGCCTGTTGGGTGAATACTGATCAAGGTAACCAAAACCAATTCCGGTATCTCGGTGATGCGGATAGTTCGCGCCCATCTTCGCATTCAGCGCCCGACAAAGTGAAGAGAACGCGATAATTGGCTCTTTTGCCTTTCTCGTCGTCACTTCTTCACTCAAGCATTCAGAATCAGTAAGAATTGCCTCTATAACCTGCTCTAAGTCACCCAAAGAGTTTTGGAATACCGAGGCAACACGTCCAACATACGCCCGGCTAGGGTTAGAGGTTACTAGGTGCTTAATCAGATGCTTACTGACCAAAACCGCTGTTTCAGTCTGCTCAATCAAGCGCTCAACCACATACTCCATCTCTTCCTCAGCTGAGACACCTGCTGGCATTGTGTGCCCTAGCCACAGTTTTTCATTCTGATCATGGTCGTTTTCATTGACCACCATATCGCTAATCAGGGTTGAGTCTTTGACTTTCCACCCAGTAAATACTCGCGCCAGAGCCTCGATATCTTCTTGACTGTGTGAGGTGATCAACCCACCATTTTGATCGCGGATAAAGTTGCCTTCAATATCAACTTGCCAGTCACCCAAGGTAAATAACTGCATCAGTTCACGAGCATAATTCTGATCAGGAATACTTGTTTCACTGGGCGGTATATTGCCATCGATGGTCAAAAAGACACCCATTGGAGAGGAGCGGCTGACCTCTTTAAGCAGATCAGCGTAACTGCCAAAAGCATTGCGCACTAAGATGTCATAGTACTTGGCCAAACCAGCGGCTTGGTTTTTCGCCGCCAAGCCGGGATCTCTTTGAGATACCACGACCAACTGACTGAGGGCGAACGCTACCCTTTGGCGCAACTGATCTTGGGATTTAAGGGCAATATCCCACCAAGCATTAATTCGATAATTCCAGTGTTCCTGTTTAGAACCATTAACACTTGCTCGATAATCTTGAATAAATCGATATCGTTCATAGTGAAAAGAGGGTTCATGACTAAATTGCCCATCAAGCCAAGAATTTATACCTATATCTTTAACGGTATCTATTTCTTCTTTTCTTGGGCCAAAAGTAGCTCTCTCAAGAAACCTTGATGCATCTTTGTGACTCATACTCATTACACTACTCTCCTTGTGCAATTTTTTTGGTGAAGGCATATATTGTGGTGGTGGACCTAATTCTTATTTATTAGACTCCTTCGCTCTGAAAAATAATCGTTAATACATCAAGTATAGATATATTAACACTTACATTACTCGCAGTTATTTGGCATTATAAAAACAAATCAATCAATATAACACAACACGACATCCTGTAATTTGGCCCTTTAAAGCCACTTACCATACGACATCCTTTGAGCTGGTCATATTCAAATAAAAGCTCTAATTTGTAAATACATTAACTCATCCCAAATTTCGCTATTTACAAATAACCACCATTTGGCCTCAAGATGAAAAACCAGGAGGAACTTAACCTATAACCTGGCCGCATACTTTATAATATTTAGAGTCATGATTTCAGGTAAATACCCTCAAAATAAAAGCGCTTTACGTCTAACGCAAGTGTAATTTCAAGATATACCGATATATAAAACCATACAACATCACTATTTAATGAGTTCCTGTACGGTAAAATATTTAGATTACTGACGGAGCATCAATTTATACATGTATTACTTTCACGCTCTTTGTTTGCTCTTTTTTCACTAATCTGGAGTATATTGGTCGATTCAGACAGAAGTAAGAAAGCCATGGCAAATATCGGCATATGACCCAAAACTTCAGCCGGCCCCGATACAATAGTGGTTGTCACAAAAATGGCCGCCAGTAGTGACGTCACACAGCGTGTCGCAAAGCCAAGCATCAACATCACACCGAGAAGTGTTTCGCTAACGCCAACAAACCAAACAAAGTGGATATGGCTAAACTCACTCCAACCCAACAATTGCATAAAGTTGTAGTATGGATAGGCCTCAACAAAAGCAAGTGAAAGACCCGGTAACATCATTTTGTTATGTATTCCCAAGATAAACAGCTGCAGCCCCAATAAGAACCGAAGCTGTTTCACCGCGAACGCTCGTCCACCGATACGTCTACTGACACTGCCAAAGACACCTTGATCCACCGGATTCAGCAGTGGCCCCATGACAACTAGCGCGGTTCCAATCGCAAGTAGCTCTGGAAAATAGTCGATAGCGATGGAAAACGGCTGAAGGTAAAACAGACTCAAAGCCAGTGCGACTATGATTAGCCCGCTGACGCTGACCGATACAGCCATCACCGCCACCACAGTCACTTGTAAAACGACCCCTATCCACTCTTGCCCTGTCAACAACTGAAGGTTTGGTGCAACGAACTCACCCAAAATAAGGTTGAGGATAAAAAACAGTGCCATCACAAACGTCAGAAAACGCCAAAGCACTAAAGATTCTTGGAGGATAGGTTTGGCGGTAAAGCCCCCTAATAAGCCAACTTTAGTCACGTAGTGGACCACAAAACAGAAACTTAGCACAAAAAGTAAGATGCCTAGGGCCAAGCTATCTTGGGGAAGGCTGACAGACTCAACCTCCGCAGCATCAATAAACCACCGCACATGGGCCCAGGATTGACAGGAAAATAATACGATTATTAGTACGATGACTTTTCTCATTAGTTATTCCTCCTTATGTGGAATACGAGAAACGGAAGTGGGACTAATGCCCCCCTCTAGTGCCGACAAAAAATCGACCAATTGTTTTCTTTGGTAAGGAAGTAGGTAAAGTGGCTCGAGCTCGGTGTGGGCTAAGCCATTTCTTGGCGCACGGTTGTAATAGTCCACAACAGCATTGAGATCACCGAGGCTGCCTTGATGCATATATGGCGCTGTCAGTGTGATATTACGCAGCGATGGAACTTTAAATGCGTGCATTAGCTCTGCCCCTTCGGTTTTCAGGTAGCGTACCTCATCGCACTCTTGACCGTCTGAATACTCACTCAGGCAGCCGAACTCCGCTTTAGTGATAGACGAAACGACCTTGATGCGTCCTTGATCGTGCTGACTTTCCGGCGAAGCGGTGACAGTAAAATCACCATTAGAGAGCATGGGGCCATTATGACAGCGGATACACTGACCTTTTTCACTAATAAAGATCCTTAACCCTGCCTCTTCACTTGGCGTGAGCCAATCATCGGCTAAAGCAAAGTCTTGCTGCTCAATGGCAGAGATATAGCCATCGAGACGCGCTTCACCTGGAAGTAGCTGAGCTTCATAGGCAGCAATCGCTTTGCCAACTTTGGCAAACAGTCTGTTGACCGTGTTTCGCTCGGACGCCGACAAGCTTTGCCACTGCTGCTGCGATCCCTCACCGAGTGGCTGACTCTCATGCTGCTGTCTAATTTGGCCAAATTGACGGATTTCTTCCACTTGACCAAAGGCCTGAACAAACTCCGGCAAAAAGTGTTCTAAAACCAGTTCAACCACTTCCAAACGACTGATTCCATGCTCAGTCGGCTCTTCAAATGGGATCAACGCCTGCGACCATAAACTATCGGCTTTTCCATCCCACAACTGCCATGGTGAAGTCGCGGCCCCCACTATCGTTGGCGTGTTCCTATGGCCGTCTTTGACATTACCGGAGGTAAAGTATTGGCTCGTATCGTGGCAACTGGCACATGCGGTATTACCATCATGGCTCAAGATAGGGCTAAAGAATAACGCCTCGCCTAATGCAATGGCATCCGCGCTGCCAATATAGCGATTACCGGGGTCAGAGATTGAGTCGAGATTAGACAAGTGCATTGATTGGAGAATATTGAGCTCGATTTGGGACCACTGATGTCTAACACTGCCCTCCGCTTGCCAGCAGGATGAAAGTGATAGAACAGCAATCAAAAGGGCCGATGTCCGATACAAGCATCTACAACACAAAGGAGAATTTAAATTCATGGTTGTTCCCCACTGTATCCGCGCACGAAATCAACACCTCCCACTCACCCGGCATCTGAAACTTGAGGCCCTCAACCCAAATCACCCCTGATTTATCCGCAGCTCTCGCTACCGGGCGTGTGGGTAAACCATGCCGATGGGCTGGCATATCACCTGTCACCGAATTGGGAGCACATGGCGCCAGTTGGCTGCTTTGATCTTTGACTTCCACTTTCCACGTATGGATCTTTGCAAGCGGTATTTTAGCGCTATCGAATGACACCTCGGCCTTCCAGCCCAGAGAATCGATAGCCACCAACCCAAATGCCGGCGCACTAAAAAAGGAAAGGGTGCTGACCAAAACCAAAATCGTGTCCAATCGCCTTACCATGGTTTCGCTCTCCCTCCATATGCATTAGGTTTTATATTAGAAGAGATAGGTAGCCATGCTAAATTTGTGGGTAATAATGTGATCGGACTTCAAATATTGGTTACGTTGCCGTACGACGTAAAGTAAATAACTGTATTAACTGTGAAAAAATAGTGAAGCTGCTCATACACACTCTCGCAGCGTTGAGACATGATCTTGCTCTTGAATTAAGCCTATAGATCTTATCTATGCATTTTAGCTATGCATCTTGTTTAATTATTGATGCGCTGTATGTCGTTCTATAAAAATTAGGCCAAGAGGCCTAATTTAGAACTAGAATCACAAGTTGGATCAAGGATGTTATCTCTTTACACTAATCATTTATCGCTGATCACACAAAGCTCAATACACAAAAACACCGGTGCAATGAGCCAAGCCATGCAGCGATTATCAACTGGCCAGCGCGTCAACTCCGCCGCTGATGATGCTGCCGGATTACAGATTGCCACTCGCCTGCAGTCACAAGTCAATGGCTTAGGTGTTGCCTCACGTAATACACAGGACGCGATCTCTCTTTTGCAGACGGCAGAGAGCGCCCTGGATGAAATGACCAATATTGGTCAGCGAATGCGCGACCTTGCTCTACTTGCCGCCAACGGAACCAACTCTGAGTCAGAGACCAAAGCCATGCAGTCCGAATGGGACGCTCTTTGTTATGAGCTTAAAAACATAATGGACAACACTCAACATGGCTCAGGCAGTAGCGTATTTGGTGAATATGACCACACAGCAAGAGAGTTGGTTGATGGCTCAGGATTACTCTCACAACCGACTTACTTTCAAATTGGCACCACCAGCAACGAGCAAATGGAAGTTGATTTGGTCGACAAAATCGAAAGTGTATTTTCTACCATAGGCCGTTGGGACTGGCCTGATGATGACGATATTGTTTGGATTAAAAGTGGACTGTTTAGTTATTCTCTCACCATGGGTGCGAGTTCGGCGGTTTATGGCATTGACCGGTTTCTAGATCAGGTTAGCGAGCTTCGCTCAGAGTTGGGATCCAAGATCAATCGTCTAGAGCACAACACACTCAATCTGGCCAACATGTCGGAAAACACGGCTATGGCAAAGGGTAGAATACTCGATACTGACTACGCGGTTGAGTCTTCTGAAATGATGAAAAATCAATTGTTAACACAAGCTTCAATGTCTATGCTGGCTCAATCGAATGCGATATCAAATTTGGTGTTGAATTTTCTTAACTGATTGAACAGTTAGCCCATTTGGCGCTCGGTTGAGTGGGCTTTATACTCATCATTGATGTGCCTACAATAAAGCGACAATTTTTCTCTATTAGTAATACCACGTCGGCCTATTACACAAAAAAGAAATAAAAGTGTCATCTTTTAGCTATATTCTCTGCGCTTATTTGCTTATAACACCCTACAATGAAACGTTTGTTTATTACCCTAGGCCTGATTGCTTGTTCAATGCAGGCACTCTCCCAAGAAGACATAGTTTATATATCCCCAGAAAAAATGATGTATGACCTGAATGAAGAGGCAACCTGCATCGCTGCTGCGAGTTATTTAAAAGTAGAAAGAGAGCAAGTGCATCGTGCCAACTACACATCGCTGGTTACCGAGTATCAAGTGCCAAACGATGTCAGGGACAACATCCTTGAAATGGCCAATCAGCAATATATGCACTTCATCAATCGAGCCACCAAGCGCTACCAAGAGGACATGTTGCCCTCTATGCTACTGTCTGCTTATACACACCGATGCGAATTCATGAATGGGTTCGAGGCGCGCAGTCAGTTTGATTCTGCACCACCAGAAATCTAAGATACGATATCTACAATAAAAAAGCCCTGGATTTAATCCAGGGCTTTTTTACTTAACTAGCCCGTCCAAACCAGCCCTTTGATGAATAAAACTCTCTAACTTGTCAATCAGACTTGGTCAAAAATATAACCATTAGCATACTTTAACTTATAGTTACCTTTAGCCTAACTATTTAGTTCTGTCATGTAACTGCAACGCACTACCATGAACCAAGGTCACACTTTATTATTTTATGACATTTTAGGCTTAATATTTCCAGACTGTAGAAATAAATCTTTCATATTCCCCACCTATTCTCCGACGCCAGCAGTTTTACTGTCATAAAGGTCAATATTCATCCAAACGTGACCTACAGAAAATTAATCATCTTTCGGATTTTTCAATGAAAAGCAGTACTTTTAAAACCTCACTTATTGCGTTGAGCATTACCGCAGTGTTAGCCGGTTGTAATAGCTCAGATAGCAACGACAATATCTCTTCAGAGCTTCCACAACCTGCCCCACAGGGCCAACTGAAAGTTGGTCTTCTGCCAGATACTCAAGGTGGCGGCTGGAACGTAGCGATCCACCCGATGGAAGCTGTGCTGGCGAAGCAAAAACAAGAAGGCGTTAACGTTGTGATCCCTGTTGGTGACTTGACCGACAATGGCTCAACGCATGAGTGGGAACAGTGGGTTGGTGTGGCTGAGAAATACCGCGATGCTGGCATTGAGTTCCTGCCAGTGATGGGTAACCATGAAACCAGTTGGGCCTACACGGTAGAGTGGATTGAGAACATGCGCCACTTCATCCCTGAAGATGCGATTCATATGCCGTCAGCTGAGTGGCTAAACTACTACATCATTCGTGAAAACGTCTTGATGATTGGCCTTGCCTACTACAACCTGCCAATCGCCTTTGGTTGGATCCAAGAAATCCTTGCCAATGAAGAAGGCAACTTCGATCACGTTGTTATCGCCAGCCACGACGGTCTCGTTGGTGCGAAGTACGGTGAAACTCGCGAGCAAATCGTTGAAGGCAAAAAAGATGACAACCGCTTGTTCGATATCCACAAAGAGATCCGTGAGACATTCGCTGAGCATGATGTGATTTGGGTACAAGGCCATGAGCATATGTACCAACGCTCTCAGATCCATGCACGCGTACTTGGCTCAAACGATCCTGGCGGCCGTGCATCGACTGAAACTATGGCTTCGACCCCAAGTGGCGGCAATTACCGCATGCCATCATATACACAGATCGTCAGTGGTAACGCCTCTTACAAAGGCTACGAGTACCGCTACGGCGAGCGCGAGCTGATCCAAGATGTCATCCAACACAAAATGGCCAGCATGAGTGAAGGCTCGACGCACTACGATGCGAACGCACCAATCCTAACCTTCAATGACCAACGTGTGGATTACCACTCTTGGGCCGCTCCACACACCATCAAACAAAATGAAGATGGCATGAAGGAGTTGGAGAATCCGGATTGGGTTATGATCGATACCTTCAGCCGCACACTAAATCGCTGTGAGTCGCTGATCTACCCTAATTCGATCCCTGAGGATCAACGCCCGATTCTAAATCACATTACGCAATACAAAACCGCGGAATGTGTGGGCGATGACGGCTCCGCTGCACAACTGGTTGGTGGTACCAACAATACGTTTAACCGCGTAGATACAACGCAGCGTACATTGAGCTTCCACGAAGGCTTCAAGCGCGCTGAATCAATGAATGACCTAACGCGCCTTACTTACCAGTTCCTGTTCACTCAACACCAAGGTTGGGATGTAAACCTTAATGGTAACAACCGTATCATCAATGGCGAGAATGACTTCGATAACACTGGTGCGCGCAAGGGTAATGTTATCGTACCAGCTACCACCATTGATATGAAAAAGCATGTCACCTTGAGCTGGGAACCTCGCAGCAACGAGACCGTATCCGATATCCTAATTGTCAACGGTATGCAGGTTCATGGTGGCACGTATCAGAACTCACACGGCGCAGTCAAAGACATCACTGCCGACTACGGCAATGAGGGCTCTCAACCTGACGGCACAGCAAAAGGGCCGCATACCCTGCTACCGGCCACGGCAACTCAAGATTGGGATGTTGAGGCGATCATCGGCGACCAATACGGTATTCAGTTTACGGCAAGTGACAGCGTTAATGCCAAGAACGTGACCCTTGGCCAGTCGGTCAATCACGTATGGGTTCCAGTGGCGCCAGAAAACTGCGTGTTGGATATGCCATGGAATGAAGACTTTGTAAACGGTGTAACACCGGATCGTGAAGCGGGTTGTGAAGACCACCCAGTTGTTGGCTACGACTCCAACTACGAAAATCGATGGTGGATGGTTGCCGATCGTGATGGAGAGATTGCTCTAATCCGCAAATAGTCGACCACACCACACCGCAATTTATCTACACGATAGGCAATAAAACCCCGAGTTCACTGTCGGGGTTTTATTGCCTATCGCTCACTCCCCCATCAAATATGTTGCTACCTGATGTGGATTTGAGAGAGTCTCTAAGAAGCTTTGATAAAACCATGCCTCTACCCGCCTATACTTGGACCCAACACCAAACTGGTCAATCATTTAGTAAAGAGGCACAACCCATGACGTTACCTTCGACAATGAAAGCCATTGGCTTTACACAATCGCTCGATATTGAACAGCAAGAGAGCCTAATCGAGTTTCAGGCTGCGCTACCAGAAACAAAAGATGGTGACTTATTAGTAAAAGTTAGTGCAACGTCCATCAACCCGGCTGACGCCAAGATTCGCATCCGCAGCGCCAAAAATAAGCCTCACGCCCAACCCAAAGTTCTGGGTTATGACGCGGTTGGTGAGGTGGTCGCGATTGGTGCTGAGGTTAAGGGCTTTGCCGTTGGTGATCGCGTCTATTATGCTGGTGACGTCAGCCGGCAGGGCGCAAATGCCGAATACCAGGCCGTTGATCACCGCATTGTTGCGCACGCCCCTAAGAGCTTATCTGACGAGGCGGCCGCAGTAATGCCTTTGGCAACCTTAACGGCCTGGGAGGCTATTTTCGATCGCCTCAGAGTGCGCCCAGAAGAGCACCAATCGATTTTGATTATTGGCGGCGCAGGTGGTGTTGGCTCAATCGCCATCCAACTGGCAAAACAGCTAACAAACTTAACCGTTATTGCCACCGCCTCAAGACCTGAAACCGAACAATGGGCGCGCGATATGGGCGCTGATGTGGTAGTGAATCACCGCAATCTCATCGAATCAGTCAGAGCTCAGGGGATACACCACGTCGACTACATCTTTAATGTAGCTGACACTAAGGGCCACTGGGCTGCGATGGTCGAACTGATCGCCCCGCAAGGAATGATTAGCTCGATTGTTGAGTTTGATGACGGTATTGACTTATCGGCACTGCAGGGGAAATCCGCTGGCTTTATTTGGGAGCTGATGTTTACCCGCTCTCTATTTCAAACTAAGGATATTCAAAGACAGCAAGATATCTTGTTCCAAACCGCCAATCTGATTGACTGTGGTCGGATAAAATCAACCTTAACCACGACACTGCATGATTTTAGCCTGAGTACCTTGAAGGAGGCTCATCGCCTAATTGAGAGCAGCGCTTCTATCGGGAAAACGGCGATTAAGTACTAGGCACTGAGAGGAAGGTAAAATGAGACTCTGTATTTATCCACACTTCCTCTGGTCGATCAGGCGATCTGTTTCTCACTGTTGCGCGGCTTTTTTACTGAGCCGACGGTCAGCTGGCCACCTGGGTTAGAGAACTGGATGGAAGAAAATAAAATGAACTTGGAGCGAGCATGTTGCAACCTCGAAGTCATTTTATGCCAAGACATACTGCGTTGAGGTTTGACACTACCTCAACGCACTTTACAGGAACCAACTTTGCTCGAAAGATGGCCCACCCTCAATATAAACCTCGCTTCAAGTCGTCAAGCATCTATCAATGATTACCAGTAACATTGCAAGTTCTTTTCCTACGTCAAAGTCTTGGTTTCTGGGACCTGCCACGGAGGTTACTATACATACCCGATACAACCTAAAAACGTCAGCCCGCAACGAAGTGCGGGATTGGTGGATTAAGTGGTTTGTCGATGCCCTCACGCCCTTTACATTAAGCCTTTGATCACAAACTACCGACTAAACATAGATTGACTCGAATGCATATGTAGATAAAATGAAAGAAAAAACAAACAAATACAGGACAGTTATGTTTGCGGAAGAAAGAAGAGAAAAAATTCTTGGGCTTATAAAATCGGCAGGTAAAGTCTCCGTTAATGAGCTTGCTGACGAATTCGACATCACTCGAGCAACCATTCGTCAAGACCTGAGGGAGATCTGTGACCGTGGCCTAGCAACCAAAACTCATGGCGGTGCGATACGCAAAAATCTCATCGATACTGAGACCATTTCCGATAAGAGAAAGGACTATCACCTCAACGAAAAAGAGGCCATTGGTAAGCTATCTGCGTCGCTTGTCACGGACAATCAAACCATTATTCTCGATACGGGTACCACAACCTCCCACATTGCACGCTATATCCTCGATAAAAAGAATCTCACGGTCATCACCAACGACTTTGCAACGGCGCAAATCCTTGAAACCTCGCCAAATATCACGATTTATATTCTTGGGGGCATCGTCAAATCCGGCTACCACTGTAGCTATCACAGCGGTCGAGAAGCCTTTATAAATAACCTCCAAGTCGATATCGCCTTTATGGGAGCAAACGGAATTTCAGTCGATGGTGCCACCGCCGTAGATATACACCTCGCCGATACCAAACGCTTGATGTCCTCAAAAGCTGAGAAAACGGTTGTGTGCTGTGATCACTCCAAGTTTAACCTCAAATCTTTGGCAAAATATGCCAGTATCGATGAGTTAGGCTACATCGTAACGGACCAACTACCAGACAATCACTTGGAATATGAAGCGCTTGGCGCACAATTCCTCGTTGTTGAGTAGAGAAATTGAGAGCTACCCCAACACATTGAGATAGCTCTACTTGCTAGGAGCCAAGTTGATCGGCAACCAGCATTGCGGCGAGAACACTATCGGCATCGACTGCAAACGGCATGTTGTGGATGGTTTCTCCTTGCGCCGTAGCCAGCACAGCCACCTCATAGAGCTTAGCCTTATCAAACTGGCTCACCCCAAGCTCAGCCAGATTGGTTGGCAAGCCGACTTGTCTACAAAAATCGATCACCTGCTGTATCTCTGTACTAGGAGCATTCTCTAGAACCAGCTGAGTGATGGTGCCAAACGCGACCTTCTCACCATGATATTGACCATGGCACTCCTCAAGGATGGTTAAGCCGTTGTGAATCGCATGTGCGGCGGCTAACCCACCGCTTTCGAAGCCTACACCGCTTAAATAGGTATTCGCTTCGACCACATCTTCCAGTGCGCTCGTCACAACGTTCGCCTCTGCGGCCAATTTGGCTAACTGCCCTTTTTCAATTAACGTATCAAAACACAGCTTGGCTAATGCCATAGCCGCTTTAGTTGGTAAGCCGCCAGCAAGATTTCCTTTGTGGCTATTGCTTACAGCCCTGGCCTCAAAGTAGGTGGCTAGCGCATCCCCCATTCCTGCGACCAGTAAACGCGTTGGGGCGTTGGCAATAATCTCAGTATCCATTAACACCATGTCAGGATTCTGACGCAGTAACAGATACTCTTCAAAAATACCCTCTTCGGTATAGAGAACAGACAGCGCGCTACACGGTGCATCCGTCGAGGCTATCGTTGGTGCAATCACCACCGGCTGATGCAGATAATAAGCCACCGCTTTGGCCGTATCCAATGCCTTACCACCGCCTATTCCCACCACCATCTCACTACCACAAGCCTCTGCTATAGCCGCAAGTCGTTGGATCTCTTGCTTACAACACTCGCCGCCAAAAAGCTCGAAGGTGACCTTGATGTCCTCTTTATCAAAACTGCTGGCAACGGTATCACGCGTCAAACCGAGCACAAACTCATCGGCAATCACTAGTGAGTGCTGTCCGGCATAATGGGCAAGATTACCCAGTGCCCCGCGACCCTGAATATACTTGCCTGGGGAAATAATAATATTGTCCATAATCTTATCCTTTCACTGCAATGTTCATTAAGCTCAAGTTCGTAAATTACCCAAGTGACCTCATCGTACAAATTCAGCGACAGTTGCTTGGTCGGCAACTAAAGCAGTCGCTTGGGTATACAATCAGGAAGCAAGGAGACTTGCTTCCTGGCATTCGTTGTCCAATCAACACACTAAATATTCGAAATTAGGCTCCTATGCTCGCGAAGCCGCGGCTGCACGCATCTCAGCTAGCTTACGCTGATCTTCTCGATGCTCTGTCTCTGTATAACGATAAGAGAGTAGAATCAGGATACGACACAGAGAACCAAGTGCTGGCAGCAGGGCCACAGCAAAGAAAATGCCGTTGAGGGTGAATTCCGTCTGCTCTTGGGATGGAACATAACCAATCAAGCTCAAGGTCAGGCCGGTTGCGGCACCAGCTAGAGCCACTGAGAGTTTTCCTGTAAAGGTTTGACCACTGAACGTGATTGCCTCACAGCGTTTCCCTGTTCTCACTTCACTGTAATCAATTGTCTCTACTAGCATCATTGAAACAAGGGGTATGGTCATTGCGTTAATAAACTGGGTCGCCGTCAAAATGCCCATGACAAAGTAAACGTTCTCATACCCTGTAAGATACAACCACACCCGCAAGGCGATATCAACGGTCATAATTGCAATGTATATATGCTTCTTCTTAAAATATCGCGTAACAAACGGCAAGATCATAATCGCAACGGCACTGGCCAAAACGACGATACCGAAAAAGGTCATCAGGCTGGAGTCTCTCATATTGTAGATGAAGAAGTAGACCACGATAGCCTGCACTACATCGGTACAGAACTTAAACATAAACACCGCGAGCACTTTAAACATAGGTCGGTTGGTCTTCAGCGTAGCAACCACGTCTTTCATAGTTGGCTTCTCATCACTGATAGGTTTGACGCGCTCTCTAACCACGCTGTAACCATACATCATCAACAGGTACCCCACGGTCATCAAAATCGCTACAGCAATCAAATAGCCTCGACCTTCGTCACCATTAGAAAAGGCTGCAACCAGCGGGGGTACTGAGATACTCGCCATACCAATGCCACCACAAACACCAACATTTGCTGCAGAAACCAATTTGGTTCGCTCATCATTTCGAGCAGACATCACCGCCGACATTGACCAAAATGGGATATCTGAGAAGGTATAGAATGTGCCCCACAAGATGTAAGTAACCGCCGCATAGAGCACCTTACCAGTCAGGGAAATATCTGGGTTAAAGAAGCAAATGACAGTTGAGATAAACACCAATAAAGGCACAAATTTCAGATAACCGCGAAATTTACCCTCTTTGGTCACCCGCGAGTCCATAATCCCTGCCACTAAGGGATCATTCACCGCATCCCAAACCCTGGCTATCAAGAAAATAATACTCGCGGAAACCGCCGAAATCATCAGAATATCAGTGTAGAAGTACAGTATAAATGTACCGATGATACCGTACGCAAAACATTGACCGAAACCATAGCCAAAATAGCCTAGATACTCTTTGAGCTTTATTCGATCAGCGCTTTCTTCGGGCGCGACTGCATCTGTGATGTCTAGGGTATTGACGTCGGTTTTCAAGTTACTGGAATAAACTGTCATAGTTGAACTTCCTTATGTTTATATTTGCATACCCTAGTGGCCTCAAGGAGCTAACTTCAGGGGCAACATACCGCTCCTATCAAGGAAAATGGCCGCAGAAAAGCCACTCCCCTTTAAGGTCATTTGACGTGGGGGAGAGCCAGAATATTGCCATCCTTTGGGCAAGATTCACTTGGCTCGCAGCCAAGTGAATTTCGCTGAAACTAAATCTTGAGGTTATTTGGGTATATTAGATTGCTTTTTATCCGTGTTCCGTCCTTGCGATAATTTCATCCTGAGCAAGCTTGCCCATCTTGGTAAAATAAGCACTGTATCCCGTAATACGGATACATAAGTCTCGGTATTTCTCTGGTGTTTTTTGCGCTTGAATCAGATCTTCTCGATTCAAGATATTGGTTTGCACCTGCATACCACCCTTGGCCATATAGGTCTTAATCAGGATCTTAAACATCTCGAGCCCCTTGACACCTTTCACCATCGTTGGATGCAGTTTCACATTCAGTGGTCCACCGGTGATTTTGTTAAATGGGATACTCGCGACAGAATTAAGCAGCGAGGTCACGCCACTATTATCAGCGCCGGTACAAGGGGACTGATTTTCGCTTAAAGGCTGATTGGACAAACGACCGTTAGCGCTCGCCCCCATCAATAAACCTGAGTCGGTAAAACTTCTGTCACTCGACAAGGTTGGGAAGAGTTTATATACCCCAACCGTGTGCGTACCATCCGTGTGCGTACCATCCGTGTGCGTACCATCCGTATGCGTACCATCCGCCTGGTTTGTTGCTTGGCAGGCGTCGGTAAAGATATCGACAATTCGCTTGGCATACTGGTCAACTTGTGGGTTGTCATTACCATATTTTAGTGGGCTGTTGGCCAGTTCATCGAGCAAGTCCTGATGGCCCTGAAAATCGTTTTTCAGGATCTCAACATACTCAGCTAAGGTAAATTGCTTGAGGTCAAAAACATAATGGGCAAGCGCAGCGAAGCTATCGACCACAGTGGCAAGCCCAACACCTTGGGTGATTATTTTGTGGTAAAGGCTACTGCATCCGGTCCAAGTCGTGGCATTTTCAAGTGTTCCATGCAAAAAGCAATCTTCAATTCTCAGCCGCCCCGGGCTTAACGCCACTTCGTTGTTGACGTCTTGGCATAATTGTCGGTAATAGTTACCTAACAGAAACTCGACCTGAGATTGAAACTGATCAAATAACTCATCTAGGGTGGTGATTGACTCAAGCGCTTTACCGGGTAAGCCTGCGTAAAGCCCAGACATCAATCCGGTCATTCGGTCTTCTAGGGGGAAGTTACCCTGTGACGGACCACCTTTGTACATCTGTCCATTATTCAGCGCCAATTCCATTGGAATGGCGAGATTAAACCAGAGTTGACGTAACCCCCCTTCTTTGCCCGCAAAACTTGGGTCGTTACAACCATAAAAGCCATAATCGTAGACATCCTCATCACGAATACCGTAGCGAGTCAGGGCAGGTAACATGGTGTCATCGTTGTAAAGGACTAAGGTCGCGTTATGAATGATCCCATCACAGACCAAGTGCAAAAAGCGCTCACAAATCCCCTTGTGATAACGGACAATGATAAACGGATTTTTGAGCCGAAGTTCATTCGCCGCTTGAACAAACAGGAAGCTAAGTGGATTCACACCTGACTTACCACGCGCACTCAGGCCGCCAAGAATAATGTAGTTAGGATCATCGAAAGTAACTTCTAGCTGCTTATCGACCTCGTCAGTTTCAACCGACATATGGTCGACATTAACCATTATTTCATTGTTCTTTATATAAAATTCTTTAATGATCTCAAGCGCACGCTCACTTGAGATCCGCCCTTGCGCAGTATCTTGCTCATACAAGGCCAACAAGTATTGATCCATGCGTCCAAAATTGAGCACACCGCATCCACACACCTTAGAGCAGACTAAGCTTATCAACCAGATCAACTGAACAGCCTGCTCAAAACTTTGTGGCGCACCAGAAACGATTTGCTTGCAGATATGGCTTGCATGCTCAAGCTCAACAGCTCGCTGGGGGTCATTCACCTCAGTAGCAGCCTTGCTAAGCGTTTGCTCATAGCGCGAAATATACTCCTGGATCGCTCGATAGCAAATCACAGCTCCACGCAGAAAGTCTGCTTGGTGGCCGTTTTTTTCAGCAAGCAATCCCTCAGCTTTATTAATATAACCTTGTAAACCCAACTCGAGGATCTCTTCCCACTGCAGGCCTAAATGCCCCATGGAGTGAAACCAAGGCGCGCGACGTTTTAGCCAACCATGAGAGTAGTAGAAATGCACGCTATCTCGGCGCTTTTCTAAGTCACCATTACCCCACCAACGCTCACTCATATTATCAGCATGTTGATATTGCGCTTGATTGGGAATAATCTCTTTTACTCTACCAAACAATCTCTCATTATCATCGATACAGATGGAGACGTTGCTTAAAATATGTTGCAAGGTATAACCATACTTCTCAGCATAAGAGTATTCATTGAACATATTTTCCGTTTCTTCGAGAAGTTCAATTCTCTCATAAAATGTTAAAAAGTCTTCCCGCTCAAATAGTTTACTTTTTAATATCTCTATCGAGTTACCCATAATTCCCTCTTTATCCAATCATGGCTGGTATATCTAATTCTTGAAACTCTGCTAATAACGTTTCCAACTCTTGCCTACCTAAAGCCTCAAACTTATCGTGGCATATTGACGAGAGTAACTTGTCACCTTTATCTGCCCCTACGGAGTGATAAGGAAGCAGCTTTATTGAGCGGATCGCAGGATGGTCTGATACAGCTTGCTTGATAGCTTCAATATTTGCAGCTTGGTCGGTGATGCCCTTGACCACAGGAACACGTATATAGATATCACCGCTAAACTGCCTCAACCTTGCGAGGTTTTTCAAAAAATGCCTCAGTTTGCCGCCAATCATATTCGTGCACTGCTCTTCCACCAGCACCTTCATATCAAGCAAAATAGCATCGGTGTAAGGAAGTACTCGCTCAAAGCTGCTCCATGGCACAAACCCTGCAGTATCAATGGCGGTGTGTACCCCTTGCAATTTGAGCAACTTAAAAACCGTCGCGACAAAATGACTTTGCAGCAATGGCTCTCCACCCGAGATAGTCACACCACCACCAGAGGCATCAAAATACGCCTTATCTTTTAGCGCAATGTCGACTAGCTGGTTCGCTGTATAATCTGTACCGATCACCTCTAGCGCTTGTGTTCGGCATGCCTGTGCACAGTTAAAGCATCTTTCGCAGCGCTGCTCGTCAAACTGCAGGGCGCCACTTTCACTAAATGACAGCGCTCCTTGTTGGCAAGCATCTACGCAACGATTACAGTGGCGACATTTGGCAGCATCCCAACTGAGTTCTTTTAAACGACTCAAAGACTCTACGTTGTGACACCAAGGACAGTTTAAATTACACCCTTTTAAAAAGAACGTTGTTCTTATTCCAGGCCCATCATGAATCGTAAACTTTTGGACATTAAATACAATACCGCTACACATATTGATTTTATTCTCTTGATAAGCATTTAGCTCAACTGCTTGAATTCAATATCATTCAAACCCGTATTTTGCTTAAATATCACTAAGCAATTTACATCTTTCTCTTGTGGGTAGGGTATAAAATGCCAAACTGATTCATTTAACTCTAAAGCTTGGCCCTGACTAAGCGAGAACGTCAACCTGTCTTGACAATCATCACCAATAGCGAGTGGTATAAGGACATTGCCATCAATAGGGACAATAATTTCTTTCGTGTTTTTATGCCGTTCTAACTTTTCAACTTCAAAGCTTCTTTTTTTACATGACAGAACGTTAATCGAATAATCTGGCTTAAAATCAATAATATCAGGGCACCATCCAAAAACATCATCTTGGCACTCAAAGTTATTTAGATTAATTACCCTTCCATACTTAATTGGAAGAGAGGTGGTGGTAGACAGAGTCATATCTCTACTCCTAGCTATTGGTTTAACATCACGACCTTGGTGTATTCCATCTCACGCTGATACATTTTTGCGATAACTTCTGGTAGCTCACGCATTGTCACGCAGTGTGAAGTGAGCGTTTTGACATCCAGCCTGCCCTGGGCAATGAGATTGATGATGGAGCGCCAGTCTGCGCCTGGAAAATCAGCTGAATAGGAATTCCAAGAGCCAAGTAGCGCCAACTCGTTACGAATAATCTTTTCAAACACGGTTGGGGGTAAAACCACATCTGCATGGGCTGTACCCAAATAAAGAATGCGCCCCTGCGGCTTGACCAGTTCGATGGCTTGCGCCTGAACTGAGGCAACACCTGCGGTCTCTATGACCACGCTGACTCCCCGCTTGCTCAGTTGTGCTAAGCGCTGGGGAAGATCTTCGGTGCGAGAATTCACCACATAATCCGCTCCGAGCTGGGTAGCGAGTTCAAGGTTTTTTGCCTTTATATCGACAGCAATCACCACGGATGCCCCCATAATTTTCGCCAATTGCACCGCCAATAAACCCAGCGCACCGCAGCCAAGCACCGTCACCACATCATCAACATTGATGTTAAGCTTGCGCACACCATGCAATGTAACCGCAGCCGGCTCTATTACTGCCGCCTCAGGAAATGAGATGCTATCAGGTAAAGGTAATATATTCTCTTGCGGAACTTTTACATACTCGGCAAAACCACCATCACAACGTGAGCCAAGGAAGTTATAGTTCTCACACTGGCCATAAAACCCGCTTCGACAGCTCTCACAGGTTTTACACGGCATGATAGGCGCCACAACCACCCGCTCCCCCTGAGCGAAATCATCACAGCCTTGCTCTATTACCCCCGCAAACTCATGCCCTGGAATAGTCGGAAAATGATAAGTACCTTTATGCATGACACGCTCTAAATCAGAGCCGCACACCCCACAAGCTTTGACCTGAACTACCGCACTCTGATCGTCCCTATGTGGCATCGGTACCTCTTTAACTACAAGCTGTCCAACTTGCTCTAACACTGCTGCTCTCATTGTCCACTCCTTGCTTGCAACGCCGTAAATTCGCTGTAAATCCCTTCCATTTGGTTGGTCACCTTCTCATGCATCAAGGCAAACTCTTGATACGCCTTATGCCTCGCCATATCAGGGGTAAATGTCTGTTTAATTGAGTTCATTGATTTGACGGTCTGCTTTAACTCCTTTATCACCCCAACACCAAAGCCACCAATTAATGCTGCGCCTAAGCACCCCACCTCTTCTCTGTCTATCGTCACATAGGGTATGCCCAAGATATCGGCCTTGATTTGATTAAACAGGGCCGACTTTGCCCCTCCCCCTATCGCAGTGACGCGCTTAAACTTGATATCCGGAAACAACTTTTGCTCGATCTTTAGGTATTTAAGATATTCATAGCCAATCGATTCCATGATTGCCTTGTAAAGACGAGCAGCATCATCTTTCCAGTTGAAACCAACCCAAAATCCGCGCATATCTGCATTAAAAGGGAAGTTTCGACCATTGAGGTAGGGAAGAAACAGCGAGCTTTCAGGGCCATCCATCAACGCCATGGCTTGCTCGTTCATGCTGTGGAAGAAATTGGGGTCATTAGAGCCGACAATGTTCTCTTTCATCCATCGCAAGCACAGCCCGCCGCCAGAGATAAACGCGTGTGGAAACCAAAGATCATCCGTCGCCGCTTTGCAGGTCAACAAGGTACGCCGCTCAACATCTGGGCTGTAGCGGTCAACACAGGTAGCAAACACCGCCGCTGTGCCCGAGACATCAATGATCTCACCCTTTTCAACAATGCCGGCACCAAGAAACCCAGCAGCCTGGTCGCCGCATCCCGCCACCACCCGTGTGGATGGGCTAAGCCCGGTCAGCTGGGCGACGTTATCTGTGATGGTGCCTATGACGTCCCAAGGCTTACGGATCTTGGTTGGTAGCTTACTGGTATCCACCGCCAACTTGTCACACAAATAGCTAGACCATTCACCACGATAGAAATCAAACAGACCAGAAAAGTGGGCATGGGTATCATCGATATAGGCATCACAGGCATCAAGCCCAGTTAACTGACCAACGACAAAGGTGGTTGGCATGACGTATTTGTCTACCTGCGCATGCGTTTGAGGATCCTCATTCTGCCACCACAGCATTTTCGCGCAGTGTGCAACCATTGTCGGTAAGCCACTGAGCTCCAATACATCGAGCTCTGCCGTTTGGCGGATCTGTTCGATATACTGCTTGCAACGTGTATCGAGCCAAGAATCATAACGAGTAACAGGCTGGAACGTTTGATTGACGCCTAAAATACCGGCCATCTGCCCCGCAACACATATCGACTTGATCGATGAGGGTTCAACCCGCGACTGCTCAACCACATCCGAAATCGTCTCTATGGCAGTTTGGTAAAAATCCCACGGATCTTGCTCGACCCAGCCCTCTTTTGGATATGAGAGCTTTGATTCAACATAGCTGACCGCCACTTCATTACCATGCAGATCAAACAACGCGGTTTTGGTTCCCGTTGTACCAATATCAACGCCAATTAAATAATCCATAGTTCCTGCCTATTAGTTATTCTTATTGATAGGTGATGAGTGTTTTTAGGCCGACACCCGCCAGTGCTCCCTCAAAGGCCGAGTGGATCTCCTCTAGGGGATACCGAGCCGTCACTAACCCCTCAATCTCAATCTTGCCAGACGCGATCAGATCGAGAGACGCTTGAAAATCGGAGATACTCGATCCTGTGGTACCAAGGACGATCAGCTCTTTATAGTGCACCTTGTTAGTATCTAAAGTGACGTTTTCTAGCCCTTTAGGCATACCACCAAAGAAGTTAATCCGACCATGGATCGCCGCGACTTCAAGCGATAAAGATTGAATACTTGGGTGAGAGCAAGCGGCAATCACAACGTCAACGCCTCGTCCATCCGTGACATCGTTGATGTACTCGACCAAATCAACCTGCTCAGAATTGATGGTATCGTCAGCACCAAATTTTTTGACATCGGCTAAACGCTGATCGGAGATATCCGCTAAAAAGATCTGGGTCGCTCCGGCCAGTTTGTTCATGGCCACGTGCAGTGCCCCAATTGGCCCGGCTCCAACGATGAGCACACTGTCACCCGGTTTGGTGCCCAACATTTTCCAGGAGTTGTACACACAGGAAAGTGGCTCGGCCAACACCGCGTCTTCTAGTGACAGGTTCTCCGGAACTTTGAGAACGTTCCCCCCTTTCACCGCATCGGCTTCAACTAACATAAACTCGGCAAAGCCACCGTCACGGTTAATGCCAAAGGCATCATAGTCTGGACACAACTGATTAAACCCAGCTTTGCATTGAGCGCATTGCCCACAGCCCACATTTGGCGCAACAATGACTCTGTCGCCCGGAAAAAAATTCACCACACCATCACCAATGCTCTCAATCACACCGGCATTTTCATGCGAGAGAACGCGGCGATCCTCTGGGTCAATCTTAAAGTGACCGTGTTTGTAGATTCGCAGGTCCGTTCCGCAAATCGCGGCCGCTTGCATTTTTATCAAAAGCTCGCCCGGGCCCACGCGCGGGATCGGCTTCTCTTCTAGGCGGATATCGCCTTTTCCGTAATAACTCGCTACTCTCATTGCATATTCCCTTATTTCAATGAATTAGACCGTCAACACAACCTTCATCGCGTTATCACGCTTGCTATGGGCCACCTCTATCGCTTCAACCACATCATCGAGTGGGAAGTTATGGGTAATGATCGAGTTCATATCGATGGCGCCAGAGCTGGCCAAATTAATACCCTGCTGATAGACGTTGGCATAGCGGAAAATGGACGTGATTTCGAGCTCCTTATCCGAGATGTCGAACACATTGATCGGGAACTCTTCTTTTGCCGTCATACCGACAAACACAATCGTGCCGCCGCGTTTGGCCACTTTGGTACAGGTGAGGTAAGCAGACTCATCACCAGCCGCTTCAATCACCACATCACAGCCCGCACCATGGGTATCAGCCAGGATTTCGCTGATATAATCGCCTTTGGCGTTATACGCCTTGGTTGCACCCAAACGCTCAGCAAACTCTAAGCGTGCTTCCTCGATATCAGTCATATACACGGCTTGGCAGCCAAATGCCTTACACGCCAGTAGCAAAGACAATCCAATTGGACCACTACCTAGGATGGCCACATTCATACCCGCGGTCACTTTGCCGCGCTTAAGTGCCATTAGAGCGACGGCCAAGGGCTCCATCATTGCCCCCTCTGCAAAGCTCATTTCTTCAGGCAAGATAAAGGTGGAACTGGCTTTGGTGACCACGTATTCAGCCATTGCCCCTTCGCGACAAGGATCTGGGTGGCCCAAAAACATCATATCGAGGCACAAGTTATAGCGACCACTTTGACAAAACTCACACTGCCCACAAGGTGTTCCAGGCTCAATCGCTACCCGGTCACCCACTTTTCTGTGTTTAACATTCTTACCCACAGCGCTGATCACACCAGCGGATTCATGGCCGATGATATGCCCTGGCTGTGGCACATAAGGACCAATCCTTCCCTCTTTAAAGAAGTGAACATCACTACCACAGACACCGACTGCTTTGATATTGACCACGACATCATCGTCACCACAATCGACCATAGGAACATCTTTCACGACCATCTGATCTTTGCCCATAAAGACAGCTGCTTTTCTTGTGTTAGCCATATTTTGTACCTCTCTGATTAATCTGGATTTATTGCATGCTATGCCTGTTGTGCAAGCTCTTTAAGGATCTTGAGACTCGATGATGTACCAATGCGCTCCGCACCAGCATCCACCATGGCAAGGAAGGTTTCTAAATCACGAACGCCACCCGAAGCTTTGACTTTGACTTGCGGTGCAACATGCTGGCGCATCAATTTGATGTCCTCGACAGTCGCTCCGGATGTGCCGAGACCGGTCGAGGTTTTGATAAAGTCTGGTTTCACTTCAGAAGCAATCTGACACAGCTTGATTTTTTCACTGTCATTGAGGTAGCAATTCTCGAAGATAACCTTTGATGTCACCTTGTTTTCGCGGCAAATAGCAACAATGCGACTCATTTCTTCCTCGATATACGCGTAGTTACCATTCTTTAGTTCACCAATATTAATCACATAATCAATCTCATCGGCCCCCTCTTTAATCGCTACCTCAGTTTCAAAGCACTTGGTTGCGATAGTGGTTTGCCCTAAAGGAAAAGAGATCGCTGCACCGACATTTACCCCAGTCTCTTTTAGCATATCGGCGCATAAGGAAACCGGTGATGAATTGATGGCAACCATCTTGAACTGATTCTCACTGGCTTCTTGGCACAACACTTTAAAGTCCTCAACCGAGGCAAAAGGCTTAAGGTTTGTGTGGTCAATCATTGCTGCAAGTTGCTTGGCATTCATTAGATCTATCCCTCTTCAATGTTTGTTTTCTCAAATCAGTTAACAAATACGAATCTAAAATCACTGTAAATGAAAACAAAAACAGCTCAAATACACCTGCATTTGGATTCGTTTGAATTCATTTAACAAGCATTTGGTTTTGTTTGTTGTGATTTTTCTCACAATTAGACGATTTATCGGGGTGATAGAAATCAAAGTATGAGATTTATTCACAGCTATTTATTGGTCAATCAATACCCAAATACATAATTGTGATTGGTGGTGGTTTGACTGTTATGAAGGAAAGCGCTTTTGGGTGGTGGGGTGTACGACTTTGGTCAACTAAACGACTTGATCTTTGCATTGTCTGGCTGTTAACCAACTTCCAATGACACTTTCACTCTCACCATAATGATGAGCCGTATCGACGCAGTTACCCCTATACCCAAGTGACCTCAAGATGCAGAATTCAGAGCCTGTATATTGGCTCCCTTCGGGCGAGTTTACTTGGGTATATAGCCAGACAATGATCCTGAAGTGGCTGGTAGAACTCCTGCTGATCACTAGATAAAAACTCTCCCTGTTCCGAGCATCAGTGGTGTGATTTCTATCGGTAAATATTTACAAGGTATAGATATTTTTTTCCATATTGTGTTTGCAAGCTCAAACAGTGTATAGAGTTCAGAGGTCTTACCAGCAACCGAACTGTTCCTAACCTCCTGATTGAGTTACAGCGAATTAGGCTACAATGCAGCTCATAACGTTTTGATTTATATATTATACTGTTGAACACTTCCTGATTATATCCTGTTTATATATCCAAAATATTCAGGGCTGGTATGTGTTTCCTAATATTAGTATGTTAACTTGCTCGCACAATCTGTAATTCAGCTAGTAGAAAAGGGGAGATGCAGTGATAGAACTGAGACAGCTACTAAATGATAAAAATGAAAATAACTTCTCACTAGATGGCAAAATCTTTCTCTCAAATGGACTGGTTTTTAATAGTGCTAACATGAGAATCATCGGTCGCATTTCGAAAGCACAATATTCAATCCTGCTACATTTACATAATAATCAGGGAGTTATATATAGCAAGGAGGATTTGGTTAATATCGGATGGGGAAATAAAAAAGTTGGAGTAGAAGCAGTAGTAGTCGCAATCTCTCAATTAAGAAAAATCTTGAGCAAGAAGTACTTTGTTACTGTTCGTGAATATGGGTACTTATTCTGCCTGCCAGAAAAAAGTGATCAGACCAATATTTCAAAGCACATTTAATAATAATGGTACTTCCTTATAATAAGTTCATCGCTTTTTTGGGAGAAGGTCACATTTGGAAAATACCGCGCCCGTAGACTTTTATTAGTTCCTACCCATTAATGATAATACGTTCGACATCATAGGAAACATGTATACCCAAGTAACCTCAAGGTGCAGTTTCGACGAGATTTGCTTGGGTATGGAAGAGGAGGCTTACTAGTGAAATTAGTTCACTCATCTGTTGGCCAAAACATAAGCATTACTGCCTCAGATTATCAGTCGTTGACTGAAGGTCGGGAATACGCCACTCCAACCCAATCGCCAAAGTATAGAGATTGCCCTCCTCTAACTTATAGAGTTGGTGCTGATAACGGTAGCCAATGTTCAATGACAAGGGGTCACTGAAACGGTGCAACCAGCCAACCTTCGCGCTGAGACTATCAACACCCCGAACCCCTAGCCCGCATATAGAGACTCCTCCTGACTGAGCGGATACTTCGCTCTGTTGTAAAGGGCGGGTTTCACGCTGGTGGCATTTTGCTCCGTCGCACCAATCACACTCTCCCCTATCCCGATGTCTAATCAATCCGTTACCCCATAGCCTCCATAAGCCCACTCTGTGTAGCGCTGGGCAGCGATTTGAGAGGCGGTGCCGACCATACCGCCTATGTGCCAACCGTTTTCAGCAACACAAGGGGCAACATAAATCGTCACCATGAGTGCCACCGCGGCCAAGCGCTTATTTTGATTGCTCATACACATTCCATACTCCATTTGTCCTATGTCATTAGCAACCTAAAGTATCGCCATAGGTTTCATAGGCACTCATGCCTGATAGCCAAGGCGGCTGCCTCACACAGGTGTTGCTCCAACTGTGTCCCCACGTGACCACACTGCCATCCTCACGTTGCGCCGCAAACCCATAATCATTGGCATAGACCGCTCTCACGCCGATGAGCTGCGCCTGAACCCACTCAAAGGGCCACTGAGCCAGCGTGCTGTGTCCAAACCCTGTTACGCTGCCGTCGCCATGGAGAACGGCGTAGCCATACAGTGAGCCCACTACTTGTGTCGCATTGGTAAAGACTTTGGGTGATGGATCAGTAGAGTTGCTATAGAGCCCCCAAATCACTACAGCGCCATCGTCACGCCACGCCGCGAACCCACCCGGAAGGGTCTCAATACGCCTGATCCCCCTTAGCTCACTGACCACATTATCTGGGACAATGCCACCGTAACTGCTTCCCCCCCAAGTGATTACGTTCCCGTTAACGGTTAATGCCGCAAACGCGTAGTAGTTAGACACGATGTCGATCACTGATTCGGTCACTACAGGAGGACGTCCTCCGTAGTTTCGATGCCCCCACACCATAATATCGCCATTCTCAGTGATGGCCGCAAAAGCGCCACCACTACTACTGTCGGCCCCTCGCGTCGCAGCCAGGTGGGTGACTCTTTGTTCTGGATCAGGCGGTCCATCCCCGCCATGCGACTCTTCTCCCCAACTCACCACGGTGCCCTGGTCCGTTATCATTGAAAAGGCGCGGTAATTACCCACAATGTCCTGAGCGCGTCCGGTCAGACCATCGGGTATCGTTCCGCCAAAATCAGGCTCTCCCCAAGCTTTTAGACGACCGTCACGCTGCTCTGCGACAAAGGCATACTGGTTGCCGACGATCGCCGTCACCGGCTGGTCAATGTCGGTCATTGAGACATCGCCGCCATACCATTTACTGCCCCATGTCACTACATCGCCTTGACGTGTGAGGGCTGCGAAGGCTCGCTCACTGGCATTGACCGTGACAATATCCCGTATCTGCTGCGCCTGTTCAGTTAATGTGCCACCAGCATTGACATCGCCCCAAGCGATCAGTCGGTTGGTGTCCTCATCGTCCACCACGACGGCGGCGGCAAATTGGGTGTAAAACAAAGCCTCGGGCTGTACTGTCGCCAGCTCTTGAGCCAAATTCCCGCTGGGTGTGGGAACATCTGCGCCCCAGGCGACTATACGATACCCGAGACCTCGATCACGCAGGGCTAGCATGGCTCGCCCAATCGGCACAATGGCCTCAACATCGAGCAGCCAATAGCTTAGCTCAGTAAAACTGACCTCCCGCTTGATACTCTCATACTCGCTCCCATCCGGGCGTTGATAGGTCACCCACACGCTTGTGTCATGTGCCGCGTTGTCATAGTCCCTCAGGCTGATCACCAATTGACCCTTGTCATCGGTGCGCATCTTGCCACTCTTGTTCATAATGCTGGTGGTGTCCGCGTCTAAGTGAACCTGTCCGTAAGCGGGCTCAGGGCCGCCAAGACCAGGGGTGCCAAAATCAACCCCTTCAAGAGGGTTGTCATAAGCATCATTTAGGTTCAATTGCAACTGGTTATACCCAGTCCACAACGGTTGGCTATTTCTAATCACCTTCAATGTTGCGATCCCAGTATCCGGGTCGGCGAGTAAGGTAAAGCGCTGCTCTGCTTTAAGCTCATTCAACGATGCCTCCAATAAAACACTGCCGGCGGTGGTGCCCTGTAGCGTGACATGCGCAACACCAGTATCGTCGGTATTCACCGTACACTGCGTGCTGCTCCCACTGCAGCCGTTGAGCATCGCCACCCCTTCAGTTAGCTTAAGTGAGACGGTCGTCGCCTGCGCCGGCATCACCCTCACCTCTATGGATGAAGAAGGCTGATTGTTGGCTATCAAGGTGTTGCTCTCCACCGACAAGGTCAGCGGCAGAGATTGAGCACAGGTGGCGTAGTAATGCGACGCATCGGCAGGAGATAAGCTCCCATCGGCAAGTGAAAACACCGACTCGCCCCCCTCTAACCAATACGCGCTGCCCGCTGGCCAGTCCTTTGATACGGGGTCTGCATGGATAAGAGCCTCAGCCGCGGCGGTATCTGGCATACTAGAGCCTTGCTGCTGACAGTAGTACGCTACATCGTCGTACGCCATCGCTGCCATATACACCTCTGGGGTATAGTCTGGCTCATACACCGCTGTGGGCAGCAATCCTTCTCGCTGCGCCATGGAATAGGTCATCGGCGCTGTAAAACTGTAGCCCTGATGGAAAATGTCGTCCCAACGCGCTTCCCCGTCGGGCAATACCGTGGTCACTCGAACCAAATGGGTGCTCACCCCCGCGCGATGGTCACTCACGGTGTAGCGCACCACGTGCTCACCTGCCGTCAAAGCACTGAACAGAAACTGATTCGGGTTATCGTCATCAAGGCGAACGCTAGCGCCCATTGCAGTGACATTGACCAACTCGTACGCATGACTGCCGGCTGTGACCCAAGGGTCAATCGCGATGGACACCGTGTCACCCACATTCACCATATTGGGATGACGACCTGGCCCTGCCACCGGCGGGTGACTGCCTGGCTCGGAGAAGGTGACATCCACTACACCCAAATACTGCGCTGGACGCGTATCACTCCCCGCATTGGGGTGCGATAGCTGATAATAGACACTGCTATAGCCAATGCGGTCGATGGCGTCAGACTCGAGCACTATACGACCAGTGTTTGCCCGAGCAGTCACCGGTAATCCTTCGACGATGAACGTGTCTTGAAGCAGGTAATCACTGATGTCAACGCCGTGCTCATCCTCGGTCGGCATGCTCACCAAATACATCTCGTCACCCCGCTCAAGCGCCACTCCCAAGGGCGGCAGCATGACCAGCGCATCCGCATCCGCCACCCAAGCAACCGCACTGGCACGCCCACCAGGCCCTGACGCGGTAAAGGTATAATCACATAAGCTCCCCGCTTGCTCGACATAAAAGCCAAGCCCATCCACCCCTGCGGGCTCGCAGCTCGACGAGGTGACCGCAGACAGTGTCTCGCCATGACGGACCTGACTGGACACATCCACATAACCGACACCGCCTGGCACAGCCGTGACGTAAGGCATGGCACTGACGGCTGGCGGCTCACTCTGTGCCGCCTCTTGTTGACAACCCACGAGCAGCGCTAGCGCTGTCAGTGGCAATACTGTGCGTGTTCTCATTCTTAACAGCTCCATGCTGAATAGCCCTCTCTGTCCCAAGGAGGTTGTGCCTGGCAGCTATTGCCGCCATAATTGCCACTTCCCCACGTAATCACCCGGCCGTTGTCCGTGAGCGCCGCAAACCCGCGGCCATTGCTCACCAACTCAGTGATCATCGATTGACGCAAGGTCTCTTTTATTGTGTTGGGTAAATGCCCCCCGTAACTGTAGCTACCCCAAGCATGCCAACTGCCATCCTCTAGCTCAGCCACAAAGGCATAGTTGCCCCCCCAAAGGCGTGAAATGGCTTGTGTCGGCGCCGCGTCTGGGTCGCCACCATAATCATCGCGTCCCCAGACTTTCAGCGTATTGTCATCAAGCAGCGCCGCGAAAGCGCCCTGCCAAACAGGGTAGATAGCCATGATCGGGTGCCCGTCAAAGGAAGGAAGCTCTCGGCCAGTCCCCGCGCCGCCCCAGGCGACGACACTGCCGTCCCCTTTCAGCGCGGCAAACGCAAATGCGTTCGCGGTGATACTCACCACATCGGTGAGCGCCGCTTGTTCATTGGCATCCAAGCGTCCCCCTCGGTCTGCATCCCCCCACACCCGCACTGTGCCGTCCTCAAGCAGCGCCGCGAAGGCATTATGGGTACTGACCACCTCTCTTACACCCGTCAACGATGGACCTGACCCACCGTGACCTTCAAACCCCCAAGTCACAAGCTGTCGCTCCTCGCCGGCAATAGCAGCAAAGGCGCCATAGGACGGGACGATGGCTTTCACATCCACCACCCCGGTGGGCGCCTGCCCCCCGTAGCTGCCATTACCCCACGCACCAAGCGCGGCATTATCGCCCATGGTGACCGCAAACGCATAATTGTTGGGGGTTAGGGTGCGCACGTCAGCGAGCGTGCTGTTCATCAGTCCACCGTAACCTGAGTGACCCCAAGCAACCACCTCACCACTTTGTTGGATGGCACCGAACGCGAACGAACTCGCCGAAAGTGCCACCACTTGGTCAGCCTCGTTTTCCGGGTTGGCGATAGTGGGCGGCGTCGTAATGGGACTTTCTGCTGGATGGCCCTGCCCCCACGAGGAGACACTGCCATCACTCCACAGCACAGCGCTCATCGAAGATCCTTGCACCAGTTCAGTGGCGCTAGTGCCAAGCGGTGCAGGTACCGCTTGAGTGGCACTCTCATAACGAATATCCCCCCAGCTCACGACCCCATCTTGGCGCAGTGCGCCAAACGCTGTGGTCCCACCAACCACACGCATTACATTGTCTAAATACAACCTATCAGCAAACTGAACCGTCACGTCGTCACACGCACCGTGATAACATTGCGTCATAAGCGTTGGGTGCGAAGACTTATCGTAAGAGACCAAGGTCATGTCCAGATACCCAGCCGAGGTGGTGGTGCGCCCCGCATCATCAAAGCAGCTGATGCAGCTAACCATCGGGGTGTCAAAGGTCGGTATCGGCAGTGTTTCTTGGCCAATACGGTTACCAAACGGGTCCGCTAAGCGAGCGCGCACGACGTTTTGACCGTCATACACTAATGCCCCATCTTGTTGCACTTCCAGCGTCACCACCGCATTGTCTCGGTCCGGTGCCACCTCAAAACGTTCACTGCTCTCAAAGGTGCCCATGGTCGCGCTGAGCGTAAACGGCACCGCCTTATTGCTGACCACCCGAGTACTGGCTTCCCCTTGAGGGTTCAGTGACACGGTTATGGTATCCGAGCCATTAGCCTCAAACGTGGCATCGTCACCGGACAGACGTAGAGTCACGTCACCGACGCGCGGTGGGAAAAGACGCACCGTGAGCTCACTGCCTCGACCGGCTATCAATGATTCAGGGCCCGCAATACTCAGTGCCAAGCCTTTTGCACACGTGACATAATGGGCCTCAAACGGCTGTACATTGTGCGTAAAGCTGCCATCGGCAAGCTCATACACCCCCGCCGGCTGATTGTCTCCCTCGACTTTGGCCCAGTAGTGCTGACTGTGGGGCCAGCCCTCGGCAACCGCGTGGCCGTTGGTGCGCACATCATCGAGCATAGCCACCGTTGGGATATCAAACCCAAGCGTTGAACAATGCCCCTGCGCCACACTGTAAGCTTGCCCACTGACCACCACTTCACTGCCGGTACTGATGTCCAATTGACTCTCACTCACAACTCCTAAGCGCTGTGCTTGCGCGTGGGTCAGTGGCGCTAAAAACTGTGCATCGGCGGTCAAAATGTCAGACCATGGGGCCACGCTGTCCGGGGAGTAGGCCTCGACCATTAGCAACCCACCCGACAAGCCGCCATACTCATCGCCCACGGTATAACCGAGGGTGTGCACGCCCTCTTGGCCTGCCGAAAACAGCAGATGCTGCTTATCGTCCACCGCAACGTTGGCGGTTAAGCTCTGTACTTCCAGCAACTGCCAATCTGGGTAAGTGCCCGCCTGAACGTAAGGTGTGATATCGATGCGCTGTGCCGTTTCACTGATAGGTAGCGCATCTGGATAAGCGCTATTGCTCGCTTGTGGTGGGGTGTGGGTACTGGTGGTCACCGCCGCGTTCGCCACGCCCCAGTACAAGGGCTCATCATCGAGCGTCAATTGATAAGTGGCGGTTACCTGACATGGTGATGTGGTCTGCGCGCCGTTAAACACCAATCGAGGCCACGTGCTATTGAGCACCGATAAGGTCACCTCTTCGCACCCCGGTCCAACCGTGCTTAGATTGGCCGACAGCGCAAAGCCCGCTAAATCTTGCCCCTGCGGCCCCTCTCTTGGTACCCCTAGCTGACTCACCCCCCCTAGAGGTAGCGAGGTCGTCAGCGGTGTCAACACCACATGGTCATCGTCCGCCATGACTTGCACCTGTGCCCCAGAACGTTCACTGCCTGCGCTCACTTGATACTGGTATTCACAGCGAGCCCAATCCGATGGCGTCACCTGAAAGCGAAGTGCCTCACCCAACTGAGCATCTGGGCAGTCCGCCATCATCGAGGTCACATTGGTTAACTGCACCTCGCTGCGGCCGCTATGGGCCACAGCTTGGCTAATATCCACCCATCCCTCGTCGGCCACCACCACGGTGTTATACGCCATGAGGGTATTACTTGCTGGTGCCTTGGGACTCTCTTCCCCTTGGCATCCAGCTAATATCAACCCGACGCCCAGCAAGGGCGCACACTGTCTGAAATTTTGTTTCATAAACTTTCCTGTTATAGACCTGCACGGATGACTAACGTGAACGAATCGCGATACTGTCCCTGTTCAATCGGCGCATTCTCTACGCGCACGCGAAGGATCACAGGCAGCTCTGACCACTGCCCCTGACGACGGTGCTTTCAACGCTTACCCACCCTTCACTGACCAGCAAGGTGTCATCGAATTCATTACACAACACGGACTACGCGAATCGCCTTAGGCAATGACCAAAGCGATGAGCCCACTCTTTCGACGCGATTAAGGAGCGTCACTTGGGACAAGTAAGGTTTCACCGGGAAAAATATAGGCCTTTCGCGCATTACGCTCTGCCAACCATGGATTCATCGCTTCTAACCACGCTAGCGTGACGCAGTGAGCCGGCGCAATCTTACTCGCCCAATCGCCAGGAACTATCGTATAACTGCGGGTTGTCTCTGACGCCTTTAGCGGGATATCCTTTGCTTTTGGGCACAACTCATCAGTTGGCGCTAATAAGTCTGGCTCTGAGTGCTGAACGAGTGCGACACTCGACTCCCTAGGCTCACTCACCGGCCGAAGGAACGTCTCAACCTCCTCACTGGATCTCGATGTGGCCAACGGCGCTGAGCGCCATCGCCACTCCAACCCAATCCCCAAGGTATAGAGATCGCCCTCCTCTACCTTGAAGGGTTGGTGCTGATAACGGTAGCCAATGTTCAATGACAAGGGTTCACTGAAGCGATGCAACCAGCCGACCTCTGCCGTAAGGCTGTCAACACCCCTAATCCCTAGCCCTACATACATAGAGTCCTCCTCACTGAGCGTATATTTGGCTCTGTTATAAAGAGCGGGTTTGACGCTGGCGTCATTTTGGTCCGTCGCGCCAATTGCGCTCACTCCCAGCCCGATGTCTAGCCAATTCGTTACCCCATAGCCCCCATAGACCCACTCTGTATGGGTATGCTCCGCGCTTTGAGAAGCGGTGCCGATGCCGACCATGCCGCCCACGTGCCAACCCTCTCCAGCGACCGAATGCCACGCCATTACAGTTGCCCCAAAGGCGAACACTACCTTACTGCTGTACCTAGACGTCATACTCATTTTCTCCTTAAGGTTAACACCCAACAACATAAGGGTATTACTTGCTGGTGCCTTGGGACTCTCTTCCCCTTGGCATCCAGCCAATATCAGCCCGACGCCCAGCAAGGGTGCACATTGTCTGAAATTTTGCTTCATAAACTTTCCTGTTACAGACCTGCACGGATGACTAACGTGAACGAATCGCGATACTGTCCCTGTTCAATCGGCACATTCTCCACGCGAACGCGAAGGGTCACCGGCAGCTCTGTCCCCGTCCTCTCGACAACCGTGTTATCACGAGCAGCCCTTCCCTCACGAACCAGTAGCGTATCTTTGCACTGGTCGCATAACACCGAATACGCAATCGGGCTTGACTCACCCGCGCTGTCATCCGTTAATGCAAAGTCACGGCTGGCGTCTTTGTGCGCCAGCGTAATGCCATTATCAAACTGGCCCCGCACCCGCACATCAAAGACCGCCTCCCCTGACACCGTGTCGCTCAAATAGTCGTACACCGGTTCAATGACACCATTACCCGTTTTGCTGATGCTCGTCAGTACGTCGGGGCGATGGTGCACCTCAATGGTGGTCGCCATGTTCACCACTCGGCGTACCACTTGCCCTGAGCCGGAAAACGCATATTCGTAGGCATAAGAGAGCGAACCACTCCAGCGATACACCCCCGCTGGTTTCCCATACAAATCCGTCGCCAACGAGGTGGTGTTGAACAGGGGGTGTACGTGACTAAAGGGTGTCACTGCTGAGCTAGAGAGCAGCCACGTGTCTGAGTAACATTGCCCTAAGGCCATCGTCCCGACGGTGGCGGTACTGCTCCCTACGCGATTAAGCGAGCACAAGGTGCCCGTCTGTGGTCCATCTGCTGCCGGGGTAAACGAAGCAAAACGGTATTCAATGCCCACCGGTGTAATATCGACCTTACTTAAGCCATCACGGTGCTCGAGTGTTATCGGCTCAGCCCCCTTAGTCAGTGCCCCTGGCCGCCACCGAGATGTCGGAGTCAGGGCTGGCACCACATCCCAGTGGCTGGGGGTCACCCCAACGGAAACCGTCTGGCCATTAGTCCAGTTCAACTGCCGACCCACGACTTCACCACGCAAGTCCACCGATGCATTTGTCAAGGTGCAAAAGCCACAACACATCAAAAGCGCTAACTTAGCCTTCATGTTGCTTACCTCGAGTCAGCACCTGAGTGTCTCGATAGCTAGCACGGTGCGTTTCCAACGTCACCGCCAGTTGAAGCTTGGCCAGACGTTCGGTCAGTGGCAGGGCGAGATGTCGTCCCCCTAACACTGTGTACTCAGCAGTGCAGTCGCGACTTATTTCACCACCCTCACACGCCTCTATCTTCAACCGCATATAATTGGTGCTGTAATTTTCTACCCATAACGTCCCATCTGCTCGATACTCGATGTGATAGTCGAGCGGGCGCTCTTCCCCTGGCATCATGATCACTGGCGCAAAACCAAACACCATACCAAGCGATGAGCCAGGTGGACGGTCTGGAAAGTGAGGTACCGGCAGCAGTGAGACTTGATACACTTGGTCGGTCGTTCGGTCACAGGCCTGTCCACACTTAAGCTGCACCTTAAAGTCACGTTCAAAACCTGGATTAACCACTACTTGAGAGGGCTTAACCTCTATCTCCCACTCCAACACGTTACTGCGGTTGTAAGGCGTCTCAACCAACTGCCCCTCTTCCACGTGCAGTGCCGCCATCGACACGTTGACATACAAGCGCTCCTGCTGATCATTATTTAAGGTCAGCATCGCGACCCCATCGTCATTGGCCACCGCAAACAGCGTATTGACCTCGATAGCATTAACGCTCCCTGCTAAACACAACGCCATCGCCCACACTCCAAGCCTCATACGCCCTCCTTCTTATTTTCTCCTGATGACTGAATCGTCAATAGATCCAACTCCGCGTCTTTGAGCAAGACATAAGTATCCAGACTTTCTAATAGCGCTCGCTGCGCCTGAGTGAATGTCTGCTGCTCGACGATATACACAAACACTTCCCCTGCGACGCGAATCGGTTTGTAATGGATGTCTAACTCATCTAACTGAGCCATCACCGCTTGGGCATCACCCTCATGCTCAAAACGACCTAGGTAAAACAGCAAGGTGTCTTTTGAGTCTCGCCAAGTCGCCTCACTATCAAAGGCCTCCGGCAATTCCTCCCAATCCATGTCGCCCGTGGCATCGAGCCCTGGTAGGCAATAGCCGTTGTAATAGCCTTGCTCTCCCATCGCCTCGAATAAACACAACCCCTTATTGGACACCAAACGAAAACGTCCCCCCTCACGATAACGAATGCCAAACACCCCATCTTCAGACAATGTATCGACGTTCACACAGTCATCGCCGACGCACTGCACCGCTGAGACTGGCGCATCAAATACATCATCCAACACCACAACCATGTAGGCCAAAGGCGACAAGGTCATCGCAAAGTTGTACACCCCTCCAGGGTGGGTAAACTGGTTAAAGTGACGATTGTCCACATCAAGCAAACTGCCCATCTCATCGACATCGAGTTGGATAAACTCGTACGTTGGCACAGGCATCAGTACCTCATCCGAGTCCAAGTCCCCGCGAAATCCATAGCGACCATCTCGCACCATTTGCAGCTTCAGGGTTGGCTGCGTCTGTTCAAAGTCACCGGCATAATCTCGCGCAACGTGAACAAAAGAAGCGCCTCGCTCTCGCGTGGTCATGGCGTAGCTCGGGGTCAACACCTGAGAGCCACTCAAACTCAATGACGCATTTTGTCGCCCTCGGTCATCGGCAAAACCGTAACTCGATACCCTCAAATGCTCGTTACCGCCATAGGCCGCGACGTTGATTTCACCGCCCATCGGTTGCGCTTGTTCGAGCCTGGCTCCAACCGCACCTGTCAACTGCCAATTTTCGCTGTCGTGTTGCGCTCGCACATAGTTGGTGTTGGATTCAAAACCTGCCTGATTGGTGTAGGTGGTCATCTGAACGGACACACCTTGACCTAAGTCACGCGTCCAGCTCAGGCCAAACCGAGACTCATCTGGGCCACGCTCATACCAGTCATAATCCGCCGTGAGGTTGAGATGCCCGCCAAAAAAAGGCACCGACCAACCCGTCGACACCATATCGCGATGCTCAACGAGAATACTGTTGTGGTATTGACTTCGCGCGCGGTCATAACGAATGAATAACTGCCCTCCTAAGAGTGCATCACTGTACCCAACCCCCCACTCACGACGGTTGGTGGTCCCATACAGAGCTTGGGCTAATGTCATCCGACGCCCTTGTGAGTCGACGTCGGTAGCCTGCCAATCGACATAAAAACGGCCCAAGCCAAGACGACTGGTTTGATACCACTCATCGTCCGTAAATCGTCCGCCGACGTAGGTCGCTGACAACCAGTGGCTGTAGTTGTATCCAATCCCGGCTTGCACATAGGTACTGTCGCTGTTGGCCATCAGCCCTGCACCTACCATGATGGTGTCTGACCATCGAGTATTAAGCAGCACACGACCAAACTCTCGAGACACGCCTTGGTCAAACTCTTCCAACCGGGGTTTATCAAGTCTTCCTATCCCCGCCACGATATCCACTTGTCCTTGCTGCAGGGCGAACCGGTTGTTGTTGACCACTTGTCTGGTTTCTGTCAGTACAATCTCGCCCCCCACTCGCAAAATCAGGGTAATTTGATACGCACCACGGGGCAGATCTGCATAACTGACATACTGCCCTCCTTCGTTCACCACTCGATTCAGTATCAAACGCTCATTACGATAGATTTCCAGCTGTCCCGCCTGAGGGGCATAGAAGTTAATGCGCTGCAGATCGGCCACATTGCCACGAATAAGGTTTCGACTGTGACCCACAAACACACGCTCACCAGCTAGTCGAATACCGTTGTTAAGATAATCAGTCGTGTTAAAGGTCGGGGTATAGCGGCTGTAGCCCGCTTGCAGTCGCCAGTTATGCCAATGGGCATCATATTGACCAACATAGGTAGTAAAATCTTGGCGAGAAGAGGAGTAAGTGGTGTCAAAATACAATTGACCATACGCAAGCCCAAGGTACGTCTCGTTAGACCAAGTAATGCTGTCATGGCCATCAAAATCGCTAAACCCATACAGGTTCGTCCAGTTAATTAGCCCGTTCTCTGCGTTGTAAGCACTCTCATACTCAATATCTGTGACCACATCCCGCAAGCTGGACGCTGGCACAAAGATTTTCAGCAGCGCTTCATCAAAGTCATACACATACTGAGGCTGACTGTCTGGTGACATCGCCAATACACATTGACTCAAGCGAACCGAACACGCAGCATTGGTCTCAATGCCCGTCACCGCATCGCCCATGATCATCGATACAGTGGCACCATTTAGCTGACTTCGAGTAAGAAAGTTACTCATCTCGGTATAGGCACGGCTCTCTGGTTCGATACGAAATCGGTCAAAGTTGACCTGCGCGATCACCTCTTGCCCTGTGGTTTCACCCGCGAGGACGACCGTAATGGGTTTGGGAGTTTGGGCAAAAAAATGGGTGAACGCATCGGGATGCTCACTCGCCCTTAAGTTAACGCTTAACAGTGCTGTCACACTGAGCACAGCCATCAATCTCATACAGGTAACCTCACTGCAACTGCTATGGCACCAACACACTGACGGCGAAGCTCCGGATGTGTGTCAAATAGAAAAGAAGGAAACGTGAACGTCAGTTCGTGGTCCACCCACTGCTCGTTCTCATCGCGGCTGCCATCCGCTTGGTAGCCGAACGAATAAGGTGTATTCATCTCAAGCTCCGTCCCATTCTTGAAGGTGATGTTGTCGAGCGATATCGGCTCGGGCGCCTGAGTGGTGGTGGTGACCTGACATTCGTGACGACTATAGATAAGCCTTAGGTCATAGCCACTGATGGTATCGCTTAATGGACTCACCACACTGAACGTGACAGGGAGTGGCCTAAAACTGTGACGAGAAGGGTCATAAACAGCGTCAAATATCGCCTGGTCAACATCAACACGGATGTTAGAGCCTGCCGATTCAGCAGGCTCAATGGCCATCGATACTTGAAATGTTAACTCTTTCGCCTGACTGGCACAGGTTGCGCACAACAACAGACCACAAAGCCATTTCAACATATCGGCACTCCAAGCTAGAGGGTGGTGCCAACCATAATGGCAGCATTTATCTCAATAGATGCATAAGGCGTTAGCCCTGCGTAGCTAATGCCTTGCGCATTGACATTGACCTCGACAGAGCTGGCTGTAATATCACCCACATCGCCTATCGTCCAGTCGCTACCGGCCGCTGAGATGGTAAAGTCATCGGTATCAAGTACGTCTTCCACACCCCCTACCAATACCTCGAGATTGGTGAACTTCAGCTGATAGTCTGAGGTAATGGCCCAGCTATCGTTACTACTAGGATCTTCACCCTCGAGTATCTCAACCTGAAACTTAGCGCCCCTAGTACTGATATCATAGGTACCCTCAGCCGCTCCCTGGCTGGTGACCACAACGTCACCCGTTGTCAATGTTGTACCAACAGGACCTTCGCCACGAATACGAATGTGTTGACCATCGGTACCACTGCCCGGTAAGTTGCCCGTCCATTTGAGCACTTGGGACGCCTCATTCGCCAGCGCTGGCGCGGACAGTGCCATCGCTAATGACAGCGCCATGGTGGTGTTTACTGCTAATTTCATATTATTTTCCTTGTGTTACAATGCCGCCCTTGGCACCATTGCCTTGGGCCAATCAAATACGTACGCAGATTCAGCCCTGCCTCGCATTACAAATCTCTCTAAACGATGTGAACGCCCTGTCTCTTTTTCACAAATACAACGCCCCATATTCCTGAGTGTTATCGCGCATTTTTAGTGGCAATCGTAAGGTGTTATTTACCTGCAACAAATAATCGCAATGGTGGGTGGCTAATAATTCACTATCAACCCACTATTTTCAGTCAGTAATAAGGCTACCAATGTTGTTGTGCGTCATTAAGGCGGCTACCAAAACCTTAATTAACACAATCCTCTCGCTACAGAGGCCATATAGAATAAGTAGTGCCATCTAATCATCTTTCAGCTCTTTGCCACCCAAACACACAAAGTTCAAAGAGTGACAAAAACAATTAATAAACTGCGCTTCAGGTGCTATAACCACACTTAACACTACAAACATGAAAGGCCAACAAAACTAGAACCTGATAAACGACAAAAAATGTTAACACTCCATGTCGCCACAAAAAATCAAACCCATTTATTTTCATTATTTAATGATTAGCATTAACTACATTAATCACATTAAACCTCATAAATACAAATACTTGATCAATAGCAAGCATCAAGCAAAACCTTACCAATCACCGTGTGACACATGATATTTATCTCAAAAATTTATTGCAATATTTTAGAGTTAATTTATTCACATCAATGATAATAATATCCAAATTAAAACCAAGTAATAATTAATTTTTTTATTTATCAGATATACTCTGATTATTGTTAACTTGGATTTAACTTATTGCTATTTATAGTGCTTTCTTTTTACTGACCTCTGACAATGTCATCACCATACTGAGCGGTGCCAATAGTTTTTGCACCTAGTTAAGTAATTACAATCAATAACGAGGTAAAGGTAGGTAGAATGAAGTCGACACTTCACTATGAGACTTTATGATATTCATAGATGCAGAACCTCCAACTCAGCTGGACAAAACAAGTCGTTCCTTCTTTCCATTGGGATTACATTAAGTGCACATTCGACGTAGTTGGTATGATTTGAAGGTGTAGGTTGGTGGTGAGGAGTAACTTGGGTTCCGAAGGTAAATCGGCACTTCGATTTACCAGTATGTAAAAAGACCAAAACTGCATTGGGTCATAAGCTACCATTTTTATATTGCAGGTAAGAACAGAGGTGTCCAACTTGGTCTGCTAACTCTTTAATGAATGAGACTATTCAGCTTTAAAACCGGTTTGATTTTATATAGAACCAAAGTTGATTCTTATTGGTTCGTTCAAAAACTTAAACCGACTTTCCCTTTCTATGTGTTTAGCGACGGCTAATGTGAGCCAATCTTTACCTCTATCTGCGACAATCTGCAGTCCAACAGGAAGTCCGTTAGCTAGGCCACACGGGACAGTGGCTGCGGGCTGTTGAGTCAGATTAAACGGGTATGTAAATGGAGTCCATTCCATCCAGTCTCTCTGAGCTTGTGATTCAGTATCTTGACCTGCTTTGAAAGCCGTGTTGGGTAGAGTCGGCGTAATCAATATATCGTACCTGGTATGGAATTTCTGCATTGCAACCCCAAGTTCAGCTCTTCGATCTACTGCTACCATGTAGTCGACGATTTCTATTTCCGTTCCTAACTTAGCAATTTTCAAAAAGCCCGGGTCCAATAGTTCTCTTTGCTGCATATTGAGAGATGCCAAAATTTTTGCGGCTCCCGCGAACCAAAGCGTTGAGAATGTTTCAATAGGATCTGAAAAACCCGGATCTATAGTGTCTACGTCTGCTCCGAGGTCTCTCAGTTTTTCAACGACATTGTCTGTGACCGCTTTTACTTCTTGACCAACATTCACATAACCCAATGTAGGACTATACGCGATACGACACCCCTTCAGCGGCAGAAGTTCTCGTGTCCTCCAGGAGCTATTACAAACACGAGTAGAGTACCAATCCCTAATATCAGGCTTAGCCACAACGTCAAGCATTAGTACGCTGTCTTCAACCGTTCGCGTTATCGGACCAAGATGTGAGAGCGTCGTCATAGCGCTCGCTGGCCACTGAGGGATATACCCAAAGGTAGGTTTAAACCCAAATACACCACAAAAGCTCGCTGGTATGCGAATTGAGCCGCCTGCATCGCTAGCTTGGTGTAAGACCCCTAGATTCAATGCAGCAGCAACAGCCGCCCCTCCTGATGAGCCTCCTGCTGTTAATGCAGTATTCCAAGGATTTCGCGTTATACCGGTTAACCGACTATCAGTGACGCCTTTCCAACCAAATTCTGGAGTTGTCGTTTTGCCCATGATGACTGCACCCGCTTGTTTCATACTTGCGGGAAAAGGAGCATCAACATCCATCCGTCTATCACTCGTGGTTAGAGAGCCGCTGCGATTGGGTAAACCCTCCACCATTGTCAGATCTTTGATAGAACAGGGGACTCCATCAATAGGGCTTAAAGGTGTGCCCTTAAACCACCTCTGTTCTGAACCCTTCGCGGACTCTAGTGCTAACTCTGTTGCAATATGACTGTATGCATTAACTATAGGATTGTGGCTTTCAATTTTGGCCAAAAATGACTCAGCAGCCTCGACTGGAGAAAGTTGCTTCTTTTTGTACAACATCCCTAGTTGAGCAGCAGTCATATCGGTAATCTCTGTAGTGGCTACCTCGGACATAATTTATACCTCTCCAGCACATAAGAGTAGTGCATTCAATAAGACCGATGCACCAGCGCCTAAATCTTCTTTGTTCGCTCTTTCACGCTCATTGTGACTAATTCCACCTTCACAAGGTACAAAAATCATCGCTGTTGGCATGATATCTGACAGGAAGATGGCATCATGTCCTGCTCCACTGGTTATACCCATATTGGTGTAACCTAAGGCATTCGCCGCATCTCTTACTTTACTAACACATTCACTATTGAAATGGACTGGGGGGAAGTCTGCCGTAGGAGTGATAATTGCCTGTACTCGATGCGTCTCACTAAGTTGATCAACCATAGCTTTAAACTTGGTTACCATAGCATCTAAGCAGCCAATATCTGAGTGTCGTAAATCAACCGTCATTTTTACACTACCGGGTATCACATTCCTTGAACTCGGATAGACATCAAAACAACCGACAGTTCCCCGGCCCTGGGGCATATAATCAATTGCAAGTTGATTAACAAATTGAACTATCTTCGCCCCTACTAGACTGGCATCTTTTCGCAGATGCATCGGAGTTGGCCCGGCATGCGCTTCTTGGCCTAAAATTTCTACATCGAACCATTTTTGACCTAAGGCACCTTCCACAACACCTATTTGCTTTTGCTCGTCCTCTAGAACAGGTCCTTGTTCGATATGTGCCTCAAAATACGCTTGGGCTTTATGGGTACGAGAGCTTTTCAAATCATCGTACCCTATGCCTTTTAGAGCATCCTTAACACTAATACCCTCTTTATCCGTTGTCGCTAAAGCATCATCGAGTAGAATTTTACCGGTATAGACACCTGACCCCATCATACAGGGAGGGAAACGCGCACCTTCCTCATTGGTCCAGACGACGACTTCAATTGGAGCTTCAGTGACAATATTTAGATCATTTAACGTGCGTATAACCTCTAAACCAGCGAGTACACCAAAGCACCCATCAAATTTACCACCGGTCGGTTGAGTATCTATGTGAGACCCTGTCATGACTGGCGGAACGTTTTTGTTCTTCCCTTCTCTTCGAGCGAAAATATTACCTATTTCGTCAATTCGAACAGTGCAACCAGATTGCTCACACCATAGAATAAACAGTTCTCTACTTTCTTTATCCAGGTCAGTCAACGCAAGTCTATTCAGTCCACCTTTTGGGGTCGCGCCTATTTCACCATGAGACATCAAGGTGTCCCATAATCGATCGTTATTAACTCGATACAGAGCACTAGTTATTTTTTCTTCTATCATATTGAATCACTTCTCTAAAAATTAAACGGCCAAATAGCGATCTTTGATATCATCTCTAGACTTAAACTCACCATGACTTCCTTGATAAACTACTTTACCGAGTTCTATGACATAGTGTTTGTCAGCTAACTTTTCGCAAACGGATAGGTTTTGCTCCACTAATAGAATTCCAACGCCTTGAGCACGTATCTTGTCCAAAATATCAACAATTTCATCTACGATTACTGGCGCTAGTCCTTCAGTGGGCTCATCGAGCAACAGGAATCTAGGATTATTTAGTAATGCTCTTGCAATCGCTAACATTTGCTGCTCACCACCGGAGAGTTCATTCCCCCCATTAGCCTTGCGTTCTCTTAGGCGAGGAAACATCCTATAAATATCCTCCAAATCCCATCGGCTACCCCTGCGAACCGCGATTTTCAAATTTTCCTCAACAGATAGTATTCCAAATATACCTCTATGCTCGGGAACAAGAGCGATGCCATAACGGGCTATTTCAAATATTTCTCTGCCGACTAAGTTTTCATCATCTAACAATACCTGACCAACCTTTGGATTTACTATTCCTACTATAGACTTCAAGGTTGTTGATTTACCGGCACCATTTCTACCTAAAAGAGTAACTATTTCACCTTGGCATAGAGATAATGACACCCCGTGTAGAATATGACTTTTCCCATAAAAAGAATGGACATTATTAATCACTAGCTTACTCATGATAGTTTTCTCCCAAGTAGGCTTGTTTCACACGCACATCACCCTTGATTTCGTTCGGAGCCCCCTCTACAAGTATGTTACCTTGGTGCATAACGGTAATGTAATCCGATATTGACATCACGAGTTTCATATTGTGTTCAATCAACATTACTGTCTGATCTTGGCTTAATTCCGAGATTAGTTGAATCATCATAGGAATATCATCAACGCCCATGCCAGAAGTCGGCTCATCTAACAGAAGGATTTCAGGAGAACCACATAAGGCCATACCAACTTCGAGAACACGCTGTTGTCCATGTGAGAGTTCACCAGCGAGTCGATCGGCAACATCCTCGAGTTTCACCTTTGAAAGTACTTCATTTGCTTTATCAATATGCGACTGAACTGAAGTTTCCGGGACCCAGAACTTTAAAGCACGTAACCCCTCTCGACCTTGAGCTGCTATTCGTAAATTTTCCCTCACGGATAACTCTTGAAAAATGCTGGTAACCTGGAATGAGCGTGACATTCCCCGTGAAACGCGCTTATGAGCTGGCAAAGAGGTTATGCTTTCTCCATTAAAAACAATATTTCCCTTTGATGGCTTTCGTTCTCCAGTCAAGCAATGAAACAAAGATGTTTTTCCGGCGCCATTTGGACCAATAATAGTATGAATACTACCTCTTTTAATCCGAAGATCTACATTGCCAACAGCAAGAAAGGAACCATAATTAAGTCCAAGGCCAGAAGTTTCCAGTATATATTCACTCATCACTTAGAAACCTCCAATAGCTGTGTCTCTTTGGCCTTTCTGAACAGATTTAGACTAGAAACCTTGGCTTTGAGGTTCATTATTCCACCATAAATTCCGCCTGGCATTATTAGAACTATAGCAATCAAAGCGGCGCCTAAAAGCATCATCCATCTAGGCCAATATGCCGAAAGAACATCACCAATCAATATAATTGCACCGGAGCCAAAAATAGATCCTATCAAAGATCCTGTCCCTCCTATAATTGTCATGATTAAGATATTTTCCGACATTAACAACTCAATATTTGACAGAGGAGCAAAGTTAATCAACATTGCATAAAGTGCGCCCGCTAGTCCAGTAATCGCTCCTGATATGACAAATGCAAGCAATTTAAAGTGATTTGTTGAAAAACCAACTGCAGAAGCTCTCCCCTCATTCTCTCTGATCGCAACAAGAGTTGTCCCAAAAGGAGAATGAATAATCCTTCGTGCAGAAATAAAAACCAACATAAATATTACTGCAACAAAAATATAGAATGAACTGCTGTCTGACAAACTAGAAATAGTAACACCAAAAATAGAAAGCTCCGGTCTAGGAACATCGAGCAAACCATTATCCCCCCCGGTCCAGTCACTGAATGAGTAGGCAAGAAAGTAGGCCATTTGGGTAAATGCTAAAGTTAACATTACGAAATATATACCAGTTCTTCTTATAGATAGCGCACCAACAACAAAGGCTAAAACACTACCAAATAAAGTAGCGGTAAATAATGCTCCAAATAGGCCAAAGTCCAAATGGATCATAACTAGTGAAGCCGAATATGCACCAGATCCAAAAAAAATTCCCTGTCCAAATGAGAGTAGACCCGTGTAACCAAGCAATAAATTACAAGCCAAAGCTGCTAGTGCAAATATTACTATTTCCGTTGCCAATGTCATTGACGGTAAAACAAAAGGCATAAATATAATAATCGCTAATGCAACCCATGTGACGCCGCTATAAATCGTATTTTTTCTATTCATCCTAAGCTCTCCCAAATAATCCATAAGGTCGAAGTAGAATCACTAAAGCCATAGCCCCATAAATCATTAGACTTGCACCTTGAGGCCATAAAGTTGTCATCATACTTTGGACCAGCCCTACCAAGATTCCACCAACCAAAGCACCAGTAAAAGAGCCCATTCCACCAATGACAACGACGACAAAAGCTAAACCTAGAATTTCCGGTCCAATAAAAGGATGAACCCCTCTAAGTGGCGCAGCAAGAGCACCTGCTACTGCGGCAAGAGCCACACCAAGTGCAAAAGTAATCGCAAATAGTCTATACGTATGGGTTCCAAGCAGTGAAACCATCTCTGCATCCTCACTGCCCGCTCGAACCAGTGCTCCGAACTTAGTCTTGTCAAGTAACAGCCATATACCTACCGCAATCACTGCGGAGAAAAAGATAACGAAAAGACGATACTCCGGATAGAAAAAGTTACCCATTTGAATAACACCATTCAATAACTCTGGTGGAGATATACTCTTTCCTATTGGTCCCCATATGGATATACATAGTTCTTGAATTATTAGAGCCATACCTAATGTCACTAGTATTTGATAGGTATGAGGTAAGTGATAGACTCTCTTTATTAAAATTCTTTCGCACACCAAAGCGATTAGAGCTATAGCGAAAGGAGCAACAAGTAATGCTAACCAAAAATTTTCTGTATAAATAACCAAGGTATAAGTTAAGTAAGCACCTAGTAAATAGAAAGCACCATGAGCAAAGTTTACAAAGTTCAACAAACCAAATATAATCGTCAATCCCACAGACATGAGAAAGTAGATCATACCTAATCCTAAGCCATTTAAAGCTTGAAAGTAATATAGATTCATTACACTCTCCAGAAATCAATTCAAGAAAATAGAATAGATGTGCTACGTTATCTACTAAATTGATTTACATTCTAGACTTGATTCATCTGGGAAAGACTTCCCAGAACTAATAATTTGAGCGTAGTCATCTGGATCCTTCATTTGTGAGGCTGATTTGCCTTTAAGTAAGTAGTAATCTTTAATTATTTGATGATCAGCTGCACGAATTACTTCTTTTCCTGTTGGCCCCTCATATGAATGTCCTTCTAACGACTTAACTACTTTACTCGGCTCTGTCGAACCGGCAATAGCAATTCCATCTAATATTAATTTTGTTCCGATATAGTCAGCAGCCAAAGGATAATTTGGCGTTATACCATATGCCTCTTTTACCTCTTGAACTAGCTTGTTATTTTCTGGTGTGTCAACAGTATGCCAGTACTGTGCACCAAAAAAAACGTTCTCAGTGATACTGGTACCAAGTTCTTGGAACTGCTCTAACCCTGAAGACCAAGTGACCAAAATGGTCATTTGCTGCTTTAACCCGAAATTCACGGCTTGGCGTAGGGCATTAGATGATTGACCACCAAAATTAAGGAGCAGTAATACATCTGGTTGAGCGGCCATAGCATTTGTTAAATACCCTGAAAACTCTTGTTCTTGTAGAGAATGGTAGCTATTGCCGACATGCTCAATACCGAGTTCATCAAACACTACTTTAGCATTATCAAGCAATGCTTCACCAAAAACATACTGTGGAGTAATAGTGTACCAACGCTTATTCGCTTGGTCTTCTTTGTATAGTGCAGTGACTGTTTCTCTGATAGCACCATAGGTAGGGACCGACCATCGAAAGGTCGCTGCATTGCAATCAACACCCGTCAACTCATCAGCACCTGCAGGTGTAATGAATATTCCTCCAGATTTGTTCACATCTTTACCGATAGCTAACGATGTCGAAGATAAAGTCCCCCCGTCAAAAAACTTTGCGCCTTCTTGGTTTACTGCCTCTTGCACTTTACGCAAGGCTTTACCAGCATTACCCTCTGTGTCGATGACTTTATAGACAGGTTGCTTACCCAAAAGCTCACCATAACCCTCGACTGCTAATCGAGATCCCATGTCAGCATATTTACCGTAGCTGGCAAATGCACCCGACATAGATTTGACACCATAGATTGTTATTACGTCATCTTTTGCTTGTACAGAACCAGACAGTACGGTTAGAGACAATGCTGTGATCTTCAAGTATTTACTAATCATTATAAGGTCCTTCTTATATCTAATTAAATTTAAAATTCACTTGGGCTGTTTAAGCAGTTCTAAACAAGCAACTACTCATCTACATTATTTTTGATATCATCCCATCTAAAGCAAGGAAATGCCTTTCAGCTTGATTCATATGTTCCTTCATTAGAGCTCTTACTTGCAGCTCATCCTCATTTTCATACGCTTCAATAAGCTCATAATGATAGTCAGCATTTGATTTTGTAAACTCATAGTAGTCGACTAAATATGCCTTTTTGAACACGACTAAATCGCGAAGAGATTCATTTATAAACCGTCCAAAAAAACCTAATATTGGGTTAGGGCAAGCATCTGCTAATACGTTATGAAACTCTAGTTCAGCTACTTTTTGCTGATGTTGTCGAAGTTCAGAGTTTGGTTTTGAGCTGCATATCAAAGTATGTTTGCGTAGCGCTTGGAAATCATCAGCGGTTAATTGTCCCACTACTGAAACAGCGAGTTCAACCTCAATCAATTTCCTTATCTGATAGAGTTGTTCAGCCGACATACTCTTGAAGTACATGTAATTTCTAAGCGCCCTGCTCGCAGGTTCTGTACCAACCTCCTTTAACCACGCTCCGCCCCCTGGGCCCGGCTTTGTCCTTATCAGACCTTCTACTTCGAGTGCTTTCATTGCTTCTCGAATTGTCCCTTTGGATATTTCATACTGCTCTATCAGCTCTCTCTCACTTGGTAACCGGTCTCCCGGTTTAAGCTCTTCAGAGACAATAAGACGTTTTACCTCATCAACGATAAGATCCGACAATTTTCGTTTTAGTCTACTTTTTTCACCAAGTGCCATGGCTACGCATCCATAAAATTAATTATATTTATACAAATAATTATGATTAATTATTGAATTCCCAAGCATATAGCATGCCAATTTAGGCTATTGACGTTATTGCTCTGCCAAAAGTTACAAAGAATGGATTCAGCTCATGTCTTCTAGTTCATTGATAAATGGTATTTTTTACCGATAACAGTCGGTTAGCTGATAATAATATTAATCAAGCTGGTCAGCTCATAACACGCAAATTCAAACACCTACAATAGTTAATCTGCTGGACTTAAATGGTGCAAAAAGCACATTATTGCACCAATTTGTCGTCTTGCAAGATTAGTTACTGTTGATTTCCTCAATAAGACCATAATGCTCCAAACTCAACTTATAACCATCAAAAATCCGTTATTGACTAATTACAAACTAACCTTCCATATCGACAAGATTGATAAATTCGCTAACAATTTGGTTGCGCTTTATACCTTTTTTACTAATTAAATTAATCTCAGAACTAAATTTAAATAGCTCTGGTAATAGCTTCAGCATTTTATGCTCATTTACCCAACTTGCCGCGTAGTGTTCAGGTAAAAAACCTATGTATTGGCCAGTTAGTATAAGAAATGCAACACCTTCATGATCCGAGGCAGTTGCTGTACATCTCAATTTCTGATGAATCTCATATGCTTTGGTATCTATCTGATTTCTTGTAATGATTGTGTGAGATTTGCGTAGGTCTTCAACAGTGATATCGTCGGCAGAAAAGAGCTCATGTTCACTACTGCAATACAGGTTATAGTACTCCCGATACAATGAGTGATATTCAAGCCCTGTCCTGCGATTTTGGATGGGCATTGCTCCGAGATGAAAGCGACCATCAGATATCCCTTTCTCGATATCTTCTGGAGTGGTCATAGTTATATTAATGTTAATGTTATCACTTAATTGCCTTAGATTTTTGAGTGTATTAGTTATTAGCATCTTGGGCTGAGTAACAAGATTATTCACTAATGCTATATTCAACTGTCCCCTAAGTTCATGGTTTATTTGGTTGACGTTGTTCCTAAAGTCTTCAATCGATGCCAGCAATGCTTCAGATGACTCCAACACCAGTGCACCCTCGTCTGTTAAAGTGACCCCGCCCCGCCCTCGATGACATAGCTTCATACCCAAACGCCGTTCCAAATCACTCATCTGTAGTGAAATTGCAGACTTGGTAATCCCAACAACAGACTCTGCCGCAGTATAGCTGCCGCACTCTGCGACTGTTTTAAATAACCGAATCAATTTAATGTCAAAGTCTGTAATTTGATTAACCAATTTTTTTTCATGGTTTAGCATTTCAATAACTCACGTACAGTAAAATTGTATTTAACTCAACTTACACTCATGGGATAAAAGATCCAACCGATAACTATCAACAAGTTTCAACCATGACAAAGCCACCAAGTTCAGCCTAGTCATAAAGGAATGCGTTCGGTATGCAAGGAGAGACAGAGAGACTATGGATAATTTTCATGATGAAATCGAGCTAGACTCAGCCCATGTATGGCACCATATGACACAACACGCCAACTCAAGGGCGCCAATGTTTGTTAAGGGTGAAGGAAGCTACCTTTGGGATGCAGAGGGTCAACGTTATCTTGATGCTACTTCCGGCGGTGTTTGGTGTGTCAATGTCGGTTATGGGCGTGAGTCTATTGCTAATGTCGTCAGAGAGCACTTGCTTAACTTACACTATTATGCGGGGTCCGGTGCTACACCAATCGCTAGCCAGTTCGCGGCCAAATTGTTGAGCTATATGCCAGGGATGAGCCGGGTTTACTTCTCTAACTCAGGATCTGAAGCAAACGAAAAAGCCTACAAAATGGTCCGTCAAATTGCGGCAAAATTTTATGGTGGAAAAAAAACAAAAATACTTTATCGAGATCGTGACTATCACGGCACAACCATTACTTGCTTAAGCTCATCAGGGCAAGAGGAAAGGAAAAACCAGTATGGCCCTTTTACCCCGGGTTTCATCGAAATTCCACACTGTTGTGAATATCGAAGTCAATACGGCGACGTCGATAACTATACTGAATTATCTCTCAAAGCCATAGAAGACGTAATTTCAAGGGAAGGCGCAGATACAATCGGTGCTATCGTGGTTGAACCCATAACTGCCGGGGGTGGTATTATTGTCCCACCTGAAGGGTATCTTGCGGGCGTTAGGCGTATTTGTGATAAACACGATATCCTGCTTCACTTCGATGAAGTTGTTTGTGGATTAGGACGCACTGGTAAATGGTTCGGATACCAGCACTTTAATGTGCAACCTGATTTAGTTACTATGGCTAAAGGCTTAGCATCAGCCTATGCGCCAATTGCATGTACTGTCGTAACAGAAGATATTTTTCAAAAGCTAAACGACAACCCCAACCACCGAGAAAGTTATTTCCGTGATATTAGTACCTTTGGAGGATGCACCTCAGGCCCCGCAGCAGCAATGGAAAATCTCGCTATAATCGAGCGCGAAAATCTACTGCAAAATTGCACTCTTTTAGGTGATTACTTATTAACTCGCTTAGAGGTGTTGAAAGACAAGCACGAGGTCATTGGAGATGTGAGAGGAAAAGGGCTATTTTTAGGTTTAGAGCTTGTCACAGATAGAGAAAGCAAAGAACCTGTCGATGAATCCATTTTGGTTGAAATAGTAAAGCACTGTAATCAGAACGGCGTTTTAATAGGGCGAACCAATCGATCCTTCAAGAAGTATAACAATAACTTATGTATTAGCCCGATGCTAACGTTAAATCATGAACAAGCTGACGTAATTATAGATACTATTGACAAAGCTCTAGAGAGTGTATTTAAAAGTCAATCTTCGCTGAATAGTAAAAACGTTCACTTCGCTTAATTGTCAATACAATATGTAATTCATCGCTACATTAGGAATATATACCACATGACTAATAGGATTAGTTTACCTCAAATAATGGAAATAGGCAGAGGTGCATTATCACGCACTCCAGATGTCCTTAAAACGCTGGGAGTCAGGAAGCCTATGATAGTCACCGATCGAACCATGATTGAACTCGATTATGTCGAAAGTTTGAGGGTGTCTCTCGCAAGCGTAGGAATGGAATCAAAGGTATTCTCAGAAACCATACCCGAGCCTACTGCCGCCTCTATTGAAGCGGGGGTAAACATGCTTCGTGATGGGAACTTTGACTCAATCATAGCCCTTGGAGGTGGGAGTCCAATTGACAGTGCCAAAGCGATTTCTATTGTAGGAAAGTACGGAGGGCACATTCGTGACTATAAATATCCTCGCGATGTTGAGGAACATGGCTTGCCGATCATAGCCATACCAACTACGTCTGGCACTGGCTCAGAAGCCACCCGCTTTACTATCATTACTGACGAATCAAGTGATGAGAAAATGCTATGTGCTGGTATAGGTTTTATGCCTGTTGCGGCGATTATTGATCATAGCCTAACGCTTACCTTGCCCGCTCGAACTACCGCAGATTGCGGTTTGGACGCACTAACGCATGCAATTGAAGCTTATGTGAGTCGAAGAGCCAATGCCTTCTCTGATAGTCAGGCACTCATAGCGATGAAGTTGATTGGGAAAAACCTAAGAACCGCTTTCAACTCCCCTGCCAATGAAAACGCGCGCGAATCTATGATGTTAGGCTCTACACTTGCCGGTATCGCCTTTTCAAATTCTTCAGTAGCACTCGTTCATGGTATGAGCCGTCCTATTGGCGCTCTATTCCACATACCTCATGGCCTTTCCAATGCGATGCTATTACCCGCAATCACGGAGTTTTCAATCAAGGGCAATGAAAAACGGTATGCAGATTGCGCGCGAGCGATAGGAGTTGCTACAAATAAAGATAGTGATCAAACCGCTTGTGATCAGCTTGTTGCAGAACTGCATTTATTAAACAAAGACCTTAAAGTACCAACATTGAAAGAGTACGGAATCGAAGGAAAAAATTTCATTTCTTCAATCCCTGTTATGGCAAAGCAAGCTTTGGCCTCAGGGTCGCCAGCCAATAACCCGCGTTCAGCCTCAGCTCAAGAAATAGCTGATTTATACAAAGCAGTTTGGCAGCTAGGGGCAACTCAACCTGATGCTATATACTGTGTGAACAACGAGTAATTGAGACAACTCTACCCAAGTGACCTCGATATGCAGGCTTTAGAGCCTGCGATCCACAGCAAAACCGAGGCAAGCATGACTATCACCAAAGAACGTGGTAGATCATATCAATGAGTAAGGCATCAACCCGCCCTACTCTTCTACACTTGCCTATCAATGTTGTACTTATTGCCTTAAATCAAGGGAACTAAGGAGGCGCTTCCCCTTACTTTTGATTAAGCCCTATTATTTCTCCATTAGGACCTGTGAAGAAGGTATAACCATCTTCCTCATAGTTTAAGTTTTCTAAATTGTAACCATCAGCTACTAATGAGTCACCTATGGACTTAATATCATCAACATAGAGCATAAAATGGTTGTGGTTTGTATTGCCTATCTCTCCAATATTATCTCTATATTCTGGAGCTGTTAAAGACAGATGAATTGTACAATCCCCTGCTGTTAGTTCTAAAACCAACATTCCTTCTATCGCTCCGCCTTTAAGAACACTTGCATCGATTAAATGAAAGCCCAGTATCTCTCTATACAGTTTTAATGTTTCTTCCAAGTTTAATATATGCACGCATAGGTTTTTAATTCCAATCACTTTTCCCATAGCCCTCTACACCTCGATTTGATAATTATTTGAATTTAGCCATTCTAGATCTTCTCTAGTTATAGAAAGCTGCTCGGCTTCTATAGCTCGATTGAGTTGTTCAATTTCCCTTGCACCAATAATCGCAACCGTTGGAAACTTCTGCTCTAAGACGTAACTTAGCGCGACTTGTGAGGTTGAGGTATGGTAGTGCTTAGCTAACTCTTCAACCCGAGATAACCGTTCCCAATTATCACTGCTTGCGTAAACACGATATAAATCATGGTTAGCAGTAGCCGCTTTAGAGTATTTGCCTGAGAAAAAACCTCCTGCTTGCGGAGACCATGCAAGCAAGGGTAGCTTTGTGGATTCATGCCACCCTATCATCTCTGGATCTGCATATACGCAACCAGGCCACCTTGCTTCAATCGGTCGCGCTAAACTAAAGCCAGGGCTATTGAAAGAAAGCATGGTAAGACCATGGGTTGCAGCATAATCATTGGCTTCGACGATACGCTCTAGAGTCCAGTTCGATACACCCACAGACTTTACTTTTCCATCCACTACAAACTGATGTAATTGCTCAACAATTGACTGTACTGGGATATCCGGATCGTCTCGATGAAGTGCATATAAGTCCACATAGCTAGTGCCTAATGCCATCAAACTTTCATCTAAATCTTGTTGCAAATCTCTAGGGGTTAACCTGCTTGTACTGGGTGTTTTGTCAGCTGGATGCCCCCCTTTAGTCAATAAAACAACGTCATCTCGGCATCCTCGCTTATTCAACCAACTTCCAATGACATTTTCACTGGCACCATAGTGACGAGCTGTATCGATACAGTTGCCACCAATAGCTAGGTAGTGATCAAGAAGGCTGTGATAATAATCCTGTTTATCACTGTACAAAAACCCACCTGTACCTAGCGTTATCGAGGTAATTTCTATTTGTGATCCTTTGCTCGGTATCGATATTTTATTCATATTGGGCCTCTAAGATAACTATTATTGATCTTCGATATTCGACCAACCATCTAGTATTTGGCGTTTAACCTTATAGCGACATATATAGTTCCAGTTCCAGGAGTCATCATACTTATGACACAAGCCCCATGTTAAACCTGGCGAGTTGATGGTATCCTCATTGTCATCCCTAAATATACCTAACGCTTCTGGAGCACCCTTAATATAGGATCTAATGTGAAAATTCAAACCGTCATTTGACCACTGTACTGTATTTCTCTCAGGGCCATCGGTTGTAATTAAAGATGCAATGCCGCCTTGGTGGTGCCAAATGGCAACTTCATGTCCGGAGTTAGAAATAGGATTAAGTTCAGATTTCTCATAAGGACCCAGAATATTATCCGCAATCGCAACACCATGCTTTATCTCACGACCGCCCATATTGATTCTTTCCCCCATCGTTTCACCCTTATAGTAGAGATGGAAGCGACCTTGAAACACGATCAGGCAGGGATCATGAACTTTATGACTATCAAAGCTTCCTTTTGACTTAACATGGAAACGATTATCTTCATCTCCTAACCACTCACCGTCTCGTGATGGGCTTAATATAGGGCCTTCAGATTTATGCCACGGGCCATAAGGTGAATCAGACCAAGCGATAGCTACCTCTTCAAACTGCCTGTTGGTGTATGGTGCTCTTACCGTCTGATACACGAGATAGTACTTATCTTCATAGGCTAATACTTCGGGTGTAAAGACGGCTCTATCATCATACTGCCCCGCTTCACCAGCCTTGATAGCGACTCCTTCTTCTTTCCATACCACACCATCTTTCGAACTTGCATGCCATACTTCAGTTTTATCCCATGGGAATACTTTATCATCAGGGTTGCCTGTGAATCCTTTTGTCTCACCTTCCCCTTTTGTATACCAGCAATGGTAAATGTCATTGACTTTGATTACCGCTGAGGGGTCTCTACGAATGACACCCTCTTGATATTCAAAATCTCCCTTTAGCTTCTCTACCTCAAACTCGATAAACCACTCTGGTCCTTGTTCGTAGTAGCCTCTCTCCAAGGCACGCAAAGAAGCTGCGCTCAATTGTTTATTTTTATTCACGTGATATCCCTTATAACTTCAATTAAAGGCTAGAAATTCAATTAGTACATTTATATTTATGACAGATAAGCATCTATAACTTATAAAAGTTATATAATTATCAGATAGTTTAACTTCTAGTGTTAATGTATTGTGGGACTAAAGTTATCTACAGCACAGGCAAACTAATTAGTCCCAATATTTTATCTAGTTCCAGTTATACAATTTTCAGATCAAACTTGTATTTACCCGCTGAAACCTCGTATTCTAGTCGTGTTTGTGGACCACAAGACCCTGTACCCACACCTCGTTGAAATAAATCGATGTTGATTTGTGTATTTTGATCAGGTACTAGCTCATGTTTATGACGCTTACTAAACAGTTCTTTTGAAGTAAAGTGGCTGACACTAAACTCGAATGCCTTGTCACTGGTAAATGTCAATTCTTGGGCAGGACTAATTAGGCTAAACCAACGTGTATCAGATTTATTACCATTCTCTTGTGGCAAGATATAAGGAACAAATTGCTCACTGACTGTTGATGTGAACTCGGCAACATATGAGCCAGCATCTCTGTCACGATAATTCTCGTTCGGTCCTAAACCAAGCCACTTCAAACCCTCGAACTCTTTATTCGCTTCTAGCTTAATTCCAACTCTCGCTAGCGAAGGCAGGCTGGAATTACACGATATTTCAAACGATACATTCAGCGCACCTTGGACATCAAAACTATAACGCTCGATAAACTCCAGCGCATGTGTATTCTCACTAGTCACCCATAAACTTCTAATCTTAATGCAGTTATTATTGATTACTTCTAAAGATGCATCGTGAACACTCAACTCCTGCAGCCCTGCTTGTTGCCACAAACTCATCGGTTTACTGTCTTGTCCCGTCCAATCACGTATTCCGTCGTTGTCGAGCGCCGCACGCCAAAGGTTGGGTGTCATCATTGAAGTAAGACACGAATGGCCATTCTTTACTAATCCAGAAAAACAGGCTTTAGTACGGTCAAACGTTACAATTAGCTGCCCACACTGCATCTCAATGCCATCAGGAGTTTCTGACACCGTGGAAGAAACCGATGGCTGTTGCAAAATTGGATTGACCCGCTGAGACCAAGGGCACTCGAACTGCTCCCAACCAAGCTCATGACCCCGTTTGGCCCAAGGTTGGTCTTCAAGTGTCATGAAAGAAAACAGCAGGTGGTACTCACTCTCATTTTCGTCACGAATAGCACTTAAGTCGACGTGAATAATTTGTGAGTCACCGGCTTTGGCATAAAGGGGCTCTATTGCGCAAGTGCTGACCGATTTGCCATCTTTCATCAACAAGACCTTGCCTGCTAGGTAACTCAAATCAACAAAATTATGCTTATTGGTAATGGTGAACGCACCAGTATCCCAATCAACAACCTCTACCTTGAGCGGTTGTGCCAACTTTTTGAACTCGTACATTGCTGGGTGCGGTGTTCGATCTGGCCAAATCAATCCATTGATACAGAAATCAAAGTCGTGTATTTCCTCACCAAAATCACCACCATAGGCCCAATACTCCTCACCACTATCTGTTGTCTTAACGAGGCCTTGATCGACCCAGTCCCATATAAATCCACCTTGTAGACCATGATGTGTCTCAATCGCATGCCAATAGTCTTTTAGACTTCCATTGCTATTTCCCATCGCATGAGAGTATTCACATGGGATATAGGGTCTTGGATCATCAACTGTGGTCACCCACTCGATCATATCCTCAACGCTCGGGTACATAGGACAAAATATATCCGTCGCGTGAGCTCCTCGGCCTGAAACCATGCTAGTTTCAGCTTGACCATATTCCATTCGCGTAGCCCCTTCATAATGGAGCAGCCTGCTATCATCCATAGCGCGAACCCATCCAGCTGCTGCATCATGATTGGCACCATAGCCAGATTCATTACCTAATGACCATTGAATGATACTAGGATGGTTTTTGTCACGATGAACCATTCTAGAAACTCTATCTATAAAAGCGGGTAGCCATCGTGTATCTCTGCATAACTGATCATAATAGTCATGAGCCTCGATATTGGCTTCATCAATCAGGTAAATGCCATACTGATCGCATAACTCATACCATAAAACATCATTGGGATAGTGAGCACAGCGAACAGCATTAAAGTTAAATTGCTTGAGTAGTTGGATATCGCGGATCATTGTCTCACGCGAAACCACCTTTCCAGTGTATTGATCGTGGTCATGTCGGTTAACCCCTTTCATAAGCACTGGCTGGTTATTGATCAGCATTTGCTTATTGCGAATCTCTATCCGGCGGAAGCCTGTTTTTAGTGAAATAACCTCGATTGTTTCATTTACTTGATTTTTTAGAGTAATGACTAACGTATAAAGAGAAGGCGTCTCTGCACTCCAAGACTGGACACGATCAACTTCAAAGAACAGACGAACATTGTGGTCTAATAACTTGGTATTGAAATCTGAGGTATGTGAAATGGGTACCCCTAAGCAATGTGCCGCTTCACTCTCTTCAATGACTGGCTTGCCTTGAGGGTCGAACAAAGAAACATCAATAGAGAATGCTTGCTTATCATAGGCAGAGTTCTCAACACGAAGTTTCAAGTCGAGTTGACCTTTGGTGTAGCTAGTATCTAAACCTGACTTGGCAAACACATCTTGGATATAGCAATGGTCAGAGGAATAGAGATAAACATCTCGATGAATACCTGCATGATGCCAGTGATCTTGATCCTCTAAATAAGTACCATCTGACCAACGAAGCACAATAATAGCCAAACTGTTCACTCCCTCAATTAGATAAGGAGTGAGATCAAATTCACTGGGTGTGCGGCTATCCTTGGCAAGTCCAACCTGTTTACCATTTACGTATAAGAAATAAGTACTTTCCACACCAGCGAGGTGTATTACCGTGCGTCTTTGCTTCCACTCACTATCTATAGTGAATTTCATCCGGTAAACGCCGGTAGGATTTACCTGTGGTACGTTAGGAGGACTCAAAGTGAATGGCATTTGAATATTGGTATATTGTGGGTAGTCACCGGTATCTTGCATAGTCCAGCAACCGGGTACTTTAATATCATCCCACTCAGAGTCATCATAGTGTTGCTCGACAACAGCATCACTTATGTTTTCTGGGCAATCAAATAACTTAAACTTCCAAACGCCATTGAGTAAATTGAACCAGGGACTAAACTCCCTTTTACACTGTTTAGCGAGCTCTACGGTAGGATATGGGTACAGGGTCGCTCGAGAAGCAACCTTATTAATGGCGGTTATTTCTGGGGTTTCCCACGGTTTGGCACAATGCAACATTGAGAACATAGTTTAGCTACTCCTTGATTCAATAAGAGACAAGTTAATTGAGTAAGCTGGTCAAAACCATTGGAATACTGGCATGTTACATGGGTTAATTGGTATTTGGATTCGTTTTGTGACGTTGTCGATAGAATTGGGGTGAGCTGCCCAGCGTCGATTTGAACTGTGCAGAAAAATCACTTGGGGATAGATAGCCAAGTTCATGAGCGATTTGGCTGATGCTATCAGTGGTATACCTTAGGTATTGACAGGCTACTTCCATTCTTCTGTGGATAATGTACTTTCTCGGAGAAACTCCAACAGATTGTTTGAAAGCTTTGCGAAACCACTCGTAGCCCTTGCCATGCTGTAGGCAATATTCCTGTAAATCAAATCGTTGCTGGTAGTTGTTCAAAAAGTAAATGCATGAAAGCTGGATAAAATCTGACGAATGCTCACCTTGACGAAGGTATTGCTGCTGAAGTTTACGCAAAAATGTTGCCGCTTGAAGCAGCAGATCAGGCAGTCGAGCTTGAGGACATTGCTTCAACTCCTGCATAAGTTCAAACAAGGTTTGTTCTATATGTTGTGAAGGAAGTCCATGTAAACACGGGTAGTCCGGGTTGATGACCCCAGTAGCAGTAAAGAAATCAAAAGTTTTCCTATCAAAATCAAGATAACATACTGCCCACTTTTGACCATGCTCAACGCTAGTTGAATGCTCTCTGTCGGGAAAGCGTTGAAATAGACTACCCGGCGCTAAATCATATCCGTTTCCAGCTTGATCCCTGTATTGGCCAGTACCTTCTATGACGTAACAAATTGAATAATATGGAAATTTGCAGTGTTCAAACTCAGCACCAGCTCCCAGTTTAAACAAGAAACCCGCGCCAATTTGCTGCTTATGGCCCACATCAAGCGAACGCATCACACTGATATCACTATGGCTCATGTGACGAAGAGACTCTGCTCCTGAATAAATCATCTGTGTGTTTCCTTGTTAAATGACTAAGGCCCTAACTTACCAACTTATCCTCATTAGTAACCCGCTCTCTCATCACTTTCATGCCAGTGTCGTGGTCGATTAAAATTGACCACCGCGTTATAAATTTCCCAGCACTGCCTCTCCTATTTTCGCTAGAGAGGTCCCCTCTTGGTATTACTGGCAGATATCGCGTGTTGGTAAGTGTTCTTGGCGATGGTATTTTACATATTCAGCGCTCTTTACAGGACCTATCCTAGCTCTAAAGCCAGATTCACCCTTAATCGCAAACGCCGCCTCACGCTGCCAAGCATCGATATAGGCTTGTTCGTAACACTGCACATCGTTATTCCAGGTCAACGCGTAGGTTTCTGGAGCCGCAATCACAAGATAGTCAGATTGAAAAGTTCCACTGAGTCTGGTGTAGACACCGTTAAGAGGATGAGCCTCGTTACATTCAGGATACATATACTCTGGATGAATGCTAGTCTGAGAAAACGCCGCCAAAGCCGGATAACCATCCGCGTTGATATAGCGAATTTCAACCTGTTGTTGGTCTAAATCACCGGATATCACTTGCCAGTCTTGCGTCTGTGAAACAAAAGAGCAGTATTGGCCGACTGAGTTTAGTTGGTGGATGGTCAGTATCTCTCCCTCTACGCTGGCGTAGATATTGCCCTCCGCGCGCCAAAAGACTGTCGGCTCATCAGGCTCAATATTTGGTGGCAACTGATTGGAGTTTTGATTACACCCGAGTAACACCCCAATGAGACCGGTAAGCATTAGCGCCTTGCGACGGGAAATGTGCAATTCTGCAAACTGCTTATGCGCAATCATAACTCAACTCCCTCTGACTCGGTATAACGCAACGCATCACAACTTACCCCTTCATCCAACTCACACGCTGAGTGCTCAGGCGCGACACACCTATCTCGCATCGTTGCATTCCCACAGTAGTCCCCAACCATTTTGAAATACATTCGCTCTGTCTGTTCACACAATTGTGTTAGGGAACCATCATCCTCTGCACACTGACGATAGTAGAAAGTCCTCATATAACCCTGCCATTTACCGCGGGTGTTAATCGCTTGATTCGAATCTAAGCGGTCATAACCTGTATGAGCATAAGAAAACTCCTTCAATCCAACCGGAACATAATCATCCTCTTGATGCCCTCGATTGCTGATATAGAGGAAGAGGTCCATCGCCGACAATGTACCGACTGGTAAAAGCCTATCGAGACTAAACACCTGAAGCTCAATATCGTAGGCATCATCGTACTTCGACAGCGCCTCTACTGCTTGAATATCATCGCCATAAATAGCCCTTGAAACCTCATTCAACACCGCCTTTCTCTCTTGGTAGCTATGCTGGTCTGACAGCACATTTATCAAAATAATCGACATTCTGCCGTAATTCACCGAACCAACCTGGGCATCTCCACAAGCCTGGTGAACATTGATTTTTCCAGCCTCGGTTTGACTCTCTAGCCACAACTTAGGGACTGCAGACATCACACCAAAATTATGCCTGTCTGTCCAAGACGATGTGAGGCGAAACTTAGTCGTCAAAGAGGCTGTAGATGATGAACTCAGATTTGAAGCAGCGTAGGCAAACTTATGGCGGCGATGCTCATCGATGAGCGACAATCTGAATAGGTTCGGTTGAGTTGTGCGCAAAATATCGCTAGGCGAGTGTGGGTAGCTATTAGAAGCCGATACTCTTGATTCGTTATAACGTTTAACGTTGATCTCTTTTTCATTGCAGTTATAGTGCGTGTAACCGCTCACGCGGTTCAAACCGTCACCAACGAGTCGACGATAGTCATCGTGCGTTTCTGTGGCAAATAGAAAGTCGATCTCCTCAGTTGTCAAAATACGCGTCTTGCCAGCCTCCACCAGCTGATCATAATCGAATGCCCGACAATAAAAAGACAGCACTATGGCAGTTATGGCACAAACAAAGCGCATATTATTCTCCATTAAATAGTCAACTGATGGAATAATATGCGAAGCTCGTTTACGAGCAAATAAAGAGATGTTACAAAACATTGCAAGCATTTGGTTATTAATGCATTTATTAGTAATCGCACTAATTTAGCATCTCACCAAAAACACACAAACTCTGTGTGAAGCGGCGTAATTGACACGGCGACCTAAATAGTCGATTTGTCATGACTTACTGACTACATTGCTGGTCGGTGGTCACTTGATCTTTTCTAACGGTTCTTATTGACTCGGCGTCTTCCACAAGGTAACTAGGTCAATTGGCTTAGTTGCGCCATAAATTGCTACTGGCTGCTTATTATAGAAAGCCCAAATTTGATCCCCATACCCGTAATGCCACCATTCACTTGGCAGATTAGCAAAGCCTGCTGACGTCATGGCATGATAAAGCATTCTCCTATTAGCTATCACCTGTTGCTCTATATGCTCACAGCGCTCTATCGCAGCAGTCCAGGAAAGCGGATGATTTTCATCAAACAGGGTCCCCATGTTTAACAATCGACCCAAGTCATCACAAAGCGTCACGTCAACAGCGCCTCCCGTCAGATGCGGGCTTGGACAGAGTGGGTTGGTTTTCGCTGGCGAGACGATATTGCGAGCCAACAGCTGCAAGCTATCTAGGCTCTTTCCTCGGTGCTCTGGGCTAAGTTTTAGCTCTTTCAATAGCGCCTCATAAAGATATTGCTGCACGCAATAGGGCCGCCAACCATCAAGAACAACTAAGTGAGTACCTTGTGGTAGCGCTTTGGCAGCTTGATGTAGCTTTTCAAACACCGTTTCTCGAACAAAGCATTCCGATATCGAGCCTTCCACTCCCATTTTGTTGTAAACGGGGTAATGTCTTATCCTTGATGAGAGTGATGTCGGGACTAATGTTTCGAGGTTATCTTCTATTTTTATTGATTCCATGGCTGTCCAATCTGGATTATCCATCGTTTCAATACACTTATAATTATCAATCATTAATTAAATAACCCCGGTAAAAATAGCACTATACCTGGCATAAATATCACACAGAGCAATACCAATATCGCATAGCCAATAAATGGAATAATATCTTTGAACATTTGTGTCAGTGGCACATTACTCACTGCACTCGCGATATACAAACAAGCCCCCATCGGCGGCGTGATCAAAGCAATGGTGATATTCATTGTAACGACTAAACCAAGATGGACTGGGTCGATCCCGGCGTGAAGAGCAATCGGCATAAATATGGGTGTCAGTAGCATCAAGGTCGATACCTCTTCCATTAACATGCCGATAAAAAAAGTAATCGCACTGATAGTAAGTAAAATAACCACTGGGTACTCTACAAAGGGCTCTAACAACAATCGAAAACTATCAGGGACCTTTGCATAGCTAAGCAACCAAGTGATTATTGATGATGCCGCAATAATCATAAATATTGATGAGGTTAGCTTCATTGTCCCTACCAGCGCATTGACAACCCTCTCAAAAGTAAGTGACTTGGATATCAGCCCGACAGTTATTGAGTACAGCACGATCAAAGCCCCAGATTCAGTTGGTGTGACCACACCAAATACAATGCTAAATAGAATAATAATTGGGGCAAAAAGAGCGGGAACTGCAGTAAAAAAGGACTTTACAACCCTTGTCATTGTGGGTTTATCGCCCGTGACATTAATACTGTTCTTGCGGCAGTAATTCCAATTGACCACAAAGAAAATGCTACCTAATAGTAGACCCGGAATGACGCCAGCAAGAAAGAGATCCCCTACCGAGGTGTTGGTTAAAGAAGCATAGAGAATCATGAATATACTTGGCGGTATAATCGGCCCTATCAGGGAGCTTCCCGCCGTTAACGCCGCGGCGTAACCTGGTGCGTATCCCTCTTTTTTCATCTCAGGGACCAAAATAGTGCCAAGCGCAGTAGTATCTGCAGCGGCAGACCCATTGACCCCAGCGAAAAATACGCTGGATACAATGTTCACGCCGCCAAGCCCACCTCGCAAATGTCCGACCAGCGATCTTGAAAAATTCATCAGCTTGGGGGTTAAGCCGCTTTCGTTAAGTAAGTTACCCCCGAGAATAAACAGTGGAATCGCCATCAGCGAAAAGCTATCAATACCACTGAAAAATTGCTGTGGCACCATTCGAAATGCTAAGTCAAAGTTAACAAACCAAAACCCAACCAGTGACGCCAACAACAGCGCCACAAACAAAGGAATGCCCAATAATAAATTAACTAGAAATACCGACACTATCGCTAAAGTCATGAGACCTCCCTAGCGACAGGCGAGCCTTTTATCAGCTGCAAAACTTGTTTAACTAAACCATGCAATGAGCATAGAAATAGACTGCCAAAACCGATAGGCAGGGAAAACATTGGGATGCTCTTGCTTATCCCTAAGCCTATCGTGGTGAATTTAACTATTGATAATGCATAGGTATAGCTGAAATAGGCAACACCGCCTAAAACCACTGTCACCACCAAACCTTGATAGAGATTTATCACACACTTAGTTTTTTCTGATGCAAGCCTATCAACTAAGTTTAATCGCATGTGCTCACCGTTTAACAGCACGATTCCGGCTATCAACATCACACCGCCAATGATTAAATATCGAGATAGCTCATCGACCCATATTGGTGATGATCCGAGGAAATATCTTGAAAAAACACCACCGAGCAGGGTGATCACATTGATAGAAAGGCAACCAATAGATAAAGATGTAAAGAGTATTGAATCCGTCATTCCGCACCTAATTTTAGAATTAAAACAGTGTGATCCAGTGAACATTTAGCAGTGAAAAGGATGATAACATCTTGACCGCGATCTGCAGGTTTGATCTATTACTGTTATTTGACGGTTTTAAACTATGCCTACTCAGCAACCTGTTATTAAGCGTTTGGATCACCTCGGGCTCATTGCTGCATTTTGTCACGAGATTGGCCTATCAAAAATGATAGATTCAGTCATTCCCAAGTACTCTAATCACAACGTTTCCCATGGTGATGCAGTCTTAGCCATGATTCTCAATGGGTTAGGCTTTCACAGTAGAACATTGCATATGTTCTCTGACTTCTTTGAAACCAAACCCATCTCTAAGTTGCTTGCTAAGGATATTGAAGCGCACCATCTCACCGATGATGTACTCGGCCGAACCTTGGATGCGCTGTATGAGGCCGATGTCTCAGCGCTTTATCAGGTCATCGCCGAACGTGTGGTCGATAAACTTGGCCTCGCTAGCGACTCTGTACACCTTGATATCACGAGCTTTCACGTTGATGGTGAGTATGCGCACGAGGAAGATACCAAGGCAATCAAGTTAGTGAAGGGCTATAGCCGAGATCATCGTCCTGAGCTCAATCAGGTGGTTCTTGAGCTCATTTGTGAAAACCAAGCTGGCCTTCCTGTTTATATGCAGGCGCTTAGTGGCAACACCAATGATGCCAAGGCATTCGCTGAAGTCACTAGTAATCATATCCATTGCTTAAAAGCGGCACAGAATAGTCGATACTTTATCGCTGATGCAGCCCTATACACTGAAGAAAGTATCTGCTCACTTGATGAGCAAAAACAAAAGTTCATTACCCGTGTTCCAATGACTATCAAGCAAGCAAAACAAGCACTACTTAGCCTAGAGCCAGAGCAGTTAAGTAAGATTGTAGATGGCTATTCAGGATGTTGGGTAGACTCAAACTATGGCAAGGTTGCTCAGCGGTGGTTGTTGGTTCACAGTGAGCAAGCAACTAAACGAGAAGAAATTACCTTCTACAAGAACTTAGAGAAAAACATCGCCAAAGAAATCAGAGCGTTGAACAAGCTCAGTAAAAAGCCATTTGCATGCGATACTGATGCTGAGCATGCGCTTAAGGAGTTCAAGGCGCAGTGCCTGTTACTAGGCTTTGAACACTCCGCTATCGTCAAAGCTGCTATTTATGCCAATCCAGGTCGTCCGAAGAAAGGCGATGAACCCTCAGGATATCAGTATTTTATAGAGGCCGTGCCGTACACCGACCTAGAAAAAGTGAAGCTAGCAAAGCTCAAAGTAGGCATGTTCATTCTAGCCACTAATGACATCGGCAACGAAAGTCTGACAATGGCAGCACTTCTAGATCACTACAAGTCTCAACAAAAGGTTGAGCGTGGCTTCCGTTTTCTAAAAAGTCCCGAGTTTTTGACCTCTTCAATATTTTTGAAAAAGCCCCAACGCATTGAAGCGTTACTCATGATAATGACATTGAGTCTGCTAGTTTATGCCAGCTTAGAGCACAAGATCAGAGAGCAACTGGGACAAACCGAGGAGTTTTTCCCGAGTATGGTTAAGAACAAGCAAACATCGAAACCGACTGCACGCTGGGTCTTCTTGAAGTTCGAGGGAATAGATACCTTAGATATTAACGACCAACGATTCATTACAGGGCTTCAAGAGCACCAAACTCGGCTGCTTAGTTTACTGGGTAAGTTCTATGAAGCGGTTTATTCCTGAATAAGGTGCGGAATCTCGGTTGAATACTTATTGCTAAAATATTTGCTCATTGCATAGACCTCTATTCAATCTTTGGTGCCCTTGTGGGCACCAAAATCACAAATATTTAAAACGACTTCGCATCTTCAAGGGCCATATCAACCCACTTCTGTTCAATCCCCTCTTCTTTTAGCCAAGCGAGGTATGAAGGCTGAGAAATTTTTTGAAACTGTGCAAGCTCTTCTTGCGTTGGTTGATAAACCTGCATACCGTTTTGAGCCAGGTAATCAATCCGATTTTGCACCTGCTCCGCTACCGACTTACGATTGATCTCTCCGGCTTGTTGGATGCCGTCCATCAGGATCTGCTTCTCTTTATCAGACAAGCTATTTAGAAGTGCGTCATTGCCGATGAGAAATTGGTCTGAGTATTGGATATTGGCGAGAGTCAGGTATTTCTGTACCTCATTCAGGCTCCCCATAATGATGTACATCGGTGGATTCATTTGCCCGTCCGCCACCCCAGTTTTCAGCGCCATATAGACTTCTGTCCAAGGAATAGGCGTCCCTGAAGCGCCAAATGACTCATAGAGCGCAACTTGGCTTTTATCCATCGCACGAAACCTTAAGCCTTTAAAATCATCTGGCGTCCTGATTTCTCTTTTATTGTTGGTAAACGCTAAGAAACCACCTTCTTCAATTACCGCCAGCATATGCGCATTGGTTTTTTCATAGAAGGTGGCTTTTAATTGCTTCCAATATTCACCGTGATCGAAGAAGTTATGCGCTTGAGTATTACTTTTCAGCATAAAAGGGATTGCACTAACAAACACCTCAGGAACCAAGGGTGATACACCGCCAAAAGAGGCGATATTCAAGCTCGGCATGTTGATCACCTGCTCCATCCTCTCCTGCTCTTCACCCAGCATACTGTTTGGATAAAGGTTGATCTTCAGCTCTCCATTTGACTCCTTTTCGACATAGGACTTTAAGTTTGATGCGAACAAATGAACTGCATTTTTATCCGCATCGGGGGCGCCGTTATAGCTTAAGTCAATGGTTTGAGCTGCAGCGATAAAACTGCTCGTGCTTAAGAGTGAAACTACCAATAAATTTCGTGCTAATTGAGTGATCATCATTCAACTTCCTGTACTAGTTAATCCATTTTCTAGAACCTAGTTATCAATATAAAATTAATGTGTTGATGACGAAATAGCTATTGCATTGACATATAGTCAACGCCTTTTTCTGGTGCGTCAACGCCCATATCTGGTGCGTCTTCATTAAGAAAACGAGAGTTATCGATAAGGAAGTTCATAAAGGCTTGGGCTTGCAAAGTCAGCTCTCTGTCTTTGAGAGATAGCACTCGTGCGCTGGCCTGCTCAAAGACCTTGGGCCGATACTCCAATATCTCAATCATCCCTTGCTTGAGCTCTTCGATTACCGTTAGCCTTGGCATAAATATAATTCCGCTGCCTGAAGTCACAAAGCTGGTTAGCACAGAGACGGAGTTAGTGCACAGCCTAGGCTCAAGGTTGATATGTGAAAGCTGCTCTTCAATTTTTACTAACCGGCCCATTCCCGTCGAACTATCAATCAACGCCAAGGGATAATCCGCGATATCTTGTATCGACTCAACAGCATCGCCTTTGGTTAGCTCATGATCAGCTGGCACCACGATATCTAATGGGTGGCATCTTTCTACGTGACAATGTAGCTTGGGATGAGGAGCGGATGCATAGGTAACGGCAAAGTCTACTTGGCGATCTTCTAATAATTGCACCGCATCTGAAGCTCCAGCGGTTTCTATTGTTAACTGAATACCAGGATATTGATTCATAAAATCTTGCATCGGCTTGGATATGAGATCGGCAATGAAGCCTTCTCCTACCGCCACTCGAACTTTACCGTATTTGAGATCCTTTAAATCATTCAACCGAGAATAAACCGCGGCTTCATTGGCGACGGTTGTACGATAAAAATTAAGTAGCTCTATGCCAGCATCAGTGAGTTTAGCCCCGCCTTGATGGCGTTCCCATATCGGTGCTTCGATTTGCTCTTCCAACTGGGAAAGCATTCGGCTAATGGCTGCTGGATCAACACTGAGCATTTTCGATGCTTTTCGCAACGAACCATATCGGGAAACCGCATTCAGGTACTCCAAAGCGCGGATATTAAAGTGATACATAGTTCCTTTGTCCTCAATGGATCCCCAATAGAACCAAGTAACCACACACAGCTAAATGAGGACCCAAGTTAGTAATTTATCCGTTTCACTCATCGGATGCACCGTTTATGCCACTAACAGATCTACACAGGAGTATAGAAAGTAAACCGCGTATTTTATCTCACGCTTGCCGTAGTCTGACCTCTCGGTTGATTGCTATTGCAACATTTACGAGGTGGGTTTTATCAACCCAGCCTCGATCAGAGATAAGCGCTTAGTATTGCTATAGCAATCACCCAAATTATTGGAGGCGACCTACTCTGTCTGCAAACTCTTTGCCGAATGAGGGATGGCACTCGTGCTTGTATCTTCAAATTTTACGTCACTCTTAGCACTCAGCAGTTCTGGATTACGCAACCAGCGGACCAAGGTTAAGCTGCAGCTAAGAATAATCACCGTTGCAGGCAAGCCGCCGAGATTAGAGAGCTGCTTGACGCCGTTTATGCCGACGGTACTTACCATGATCCAAGCGACGAGACCAATCAATGTCCCCCATAGGATCTTGATCGGCAGAGAAGAGCCTTCATCGGATTCTGCATCGAAATCCCGAGTACATAGATCACCTATCGCATCCGTACTGGAATCTGCCGCTGTCACGTAAGAAATAAACGCGATTAAGATCAAGAAGAAGGAGGTCAATCCACCAAATGGTAGCTGGCCCATAATATGGTAAAGCAGTTGCTCGATGCCTTGCTCGTTGAGTACCTTGTACAGCTCGCCGCCGCTCTGCATGTCCATAAAGATCGCAGTGCCAGAGAAAACGGTCACCCATACCAGGATAAACATGCTGGGGTAGATCAGGTTGACCTGAATAAACTCTTTCACTGTATAGCCTCGGGCGATTTTGCCGAGGAACATCGCGGTGATAGGAGCCCAAGCAAACCATACCGCCCAGTAGAACACGCTCCACCATTGTGGCCATGGGTCTTGTGCCGCTTGACCGGTAAACAGGCTTAAGCGGAAAAACGACTGTAAGAACTCACCCAACCCTTCGACGCCCAGCGCCAATGAGTAGGTCGTTGGCCCGACTAGCAATACAAACACAAACAGCCCGATCAACATCCAGAAATTTAACTGCGACATGCGTGCTATCCCTTTATTGAGGCCGCTGCAGGCAGAAAAAATAAAGGTTCCAACGATAATGGCGATAAAGACACCCAAAGTCAGCGTGTTACGCTCTACCTCGATAAACTGGCTCACACCACCTACCAAAGTGAGCGCACCGGTACCAAGCGAGGACGCCATGCCCACGACAAGCGAATACAGCGCCAACGCATCCACCACATCGCACATCTGTGGCGTGAGAAAGCGGCCGAATACGGGTTTAAGCGAGCTGGCAATAGAAAATGGCAGCTTCAGGTTGTAAAACGCCAGTGCAAAAATCAGCGCCGGAACACAATAGATAGCATAGGGTGTTGGTCCCCAGTGCAGAAACATCGCAGAAATGGAGAACAGTATCGCATCACCACTGCCCGGCTCGATATTTAGACTCGCCGGTGGCCCATAGATGTGATAAATCGGCTCAGCCGTGGTCCAAAACAGGACACCCACCGCAAGCGTGGTACACAGCACAATCATAAACCAGCGCTTTTTGCTGATCCGTGGAGTGCTCTTCTCACCCCCGATGCGAATGTTGCCTAACTTAGAGAAATAGGTGATGACAATCAGAACTAATAGATAGAAACTGCCCAAGCTGAACAGCCAAGAAAAGTTCTGTAATATGCTGTCGTTAATCGCCCCCGTAACAGCAGTAAACTGCTCCAACTCAATTAAACTCAACACCAACGCCGCCACCAGTATGAAAAAGGTGGGGAAAAAGACCAAAGGTCGAATATTCTTAATCATTACATCATCCTTGATATGAGATTACATGTAGTTCCGTTTTATGGTTTCATCAAAGCTCTTTTCAAAGATGACTTTGTCTTCGACTCGCGCCGTCCAATGCGCCTTAATGTAGAAATGTGATGCATCACAAGTCATTTCATAATCGGCTTCGATGCCCGTACGCCAGCCCTCGCGCCCCATATCAACACAAAGGTGGATAGCATTTTTTGCGCTAAGTGGGTCTTGTGGATGGATAGACATCGCCTGCTCAATGATAAAATCAATCTCGCTGGCACAGGAAGCAAAGCGCTGACGGCCAAAATCCTCGTATGTCTCAAGTATGTGGGTCCCCGTCTTGTAATCACGATGCACCACCCGCTTGCTACCTGGCGCTCGCAGCAGATCGCCTGCAAAGGTCACGGGGCTATCATAATCAGGCACCAAATCGGAGGGTGTCGGTGACATGTTCAACGGAACCGTCACCGAGCAACGCGATGGGTACAGTGTCAGTGTTGCATCCTCGCCACATGGCCAGATTAATGGCCAGTAGGCCGTAGATACCGCAATACGTACCTTATGGCCTTTGGGGACGACGTAAGCCATATGGTTGAGCGGGATATCCACCTCGTAGATCTCTCCTGCAACCAGCGGGGCCGGGAACTCATGACTGTCACGATGAGACAAGTTGAGCAAGCCATGAGTAATTCGAGTAACCTCCCCTGTCGGGTGTACATCAGAAATTCTCACTACCGCATAGGCCTGAGGTTTGTCGCTCGACAGTGCCAGATGCGCCATGACCTGACCTGCCAGTGGCAAGTCTTCATCCAAGGTATCGGTATCAAACACCAGCGAGCCAGCATCATCCAGCCTTTGATCACAAGGCTGCTCCATATCCAGGCGGATACCAACACAGAAACGCCCGCCATCCAATCCCACCGTGTGTGGCGAGCGAATACTGACTGGGGCTGAGTCAGACACCGAGGCCGACAAGTACTTGTCTGCGAAATGCCAAGTACGGTGCTCTGTAAATGGTGACGGCCAGGTCGGCTCACTGACCCAGCGCCCCGGGCGATGCTCATAATCCGTTTGCGGTAACACGGCGTCTTGCAAGTAATAGTGAAGCTCTGGCTCGCTGTCGATACCATTATCGACCCCTTTCAGCCAGCGATCCCACCAGCGAACCGACTCAGCAACATAATCCATTTTCGGATTGGGATAGGCGATATTGGGATACTTGTGGGCCCAAGGACCCACGAGACCCTTTTTCGGTCCAGATAGGTTGCTGAGCAAGGTAAAGACGGTATTACGATACCCGTCAGCCCAGCCACCCATCGCATAGACTGGTATCTCAATATCTGAGTAGTTTTCACATACTGAGCCGTGCTTCCAGTACTCAGAGCGGGTCTGATTGGTCAGCCATGGCTTAGCCAGAAAGGGCATTTGGTTAAGGCGCTTAAGCCAGATAGACTGCCAGTCATCACCGACTAAGCTCGCATCCGGTGCCCGGCCCAGCGCATACGCCCAAAAGAAAGCCGCCCAATCCATGTTATCGTTAAGCAGACAGCCACCCGAGAAATGAATGTCATCGCGGAAACGATCGTCGGTTGAGCACTGGGTGATGATCGCTTTCAACGCAGGAGGCCCAAGTGCCGCCACTTGAAGAGAATTAAAGCCGCCCCAGGAAATCCCCACCATACCAACGCTACCATCACACCATGGCTGCGACGCAATCCAGGCGATCACATCACATCCGTCTTGCAGCTCTTGCGCAGAGTACTCATCGTCGAATAGCCCCTCCGATTCACCGCAACCACGCAGATCCACCCGAATGCAAGCATAACCATGGGCGGCGGTCTGTGGCATCGTGATCTCATCACGAATAACAGTGCCATCATTCTTTCGGTAAGGGAGAAATTCAAGTATCGCTGGGACTGGGTTGGTCAGAACATCTTCAGGCATCCATGCCCGGTAAGCAAGTCGGGTACCATCAGGAAGGGTCAGCCATTCATGATGGCACTCTTGTACGGTATTCATGCAAATCCTTTTGTTTACTGCAGAACTGACTATGTTAAAGGGTTCAATTTGTCAGTAAATCAGTATTTAGTTACCATAGCCTTAACTAAAAGTTCACACAAGAGCCACAATGCCTATAGACCCCAAGTTAATACCCTCCAGTAGCAGCCTGATCATGTTCGAATCTGCAGCACGATTGGGAAGCCTAACCAAGGCCGCGGACGAGCTTTGCGTCACACCGACAGCCGTGAGCAAGCAGATAAAACAGCTGGAAGAGTTGCTAAGCACTGAGCTGTTTATTCGCTCACCGCAAGGGGTACGTCTCACCGATTACGGCAAGATATACATCGAGAAGGTCACGCAGGCATTGACGATTCTTGCAGAAGAGACGTTAAATATGGACGAGGCCGCGGCTATCCCCGCGCTCGATATCGAGGTGGGACCGTGTTTCCTCCATTTCTGGCTACTACCAAAACTCAACCTTTTTCGACAGGCCCATCCGGATGTCTTGTTTAATCTCAAGGTTAACAATGAACGCCAGGTTGCCAGCGAGGCCAATTACGATGTTGCCTTTTTCTACTCCCCCATCCATGCACAAAACCACAACAACTACCTACTTTTCGCTGAGCGCATGCTACTGGTATGCAGCCCGGGGTTTCTCGACAAGCAAGGCGGCGAAATAGACATCACCAATGTGTTCGATCTACCACTCATTATGCTCAAAGATGAGTTGGAGTTCTGGGAAGGCTGGCAGAGCTGGTCCAATAAGGCCGGGCTTGAATACCGCATCCCCTACGACGCCATCTGTATGACCGACCAAGTTGCAGTGATTCAGGCGGCCATTAATGATACGGGAATCGCGCTTGTTTGGGATTGGCAGGTAAAAGAGCTATTGGAAACTGGCCAGTTGATCGCGTTAACTGAGATGATGGATTTTACAGAGAAAGCCTATTTTCTCTCTATCGCTGACCACTGTACTAATCCTGGGGCTCAGCTTTTTGTTGATTGGGTGATTGGTCAAAAGGATAAAGAGTAGGTCTTATAGGTATGATTTAGATACAAAAAGATGCCCAAAGACGCCTCTCTTTGAGGAGAGAGATATCATACATGGCAGGTTTGGCCGTCATCGAGCTGACTCAAAGATAGTCTCGCGATAGTAAGTGGTATTAGGGATAGCTAAATACTGAATACTCTTACGTCTAGCAATATACTGCCAATAGCACGTGCTCTCCGATAGACTATGAGTTCATTTCGTTTAGAAAAGGATCTTGTTGAGTTGTCCAGATCCCACCAACATAAAAAAGCACACCCGAAGGTGTGCTGTCGCTTAATCAAAGATATCAATCGCGAGGCCTAGAAACCAGTGGTCATATGCAGGCTGTAAAATAGACCACGACCAATCAGCTCTGAACCAATAATCAGTACCAGTGCCAAACCAAGATTAATCGGATTGACTGACTTCTTATTAAGAAGAGGCAGAAGCCATATCAGCAAGCCCGCTAAAAGAAGTGCAACTTGAACGACAAGGTACATACCCAGACCATCTACTAGCTCACTCGCTTTTACCGCTGAGGTTTGCACTTCACCAATAAAGTTTGCTTTAGAGACAGTCACCATAAGGCTGATGGCTACCACGACTACCGCTAGCATTGCGAAGTTACGGCTAAGCTTTAACTCGGCTTCATCCGCACTAGCAAAGACCAAGTGCGAGAACAGAAGGCCAGCAACGGCTATGGTCATGATAAAGCTCATTGGGGTGTAGATATTATTCCAAGTAGGAACGGTATCAATCATGTACACATTGATCATGGCATACATAAACACAACACCTAGAGCCATTGCAGCGAACATCAGGATCTTCTGCAAACCTGCACCGCCCTTATTTAGGACAGACAGTAGCCACTGAAGGCCACCGACTGCAAAGAACGCCGCGCCGAAAAAAATCTCGTTAGAAAGCCATGCCGAGCCAAACTGGTTCAGTGCATTGAACGCGCGCAGTGGCGAGCCAAGGTGGGCAGTTGAGAACAAGAAGCCAACCCCCATGAGTGCCCAAAGGAAGAACATTGGGATTTTATAACGGTTGATCTTATCGCTATCGTGGCCATCCACCAGCGCGCGGCAGCTAACCAGCACATACGCACCAACCACTGTCTGTGCAAACACAGTAAAGAAGATCAGAGACCATTCATGGAAAATCATCTTACACCTCCTTCGGGTTAGCTAGGAAACCACTGGTATCGCCAGTGGGCTTAGAGTTCTTGTTTAGCTTAATAACGATGTTCGGTATCGTCTGCGTAGAGTGCGGAAGCGGTGCAACGTCTGCGTTAATACCGTACTTAGCACGCAGTTCGTTGATCTCACCAAATTCGAGAGCACGTAGCGGACAAGAAGTCACGCACATAGGCTGCTTGCCTTGGGCAACACGTTGATAACAACCGTCACACTTGGTCATATGACCTTTCTCTTTGCTGTACTGTGGTGCGCCGTAAGGGCATGCATTTTCACAGTGACGACAACCGATGCAGATATCCTCACTCACAATGACTAGGCCATCTTCCTGGCGCTTGTGCATGGCACCCGACGGGCACACCTTCACACACGCAGGGTTTGAGCAGTGGTTACATGCAATAGAAAGATAGTAAGAAAACACATCTTTCTGAATCCAGGTATCCCCGTCTTGTACAAAACCACCCCCTGCATACTCGTAGATGCGTCGATAGTTCTGTTTGATGTCGAGATCTCGATAATCTTTACAAGCAAGCTGGCAAGTCTTACAACCTGTGCATTTACTTGAATCTATGTAAAAGCCGTACTGTTTCATTCCAGTCTACCTTATGCCTTTTTAACCGCTTGAATTTGAACCAAATTCGAGTGCTGAGGGTTACCCTTAGCCAATGGACTTGGACGTTGCGTGGTCAATACGTTGATAGAGCCTGCACGGTCAATTTTCTGACCATCAGGGGCATACCAAGCACCCTCACCTAGCGCGACAACACGTGGCAAGATACGGGGGGTTACTTTGGCTGGAATATGCGTTTCTCCACGGTCATTAAAGATCCGCACCATGTCGCCATTCTCAATACCACGCTCCTTTGCATCGATTGGGTTAATCCACAATTCTTGTGGAGCCGCCGCCTTGATCTCGGCGACGTTGCCATACGTCGAGTGCGTACGTGACTTATAGTGGAAACCAGTAAGCTGCAGCGGGTATTTCGCTGTGAGCGGGTCGTTATGACCTTCAAACGAGTCCACATAGATAGGAAGCGGATGGATCACATCGCCTTCTGGAAGTTTCCAGGTTGCTGCGATATCTGCAAGCGCTTCTGAGTAGATCTCAATCTTACCACTCGGTGTCGTTAGCGGGTTCGCCTCTGGGTCTTTGCGAAAATCTTCATAAGCAATGTAGTGGTGATCGTGACTACGCTTGTAGATGCCCATCTCTTTCATCTCTTCGAAGGTTGGAAGATCTGGGTCATTCTTGCGCGTTTCAGCGTAGAGATGCTCTACCCACTCTTCTTGTGTGCGACCTTCCGTGAACGCTTTCTCTACACCCATGCGCTTAGCCAGTTGGCTACATATCTCGTAGATGCTCTTAGCCTCAAACTGAGGCTCAATCGCTTTTTGCGCATAGATGAAATAAGGCATGTTTGCTGCTTTGCCATCCATCGCCCAGTCTTCTTGCTCAGACGTGGTCAAATCAGGCAGGATAATGTCCGCGTATTTTGCAGAAGAGGTCATGTGGTTATCAATCACCACGATCATCTCACACGCCTTATCATCTTGAAGGATGTCATGGGTGCGGTTGATGTCTGAGTGCTGGTTGATAATACAGTTACCTGCGTAGTTCCAGATCATCTTAATCGGGTTTTTTAGACGCTCAGCACCGCGTACACCATCAGTAATGTCGGTCATCTCTTCGTGACGATAGATAGCATCGGTCCACAAGAACATAGAGATAGAGGTTTGAACTGGGTTGGGTACCGTCGGGAAGCGTACAAATGGGATATTGATGTCACTTTCACGAGCCCCCGTTGAACCGCCGGAAACACCTACAGAGCCAGTTAAAAGTGACAGCATAGCAATGGCGCGACACGCTAGCTCACCGTTGGCCGTGCGCTGTAAACCCCAGCCTTGGTGGATGGCACAGGGTTTGTTGTTACCCATTTCGCGGCCAAGCTTCACAATCGTATCCACTGGAATACCTGTGATCTTCGCAGCCCATTCAGGGGTTTTCTCAACGCCGTCTTCGCCCTTACCTAGGATGTAAGATTTATAGTCGCTGTTCTTTGGCGCTGAGGCAGGAAGTGTCTTCTCGTCGTAACCTACACAGTATTTGTCTAGGAAAGCTTGGTCGACTAGATCCTCGGTGATCATCACGTGCGCAAGGCCTGCGACTAGAGCCGCGTCGGTCGAAGGACGAATTGGAATCCATTGATCTTCACGGCCACCAGCGGTATCGGTATAACGCGGGTCAACGATAATAGTGCGAACATTAGAGAGGTTCTTGCTTTCTACATAGTGGTGAATAAGACCACCACCAGACATACGCGTTTCTGCCGGGTTATTACCGAACTGAACATTAAGCTTAGCGTTTTGCAGATCGGAGAAAGAGTTGTTATTCGCCCAACCGCCATAAGTGTAACTTAGGCCCTTAGCGATCTGCGCTGTTGAGTAGTCGCCATAATGATTCAGATAGCCACCACATAGGTTCATAAGACGCGCAATCAAGGTTTGCGCTGGTGGCCATGACTTAGTGACCGTGCCACCCAGAGTACCAGTACCATAGTTTAGATAGATAGAGTCATTACCGTAATCCTTGATAAGGCGTTGCATGCTAACGGCAATTTCGTCGTAGGCCTCTTCCCAAGTGATACGCTTGAACTTACCTTCACCACGCTTACCGATACGCTTCATCGGGTATTTTAGCCGGTCTGGATTGTAAACACGGCGGCGCATAGAGCGACCACGTAAGCACGCACGTACCTGATGATCTTGGCCGTAAACGTCGTCGCCTGTGTTATCGGTTTCGACGTATTTGATTTCGCCATTTTGAACGTGCATACGAAGGGGGCAACGCGAACCGCAGTTAACGGTACACGCACTCCAAACCACTTTTTCATCCACCGCTTCGGTTGCCGCAGCTGCGGCTGACTTTGATTTAAAGGGTAAGGTGATCCCACTAGCGACAGCCGCTACACTACCAAGAGCGGAGGAAGCCTTGATAAACCCACGTCGGGTCATGTTCAGAGCAGAATCTTTATCATTATTTTTCATATAAAGGTGCCTTCGATTATTCCTAACTCATACTTTAGGACCAGAAACCCCAAGTGCACCTCTTTAGCAAAGCTATCTTGATAATTATCAATAAACCAATAAAAATAAATCTAAAACTGAAATTATGAGGTTTCGCTCAAAGACACTCCGAACCAAACAAGGTACATTTCACCAAACAGGCTCCGTCGTAAACAATAATGATTATCAATTCAAAAAGTACTGCCAAAATTTTAGGAGTCCTCTTCTATCAGTGGCAATCCAAAGCAGAGACTCAATCCCTCATATCTGCATTAACACTGGAACATGTGCTCACTTCTGAGTGCAAATCAGCACTTATCTCTGAGCCAGAAGAATCTCTTAGCCATGAATTTCAAAGACTTTTTAATGGAATTGGCCCGATGCCTGCACCACCTTGGGGCTCTGTATACCTAGATAAGGACAGAGTTATTTTTGGTCACTCAACCGTAGATTATCGTCAATTTCTGCATAGCCAAGATATGGATATGGACACAGGCACACGTGAGCCTGAAGATCAATTTGGTTTAATGCTTATGGCGTACTCTTATTTACTTGAAGTGAATAAAGTTAAGGCCGCTATCGAGTTATTAGAAAAGCACCTACTTCCTTGGGCACCTGATTACTTACAACTGCTGTCAAACTCTACAGATATTAAATACTTCAAAGCCTTAGCGGTTGAAACCAAGCAGTGGCTAGCGGTACTGGTTGAGGAAAACCAGCTTCAGGTTGAACAAAAAAAGCTCTATCTCGATGCAAGAATCCATTGACAACAAACGTCGCGGTTTTCTAACCCGAGCCTTAAAGCCTATTCAGCAATCTAAAGCTGAGAATGAGGTACATCAAAGGTCAATGCCCCGCCCTCCTCGCGCGGTAGCCGAGCCTCTATTTGAGCGCCTTTGTAATAATTGTGGCGAGTGTGAGTTGGCCTGCCCTAATAGCGTAATCGAAAAGCAAGAAACGAACATTAAGATCAATCTTGATTACAACACTTGCTCGTTTTGCGATGCCTGTACGCAAGTGTGTCCAACTGGCGCTCTGCATATGACCTCCGAGCCACATATCGATCTAAAACCCAAATTTGCTGAGGCATGCAATAACCATCTTGGGTTGGACTGTGATGAGTGTGAACGAGTTTGTGGTACAAAGGCGATCTCAATTGAAGAAGGTGAACTGCCTAAGCTGAATGCAGATAAGTGCAATGGCTGTGGAGAGTGTCGCAGGGCTTGTTATATTGGGGCTGTGTCTATGGAACTGGGGTCTTAACAGCTCACCTTCAAATAAGCTAGTATTAGATATTAGTTTACGATAGGACTTTATGCTCAAGCCCGTAAATTTATCAAACATCAATTTATGATTGCCCTTTATGGTCAAGCTTATCTTGAATATTTCTCGTCATCAATGAAGCTAGCTGGCGTCAATGTATTCGACTTTAGCTTGGCCTTAAATCTACCAACACCACTACGTTAAGTGCGCTTATAACTTCTACTTTAATCACATTTTTACAACTCAAATATGTAATTTTTAATCACAATCATCCATTTTTTACCATATAAGCTACGCTAAAATTCATGTCATTCTGAAAGGTATGGATTATGAAATTTATTTTCTACTTTTTACCACTACTGCTCGTAGGTTGCGGTTCTATACCAAGTGAAGATGCATTGGTTGTTGCAAATGAAAGCTACTTTATTCAATCAAAAAGGGATGAGAATACTATTCAGAGGGAGCAAGAATTAAATAGTTTAATCTATGGCAATTTGTCCAAGGCTTATAAAAATATCTATGGACCAGAATTCGAGGATGAATCATTAGTTTGGAAGAACCAAAAATTTCTGCCAGATTACTTAAACAACGATCCCTTAATCCAAAAACTGATAAAGCTATCTGAGAGTGACATCGTACGAGGTCAAGTAGAATCGATTGATATTTCACCAAAGGACATTGAGGAGTTTGCTGCTCTAATAAAGAATAATTACGGTTCAAATTCCTCTATGAGAACTATGACTTCTGGTGAAGATGCACCTTTGAGTGGCTCGAAAGCTAATAGCAACCAAGTTAAGGTTAATGACACAATTTCAAAATACTTGAAGTTGTACTACTCAGACGATGCGGGATACATCGATAGAGATGGCATTTCCTACAAAATGCCAGAAATTGTTACATCAGTCGGTAATGACTCGATATCTGCTGTACTTCGAATTGTCTTGGATGGCGTATTTGATTCGATCCTGAAATGAATACTCTATCAAACTACACGAAATCCGTTCAATCAATCGGAGCCGGAGTGACGTTTTGGTGTAAGCGCCCCATAAACACCGCATTCTAATAGTCTCAGTCCCCAATTATGATCTTATTTCACTAACACGGAGGTAAGATTATGGCTAAACGACGTAGTGACCAGGAATGGCAGGCATTATTCGAGCAATACGAAGCGAGCGAACTCACTCAACGTGCCTTTTGTGAGCAGAACAATCTCAGTCCATCGACCTTTTTCGCTAAGCGGCAACGGCTACAGCAAATAAGTACCAACCAAAACAGTGGCTTCGTTAAGGCACAACTTGTCGAAAAGACCACTCACTATCAATCGGTGCGCACGTCAGTAGCGAATATGACACTCTCTTTGGGTGAGGTTGAACTCAGCATACCGCCAGGCACGTCAGCTGCCTATGTTGCAGAGCTGATTGGAGCCTTGTCGTGAAAAGAATGCTCAGTGCCCCGAACATCTTTCTATATCGCGAAGCTGTCGACTTTCGAAAGTCGATTAACGGCCTAGCTGCCATCATTGAATCTGAGACCAACTTGCCTCTAGGGTCTGGTGCTTTGTTCCTCTTTACGAATAAACAACGCGACAAAGTTAAAGTCTTGTACTGGGATAAAACTGGCTTCGCACTCTGGTACAAGCGCCTTGAAAAAGCCAAGTTCAAATGGCCCTCGAAAGAGAAAAAGGCTGTCTTCATCTTAACCGACTTTGAGCTAGATAGGCTGCTCTCGGGCTTCACTATTATTGGTCACAAAGCAGTTGAAATACATGATTTTACAATGAGTTAATCGTAATAAAAGACTTATCTATCAGGCTTTTATAATGTGCATTTAGTATAATAAATGCCATGAAAACGACACCTGATATTAACCCAGAAAGCCAAGATGTTGCCGAGCTTCAAGCGATGGTGAAAGCCTTGTTGACTCAACAAGAGCAGAAAGAATCGCAGTGGGAGCAAGAGCGCCAGTCCTTGATTGAGCAGTTCAAGCTAGCGCTTGAACGCCAGTTCGCAAAACGCTCTGAGGCCTTAAAGCCTTACGATGAAGCGCAAGGCGACCTGTTTAACGAGGCAGAATCTGAGTTAGTCAAAGAGGAAGAGGCACCAGTTACTTCATCGAAAACCACCAAGCCGCGAGGTAAACGCAAGCCACTACCTAAAGACCTACCGCGCGAGCGTATCGTTCTTGACCTTGATGAGCAGGAAAAACAGTGTCCTTGCTGCCAGGGTGAGCTGCATAAAATCGGTGAAGACTACAGTGAAAAGCTCGAGTTCACCCCAGCGGTGCTGAAAGTGCTTGAGTATGTTCGGCCTAAATATGCGTGTCGTCAGTGTGAGCAGCAAGCTGACCAAAGCCAAATACATCAGAAGCCATCACCACAAAGCATCATTCCAAAGAGCTTCGCCACTGAAAGCTTGCTTGCCAACATTATCCTCGGCAAATACCAGTACGCACTGCCACTCTATCGCCAAGAAACCTTGTTCAGCCAGTCGGGTATCGAGCTGTCTCGAACGACGATGGCAAGGTGGGTAATACAGGTCAGTGAGCGGTTCGCACCGCTTTACCAAGTACTCAAACATCACCTTCTTAAACAAGTTGTTGTTCACGCCGACGAAACCCCACTCAATGTGCTCAAAGAAGAGAAGAAAGCCTATATGTGGCTCTACTGCTCAGGTGCAGACTCGCCAAAAGCCAGTGTTGATGATACAAAAAACATCGTCTTGTTCGACTATCAAAATAGTCGCGCAACTGCTTGCCCTGCGACCTTCTTAGGTGACTACAATGGCTATCTTCAAAGTGATGGCTATGCCGTTTACGATAGGCTAGATAAGGTGACCAACGTGAGTTGCTTTGCTCACGCTCGTCGCAAGTTCATGGATGCTAAAAAGCTGCAGGGAAAAGGCAAAGCAGGTAAAGCTGACGTAATCCTAGCGAAAATCCAGAAGCTCTATGCGTTGGAAACGAGGCTGAAAGGCAGCACGGCTGAGGAGCGCCTGATAGCAAGGCAGACTCAAGCTAAACCGATGCTCGATGACATCCATCACTGGCTTGCCACGCAGAAAGTGGTTGGGTCGGGTGAACTTGGTAAAGCCATCAAATACACCCAAGGGCAGTGGCCGAAGTTGGTTCGTTATATCGACGACGGACACTTATCCATCGATAATAATCGTGCTGAGCGTGCAATTAAGTCGCTGGTTATTGGGAGAAAAAATTGGCTTTTTGCTGATAACTCAAGAGGCGCTGATGCTAGCGCAATGCTCTACAGCATCATCGAAACGGCAAAAGCAAATGACTTAATCCTCTACAACTACATGGTTCATTGCTTGAAAGAGCTTGCCAAACCTGAGCCGGATGTCGACTCGCTGCTTCCTTGGAACTTCGATTATTAAAGCGCACCACGTGGGATCGTGGGGCGCTTACGTTTTGGTATTAGTGTCACCTTTGATGAAAGTTGCCGTTCTACGGCGACTTCATTCTGACTTCAACCCCTAACTCTAAATGTCACTTAAAGCATACACTTAAACATACACTTAAGCATACAAAGAAAACTGGGAACGTAAGAGACTAAAGAAACGCCATGACACATCGGTTTCTCTATTTTTCAGTGGGTTATAGAACGCAAAAAGCCCCTAGATATCTCTAGGGGCTCGAATGTGGCGGGAGTGAGGCAGTCGAAAAGTCCACATAAAGCACTGATTATTAGAAACAATTAAAAATAAAGAACAACAGTGGTACATTCAGTGGTACATAAATAAACAACCAGTTGATACTACCTGCTACGATTAGACGCATCCACTTGGTTACCATAAATAGTACAAAGCATTGCTCAGAACTCTCACTCAGTTCATCGGGCTATTAGTTACAATAGCTATTGCAGACCTAACCTTGCTCAACTACTGTTTTGACACTATCTAACCAGTTTACTCCTCCAACTAATCTCTCAGCAGGAGAAACGGGCACAACGTGAACCTTACTTCGATTAACTGCACTAATCCTCAACTTCTGAACCAATGTTCGTTTCTGTTCTTCTGCTGTTCCATCAGTATCTAAACAAACCCAATGTAAAGACTTACCGTTATCTTCTATCAACTGACGAAACAATCCGTTGATATGGCTATCATCAATATTGAAACCATACCCAATCACAACTATGGCGTCACACTCGGAGTAACTATCAAACAAGCTAACATAACGTCTTGACATATCGACAGATGTTAAGGGCTTTAGCCCGCTTTGAGTCAGTATAAACGGTACATGGATTTGATCTTGTGGAACATCATTATCATCTTGGCAAAATACAACCGAGTTTTTATATGGATTGTAGTAATCACAGACACCACCATTTAACTGGTGAACACTTGGTATTTGATAATTAAGTTGCCCAGCAATTGTCTCGATGAGGTTATTATAGTTAGCTGTTCCTATTGCGGAAATTTCAATACCAAGAGCTTCACAACGTTGAAGATCATGATAGTATCCGCTGTTGGGTAGACTGCCAATATTCTCTAGCTGCTCCTTAATGTACTTCCTTGTTGCCCACAAAAAAATAACCATTTTTGAGAACTTAGCCCACTCTGTTTTTGGGGAGTATAAATAGCGAAAATGACTATCAATGAGTGACTGATAGTCTAATACAGTGGTAAATATATTTTCTAGAAGTTGTTGCGCCAAAGCGGAGAGCAAGTCTGATATCGACCCATTCTCTACATCGTATTCTCGCTTCGATTCCATTAATAGTTCCAAAGCACTTAATCCAGCTTGATTGAACTCAACTTTGAACATTCCGGAAACATCATCAAATATAGGGATATCGTCAGGCGCGGCTTCAAACAGCTCTTGATTAAGTCGCTGAACCAGCTCTTGTCCGTGGGCCCCAACCAAAAGTTGTAAAAAGGCCCCTGCATACCTCTGAAGATCAGCAGTGTTTTCTTTAACACGCAGTACACTCAGCATTGCTGAGTACATTTCGCTGCCAAACAATCTCACTTCATCAGAAAGTAAGCTATTCATCTGAACAGCAGTAGAAAACAGCTGATCACCGAACGCATGATCCATTTCAGTGTTAAATTTATCAACAACAACTTTCTTATCTATTCCGAGGTCTATCAGGGCTTTGTCGGCTTCCACATCAAAGTCGTTAAGCCTACGAACTATTTCTGACTTCCTGTACTCAATCGACGATTCAATTAAACTAGTAAACTCATTCTTCCCAAAGGCATGAATCCTCTGTGTAGCGTACTTTTCTGGTAGCCAACTTGTAACGTACGTATCGTATTGGTTTAGGCTTCTCAACTGGTCTCGCAACGCCTGTTTATGCTCACTAACATCTTGGCGAAACAAATCGATCGCAAACTTTCCACCAATCGGGAGCCCATAACCTACTTCAGCACCCGCTCCAAAGAAAAAGCCTAATTTCATACGTTGACCACCATACATTTAAATGAGCATACAGTGTCATAAAACTACTTTCAGGACAGCGTTTCCCTTCACATTTTTGGTATAGCTAGACGGAATATTATTTTTTATCAGATATTTACCTTTACCGGATACCCAAGGGCTCTAAGAGCCTTGTTAGTACGGCCATTTCTTGGTGGAGTATCTTCAGGTCTAGCCCAACCAATAACCTCAGCAATCGAACTAATACCATAGTGCGCGAATCGATAGTCTTCATGCTTACTTGCTTGATAGATGCGCTCCCACATATTTTCAGGTTTACCCCCGTAGAGCACGAAATCTAATAGCTCTATCACCGTTTGCCCTTTACCATTTCGTTGGTTGTATGACCAGTCTGTAAACAGCGGAAGCCTTTCTTCTCTGGTCAATGACTTCTGATTTGGCCTTCCCAAAGACTCTGTGCTCATTTTAATTAAGTGGTCCATCGTTGCATGAGTTGCCCTCAAAATACCTTGAAGATCATCTCTTGTAACTGAACCTATGTGGTTCCTAGACAAGTTATTGCGAATAAGTGGCGCATTGACTTCGATATTGAAATCTTCTTGTGAAGGGGGCTCAGGTAAGTCCTGCCACCACTGAAGCATAGTCATTAAAGTTGCTTGTGGGTTCTTACAATGCTGTTGATAGTCGTCTTCGTATGGATATGTATTGTTATCACGTCTAACTTTGTTGTAGTAATAGGCGTGTAAGAATTGATCAACTTGCCAATACACCGGAGTATCATCCGCTATCCATTTAGGTCTGAAATCATTGATCTGAGAAGCTATGTTCTTGATTGTCGAAAGTGTACTCTCCCACTCTTTCCTAAAGTTGTCCTTTCTCTTGTCCTTCGCTTTGCGATCATCAATAAAGCTAACCCCCCCCATTCAGGTATTTTGCGTTTATTCGCTCTTTCCTTATCCTCTTTCATTCTTTGTTTGTTTAGCTCGAGAAGCGCTTTTTGCTCTTTTATGATGGCCTCGTTCAAATCAAAACAAACGTCTAAAGACTCCAAACTTTCGAAAAACTCTGATAACTGCTCAGCCATTCCTGAATCAACAAGATCACTTTCGCTAAAGAAAACTCCGGCTTCTATATTTGAATTCCACGCTCGATCGGTAAGGTTTGCCGAACCAACATATGCACCATACCCCTTCCACCAAATCACTTTACTGTGGAGAGAATCTGGTACCAACTTACAGAAGATATTGTTTTTTGTGTTGGCTAAAAGTTTAGATAAAAAAGCTGGCGATACGGGAACCGTATGATCATACCTCATCCAAATATCAAGCCTATAACGGTTATCAATACAGTGCTGAAGTAGCTCTGTTCTATCATCACCATAAGCGATTGCAGCAACCACACCATCAACCTCCGTTCCTGCAGGAGGCAACATTGTTCTAAAAAAATTCTTGTTTAAGCCATTCGCAATTAACTTCATATTTCCCAACCAAATATATAAAACACAAAAAAGGGGCGCAGGCCCCTATGTATTTAATCTTCGTCTTCTTCTACAAGTGCTTCTTCTACGCTTTTGAACTCTTCTAGTGCAGCGGTAAGCAACTCAACAATCTCACTAGCAATGACGGCTGGTGGCTGAAGGTTATCCGTATCTTCCAGTGACTCATCTTTCAACCAAGTGATATCGAGATTCGTCTTGTCTCTAGCTATGATCTCGTCATAACTGTATTCACGCCAACGACCATCTGGACCTGGGCCACCATCTGCTTCCTGAGCTTCTGCCCAAGTAGCAACTCGTGCTTTTTGATCATCTGCTTTATAAAGTTCAATAAACTCTTTAAAGTCATTCCAGACAAGTTTATTAGTTTTCAACGTTTTATGAACATTAGTTCGGTAGTCATAAACCCATACGCTTTTGGTCCACGCTTCTTTTGAAGCAGGCTTAGCATCGAAGAACAGTACGTTTGCCTTAACACCTTGAGCGTAAAAGATACCGGTTGGTAGACGTAGGATAGTGTGTAGGTTGAAACGTGTAAGTAGCTCTTTACGGATGGTTTCACCAGCACCTCCTTCAAACAAAACGTTGTCAGGTAGTACCACAGCGGCTTTGCCAGATTCTTTTCCGTCAACTCTTAACATATTGCCGATGTGTTGGACGAAGTTAAGTTGTTTGTTTGAGGTTTCTGCCCAAAAATCTTCACGAGTATAGGTCAGCTTTTCTTTCTCTAACTTACCAGTTGAGTCGTTAATGATAGTTACTGAGCTCTTTTTCCCGAAAGGAGGGTTAGCTAGAACCATATCAACTTTGTTAGATCCAACCTCTTTCGCCAATGCATCTGATGTAGAGATCGGGCACTCTTCAGCTCCAATACCATGGAGATACAGGTTCATGGCACATAAACGAGCCACCGAATCTGAAATGTCGTTACCACTTATCGCTTCATTTTTTAAGAAACGGTTCTCTTTTTTAGTCAGTGCTTTTGGTGTTCTTTCACCTGTTTCTCTATTAATATCAAAAGCAACATAGTCATGCGCGACTGTTAAAAATCCACCGGTACCACAAGCAGGATCGGCGATCTTCTGCATTGGCTTGGGTTGCATTACATCGACGATTGCCTCAATGATTGGCCGCGGAGTAAAGTATTGACCTGCACCTTTCTTCTCGCTTTCAGCACCTTTTTGTAACAAGCCTTCATAAATCTCACCTTTGACATCAATACTCAGCGAAGACCATGACTCTTTATTGATCATGGATATTAGGCGCTCAAGTTTCGCTGGGTCTTGAATTTTGTTCTGGGCTTTTCGGAAGATCATGCCCAGTGTACCTTTTTGGCTACCTAAGCTTTCCAGAGTATGACGATATTCCATCTCTAGGTCTGAGCCGTCTAGATCAATAAGTTTAGCCCAACGTTCCGCAGCTAAGCTCTCCCCCTCTTTACCACCTTCTGATCGCTCAGAAGACATTTTTAAGAAGATCAGATAGGTTAGCTGTTCTACGTAATCACCATACCCTACGCCTTCATCGCGCAATACATGGGCATAGTTCCATACTCGATTTACGATATCACCAGTTGTTAAATTGTTCATATTGTTCTCTAGGTCACTACTTCTAGCAAACCTTTTTCTTTAATTACTTGAATACATGCTGCTGTAAAAGGTTGATGCTCATCCATTAAACCAACAAGTTCATCTATCAAGTCATCACAACGAGCTTGATCTGGTTCAGATGCACCTGCTGCATCAATCAGTGTTTCACATAATCGACTGACATCATCCATAAGATCTTTTCGTAAATAGTTCCACGTACCTTCATCAAGATGGTAGTAAGCAATCGAGTCTGCCGCTCTTTTATTTTTCCACTCATCTTGGTCTACTGTATACGTTGGTATTGGTTTACCATCATTAGAGTCAAAACAAAGGAGTCTACAATCCCCTCTGACGGTTGGATCTAATAGGACGGGCTCTTCTGCTCGCTCACTTGCTTCATCTTGCGCTCGGACGCAGCCTTCTCGCAAAGGAAAGTAAGCACCTTTTCCGACAACTTCCCCTGTTAGGTAATCTGTTATTCGCACGTTTGAAGTAGGATGAGAAATTCGGAAATTCATCCAATCAAACGCCCTCCACCAGTACCCTGGATGTTGTTCTCCATTCAAGCCATGTGGTTTCTTTTTTGGGCGATAATGCTCTACGTGGCCTTCTTGCCTCTGTATAACGGCTTCCGAATACCAACACTTCATATTCCCAATAGTCCATAGCTGCGTTTTCAAAGCAGACCATCTACCGCCATTAGAATCAATAAAGTTGCTACGCTGGTCATCAGGTAGCGCAGATATTTCCGCCTTCGCATTATTAATATCAGTCAGATCGATTAGCCTTGGTAACTGCCGCTTATCTATATACCTCATTACTCGCTTTCCTTCTCAGACAGCTTTAATGCAATTTTTTCGGCTATGTTCTTTCTAAGCTCCCAGTTATTGTGGTTTGGTGCTGCATCCCCAATCTCTGGATGATCTTTTTGCGCCAGTGTCATCGCCCTAATGTACTCGATATAAAGCGGATCACGCGCAGCATGCGAAAAATCAAGCCTACCAAGCTGTACGTTCAGTTCTGCAAGTCTTTTCCTATCTTCATCGGATTTATCCGCTTTCAAACCTAGTTCACGCTTTTCATCAAGTAGCGCTAACGTATCCCGGTCTAGAGTTGACCTTAGCTTGAAAAAGTCACTGGTTAATATAGCTTGAAAGCCCATCCCCTTCGGGGCACTCGTTGGGTGATAACTATATATGGAGCCATCACTATTCTTGTCGACAATTACTACCTCGTGCTTGTCCAACCCAGCAAACGTTAACGGGTTATGAGTAGTTATAAGAATTTGACTACGCTTGGGGTCAACACCATGATCTTTGAGGTTTTTTAATAGATCTAAACACCATGCCGGATTTAAGTGAGTATCTGGTTCATCCAAGAGAAACAAGCTTTCATCTTGCTGAGTGAAACGCATCAGCCCAATAATAGTTAGTAGTTGCTGCTCACCTTCACTCATCTCGCTGAAGGTAATTGCGTCCTTAACGCCTCTTAGCTTGACTCTAATCTTCAATCCACTGCCGTCTAGACTCAAAACGTCGCTAAAAATTGCACTTTCTAAACGAGTGAAAAACTCTTTTGGTTCAAGTCCTTCAGCTAGTTTCTCGATACAGTTTTGAGAGTTTAAGAAGCAATACCTCGTCTCTAAATTTGTCGAGCGGTTTATTGATATCTCTTTTCTTTCTGAACCGTACATCGGTGCATAGGCAAGCTCAAATAACTTGTCTAAGAATGGCTCAACGTTTCCTCCAGCTCCCCAAAAACGTCTATCTTTTTTCTGCTTTGCTAATGTATTCTTCTTCGCTGAACTACTCCAATATGGTTCTTGAAGTGTAAATAGAACAGAAGACAAGCTCTCAATATCAAACTCATCTGATAAAAATTTTGCAGTACTTTCATCATTCTTGGCGAAAAAAGAGAGCAATGAAAATTGGCTATGGTGAGGCTTAGCTAAAAACATGGTGCGAAGAGACATCTCTTCACCATTTTTCTGATCTTGATAGTAGTCACGCTCATGATCTTCAAAAGCTTCATTAAAACGAGCAGATATACCTGAGTAATAACCAAATACATAGTCCGGCAATACTCGCGTATCAGGAAAAAAATAAACTCCCTTTTCATTTTTAATAGCTTGATTACGTCGATTAAATTCTGTCTCTTTGATTTCTACAAATAACTCTTCGACTTCTTCACTACTTTTATCTTCAATATCTGCGGCGTTTTCAATAACCCAGTAAGAGCGTTTAAATCTCTGAACATTTTCTCTTCTACTACCCTTACGCTTTGGCTTTCTAGCTGACTCGCCTTTCGAGACAACTTTCACATAGTGACCTCGACAACGATATTTAATCGCATACTCAAATTCAGACTCTTCACCAAGGTCTAAATCTCTGAAAATCCACGCGATAGACTCCAATATATTGGATTTTCCGACACCATTTCGACCAATAACAACTTGCCGTTCACTCTCAAGAGAGAAGTCGACCTCAAAGTTTGTTAGGTTTTTGAAGTTTTCTAAGCGTAACCAATCAATTTTCACAACTAACCCTTCAGCTTTAATTTGATCTCAGACTCTTTCTCGTAAGGCCAGTTTTTAATCCGTTCCGTATCTGGCGATAGCTGTTCTACTTGTTCAGCAATTTCGGCTAACTTGATATAGAATTCTTCAACTTCATTAGATGAATATCCAGCCAATTGCATGAGCTCATCAGGTTTTAATGGTTCGCTTTGTTCATTCAATACGGTTAGTAGTGGTTTACGCCCTGAAGTCACTTTTTTTTTCCTCTTAGTAGAACGCTTTGGCTTTGTTTCTGCCATCGTTTCTTTTTCTGTCTTAATGTTTTCCAATAGTTCTAGTGCATTTTCAGCACAACTATTTGGTACAAGCTCGCCAGAGAATGCTTTTGCCAAGATTGACGACTTTAAAGAAGCCGAATGTTGTATCTTCTCATCAATGGTAGCCTCTGCTCTGTTCGTAGCCTCAAGCTTTTCTGTCACTTGCAGAACTAGCTCTTTTTGTTCTTCAATTGACATAAACGGTACCGAGACCGTCTCTAATATTGCTAGGTTGATATTTTTCTGGGCTGTCGCTGGAGCATAGCGATCGAGGTCTTCTCTGGCTGTCCTAAAGAAGAACTCAACATATTCAACTGAAACACTTTCATTTTGAGGGATAAAACCTACTACGCTGTCAGGGAAACATGCGTCAAAACCAAGTATCGCTGTTTCAGCAATATTTGCGGCAATTGTGATACACATTGTACCTTTTGGCCACAAACGACTTTGAGAAAGCCCTTTTTCTGAATAAGTCTGCTTATAAGTTGTTAAAAGACCATCTGCTGCACGCACGTCACCAGTTTGAACAAACGGATAATCTCCGCCATATAAGCTTGGGTCATTACGTGGCCTATGCTTTGATTTGCCTCTATTCAACTCACCGAGCTGGGTTATAGTAGTCCAAGTCCAACCATCGGGTATTTCAGGTAAGGAAGACAGATCAGCCTGAGGGGGCTCTTTATACTTATCCTTCCATTTATCGTTCTTAGGTGTCTTACCCTTCTCTTCAAAGGCTTTAAGCTGCTCTGCTTCCCAGTTCGCTCGGCACTCATCGAGAATACGTTCTAGCAAATGTTCCGCAGGCTCTAACATATCTACGTTTTGCGCACGCCATTGCTCTGTTAGTTTTCCTGTAACTGCATCTTTAAGAACCGACTGGCGGTATTGTTGTAGCTTTGCTTTCGCTTGCTTGAGTCCTTCAACTCCTGCATCAATATGAGAGAAAAGCTCTTCGATTTTTTCGACTATTAAGTTCTGTTGAGAAACCGGAGCTAACGGAATTTGAAAGTTTTTTAGCACATCACCTGAAATCGCTTCAAAAGTGGTTCCAGTTCCCAAAGCTGCCAATTGTTTCTCGAAATTACGCATTAAATACAAAAAGTACTTAGTGTTACAGCCAGCCAGAGGTTGAAGCGCAGCAAGACCCCGACCAATTGCACAATCAAATGGGGCAATATTAGTCGGTCCGACAGGAGCTCTAACTGATACTAAAATACTATCTTTTTTCGCAAACTTTTTCGGTTCTGTACACCACTTTCTGACGGTTGGATACAACGCACCAAACTCGGTTTTTCCTTGGAAAAATGGTTCTCCATTCCCTTCTTCGTTGTATGAAGAAGAAGCGGGGGATTGGCCAAGCACTACGACTAAGGACTCACCAATACTGCTCTTCACCCAATTATTGGGAATTTCATTTAGTTCGGTCAAAATACTTCTCTTTGGGTTACGCAATTAAATAGCCATTCAACTCATGGACTACATTATCCAGCTTGTCACCAAATAACTGCTTCGCTTTGAACACGCCACCTTGTTGGTTAAACGGGGCGTAATCAAAGTCTTCGATCATCATCTCTGCGTTTTGGGCAATCTGCTGTTTAATCATTTCCAACCATTCAAGCTGGCTTTCATCAAACTCAACACCAGTTTGCTGTTGCTGGCTTAGCCACGCATTAAAACGCCGTTCGACCACCTCTGGGAATGGTTCGAGTACATCTTTTAAGCCTGTTGCATAACTAACTAAGCTTACTATGTTAGTTAACAAAGCCGCTGGTGGAACACCTTTTACTTTGGCAGCTTCGAGCTGCTCATACGCCTTCCACACTTCAATAGGGGCGAGATTATAAGGTGGCGCTTGGATGTTTTCAGCAAGTTCTTCAATCTGATCGTAACTCAAATGTCGTTGTTGGTACGGCTTGCTGTAAATTAGCTCAATTGCGGTGAGCTCATCTTTGTTGTCATCCATAAACTGCTTAAAGCTCTTGATAATGTGCTCGGCTTTTTCAACATCAAAACCTGCATCGGTCAGTTCATCGGCACTTTCATCAATGATTTGGTCCGTATTGCGCCTTACCTTTTCTACTAGCTCTCGTACATCAGGGTTGTGAAATGGTTTAACGACAGCATCGGCTAAAGGCTTATAGACTTGATCTCGTTGCTCGACCGTTGGTGCGTCGGTGCCAAACTTTTCTATCGCCTCTTGTTCAAGGTAATCTTCATTCGTTGCATGTATCAGCTCACCCGCTACAAGCGCGAGTGGCTTGCCCATTAACTTGGTCAGTTCTGCACGTTGCTTGTCATCCAGCTTTAGATCTAAGCGGATTAAGCGGTTACCCAAGCTTTGTAGTGTATCGGCATCTCGGTCACCCCTAGCAATTTGCTCCATCAGTTTTTCGGTAGAAACTGATGGTTTCTTCTCCATCGCTTGGCTTTCCGTTTTGTCTGACTCTGTCACTCCGACTGCATCAACTAAGACAAATTTGGTTTTTGCTTTTGCATCCGGCGTAACAAGGTGCAGAGAACTGGTATCAATCACTCGTGTACCACGCCCTTTCATCTGTTCATAGTAAGCTTGGCTACGAACATCACGCATGAAGATAACGCACTCAAGAGGCTTAATATCCGTACCTGTCGCAATCATATCGACGGTCACAGCAATACGTAGCCTTGGGCTTGTACGAAATTCTGTAATGGTATCTTCGGCTTTCTTCTTACCAACCCGATAGGTCACCTTTTTACAAAAATGATTATCTTCATCAAATACTTCTCGAACTTTATCCACAATACGGTCTGCGTGATCATCATCTTTAGCAAAGATCAGGGTTTTAGGGACCCAAGAACGTTCACTAAAGCAATCAGGTAAGCATCTATCCTTAAAAGCGGTTAAAACGGTTGTTATCTGGTTAGGCGCAATAACGCTCCTATCTAGTTGGGTTTTGTTATAACTCTCATCCTTATCTAAAACTTCTTGACGCTTTTTCTTAGTCAATCTGTCACGGATCTGTACAGCGGTCCCCGCTTCTATTATGTCCCCTTCCTCTGATTTTTTGGTTTTGATTCGGTAGATGTCATAACCAACGTTTACCTTATCGATGACTGCATCTTCATGAGTGTATTCTGAGACCAAGTTTTGGTTGAAGAAACCGATGGTTTTCTTGGTTGGTGTTGCCGTGAGCCCGATCAAAAATGCGTCGAAATACTCAATTACTTGTCGCCATAGATTATATATTGAGCGATGACATTCATCGATGATGATCAAATCAAAGGTCTCAATCGGTATCGCTGGGTTATAGTTTACCGTTCGAGGTTGTTTAGCATCGCTATCTGCTTCTACTTCATACCCAGAACGCTCATCAGCGTCATCATCGAGTTCTAAGCCAGAAAGCTGTGAGTAAAGTCGTTGGATTGTCGAGATAGTCACTTTCGTTGTATCCGCGACGCCTGTGGTACCCAAAATATTTACATTGTAGTGAGACGTGAATTTTCGACCGTCGAGCGGGGTATCGTATTGCTCAAATTCTTTCTTGGCCTGGCGACCCAGGTTGCCCCTATCGACCAAGAACAAAACACGCTTAGCCTTGGCGTATTTGGCTAAACGAAATATTTGAGTAACGGCAGTAAATGTTTTCCCCGAGCCAGTAGCCATTTGCAACAGAGCCCTAGGCTTGTTCTTTTTCAGTGAATCTTCGATGCCTTTGATAGCATCGATTTGGCATTCACGAAGAACTTGAGTGTCGAGTTCAGGTAAATCTAGCATACGCGCACGAAGTGTTTTCTCTTCCTCTAGCCACTTTTTCAATGTCTCTGGCTTATGAAAATGGAAGACATTGCGACTACGTGCTTTAGGATCTCGATAGTCACAAAAACGAATTTCTTCACTGGTTGCTTCGTAAGTAAACGGTAACTCATCCATCCAGCGCTGTGTGAATGCTGATCTCGATAAACTATAACGCTCGCTTTGCCCTGCGACTCCGCCTAGAGAGACTCCGTCTTTCTTAGCCTCAATAACGCCACATGCTTTACCATCAATGAAAAGCATGTAATCCACTGGACCTGTGGACGTATCCATCTCTCTAATGGCGATTCCGTGGATGCCTTGCAGGCCTTCGTAGAGATTGAGACGTTTCTTATCCTGGATAGTCCAACCAGCGTCCACCAGCTTTTGATCTATGATTAATCTCGCCTGCTCTTCTGGCGTGAGTTCTTTATCCATCGTGGGTTATCCTTCAAAAAACTCTTCATCGATACGCTTGATATGCAAAACTTGCTCATCTCGGCTACCAATATTGTAACGCAGCATAAGCTTAGCCAACTCTTTACCATTGATAAGCACGATGCGCATGCCTAAGTCTTTGGCTGTTTGAATGGCTGATGAAGTAAATTCAGATGTGGTAATGAAAATGCCTTTTTGTGCTTTCTTCAGATTAAGCGCACCAAAGAAGTCTCGGATTTCACCAGCGCCAACATTGTTACCATCTGCATAACGCTTAGCCTGGATGTAAACCTGGTCAACTCCAAGTGGGTCTTGATTAATCACGCCATCAACACCGTTATCACCACTTTTACCAAGAGTGTGGGCCATACCCTCATCGCTTCCGCCATAACCCATTGCGAGTAGCAGGTCGATAAGTAGTTGCTCAAAAAATGCTGGAGATACTTTACGTGTTCGAGACAGGATGTCTGAGGCTAACGCGTCGTTAATCTGTTTGTAAGCAGCTCTTAGTACTTCATCTGGTGTCGCATCATTATCAGACACAGTTGTTTCTTCGACTTTTTCTGAATCATCGTTCTTTTGCTTGGTGAACGCATTGAAGTCATCAAAACGTTTAAGGTATTGGTTGTTGATCTCTTCGCCACTGTTTAGAGCTTCTTTCCCCAAGTCTGTTATCACGAAATGACCACGCCTTGTTGAGTCCAAAAGACCCGCTTTCGCAAGATAGGTTTTGGCCCATCCAACGCGATTTGTAAAAGCTGCTTGTCGTCCACTGGGAAGAAGCTCTGTTCTCTCGTCTTCTGACAGATTGAAATGCTCCGCCAGCAAGTCTACAACGTTGCTAAGCTTAACTTCTTCATTCTTCGCAGCCTCTAACACTGGCTTCATTAAATCCTGATAACTTGGAAGCATCTAAGCACCTACGTTTTTTGTTTTTCGATCCACCCTTCGAGGTCTTCGCGTTTGAAACGCCACGAACCACCAACTTTAAAACCAGGAAGCTTTCCTTCGCTTGCTAATCTATACGCTGTGTTATCGGCCAACTTTAGGTAAGCAGCCACCTCTTTCAAGGTTAAAATTTGGTCTACCATTCAGAGTGTTATCTCATATTGGTTTTATTCATCAGAATTGATAGTGAGAGAATATGGGAAAATTGGGGAGTGGGCAATGATGCCTATGCGTAAATGTTAAACTCATTGTCTTTTGCGCGTTCTGTGATGGAAACGACAATCCCTTATTGTATTAGCAACAGCGACCACTTTAGGTCTTTAAATTCAGCCTGTTAAACCGCATCTAGGTAACAGAAGCCGACTTCTTTAACTCGTTAGTTATTGGAATATCACGTTCATTAGCTGAGTTCTTGAGTTTCTTATCAGTGTGAGAGTCATTGATACTCAAACTTGGTTGCTTGCCTAAGTCAATGTCGCCAACTCTTAGTTGAGCTAACTCATTGAGCCTACAACCTGTTAGAGCTGCAATACGAGGTAGATAGCACTTCCACCTATCCACTTCATTCTTGTATCTCTCTGTGGCTTGTAGGAGCATTTTAAGCGCGCTTTCAGCAATAGCTCTAGTTGGCCGAACTGGCTTCTTCTCCACACTGATTTTGAACCATTCAGTTTCAACCTTATGCCCTAGACGATTGAAACAGCTAGAGAGTAAACGGAGTTTTTTCTTCATAGTAGTAGCACTACAAGTCTGTGTTTGCTTCCACTTTTCAATGTGAGCACTCCTTACTGCATGCGCCGGAGCAAACCGGACACCTATTCCGGCATTATCCGGACAGTCATTCCCGCTATCTATGGTCATTGACGGAGCAAGGCACTGAACAAAACTAACCCAACAATTGCGGTATTCTGTTTGACTCTTAGCACTCAAGTCCACGAGGCTTGCTTCAATATCAATGTTGCCTAGCAGTAGGCTTTCCTTCTTTTTTTCTCCCCTGAAGTCGTCATAAATTGACTTAACTTCGTCAATGGTAGGGCTAGAAAGCTGAAGAAGTCGATTAGCTAAATCAGAAGCCAACCTAACAGCAGTGAGGTAATCTCTTGTTTTTAAACTCAGAGAAGGCTGGTGGTGCGTGCCATTATTCCTAATGCTCCATCGAAAGGTATAGACACCTGTTCTACTAGTAAAAAGATACAATGCTTTGCGTGAGGGTCAACGAAGATTTGATAGCATGTGTTAGCTCCAGTGTGGGCTATTGCTATCTTGTAGAACCTTCAGATATGAAAAAGGCCTGATAAATCAGACCTCTTAGAATGTGGCGGTGAGTGAGAGATTCGAACTCTCGATACGTTGCCGTATACACACTTTCCAGGCGTGCTCCTTCAGCCACTCGGACAACTCACCGTATTTTGATTGGGTTGGCATCGCGTGCCAACGAGGCGCTAATTTAATGATTCAGGGCTGTTTGGTCAAGCAGATATTGGAAAAAAATCGGCTTTTGCGTACCAAGTGGCGAATATTTAGCTATCTCGCTGATTGATTGAGCAATTTACACTGATTGGCGCTGATAACCTGGGACACGGAACCAGCGGCGGCACATGTCAAGGAAGTAGCCGTACAGGACGCCCATGCCGCACGATACCACTGCATTACTTGAAACCGCAGTAATGATTTGCTCGCTTGATGCGCCAACGGCCAGCAGAATCAGTGCGTAAACCGGTGATTGGAACAGTACGTAGGCGACTAAGTCTGAGATATTGCGCATCAGTGGCGTCTCTGAGAGTCGCTTTCCTTGGCGCAAGCAAAAATCACGGAACAGGCCATACGGGAAAGCAATCGCAATATTAACTGGGATAGAGAGCGTTCTTGAGGCCAGTGACTGTTGGAAACTCATGCCTGAGATCAGAATCTCAATGACCATCCCGGTGACAAAACAAAAAACCACCATAGCAAAAGTATCTGCTGCAGCGTTGCGAATACAGAACGGCGCTCGCGCTTTCATTCTCTTTAGGCTCCAATAACACGACTTAAAATCAGGCTCTTATCAATCAGCACAGGATAGGCACGGCGGATCAACAGGCATAAAAAAGCCCAGCCAATGACGACCAGACGATGGCGCTATTAGAGCATAAAAAATTTAGATTATGATATTGAATATAAAATAATAAGCAGCGAGATACACTAGTATCTGCCATTAAGGCAGAAGTTATGACTGCCAACTCAAAATGTGAACAACCAAATTGTCCATCAGCTCCTTCGATGGTGGCTGTTTTTGCTCGATAGATAACTGAAGCGACTTAAGCAATCGTTTGCCTTCGGTATTCTCGACGGCAAGCATCGGAAATAGGCTATCTAACGCCTTTTGAGCTTGGTCATAGGCTTGATTGTCGATTGAGATACTCAGATCTACCACTATGGCTTCTAGGTCATCGCTATAGCCAATCGCTGCAGAAGAGTGTGCGTGTTGTTGGAACTGGCGTAGCTTATCTGCGTAAAAGTAAAGCGCATCATCCAACTCTTTTTCTTTCATTGGTTTGGGAATGATGTGGTCAACACCCGCGGCCAACATACGCTGCTTAGTTTCCTCAAACACATCCGCGGTACAGCCAAGGATCAATACCTCACTCATGGCGTTATCTAAGGTGCGAATTCGTCTTGTGGCCTCAATTCCGTCCATCACAGGCATATGGTTATCCATCATCACCAAATCAAATGACTGATGGGTGAGCTTTTCAACCGCCAATTGACCGTTTTCAACCACGCAGATATCAAAAAGCTTACCTTTTAAGATACCTTCAATAATGATCGCGTTGGTGCGGTTATCCTCAACGATAAGGGCTTTAAGGCCCTTAAAGGTCTTACTTTGCTCAATCGACACTGGCGGCGCTGCTGGTGTTGCGAGCTCAACCTTAACCACAACTTCAAAGCTTGAACCAATCCCGACCTCACTGCTTAAGGTGATACTGCCGCCCATAAGCTCGACAAGCTGCTTAACGATCGCAAGGCCAAGCCCGGTGCCACCAAAACGGCGGGTGGTGGTAGATTCTGCTTGCTGAAATGGGGAGAAAACCTTCTCGAGTGCTTCTTTGGTGATGCCAATCCCGGTATCACGCACACGGATACTTAAAAAGTGGCTCTCTCCTACGTGAAGCTCTTTCATGTACACCTCGATAAAGCCATGCGAGGTAAACTTAACGGCGTTGTTGAGTAGGTTGAACAATACCTGGCGCAGACGCGCCTTATCGGTGTAATACCAGCGATCGTGAGGCACCTCGGTACGGATCCTAAAGTCGAGGCCTTTCTCGGTGCACAGGGTGTGATAGACGCTGTTGATACTGCCAATGATGTTATCGAGTGGGAAAGCGCTGTTATCTAGCTCAAGCTGCCCCTGCTCTATCTTGGAGAAATCGAGGATCTCATTGAGCAGCGTCATCATATGATCGCCCGAGTCATACAGCATGCGCATCATTTTTCGCTGCTCAGGGTTAAGATCGCTCTTGAGCAGGATCTGCGCGGTGCCGAGCACCCCATTCATTGGCGTGCGGATCTCATGGGACAGGGTCGCTAGAAACGCGCTCTTAGCCTCTGTTGAGACCTGGGCTTGACGTCGCTCATCCTCGAGAAACACGGTTTTTTGATTGAAGCTATCAATCAAAAAACGGATCTCATCTTGGCTGCGATAATCGATATCTATGGTATCGCTCTGTTTACTGCCCTGCACACAGGTCGCGATTGAGACAATCGGTCGAATCAAATAGTGGCTCAGTAGGTAGTATCCCAATAGGATACACAGCAAGAGGATGGGAATAACACCAGCCTCAATCTGCGAAACCAGATGAAAGACCTGATCTTTAACTAGGTACTGCGAGTTGACCACATTGACCTGCCAATTAAAATCACCAAAGGTATGCTGGCAAATATAGATGTTCTCCACCACCTTGTAGTTGTGATGAATAATCGTCTCGCCAAAGCCATCGTTGAGCACCAGACCGATATTATATTGTTCTGCGTGCTGGCGAACACTCTCTATTAAGTCAACAAGAGAGATGTCCACCGTCGCGACACCGGCAAACTGCCCCTCAACATAGTAGGCAGCCGATGCGGTGATCATCTGAACATGGGTAAAGGGGTCGATATATACTGGTGACCAGACAACCTCACCAGAAGGCTGGTTGATCGCACTGCGATACCACCCCTCTTGGTCGTATCCACCGCTCGCGGGGTTATTCCACGAATAGATTTGCTCAACCAGCCCATCAGAGGCGCGGTTAAAAAACAGACTTTGATAAACTTTACCGCGCTCGGTGTGCTCGGGCTCAGGCCATAAGCCGCCACTGACGGCAATGCCTGTGTTATTGGCAAAGGTCGAATAGAGCAGCTCTCGCTGACCAAACGCGTTCAGGCCTGACTCGCCGACACTACTGATATTGTTCAGAATTACCAATGAGTTATTTAGCTGCTGCTCAATTTCTGCTGATAACAGCATAGTACGTAGGTCCAGACTATGCTGGAGCTGCTCGCGCACAGGTGGCTCCACCACCTTGTAGACCACGCTACCAATCACGGTAATGATAATGATGAGATACACACTAAGTGCAAATTTGCTTTTACGCCTTAATGACGACGTCTGTTCCATCGGTATGCGCTATCCCTTGCCATGCTATCCATAGCTGTAGTTGAGTCGTTCCAATGCGGCTATTGGTCGTGATTATTGCTTAGCCTCTATTCAAAGCTAACTACACACATCTGATCTGGCAAGCTATTTTGCCTGATTTTTCTTCCTTGGCTTGCTAAACTGCCCTGTAAACACACTCAGCAATAAATGGAATCTAAAGTGACCCTATCTGAACTGATTGCAACGAACGAGCTGCAAGATAAGTTACTAAGCGAAGCGCAAACGCGTGGTTTTATCACCGCAATGGCGAGCGCCCCTTACCTACTTGAGGTCAATGAATGGCTACCCTTCTTGTGGGGCGGCGAGGAACAAGCGCCATTTAGCGATGGCGCTCAGCTTGAGGAGTATATCCAGCTGGTGATCAACATTTGGAACGAGACTGGCCCTCAACTGCTTGAAGGCACATGGCAGTGGCCACAAGCTTGTACGCTGGATGAAGAAGATATTGTCAGTGAGGAGACACGCGAGTTTTGTGAGGGCATGCTGCAAGGTTGGCAACTCAGCCGTGATGACTGGGAAACCCTGATGCCAGAGGACAGTGAAGACAACGCCCTACTTGGTGGCGTGCTGCTGTCTCTATCCATGCTATACGACCCACTGACGTCGCTCACCACCCTTAAAGAGCAAGGTATGGAAGGCTTGGAGCAATTTGAAGAGATCTTTAACGCTATCCCGGTGATGATTTGTGGCCTATCGCAGCGTGGTCAAGCGCTAGCACAAGCGCAAGACGACTAGGCCTGAACAGAACAAGCCTAGCAAGATCAAAAAAAGCAGAGCCAATCGAGCTCTGCTTTTTTATGCTTCAAAGACGGTTTTCGCCTTAACGACGCCTTACGCGTTGCCTTTGACCTTAATGTTCAACTGCTCAGCAAAATCCAGCATACGATTGAGTGGGATAAGTGATTTAACGCGTACTTGCTCATCAACAAAGATTTCGTGCTCAGCACCGCCTTCGCGTAGCGCTTGCTCAATCGCTTTAAGGCCATTCATCGCCATCCAAGGACAGTGAGCGCAGCTGCGACATGTCGCGCCAGCACCTGCCGTTGGCGCTTCAATCAGCTCTTTCTCTGGCACCAGCTGTTGCATCTTAAAGAAGATGCCTTTATCGGTTGCGACAATCATCTGCTTATGTGGCAGCTCTTTGGCAGCTTTGATCAACTGACTGGTTGAACCCACTGCATCGGCAAGCTCAACAACACTCGCTGGTGACTCAGGGTGAACCAAGATAGCGGCGTCAGGATAGACGTTTTTCATCTTGCGCAGCGCATCGGCAGAGAACTCATCGTGAACCACACACTCCGCATTCCACAGCAGCATCTCAGCGCCTGTTTGATTTGAGATGTAAGAGCCTAGATGGCGATCCGGACCCCAGATGATTTTCTTGCCTTCTTCATCAAGGTGCTCAACGATTTCAAGGGCAATACTTGACGTCACCACCCAGTCAGCGCGGGCTTTCACCGCCGCTGATGTGTTGGCATAAACTACAACCGTGTGGTCAGGGTGCGCGTCGCAAAATTCGGTGAACTTGTCTTCAGGACAGCCAAGATCGAGTGAACACTCTGCCTCTAGCGTTGGCATTAGGATGGTTTTTTCTGGCGTGAGGATTTTCGCCGATTCGCCCATAAAGCGCACGCCCGCAATGATTAGGGTACTGGCTGAATGACGGTTACCAAATTTGGCCATTTCCAGAGAATCGCCGACAAAGCCGCCAGTCTCTTCCGCAAGGGCTTGGATTTCAGGGTCTGTGTAATAGTGTGCAATCAGAACCGCATCTTTTGCTTCTAATAATGCTTTGATGCTTGCAACGTACTGCGCCTTTTCCTCGTCCGACAGTGGCATCGGTTTAGGTGGGAAAGGGTAAACAGTATCGATTTTATCTAGGATATGGCTCATGGCCCGGGCTCTCAATGTTACAACGATTACGCGATTGTACACCCTGTGAAATGTCGGATCAAAGGTTGCAAGGCAACAGGTTTACTCAGTGGAAAATACAAAGGCGACCCTAGGGCCGCCTTAATGTAAAATCAACATATTACGCGCTATTTGATGCGCTCTCTCGCCAGTTTTGCCGAGGCACTGTCTGGGTATTCAGAGATAACCTGCTGATAGTATTTTTTCGCCGCATCCATATTGTCATTACGACGCGCGATCTCACCAAGCTTCAAAATCGCGTCAGCGCGCTTGTTTGAGTCTTTGTGTGACACCACGGCCGCAAAACTCTTCACCGCGTCTTTATCTTGTTTCTTAGCAAAATAAAGCTGACCAAGCCAGTAATGCGCGTTGGCGCTGTAGGTCGAATCCGGATATTCCTCTTGGAACTCCTGGAACGCCACAATCGCCGCAGAGTAGTCACGCTTTTTCAGCACCAAGTCTACCGCTTCTTGGTAGGCTTGCTGCTCACCAGCATTCGATGTCGCCTTGCCACCGATAGGTGCGTCGTCCTCATCAGACTCGACAGGTACGACAGCGACTGCTGGCGCCTGAGTACGGACTTTATCTAGCTCGATAAACAGCTCGCGCTGACGCTGAAGCATCTGCTGCAGCTCGTAGCTATTTTGCTCAAGCTGACCCCGAAGTTCACTGATCTCCTGAGCCATCTCGTCCATCTGCATCTGCATACGCGCTTGCGTGCGGTTGCGACTTTCAAGAACGCGCTCTAGGCGTTGAACTTCGGTTTCAGCGCCACTGACCGCTGCCGTATTGGTCGCGGTCGCCGTTACTGTGGCGGTGGTCGCGGTAATGTCTGCGACAGGAGCAGGCGCGGCAATCGCCGCACCCGACAGCGCAAGAGCTAAACCTGAAAGAGTAAAAACTCGACCCGTTGTAATGATGCGCTCAATAGCCATGGCACCACTCTCCTTCTGTGTGTATTAAACCGAGCGGTTGATTAGTATACCAATACTGCGCGACGGTTTTGAGCGTACGCTTCTTCTGACTGACCGAAGGCGACTGGTTTCTCTTCACCGTAGCTTACGATAGATACTTGATCAGGTTGAACACCCAGAGCTTGTAGGTATTTGGCTACCGCTTCAGCACGGCGCTCACCCAGTGCGATGTTGTACTCAGGGGTACCGCGCTCATCGGCGTGACCTTCGATAGTCACATCTTTAGCTGGATTAGAAACTAGGAACGCTGCGTGTGACGCAAGCACTTCTTCGTAGTCGCCTGAGATCGAGGCGTTATCGAATGCAAAGTAGATGGTTGACATCTCAGCAAGTGCTTGTTGTTGCAGCTCTTGCTCTGTCAGTGCATCCTTGCCGTCATCGATTGGAGAAACCACAGTGTTATCTGTTTGTGGCGTTTCTGCAGCCGGTTGGTTAGTTTCATAATCCGTTGAAGAACCTTCAGCGTTTACTGCTTCATCACTTGAACTACATGCCGTCATTGCGATAACCGGCAAAGCAATCATCAAGCTTTTAAACACTTTGCTAAATTGCATCTAATTATTCCTTTTGTATTTATTTTAAAAATGGGGACCAAGCGGGCGCACGTACACGACCGTTAGTCAATGGTAAACGAGCTTTAAAACGTCCATCAATGGACACCATGGATAGAACATTCGCCTGATTATGCATCGAGCTGTATATCACCATGCTGCCGTTTGGCGCAAGGCTTGGTGATTCGTCAAGAAGCGTCTCCGTCAGGATCTGTACCGCTCCTGTCTCTAGGTCTTGTTTGGCAAGGTTAAATTGACCAGCATTATTCTGGTTTACCATCACCATAAAACGACCATCTGGGGTGATTTGACCACTGAGGTTTTGTGAGCCCTGCCAAGTAATTCGCTTGGGCGTGCCGCCATTAGACGCGATTTGATATATCTGTGGGCGACCTCCACGATCAGAGGTGAACACAAGGCTTTTACCGTCTGGCGTCCAGTATGGCTCGGTGTTGTTTGAGCGTCCGGTGGTCAGCTGTTCAAGCTGGCGGGTCTTAAGGTCTAGGGTATAGACATGCAAGCTGCCTGACTTAGATAAAACCACCGCAAGCTTGTTGCCATCTGGCGAGAAGCGCGGCGCACCGTTATGACGCGGGAAGGAGGTTAATTTCTCACGCTCACCGGTGTAGATATCCATCATAAAGATTTCAGACTGGCCATTTTGGAAGCTCACGTAAGCAAGTTTGCTGCCGTCAGGTGACCATGCAGGCGACATCAATGGCTGCTTTGAGCGCAATACAAGGCGCTCATTATAGCCGTCGTAGTCTGCAACACGCAGTTGATACGGGTACTGAGCATCTTCTTGACCTACCACATACGCGATACGAGTACGGAACGCGCCCTTTTCACCAGTCAGCTCTTCATAGATCAAATCAGAAATACGGTGGGCGTAGTCGCGCATGCGACTTTTTGGCACCGTCGCCACCTTGTTGAACATCACGTGATCACGCGATGCAACCAGCTTGCCATCGGCAGAGAGGCTACGCGACTCACCTTGGGTCAACTGACCACGGACCACATCGATCAACTGATAGTTCACGCGGTAATCACCGGCTTGGTTCTGCGTGATTGAACCGACCACAATCGCATCAACGCCCGTCGCAATCCACTGATCGAAATCAACTTCATGCTCATCGTTAGGCGTTTGTGGCATAGTGCTGACACGTAATGGGTTAAATTTACCACTGCGCTGCAAGTCAGAGGCAATCACGCCAGAGATATCTTCAGGAAGTGGCGCGGCCCCTTCCCATTTAAATGGGACAACCGCGATCGGACGCGCTGAGTTGATCCCGTCGGTGATCACCAGCTCCAAAGCCGCATGGGCGGTGGAGACCGCTGCGGTGAGGGTTAGGATAAGTCCTAAAAATACACGCTTTATCACAAGCTTGTTCCTTTCTGTTGTATTTTGTCCACGGGTCATAGAGTCAAACTCTAAGGCTGTAACAATACTATCTCGCCTATACTCTAAAGTCATAGCGATGTGAATCTTACTCTGGTCGAACGGTTAAATTGATGTTTTTTAACTGTTCTATCACCGCTGGCTGATTCGTCGGCATTGGGAATGACGACACCTGTGCAATCGCGCGTTTACTCGCATTACACAAATGACGATCGCCACTCTCAATACTGATGTTACCCACGATAGCGCCTGAACCAGTTGGGATCAGACGCAGATTCACTCGGCAAGACTTTCCCACAAAGCGGTCTTCAAGCAGCAAGTTCTGCTGAATCAGCTGGGTGTAGATAGCACTGTATCGCTGCACCTCAGACTGGTTGTGACGCGACTGCGCCGCTTGATTGCTTTGTGACTCGGCTTCCATGCCGGCAAAAATGTCATTCAGTGCCGCTTCTTGCTCTTTGCGCTCACGCTCGAGTCTGTCTAGACGCTCTTGCTCTTGGCGTGCTTTTTCTGCGGCTTCTTTGGCTGCGCGCTCTTGCTCAATGCGTTCGGCTTCGGCTTTTTCTGCCGCTTCACGCTCTACGCGAGCACGCTCTTCGGCCTCTCGGGCGGCTTTTTCACGCGCCACACGCTCAGCTTCCGCAACACGAATCGCTTCTTCTTTGGCTTTGCGCTCAGCCTCAAGCTTGGCTGCTCGCTCTTGTTCTTGACGAACACGCTCCTGCTCTTGTTTGACGCGCTCTTGCTCTTTACGCACCCGCTCTTGCTCTTGCTTAACTCGCGCCTCTTCGGCTTTGCGCTCTTGCTCAACCTTCTTACGCTGGATCTCAGCCTCACGAGCGGCCTTGGCTTCACGTGCTTGCTGCTCTTTCAGACGACGAATCCGCTCCTCTTCGGCGCGGCGATTCTTCTCCAGTTGCTCGCTCTCGCGGCGCAGCTTTTCAAGTCGGTCTTGCTCGCGTTTGGCGGCAGCCTGGCGCTCAGCGCGGATCTGCTGCGCTTGCTGACGAACCGCAGACGGGTCCACCACCACGGCTTGTACAACCTGGCGCTGTGGCTCTGGCGGCGACATTGAAAAATCCGTGCCAAACAGTAATCCTGCAATCACCGCTGCGTGGATACTGAAAGAGATCGCCAAAGGCTTACCCAATCCGTGATTCTTGGTTCTCTTTTCTCGCATGGTAAACTGCATCTACTCCTTGATGTCCGTTAACAAGCCAACTTTCTCGATTCCTGCTCGGCTCAACTCATCCAGCACCAACACCACATCGGCATAAGGCGTTGCAGCATCACCGCCTACCGCCACTGGAGAGTCTGGCTTAAGCGAAAGCTCAGCTCGAACACGGACAATAATGTCTTGAATCCCCAAGCCGCGCATCACTTCTTCATCGTTAACACTCAATCCCAGGTTGCCGTTGTGATCGATTTCCACAATGATAAAGCTTGACTCGGATTCACCTGCCAGTTCCGATGCAGGCTTGGCCGCCGACGTCTTCGGCAGCTCAACGTCCACCCCTTGAGTAATAAAGGGTGACGTCACCATAAAGATGATCAGCAGTACCAACATCACATCGATGTAAGGCACAACGTTAATCTCTGCTGTCATCTTACGTTTTTTAGGTTGATAACCCGCCATGTTTAATCCTCAAGAGCTCTGTTCAGTGTTGATCCTTAGCCGCCATTGCCTGGCGATGAAGGATCGTGTGGAACTCTTCTGAGAACGTCGCGTACGAGTGCTCAAGTTTACCCACTTTGTTACTTAGGCTGTTGTAGGCCATAACGGCTGGAATTGCTGCGAATAGACCCATCGCCGTCGCGATCAATGCCTCAGCGATACCCGGTGCAACCATGGCTAGAGTCGCTTGTTTCACCTCACCGAGGGCGATAAACGCGTGCATGATGCCCCATACCGTACCGAACAGACCAATGTATGGGCTGATTGAGCCAACGGTAGCAAGAAAAGGCAGGTTGGTTTCCAGATCATCAACTTCACGAGCTACCGCTACGCGCATCGCACGGCCGGTTGCTTCCATAACGAAGTCAGGCGCGTCTGGGTTGGTCTTGCGCAGGCGCGCAAATTCGGTAAAGCCTGAGTAGAAGATCTCTTCATTACCAGCTAGTTCGTCTTTGCGCGACTTCATGCCCTGGTAGATGATGGCCAGATCGTTGCCTGACCAGAATTTGTCTTCAAAGTCTTCAGCTTCTTTGGAGGCTTGTTTGATCGCTTTGCTGCGTTTGATGATCATCGCCCAAGAGATCACTGACATACCAAGTAGGGTCAGCATCACCAGTTGCACCAGCACGCTTGCTTGTAAAAAGAGGTCGAAAAAAGAAATATCAGCGGTCACTTGCGGTTAACTCCAAAAGTAGCTCGTTTGGTATGGCCGTCGGCCTTAACTTATCAATATCCACACATGCTATCTTAACGATGGCACGGCACAAAGTTTTCCCTGCGGGATTGACAATCTCTTGACAGAAAGTCAGCGAAACCTTTTTCAATTCATGAATATATGTGCTTACTGTAAGTTGATCGTCAAGTCGCCCTGATTGTAAAAAATCGATATCCATATGTCGGACTACAAAACCAATCTTTTGTTCCAGCAACACATGTTGCGAGATGTTAACTGAACGCAATAACTCTGTTCTCGCCCGCTCGAAATACTTGACGTAATTAGCGTGATACACCACACCACCTGCGTCCGTATCTTCGTAGTAAATAGTGACAGGCCAATGAAAAGGGTTATCAGAAGTATGCAAAATGTTATCCATTTGGGTTCCACTTGAAAAACTTACTATAACGCAAAGTATTAGTAAGTGTTTAGCATTTAAGTACATTTTTGCTTGAATATATCATGTTATCGCACTGAAAATGCATAAAAAAACGCCAACCTTTCGGCTGGCGTTTTTTTATTAACATTTACTAACTTTTTTGACCGGTTTATAGCACGTAAGCAACCGACAAATAGAATAATACTGACAGTGATATATAGGGACTGAAGAGTAACTGCCACAGCCAAAAGCGTGGCTGAAAACCAATCCCAAAGATCATGCTGCTGCACAGCGCAAGGATCATCAAAGGCGCGATCAACGCATTGAAGCCCCCTATCGCCTGACTATACAGCTCAGGCTCCCACATCAGCATCGCGACATGGAAGAAGCCCAGCAGCAAGGACAAGACGCGCATCGGCGCCCTGTCCAATGGCTTATGTAACGACTGAATCTGGTGATTCAGATCACTCACTGTCTTTATCCATCATTTCAGTGTGCTCTAGCCATAGCGCGTTGATGATGCCGAACGCACACGCCAACAGTACACCTAGAATCCATGCAAAATACCACATAGCTTCGACTCCTTAATACAGTGAGTTTTTGTTTTCTTCGATGAACTTGTCATCAAGGCGACCAAACATCTTGTAGTAAGTCCAAGATGTGTAAGCCAGAATAATAGGCACCATCACAGCCGCAACTGCGGTCATCAGGTTCAGCGTCAGTTCACTTGAGGTGGCATCCCACATGGTCAAGCTGTGTGAAGGCACCAAATCAGATGGCATCACAAATGGGAACATAGCAAAGCCCGCTGTCAGGATGATACCTGCGTTACCCAAGCTTGAGGTTAGGAAGGCAAAGCCACACTTCTCAAAGCGTGAAGCTACCACGGCTAGAAGAGGCATAAACACACCCAGTGCTGGCGCTAACCACAACAGTGGGTATTGCTCGAAGTTGCGCATCCACGCACCCGCTTCACGGATAACCTCTTTGTTAAGTGGATTAGACGCTGCGTTGGTGTCAATGCCACCTACGATCACGTAGCCTTCAATAGACTGAACCCAGAAACCCGCTAGAACAAAGCACACCACGGTAAGGATACCGGTGATCTGAGCCACATTGCGCGAGCGAGTGTGAACATCAGAGGTGGTCTTCATCTGTAGCCAAGTCGCGCCTTGCATCACAATCATAAATAGGCTGACAAAACCACATAGCAGAGCAAATGGGTTGAGCAGGCCAAAGAATGAGCCGTGATAGGTTGGCATCAAGAAGTCACTGAGCTGGAACGGAACGCCCTGCAGCAGGTTACCAAATGCCACACCGAAGATAACCGGTGGTACAAAGCCGCTGACAAAAATGCCCCAATCCCACGCTTCACGCCATTTTGGATCTTCAATTTTCGAGCGGTAATCAAGGCCGATTGGACGCAGCCAAAGCGCGGCCAAAGTAATGATCATCGCAAAATAGAAGCCAGAGAAAGACGTCGCGTAAACCAATGGCCAGGCTGCAAACAGTGCACCACCTGCGGTAATAAGCCAAACTTGGTTACCATCCCAGTGCGGCGCGATCGAGTTGATCATCACGCGGCGCTCGTTGTCGGTTTTACCCACAAATGGGACTAGGGCACCCACACCCATATCAAAACCATCGGTAATCGCGAAGCCGACTAGTAGGACACCAATCAGTACCCACCAGATGAATCGCAACACTTCGTAATCAAACATACATCTCTCCTTGTATTACGCTTCAACTTGACGGCCAAGCTTGTCTTCGACAGTCGTGGCGTTTTGTTCAAAGTGGTAGCGGCCCGTTTTCAGGCTGCTAGGGCCTTTACGTGCGAACTTCAGCATTAGGTAAACCTCTGCAATCAAGAACACTGTGTAAAGTGCGATGATCGCAAACAGTGATGTCCAGATTTGACCTGCAGTTAGTGCCGATGCGGCCACGCTAACCGGTAGGATCTCACCCACTGCCCATGGCTGACGACCATATTCGGCAACGAACCAACCGGCTTCTACCGCAATCCAAGGTAGTGGCAAACTCCAAAGCGCGGCTTTAAGTACCCACTGTTTCTGCTCGATCTTCTGACGACAGGTTTGAACAAACGCCGCACCAAAGACAAACAGCATGATCAGGCCACAGCCCACCATAATGCGGAACGACCAGAATAGCGGCCATACGGTAGGAATGGAGTCATCCGCTGCAGCTTGGATCTGATCTTCTGTTGCGTCGACAACCGCATCGGTGTAGCGCTTAAGCAGCATGCCGTAACCAAGGTCGCCTTTGACTTCATCGAAAGCCGCCATATTGGCTTCAGACTTGTTACCAGCGCGCAGTTGCTCAAGTAGCTCATAAGCGTACATACCGTTACGGATACGATCGATATGCTCTTCACGCAGATCGCGCAGACCCGTTACCTCTTTATCCAGAGAACGCGTCGCGATGATACCCATTAGGTAAGGGATCTTGATTGCGTAGTCGGTTTCCATGGTCTCTTGGTTAGGAATACCGAATACAGTAAATGGCGCAGGCGCAGGCTCAGTGTGCCATTCTGACTCAATCGCAGCCAGCTTGACTTTTTGCACGTCACCTAGCTCATAACCAGATTCATCACCCAGGACGATAACCGAGATGATTGACGCCATACCAAAAGACGCAGCAATCGCAAACGAACGACGAGCAAAGGCGATGTCACGCCCTTTCAGTAGGTAGTATGAGCTGATTGCAAGAACGAACATCGCACCTGTGGTGTAGCCCGATGCAACCGTGTGAACAAATTTCACCTGAGCAACTGGGTTGAGCACTACCTCAGCAAAGCTCACCATCTCCATACGCATGGTTTCAAAGTTGAACTCAGCGCCGACTGGGTTTTGCATCCAGCCATTCGCCACCAAGATCCACAGTGCAGAGAAGTTAGAGCCAAGCGCAACTAGCCAAGTTACCGCCAAGTGTTGGCGCTTGGACAGGCGATCCCAGCCAAAGAAGAATAGACCGACAAAGGTAGATTCGAGGAAGAAGGCAACCAGGGCCTCGATGGCAAGCGGCGCACCGAAGATGTCCCCAACATAATGCGAATAATACGACCAGTTAGTACCGAATTGGAACTCCATGGTCAGACCCGTGGCAACACCAAGGGCAAAGTTGATACCGAAAAGCTTACCCCAGAACTTGGTCATGTCCTTATAGATTTGCTTGTCGGTCATAACGTACAAAGACTCCATGATGGCTAGCAAGAAAGCTAGACCGAGAGTCAATGGTACGAAGAGGAAGTGATACATCGCGGTAATTGCAAACTGCAACCGCGACAGATCCACTACGTCGATGTCGAACATTATTACTCCTTTGTGCCGGCTGAATGGCACTTTCTAAACACTAAATTCCATTAGCTATCGCTTAGCGACTCATAATATTGCAATCCTTTTGCGCGATTGTTGCCGCCATGTATCGCAATGTTGTATTTTTGTTAAGCGATAACTAATATAGCTGGAGCTAATATTACTGATTAATCGGGAGCGTTTCAAAAAGTTTCTTGCGAAATTACGCCTTGATGAGGATCAAGATTTGAAAGGTTAAATTGCATAAAAAAGCATCAAATTGACGCAAGTCAATCGCTTTTTCTAGAGGCTGTTACACAGATGTGGTGAAAGGAACTGCTGCAAGCGTGAATTGGAACACACTTGCAACATATTTATCTAGCCAGGCTAAGTCAATAATGAAAACCAAAATGTAACATTGTGACGGCGCGCACAGCGCGCGCGGGGCGCGCGAGTATCACTGCGTTCCGAGGTGCGGGTTACACTTCGTTCCGGGGTTCGAGGGGTTTATCACTTGCGGGAAGTCCCCTCACCTCTCGAATCTAGACTCTCGCTTCTGAATTCAGACGCAGGGCACGAGTATCATTACGTTCCGTGGTGCGAGGAGCTAGTCACGCGTGATAAACCCCTCGCCTCTCGAATCTCGCTTCTCGCCTCTATTTTTCTAGGCCGAAGTGTAAGTAGGCGCGATCAGTTGCGATGCGGCCACGTGGCGTACGCTGCAAGTAGCCTTGCTGAATCAGATAAGGCTCCAGAACATCTTCGATGGTGTCCTTCTCTTCACCAATGGCTGCGGCCATGTTATCTAGGCCAACCGGGCCGCCACCAAACTTCTCCATAATGGCGAGTAGGAGTTTGCGGTCCATGTAGTCAAAGCCTTCGGCGTCGACGTCTAGCATGTTGAGCGCTTTATCTGCAACATCAGCGCTGATATGGCCATCGCCTTTTACTTCGGCGTAGTCGCGTACGCGGCGTAGCAGGCGGTTGGCGATACGTGGGGTACCGCGGGCGCGTCTTGCTACTTCAAGTGCGCCATCTGGGTCCATCGATAAGCCGAGGCAATCGGCGCTGCGCTGGACGATATGCTGCAAGTCGGGGATCTTGTAGTACTCAAGGCGCTGGGTGATACCAAAGCGATCGCGCAGTGGCGAGGTCAGTGAGCCTGCACGGGTGGTAGCACCAATTAGGGTAAACGGAGGCAAATCGATCTTGATTGAGCGCGCTGCTGGCCCCTCACCGATCATAATATCGAGCTGATAGTCCTCCATCGCAGGATACAGGACCTCTTCCACCATTGGGCTTAGGCGGTGGATCTCATCGATAAACAGGACATCGTTTTCTTCGAGGTTGGTCAGGAGCGCGGCCAGATCACCGGCTTTTTCCAACACAGGGCCTGAGGTGGTACGAATGTTCACTTCCATCTCATTGGCAACGATATTAGCGAGCGTGGTTTTACCCAGGCCCGGAGGGCCAAAGATCAACAAGTGATCGAGCGCTTCACTGCGCAGCTGCGCCGCTTTGATGAAGATCTCCATCTGATCACGGACATGGTCTTGCCCCTGATAATCTTGGAGCTTTTTGGGACGAATGGCGCGATCAATCACGTCTTCGTCTTTAAATACTGGGTTCTCTGGGGCGATTAAACGATCGGCTTCAATCATGACATTTCAACTTTTGACCGGTTTGACACTTATACCATTGACTTCAATGCTTCGCGGATCAGCTCTTCGCTCGACATACCGTCTTTAGCAACTTGGGAGATCACCTTAGAAGCTTGGGTCGGCTTGTAGCCAAGTGCAAGTAGTGCGCTGACGGCTTCTTCTTCGTTGTTCTGACTTGGCACGGCTGAATCCATCGGCGCGGCATCGGTATGAGGTGTAAACAGATCGCCCTCACCCCAGCCTTTAAGGCGGTCTTTCATCTCTACCACCAAGCGCTCAGCGGTCTTTTTACCTACGCCCGGCAACTTAACCAAGGTCGAAATATCCTCGCGCTCTACACACGCAACAAACTGCGTTGCCGTCATACCCGACAAGATGCCAAGACCCAGTTTTGGCCCTACACCATTGGCTTTGATCACCTCACGGAATAGCGCGCGCTCTTTCACCGTATTGAAGCCATACAGCAGCTGAGCATCTTCACGCACCACAAAGTGGGTGTAGATGATGGCTTCTTCGCCAACGTTCGGCAGCTCGTAGAAGCAGCTCATTGGCATTTGGACTTCATAGCCAATCCCATTCACTTCAATCAATACTTCTGGTGGCAATTTTTCAATCAGTGTTCCGCGCAGACGTCCAATCACTGGAGGTTTCCTATAGTTGTTCGGTTAGTGGAGTGATGATAATCAATAACTGGATGGATAGCCAGTACAAGTCTCGATGCCGTGCTGTATAGCAGGTAACTTGCAGGATTGAGGATATTAACGATAGCGACCACGGCGTGCTGAGGTGGCTTTACCTGCCAGGGCAACTAAGGTCTTATTGGTATTGGCGTGACAAATCGCCACACCCAACGCATCTGCGGCATCCGCCTGCGGCTTGGCCGGCAGTTTGAGCATATGCTGAACCATATGCTGCACCTGGGCTTTATCAGCGCCACCGGTGCCAACTACAGCCTGCTTGATCAATCTCGCCGCATACTCATAAACTGGAAGGTCCGCATTCACCGCCGCAACAATCGCACTGCCACGCGCTTGGCCAAGCTTTAGCGCCGAGTCGGCGTTTTTCGACATAAACACCTGCTCGATAGCAAACACATCAGGCTGAAACTGGGTAATAAGCTCACTCACCCCAGCATAGATCTGTCTTAATCGACCCGGCAGCTCTTTTTCTGACATACGGATACAACCGCTACCTAAATACTGCAAATGGCGGCCTTGCTGGCGAATAACGCCATAACCTGTAATACGTGAACCGGGATCAATCCCAAGAATAATCGACATAAAATGCTAAAAAAACAAACCTATTTTTAATAGCGTAACATGCTCTGGATGTTCGAGAAATGCTATGGCGGTTGAGTGGCTAAATAAGTAGCGAGGTTCGAGTACGGGCTTTGCCCTTCGGGGAGCGAGGAGTTGGCCATGCGTTGGAGCAGAGACGAAAGGCGAGAGATTCATCCACGCGTGGTAAACCCCTCGCACCTCGGAACGAAATGATCCCCGAACCCCGCGACCTTAGAGCAGAAGCGAGAGTCGGGAGGCGAGAAGCGAGAGGTTCAACCACGCGTGGTAGACCCCTCGAACCTCGGAACGAAGTGATACTCGCTCCCCGGAACGAAGTGAAACTCAATTAAAGGTCTAAGTTCCAGCGCTGCAGTGGATTGTCAACTTGGATACCTCGGCCCCATCGATCGAGTGGGTCGATGCGCAAGACTGATACGCCTTCAGGCAGGAGTTTAAGTAGACGTTGGTTGACTGGGCGGGTGGTTAGGACCCATAGTTCTGGCTCTTCTTTTACCCATTCGGCGATATCAGCAATGTCTTGCTCGTTCCAATCGAGGTTTGGCTTGAATTTACGCTCTAAGACAAATAAATCATTGGCTAGCACGAAGTCTTCTAGGGCCTCTTCAAGCAGGATCACGCTGTCGATTTCTGCTTCAAATAGCTGACGCTGCTGGCTGGCGCTGAGCTCTTTAAGAGACTGTAATAGCTGACCTTGGTTATCGGAGATGGTTTGCTTGTGCTCTGGCCAGATGCGAACGAAATCATCACCGATGATCTCGGTCATGCGCATTAGGTTAGCGGCGCTTAGCCACACGTATGGAGAAACGCCGTCTTGGGTGTGCAGCGCGGTTACCGCTTGCCCGTTTGGCAACAAAGCTTGGCCAGCATCGACGTTGATCACCTGAATATTATGCGCTCGAGTGTGAGGGTAAAGTGGGTCGGCTTGCCAGATTGAGCCCATGCTCACCACAACTTGTGCCTGACCAGTCACCTCTGCCACCTGCTCAGCGCCTTGTTGCTCATACCAACCGGGTAGACGCTCAAAGCCAAATCGCGGCGGCGCGAGGTTTTCAACTTTAAGTCCCGTACCTTGAGTAAGCTGGTCTACGATCATGTAGGTAGCAGGTAAAGAAGTCAGTACATCCACTGGCTGAACTTCATCATTCGCAGCTGGCTGTTCTTCTGCTGATAATTCGTTAACCACCAACACTTCATTGCTAAGTTGAGGCTCAGCATCAATGACTGCTTCACTGCTTTCAACGGTTTCTGCGCTTTCGATACTTTCAATCTTGACCAAAGTTTCAGTGCTAACTTGAGTTTCAGTACTAACTAGGGTTACCGCGCTGACGATGCTAGGCATCCACGCTAAAAGGACAAATAAATATTTAACCATGTTTGTTTCTCATTCTTAATTATGCTTTGACCAAGATACGATACAGAGTCACTGTTAAGAAAAAACTGGCGCACAGCAAGATGATCGCCGCACCGGATGGAATCGACCAACCCAGCTCCATTGGAACCACCGTACCCAGAACACAAGAAACCGTTGAGATCGCCGCTGATCGGCGCACAAACGTCCCCATATCTGAGCTGATCAATCGCGCGGTCGCTCCTGGGATCAACAGCAGTGCACCCACCAAGACCGCGCCGATGATCTTCACTGCTGCAATCGTGATCAGAGTGATCATAATGACAAACAAATAATCATACAGCGCCGTCTTATAACCTCGTACCTTGGCCAAATCTGGACTGATACAGGTTAACAGCATGCGGTTAAATGTTGGTAAAAATAAAGCAAGAATTACTGCAGAAGCGATAGCCAATAGATAGATATCACTGTCCTGAACGGTCAAAATTGAACCAAACAGTACATTCTCTAGTAAATGGACATTGATCTGACGCGCAACATACATCAGCAGCGCTGCGCCGCCAGCAAGTGCCACGGCAAGAAACACACCAACTAAGGTATCGTAAGGCACTTGCGTGCGGTTACGTACGTAATGCAGCAGCAGGGCGAAAATCATCGAAAAGCAGAATAAGCTGATGATCGGGTTATCGGTTGGTTCTCCAAGCAAGATACCAATTGCGATACCGGTCATCGCCGCGTGCCCCACCGCCTCAGAGAAGAAGGCAAGGCGCTTGGCAATCACTAACGTACCCAAACCGCCTAGCATGGGACCGATTAGCAAGGACGCAATCACCGCGTTAACCACAAAGGCGTAAGTAAAGCTCTCAGATAGGTAGCCCGCGTGAGCTGCGCTTTGAGCGAGTTCTCGTAACCATTCCATTAGGCGGCTCCCACGACTTGATAAGGTTTTTGCTGGTATAGCGTGGCCAAGTTTTGTGCTTGCAAAAGCTCAGAGGCAGGGCCCGAGCGCAGCAACTTGCGGTTGATAACATGGACTTGAGGTGAAGGTAACTTTTCCACCGTTTCAGGATCATGCAGCACGGCAATCAAGGTGCGATTGTCGGCAACCAACTCTGAAATCAGGTTCTCAATATAACGCACGCCTTGCTCATCCATGCCCGTGGTTGGCTCATCGAGCATAATAAGCTGAGGATCATCCAGTAGGGCCTGAGCAAAGAGAACACGCTGCTGCTCACCACCAGAAAGTTGCCCCATGCGTCGCTGGGCGCGATCAGCCATACCCACACGCTCAAGCTGCTGCATTGCACGCTGCTTATGCGCAGCATTTTGGCGCCAAAACAGCGGATGACGGGTTTGATTCAGCAGCACAAAGTCCATCACCGTCAGTGGCAGGCTGGCTTCGAATGTGGCTTTTTGTGGCACATAGCCAATCTTGCCTTGCTGCTCAGGCCATATCACATTGATATCGCCCGCAAATGGGGTCAAACCCAAGATTGAACGCAGCAATGAGGTTTTACCGCCGCCGTTTGGCCCCATCAGCACATGGCATTGGCCACCGGCAAACTGGTGATTGACCGACTCCAGCACCGGGCCGCCCACGTAGCTGAGCGACATATTTGAGATTTCAATGCTCGGTCCCATTAGCCTTGCTCCGTCGAGAAGTGAATGGCCTCAACCAAGGTTGCTAGATTCGAGGTGGTCTCAAGCGTGACTTTGTCTTTATCAAACGAACCGTAAGTCATGTGTGAGAAGCGAAACAGGCGCACACCGGTTTCTTTTTCTATGGTGGCAACAAAGCGGTTAGGCATGTCAAGCTCATAAAACAGGATATTGATCCCCGAGTCGCGAATACGGTTGATCGTGTCTTGCAGTTGACTTGCGCTCGGCTCAACGCCATGCGCTGGCTCAATCACCGCATCAACACCAATGCCAAACTCTTGCAGAAGGTAGTCGTAAGCATTGTGTGTGGTGGCGACTTTCATCCCACGGGTGTCAAGGCCGGTAATCGACTCCATGGTTTTTTGCTTAAGCTGGCGTAGCTGCGCGGCATAGTTGCGCGCATTGCGGCGATACTCGCGCGCATTGTCTGGGTCAAGCTTACCCAGCTCTTGAGCAATGGTGTAAACCTTTTGAATCGTGGTGGTAATGCCGATAAAAGTATGTGGGTTGACTGCATCCGAGCCGACACTGGCGCCCATAGCTGGCAGTAATGGTACCGAATTGTTGGCATTGATTACAGCAAGGTCGCTGCGGTTAGCAGCGCGGATCACCTCAAGGGCAAAGTCATCATGGCCAATGCCATTGATCACAATCGCATCCATTTTTGCCAATCGCTGCAGGTCTTGTGGCTGAGCTTGATAGTTGTGGGCGTTAAAACCTGCATCAACCAAGGGCATTACCTCAGCCTTATCACCTACCACCACAGACACATAGCTGTAGTAAGGGTGAAGCGTGGTGCCGACGACCATTTTGGCTTGAGCAAATAGTGGAGTCATCGCGAGCGCTAACAGAAGGCCACTATGTTTTATTATATTTTTCATATTCGTACGTTCGTTATATTAGTGATGGTGGGCTTGACGATGAGTTTGTACAAACACCACTTGTTGCCATTGACCGTGAGCCAGGTCGGCGTTCGGGGTTTGAATCGATGCCAAATGGAGCCAAATTGCGGGCTCATCTTGATCTTGGCTATCAAGCAATACCGTCTGGTAACCCAGGTCATCGTTGCCCGCCCGCGCAAGATAACGGCCATCCTCCAAGCTGTGCCAGTCAAGCTCAGCCAGGCTGCGCCAATTTTGGTCTTGGGTGAAAGGGGCTAGATACAGCTCTTCCAGTTGCTCAACTTGTGGCCACATTGGCGTGTCCTCAAATTCAACACTGTCTTGATAGAGGTCGACGATTTCTTCATGGGCGACTTTCAGTTGGCTGAGCAGCGTTTGCTGGGCCACCGTCATTTGATCGGCTCTTAGCTGATGATCCGCAAGCTCAACCGCAACATCATCGCGTTGGTTAAGTGGAATGGTCACCAACCCCAGCAACAACAACAGACTAATGCTGAGAAAGATATAGCGCCCTTCTCGAGCGCCATTGTCCGGCCATACTTTTTGTGTGTGCGCCATTACTTATCCTTGATCTCTACGATGTCCACTTCTGCTGGTGCCTCGTGGCCTGGGTCGAAGACGATGTAAAAATCATCTTCAGGGAGCTCAAAGCGAGCCAGTGATTGGCCGTCGGTTCGCTGGCGATCAAGCAGGTTGTCATCGTAGTCAAACAGCTCAAGGTCGTAATTCGAGGCATCACTGCCATCACTCCAGCTCGCTTCGCAAAGCACACCTGAGCGTTCATCGACAAACCAACACTCCAGCATGCCATAGTGGGCCTTAGCTGGCAGTGAAATCATGGCAAATGCCAACAAAAAGTATTTCATCAAGGATCCTTAGTCGAGCTGTGCTTCAAACGTCACTGACAAACTGGTTGAGAGCACATCAGCCAGTGGGTTGTTTTCAACCGGAGTACGGGTTGAGGTTTGCAGCACGTAACGACCTGCTTGGTCTAGCGTAAACGATACTTTACCGTCTGCACCTGATACCACAGTGATCTCTTCTTGCGCTGCACGGTAAAGCGTACCCTCGCGAGTGATGGTTGACTCAACGCCCGCTAGTGGCTCACCGTCTAATAGGAATTGAAACGTCACCTCTTCATTTTCAATGATATCTGAAGGGTGAGTAATCGGATTAAACTCAAAACCTTTACCCTTTGGCTCAATCGCCTTAGTGCTTGGCGCCATTACAGTTACGTAGCTCTCTGAGCGACGATTAACTAGACTAGTGCTGATATCGCGCGCGCCTTCAGGGATTTGCGCGTCACGCTCAGCTTTGCTTGCGCGAATGCGGCGTACTGTGTCACGACGACCGACCTTATAAGTGGTCAAGTACATTGGGTCAAAGTTATTAACGATCTTGTAAGTGCCCTGCTCTTCAAAGAAGAAATCAAACACTGAGCGACGCTGGCCGCGTAGGACGTGATCGGGACGTGCTGATGTACCATCCGGCATCACGATAGTTGCGCCATGTGCCGAAGCTGGCTTATCGAATACAAACGTACCGTGTGAAGCGGTAACGTCGAACGTGACCCAGTCACCATCGTCTTTAGACACAGTAAAGTGAGAAGGCAAAATCCAAAGTGGGTGTGCGCTAACTAGAGACGGTGCGATCAATGCCGCTGCCAAAAGACCTGTGGTAAATTTTTTCATTATTTTTTCCTGGAGAGATTATTTTGTTTGGTAATTGATTTCGATGACGCCAATCTCGGCTTGCGGTGTTGTGCTGATCACAAAGCTCTCTTGGCCTAACTCAATCGATTGGCGAACAATGTCACGACCACCGTGCTCTCGCACCACCTCGGTAAAGAGTGTGTACTCACCTTGCTCGACGCGCTCGCCTTGCTCATTAAGGCCGTCCCACTCGACGCGGTAGTTGCCTGCGCCGCGCGTTGCTGATGAGATACCATCAATCTTTTCGCTGTTGTAGCGACCGAATTTGCGCCACCAGCTGCGAATATCTTTAAGCCATTCGGTTTGGTTACCTGTCCACAAGGCAATGTTTTTCACCACCTGACCTTGTGAATCTTCGACCCAAATCGCGACATAAGGACGCGCGTACATGGCGACATTAAGCTCAGGCAATTCAAACTGAACTGATACTCGCGCTTGCTCAGGAAGCGCTTCAGCCGAGGCTAGCGGTGAGAGTGCTAAGCTAGAGAGCACTACTGCACACAGGGTTTTGTTAAACATGCAAACCGTCCGTTAATAACTTAAGTAGTAAGAAAACAGCGTTGCGATGGTGCCAAATGACAACCATTTAGTGGCAACCACTAAGGTTTTCTTTTTAGGAAACAACAAAATAAAACCAGTCACGATAAACAGCAGCATCACGACTGAAGCAATATCAATAAACAGGTGCCAAGCCGGACCTGTGTTACGACCCTTGTGTAGGTCGTTGAGCCAAGCGACGGTGCCGTAATCGGTTACACGAAACTCCACCTCATTCTCAGCCAAATCGATAAACACGCTGGCATCATAGCCAGGGCCTTTAAAATCAAACTCAACCTCACCTTCTACTAACTCATCACCGCTATAGCGAGTAAAGGTGCGCACCGGTGAAACAATGCCTTTGAGTTTGCCCTGCTGCTTTGACCAATCAATCACAGCAACCTCAAACTGCTGCTGATCCTCTGCGAGAGTCTCAGCCAGCGCAGTGGGCAGCTCTGCATACCACTCTTTGACATCGGGCTTGGCGACGTAGAGCTCTGGCCGGTTGAGAGTCAAACCAGTCACTGCAAAAAACAGCATCGACAACATCAGGGCCACCGAGCTGTAAATATGGATTTTTCGCGACCAAGATTGGACGTTTCTATTGGTGATAATGTTTTTCATGTCTTGGCCGATGGAGGTGTTGCTGGCAAACTACACTCGCCTAAAATTAAATACAAATGATAATCTGTCGCATTTAAATTCTTTTCTTGTTGTTTTTCAATCTTCTTTTTCAACTAAAATGCACTTAATTTGATCTGAATCACCTTTTTAGCAAAATCTGTTACATTCTGTAATTTTTGAATTTAATTTATTTTGATAATCATTATCATTTGCATCCAGATTGCTCGCTAAGCTTGCAAAAACAATAAGGAATTCAAACATGACATTTAAGCTAACCACTGTTAGCACCGCTATTTTAGCGGCCCTCGCCTCTAGCGCGGCTCTTGCTCAAGACAATACAGAATTACAAACGGATGAGTCGATGACCATTACCGGTCGTGGCTTTGATGACTACAAAGTGGACCATGCATCGGGGGCGATGCGAGCGGATATCTCACTACTTGATACGCCACAATCGGTTGCGGTTATTCCTGAGATCATTCTTGACGAGCAGCTTGCGACGACTTTGGGTGAGGCGCTAAGTAACGACGCCTCGGTTTCACCTGGCACCAAAAAATGGAACCGTGAAGTGTTTAGCCTACGTGGTTTTGAGCTTGCGTCCGGCGATGGCTATCTGATTGATGGTCACCAGCAATTTGCTCACTACATGCTGCCAATTGAGACGCTTGAGCGCGTTGAGATTCTGAAAGGCCCAAGCAGTATGCTTTACGGTGCAAGTAACCCTGGTGGCTTGGTCAACATGGTGCGCAAGCGCCCTACTTTTGAGCCTATGGTTAACGTCGGCACCGATATTGATGACAACGGCAGTCACCGTGTTCATATCGATGCGTCTGGTTCCCTAAACGAATCCGGTAGCCTGCGTGGACGCATGGTGATGGTGAAACAAGACACAGAGGAAGTGCGTCAGTATGCCGATGGCGATAACCGCGAGCGTGACCGTTTCCTTGGCTACGGTATTATTGAAGCCGATATCTCTGACTGGGGTTTGTTGTCTGTTCACTACGAGCGCACCCAAGATAAAGCCAACATCGACTCTGGCGCGTGGCTGGATAGCAACGGTAACGTAATCGGTGATAAAGATCTGATCCGCGATATGAGCTGGGCTTACACCGATAACAACGTTCAAAACGTTGGCTTTGATTTTACTGCGTATCTAAATCATGGCTGGGAGCTGAGCACCGGCTATAACTATCAGCAATTTGACCGTCGCCGCTTTGATTCTTCACCGAACACAACTGCTCGTACTGAGCTTGATGGTTCATACAGCATCACCCCATTCGACCGCCTAGATGAATGGGTACACCACACCTTCTACGCCGACCTAAAAGGAAACTTTGAAGCGCTGGGTGTTGAGCACAATACCGTTTTTGGTATCAACGGTTTGTTGTACGAATACGCACAGCAGCGCCAGACTGGCGAAAGACAGGATATCGGTTCTGATGGCTCGGGTGCACTACCAGATATCAATTACAAAAACGGAGCGCGCTCAGAGTCTGATAACACCTCGGTTGGTTTCTACATGCAGGATCTGGTCACGCTTAACGATCAATGGCAAGTGCTACTTGGACTGCGCTATGACAAGTACTACGATGAGATCTCCGGAACTGACAGCGAAGGTAACGCCATCAAAGTATCAGATGGCAACGACTCTTCGGCCTTTTCGCCAAAAGTTGGCGTGATCTATCATCCAGCCTATAACGGTACTATTTACGCGAGCTACGCAGAGAGCTTTAGTCATCAAAGTAACGTGCTGAATGACAATGACACCATCACCGAGTTTGATCCACTAGAGAGCCGTCAGTTTGAGGTGGGAACTAAGTGGGAGCTGTTTGATCAGAGCCTATTGCTCACCGGTGCGATCTTCGATATCGAGCTAAGTAATGTTCAGTTCACTGAATACGTTGATGAAGATACTAGCATCACGACACAAGGCGGTAAGCAACGTCACCAAGGTGCCGAAGCCGGCGCTCAAGGTCGAATTAGTGACAAGTTCTTTGTGATGGCATCAGCGATGTATATCGATGCTGAGTACACCAAGGACGACACTTATCAGGGTAACACTCCGGCCAACGTCCCTGAGTGGTCTGGCTCGGCGTGGACACGTTACGCGTTTACCCCAAGCACGGCGGTTAACCTTGGCTTGAACTACCAAGGCGAGCGTTACGCAGACGAGAGTAACCTAGTCAAACTGGATGGTTACACACGTATCGATGCGGGTGCGTCACACAAGATTAAGAGCGGTGACGTAACTTGGGATTTGCGTTTTAACATCGAGAACCTGCTGGATAAAGAATACTTTGTTGGCTCAGGTGGCACACAGGACAGTTTCGGTATTATCCGTGATGTTCACTACGGTGACGAGCGCCGCCTTAAGCTCTCTGTGAACGCAACGTTCTAATCACCTCGCTTTATGCAGAAACCCCCTCAGATGCTTGCATCTGAGGGGATTTTTATTTACCAAATCAAGAGTAATTAATTCACAATAAACTCTTTCATCACATCAAAGATGTTGGTGTTATCAAAGTACTCACCGGTTGCGCCAGTGTTCTGATACTGCTCAGTGTAGTTGGTATCGGTGTCAACAACATGCTGGTCAAACATATCTTCACCTACCCCTTTCACGTAGACACGCACAAGCTCATTAGTATGGCTGCCGCTGTAGTATTTCACTTTTGGCATCGTATTTTTGCCCGGGTTTTCCACCGCCGTATAAGCAACTTGGTCTGACTGCTCACCCAATACATAAGCATTACCATGGTCGGTTGTGACGATCAGCATCGTCTCATCCCATGAGCTGTTTTGCTCTACCCATTCCATCACTGCCGCAACAGAGTCATCAAAATCAATCTGCTCTTCGATGATACGCGCAGTTTGTTTACCGTGTGCTGCCCAGTCAACCGCGCCGCCTTCAATCATGACGAAGAAACCATTGTCGTTCTGTGATAGGTAATTAAGCGCGCCTTTAGTCATCACTTCTAAGCTAGGAGAGTTGGTTAACATGCTACAATCAAACGCCACCGTTTTGTCTTCACCTTCTTGGCAAGCACGGCCTTGCTGAAGGGTTGAAATATTTTGCACTAAGCCAAATAGCGGCGCTTGCATCAACTCTATGCTTGACTCATTGTTCGCCAAACGCTCAAAATCAGCTTTAGTTTCAATCATACCCCAAGGCAGATCATTGCCTTTGGCAAACAGTTCGTTGTTGGTTAAGTCAGTCCAGTCTTGCTCTGATACATACTTGTGATCGTAGTTTTGTATACCACGCTCTTGGCCCTGATCATCAAATGCTGGGTGTCCTGTACCCATGACAAGGTCAAGAATACCCTCTCTTAGCATGTAGCTGCCAAGGTCCGAGTATGCATTGCGGCTAACATGGTGGGCACCAAACGAGGCCGGTGTCGCATGGTTAAATTGAACGGATGAGACCACACCCGTGCTCATGCCCTGATCTTTGGCGTATTCAGTGATAATTTTTAAATCACGACCACAGAAATCAACCGCGATGGCGTTATTGTAAGTCTTTTGACCGGTTGAGATAGCGGTGCCCGCTGCAGCCGAGTCCGTTGCATCTCGGTTTAAGTACTCATAACCCTCGAAAGGACGGGCTGTGTTGCCACTTGGCGTGTTGTCCCAAGCTAGATCTTTATCGTAAGAGACCTGCTCACGACCGTTTTCATCTGAACACATATCAGCTGGGTTTGAGCTGGTGTTTAGGGGGAAAGTTGTCATTGCATAACGCGTTTTAATATCCACATACGGCACAGAGTCATTCGCTAGCGTGCCTTTTTGCCAGTAAGATGCAATATCCCATGCGCCATCACTCGCACCGTCAGTGATCATAAGAATAATATTTTTCGCCTGTTTAACGTCTTTATCTTGCTCATTTGAATCACTGGAGTTACAACCAGTAATTAATAGAGCCGAAACAGTTAGCGCCACTGAACTTAATTTAAAAAAATTACCTTTCATTACATTGCCTTTTACAAGATGATTTAAGTACGGCTTCAGTATTCATAATCAAACTTATATTAAATTTGATCAAAAACAACTTTTACTAGCTTTAATCAAAAGTACACAATTGGTAAATAATAGTTAAATCTTAGATTAATTAATTTGAAACAAATTAATTCAAACTCATCTGACGCTGAATAATTTATCCCTAGTATAATTAAGTATTAACTCAGCAACCATCCTAGATTTATTAACCATTTTCTCAGTATAAACTTGCGATTGTACAAGTGGTGAGGTATTGCCTCTGACTACAACAAAGAGCATCGTTTTCTCTCATTCCGCCATCTAAATTATTTTGATTACCCTACCGGGGCTATTTATACAAAAACAAAGCCACTCTTTATATTCTGTGGCGAGTCTATAAATGGATTAATAACCGCCTATAACATCAATTAGCAACTCCAATTACCTTACATTACCTCGCAAGCTATCCTTACGTTGACATAGTTAAGAGTGAATCTGCAACTACCGTTACTAAAAGCGTCAATAGTCACTTATCACTAAACGTATCAACATGAGTCAATATAATCTATCAGATAATAGTCACCTATTACTTCAACTCAATTACACTTTTATATTAACTAATTAATCAACGGAGGTGGATAATGATAGTCATTACCATATCCATTTAAACCAATATAATTGCTTTCGTTTAAACTTTGATATTATTTACATTTAAAACAATAAAGCTTGGATATTATCAGAAAATTTTTCTAGCGACCTCAAGGTACTGATCCAATCAGCACCTTGCGGTTATTAGGCAGGTTTATTGGTCTAGATAAGCACGCACACGCGCCGGAGCTAGGCGCAGCGCTTGATTGGCCAATCGTGGAAAAGTAGGTATCACCATATACAGCAAAGTGACATACGCTGCAGAGGCGAACAAGTCTTCCGGTCGGTGCATACCGATCCAAATACGGGTATATGCAACGCTTGCCGCCCAAATAACAACCATGCACGCTAGATAGAATCGTCTCTGCTGGAAAAATAACCCGGCAAAAAACGCCACACAAATGGCAGCAAAGATAGTGTGACCAGAGGGAAACGAGTAGTCTTTTTCACCCTGCCAATGGCGAGTACGCCAGTTGCTCACCTGATCAGATACGTGACCAATCACTTGAGCTTGTTCAGCAACGTCCAGTTGGTAGAACTGCTCCGCACTGGGGATGACTTGCTGCTGGGCAATATGCTCTGTGTAAGGACGAGGACTTTCCGTCAGCTGTTTCAAGCCACTTTTGCTCAAAAACCCAATCACTAAGATCACCGCAAGTTGAGTAAAGCGAATCACTAAGTCACGGCGTGACATGTTTAAATTCAGCGAGAGTAGCGTCAATCCCGCGAGCGTAAGTAAAAAGCCTCTGTGTCCAGCCGAGTCAGTCACCACTGTCACCAATATACCACTCACATGCCCAACGGATGCGTTGAGATCAATAACCTGGCTCAAAGGAGGGGTCACGGCCAGAGTTAACGTAAACAATAACATCATTACTAAGCCGTGTTTTTTATCTCTCATCTCGCCTTCCTTTTGATCATGCAAAAATTAGAGGCAGGAATCATACGCAACTATTAGATTAAGTAACATCCCTATTGTGTCAGAGAAAATGTCAGAGTTTAAAATAACTTGTCATCCATACTCACACCCAATGATAATTGGCTAAGTAATCTACAGAGATACAACGATGAAACCACAAAACCAAGCCACAAAATGTCCAATTTGCCATCAGGACAACCGATGTGGTCAGCCCAAGACACAAGGTTGCGGCGATCAATGTTGGTGTTTTGACCAAAAAATAAAATTTCCCGAGGCACTCCTAGAGCAAGTACCGCAAGATAAAAAAGGCATCGCGTGCATCTGCCAAAGCTGCGCCGAAAAATTTGCTCAATCATTAGACTAAATCGCCTTACGGCAGAGGCGAGAGGCGAGGCTTAGCATCGATAGAGCTTCACAAATTCTAAGTTGCTGTGTGGTTCGGGCGTTTGAGGACTCGCAACGCCCGAAAGGCATTGGTGTGATTGATAGTTTAATGCTTACGGTTTGACTCTTCTTGATCATAATACCCACCGCCCGTTTTCTCAGCAGGATCTTGCCAATCAAGACGGAAAGTAATGCCACTTCGCTCACCACTATCACTATCGGCTGTAGTGGCAAAAACAGCAGGCGCGGACAAAGCAACAATCATTAAGCTGGTCAGTGTTATCGAATTAAATTTCATGGTCAGGCTTCCTTTATCACAGTTAATCAAATCAATGTCTTGTCCGGACACCATTAATGTTAGTCATCCTGTGAGTCACTGAATAGCGGATAAATTTGTTCAACTTGTTGCATTATTTCGTTGAAACTTTTTAAGTGGCGAGGTTCGAGTCACACTTCGTTCCGAGATACGAGGAGCTCACCATAACAGTGACCCAATCTCGCTTCTCGCCTCTATGCGTTTTATGCATATAAGCCAAGACAATTAATCATTTGCCTCATACACGTGAGCCATTTACAATTCGCAACATCTTTAATTCACTTTGAAATGGTATGTTCTCACAGACATTGACGGCGCAACTGGTTCGCATGACCCTGCTGCTGGTCATGGCTTTGGCCGCGGTTCACCACTCACCTTTCCTTTTGCAGGTGCTCGCAGAGCAGGCAATGGATGCGGGGTGTCATAGCCACGATACCTTAGACAGCCACAACCACCATCAACACCACAACCATCATCAACATTAAGAGTCAAACATGAGTATTTTTCGTTTTCCAATTTTGGTTTGGCTAGGGATCGGTACACTAATTATTAGCCTAGGGATCAGGCAGTCTTTCGGTATCTTTATGATGCCTATTTCAGAGCACTTCAACACAGGTCGCGAGTTCTTTAGCCTTGCGATTGCACTGCAGAACCTATTGTTTGGCGCATTCCAGCCATTTGTCGGCATGGCCGCTGATAAGTGGGGCGCAAAGCGTATCGTTGTTATCGGCGCGATTGCCTATGCCCTGGGTCTGGCGCTGATGTCAGTGACTCAATCCACTGCGATGGCTTACATCTCTCTTGGCGCGCTAGTCGGCTTTGGTCTAAGTGCTACCAGCTACGTGATCATCCTTGGTGCGGTGGCAAAAGTGGTACCAGCGGAGCACGCAGCCAAGGCCTTTGGCCTAACCACTGCAGCTGGCTCATTTGGTATGTTCGCCATGATCCCAGGCGCGCAAGCGATGATGACAAACTGGGGCTGGCAAGGTGCAATGCAAGGCTTTGCTATGCTGTGTGCCTTGATGATTGCTTTTGCTGCCTTTATGAAGACCAGCAAACCTAGTGTGGCGGCGGTAAAGACTCAGTCGGTCCAATCAGAAATGACTCTTAAACAAGCGCTTAAGCAGGCGTTTAATCACAAAGGCTACTGGCTCATTCATGCAGGCTTCTTTGTGTGTGGCTTCCACGTAATGTTTATTGCTACCCACTTGCCAAGCTACCTAGCTGACAAGCAGCTACCCGCCTCAAGCGCAGCGATGGCACTGGCGTATGTCGGTATCTTCAACATCTTCGGCTCATACTTCTGGGGCCTGATGGCGGACCGCTACAGCAAACGCCACGTAATGTGTGTACTGTATATGCTGCGCGCTGCAGTCATCGCAAGCTTTGTGGTGTTCCCAATCAGCGAGTTCACCGCAGCCATCTTCGGCGGCGCAATCGGCTTTGTCTGGCTTGGCACCGTACCATTAACATCGGGTCTAGTGCGTCATATCTTCGGCGTAAAATACATGTCGACCCTATACGGTCTAGTCTTCTTCACCCACCAAGTTGGCAGCTTCTTAGGCGCTTGGGCAGGCGGTCGCATCTACGACTACTACGGCAGCTACGAGCCAATCTGGTGGTCAACGGTCGTACTCGCGGTGATTGCTGGCTTGATTCATATTCCGATTGATGATCGTCCAGTCGAATTGGTTCCCAATCGTGCCTAGCGGCAGAAGCGAGAAGCGAGACGGGCTTTGCCCTTCGAGAGGCGAGGCTCTGGCGTAATAAAGTACTCAAAAACTTTCAATTGTGAAAACTCTGGGGGCTCGCAGACACGCAGCGCCTGGGAAACAATCTCGCTTCTCGACTCCCGATTCTCACCTCTTCCCGAAAGTGGCCTAGCGGCAGAGGCGAGTGACGAGACGGGCTTCGCCCTTCGAGAGGCGAAGCTCTGACGCAATAAAGTTCTCACAAACTTTCAATTGTAAAAAACTTTGGGGGCTCGCAGAATAGGCAGCGCCCGAGAAACACTCTCGACTCTCGACTCTCGCTTCTCGCCTCTGTATTCTCGCCTCTCCCCCAAAAAGTTGATACTATGTGGCCGCATATCAACTCTATGGATGTTTGGCTGTCAGGGGAACATGAACACTACTCACCTTAACCGCAAGGCTGCCGATGATGGCGGCGAATCGATAAAACTTCACCAAGTTCGCCTTGAGGTAGAAGGCAAGTCTATTTTGCATGACCTCTGTTTGGATACCAAAGTTAAGCGCTTGGGCGTGATTGGGCGTAATGGCTCGGGTAAGTCAACACTATCGCGCGTGCTTTCCGGGCTGATTGAGATCCAATCTGGTGAGCTAGAAGTTGGTGGTATTAACCCGTTTACCGATCGTAAGGCCGCATTGCGTGGCATTGGCTTATTGTTTCAAAACCCTGATCACCAGATTATCTTCCCTACTGTCATCGAAGAGATTGTGTTTGGCCTGCGCCAGCTCGGTCAGAGTAAAAAGCAGGCGCAGCAGAGCGCTCTTGATACGCTGGCTGCGTTTGGTAAAACGCACTGGCAAGACGTACATACTTCCGCTCTCTCTGGCGGACAAAAGCACTTAGTGTGTTTGATGGCGGTGATGGCGATGCAGCCAAAGCTTATCATCCTTGATGAGCCGTTTGCCGGACTGGATATCCCAACCAAAAAGCAGCTGCAGCGCTACCTAAATACTTTCCCAGGAACACTAGTCCATATTAGCCACGATCCCAATGATCTCGAGGGCTATGATCAACTGTTATGGCTCGAAAGCGGCCAGATAGCGGCCTTTGGTCCAACGGAAGATGTGCTGCCTAGCTATTTGGAAGAAATGCACAGAATCGGAGACGGTGATGATATCTCTCAGCTCGCCAGTTGAAACCAGGGCTCACCAATGGAGTGCAGGGCTTAAACTTGCGGCGTTGAGTATCACCACGCTAGGGTTGTTCTTTGTTCAGCATTTAATGGTTCATGCTGTTTTTTTGTTGCTCGTGCTCACCCTATATGCTCTGCCCGGTAAGGCGTTTTTCCTCAACGGTGTCAAACAACTCAAAATCCTGTGGCCGTTTGTTCTGGTCTTATTAGTTTGGCATTGGTGGACTGCGGATTTGACCCAAGGCACAATGATCGCTCTGCGGTTGCTCTCTGCTGTGGCGCTAGCCAACCTCGTTACCATGACCACTCGTCTATCTGACATGATTGAGGTAGTGCATACGCTTGTTCGTCCCCTGCGCCGATTGGGTCTAAATACCCGCGCTTTAGAGTTGGCGATGGCACTGGTGATCCGTATGACACCAACACTGATCTCTAAAGGACGGAATTTATCTCAGGCTTGGCGCGCGCGCTCTCATCGCCGCTCAAGTTGGCGGATAATCCTGCCTTTTACCGTACTTGCTCTTGATGATGCCGACCACGTTGCAGAAGCGCTACGCGCGCGTGGTGGCCTAACTAACATGGAAGAAGAATAGATGGAAAAAAATGTTGTTTATATTGCCTTGTTTGCAGCCCTGATCGCGGCGCTGGGCTTGATGCCGCGTATCACGCTTGGCTTTGGTGTGCCAATCACCGCTCAGGGTATGGGTATTATGCTGTGCGGCACCATGCTGGGCGCCCGACGCGGCGCACTGGCAGTAATGCTGTTCTTGCTACTGGTTGCCCTAGGCCTTCCGCTGCTCTCTGGTGGCCATGGCGGCTTAGGCATGTTTGTTTCAGCCACCGGTGGCTTTTTGATTGGCTGGCCTGTGTCTGCCTTTGTTACCGGCTTAATCGTTGAGAAATGGCGCCGTGGATCGCTTGCACTTGTGGCAACCGTTGCCTCTGTGATTGGCGGTATCATTGTGATGTACATCTTCGGTATTATTGGTATGGCGATCGTGCTCGAAAAGACACTACTTGAATCGACGATGCTAATGTGGGTGTTCATTCCGGGCGATCTGGTCAAAGCTATAATCGCTGGCACACTCACCTCAGCGATAGCTAAAGCGCGCCCTGCCAGTGTGCTATCACGCGCTGTCTAGTCAAACCTTTAGCTAAGATGACCTCGTGAAGATTCTTATCTACTCAGACAATGTCTCGAACAACCATGTGCTGTATTACTCTCTGGGTAAACTTCGTGGCAAGCAAGGCATCTATTTCGTCAATGCCAACGAGATCCTCGCTGGTGCCCTAGATGCAGATGTTGATCTATTTGTGATGCCTGGTGGGGCGAGTCGCTATAAGTCTGCCAAGCTTGATGGGCGCGCCAACCAGTTGATCAAAGAGTATGTCAAACGTGGTGGTCGCTATCTGGGGATCTGCGCCGGAGCCTATATGGCCTGCGAGACAACACACTGGGCTAAAGGTGAGCCGTTTGAGATCGTGACTCAAAACGAGCTGGGCTTTTTCAACGGCATCGCCAAAGGCCCAGTAGAAGCCTTTGGCCGCGGAGATAACTACAACCAAACCAAACCCCGTGTGGTTGAGTTGCAAATGAGCTCAGCACAGCTGAGTAATACACCATCACTGTACATCGGCGGCTGCTATTTTTCTCCATCAAACGATGCCAATGAAAATGCCAATTATCAGGTGCTGGCACGTTTTGCCGAGCTACCCGATAAACCAGCGGCCATTGTGTGTGGCAAATACGGCCACGGACGTTGGCTGCTATGCTCTTCCCACCCAGAATATGACCGAGAGGCTTTAGAGTTGCTTGACTTTGATGTCATTGGGAATGATTACCAAGCCTATAGCCAAATAGACAAACAACGATTACCAGACCTAAGCCTGCTCGATCACCTACTGAAAACTCTAGAGAGATAAAAGATGGAAGAAATATACTTCGCAGGCGGCTGCCTATGGGGCGTTCAGGAATACATGCGCCACTTACCCGGAGTGAGCCAAACCGAAGCAGGACGCGCCAATGGCAGCACCGACTCTACTGCTACCCCCTACGATGGCTACGCTGAGTGTGTGCGCACTAAATTTGACCCAGCTAAAGTGTCTGTTGAGCAGTTGATGGCGTACTTTTTTGAGATCATCGACCCCTACAGCATCAACAAGCAAGGCGGCGACGTGGGCGAAAAATATCGAACTGGCGTCTACAGCAAAAATACCGCTCACCTTGAGCATGCACGTGACTACATCAAACAGCGAGAAGACGCCGATAAGATTGCGGTCGAGATCTGCTTGCTGTCCAACTACGTCAAAAGCGACGATGAACATCAAGACCGGCTCACCCTACGCCCCGGTGACTACTGCCATATCCCGTTAGATCTGCTACATAAGTACAAGTCGTAAGAAATATACCCAACTGCACCTTGAGGTCAGTTGGATATGTATCAGCCCTTGCTGACTCTCTTGACCTGCCAAAGTGGATGAGGCTTCGCATCAACGAAGTATCGCCAAACGTGCTGATATACCTTGTGCTGGCCTACAAATGGCGCGAGTTGAACCGCCTCCGTCAAGCCGCACCAACGATACTCAGTATGCTCATGATTGAGCACCACCGCTTGATTGGGCGGGCAGTAAATAACAAACACAGGTATAAGTTCTATCACATTGACATGTGGTTCGTAGAATTGATCCATAAATTGGCCGTTATACAGTGTCCCAACCTCGATCGCAGTCTCCTCCAAACACTCACGCATTATGGCTTGCCAACCAGTTTCATCGCCCTCAATTCTCCCTGCAACGTGACACCAGTAGTCACCTTTCACCCGTTTGAGTAGTAACAATTTCATCTCGCCATCGATCTCTGATAGCACTACACCAGACACATAGTGTGTACTTAGTGGGATCATTTTTTTGCACTCCTTTGCCAATTATTCAAACGTCTAGCCTTTCAGGCTGGCCCCTCGGCTTTTGATCACCTCTTGATACCAATAAAAGCTCTTCTTACGCGTGCGTAATAAGCTGCCCTGCCCCGCATCATCGCGATCAACATGAATGTAGCCATAGCGCTTGCTCATTTCTGCTGTTGAATTGGCGACCAAATCGATAGGTCCCCAGCTAGTAAAGCCCATCACTTCGACCCCATCCAAAATCGCCTCATGCACCTGAACTAGGTGATCATTAAGATAAGCAATCCGGTAATCATCGTTGATTTGACCTTTTTCGTCGACTTCATCGCGTGCACCAAGGCCATTTTCGACAATAAACAATGGCTTTTGGTAACGATCGTAAAGAAAGTTAAGCAATACCCTCAGCCCCTTGGGATCAATCAACCAGCCCCACTGGCTCTTGGTTAAATAGGGGTTGGGGACACTATCGATAATATTGCCGACTTCCGTTTGCTGAGGGTCCGCACTGGCGCAGCCAGAGGCGTAGTAGCTAAACGAGATAAAGTCCACGCTTGCCGAGGCAAGCAGGTCAAGATCGCCCGGTTCCATATTGAGAGTAATGTCGTGCTCGCGAAAATAGCGCCACATATAGCCGGGATAGCGACCGCGCGTCTGCACATCACCAAAAAACAGCCATTGGTTATTCTTGTGCATCGCCGCAATCACATCATCAGGGTTGCAGGTATAAGGGTAAACTAGTGCGCCAAGCAGCATATTACCCACCTTGGCATCGGGTATAATGTCATGCACCAAGTTCACGATTTGAGCACTGGCTAACAGCTGATGGTGGATGGCTTGATAGATGGTTTGTTGATTGGCATCTTCCTCCAGGCCAACACCAGTAAACGGCGCATGGGTCGACATATTGATCTCGTTAAATGTCAGCCACAGCTTAACCTTGTCCTTATAACGCTCAAGCACGCAGCGAGCGTAGCGCTCGAAAAAGCCAATCGTGTCTCGGCTTGCCCAACCGCCATAGTTCTCCACTAGGGCATAAGGCATCTCATAGTGTGACAGGGTCACGAAAGGTGTGATATCGTGCTTAGCTAATTCATCGAAGATCTTGTCATAGAAAGCCAGCCCCGCCTCATTGGGCTCTAACTCGTCGCCATTGGGGAAAATGCGTGTCCAAGCGATGGATAAACGCAGACAAGTAAACCCCATTTCTTTGAAAAGTTTGATGTCTTCTGGGTAGCGATGATAAAAATCAATCGCTAGGTCTTTGATTCCCGGCGTACGCTGCGCCCGTTTTTGATGGGGACTTAGAATGCCTTTAGGTAACATATCAGCCGTTGATAGGCCTTTTCCATCGAGGTCATAGGCGCCTTCAACCTGGTTGGCGGCAATAGCTCCACCCCACAAAAATGACTCTGGAAATCGGTCCATATTTGGCTCCTAACTCACTGCACTGAATAGAATTTACGCAAATTTACATCGGCGATCATAGTTTCAAAACCTAACTGATCACATAATAGTTCAAATCATTTAACACTCATAAATATGGAGAACTTCTATGCTCAACACTGGCTCACTGTCCAAACCTACCGTGGCCCTGCATTGGCTTGTGGCACTGGCGTTTATTGGCGTTTTTGGCTTGGGTCTGTATATGGTCGACCTTCCGCGCAGCCCAGATAAATTTGAGCTTTATGCAATCCACAAATCGATTGGCTTACTGATCTTACTTGTCGCCGCTGTCCGTATCGCTTGGCGCATTAGAGAGGGGGCGATTCAACCCGCCTCATCACTGCCCGTGTGGCAAGAAAAACTGGGTAAGGCCGTACATGGGATTTTAATGCTCGCGACTATCGCAATGCCGCTGTCGGGAATCCTAATGAGTATCGGTGGCGGGCGGGCGATTGAGCTATTTGGCCTTGAGCTTATCGCTGCTGGAGAAAAGATGCCTCTCTTGCAGCAAAGCGCCAATACCGTGCATACCTTTGCCGTGAATGCGTTGATCGTCATCTTCGTCCTACATATTGCTGGTGCACTCAAGCATCAGTTGATCGATAAAGATGGTACGCTAACGCGCATGTTGGGTCGTTAATCTCGCCTTGCTAGGGTGAGACCCGTTCACCCTAGCATGTTCACAGCTAAATTGAGGTTAACCCTAGCCTGTGGCCTCAATGACACACACAGGTTGGTGAAAGTCCAGCTGATGGTCGGTTTCACTCAAAAGTCCGCTGTCCTTATCTCTCGCCCATACCTCTAGACTACTCGAATGCTGGTTAGCAACAACAACCCAGAGGCCATCTTGGCTAATGGTGAAGTCGCGGGGAAACTGCCCTTTTAGCATCACTTGCTGTACCGGTGATAAGCCTTGCTCGGTGACCGCAAAGCAGGCCAAGATGTTTTGCTCACGACATGAGATATATACATAACGCTCATCTGTAGACAGCTTGATCGCCGCCGCTGTCTCTGTCACCTCAATTTCCGGAAGTAAACGCTGCTCAGAAAGCACTTGCCATTGTTGGTTCACTTTTGCCAACACCACTACGGTTTCCGTCAACTCACACACGACATAGGCCAGCGTCTCATCACGGTTAAATACCATATGCCTTGGTCCACTGCCAGATGACAAGGTGAGGGTTTGAGATAGCTCAAGACTCAAACTGGCCCTATTGAGCTGATAAAAATGGATACTATCAGTGCCAAGATCCACATAGGCTAGTTGATCATCTCTGCACAAGAACTTCACCATATGCGCATGTGCCGCCTCTTGCCTAGCGAGATTAGGGCCAGTTCCAGGATTACTCAGACAGTCAATCTGCTCCTGCATCGCGCCGGTCTCATTTAAGCTGAACACAGTGACCGTGCCAGAACCATAATGAGCCAGTGCCAATAACTGCCCCTGGCTGTCTATATCGATATGACATGGGTAATCCCCCCCACTTGATAGCGTATGAACCTTGCCTCGCTTGTCAACAAACTCTAATCGTGAGCCTTTGGCTTGGCTGAGCTCATTAAAGGTATAAATGCCCTTATCGTTGCTGTATAGGTAGGAAGGACTAGTGGTGAGGTGCTCCCAACTCTCAAAGCTCAGCTCACCACTCTCACTGTTGAGTGAGATACGCGCCACACCAGCGGGCGCCGACTCAGGGGTATAACACCCAACCAAAAACTGTGCATCTGACATTGCGTATTACCGAAACGATTTAAATTATTGAAATAGTCTTACCTATCGAGGATATAGGCTGCAATTTCAATCTCTTAAAATGTGGCATCGCACGTAAAAACAGAGGCGAGATTCGAGAGGCGAGAGGCGAGGACACACACGACGCACTCCTCGATACTCGGAACGAAGTGTAACCCGAACCTCGCCCCCCAGCTTCCCCTAGCTTCTTGTGCCGGTCTTTGGTACCTTACGCGCGTTTTGGTAATGACTGATAGACCGCTATGCCCTCGCAATACAAGATCAATAAAATCGTAGAGATTGGTAATACCCTGCATCGCTGTGGGTGTCCTGCTTATAAGGTGGAAAAATACTCGCAATATTATGCTAACAAGCATGGTGTGGATGTCTTGGTACAGGCAACTCCGACCGCAATTAACTATCAGTTCCCCGATAAGCACAATACAGTGGTACTTAAGCGCCTTAAGCCTGCGTCAATCAATCTTGGGCTGCTTGCCAATACCATTGATCGAATTAATCGCCCTTCAAAAGAGCCAGCCGTGGAAACACGCTCATACTCACCGTGGGTGGTTGCGATGGCCAATATTGGCATTCCGCCTGCGTACCTAATGCTGGTAGGCAGCACGCTCGAAGCCGTGGGCTACGCGGGTCTACTGGGTCTGATGGTGTGGATGGTGCAGCAAATCTGTAAAGGGCACCGAGCCATTGCAGTTGAGTTTATTGCCGCACTGCTGACGGGCATTTTTGTGGCCTTCATTGTCGGTATGGGGGCCAGTGTACCAGTTTGGGCACTATGTATTGCCTCGGTGATCCTCTTTGTACCGGGCTTATCGATCGCCAACTCACTCGAGTGTCTAGCCTTCAATGACTTGGTTTCAGGCACTGCCCTTTTGGGTCAAAGTGCGCTGACTCTGATCAAGCTGTTTGTTGGCGTGGTGATCGGTCTCAACATTGGTGAGGCTTGGTGGGGTCAGGTTGACTCGATCTCGTATACCAATCAGATCCCAACCTGGATGCACTACTTTGGCCTGCTGTTGATCTCAACCTCAATTGGCGTGATCTTTAACGCTAGACCAAGAGATATTTTGCTTGGCTTGCCAGTCGCGGTACTTGGCATGTGGGGGCCCTTCTACCTTGGCTTTGACAGTGGCTGGATAGTTGGGACTTGGGTGACCACGGTGCTGATCACCCTGTATGGTACTTGGGTTGCGAAACGCCTCGAGCTCACCGGCTCTATCTACATTGTCCAAGGCATAATCATCCTAGTCCCAGGTAGTCGCGTTTTAGTCAGTGCCAGCCAATCGGTGTTTGAGCAATCAGTATTACCCATCCCTGATATTGGCTTGTCCGCTGTGTTTATGTTCTCGGCAATTGTAGCAGGGCAAATTACGGCTTACTCGATATACGCACCCAAGATCGAGCACTAGGGCAAGCATCGAGATCGGTCTTTTGGCGCGTTGCTATTTTCCTGTCATAACCTCGCGCTCCTGCAAGCGATTGAGAAACTCGAACCCTGCCAGTTGGCCGCTCTCATAATCAGATAAGATCTCTTTACGGCTGCTCATCAGCCCTTGCGTGAGCAAGCCGTTACTAGGCGCGATCTCATGGATGACTACGCCTTCGGGCGGCTCACGCATAAACTCCTTTACCGCCTCATGATTGACATAATGATTGACCAGCATATCGACTTTTTGTGAGTTGGGCTTAGACAAGCTCAAACGATGCTTTTGCTCAGCTATCATTTGGGCCAGTTTATCGGTATCGGGCAGCCACTCCCGAGGCACCATGCCAAAAATGTCCTCACGACTGGTTTGCTGCCAGTGTGAAAGCTTATCGACAAACTGATTACGAAAGTCCACCAACTTATCACGATGACCATGCAGGCCATACTTGGCGATCAGGGGCTCAAGCCCAGTTTCTAACTCATTTTTAAACCTTTCAATCGAAACATCAAAGCGATCGGGCTGTTTACTCTCAATAATTTGCTCTGTAGTGATCACCACGATCTCGGTGGCGCCCCGCCGATATGCCTCTTGTACAGGAACAGAGGCCGTCACGCCACCATCGACCCAGGTTGCACCATCGAATTCGATATCATTGAAATACAGTACTGGGATCGCACAGGTTGCTCGAAGGACATCAAACCAGTTATCGGCAAAGATCGGGTAGTAGTAGTCCTTCATCTCTTCGACATGGGTGATACAGGCCAGCGCCTCTCGAGTTGCACCCAGCCGCTGTCGCCCTCGCTTGATATCGAGGGGAAACTCTCCCGTTTCAACAAACTGGAACGCCCAATCGAGATCCATCGGCTGCTCTTTGCGCAAAAACTTATTCAGGTCAAAAAAACGATTGTGGGTTGAATAGTTGAGAATAAAGTCCAAACCCAAACCTTGCTGCCCAGCCACATACGCCGCGATATTTAAGGCACCGGCTGACGTCCCCAGATAGAGCGAGAAGGGATCAAACTGCTGCTTTTTGAAATAATCTAATACCCCGGCGGCGAACGCCCCCTTTTGACCACCGCCCTGTACCACTAACGCAAAACGATTTTCCACTGCTACATCCCGTTCATTTATTCGTCAAAACTGCATTTCACTCAACAAAAGTTGAGTCTGACATCAGTATAATCTTTCGCCAACCCTCACAGTGCACCAAAGTCGAGAATCGAACAGATCGCTCACTTTTTCAACAATTTAACTCTACGGGCTCTGATTAATTCTTATATAAAAATAAAATATAATCAATAAAACTGATTATCCATTAATATCAATAATTTATCAAAATGCCACTTCGGATAAACAGCACTATTAGGCCTCATCTATCGTTCAGATCGAGGCTTAACCCCGTAACCACACCGAAACAAATTGAAATATTTTCGCAGCACGTAAAAAAAGAGATTCCAATCACAATTTTATTGGTTATAATCCGCGCTCCTTTATCACTGGTGTTGATAAAGTAAAAAATATTTGAGTAAACCCACCCTTAACCCGCTGCTCCGTTTGAGTGGCACAGACGAGAAAAATGATGAGCAAGTTTGATAGAGCGACCAGCATCCTACTAGCAGGATTCAGTATCAACCTTTGTCTTGGCATCCTATATGCCTGGAGTGTATTTAACAAAGCCCTAGTAACAGACTTTGGCTGGAACGCTGCGGATGCGTCATCACCTTATGCGGTTGCTACTATTGTCTTCTCAATTTCTCTTTTGGTAGCGGGTATTCTGCAAGACCGTATGGGTCCACGTAAAATCCTTATCTTGGGTACTTCACTGACTGGTCTTGGTATGATCGCGTCGGGTTTTGTTGACTCTGTACTGGGCCTTAACATCACCTTCGGCGTGATCTCTGGTATGGGTATCGGCTTTGGCTACGCATGTCTTTCTCCATCAGCGATGAAATGGTTCCACCCAAGCAAAAAAGGTCTGGTTAATGGTCTTATCGCAGCAGGCTTTGGTCTTGCCGCTATCTACCTTGCACCTTTGACTTCGCTTCTGATTGAGACGCAAGGCATCAACAACGCCTTCTTGATCCTAGGTGTTGGCGTACTGGTTATTGCTGTTCCTTTGGCTTGTACTATCAACAACCCACCAGCGGACTACACCCCAGCTGAGCCTAAAGTGAAAGCTGGCCAAGCACCAAAAGTATTGAAGCGCCCTGAAGATCTAAAATGGAGCGCAATGCTAAAGACACCTCAGTTCTACTCACTGTGGGTAATGTATGCCTTCGCGGCGTCTGTTGGTCTTATGATCATCGGTAACATCACTAACATTGCAAGCGTACAAGCAAACCTGCCAAACGCCGTTTACCTAGCGTCAATCCTTGCGGTATTTAACTCAGGCGGTCGCGTGGCAGCAGGTATCCTATCTGACAAGATTGGTTGTATGCGCACACTGTTCCTAGCGTTCGCCCTCCAAGGCATTAACATGGTGCTATTCGCGACCTTCACTTCAGAGTTCACTCTGATTGTAGGTACAGCAATTGCGGCAATGGGTTACGGTACCCTACTGGCAGTATTCCCATCTATCTCGTCTGAATACTACGGCCTGAAAAACTACGGCACCAACTACGGCATCCTTTACACCGCATGGGGTATGGGTGGTGCCATCGGCGCAAGCGTGGTTGGTTACTCAATGGCACAAGGTGGCGGCAGCTACACCCTAGCGTACACCATCTCAGCAGTAATGATGGGCGTGTGTGTAGCACTATCGCTGATCACTAAGCCAATCTCAGAAGAGAAAGTGGCACAGCTTAAAGCCGCTAACGCTTAATCATTGGCTTTGCTAGATGAAAGGCTTAACCTTAGGGTTAAGCCTTTTTTGTTTCTCACTCATTGATGCCATGACTGACGCCATAGATCTCGCGCCCGACTACTACCTGACAAACTTTTTAAAACTAATAGAGCACGCTACTCAGCTTTATTCAGACTTGCTCAGCCCCCATGAACTGGACTGGATTGCCCGCTTTGACCAGCTCGATAATCCCAGCCAATGCCTATTGGTTAGAATGTTGTCACGCAAGGGTGAGTGGTTTCGCAGCGACAAACTCAACTATGCAGAGATCCCAAACCTCGATGCAGTCAGCCATGAGCTAGAGCAACATAGTTTTATTAGCCGCTATGACACGCTGTCTGATATTTGCGCTATCAACCACCTTCTGACCAAACCTGAAATTAGCCAAGCCTACCCACAACTCAAACGCACTCTGCCCAAATCTGTGTTGATTGATCAACTGCCCTCGAACGCAGCTATCACACTCGATGAGGTGGTGTTTTACCATCTACTTGATAATGAGATGATCGCCACCCTGCTCGCGTTATTTTTTGCTAACTCACGCCAGGATCTCAGTCAGTTTGTCATCAGTGATCTGGGTTTGCAGCAGTTTGAGCACTACCCACTGACTCGCAGTGCACGCTACTTTAGTGACCGCGAGCAAGTAGAACAGCTCAAGCAACTTGCTGAGATAGCAGAGCAATTCTATGTCCTTGAGATAAAGCAGGCCCCCTCACTGCTTGCATTACTCGAGTCGATACCCATCAGTCGCCACCCCAGCTTAAAACGCAAGGCCTTTCGATTAATCAATCTGATCGCCCGAGATCTTGAGCGTCTCGAGCATTATCAACCTGCCTTAAATTGGTTTCGACTCAGCCAGTTGCCGCCAGCCAGAGAGCGACAGGCGCGTATCTTGGATAAACTAGAGCACGTCGACGCGATGGCAGAGATAGTTCAGTCGATGCTCGATGCCCCCTACAATATCGAAGAGCTCGAGGTTGCGCAGCGATTAGAGACCCGCATTAAACGTAAGCGCAAACAGCGCGTTGCACGCACACCAAAGCCCACATTAAACGAAGATAAGCTCAGCCTCAATTTGTCTTCTCAGCGAGTGGAATACGCAGCACTGGAGCATTATCAACAGCAAGGCTGGCAGGTTTTCTACAGCGAAAATACCCTGCTTAATGGCCTGTTCGGTTTGGCTTTTTGGTCGTGTATCTTTGCGGATGTTGATAATGCCTTTGTCAATCGCTACCAACATCGACCCCTTGATCTCTACCACGGTGATTTTTCTGACAAGCGTCGTCCTCTGATTGAGCAAACGCTGCAGAGAGTTGGTAATGGTGAACTCGCATTTATCCTTGATAACTATCACGCTAAGTTCGGAATCGCTAACCCCTTTGTCCAGTGGAAGTGGCTCGATTTTACCCTGGTGGAATTGGCCTTAACTCGCATACCTGCCGAAACTTTGGCTCAACTATTCACTGTGATGCTCTCGGACATTAAGTTGTATCGCAACGGCATGCCGGACCTGATCTTGTTTAATGATACCGAGTTTCGCTGGGTTGAGGTAAAGGGACCGGGCGACAAACTTCAAGATAATCAATGGCGTTGGATCAAACACTTTCAACGCCTTAGCCTACCTTTCTCAGTCTGCTGGGTAACCGCGCGATAGCCTTTTGCCTATAAAAGCAAGGAGAAATGATACTTGCCTCAACGACTCGACAAAGCTCTCCAGATAAGTGGTTAAAAAATAACAGATGAATCAATACTCTTTTTCACCTGATAGTCTCAGCTATCATCGCTGTGCTGTATTTGTGCAATTTTTTCTGATCGTTCTTGCGGCGCTTAACTATAATCGAATGAAAAATGGACGTGGACATTTTGTTGGGGGAACCAATTCGGTTCAGGAGGGAGTTATGAAGCTACAAGAGAGAATCGAAATGCTCGAGCAGCAAATCTACATTGCTAGCTCAGAGGGTGACTATGACACTATCAACATGCTAGAGCAGCAGTTGGAATCACTCAAATCAAAGGCCGAGCATCCTTTTGATGATGATCCTTACGCTCCTGAAGGACAGTACTTTATGGATGACTGGTATGGCAGTTAGGGACATAGCCCACGCAAAAGAAAAGAGCGCTGACTCGAATGAGAAGCGCTCTTTTTGTTTGTTAGCTTTCTTTTTGTTAGCCAGCTTATCGATGCACCATTACTTTTGCGGGGTTGCTTTACCTTGAACAAAGGTTCGGCTTTTATCAAGCTCTGCGACATCGTTAAAGAAGTTGCGTCCTAACTGAACCGGATGTGCCATTTGACCACCATCAACTAACGTAAACTCCGCCTGCTCACGAAGATCGCCCAATTGCACCCAGCCTACCACGACGGCGCGACGCTGGCTGTCGTCACCATTGGCTTGTTTGACCTTGAGCCAACGCTGGACTGGCGCCTCAAACTCCTTGGTCTCAAGACCCTGGTGTTTGATCTTGAACTTGACCCAGTCTTTGCCATCACGCTCAAATGGGGTCACATCCACCGCACTGACCGAGGAGTTGGCAACACTCTCATCAATGCCCGCCTTGATGTGTTTATCGATGCTTGGGAAATACACCCACTCCTGCGCGCCTAAAATCAGTTTCCCATCAGCGGTTTTGACCGGAAGTGGCTTGGGCTCAGGTTTGACCTCGGCTTCTGGCTCAGGCTCAACCGGCTCTTCCACCTCTCGCTCTATCGGTTGCTCGATATCCGGTCTTTCAATCGGCTGCTCGATCTCCGGTTGTGGGGGTTCCGGCTCCGGGTCAATCGGCACCGGCGTGGAACAGGCGGCAAGACCGCCCGTTACCAACAGGGTCATCATCAGATTGCGCAGTTGATTCATTGCGTCCCTCAGTATGCTAATTATTGTGCGACCTCAAAAATGGCCTTGGCGACGTAAGGAATATGTTGTTCGGTCAGGCCAGCAATGTTGATCCGCCCATCGCCAACACCGTAAATGGCATAATCCTCACGCAGCTTAGACATCTGCTCTTGACTAAATCCTAGCACAGTAAACATGCCCTTGTGCTGCTGGATAAAATCAAATTGTGCGGTATGGTACTCATTTCTAAGGGTTTGGCACAGCTGTGAACGCAGGGAAACCAAACGCTGCTGCATCTCATTGAGCTCCTGCTTCCATAGCTGAGTAAGCGCATCGTCTTGCAAGATGGTTTTCACCAGTGCCGCGCCGTGATCGGGTGGCATGGTGTAAGTCGCACGCGCTAGGGTCAGAAGTTTGCCTTTCGCATTGGCGACATCTTGCGGGTTTTTACCCACTACAATCGCCGCGCCGGTGCGCTCACGATACAGACCAAAGTTCTTCGAGCATGAGGTGGTGATCATCATCTCCTCAAGGTTATCCGCCATATGACGCAAACCTTTGGCGTCTTCCTCTAAACCATCGCCAAAGCCCTGGTAGGCGATATCAACAAATGGGGTGAAACCATTTTTCGCTGCAAGCTCCGTAATCGCCTGCCAGGTAGCAAAATCAATATCCGCCCCCGTTGGGTTATGACAGCACCCATGCAGCAGCACGACATCATCCTTACCCGCTGTAGCTAAGTCCGCTAGCATGGCTTCAAGATCAACCTGCTTGGTCACTGGGCTAAAGTAGCGGTAGAACTTCACTTTTAGTCCCGCCGCTTCCATCACCGGGCGGTGATTAACATAACTCGGGTTCGATAACCAAACCGTGGTATTGGGCTGAGCTACGGCCATCAAGTCGCCAAGCATACGCAGTGCGCCGCTCGCGCCGGGTGTTTGGATTGCAGAGACGCGATCCATCGCTGATGTGCCTTTGAGCAGCAAGTCCACCATCGACTGATTAAACTCTTCACAACCAGCCAAGCCCACATAGGCCTTAGTTTGCTGACTCTCAGTGACAATAGTCTGCGCCTGCTTGATCGCCTGCATAATTGGCGTCTCACCCTGGCTGTTTTTGTACACCCCGATACCAAGGTCAACCTTGTCGCTGCGTGTGTCGTTTCGGTAAGCGACCGAAAGAGAGAGAATAGGATCCAACGCTGGCGTTGGTAGATGAGAAAACATGAAAGTCACAACCCTTTGAAATTCCGCTATTAGCTCACAAAGTTAGCACGCTGCCCCAAATAACTGCAACATCAATCTCCGCCTTTCTTTTAGCTTGCAGAAAATGCTACCTAAAGCGGCTAACCAAGCTGTGAGAGCAGTAGAAAACACCTCGCCCGCTCGGTAGAGGTACTAAACTGGATTTTATATCGATATACTTGCGCCCCATTTTAATCAACACGGTAGCCTAGCTATGATTACTCTGCACACCAACTTTGGTGATATCCACATTGAACTCAACAAAGATAAGGCACCAGTTAGCTCAAGAAACTTCAAGCGTTACTGCGAAGAGGGCTTTTACACCGGCACCATTTTTCATCGAGTGATCAAGGGCTTTATGATTCAAGGCGGCGGTTTGACCGAACTGATGGATGAAAAACCGACACGTGCGCCAATCACCAATGAAGCCAATCGCGGACTAAAAAACGCCATCGGCACCATTGCCATGGCACGCACTGATGCCCCGCACTCAGCGACAGCGCAGTTTTTTATCAACCTCGCCGACAATGATTTTCTCGATCACACCGCCAAAACCAACCTGGGTTGGGGCTATGCGGTGTTTGGTAAAGTGACCGCTGGTATGGATGTGGTACACAAGATCGCTGAGGTCGAGACCTTATCGCGCATGGGTCATGATGATGTACCTGCTGAGCATATTGTTATTGAGCGCGTGACTGTCAAATAAGAGTGAGCATTACCTGATTAAAGACGCCTAAAGTCAGCCTTGTTGAGATTACATGTGACAAGGCTTACCTTTGTTGCTGCGCTACCAAATAGTCCTACCCACCTTTGCTGCAGTAACAAGACACCAAGGTACTTGACCAATCACAGTACCTAGAGCACTGCTATTCCTAAAAATTATTCATTTATAAAAATACTGATTTGAACAGTCTTTTAAGAGAGCAGTTCTAGCTTGGCTGATCCCTCTGGAGTCGATGTTTTCTTCTAAACAGGCCATCGAGTAACGTGTATCGAGACAGGGCTTCGACAAAATACTAGTTGACAATATCAACCAATAAATTATAGTTGACCACATCAACCAAATAAGAAGAGTTCAACACGGGAGAGCATAATGACTGAACGCACGATGACGACAGAATCGCTTGTTGGGCAACAGAAGACGCCCATTATCCAAAAGATCTTGGTGATGTTTGCCATGATCAGCCTGATGGGGGGCACGATCACAGGCACTATGACCTACCTAAACCTTGGGTTCACTGACACCTTCTTGGTTGACTGGACAACCAACTTTCTAACCGCACTCGTCACGGTGATCCCATTGGGTTTCACTTTGATGGTGCTGTTGACCAAGGGAGCAGCCAAGCTGCTACCTAATGTGGCCATCAAGAAACGTGATGCGCTGGTAGGCATTATTATGGCGCTGATTATGGAGTCAGGGATGGCATTGACGAGTGCCTACCACAGTGTTGGTTTGAACAATCAAACTGAGTTTTTTAACGCATGGATAGATAGCGTGGTTGGGGCACTGCCTATCGCACTGGTGCTAATGATCACGGTATCACTAACAATCAAACCTAAGGTTGAGAAGTTCTTAAAGAGTTGATCTAACAACATTAGAACCGAATACCACAATCTATTTATCGAGGTAATTACTATGATCCCGACTATTCGTAAAGACAAGCAATACAAGGTAACGATTGAGGAAATCAACATCGATGAGCCAAGAGCGCTTGAGTTTGACTACCAAGACCGTGAGGACTTGTTCAAAATTGTTGAGAGCATTAAAAACGGCAGTGGACTTGAGCCTGAAGCTGCCACCAAAGTCTCTGTTGCGCTGCGCCTGCTTGGCCCAGAAATGATGAAAGATCGCAAGCACCCATTGTTTGCTGATTTCTTCCCACACTTTAAGCAGTTTATGCAAAACCTGAAGCAGACGGTTAAAAGTCGCTAATAAGGGCAGCAGGTAATTCTATAAACCAGCCTATTGAGATTACTACTCTCTTGGCTGGTTTTGCACCATTAAACAGTCGTAGAACGCCATAGCAGCCAATGAGAGTGCTTTTTTGGGCTTATTCAGCACCAGTGAAAAGTGACTGTGAAAGTGCCAGTGGATCGGGTTGAGCGCAACCAACGATTGATTAAGCGCGCTGTTTTCAATCAGGTGGCTGGGCAAAAAACTTAAATGTGTGCCTGCCAGAGTCAACAGTACGCCAGACTCAACATTCCAGCCATCGATTAGCTTAATGCTGCGATACTGCGTCACATCAAGCAGTTGATTCATCACCTTAGAGGAGTAACCCCCGATATTAATCCGCCGCCCTTCAAGGGAGAGATCACTGCTGATGATTGTTCGGGCGATATCACGCCTTGCATACAGATAGCTTTGCTCACTGAACAAGGGGTCGATGTGGGCAAAGGCATCGTCGTGATTCTCGGCTACCACCACAATCATCATATCCAACTGGTGCTTTGATAGCTTTTCATTGAGCACTGTGTAGTCACCCACCTCCAAGGTCACTTCCACGCTATCACTCAAGCGATAAAAGGCCTCAATCGCCGCAGGAAGCGGATTATTGGCCAGTGTGAAGGTGTTATCCAGAATTCCCACCCGTACATGACCGCTCAGTGTTGACTGCACGCCTTTCAGTTTTTGGGCAAAATCACAGAGCAGGCTATTAAGTTCATTTGCATAACCATACACGGTATGACCTTCACTCGTCAGCTCAAAGCCACTGCGCCCACGCTTACACAGCGTCACGCCAAGGCTCTTCTCTAGCTCGATGAGTTGATTGCTGAGCACCGGCTGGCTCAGTCCAGTCGTAACAGTTGCTGTGCTTATCCCTCCCTGCTCTACAATTGCGCAGAAAAGCTCTAACCGCCTCAGGTCGCGTTTATCCAGTTTTTCGATATGAATCGCCATCATCTCCATACATAATCAAAAACAAATACTTGCATTCAATAATATATATTTATCTAAATGTATCAAGCTGATAGATTATTTATGTGTATTTAATGGATAATTATTGAGGACCAAGGATGGCAAACTCACCAACAGCACATAAGATTGATGACTTTGAACTAGAGCCCGTACCCACCAAAGCCAAACGTTCATGGTGGGTGATCAGCCTGATCTGGTTGGCCATTGGTATCGACATCTCAGGGCTTTTCTTAGGGGCTTTTCTCAGCAGTGGCTTGTCGATTCATGATGCGCTGTTCGCAACCTTCACCGGCTCTTTCCTCCTAGCCATCCTCGCGATGCTGTGCGCTAACATTGGCTTTCAGTCGGGCGTATCCACGCCGTTAATGAGCAGCTCAGTTTTTGGGCGGCACGGTGGCAAGTTGCTGGGTGCGATTAACGGTGTTTCCTTGGTGGGTTGGTTTGCTTTCCAGGCCGATTTCTTCGCCTACATCTTGGTTAAAGCTCTGGGGAAATATGATCTGCTCGTACCCCACTTTGCCGCTTTGGTTGTTGGCAGCGGTTTAATGATGATCACCGCCATTTATGGTGTACGCGCACTGGGTAAATTAAGCACCTATTCGGTACCACTGATGGTAACCCTAATTACCGTTGGCCTGTATATGGCCGCAGGCATGCAAACTGACGGCGGCAAGTTTATATACACACCGTTGTCGATGGGCGAGGCGATCTCTTATGTGATGTCGATTTGGATCCTCGCAGCAGTGGCAGCGCCTGATATTGCGCGCTACGCTAAGACCCGTAAAGATGCCATCTTAGGGGCTGGCTTTGGCTTCTTTTTTGGTAACAGTGCCACTATTGTCGTTGCATTGCTGCTAACCCAAATGACCGGTACAGACAACCTTGTCGATGTGTTCTTTGGCCTTGGTCTGGGTTTAGCGGCGATTATCATTCTGGTCTTTGCTCAGTGGACCACCAACAGCAGCAACCTTGTCTCAGGGGCGCTCGGCCTATCGGTGTTGCTACCTAAGGTTCCGCGCCCAGTCTTAGTCGTGATGATGACCATCATTGGTATCGCTATTGCTCAATTTGGCATGATCGACATGTTCACTGTCTTTCTCACGTTGTTGAGTGTCACGATTGCCCCCTCAGCAGGTGTCTACTTGGCACAGTATTACTGCCTAGACAAACATGCGCTAAACTTCGCACACATCCAGAGCGTTCCAGACTGGCTGGCTAAAGGACTGGTCGCGTGGGCGTTTGGCAGCGCCGTGAGTGCCTGCACCGCTGGAGAGTTCTTCAACCTGTTCTCATTCACCACTATCTCAGCGATTGACGGCATTCTCGCGTCGTTCGTTGCCTACATTGTGCTTGTTAAGCTGTCAGTAACAAAAAAGGAAACGGTTTGTGATATTCAATGACCAAATGATTGATGATATTGCCCTAGGTGCCACTGTATTGGGCACCGGTGGCGGTGGTGACCCGTATAGCGGCGTACTTATGGCCAAGGCCGCAATAGCCAATGCAAAGCAGCCAGTTGAGCTGATCGCTTTAGATCAAGTCGCCGACGATTGGATGACCGTCCCCTCTTCAATGATCGGCGCACCGACCGTAGCTATCGAGAAGCTAAACTCGCAAGATCAGATGCTGGTAGCATTTGAAGCGATCGAACAAGCACTTGATTGCCCTATTGGGGCAACATTCCCTATCGAGGTCGGTGGATTTAACTCCCTGATCCCGATTCTAGTCGCCGCGCAAAAAGGCATTCCGGTTGTAGATTGTGATGCCATGGGGCGCGCTTTCCCCGAATCACAAATGGTAACGTTCTATCTCGATGGTCTGCCATCTGCACCCAATACCCTTGCTGATGAAAAGGGTAATGTGGTGACCCTTCACCCTATTGATGGGCTTTGGTCTGAGCGATTTGCTCGGCCGATCACCGAGCAAATGGGGGGATCGGCGGCCATGTGTGACTACCCCATGTTGGGCAAAGCCCTCAAAAGCAGCGCACTGGGCGGCACACTAACAAAAGCAATGGAGATTGGCCGCTCGATTCGTCAAGCTAACGCCCTTGGCGACAGTGCCGTTGAGGCGGTTCTTAAACTGGTTAATGGACGCCGCGTGATAACTGGTAAAATCGTCGATATAGAGCGCAGCACCAGCGGTGGTTTCGTCACTGGAGGGGTGGTGATCGAGCCGCTCTCAACAGAGGGTGAAACCAATAAGGTCTACGTTCACTTCCAAAATGAGCTACTCCTAGCCCATAAAGGTTGCACTGCCGATGAGATCAGCCAGGCATCGTTACTGGCCTGTACGCCGGATTTGATCAGTATTCTCGACCATGAATCTGGTCAGCCAATCACAACTGAGCAGCTGCGTTACGGTCAACGCATTGACCTTATCGCCTACCCTTGTGACCCTAAGTGGCGCACCACCAAAGGGATCGACGTCGCTGGTCCCCGCTATTTTGGCTACCCCGTCGACTACACACCGGTCGAGGCATTATCAGCACGACTTGATCAGGAGGACGCATAATGTCCTTTGCAACTTATCGCCTTGGGATTGATGTCGGTGGCACCAATACTGATGGAGTACTTTTAGATGAGCAGCTCTCAGTCATCTCAAAAGTCAAAGTTGCCACCACACCCGATATCGCCACCGGCATCGACAACGCAATTGAGGCGTTACTTTGTCAAGCTGAAGTGACCGGTGAGAAAATTAAATATGCCATGCTCGGGACAACTCAGTGTACCAACGCTATTGTCGAAAAACGGGGGTTGGATAGGGTCGGTATGATCCGTCTCGCCCTGCCCAGTGGCAGCGCTGTCCCTCCCCTTTGTGGTTGGAGTAAGTCTTGGCAGAGCCTGTTAGGTGAGCACTTTTATCAAGCTCATGGTGGCTATGAGTACGACGGGCAAAAAATCGCAGAAGTAAACGAGCGAGAGATCCGCTCCTTATGCCAAAAGATGCGTGGTCAGATAGACTCTATTGCTGTTTGTGGTGTGTTCTCGCCTGTCGATAGCGAGCAAGAGCGAGTGGTCGCCAAGTGGATAGGCGAAGAGCTTCCCAAAGTGAATATTTCGCTATCACACAAAGTGGGTAGCCTTGGGATCCTTGAGCGTGAAAATGCTACTATTCTCAACGCTGCTCTGCAAGGGACAGCAAAGCGCTTTGTGCAGGGGTTTTGTCACGCCCTTGAAAAGCATCGCATCGATGTTACTCCGTATTTTGGTCAAAATGACGGCACCTTGATGTCACAGGACTTTGCGCTCCAATACCCAATCCTGACTGTAGCTTGTGGGCCGACTAATTCGATCCGCGGCGCGAGCCATCTAACCCAATTAGCGGATGCCATTGTCGTCGATGTGGGCGGCACGACAACCGATATCGGCGCACTGACCCATGGATACCCTAGAGAATCGAGTCTTGCAGTTGAGCTTGGTGAGGTGCGCACCAACTTTAGAATGCCAGACATACTCGCGATCGCCATTGGTGGCGGCACAAGCGTGGAATTAAGCGATGGTCAGATAACGCTGGGCCCTGCGAGTGTTGGCCACCAGCTAGTTGAGAAGGCTCAAAGCTTTGGGGGTGATACGCTCACACTCACCGATGTCGCACTGACCAAGCGTGTGATGAACTGGGCGGGTACAACTGCGCCGCATCCTATCCCTCTGACTTTGGCAAGTGCGGATGCTATCTACCACCAAATGGTATTGAGTGTGGAGGATGCAATTGACCGGATGAAGACCTCAGCGGCTGAGGTGGATGTCATTTTAGTGGGTGGCGGCAGTGCTCTAATGCCCAATCACTTTCAGGGAGTGGGCAGAGTGATACGTCCAGAACACTTTGAGGTCGCGAATGCCATCGGTGTAGCGCTTGGCGAGATTTCTGGCCAGTTGGATAAGATTGTCCCAATTGCTCCCAATAGGCGCACACAAGTACTGGCAAACCTAGAGCAGCAAGCCTGCCGCTTAGCCGTTGAAGCGGGAGCATGTCAGCAGAGTGTCGCGGTGATCGACAAAAGTGAGATCCCATTGAGTTACCTGCAAGGGAATATGGTGCATGTGAAAATAAAAGCTGCAGGAAAAATCGGTTAGCTTCTACTCCGCTAACACCGCCTTACGGTGATGGGCGTCTTTTTGCTTACTGTTGCAAGTCGAAGCCCAGGCCAACTGCATCGGTCACAGCTATTGAACTCGGGTAAAGGGTTCATCAATAGACAGTTTTTTATAGCGTTTTAATCAATATACTCTATTAACACTAGTCTCAACTGCCTGTTTTAATTAATATCAACTAAACGGATATGGGATTGATTAAGGATGATAACCCTATGCATTACCTAGCGTTAGCAATGGCAGCGATCTTCTGGGGTGGTAACTACGTTGTCGGTAAAGTAATGGCCCAAGCATTGGATCCGGTCGGTATCACTTTGATCCGCTGGCTCGGTGCCGCGTGCATTATTTTTCTCATCTACCGCACTTCCGTGATAAAAGATTGGCGGGCGTTTAAAGCGCACCTGCCGTTTAATCTGATCTATTCGATCTTAGGTCAGATTTTCTTTCCACTCTCTCTGTACTTCGCCCTGCAATACACAACCTCACTTAATGCCGCGATCTACATATCCACCACGCCAAGTATGGTGTTGGCGATTAATCATTTTGTGTTTAAAGATAAGGTACATGCTAACGAGATCTTGGGCGTGATAGTGAGTACTGCCGGGGTACTGTACCTGTCGATAATGAACGCAAAAGCTGAGAGTTTGACTTTCAATATTGGGGATGCACTGGCCTTCTTCTCCGCCTTCAGCTGGTCACTGTACAGCTCACTGCTCAGGTTTAAGCAAAAGGATATTTCTAATACCTCTTTCGTTGCCTATACCTCTGGGATAGCCGCGCTGATGCTGTTACCCATATTCGGAATATATGCTTCATCCACAAGCTTTGATATCAACCATGCGGTAGATTCACTCAATTACTTTAGTGTCGCAGGATTGTGTTACTTAATTATCTTCCCGTCCTGGCTCTCTTATGTGTTCTGGAATTATGGTGCGGGCAAACTTGGCACCAGTAAGAGTGATATCTTCACCCACCTGATCCCTATTTCCGGCGGCTGCTTTGGTGTATTTTTCCTCGGTGAGCAACTTGAAAGCTATCATTTTATCGCGATAACTCTCATCGCAAGCGGCGTTACTCTGTGTGCAAGGAAACAACGCAAAAACCTTAATACTCAGGTAAGTGAGAACTTGTAACTCGCCGGCTAGACTGGCTTCAAAATAATTTTTCCATTCAACGCAAAGGAGTTAGACTCAATCAGCTCAATCGCCGAGTGCACTTGGTCTAATGGGAAATAACACTCTACATCCAGTTGTATTTGATTTGCTATAAAGTGATCTAACATCATAGTGAACTTTTCACGCCGCTGATCTTTACCGACCCCATTCTCCCAATAGCGCAGGAAAAATGTACTGAAATCTATCGCTTGCTGTTTTGAGTGGTCGAAAAAGCTGGGCGGGTAAAACTCTAACGACAGGGTTCCGTAGTTGATAAACCGACCGTGGGCACAAAGAGTATAAACCAGCTCAGTTCCAGCCTGACCACCGATAGCGTCAAAGGCAACATTGGGCCTAGGGCAACCAAGCCGTTGAATTTGCGAGGCTAGGTCTTGTTTTGCGTCGATCACATAATGAGTGTCACATGGATAGCTTTCGGGTTGTGAGGTGACAGCAATAAGCTTAAATCCAAGCGATGAGGATAGCTGGGCGAATATTTTTCCTATTGCTGAGCTGGCGGCATTGATAATCAACACATCATCTTGACCCAACTGGGCGATTTCTGTAGTCAAAACCCAGGCCGTTAACGCATTGATATAAAGCTGACACGCATAACCAGCCTCTAAGTGGTCGGGAATACTAAAAAGGTTATCTGGTGAGGCATCGATATAGTTTTGCCAAGTCCCACTGGCTGCCACTACGACTCTCGCACCTACGCGAAACTCTGGATGCCCAGAGTCAACAACCCGACCAACGGCTTCAAAACCAGGCACTCTGGGTGGCTGATGCGTATGCCTATACTGGCCGACACCATGAATAGACAACAAATCACTCGGGTTAATATTGGTCGCTTCGACTTTGACTCGTACTTTATCTTGATTAAGAGCGCTCAAAGGCACTGTCTCTAGTGATAATGACTCGCTCGCTGGACCAAAGCTATGTTGATTAACTCTTGTATTGACTGTGGCTTTTATCATGGGCTGGCTATGAGTGGTTAGGCAATATATGTCGTGCTCTTTATGCTGACACTTTTTTCGCCAATGTCCAGCTTTGATCCACAACAAGGTAGTACTGTGATATCTCTAAAGTCTATTAATGGACGCTTGACCTGTTTTTAAAAATCCTTGTACCTTATCTCAATAGATTGTTTTTTAACCACGATAAGTTTATCGAGAAAATGAACACAGGGAGATGATTTGTGAACAGGAAAATTACTGGTAGTTGCTTATGTGGGAATGTTAGCTTTGTCGTTCAAGATGATTTCGTAAAGTTCTATTTTTGCCATTGCGAGCAATGCAGAAAACTAACTGGTTCGGCGCATGTTTCGCACTTATTTACGTCACCGACAAATATCAAGTGGACAAAAGGGGTCGATAATACCGAACGTTATGATGACCCCACTCGCACCTTTTCCAATGTGTTCTGTAAACAGTGCGGCTCTCGCTTGCCCTATCTATCAAAAAGCAAACAGTTCCTGATAGTACCAGCAGGCTGCTTAAACGCTGAGCCATCTAGAAAACCTGATGCTCAGATATTTTGCTCTGAGCAAACCGATTGGCACAAAGCCGGTCTAGAGGCAATAAAGCATGAAGGTTTTCCAGAGGAAGAATAATAAGCAGACACCCATAATTAAACAGGCGTTAGTAAATGCGAAACACTAGATGATCGTTGGCTTACCCGCGGAAGCTAGTAGAGTGGTAGGAGCAAATTGGGGCATAAAAGTGACATTGGCTCATTCACGAGAGAGTATCCTCCAGTGCTGATAGAAAGACACCCATAATTAAACAGGCGTTAGTAAATACGAAACACTAGGTGATCGTTGGCTTACCCGAGGAAGCTAGCAGAGTGGTAGGAGCAAATTGGGGTATAAAAGTGACATGGGCTCATTCACGAGAGAGTATCCCCCGCTTTAACCCAACAAAGTGCTATGAGCTACCTAATTTGCCAATGAGGATCGATCTATGCGCACTTAAAACAACGTTTAGCTGCACTGATCCCCTGCATTCGCTGTAATCCATGGTTGTGCTGAAATGAGCGTAAAGCGCCCTCAGTGCCAATTGGACCGCTGAAATTTTCCTCTAGCGAGGTAACTAGTACCGTCCAAAACGCTTCGTCAATCCCAAGCCTGGAGAGTATAGGAGGGCAATCTGGTAATATTGCGCCGGGTTTATCTTCTCTAATCACTCTTCCGCTCATATCAATCAGCAGTAGGTAGTCTTTGAGACTGAAGTTTAACCCCTCTGGCGTATGTTCGCTCTCATTGCCAACAAATGGGTATAAACATTCAGGCTGCACTGGTGAATTCGGCTTGCCCCTAGAGTGTTTTAGTTTGTCTGTACGTTTTTTGACGCTCGTAAAATCAGAGTTTTCTGGTGTCTTAGCAATGTTGGCGCGAATAGGATTGAGGTCAACATACGCCATACAGGCCAACAACGCTGCATCATCAAGCAATGCTTGAGATTTAAACCGCCCTTCCCAAAAACGCCCGGTGCAGCCATCTTCTTTGTTTGCTTGGCGAGCAATTGTCTCGTTGAGGTCCCGCATAAACCAACTCACATCGTGTAACCGGTTCCGATAAACCTCTGCCGTTTCCATCACTGATCGAAGTGAGGCTTCATCTAACGATTCCTCATCGAGAAATCGTGAAGTAAGCAACGTACCTTTATGTAATGTATGCCACCGTTCAAGGACTTGACGTGTATCCCAACTTAAGGCTTGGTCACGATTGATGTGAAGCACAACATGGGTATGGTTGCTCATGACTGCATACGCGCATATATCGATAGCAAACACCTCCGCTAATGCCAGAAGGCGTTGCTCTACCCAGCCTCGGCGATGCTCAAAGCTCTTCCCTGTTGTTTGATCTACACCACATAAAAACGCGTGGCGTACACAACGTGAAACACAGTGGTAATAGGCGGTATCATCAAGGCTAACTTGTTCGCATCGGGCTTTTGGCATTGTCACTTTCCTCATAGGGAACCAGTTTCAAGTGTAGACTGTGTTCGTGTTCCCACATAAATATGGGTGTCTTTTATGTTCTTTTGCAGATGAGGCGCTACCTGATCGTAGATGGCGCCGTTGCAAGTTGCTTGTAAATAGACTGCTTGTGAACCGACAGCCACACCCTGCCTTACTACGACAAGCACTCACCCAATTAAAGGCTGCTGAGAAGTGTGTACTCACCTTTTGTTTCAAGACGATAACCACTTTCGATGTCATCAGAGGTATGGGTCTGTACCTTTAGCGTGCCCTGCAACACTATCGGCTCCCAAGGCTCGACATAATCGATAGCCTGCTCGACAAGGATCAATTGATTTGGCGGTGGTGGGGGGATATGTAAACACGCGCCAAAAAAGGGGACCAGCAAAAATTCGGTTATCTTGTTCGCTTCGATACCCAGTGGCACCACAAAACCAGCAAGGGTTTGCTCGGTGTTATTTAGATCAGTCACCATGCTGCCCTGCCTAATCTGAGAAGCTTGTACATCCAATGGAATATCATGGTTAATCGGCTGAAGCAACGCCTGCTGGCGCTCTTCAGGTGGGATCAGCTCCTGCCATGACAGTGGCGTTAAAGCTGCAGCCACCAGACTACTCCATACGCTCAAGCCGATAACGAGTAATATTCTTATCATATCTTTGGTATCGCCCTTGCTTACGCAAGGGCGTCTCTCTTACTCTGGACTAGCGATTAATTCGCAACGAATGCACCATGCATAATTGCGTGAATCGAGGTGTTATCAATAGAGCGGCCGTGTACAACCTCACTGTTTACACCCCAAGCCACCATAGGTACAGGGACGTTGGTGTGATTGCCCCACAGCCAGCTCACTTGTGGAATTTCGCCAGCACCATTGGTTTTTATCAGCTCTAGCCCGCCGACTTCATGGTCTGCCGTGACAATGACCATGGTGTCATCACGTTGCTCTACCCAATTAGCCACTTTCTCAACAGATTCATCGAACTTCAACGTCTCAATAATTAGGCGCTCTTCATCGTTAAGGTGACCGGCGAAATCAATTTGAGACCCTTCCACCATCAGGAAAAAGCCATTTGGATTGCGCGATAGAATTTCGATCGCAACTTCCGTCATCTCTTCAATATGCGGAATATCGAGGCTCTCGTAGCTCCATCCCTGATCCGCTTGGTAATCTGAAGGCTTCACATACGGGATCTCATCCTCACCGAAGATCGCCGCAAACTTAATCGAGGCATCTTCGTCGGTTGCTGGTAATGTTTCGATCGCCGACAACATGTCAGTTTTGTTCTTCACCACGATGTAGTCGTTGTTCTCAGCCGCTTGACTGATAACATCAACATCCTTCACTTTCTTACTGCCACAGATGGCTAAGTTAGGTTGAACATCGCCAAACATGCTCTCAGAGAGTTGCGCAAAGTCATTGCGATTTGGACCATGAGAAACAAACGCTGCAGGCGTTGCGTGCACACAGTGTGAAGTCGCAACTACGCCAATCGATTTACCCATTTTTTGCGCTTGTTCAGCAATTGTTTCTAGGTTGGAGCCGTCACCTGGTCTTGCTTGCGCAATGGTACCAGACACCACTTTAACCCCGGTAGACATCGCGGTTGCTGCAGCGGCCGAGTCGGTGTAGTAGTTCATCCCTAGTCCAGCTAATTTTTCAAACCCAAGCGTATCGGCACTGGCGGTATGGATCTGGCCGCGGTGTGGCGCCGAGTCCATAAACAGCAGTTCACCATTGTAGGCACGAGTCACATCCAGCTGAGCATACCCCATACCATCGCCAATCATCAGAATAACATTGTTAGCACGGCTCATATCGACCACATCAACCTCGTGGGCATCGCTTGACTCAGCGATAGTGCCTAGATTGGTGGTAAGCTCTACCTGGTATCGACCCGTCGAATCGGCAGTAGCGATTTGACGGAAGTCCGGATCATCTTGGGTTTCATCATCTTCCAGTGTCACTTGAACATTGTCAGAGACAATGGTCCACTTGAGACTATCGGCATGGGTGCTGCCATCGGCACCTAGACTGATTGGTGTATATGGCGCTGTCAGCTTGTCATAACCAGAATTAGCACGAACCTTAGACATTGACACTGGTATAGCAACTTGACCATCACCCAGAGTGGAGATGCCAAACACATAGCTACCAGCCTCAACAGAGGCGTGCATTACACCACCAGGGTAAGTCGTTAGTGCAGACGCACCTTCTTTCAGATCAACCAATTGGTTTTTAAGTCCACCATAAACCAACTCTTCACCATCAAGACTTTGCACTAAATTCAATTGAATATCTTGCTGCTGTTCAAAGTTAACTGTGACTTGATAATTACCAGCTCCTACGTAGTCAAACTGATATTGGTCCTGTAGCTCCCAGTCACTAAAATTACCGGTTAAGTATATGCTCGAGCTCAGCGTATCGTTATCAGAGTCGGTAATATTTTCGATGTATAGGGTTGGGTTATTAATACCCGAGCTAGCATCTAAAGAAAACTTGTAAATTTGGTCTTGACCATCAACCTCAATATCCATATTTTGGTTACCGAAGTCATCGTACTTTCGCTGTAGTTCATAAAGCACATCTGTCGTGACAAGGCTGTCTTCACTTTCAGATATAGCAAGATCGCGCTCAGCGCTCCACTCTGGATCAGATATTTTAAATGAATACGAACCTGACTCCATTTTAAACAGTGCGGTGTGAACGCCTTCTCCCTGATAATGGAACTGAGCTTCAGGTGGTGCTGACCAGCTATTCATTGAGCCCTTAATATACAAGCGGCAGTCTTTATTTGGTGAATTGGCAATTTCTTCCTCGGTACAGGCATAAGGTCCAGTATCTATGCTTTCTGCAATCTCTCTATCAACTTCAACATACTTAGTATCTGTTTCATTACAGCCTGCCAGCACTGCTATCGCCAGTACTGATAATATAAAAGGGCTCTTTTTCACTGTATTGTTCCTTTAATTAGTTCAAAGCGCGAATTAATTTATCAGCGAATTACTTCACTAAAGTTACAATTTATTTTCAGATTTAATTATTGATAAAGCACGACCAACTACGCCCCAAATAAGCAAGAAAATCAGCCTTGACTTACAGAAACTCCTCCCCCACTTTATTGAATTAAGGTGATTACCAATAATTGAACCTCACCTTAATAAACGCTATCAGCCAGTTTTTATCACTATTATATTATAACAACCAAGCCTGGTTGATATGTATTACGCCTGCGAGTAAGAACAGTTTATAGATGTATTACCAAAAAAATCAGCGAGTGCCTAGGCACTCGCTGATTAGAAGAGTGAGATGTCTCACGACATCCACTCTTTAACTCGCTCAAACTATCGTTGGTTAAGGTAGTTAGCCATCATATCAAACGCCTCTTTTGACGCGATATCTTGCGGGCGATCTTGGGTAGTTTTACGTGAAGCAAACTTCACCACGACCACTTCTTGCTCTGGATAGATAGTCAGTAGCTGGCCCATGACCCCCTTCGCTTGCATGGTGCCATCTGCGTTGATCCACCAGTAATTACGGTAAGATCCGCCTGGGAATACATCGCCAAGTACGCTCTTAGTAAAGGCGTCTTTATCGCCTGCATCATACAAATCAGAGATGATTTTTTCAGAGATAATCGCCTGTCCGTTGTAACGGCCACGCTGCAGCATAAGTTGACCAAAGCGAGCGACATCACGCGCAGTAGAAATCAAACCACCAGTACCCCATGCCGTGCTGCCGCCATCAGCAACGTACGTCGCATTATGCTCTGCGCCTAGCTTGGACCAAATCTCATCTGAAGCCATCTGTTGCAATGACTTACCGCTGCTTCTTGCTAGGATCCACGAAGCGACGTCGGTATTTGGCGCAACGTAGACAAACTTCTCACCATGCTCGGTATTGCCTTCCATTTTCGGTAGGAAGTCCAACACGCCGTTGCCTGGTGCGCCACCCGGTAACATGCCCGATGCCGCGCCATACTGCACGGCTAGGCTAGTTGGGTCGAGAAACGCCTCAGAAGACTCATCCCACTCTTTACCGACCGTCATATCCAGCACTTGTCCTAAGGTCGCATCAGCATAACCTGTGTTAGCAAGCTCAGGAAGGTAGTCTGCCACTCGCTTATCACGCTCAAGCACGCCACGCTCAATTTGGATCGCAGCCAATAGACCCACCATTGACTTTGACATCGAGAACCACATATGCGGTGTGTTCTCATCCATATCATTCCAGTAGTTCTCATACACAAGCTCACCACGATGCAGCACGACGATGGCATCGGTATAGATCGACTCAAAGTATTGATCGATATTCTCTGCATCGCTGTCTGGCTGGGTAAATGGCAGCTTTCCTAGCCCCTCTGGGCGCTCAGCCAGTGTCGAAATCGATCCTGTGCCTTTAGAGACTTGCAGGGTTGGGAATAGCGCGTTGGGGTTAGTCAAAGCCCAGCGGTTGTTTGGGAACATCAACCAGTTGCCTTTGTGCACTCGTTTATCAGCGGCGACAGGCGTGCCCTCCATCAAACCGAGTTGATTCGCGGTCAGTACTTCTTGAGACAACGCGTGCGCTGAGAATCCCACAGCTAGCGTCATAAGTAGGGGTTTATGCCATTTCAACATATTGGTCTCCGTTCTATCTTTATTCTAGTGTTTGCTTTCGCTTTTAGTGTTTAATCACCCAATATTGTACGGATAAAATTCGATAAATATTCTCAGTTATGTTGGGCAGTGCCTAACAACCAGGTTATACTTATTGCCATTGTGTTGAGTAGGCCCCGCAATAACTCGCTGTTTGTCATCACCGATTATCATTGCGCCCTCACTTTCACTCAAATCACTTCCACTTAATTACCTGGTAGATATAGAACCATCATGAGATTTACGCTAGAGCAGCTAACCGCGTTTGTGGCCGTGGTTGATAAGGGATCGTTTAGCAAGGCGGCGCGTTATTTAGGCAGGGATCGCGCAACGATCCATCAACACGTGGGTAATCTCGAGATAGACTTGGGGCTGACACTATTCAACCGAGATAAAAAACTCCCCGTACCCACCGCTGAGGCGAAACGTTTAATGCGACACGCCAAGCAGATTATTTTTAAGGCGCAGCTGCTAGAGGCAACCTGTGATAGTGTGGTCAGGAATGAAGAGCAAGAGATCAATATTTACTATGACTGCAGCATCTCAACGGAGCTGCTAGGCAGGGTACATAACCAAGTCAGCACTCAATACCCCAACACCCAGCTTCACTGGACTCACAGCAACTATGCAAACTCTGTCAAAGCACTCGAAAGCCAGAAATGTGATATCGCGGTGACGCTCAACCAGGGCAGAACCTTGCCTGCAACCGGCGTCGATTTTTTCCATCTTGGCGACGCTAAGTTCACCTTTTACTGTCACGCTAGCAATTCTCTCGCGCAGCGAGAGCAGATTTCTATGGCTGACCTAGAGAGAGAAGTTCAGTACGTCCTCAAGAATATGCTAGACACCCATACTGGGCGGCAAGCCAAAATCAGTACTAATATCTCTGTTGTCAGCCACTTAGACTTAATTTTGAGCCTACTCAAGCACGGCGGCTGGGCAATTTTGCCGTGTAACATAATGAATCAGCCCGAGATAAAACGCGCTTATCAACAGTTACAACCCGACTTTTTTATTAAGCAAGGGCACTTTAGCTACTCCTTGCTCAGTAAAAATTACTTGGTCGATAACCCTGTCTCTGAGTGCATCAAGCAGTGCATTGTCAAAGAGTTCACCAACCTAAACTAGTGACAAGTCCTCAGTTCATTAGACACAAAAAAACCGATACGCGAGTAGCGGTATCGGTTTTATCAAGGTTTCAGCTGAGCAGAAAATCTATTTTAGTTCAGCGGCAATCGCTTGAGCGGCATAAATCTTCGACCAAATGTGCTCATTGCCGACGGCAGAAGCGCCCGGTTGGCTTGAGAAGAAGCTGACTACGGTCTCAGTATCGCGGTTAATATAAATAACCTGACCATGAATACCAATTGCAGCATATTCACCCTTTTCTTGGTCTAGAACCCACCACATATTTTTGTACGCTTGGTAGCTGTCTGCATAACGTGGGTTGCGCGATGTACGCAAGTAATCGTCTTCCTCAAGCTCTAGGCTCGCATCGACCCATTTGCTCGGAACGATTTGCTGACCGTTATAGAAACCACGGTTAAGGATCATGCCGCCAAAGCGTGCTGCATCGCGCAGTGTGGTGTTCATACCACCTGTCGAGATTGGCATAAAGGCGCGATCGACCGCCATGTAGGCATCATTTTCGGTGCCAAGCTTAGACCATAGGTGCTCTTGGATAAACTCATTGTACGCCTGACCTGAGATGCGGCTCATGATCCAACCAAGTACATCCGAGTTAGCCGAGTTGTACTCAAACAAGTGCCCTGGCTCTAATGCTTCGTTTTCACCGATAAACTTACCAAGAAAATCGTAGATGCCGTAAATCTCAGTGCTGCCAGGCTGCACATCTCGACCGCCTGGGATGTACGCCATGTTCATTGCTGGGCCATAGTACTTCAAGAAATCTGAGTCAGGGTCGACGTAGTTTTCCTCAAAATCAATTGCCGTCGAGTGATTGAGCACATCTTGGATGGTCACTCGCTCAAAACCACTGTCTTTTAGCTCAGGAAGATACTTAACCGGTGACGCGTTTAGATCCACCTCATACATATCAGCGAAGATACCGAACGCCGTACTAGTCAACGACTTGGTCGCTGAGAACCAGATGTGTTGGTAATGCTGAGAGTTACCATTAAAGTACTTTTCAAACACGATATCATCGCCCTGAAGGACAATGAAGCCATCGGTATGGTTCTCTTCCAGCAGTTGGTCGACGCTGATTGTATTGCCTTTAGCATCCACCACTTGCACCTTGCCCAGTGCTGCGTCGTGCTTTTCGTTTAACTCATGGATCTGACCAGCGCGTGGGATCTGCACGACATTAAGCGCCGCGCCTACATTGCGAAATGACCATTCCATAAATGGCGAGGTGCGGTAGTTGCCAAATGTCACCTGTGACTCCGGCGATGGTGGAAATCCTTCCATAACAGCAGGGCTTTGTGCGAATACTGTTGTCGCTCCGATTGCTGCTAACAGGCCTAGCGCCACGTTTTTTAGTTTCATGTTTCACCTTTGATTAACTGACTGTGTTCTTGAAGCACGAGTATAGCGAGTATAAAATCAATGTAACTTCAGTTTTGTTGGAAAAAACCTAACAAGGGAAATGGCGTGAAAATCAGTTTCGAACAAATGCAGGCCTTTATCAGCGTAGCTGAAACCGGGTCGTTTAGCGCTGCGGCAAGGGGACTACGTAAAGATCGCGCGACTTTGCACCAACAAGTGGGCAACCTTGAGATAGATTGGAACATCACCCTGTTTGATCGTGAGGGAAGAAAGCCAACGCTCACACCAAACGGGCATGCTATGCTCAATCATGCCAAGATCATCATGCATCAAATTGAGTCGATTAATAGCCGCTCAAAAAGTCTCTCGCTCGGTGAAGAAGAGCAGATCAACATCGTTCACGATATCTCCGTTTCTGCCGCTCAGATTAGCCGTATCCAAGCTAAGGTCTATCAAAGATATCCAAATACTCAGATCAATTGGCTGCTGCGCGGGCGTAGCGACGCACTAGCAGCACTCACGGACAAAGAAGCAGAGCTGGTAATTGTAGTTAGCGACGGCAATGCGACTCCTATCAAGGGGCTCAATTTTATTAATCTTGGCTACCCGAAATTCTACTTTTACACACACAAAAACAATAACCTGGCTAGTTCTTCTAGTGTTGACGTGGTCGACCTACAATCACAGCGACAGTACATCTTTGAGCAACATGCACAGACCACTCTTGGATCAAAGATGATCTATTCACCCGATAAAGCCCTGATCAGCAGTATTGACGTGCTGTTTGAGGTATTGCGTACGGGAGGATGGGCCATACTTCCTTCTGAGATTGTTGAATCACACCCCAACGCACAAGAGTTTGTGCCGCTCAACACCAGTTTTTTAAATGGCAGTGGGCGCTGGAGCTATATATTGATGAACAACACCATGCATCAACTTGGGCCGGTGGCTACCTTTGCTAAGAGTATGATTGTTGAGGAGTTTAAGCAGTTAGTTGAGCTTCAGCGTTAGTGATCTGATTCAAGAAACATGGAACCCTTGGTTGCAGCGTATAAGTAGACCATCATGCGGGCTTTGTGGCAGATGTAAAAAAGCGCCAACGTTTGACGTTGGCGCTTTAGCTATTGGAAATTTAAATATGCTTACTCATCATCGAGCGGAATCAGCTTAGTACTACCACCATGGATCTTCTCACGACGACGCTGGATCACAGCAAAGAAGCCAGGAATGAGGAAGGTACCGGCGAGCAATACACACAACAGACCACCGACGAGTGAGATACCGAGTGAGTTCTGGCTTACGTGGCCTGCACCTGAGGCGAAGATCAGTGGGAAGATACCCAAGATAAACGACCAAGAGGTCATGTTCACCGCGCGGAAACGCAGCTTACCGCCTTGTACCGCTGCTTCATTGAGCTCAACACCCTTCTCTTCACGCTCTTGCTTGGCAAATTCTACGATCAGAATCGCGTTCTTCGAGGCCATCGCAATCAGCAGTACCAGACCTATCTGGGCATACAGGTTAAGCGGAAGACCCGCAAGGTTCAGCGCCAAGAAGGAGCCAAGTGTCGCCACTGGTACCACCAAGATGATCGCCAGTGGGATTGACCAACTCTCGTACTGAGCCACCATAAATAGGTAGATAAAGATCAATGCTAGAGCAAAGGCGTAAATCGCTTGGTTACCCGCGAGTTTTTCTTGGTAAGCCATACCCGTCCACTCGTGCTGATAGCCTTGTGGTAGGATTTCTGCCGCCACGCGCTCCATTGCTTCGATCGCATCACCACTTGAGTAACCCGGTGCCGCTTGACCTTGAATGATGGCACTGCGGTACATGTTGTAACGCCATGCCACATCCGGCTCAAATACCTGCTCAAAGCTGACTAGAGTGCTCAGTGGGATCATCGCACCTGATGAAGAGCGAACATGGAATAGCTCAAGATCTTCCATCGTACTGCGATGCTGACTGTCTGCCTGCATGGTCACGCGGTAGTTCTTACCAAACATGGTGAAGTCGTTCACGTACATCGAGCCTAAGTTACCCTGTAAGGTTTGGAAGATCGATGACAGTGGAATACCGAGCTGCTGCGCTTTCTCGCGATCAATGTCCACATAGTAGTGTGGTACGTTGGCACGGAATGTACTAAACGTGTAGGCGATCTCTGGCTGTTTATTGGCCTCTGCAATCACATCCGCCATCACCATCGCCAAGTCGGTACGGCTACGACCTAGGGTATCCTCAAGTACAAACTCGAAACCAGAGGCTGCGCCCATACCTGGTACCGCTGGCGGTCCCATAGCAAACACAATCGCTTGCGGCAGCTGTTGTGCAGCGGTCGCGTTGATGCGCCCAGCAATGGCGTTGGCTGAATGGTCACCGTCTAGTCCATTTCGCATACCCCAATCGTGCAGCTTAATAAACAGCGAGGCGCCATTTGAGGCGGCTGCACCAGTCATAAACGCGAAGCCGTTTGCTACCGTCACGCCGTCAATACCTGGCTCTTGAGAGACGATATCCATCAGCTTTTCAGACACCTCTTCGGTGCGTGACAAAGAAGCCGAATCTGGCAATTGCACGTTAACCAACAAGATACCTTTATCTTCTTGCGGTACGAACGCCGATGACGTGGTCTTAGCGAAGAAAGTTACCGCCGCAATCGCGAGGATAAAGAAGGTACCCAGTAGCAAGGTTTTCTTAACCAAGAACCCGGCCACCTGACCATAACGGTGAGTGACTTTATCAAGACCGCGGTTAAACGCCTTAAACCAGTTCGCTGTATTATCACCACCTTGCTTGAGCACTAATGAACACAGCGCTGGCGAGAGCGTGAGTGCGTTGATCGATGAGATCACCACCGAGATACAGATCGTCAGCGCGAACTGACGGTACATGATACCCGTGATACCCGGCAACAGGGCCACCGGCAAGAATACCGCCAGCAGTACCAAGGTCGAGGTAATGATTGGACCGGTTACCTCTTTCATCGCCAACAAGGTCGCTTTACGCGGTGTCAGGCTTGGGTCTTTGGCCATGGTGGTATCAACGTTTTCGATAACCAGGATCGCATCATCTACCACGATACCGATTGCCAAGATCAGACCAAACAGCGTCACGGTGTTAATCGTAAAGCCCGTTGCCTGCATAATGGCAAACGTACCGATCAAGGAAACCGGAATAGCGACAACAGGGATCAAGGTAGCTCGCGCACTACCCAAGAACAGGTAAGTTACCGCGATAACCAACAAGATTGCCTCAATCAGGGTTTTGACTACGCCCTTGATGGATTCGGCGACGAAAATCGTGGTGTCGTAACTGGTCTCGTAGGACATTCCCTCTGGGAAGTTGGCGCTCATGCCATCGAGCAAGTCCATCACCGCCTGACCACTTTCTAGCGCATTAGCATCAGACTGCAGGTTCAGCGCAACAATCGAGGCATCTTGATTACGGAACTTACCGTTGCCATCGTAGAATTTCTTACCTAACTCAACTCGGGCAACGTCTTTAAGATAAACGGTTGAACCATCACTGTTAGCGCGTAGAATAACGTTTTCAAACTCAGAAACCGTCTCCAGGCGGCCTTTTGTTACTAGGTTAAACTGCACCTCTTGCGCACTTGAATAGGGCGCAGAGCCGATACGACCGGCTGCCACCTGAACGTTTTGCTCCGCGAGCGCAGCATACACATCTGAAGTGGTCAGCTTAAGGTTGGCCATCTTTTCTGGATCAAGCCAAACACGCATCGCGTATTCACCACCGCCAATTACGTTAACCTCACTGATGCCTTTTACGCGCGCCAGTTGGTCTTTGATATTGAGGTTTACATAGTTGATCAAGAACTGATCATCATAGCGACCATCGGGTGAGTAGAAGTTGAGTACCATCAACAGGTCGGGCGAGCGCTTTTTCACCGTCACACCGACCATACGCACCTCTTGAGGCAACTTGGATTCGATCTGCGACACGCGGTTTTGTACGTTTACCTGCGCCATGTCAGGATCCGTACCCACCTCAAACGTCACGTTGAGGTTGTACGAGCCATCATTGGCACTCTTTGAGGACATGTAGATCATGTTCTCAACCCCGTTGACCGAGGTCTCTATCGGATCTGCAATTGCCTGTTCAACGTCCTCGGCACTCGCGCCGGTATAGAAGGCTGTCACGCTCACTGATGGCGGACTAATTTTAGGGTATTCTGCTACCGGCAGTACCGCGAGAGCGATCGCACCTGCCAAGGTGAGAATAATTGAGATGACCAAAGCAAACTTTGGTCTTTGAATAAAGAAGCGACTTAGCATGTGGCGACCCCTTACTCAGCTTGCGCTTCTTGTAGACGTACTGGCACTCCGTTACGAATACGCTGCAAACCTTGAGTGATGATCATTTCGTTTGGCTCAACACCTGCAGAGATGATCACGCCATCTTCTACCTGAGTACCAAGCTCGACGTTACGACGCTCAGCGACATCGCCCTCAGCAACCATCATGACGAAGTTGCCCTCAAGGTCAGTCTGAACGGCGCGGCGTGGCACAACCACCACATCACGTTTCTGACTATCAAGCAGGCGCACTTTGATATGCTGGCCTGGCAGAAGTTGCTGCTCTGGATTAGGTACCAAGGCGCGCATCGCGATAGTACCGGTTTGCAAGTCAATGCGATTACCCAAGAAGTCTAGCTCGCCGAAGTGGCCAAAGGTGGCTCCATTTTCCAGCTCAACCTGAACCTGCACCGCCTGCGCTTCAGCGCGGCCATCGCCTTTGACCTTGTCGATACCAAGGCTCAAGCGCTCGCGCTCACTGACGCTGAAAGAAGCGTGCACAGGATCAAGGCTCACCAGTGTAGTCAACACGCCCGATGATGGTGAAACCAGATCACCCTTACTTGCCTTACTATCACTGATTCGGCCATCAAATGGAGCGCGAATTTCAGTGTAAGAAAGGTTTACCTCAGCTAGATTAAGCTGCGCATTGCTCGCCGCCAGTTGCGCTTCGGCGCCCAGCTGAGCCGCGGTTAACGCATCAAATTCAGACTGTGAGATGCTGCCTCGGGGAAGAAGGTCTTTACCACGAGCAAAGTCCAACTGGGCTTTTTTCAGCGCAGCTTCGGCCTGAGCAACGGCGGCTTTGGCACTTGCGACTTGCGCCTCAAAAGAGGACGGTTCGATGGTGTAGAGTAGGTCACCTTTGACGACCATTTGGCCTTCTTGGAAGTGACGCTGCTGTAGATAACCTGCTACCTGCGCGGTGATCTCCGTATCTTCGACCGCTTCCACACGACCGATATAGGATTTGCTTGGCTGATATTCAATGGTTTCTACGTTCTGCGCAGAGACAAGAGGTAAGACTTGGGCCTGCTGGCCCCCAGCTTGCTTTTCACACCCAACCAGCGCTACAGCGATGGCGAGTAAAGCGATTTTGCTTCTTGGTTGCATAAATGTCCGATAGTACTTCTATAAAATTATTGTAATTAGTTGTTCTAGTGATACTTTGCCACCAGATACAACAAGCGATTATTCGCCTGACTGTTGCATAATCTTCCGATTCATTCCAACTTGCAAGCGCAATATGTTGCGAGTTGATACAGAATGCATAACTCCTAATTTAAAGCTAAGCCCCTCTAACGAGGACCTTAGCTCCAAACCAAGCAACTCTCACAAGAACTGCTTGTTGAGATCATTCGGGTATATAGCTTTTGTCTAATAATCTAGGCAAAAAGTTCCCACCTCCAATGCAAAAAGAGCAGCCTAAGCCGCTCTTTTTATTAATAACTTTTCACACTCAACTAAAGGTGAGGCCCAACTATCTGTTTTAACGGTTGATTTTGCTTTAGTAATTTCATGCCATTATACATGCGTACAAACCACAGCAGGATTGCCACTAATGCAATCAACATTCCCACGTATGGGATGTAATAGGCAATATCATCAATGATATGACTGCGATACCAGTAGTCATTAATGCCCTTTAGCACCCCATTGGAGGTCGCCACAGTCACAATCAACACCACAAAGAAGGTCAAGTTAAGGAAGAAGGTCCGGATCAAACCATAGTAGTGAGAGTCCAGTACCTCGCCATCTTCACCTTTATCAAGCCGATAGCCTGCATAGACAATCGCGACAACGCCTGAGATCAAGCAGGTAAACGGCGTAAAGCAGCTTAATATGTACGCAGCCCAAATACCCTTATGAGGTTTGTTCATTACTTGCTCCTCCATCTAACTGTGCTGCCCTCTCTACCTTGGTTTGCTCAATACCCTGCTGGTCTTTAACCTCTTCATACCACAGGTCATGGTGCTCTTTCGCCCAGGTCTCATCGACCTCGCCTGTCACCATACCCTCAAGTGCGCCCTCCATACCAAATAGACCGATATAGATGTGGAAGATAAAGCCACAAATCAGGATCAGTGCTGATAGACCATGCACTAGGTTCGACAGCTCCATATCCCGCCTGGTTTGGCCAAAGATTGGGAAGTCGAGCACCAGACCACTGAGTGCCACCACACTGCCGACAATGATCAACATCCAAAACAGGATCTTCTCACCCGCATTGGAGAACTCTGCCGATGGGTGACTGCCTTTGTGTTTGCCAAACATGCCGCCAAACTTAAGCATCCACTGCAAATCCACCTTGCTTGGAATCGATTTACTCCACCACTTAAACAGCAGGCAAATCAATAGCACGTAGAACAGCGGACCGACGTAGTTGTGATACTGCTTGGCGAGCATGATAATAAAGCCCCATAAATCGGTTGGGATATAAGGCTTTAAGAAGTGCTTGCCGTACACCATCATCAGACCACTAAAGGCCAGTGTGAGGAAAGTGAACGCCATCGACCAGTGCAGTGCGCGATCCATCCGCGTCCAGCGCTTGATCCTACGCCCGGAGCGGGGTTTGCTCAGCTTCATCGGCCCCACGACGACATAGAACAAGGTCACCATAGCTATACTGCCAAAGATCGCCACTGCCCCGGCTGGTGACATCCACTTCTCTTTGAGGATATACCAAGCCTGACCAGGGGTACTGATCAAGGTATCGTGTTCAGGAAACTGGGATGATGTGGTTCCGGTCTGGCCTTGCCTCACTTGGCGCCAAAAGTCGGGGCCACCTGTTAACTGCACCATCTCTCGCTGCGCGACACTGTTTTCCGAGGCGGGCGGATTGGCCTGAACCTGCTCAGCCAGCGTCGGCATTGACAGCGTCAACAATACTGCTGCCATCAAAGACAGCAGCATTGTTGAGAGGTATTTAAGAGATTGAATCATACCTCACCCCGCCGTTAGCTCTTGGTCGCGTCATATGACAGGTCTTCACCGCTTGTCCAACCGGCACCCTCCGCGCCGCGCGCTACCACGCGTTTGCGGAAGATATCCGATACCTTAGCGGCATCACCAGCGAGCAGTGCCTTGGTCGAACAGAGCGAGGCACACATGGGTAGCTTGCCTTCCGCAATACGGTTAGCACCGTATTTCTGACGCTCTTCCAATGAACCAGGCTCGGTTTCAGGGCCACCGGCACAGAAGGTACATTTGTCCATCTTACCGCGCTCACCAAAGGCCGATTGCTTGGGAAATTGCGGTGCACCAAACGGACATGCAAATAAGCAGTAGCCACAACCGATACACAGATCTTTATTGTGCAGCACGATACCATCGTCGGTCTGGACAAAGCAGTCTGCCGGACACACTGCCTTACACGGCGCGTCGGTACAGTGCATACACGCCACCGATATCGAGCTTTCACCCGGCTCACCATCATTGAGAGTCACGACGCGGCGACGCTGGATACCCCATTGCAGCGCATCGTCGTTCTCATTCTTACATGCTGTGACACACCCATTGCAATCGATGCAACGCTTGGTGTCACAAAGGAATTTCATATTAGCCATTGTCTACACTCCTCAAGCCTTGCGAATATTACATAGGGTGACTTTGGTTTCCTGCATCTGCGTCACTGGGTCATAACCGTACGTGGTCGCAATATTGGCAGATTCACCAATCACATAAGGATCCGAGCCTTCAGGGTAGTTACCACGAAGATCTTCGCCTTGGAACTTGCCGCCAAAATGGAATGGGATAAATGCCATGCCTGGTTTAACGCGACGCGTCACCATAGCTTTAACATTGATCCGTCCTTTCTCGGCCCCTTCAACCCAGACCATATCGCCATCTTTGAAGCCTAAGTCATTGGCATCGCGCGGGTTAACCTCGACAAACATCTCTTGACGCAATTCTGCCAGCCAAGGGTTCGAGCGGGTTTCATCACCACCACCCTCGTACTCAACCAAGCGACCAGAGGTCAAGATGATTGGGTACTCAGCCGACTTGTCTTGGTCCTGAATCGATTTGTACAGGGTCGGTAAGCGGTAGATGGACTCGCTGTCATCCCAGGTTGGGTAGTCAGCAACCAAGTCACGACGTGGTGTGTAGAGTGGCTCACGGTGCAATGGCACGCGATCAGGGAACGCCCATACAATCGCACGCGCCTTAGCATTACCAAACGGAATACAGCCATGCTTGATCGCCACACGCTGGATACCGCCAGACAAGTCAGTCTTCCAGTTTTTACCCTCGGCCGCCGCTTGCTCTTCTGGGGTCAGATCGCCCCACCAGCCAAGCGCTTTCAGCAGCTTATCGGTAAACTCTGGGTAGCCGTCTTCAAGCTCACAACCGAGTGAATAGCTGTCTTCAGCCAGCAGGTTCTTGCCCTCAAATTCAACACCGAAGCGAGCACGGAAGTTACCGCCACCATCAGCCACCGTTTTCGAGGTATCATACAGGATATGTGTGCCTGGGTGCTTCATCTCTGGGGTGCCCCAGCATGGCCATGGCAAGCCATACGTATCACCATCGGCCGGTCCACCCTCGCCTTCCAAGGTGGTTTTGTGGAAGGTGTGCCAGTTTTGCTGGTGCTGCTTCAAGCGCTCTGGGCTTTGGCCTGTGTAACCAATCGTCCACATGCCGCGGTTGAACTCACGGGTGATGTCTTCAATCACTGGCACGTTATTCTCAACCTTAACATTGGCAAACAGCTGATCGGCAAAACCGAGTTTTTTCGACAGCAGATACATGATTTCATGGTCTGATTTCGACTCAAACAACGGCTCAATCACCTGATCGCGCCACTGCAATGAGCGGTTTGAGGCAGTCACACTACCTGTGGTCTCAAACTGAGTTGTTGCAGGCAGCAGGTAGACGCCGTCGGTGCGACCATTCATTACCGCAGCCACGGTTGGATACGGGTCAACAATCACCATCATATCCAGTTTCTGCATCGCCTTTTTCATCTCGACGCCGCGGGTTTGCGAGTTCACCGCATGACCCCAATAGAACATGGCGCGGATATTGTCTTTCTGCTCGATGGCGTCTTTGTCTTCCAATACCCCATCAACCCAGCGAGACACCGGGATACCCATGTTGAGCATCGGTTTCTTGCCGCGATACTCGGTCTGGTCAAACTGATTCTTCAGCCACTCGTAATCAACGCCCCAGACATTTGCCCAGTGCTTCCATGAGCCCTCAGCCAAACCGTAGTAACCTGGCAGGGTATGCGACAATACGCCAAGGTCGGTTGCGCCCTGCACATTATCGTGACCACGGAAGATATTGGCGCCGCCACCCGATTTACCCATGTTACCCAGCGCAAGCTCAAGCACACAGTAAGCACGGGTGTTGTTGTTACCTGTGGTGTGCTGGGTACCCCCCATACACCAAACCACACAACCAGGACGGTTTTCAGACAGTAACTTGGCGGTTTGATAGACATCAGCCTGCGCAACGCCGGTCACGCGTTCAACTTCCGCTGGGGTCCATTTCGCCACTTCAGCGTGGATCTCATCCATACCGAACACGCGTTGACGGATAAACTCTTTGTCTTCCCAGCCTTGGTCGAACACATGCCACAAGAGACCCCAGATAAACGCCACATCTGTACCGGGACGCAGTGAGACGTAGTGATCCGATTTCGCGGCAGTACGCGTACGACGCGGATCAGCAACAACAATCTTACAGTTGTTCTTCTCTTTGGCGATCAGGATATGTTGCATCGCCACTGGGTGGGCTTCGGCCGGGTTTGAACCAATAAACAACATCGATTTGCAGTTGTGCATATCGTTAAACGAGTTGGTCATTGCCCCGTAGCCCCAGGTGTTGGCTACCCCTGCTACTGTGGTGGAGTGACAAATACGCGCCTGGTGGTCAACGTTATTGGTGCCCCACATCGAGGCCATTTTGCGGAAGGTGTACGCCTGCTCATTGTTGTGCTTAGCACTACCAAGGAAGTAGACCGAGTCCGGTCCTGATTCTTCACGTATCTTGAGCACGTTGTTGCCGATCTCTTCGATCGCTTCGTCCCAAGAGAGCTTCTTCCACTTACCGTCAACCAATTTCATTGGGTATTTGAGGCGGCGCTCACCATGGCCATGCTCACGCAATGCGGCACCTTTGGCACAGTGGCCACCGGCATTAAATGGGTGATCAAACGCCGGCTCTTGGCCTGTCCATACGCCATCTTGCACCTCGGCGTAGATACCACAACCAACTGAGCAGTGAGTACAGATGGTGCGCTTGATTTCGGTTTTTGCATCAGGGTCGACCACCTTCGCCTCCGCTTTTTGGATCATCTTAGGTCCAAACAGCGCGCTACCTGCGGCGAGACCACCGGCGGCAATAGAGGTATTTCGCATGAAGGCTCGACGGCTGACACCGAGCTGATTTTGCTCCTTGGTGACGCTATCTGAGCGTTTAGTTAACTTCATTGTCATCGCTCCTATAGGGTGTCGTAGTAATCACGAACGTGTTGAGTCTCTCGGTAACCAGTCTTTTTGTCTGGCTTGACGTCAGCTGGCGTGCTCTCGTCAGCATGGGCAGCCTGGGTGGCCCCGGCCACAACCGCGCCTGCGATGGAGGCGGCAGTGATGCCCTTAAGTAAGTCCCGACGGCTGGTATTGACTTTATCTTTGTCTTTCATGGGTTGCTTCCTTCCCGTATACCTTCTCGTTTCTTTGAGGTTTTTATTTTTGGCTTGTGTTTACACTTATCGTAGAGGACGCGCTCTAGCCGTTCTCGAAGAACCGCTGGGATGATATGACTAGAGCGTATCAACGATATTCTTCACTTCGATTTTCTGACCTTGTTTGTGATGAGCGCTTGCGTCGCTAAAACGCACCTGCTCGAGGGTAAAAAAGGCGTCCATCAGCGCTGCGATAGCGAGATAAAAGTTCGCACTGGCTGCCTGATTAATCTGCTTAATCAGTGACTGATACCAAGGGGCAAGGTGTTTGTTAAACATCACCTGTTGTTGACGCTCATCTTGCTCTGAGAGCAGCGCGAGCACCTCGCAGATCGCCGAGATATGGTCCTCTGGCTCTTTCACACTCTCAGCCCGCTCAAAACCGAGCAACGCCAGGTCGTGGCGCAGCTCTGCAAGCGGCTTTTCCATTAGTGCACCAGCGATATGCCATGAGCCAAACGGCATCGCCTCACCACGACCAATGCCGATAAACAGCTCTTGGTACTCTTGTTCTAATCGTGACTGGCTGTCTTCTTGAGCCAACTGCACTTTGGCGGCTGAGATCACCCCAAGCCATGCCGCTTGCATGGCACTCTCACTTGGCTCAACCTCTAATTGACTGAGAAACTGCAACTGCTCGCGACTCGGTGCTTGACGCATTAAACTGGCGATCAATAAGTAGATGTCAGTTCTCAGTGTTGTTTGCTTGTCCACATCTGGCTCCTATTAGTAGTCCAACTGCTTAGTGGGATCTTGCGCCATGCCTTCAAATACATCGATAACGCGGCAGTCCTCGCACATGGCAATGCGGCGAATCGCAGCGTCATCGGTAAACTGAGAGTGACCCGTTAGCTTTTGCTGCAGCATGGTGATCATCGACTGAGGCGCAAATGGCTTACCACAGCGCAAGCACTCAGCAGGTTGGTCTTGATGCAGCACCTGCACGCTCTGACGCTCGGTTTTATCCCAGTTCATGCGCGGGGTCAGTGTCAGTGCATTTTCTGGGCAGGCCTTTTCACACATGCCGCATTGGATGCAGTCTTGCTCAGTAAATTGCAGCGCGGGAGAATCGCCAGGCGATTGAATGGCTGCGGTTGGGCACACAGCCACACAGCCCATACACAGGGTGCAATCTTTGGTTGAGCATGCCAGCGTGCCGTAAGCTGCGGTCTGCGGCAGCAGTACTTGGGCCTCTTTGGCAGGGTAGCGCTCGGCTAACGCATCAAGGGCAACAAACAAGCGACTGCGTTTGTTGCCGGCAAGGTCGCCTAAGTTGAGACTAAGATTTGGGTAATCGAGACTGGGCAGTTCATCGCGCAGAGTCTCAAGATAGAGAATATCGATGCGATCGCGCTCAAGGCCCAATTGCTCTAGCATGCCCTGCGCTACTGCCACCTCATTGTTGAGTACACGCAAGATTGTCTCTGGCATATGGCGACTGGCGGCAAACAGTACCTGACTGGCACCATTGACTAGCGCGGCGAACCAAGAATCAATCCCAACCGATGGCAACTCTTCAACCACAATCGGCACCACGTGATCCGGCAGTGCTTGCAGTGCCATTGCGTTATAGCTCTCATGACGGCTGCTACAGATCAGGATCACCGGATCCTTGCCACCCGCTTGAGCATAGTTGTGCAGCGTGCGCTCGATAAACTTCTGCGTATCGGTGGGGTTCGGCAGAGCGTAGGAGATGGCCTCTGTTGGACACGAGGTTGCGCAAGTCCCAATGCCCTGGCACAGGTATGGGTTAACCTCTATTTGATAACCGATATCGTCATTGCCCTCACTGCTCAGCGCGCCCGCTGGACAGGCATCAACACAGCGCTGACAGCCTTTGACACCGCGAGAGCTGTGGGCACAGCTATCGTTATCGAGTCGGAAATATTTGGGCTTATCAAAGGTGCCCATCAAGGTTGGGATCTCTTCCAGTGCATCCGCCAATTTAGGATAGCCTCGCCCGACAGGGTAGTAACCCGGCACGGGTACCTCTTCGCTCATACAGCCGTTGAGCGAAAGGTCGAGCACCACATCAAAGCGATCGGCGCCGATGGCTACTTGAGCGAGATTCGTTGTCACCAAGCCACTTTCAACCTGCACTTCAAATGCGCCTAAAAAGCCTGTCACAGCGACAGACTGAGTGTAAAACACGCGCGAATCATCGCTCTTCTCACCATCGGTGGAAAGAAGCGTGAGTGAGTTCATCTGCGCTAGCTGGTCAGCGGTGCTGGTGATGATCGCGGTTGGTCCGATTAACAGGGTATGTCCCCCGCTCTCGTAACTGACGGTCGGTGGGATCAAATTGGTCAACTCAACTGTGTTTTCAATCGCATACAACCGCGCTTTGCCATTCACCGTTTGGCTTTGTTGGAGTATATTTTTCAGCATTGCTCTCGTTCCATCAAGGCAATCGCAACATAGCAATCGCATCGTGTTTTTTTAGTTATAAACTGGTTAACAGCAATAACCATTCCAATATCACGGGCTTAACCCTGAAATAAAAAAGCCCCCATTTTCTGGGGGCTTTCGCATCAATCACTGCTGACAGCGCTAACGTCAAAATGACCTATTTCATTTTCGCAACAGTCGATAGAGACATTTTGTCTCACCTATGTGACGAGGCTCATGGACAAAATGACCCTATGCTATTTTGAGTCGGAAGTTGGGTTATTTTGTCGCACATCTACGCCTTGAGCGTGATCTAGGTCGGCTTGTTGGGTATCAGAGACCGATTGTTCCGGTGACTGAGCCCCATCTTCATATTTCTCCGCGACAATCTCTGAGTCTTTATTTGCATCACCAATCTCATCATCCATTGCTTGCTCGGTGTCGTTCAGTGCCCTGGTGTCATTAACCTCGGTGTCATTTATCTCAAAAGCCTGAGCTTGACCCTCATCATCAATATCTGATTCGACCTCCTCTTGCATCCAATCTCGCAGCTTTTGTACCACTTCACTGGAGAGCGACTTCACCGCTTTGTAATCATGGTCATAGTCGTTGAGGCGATCCACCTCAGAAAACTCACCACTTAAAAACAGGCTGCGCAGTGCCTGCTTTTTCACTGCGGCATCGGCACCCATTGCCAGTAACTCGGCAACGGTGGGAGGCTCGCTGTCTGCAACGTCTATCGCCGACGCATCATCCTGCGACTCTGACGCAGGCTCCTCAGCCGCGCCTAGCTCTAAAGTAGTGTCATCCAAAACATCTGAAGGCTCCTCTTGGTCATCAAGACGCGCCTCACCGTCATGCTCAGGATTTGTCTCTTCATCGACGCTCTCTTGCCCATCGGTGACCGACTTGAGCGCTTCCTGCTCGGCTTTACGCTGTGACCAGCGTGATAAAAAACTATTGCTCACGTGAACGACCTGCTCCCTTTCGTTTCTTGTTCTTTCGCTCTTCAATCAGCTCGCCATGACGACCGATAAACGCCTCCATCCACGCTTGGATCGGCAGCGGCATATCGCTCGATAACACCTGATAATCGCCATCCATAAACTGCGCCGCAACACTTTGCGAGGCCGTGATACTGACGATAGCCGGCACCTCGGCACTGCCATCTTCCAATACGACAAATAACTTTGGCTGGTGTGAGCTTAAGTTAAAGCGATAGTCGGTACGCTCATCCTTAAACAGCTCGAGATAAACAGGGAATGGGTGGCCCTGCTGAGGATGGAGATCAAAGCTGTTCAGTTGCCATTGTAACGTCGACCAGAACTTGGCCTGGATCGCTTTCGATTCCAGTTGACAGCCTAGTGGCCACAGGGTTTCCGTTTTCTGCTCGGTATGTGTGTTAGGGGATTGTGACGATTCCATAGTCGCTGTGCCATTAATATTGAATGTTTATCGGTGACATTTTTAAATGATAGGCTTTTTAACTGATCTGTTTTTAAACTGATCGGTTTACGAAGTAAGCCCAAATAAAGTTAAGTAGATAGTTAATCAGTATTCAAAGCAAAAACAGTGCCTACTCTCAATCTATTGCCTGATTGACAAAATTGGAACAAGCATTGCTTAATAACAGAGAAGTTAGTTTCGACTGCCATACAAAAACAACTACAAATCAAGGAGCTCGGCGTGAGTAACCCCCATATCATCAAAACCAGCGACAACCCGATGCAAACCATCGAGGTCGACGTCTACGACGAGTATGGTGAAGTCATCACCAAGCAAATCGCCTGTGAGCGCCCTCTCACTGTGATGCTGAACTGGAAAGAAGTCGTCACGCTGATGACACTCGGCTCAAGACCTGATGCTTTAGTCTTGGGGTATCTGAAGAATCAGAGCTTTATCAACGATCCCGATGCGATTGAATCAGTGATCATCGACTGGCAAACCAGCTCAGCTGCTGTGATCACTAAAGAAGATGTAGGACAGGTTGAAGAGGCACTAAAGAAAAAAACTGTCACCTCTGGCTGTGGCCAAGGCACCATGTATGGCAACGTGATGAAGCAGCTTGAAGGCTACCAAGTGCCACAGGTGACACTTAAACAATCCGAGATCTACACCGCATTAGAGGCGCTTACTCACTTTAATGACACCTACAAAAAAGCCGGTGCGGTGCATGGTTGTGCCATCTGCAAGGGGGATCAGGTACTGTCTTTTGTCGAGGATGTCGGCCGGCACAATGCGGTCGATACCTTAGCCGGGGAGATGTGGCTCAAACAAGAAAGCGGCGAGGATAAAATTTTCTATACCACGGGACGCCTCACCTCGGAAATGGTGATTAAAGTGGCGCAGATGGGTGTACCCGTGCTGCTCTCACGCTCAGGCGTAACCCAAATGGGTCTCGACCTAGCTAAGCAATTTGGCATTATCACCATCGCCAGAGCCAAGGGTCTAAGGTTTCAGATCTTCCACGGCGCACAGCGAATCGACTTTGATGTAAAAGGCAGCAATGAGGACGACTGATTGGCCTGTTTCTAATCAATCAAAACGATTGGATGTGTCAGCAGGTGTGAATACGAGTATAGTTAGCGCTACAGCAACACAATTCAGAGAATCATCATGATCGACGATCCAAAGGTAATTGATACCATAGAAGAGCTTGAAAGCTTCCTTATCACTATAGAAAGTGGCGCACTTGGCCTTTCTGATGTCGCAGGCATCGCGCTTGCGACCACCAATACTGACGGCCGACCGTTTGTTGCAGTTCTGGACAGCAAGCACCAGCTTCTGCTAGGCCGCTGGGTATCGGCTGAGGTCTACGAAAACGGTAAAGATTTGGTGCGCAACGGGCCTAGCCGCAAACACTAAAAATACAGGTTCGAGGTGCGAGGACGGGCTTCGCCCTTCGGGGGACGAGGAGTTTGCCGCTAGGGGAGGCCTCCTCGCTCCTCGAAACGAAGTGTCCTCGAACCTCGTACCTTTTTTATTTGAAGATCATGTCAGCTCGACGTGCTAAGCCAGAAGTGACTGAGCCGAAGAAATCACCGCGCACGACTGGGATATCGCCGACGACGGCTTTGACTGCATTGGTTAAGATGGGTGAGCGTGCTGAGCCGCCTGTCATAAATACTGTGTCTGGTTTGATGCCACTTTGGGTGACGGCTTCTTCGACCAAGGCCTTAATCTTATTAGTAGGTGGAACAATCGCTTCCTCTAGGCGCTCACGCGTCACATCCACTGCGAACACCTCTGACAACAAATTGATTTTGGCTTGGTAGTGCTCGTGGTCTCCGAGGGAGATCTTGGTTTTTTCCGCTTCGCGAATCACACTATAGCCCAAAGTCTCATTATGCAGCTGCAGCAAACGCTGGACTTTTTCTGGCTGTTTAGCCTCTCGCAGGATGTGCTTTAACACGGCACCATTCTCGTGAGCGTAGAAGCTACGCTGCGCCTGAACATCGCTGATCGCGATTGGATTCCAGAATTGGATAATTGGGATATCGAGACCCGACTGGCGCTTGGTACCCATACCAAACTCGTGCATAAAGCACTTAAATGCGGTGTAGATGTCAAGATCATTACCACCAACCATCTGCCCTGAGTGCGCCAATAACGAAGCGCTACGATCAAGCTGCTTGGCCCACGATGGACCCATCTGGATCATCGAGCAGTCTGTGGTACCACCGCCGATATCAACGATCAGTACGTTTTTGTCTTCATTAAGGCTCGCTTCAAACTCGAGGCCAGCAGCTACCGGTTCAAACTGAAACTCCACGTCACGAAAGCCTGCGCGATTCGCCGCTCGGCGCAAGATCCCTTCCGCTTGGATATTAGACTTGTCCCCACCACGTCCCAAAAAGTTCACAGGGCGTCCGATCACCGCCTGGGTAACAGAGTGTTGTAGGTGGCGCTCTGTGCGCTGCTTGATGTTGACCATCATCGCGCACACTAGATCTTCAAAGAACGCGAGTTGCATATCGCGCAGACCCATTGCGCCGAGAAAAGACTTTGGCGATTTGACGTAATAAACATCGCGCGGATCTTCCAGGTAGAGATCAAGTGCCTCATGGCCAAATTTAAGGTCATCAGATTGGATCTCTAGCCCTTCTTCACGATTGACCTTAATTGCGCGGCGTAATAGCGCCTCGCCGGTACTGTCTGCTGGTTGAATATCACAGCAGCGAAACAGAAACTCAGACACGGACTCAGAGTTTGGTGCACACAAGGTCGATGGCACGTAGCGTTGATCTCCAACCAACGGGATTTGCTTTACCATGCCTTGCTCAAGCTGAGCGACTGAGCAGTTTGCCGTGCCGTAATCAAAACCTATTGCCATGAGGAAACCTTGTGTTGAAAAATAAGGGCCGGAGAGTAAACCCGATACTGATTGCTGCGTCAAGTTTGCGGCTGAAATAAGTCACCTCAATCTACAGAACGCCATTTCGTTTGAGTTGATATCCCCTATTTGTCTACTAGTTTGCCTACATAATGAAAAATTAGGTGAAATCATGACATCTATACTAGGTTGGCTGAATAATTACTCGGTAAAAACAAAACTTCTGATTGGCCTGTCACTGCCACTACTGTTAGTGATTTTTCTCGCTACTCGGCAAATCAGTGTCCTCGATAAGCAGTTAACTAGCTTGCAGACCATCGAGAGTGGTGTCAATTTTATCGAAAACCTCTCGACCATTTACAAGGCTACTCATCAAGAGCGGATTAACCAAGAGACAGCGCAGTTGGAACTTGCCTTTGCTGACCTTCAGGGCTTGATCCCGAACACCTTCCCAAGTCAAGAGCAGATCTTGGTTAGAGAGCTTGTGGCAGACCTTAAAGAAACCGGACGTTCGATTCGTATTTCCACTGACCCTGAAGAAATCATTGAACTCTCCGACTGGATGGCTGATATCTACAAGCAACTGGTTTTAATGCTAGAAAAAGAGCCGATCCATAGTGGCTTGTCGACCGTCGAGGGCCACCAACAGGCGCTCTATCAGCTGGAGTGGTTACTGTTTTGGGCATCTGAAGAAAACTGGCACACACACATGCTGATCGATGATGTCAGCAATAATGAGATTTCCGACATCCTCAGTGATCCCTATCATCATGACATGCTGCTTGCTTATCTTGAGAAGCAGCAGTTGTATATCGAACGCTTCGTGGCCATAAATGCCGATGAAGAACAAGTCAAGCTACTGTTGACTACCTTCTCCAATCAAGCCTTTATCAAAAGTAATGATTTTCGCCAACGCTTACTCGATACTCGGGCGACAACGCCTATTTCTGACTCTGAACTAAAACAGGGCTTTGTTGCGCTGGACCGAAGGCTTAACTTACTGTCTGGCGTGGCGAGTGCGATTGAGGAGCAGCTTAAGGGCGAAATCTCACAACTGGTCGCGGACTTTAATACTCAGCGCAATCTATTTTTGTCCAGCATTGGTTTTGTAACCTTAATTGTTTTGGTGATTGGGATCAGTCTTGCGCACCGCATTACCTCCAAGTTGAAATATATCCTCAGCTCTCTTGAGCAAATTGAACGATCTCCAGATGCCGATATTGAGGTCAAAGTCCCCGGTGCGGATGAACTGAGTAAATTCGCCGCCAAAGTGGATCACCTTGCCAAAGAGCGAATAGACAACCAAAAACGGATTATCAGCGCCAAGGAAGAAGCCGAATTAGCGAAAGATAAAGCGATCCTTGCCAGTAAAGCCAAGAGTAGCTTTTTAGCCAACATGTCACACGAGATCCGCACGCCACTCAATGGTGTTATTGGGATCTCTGAGATACTCGCCGACACCGAGCTTAGCGCCACCCAGCGCGATTATGTCGATACGATTGAAACCTCATCACAGTTACTCTTGAGTCTTATTAACGACATCCTCGATTTCTCTAAGATCGAATCTGGCATGCTGCAGATCGCCCATCACCACACCACGATTCGCGAGACGCTGTTTGATATCGCCTCGATCTTAGCACCGAAAACCACAGAAAAAGAGATCACACTCAATGTCGATATCGATCCCAGCCTGCCCTATCGGATCATGATTGATGATCACCGCCTGCGCCAAGTGCTGATGAACTTTATGTCAAACGCCGTGAAGTTTACTGAAACTGGTGGGGTGACGATTGGCGCCAAAGTCAATGGCATGGACGGCAAGCTTGCGATGATCGAGTTTGAGGTGATTGACTCTGGTATTGGTATCGACGAGAAAAAGCAAGCCACCATCTTTGAGCCTTTTGCCCAAGAAGATGATTCGACCACGCGTCAGTTCGGTGGTACTGGGTTGGGGCTGGCTATCAGTACTCAATTGATCGAGTTAATGGGTGGGCAAATCAAGCTTGATTCAAGAAAGGGACACGGCAGTCGTTTTTACTTTGAGCTTGGCCTGGAGGTGATTGACCAAACTTATTCACCCGCCGTTGAACAAAGCAAGTTGCAGGTCATCTTGGTCAGTCAAGATGGCAATATGACCGAGGGGCTAGTGCAAGAATTCCAGTACTACGATGTGGATGTCCTCAAGGTGTATAAAAACACCGCGGCCGTTAGTGATCTGCACGATAACTGTGTGGTGGTTCTGTGCCAATCAGAGCTTAACCAGACACTCGCCGATTGTAAGAGCCTCCGCGAACGGTTCGCGCAACCAAAGATATGCCTAGTGCGTCGCTATGGCCAATCACAGCATGACTACGGCAACTTGATTGATGGTTTGGTCAGCTATCCACTGCTGGGTAATCGTTTGATCAAAGCCGTACGCATCTGCTCAACGGCAACACCATCTGCGTACACGGCAGCGACGACGACGGATGCGAAGCCAGAGATAGCTCTCGCCAAGGCGCTGCTAATAGAAGATAACAAGGTCAATCAAAAGGTGGCGCAACTGGCGCTGCGCAAGATGGGCTACGAGTGCGATATTGCCAACAATGGTCAGGAAGCGGTTGATATGGTCAAATCCAACCCCGCCTACTTATTTGCGCTTATGGATTGTATGATGCCAGTGCTCGATGGTTTTGAGGCGACCAAACAAATTCGCGCTTGGGAGCAAACTACTAATCACAATAAGCTGCCAATCATCGCCATGACTGCTAGTGTCGTTGACGACGATATCCAGTACTGCTTCGAGTGTGGCATGGATGACTATGTGCCCAAACCCTTCAAATCCGACCTACTGCGAGACAAAATCGAGCGCTTGATCACCGAAGAGCCCAACCTCGTGGTGCAGAGTAAACCAGAACCCGCCTCTGCCGCTCCCGAAGCGTCAGCACCGAATACAGGACCAAGTACAGCGCCAGAAAAAATCTTGCTCGTTGAGGACAACAAGGTTAACCAGAAGGTTGCAGGGACACATCTCAAGAATGCGGGTTACCAATACGATATCGCCAATGATGGCCAAGAGGCGGTCGATCTAATTGAAGCTGGCAACAAGTACAAATTGATCCTGATGGACTGTATGATGCCCAACAAAGATGGCTTTACTGCAACATCAGAGATTCGCCTGCTAGAGAACGAGTTTGGTTTTGAACGCACGCCTATCGTTGCCCTTACTGCCAGCGTGGTGGATGACGATATCAAGCGCTGTTTCGATATGGGAATGGATGCTTACCTAGCCAAGCCGATTAAGAAAGACATATTGATTGATAAGATCACGCGGATGACACATTAAGGTTCGAGGTTCGAGGTTCGAGGTTCGAGGTTCGAGGTTCGAGGTTCGAGGTTCGAGGTTCGAGGTTCGAGGTTCGAGGTTCGAGGTTCGAGGTTCGAGGTTCGAGGTTCGAGGTTCGAGGTTCGAGCAGTTTTGTGTAAATGCTTATTTTAATCAATGACTTGTTTGCAGACTATATCAATAAAATGGACAGTGATTTCCCTGTCCATTTTATTTGAGTGTTTTCCTAAGCCTTTTCTTGCATTTGAGCTGCACCGAGCTTCATTTCAAACCTGATTGCGTTACGAGGCCGGAGTAATGCTGATTGGTTGTGTTGGGCGTACGCATCATAGCGACAATCACCAATTTCATTTCTCGGACATACCTTGATGCCACTGCGACAAACTAACTCACAATAACAAAATGGACATTGCTTCATAACTCCTCCCTGCCAAAGCTCGTTTTGCAACATCGACCGATGTGCTGACCATGTAACCTACGTAATAGAACCATGCTCAACATCGATTTGAGATTTCTACGGGGGAGTTAAAGGCGCGATCATTGGCATTTGTAAGCAAATATTACAAATCAAGATGCAGCTCAGTATTAGTTAATACTCTAATTGCATAAAAAAGTTCAGCGGCAGGGTTTATATACACTGTCGTTTGTTTAGACTACTTAAAACTTGGGTGACCAGCATACCTAAGTGACCTCAGTCGGAAACGATCCGAGCAAACTCACTCAGGGATCTCCTTTATATAGGCTCTGAAGTCTGCGTCTCGAAGTCACTGGTTGTTTTTTATTTTACTTCCTGACAAATCAGGCTCACCGCCAGTGATTGAGCCAGATACATGGAAGCACTCAGGGAACGAAAGCCCATTAGATCGCCTTCTTGCACCTCAAAGCACACCGCCATTTTGCTACCATGCGGCGTCATTTGATTATCAGTAATACAAACAATCGGGACGTCGCGCTGACATGCCTCGTCGATCAGGTCACTGGTTTCTTGTGCATAGGGATTGTAGGTAATCGCAAACAAAACATCTTTGTCACTCATACGGCGTGTCAGTGGAGATAGCATTCCACCGTGATCATCGAGAAGCACGACATTCTTATCTGACTTCATCAGTGCATACCAGAGATAAAATGCCACCGGGTAAGCGCGTCGCGTTCCCTGAATATAAATCGTCTCAGCTTTGTTCATCAAACTCACCGCACGCTCAAGCTTGTACGGAGAAACCGATATCTGTAACTGTTCAATCGCTTCTATATTCGCCTGACCAAAGTCTTGAAAAATCGCCTGGGGCGCATCTTGGGGGACATCTTCCATCTCCCGAGCCTTGCGCACCCGCTCTTTATAATCTCGTGGGCGATTTAGGTATTGCTCACGAAACAGGGCCTGCATCGATGAAAAACCATCGAAGCCCATCGCGTTAGCGAATCGACTTAAGGTAGAAAGGGGGACACTGGCTTGATTGGCAATCGTTGCCATGGTTTCTACGGCAACCAACATCGGTTGCTCAGTCACGAAATCCGCGACCTGTTGCAGGCGACCACTCAGTCCCTGATAACGCTTGGAGATCACCTCTTTGAGGCTGTCCAAGTCTTGAGGTGTTGTCACATCAAGTTCCATCGTTTAATTGTTCTCCCCCAATCATACCGAACGCATTGGGTAAACGACACCCCCAACTGAGGGGGGTGTGCATTTTTAGTATAAAAGCTCAAAGTTGCGCAGTGCTTCTTGCTTAACATGTGGCATTGCTTTACGCATGAAGTAGATACGGTCAAACTTATCTTGCTCTTGATTCATATAATTTCTTAGATTATGACCAAGAGCCTGACGCAAACAGGTGCCGATATTGAACTTAGAGACACGACTCTGCTTAAGCTTGATAATGTCTTCGTCACGGATCCCACTAGTGCCGTGGATCACTAGGGGGGTTTCGACCAAGCTGGCAATACGATCCAAACGACCAAAATCAATACTGCTGGTGGGTTCAGTCAAGCGATGAATATTACCTACCGATATCGCGACGCCGTCTACGCCGGTCTCCTGTGCAAAACGCTGCGCATCTTCCGGCTCGGTGTAGATCGATTTGATATGATCACGGCCTTCATCATACGGCACCGATCCGATCTCACCTTCTACCGATGCGCCGAGGGCATGCGCGACATCAACCACTTTGCGGGTTCGATCAATATTTTGCTCCAGTGTCAGCTGTGAACCATCAAACATCACCGAGCTAAATCCCGCCTTAAGGGCACGAAAAACAATCTCTTCCTCGTAGGTGTGATCAAGGTGCAGGCACACAGGAACCGAGGCATCGCGCGCCAAAGTAAGAAACATCGCCGCGGCGGTCTCAACACCATAGAAATCAGCCACATCTTTATTGCAGGCTAGGATTACCGGCTTATCAACGGTCTCTGCCGCTTCGACCACCGCGCGTGCATCCTCATAGCCAAACACGTTAAAACACGGTACCGAGTAGTTTGAATCTGCCGCCTGTGGCAGCAACTCTTTTAGTGATACAAGCATCGTGACTCTCCCTACTTAAACTTAGCAATCATATCTTTAATGCCAGGAATGGTTTCTACCTGGTACTCATGATGAGGGTCGAAGTGCTGAACCAAGGACTTTTCGGTCTTGCCAACAATAATCGTAAAGTAATACATCTCATAACCAGGCGCGGCAACGCTTGGGTGATACCCTTTATCAATCGCAATCACTGAGCCTGTGCGCACATGATAAACGGGGCCAAAATCGTCCTCGTGCTCATAAAGAAACTGCGCGCCAAAACCAAAGTCTGGGTTAAATCGGAACTGATACACCTCTTCGTACAAGGTCTCTTTGCTGCCATCTTGTTTGATCCGATCTTCATCGTGCTTGTGAGGCGGGAAGCCTGACCAACCGCCCGCTCCGACGGTAAACAGTTCGCTGACCAACAGGCGGCCACGCTGCTCAGAGTTAGATTGACCAAGGACATGCTTGATCTTGCGGTGAGTTTTAGTCTCATCAGAACCATACTGAACGATGTCGACGTTCTCCTCACGCACACAGAAAGGTGTCAGAGAAGCCTCAAACTGGCCACCGGCAATCATCACGTCGGCCTGCTCACTTACGCAAGTGATCTCGGCGGTATAGCCAAGTGGAACATATACGGCTTCAGGGTTGCCATCCCACACCGATTTACGTTGACCAATGTTGTCAAATGTTTGGCTTTCTCCATCCTTACTGACGGTAATACAGCAGGTCCCGCCCGCTAACACAATTACCGTCTCATAGCCTGGGACATTGTGTTGAAAAGACTGCTCTTGCTCTAGCACTACTTGATTGAAATAACACAATGGCGTGACTTCATCGTTCACGTCGATAATGGCTTGGTTGTTATTATCAAATGGTGGAATATGTTTACCCATTTTGGTTCCCTCACAGTTGTTTTGCGTTGGCAAAACAAAATTGTCCGAAAAATCTAGTTGTTGTAATAAAAGTCCGGGCCACGATGGTGCACAAAAGCGCCGCAGGGCTATTCTATGCTGACCCGGGAGACATAAATCTGGCTAACCCGCGCCCTAGGGACAGGTACAGCCCTTACGCTCTTGTCTCAATAAAATCAAAAAGCTGCTCTTTCGTCGGCATCGCCTCGGTACAGCTGTCACCACTGACATTAATCGCCGCTGCCGCGGTACCATTGCGGATCCCCTCTTCCAATGATCCACCATGAGTTAACGTCCAGATAAGCCCACCCGCAAATGAGTCACCAGAGCCAAATGGCTTATTGGCCTCAACACGAAAGATGCCTTGCTCAAAGCGATAACCATCACGGCAATACACTTTAGATCCAAACTCACCGGCTTTAATCACCACTATCTGAGTGTTTTCGCATAAGAAGCGCTGCGCGGTTTGGTCATCGTCACGATTGCCTGGTGCTAATACCGTTTCCATCATGTCGAACTCTTCACGATTACCGATGACGATATCCGAGAGACCCGCCGCGATACCGTAGTAAATTGAGGCATCAGTATCGGTGCGCCACGAGTATGGGCGGTAATCGACATCAAGAACAACCAGCGTATTGCTGCGTCTTGCATGCTGCATGGCAATCAAGGTTGCTTCGCGGCTAGGGCTCTCAGACAAAGCCGTTCCGGTGACGACCAAGACCTTCGCTTGCGCAATGTACTTGGGATCAATTTCTTCTGGCTTAATGGTCAAATCCGATGCATTGTTGCGATAGATGATCACCGTGCAGTCTTTAGGCTTCATCTCGGTAAACGCCACCGAGGTGCGTGTGCCCGAGGCATCGGTGTTCATGCCATCAAGGTTAATCCCTTGGCCCGACATATACTGCTTAACGTAATTGCCGAACGCGTCTTCGGCGACACAGCCGATGAAACCGACCTTGCCGCCTAGCTTACTCACTGCCACCGCGATATTCGCTGCCGAGCCGCCGACAAACTTGTTGAAACCCGAGATATCCGCCATATCCGTACCGGACTCGCGAGCGTAGAGATCCACGCCCGCGCGACCCAACACGATGGCATCCAACTCTCTGTCCTGTTGAAGTGCAATCTTAGTCATGGTCATTCCTAATTACTTGTATTCAACCCAAGCAGCGCCTTGGTCTGCCGATTCAACACATTTTTCACACAAACGAACTCCCTCGATGCCCGCATCGATACCTGGGAACCAGATCTCAGACAATGCCGCTTGGTCATCACGGTCCGCTGCATCAAACGCCAGGGCAAAACGGTGATACAAATTCGCCCAAGACTCAAAGTATCCCTCAGCATGACCACCACCAACACGGTTAGCCGCTACGCCTTGAGCATCTTGGTATAGGTAGCCCATGCCACGTTCGAGCACTCGCGGTGCCTCGCCCTGTACCTCGTAACGAAGTTGGTTTGGATACTCATCCCACCACTCGATCGACGCTTTAGAGCCAACGATGCGGATTTTTTGCTGATGCATGGAGCCAGCATTCACTGCTGAAGCCCATAGTGTGCCCACAGCGCCACCTTTAAACTGCATCATGATGTGTGCGTTATCCTCAAGAGGTGCACGTGAGGCAATAAAGCTTTGACGCATACAGGCCAAGCGATCGATCTCTAAGCCTGTGATGACTTCACTTAGGTAGAAAGCATGGGTGCCAATGTCACCTAACACATAAGTCGGGCCGGATACTTCAGGGCTGACGCGCCACTTCAGACCTGGGTCATTCTTTTCATACTCTTCATTATGAAATCCATGCGCGAACTGCATATTCACCACACGAATCTCACCAAGGTCGCCGCGCTGAACCATCTCGCGAGCCTGTTGCACCATAGGGAAACCGGTATAGCCGTACATCACGCCAATCACGCGATTGCGCTCGGCAGCAATCTGCTTGAGATCCTGTGCTTCCTCTGTCGTGAAGGTGATCGGCTTTTCACACACGACGTGCAGATTTGCCTCAAGGGCAGCTTTACAGATCTCATAGTGGGTAGAGTTAGGCGTCGCGATAGACACCGCTTGAATACCATCTTTACGCTGCGCCTCCTGCTCAAACATCTCTTTATAATTGGCATAGCAGCGATCGCCATCGACACCAAGGTTTTCACCAAAGTCACGACAGCGCTGTGGATCTAGGTCAAATGCACCGGCGACTAACTTAAACAGGCCATCTCGGGTTGCCGCACTGCGGTGCGAGTAACCGATCTGACTGCCACGCCCCCCACCGACCATTGCCCAGCGGATAGGTTGCTCAAAATGACGTTCTTCATTAAACATATCTGACTCCTTGTGGGCGCTTGGGTGTTAAGAGCCCAATTAGTATTATTTTTTCTCGAAAAAATGAGCACTAAGAAAACGAGCGTTAACCAAATGAGTGGTTACACACCTGGGCGCTGAGTTGCTCGGCCTTCTTCCCAATCGGCCACCTTCTGCGCGGTTTGGTCATTGCGCGTTACCTCTGGTAGACCCACTTCCCACCAGCAATCACACTTCGACCAAGCAGCGGGCGATACCGGGTCGATATCCAAGACAATCACATAAGTGCGATCGGCTTCCTTCGCTCGGGCGAAAGCGGCATCAAACTCATCGATGCTAGTCAGTTTCTCGCTGAGCGCGCCTTGTGCCTCGGCATGCTTGGCAAAGTCGACTCGGGCGACCTCACCATCAGGACGACGACAGTCCTCGAGAAGGTTATTAAATGACTCGTTACCAGTATTATTTTGCAGCTTATTGATCACCGCAAAGCCGCCGTTATCACACACCACCACAATCATCTTGTGGCCTGTCAGTACCGATGAATAGATATCTGAGTTCTGGATTAGGTAGGAGCCATCGCCGACCAGTACCACAACATCATTATCTGGGTTGGCGACCTTAGCCCCCCAACCACCGGCAATCTCATAGCCCATGCACGAAAAACCAAACTCGACATCAAACTTACCAATCTGATAGTTCTGCCAGTTCATTGCTAACTCTGCAGGCAATCCGCCAGCGGCAGTCAGCACGGTATCTCCTAGCTGCATAGACTTATTGAGTTTACCGATCACTTCTGCATAAGAAGTCAGCCCTGGTAGTAGCTCACCAGGCTGTGGGTTGGTACGACGCTGAACCAAGGCCTTCCATTGATCGGCTTGGGTTTTCGCCGTTGCGGCCCACTCATTACTGCAACGATAATCACCAAGAAGGTTTGACAGCTCTACTAGGCCGCGCTTAGCGTCAGCTTTTACGGGGATAGCACGGTGCTTAATTGCATCAAAGCGTGCGGTATTGATAGTGATTAGCTTCATTTGTGGGTTTTTGAACACACTCCACGAGCCCGTGGTGAAGTCTTGCAATCGCGTCCCTACAGCAAGCACAACATCGGCATGGGCGGCCATATAGTTGGCAGAGTCGGAACCCGTTACGCCGATGGGTCCAGCGTTAAGCGGATTGTCTTGCAGCATCGTAGCGCGACCAGCAATCGTCTCTACAACCGGAATATTGTGTGTCTTAGCAAATTCAGCCAACTCATCGGTAGCCAGCGAGTAATGTACGCCGCCGCCAGAGATCACTAATGGTTTTTCCGCCTCAAGCAAAATTTGCTTCGCGTCTTTTAGGTCGGCAAGCTCCGGCTCAGGTCGGCGAATACGGTGAACCTTCTCAGCAAAGAAAATCTCTGGAAAATCGTAAGCAACACCTTGGATATCCTGTGGCAAACCAATAAATGCTGGGCCACAAGTCTCCGGGTCAAGCATGGTATCAATGGCTTGCGGCAGAGAGTGCATCAGTTGGGTAGGTGAAATAATCCGATCCCAGTAACGAGTTAATGGCTTGAAGGTGTCATTACAAGTAATCGATGGATCGTAAAAATTTTCTGGCTGCTGCAGGACAGGATCAGGCAGACGGCTGACATAAGCGTCACCCGCGATAAGGAGCACAGGAAGACGGTTGGTATGTGCGATACCGGCTGCTGTGACCATATTGGTGGCACCTGGACCAATGGAGCTAGTGGCAATACCAATACGGCGACGCTGATTCGCTTTAGCATAAGCGATGGCGGCCGTTGCCATTGACTGCTCGTTTTGCCCACGCCAGGTAGGAATTTTGTCTTCAATATTTTTCAGTTGCTGTCCAAAACAAGTCACATTGCCGTGACCAAAAATGGCAAACGCCGCCCCAAAGAGTTGCTCTTTTTTGCCATCAATTTCAATCATTTGAGCTGCTAAGTACTTTGCTAGTGCTTCTGCAACTGTTAGGCGTACTGTATTCATTGTCTTCCTCAGTAATAAATTTTTTAGCTCATCAGCTACCCAGTAAAGAGGATGTGGCTAGCTTGAAATTGGGGAGCAGGCCGCTCCCCTGCATGCTCTATTACAAGTCGTACTTCTTGGCGTAACCTGTGATGTTTTCGAAAGCGGTTTTGGCAAAGGTCAGTGGGTGTGCCTTGGCCGGGTCTTGTTCCGCTTCCACCAGCAGCCATCCAGAGTAGTTGCGTGCTTTAAGCGCAGCGAAGACATCGTCATAATCAACGTCACCGGTTCCTGGCACAGTGAAGACGCCGTCTAATACAGCATTAAGGAATGACTTATCAGCAGAGCGAGCGGCATTCATCACCTCCAAGCGCAAGTCTTTAAAGTGCATGTGACCAATACGATGTCCCCAACGCTCAATCATAGTCACTGGGTTACCGCCACCGTAAGTAATGTGCCCCGTATCCAGAGTCAAATGCACCGCTTCGCCAGAGAATTCCATTAACAAGTTAATGTCGTCTTCTGTCTCACAGATGGTGCCGACATGATGATGGAATGACAGCTTGATATCGTGCTCATTTAGCAGGTACTCCGCGACGGTAGTCAGTTTGGCACAATAGGTCTTCCACTCATCCATTGTCAGGATCACACGCTGCGAAAGGGGGGTATTGATATCACCGTGGACCGTATTACTTACTTCACCAAATACCATCGCCTTACAGCCGGCCGCTTTTAGCAGTTTGATATGCTGTTGCATCGCAGCGATCTCTTCTTCAGCCGTCAGCGTCATCAGGTTGCCGCTGTACCAGCCAGAGGCGAGTACCAAGCCGTGTTTTTCTAATAATGGGATAAGCACCTCTGGCTGACGCGGATATTTAGTACCTAGCTCAGTCCCAGTAAAGCCGGCTTCTGCCATCTCACTAAGGCACGTCTCCAATGGGATATCACCGCCAAGCTCTGGCATGTCATCATTTGTCCAAGTGAGTGGGCTAATTCCATATTGCACGTTGCTCATTATTATTCTCCAACAAAGGTGTTATTGATTTAGGGGTGAAGTAAAAAGCGTTGTCGATTGTGGAGCACTTTCTGATTCACAGTTTTCGTTTCACTGGAGATAACACTACCTAAAAAAAAACCCATTGAAAAATATTTTTCACCTACAAAAAACTTTTCCAATTATTTTCAAAAAAATGGAAAACACTAGGAAAAACGGGGGCTACAAGACGAATTTGAGCTAGATCTCATTTCACATATAATCTATATATTCAATAAGTTAAACAAAAAACGTCTTTTGAAAAATGTTTTCCATAGTTTGATTTAGATAACACTTTCAAGCATTGATGCCTTACTCGACTAGTCTTCTTTAACCAGCAAGATTATGATGAAACATGTCAACACAATGAAAAATAATTTCCACACCAATAATACATACATAATTAGTTGACCAACTAGATATCAATACTCGTACCCTACTCGCGCAGTATTGGTGGTAACCCAGCACGAACTTATTCGATGGTTAGGTGACGGTTTGGGGACTCTAATAAAGGAAATTAACATGGAAGCGACATCCAATGCTGAAGCTCGAAAACATAATATTGCCTACATTGTCAGGATCTGTTGTATTGCCGCCTTGGGCGGTATCCTCTTAGGCTACGATACTGCAGTTATCTCCGGTGCAATTGGGCCAATTAGAGAATATTTTGGACTCTCTCCCGCTCAAACAGGTTGGGCAGTATCCAGTGTCGTCCTCGGGAGTATCATCGGTGCGGTTGGCGCAGGTTGGGCGGCCTTAAAGTATGGTCGACGTAACACCTTATTCATCGCAGCGGTGCTGTTTATCATCTCTGCCATTGGTAGTGCAATAGCCCCCACTTTTACTTTCTATGTGTTGCTACGTATCGTTGGCGGCGTGGCGGTAGGCCTTGCCTGTGTAGTCTCGCCAATGTATATGTCAGAGGTGGCACCAAAGGACTTCCGTGGTCGCGCGGTTAGTATGTTCCAGCAATCAGCTGTGGTCGGTCAAACCGGGGTATTCTATGTTAACTATCTGATTGCTCGTGGTATGTCAGAAGCCTGGCTGGTGGATTTGGGCTGGCGCTGGATGTTGGCTTCTGAGGTATTACCTGCGGCTCTATTTGCTTCACTACTGTTTATTATCCCTGAGTCTCCTCGCTGGCTAGTACTTAAGGGCCGTTTAGCTGAAGCCAAAGTTACCCTGTCACGCATTTCAAACCCCGAGCATGCCCAACGCTTGATTGGAGAGATACAAGAGTCACTCAGCCAAACGTCAGGTAAGAATAAACAAGTTAGCCTGCGCTCACCACTGCTGTTCTCTATCCTGGTCATTGGTACCTTTGTCGCTGCGGCTCAGCAATTGACCGGTATCAACGTCATCATGTTCTACACCCCGGAAATCTTAAAACCTATTACTGGCTCAACCGAAAATGCCCTATTCCAAACCACTTTTGTTGGCCTGGTATTTATCGGTGGTAACGCGCTTGGTATGTACCTTATCGACAAAGTTGGACGCCTGCCACTAATGAAATTCGGTACCTTTGGCTGTGCACTGGGGATGTTCGTGGTTGGTCATGTACTCTATAACCAGACAGAAGGCTATGCTGCCCTATTTGCTCTGTGTCTTTACGTCGTCTCTTATGCCACCTCTTGGGGCTGTGCGTGCTGGACCATGATTTCAGAGATCTTCCCCAACAGCATCCGCTCAAGAGCCATGGCGATCGCGGTTGGTGCACAATGGTTTACTGGATTTATCGTGACCCAAACCTTCCCTATGCTGAACGATAACTCTTACCTGCAAGAGAACTTTAATGGTGCCTTTGCCTTCTGGTTGTTCGCGGTACTATCGCTCATCTGCATGTTTATTGTTGTTAAGTATGTCCCTGAAACCAAAGGGGTTAGCTTAGAGAAAATGGAAGAAGCGATGGCGAAAAAACTCGGTAAAGAGCTACCGAAAAAGCCATCGGAGGCGCACGCCTAATCATCCTCAATAGCAAAGGGGCAGAGTGCGAATCGCTCTGCCCCTTTTGACATTCATCTCCCACGAAACTTGGAGTTATCATGCTCGATAAGATGGCTTTTTTTGTTGATGTGATCCGCACGGGCTCGATATCCTCTGCGGCAAGAAAACACGATATCTCCATTTCGGCAGGAAGCCGCTGGCTACAAGATCTTGAGCGCCACTTTGCCACGACTTTGTGTCGTCGCACCAACCGTCTACTTGAAGCCACGCAGGCGGGACAAACCCTCTATGCAGAGTTCGCCCCGATTGTTGATCATGCTGAGCGTATCCATCGGAAGCTAGAGGATTTCCAAGACCAGGAAAAAGGTCATATCAACATTGCCTGCACGCCTATTTTTGCCAACCACTTTTTGATGGATATCATCGCAGATTATCGCCAGCAAAACCCGCTGGTTACCTTTAATATCAACGTAACACCATGGGCGCTAGATCACGCCAATCACTGTGATTTGATCATCAGCGCCAATGCCCACTATCAAGGCTATCGCGATAAAGATCTCTTGTTAGTCAAAAGAGAGCTGATGCAATGTCCGTTTATTGTGGTCGCAGCCCATGACTATCTTGAGCGGCACCAGCGCCCAACCCACCCAGAGGACTTACGCCAACATGCTTGCTTGATGGCAACAACGCTAACTGGCAGCAACGATTGGATTTTTCGCTCTGGTGTAGAAAATATTATGCTGAAAGTACCGAAGACGATTGAAGTGAATGATAGCGATCTGCTGCTTAAGGGCGTCATCAATGGCTCAGGCATCGCCTATCTTCCTGAGTTTGTTACCCGATCGGCACTAGCTCAGCAGCTGCTGGTTACCTTGCTCGAAGAGTACCAAACTAGCATCTGGAGCCTTAACCTTTACTACCACTCACCGCAAAAGTCCTCGCCCGTCGTAACTAGGTTCAAGCAGTTTCTGCTGCAAGCAACATCAGAAATCGATAGCTCATTGCAAGCCTGCGGGGAGATCTAAATTAATCGCTCGACGATGTTAGACAGTGTGAGGGGTAAGCATATTGTGTTGGCAGCAAAGGCAATGCTAAACGCTTGTTTAGAAGCTTGTGATAACTCGAATGCCATCGAAGCTGAGCTTAAGGCCGGAGGCAAACAGAAACAGATAACACAACTGATAGACCTTTTCTTGGCTGGTGTAATTGAGCAGGTAGACGCCCAATTTGACCCCAAGGGGCGCTAAGGGGATCAGCACCATGGCCGTGGTTAAATTCGTGCTATCAAACTCACCCAATGCCATGTAAGGGAACAACTTGACCAGATTGAGGATGGCAAACAGTACTGCCATTGTGGCGACTAAGGTGATCTTTGGCAATCTGAGGGGGAGTAGATAGATACTCGCGGGGCCCCCACCGGCATGAATGGCCGTGCTCGACAAACCCGTCATGATACTCCAAAACCCGGTTGCTAGCCGCCCTGGCGGTGTTGTTTGTCGGGGACTACCCAACCAATGTTGCAGACAAAACAGTAAAGACAGTAGGCCAATGGTCAATTTGAGCCCTGCCTCGGGCGTCACTTTGAGTATCCATCCTCCGAGGGCGACACCGATAACTGCACCCGGCAGCATCCGTTTAATCAGTTGATAATCGGTCTGGCGATAATGATGACTGACCGCAAAGCCATCCATCACCAACAAGATCGGCAGCAGTATCGCCGCAGCCTGAGTCGGTGGCACCACCAAAGCCATCAGCGGTACCGCGATAATACCCAGCGCGCCCCCAAGACCGCCCTTACCAACGCCATAAATCAACACCGCTGGAACAGCAGCCAGATAGAACCAAGGATCACTGAGCATCACGTCCCCTACTCTAAACCATTAGTCTTTGTAAGTACTGTCGGCTGCGAGACAAATCAGCGCTCACCTGCTCGGCATTATTGCAAGCATGCTCATGCTCCACCACCAGCCAACCCTGATAATCCAACTGATTTAATGCCTCCATAATTAGGGTGAGCTGGATATCCCCCTCCCCCAAAGGAGTGACGATTCCTTGGCTGTAGGCGTCGACCCACTCCAGTTTGTCGCGCACAGCAACACGCAGCTTTTGCATCGATATGTCTTTCAGATGAACATGCTCGATTCGGTGTCCATATTGATGGATGATACGCACCGGATCCATACCATCGAGAAAAGCATGCCCCACATCCAAACATAAGCCTAAGCGAGACCCAGGGATCTGATTGAGCACAAAGTCAATTTCGTCTTGATAGCGAATATAACCCCCAACCCCAGGGTGGAGTAGGCAGCGCAAGCCATATTCGCTTGCTATCGCAATGATCGCATCCAAGTTGTCGTTCAGCTCCTGCCTTTGCTTGGTCGTCAAACGCGTTGCGGTCACAGCATTCTGTCGGTGCCCAGAGCGTTGACTGTGGATCCCTTCCATGATCAGCAAGGTCTTGACCTCTAATGAGGCTAAGTGCTGACAAATGTAAACCACCTCATCCAGAATCGAGCTCATTTGCAACGTATCTGCGAAGGGTAGCTCTATCTTTCCAGCACAAACCTCAAGGCCTCGTACTTTACAGGCACTGCGCAGCAGCCCCTTTTCGAGCGGAAAGTAGCCATCTGGCCCTAACTCTATCCCACGATACCCACTGCCACTAGCATCCATCAACACCTTTCCCCAGCTAGGGTTGGTCTCATTGGACGCAAATTCGATGCCCCAACAGCAAGGGGCACAAGCGATACGATTTAGCATAACGATCTCTCCTAAGTAAACTACTGTCACCATAACCACTAACTCAATCTCAATATGTGATTTACGCTGTGCTCGGTGCTTGCATTTATGCAAAGCGGCTTTGATTTCCTGCCTATATCGCGATGAGGAGCGACGCCCTAAACTGGCCTTAAAACCGACACTGGAGAATCAACATGGAACGTATATTTATCGTGGCTGCCAAGCGCACCCCGATTGGCAACTTTAATGGTGCCCTTAGTTCGCTGTCTGGCGTAGAGTTGGGAGCAGCGGCTATGCGAGCAGCCCTTGATCAAGTTGAGCTCCCTTTGGAACAGATTGATGAGGTGATTGTCGGCAGCGTATTAACCGGCGGTACAGGTATGGGACCTGGCCGACAAGCGGCAATCCGAGCCGGTCTGCCCGAATCCGTCCCTGCCTATACCATCAACATGATTTGTGGCAGTGGCATGAGGGCAATTATGGACGCCGCCAGCCATATCCGCGCTGGTGATTCAGACATCGTCCTTACCTGCGGCATGGAGAGCATGTCTAATGCCTGTTACACCACCTCTGGCCAAGTTCGCCGTGGCTATCGGCTTGGCCATCAAGGTCTTGAAGATAGTATTTTAAAAGATGGACTGACCGATGCCTTTCATCATTACCACATGGGTATCACCGCTGAAAACATCGCGACTCAGCTGAGTATCTCTCGTGAAGAACAAGATGCCTTTGCACTCGACAGTCAGCGTAAAGCTGCTCAAGCGATTGAAATGCGTTACTTTGACGCCGAGATTGCGCCAGTCACTATTGATCTTCGTAAGCGCCAAATCAATGTCACTCAAGATGAGTACCCAAGAGCCGACTGTACCTATCAGGCGCTACAAAACTTAGCACCAGCCTTTGATAAAAATGGCAGTGTCACCGCCGGTAATGCCTCTGGGATCAACGATGGTGCATCCGCGATCTTATTGGTCTCAGGCAGTGCGCTCAAAAGGCATCACCTCACCCCAATCGCTGAGCTTATCGAATATGGACAAGGTGCAATAGCGCCCGAAGTAATGGGGCTTGGTCCAGTTTCAGCCATTGCTAATACCCTCACCAAGGCCGATATGGCGATAGAAGATATCGACCTGTTTGAGCTCAATGAGGCATTCGCCGCCCAAGCCCTAGGCGTGATCCGTTCACTAACCCATCAGCACAATATCGATGAGCCGTGGATCCTTAAGCGCAGCAATGTCTGCGGCGGTGCGATCGCGCTTGGTCATCCGGTCGGTGCCTCTGGCAATAGAATTGTCACCACTCTAGTCCATCAACTGCAGCGCACTCGTTGCGATTATGGACTGGCCTCTCTTTGCATTGGTGGTGGCATGGGCACTGCGATGATAATAAAACGTTGTTACTAGGGGCAAACATCATGAAAAAAGCAGCCACAGCAAAGCAGATAACCCCCCTTCTTCATGACGGTATGACAATCATGATTGGCGGTTTTATGGCTACAGGTGCACCAGAGAAACTGATTGACTTGGTGCTTGAGTCCGGTATTAACGACATCACCCTGATCAGCACCGATACAGGATCGCCTGGCAAGGGAGCCAGTCGACTCATCGCTAGCCAGAGGGTCAAGAAGCTCTATGCCTCGCACATTGGTACCAATCCAGAAACGGGCAGGCAGATGAATCAAGGGACGCTTGAGGTGGAACTGGTGCCACAGGGCACCCTTGCAGAGCGTATTCGCAGCGCCGGCGCGGGGTTGGGCGGAGTATTGACCCCAACGGGGATCGGGACAATTATCGCTGAAAACAAGCCAGTCATTGAAGTCGATGGGCAGGCTTTCTTACTCGAAAAGCCCCTTAAAGCAGACCTAGCGCTGATACGTGGCTCATTAGTCGATCAACGTGGCAATGTATTTTACAAAAAGACCAGCCAAAACTTTAACCCTTTGATGGCGACAGCAGCAGGCACTGTCGTCGTTGAGCCTGAGCAATTAGTGGCACTAGGAGAAATCGAACCTGAAGCGGTGCACACACCCAGTTTATATGTCGACTACATCTTTATGGAGGAGTCCTAATGACGACACAACTCGATAAACACACGATTCGACGTCGTATTGCGTGGCGAGTCGCCCAAGAGATGCGGGACGGTGATATCGTGAATCTCGGCATTGGTCTTCCTTCACTAGTCGCTAATGAGGTAGACAAGGACGTCGAGCTGCTGCTTCAAGGTGAAAATGGTCTACTCGGCATTGACACTTTAGCCGATGAGCAATATGCGGATGCGGACTTGGTCAATGCCGGAGGTCAGGCAATCACAGCCATCGCGGGCAGTTGCTACTTTAATAGCGCTGATTCTTTCGCCATTATTCGCGGCGGTCATGTCGATGCCACTGTGCTCGGGGCCCTGCAAGTTGATGAGCGAGGCAATCTGGCCAATTGGATTATTCCCGGCAAGATGGTGCCCGGTATGGGCGGAGCAATGGATCTTGTCGTTGGTGCCAAGAAAGTGATTGTTGCTATGGAACATACCGTTAAGGGAGAGCCTAAGCTACTGCAACACTGCTCGTTGCCACTGACTGCGGTTGGCCAAGTTGACCTAATAGTCACCGAGATGGGCGTGATATCGATCATCAATAACCAGATGGTGCTCACGGAGTTGGCTCCCGAGTTCAGCATCGATGAAATTCAAGCCGCTACACAGGCAAAACTGACTATTTCAGCTGACTTAATCCCTATGCCTACACCAGATTAAAACACAGCAAAACCTTTGGGGTATGCTTTGTGCTGCCCCCTTTTTTTGCAAGTTTTAGCGCCATCAAAAAGGCGAAATTAAGCAACCCACCAATACCGTACATTTTTACTCCTAAGCTGCTTTTCTATCACATTGATATTGAGCAAAAACTTATAAATAGCTGAAGAGAAATGCCCAGCACCACCGGTTGAATCTGAGTTTACCCTATCTTTAATTCCATAGGCGTCAAAGAAATTCTGCAGCCCAAAACCAAGTGCATAACGGCTACTATGCCAATCGAGCCAAGGAAAGATATTACCACCGTTGGGGCAAGGTCAGGTCTCGGTGATCTTTTGCACCTAATAGGTGATCCCAGTAACCTTGAAAGGCAAAAAAGCTATCGTTGTCTGATATATATATGCTCGTTCAATAGCTAAACGCGAAGACTGACCCGATCGAGTTAGTAAGCTGATCACTGGTCACTTCTCTATGCGTGAGTTGATAACAAATTTTCCAAGCAAACCCCACCGACTCTAAATTTATATATAAAAGCTGTGTTTATATATGAAATTCATGATGAAGATCACGATTAAATGTGAGGGTGATGTGGTAGTTTTTAATCGAAGCAAAATGCCATACAAGAGACGCTGATTTTAGAGGTAATGGCTAGTAAGAAAAGGGGCCTTGATGAGCTCTCCCGCAACGACTAAATGTTCGGAAAGTGGTGAGCCCTTTGAATAGAAGTTTTGATCAAGTAACGAGTTATCGCGAACAACAACAAAGCGCTTACGAGGCCTAAAACCATCAGCGAAAACGAACAAATCAGAAAGCATTTAACTCAGAGGACACGCTTAACATTTTGTGCAAGATAGACGACGAACTGTCTCGCCCACCACGAGCTGTTGGCCTCGCATCGCCAAGTTATTAAAAGGAAATGATTCATGGAAACACTACCACTTGAAGGTATTACCGTTCTCGATTTTGCCAATTTTTTATCGGGCCCAGCAGCCGCACTGCGATTGGCAGACTTGGGCGCTGAGGTGATTAAAATTGAGCGCCCTGGCACGGGTGACTTATGTCGAAATCTGGTGATCAACGACCAGAAAATCGGTGACAACAGCCTCTTATTCCACACCTTTAATCGCAATAAAAAAAGCGTTGCGCTTAACCTAAAATCTGAATCGGACCTCGAACAGGTTAAAAAACTCATCTCAACCGCAGATGTGATGATCCATAACTTCCGACCCGGTGTGATGGAGAGAATTGGTCTAGATTACGGCGTGGTATCACAGCTCAATCCCAAGATAATTTATGGCTCAGTGTCGGGCTATGGTGACAAGGGGCCATGGCGCGATAAACCAGGACAAGACTTGCTGGTTCAATCCCTATCGGGGCTGACATGGCTATCGGGTGACGGAGAGCACAACCCAACGCCTGTCGGCCTTCCGGTGTTAGACATTGCAACCAGTGGCAATCTAGTACAAGGCATTTTGGCCGCCATTATCCGTAGAGGAATAACCGGCAAGGGCAGCCTTGTTGAAGTTGATCTCATGAGTAGCGCCTTCGACCTTCAGTTCGAACAACTGACAGCCTATGTCAATGACAATAAAGAGCCGTCTCGAAGCAAAATTGCCAATGCCAACATCTACGGTGCAGCACCTTACGGCATCTATCAAACCGCAGACGGCTATCTGGCTCTGGCTATGATGCCGATTAGCCTGCTGGCAGAGTTATTAGAATGTGAAGCGTTGACTCAGTTCACTCAAGATGACGCATTTCAACAGCGAGACAGAATCAAAGAGATCGTCGCCGGTGCAGTAAAACAACGCTCCACCAGCGCTTGGCTAGACGTGCTAGAGGCGAGAGATGTTTGGTGTGCAGAAATCTTGGATTGGAGTCGACTGTTAGAGGAAGAGGGCTTTAAAGCACTTGAGCCGCTTCAGACCGTCGACGTCATTGGTGGTGATCCGATCAAAACGACCCGTTGCCCAATTCGACTTGACGGCGAATACATGACCTCGAATAAGCCAGCACCGCTTTTAGGGGCCCACACCAACCAAATCATTCTGTGAGCCTAAATCTCGCTCAAAGCTGAGCTGGATAAGATATCAGAAGTTACAAGCGTTTAAAATTAACCGGAGTTTACAATGATTAAGTTAAAAGGAATGACGTGGTCTCATGACAGAGGGGTCAAGCCACTGATTGCCGCGACGACTGAATTTGCCAAACAACACGATGACGTAGAGATTTCATGGGACGCAAGGTCTCTAGCGGACTTTGAGCTGTTTCCACTCGATCAACTGGCAAGCAAATACGATTTCATCATGATCGACCACCCGCATATTGGTGTGGCTTACGAGCAGGAACTCTTGTTGCCTCTTGACCAACTTTTGCCCCAAGAGTTTATTGAAGATCAAAAACAGAACTCTGTCGGCCGAAGCTTTGAGAGTTATCACTGGGAGGGGCACCAATGGGCCTTACCCGCAGATGCTGCCGCTCAGGTTTCTGCTTATCGAAAAGACTTGATGGATAAGTACGGTCAAGCCATACCACAAACCTGGTCTGACGTATTTTCGCTAGCAGACAGCCTGGAGAGCCAAGCACAATCAGCCCCTGTGATTGGGATACCGTTTGTACCCGTTCACGCGTATTCAAGCTTCTATACCCTGTGTTCTCAGCTTTCTGATAAGACGGTTTGGAGCGATGGATCAGATCTCGACCTTGAGGTCGGTGAGCAGGTTCTGAAGCTACTTAACCGGATACTGAGTAAAGCGCATAAAATCTCGTTCGACAGTGACCCTATTCAGCTGCTTGACAAGATGGCCTGCTCGGATGAAATCGTCTATACACCATTGATTTATGGCTACTCAAATTACGCGAGAAATGGTTACCTAGATAATGTCGTGATCTTTGACGAAATGCCTTCAGACACTGGTGCGCCGAGCGGCAGTATGATTGGTGGTGTGGGTCTGTCTATCTCATCGAAATGTAAACATCCAGACATAGCGGCTAAGTTTATTCAGATGACCGCAGCTGGAGATTTCCAGAAAACGATTTTCTTTGATGAAGCCGGTCAGCCAGGTCACAGACAGGCCTGGATGGACAAGCATACTAACGATAATAGTAACAACTTCTTCAAAAACACGCTCAAGACACTCGATCTGGGCTCGATGCGTCCACGTTTTGACGGCTATATTGAGTTCCAAGAGCATGCAGGTAAGTTGATCCGTGAGTTTGTGATGAATCAAGATACTGAGTATCGAGCCTTGGTTGTTAAGTTAAATGAGCTCATCAAGCATTATCGCAAATAACCGATCTTAATACATCGCAATATGATGACAATATCCTGCTCATTGTGAGCAGGATATTGCTGAGTAACCGCAAGATTTTGGTCTGTTTTTGAGGACCCACTCACTGGCCCTAGAGTCTAGATGTTAAGGTCTGTTAGACATACAGAATTGACTTACTGAACGAGTAAAGTTATTACAAATCGAAATTAAGCCATGCTTTTTGCTGGTATGTTTTCGACCATCAGCAAGCCTATGGCTATTACCTGCCCTGTTAACTGAGTGGAAGAATGCCACTATCTTTCTGACGCTTTCTCAGCCAACTCTCTAGCCAGTTGCATAGCGAACTGTTCATCATGAACAAAATAGTCAATATTGTCTACTTCACCAGCAATGTAGTACCCAACAGTGAGATAATTTTCATTCATGCTATGTTTTAAGTAATACTCACCGCCGGGTTCGCCAGCCTCGCCATCAACTCCAATCGTTAACTTTCCGTTATTTACTTGGTATTGTCCAGACCAAGGCCCCTCAGCGACACCTAATATACCAAACATAGTTACACTGTTGTCCACAGCGAACTGACATTTGAAAATAATCGATCGCTCACTCTCTCCATTCTCTTCTACACCAAACCAAACTTGATACAGGGTTCGGCCTGCAAGCCAATCTTGGGTAAAATCCCCAATCAAGTGTGGCTCATTGATCTCTGAAAGACTCAATGACAAGTGACTTTGAGCGAGCGTGCTATCAACAAGACCTCCCTCTATGCCGTTTACCAGCGACAGTAGTGCATCAACCTCTGCGTCAAAGTTATCGTTGTTAAAATCAAACTCTGTCACCGCCTCTAGCGCTTCGTGCGTTGCTGAGGCTATTGTAATTTCGTCTCTATCTTCAAACGTACTGTCCAAAGACAGCAAAAATCGAGTAATGTTTAGTGCCAATAACTCATCATAGCCAGCAATATCTAGTGGTGTGACGAACTCTTGTGCTTCGACTGCGGGAAATTGGATGCCCCCAATCGAGAAAGTCACCAGCTCACCACTTTTATAGACAAATCCCCCTTCAGAATCAGTGATATCACTACCGCTGGTTGTTGTATATTTGATTCCTGAAACTGGGCTGTCAATGAAATACCCGGTTTTTTCCGCTACTACGTTTTCAGTTCCACCGCCATCACTTACATTTGTTGTCTTAACACTATCATCATCACAAGCTAAATTACCTATTGCTAAAAGAGTGACACCCAGTAATTTTAAAGTGTTGGTTACGTTCATATTACCCCCTAGAGCCGTTGTTGGTCTTAGCACCTTCAGCTCAAATTTAGCAATAGACGCTGGCAAAAACTTCCCCCGAATGGGGGATAAATTAATGACCTAGATCAATCATTTTTCATTATCGCTAGGTTAGTGATTGCTATAATCACTCAGAGGCACACAACCACTTTATCGTGAGGGGCTATGAGAGAGGTCAAGTTAGGTAACATGGTGCTTCTCCAATCTGAGTTTGAGAGCCTATTACAGAGAGAGTTCATAAGCATTGGTGTATGCAAGGCATACATTACTCTAATCGATCCCTGGCAAAGATCGATTTATAGTTTTAAATTTAATATTACAGACACGCAGATATCTGAGTACTTCCGCTATATTAGACATGATATTTATTTACGAGAGTACATCAAAAAATCGATGTTCGAAAACGTCGCCTACCTACAAAAATCGGTACCTAAAGAAGCGACTAAAGACCCTATATTTCAAGAAATAATAAAAAAGAGCATCGACTTAGACCACTCAATAGGCGTAATTAGCAAATTACATGATGGTTATAAAATCGTATTTAGTGCTCATACTGATAAAGAAATAGGCCCTATCATTTACCAGCGCTACCGTAATCTATGGTTGTTTGCAAGAAACTGGTTGAACCATGCCTATTTTCAACAGCATCTACTTGAAAGCATCGATGCTTTGACAGTGTCAAAAACAAATACAGTTACACCTTTTACTTACTCAGAAGGAATAGTCTTCAACTTGTTGATAAATGGTATGTCTGGTTCAGATATCGCAAAGTATAGAAATGTTTCCAGAGAAACCGTTAAATCACAAATAAAGCAGATATTGCTTAAAACCAACTGCCGAAGTCAGGTACAGCTGTTAGCGATGTACTATAAAGGTCAGTTGATAGAAACGATCTATTAGGTGCGTCGTTCCATAGGCTCATAGTAGATTCCTCTCTTATCAAAACCAACAGTTATGAACACCGAGTTAAGTGAATACTATTACTGAGAAGGTAAGCAATGACGGCCAAGGAATAGCGCATTATCCACTCAGCGGCATTCAGACTAGAAGCCCTTATGTTGTCAAACAGAGTTGGAGCAGCTGCGGCAGCGAGACCCGCTGCGACACGTGCTCTGCGAATACACAAAGGTTGATTACAATCGAACAAGAAGGCCCGGTGCTCTTGGGTACCTGAGCCCAGTCAAGGTTGAAAATCAAAATGTCGATCAATAAATAATCCAGTCTGGCTAGAGCAGATCACATCCGTAATTTGTCGCACGCCTTTACTCCCCCACCACCAATATTGGTGCTACCAATTATCTATTTTTGTGCATCTACTGACCAATAAGTTCGACATTGGTCACCCAATATATCTTAAGGTTCTGGGTATAATGGTGAGGGTAAAGACATTGATAATTTAGCTTGAATCATCAAACTTTGGTAGCACCAATTAGGTGTGGTAAAGGTCATATTGACGCTGAGGCATTACGAGCATACGTAGAGTGTGTTGTATGGTGGAAAATATTGTCAATAAAGGTTATCGCTTGAAGCAGGAGGCTCTCAGATATGCCTAGTGAAACATGTAAACCTGTACTATCCGTGCGTGGGCTGGCAAAAAGTTTTTCTGGAAAGACAGTGGTCAGCAATGTCTCTTTTGATATCTATCCGGGCGAAATTGTTGCCTTAGTGGGAGAGAACGGCGCAGGAAAATCCACCACAAAGAATATGATTTGTGGACTGCTTGAGCCTAACCAAGGTGAGATGTTTGTCCAAGGCGAGAAGGTTGACAAGATCGATGGCCGTTGTCATGGCATCGGTGCCGTTCACCAAGAACTGAGCCTGTTCGACACACTGAATGTCGCTGAAAACATCTGCATTAGTGATCTGCCTGGCACTGCCTCAAAAGTAGATTGGCAAGCCTGCCACAAGATTGCGCAGGAGCAATTGGATAACCTTGGTATTTCGATAGAAACTGGGCAAAAAGTAGAATCTCTCGGTGCCGGCAAACAGCAGATCGTTGAAATCGCCAAGGCCCTGCTCCACGCGCAAAACGTATTAATTCTCGATGAGCCAACCACATCCCTCACCGCCCCTGAGCGTGACCGACTGTTTGATTTGATGAACCGCCTTAAACAACAAGGCATCGCGATGATCTTTATCTCTCACTTTATGGATGAGATTTATCGAATGAGTGATAAGTTCATCTGTCTTCGTGATGGCAAACAAGTCGGCAGCGACCTATTGGCTAACACGCCACGCAAAGAGTTAGAGCAGTTGATGGTAGGCCGAACCATTGAGGAATCTCGAATTGAGCTATCTCCGCACAACGAAAATATCAAGCTAAGCGTTGATCGCTTGAGCTCTTACTATTTCGATGATATCTCCTTTGACCTTCACCAAGGGGAGATCCTCGGAATTGCTGGACTAATGGGTGCAGGTCGAACCGAAGTTGCCGAAGCGATCATTGGCCTAAGAGAGTCGACTGGATTGGTTTCCATAGACGGTAAGCCAATGGATAAGCGCTCCGTTAAGGAGTCCATGGGGCACGGCCTCTGTTACCTAACTGAAGATAGACGCACGCACGGCCTATTCCCAGTACGCTCAGTAAAAGAAAACATCTCAGCAGCTGCCATTACGCGATTTGTCCAGCGTAAAATCAAAGGGTTCGGCTTCAAAGGTGAGTATGAGAGTACTGATAAAATCGCCGATGAGCAAAACATCTCTGTCCCTTCAATAGATTCAGCCGTGGCCAACCTAAGTGGCGGAAATCAGCAAAAAGTCCTGCTTGCTCGTTGGCTTGCTACTCAACCGAGCGTTTGCATCCTCGATGAACCGACCAAGGGTGTGGATATCGGCGCCAAATTCGATATACATAATCGCATTGCTGCCCTGGCTAAATCTGGTGTCTCTGTGCTGCTTGTATCGTCCGACTTACCCGAACTTCTCGAGCTCAGTCATCGCATTCTGGTTATGCGCACCGGACACATTGTTGGTGAGTTTGAACGTTCAGAGTTTGATCCTGTCAAGATCATTTCCCTTGCGGCAAGCTCCGCTTACGAACAAAAATCTGCTTAGGAGCAAAGAAATGGACTCGATCAAAAAAGCACTCTCGCAATACAACTGGCTGCCTATCGCTGGTGCGACCTTTGTCATGTGTATCGTCTTATCTTTGATGTCAGCGTCATTTTTATCGGCAGCAAACTTCCAATCGATTTTGGTTCAGTCTAGTGTCACCGCGATTATGGCTGTTGGCATGACCTTCATTATCTGCACGGCGGGTATCGACATTTCGGTGGGAGCGATACTGTTTTTTACCTCTTCGCTATTTGCGCAGCTGATGATGATGACCAACTCATACTTTATCGCCTTTAGCGCCTCGATGTCCTTTGCCTGCATCCTCGGCTATCTCAATGGGTTCTTGATTGTTCGATTCAAGATCTCACCGCTTATCACCACCCTTGCGACCTACACCATGTATCGCGGTATGGCGATCCACTTAACCGAAGCGAAAAACATACCCGTACCACGCGAAATGGGCTTTTTGGGCAATGGCTCACTGCTCGGTATTCCCATGCCAATTGTACTGATGTTTCTCACCCTGATTGCTGGGGCTTACCTCTTCAACCGAACGCGATTTGGTCTGTATGTGAAAGCCATCGGTAACTCAGAGCAGTCTGCCTATGAGTCCAACTTACCAGTTAAGCAGATTACGATGTTGGTGTATCTGATTGGCGGAGTCACAACAGGGATCGCAGCACTGATCTTGCTAGCGCGCGTCGGTGGGCTTCAGTCAGGAATTGGTATTGGTATTGAGTTTACGGTGATTGCAGCGGTCGTGCTTGGGGGCACCAAACTGTCTGGCGGTACTGGAACCGTCCTCGGCAGTGTCATCGGGGCAATATTCTTAGTGCTGATCGACAACGGTCTCAATCTGCTAAACGCATCTCCCTATGTTTACGACATCGTCAAAGGTGTTGTACTCCTAGTTGCTGTCGTAATTGATAAGCTGTCCGTCATGCGGCAACAAAAATCGGTTTTAGAGGAGCGAGCCAAACGAATCCGCTCCGCTTCTCAAAGCCTACCTACAACGTGAAATGAGGTTACTATGAAAACGAACAACAAAAGAGTAATTGGGTTAATCGCTGCCGCTTCACTGTGTACTATGTCTGGCTTTGCCGCAGCCAAAGAGATCACGCTCGGCCTGTCTGTTGACCAATTGTTCGAAAGCCGCGTCGCTGTCATCGATGCGATTAAAGCCGAAGCGGAACAAAAAGGCTACAAGATTATTGAAGTTGTAGCGGATGGCGATGCTCAAGCGCAAAACTCCCAGATCCAATCACTGGTGACGCAGAAAGTGGATGCTATCTTGGTGTGCGCTGTTGACCAAAATACCATTGAGCGGGCATTGATTGGTGCCAAACGACGTGGTATCCCGATTGTCGCCTATGACCGCGCTCTTCCTGATAGCCGTGCTGTTGATGCTTATGTCGGCCCTGACTCCATCACCGATGGTTACCTTGCAGGTCAATATACCGCTGAACAGTTTAAAGATACCGATGAGAAAATAGTTATTCTTGAACTACTTGGCGCCCTCAATGATCAAAATGGCATCGACAGAAGTAAAGGCTTTAACGACGCGTTAAAAGAGCTCAAAAACGTCGAAGTGATTGCGATGCCTACCGACTGGGATTCAGCTCGCGCGCTGGCCGCCACTCAAAACGCATTCCAAGCCAATCCAAACATCAAGGCTGTCTTTGCCGCAACCGATACACACATCCCAAGTGTGGAGACAGTGCTTCGTGACCTGAATAAGATCCAACCAAAAGGCTCCGCGGACCATGTGGTGGTTACCGGTGTCAACGGCAGCAACGATGGATATCAAGCCACTCTGTCTGGCAATGCGGACGGTATCGTCGCGATGGACACCAATGGAACCGGGATTAAAACCGTAAAAGTTGCTACGGCGTTAATTAACGGAGAACCCGTAGATATGAACAATGTTATTCCGGGTAACTTCTACACCACTGATGATATTGAAGCCAATAAGTCAGCCATTTGGGGTGCGAAATAGCACGCACTAACGTTACTCGGAGGTAGTTATGGAAAACGTGGTTAAAGGTAACGGGCGCGAGAGCAATGCGTCAGTCGGAGTTCTTGCTTTTTTTAAACAATATCCAGCCGTGCCCATCATTATTGTGCTTTTAGCTGGGTTCTCATCTCTTTCTCCGTTCTTCTTAACCTCCGGGAATGTTGAATCGATCATGATTTCCAATTCGGTCATCATGATCGCCGCTATCGGTATGACCTTAGTGTTCCTGACCGGGGGGATCGACCTGTCTATCGCCACGGTGATCTCTGCCAGCGCCGTTATCGCGGGTACAGTGATGGCAGAAACACAAAGTGTAACGCTGGGTGTTATCACCGCGCTCGGGGTTGGATTGGCTTTTGGGCTGCTAAACGGATTTTTGATTGGCTACTGCAAACTCAATCCATTTATCACTACCATGGGTACGCAGTTAATTGCTCGCGGTATGGCATTTTTAGTTTCAAAAGGTATTGCGGTTAAAGGCACGCCTTTTGCTATTTTAGACTTTAGCTTTATGACCTTTTTAGGTCTGCCCGCTGTTGCTTGGATTGCGATAGCGCTTACCACAGTATCGATTGGAGTACTGGCATTGAGTAGCTGGGGACGACAAGTCTACTTACTCGGTAGTAATCGCTCAGCCGCTAGATACACCGGCATCAATGCAGAGCGAACTGAGGCGTCTGTCTATGTGGTGGCAGGCTTATTAGCAGGTATTGCAGGCATGATTAGTGTTGTTAACCTTGGCAACGCTATTCCTGGTGTCGGTGACACGATTCTCCTGATTATTATTGGTGGCGTGGTACTGGGTGGTACCAGCATGTTTGGCGGTGAAGGGTCAATATTTAGAACAGTTTTAGGTGTCGCTATCTTAGCTATTTTAACCAGTGGTCTGAACCTTATGGGCATCCCATTTTATGACCAGTTGATCATCCAAGGTATATTGATCTTCGTTGGTAACGGTTTAGCGATGAAGCTTAGCAGAGAGCGTTAGGACGTACTTTGTTTATCACGAGTTCAACTGTGAAATTGCTCTTTGCCTTGTGCTTGTGATAGACACTATCTGTGCCGTGCGTGGGCAATAATGATTGCTCTTGCGGCCTCTTTAAGCTCACGATAAACCGTTGAGCGATGGCACTGAGCTGTTTCAGCGATTTCAGAGTCTGAAATTCCCCATACCCAAAGAGCAGAGATTTGGTATCTTCTGCCCTCAGTCAACTGCTAACCAATCATGGTAGCACTGCTTATTTCTTTGGCGAGAAGAGCGCACCACCTTCAGCAGTTGACTTCCTCTTCTACCCCTACCCTTGAATGTCGCACTTATTATCTGAAATCGGGCTATTAGGATCTCAACCAGTCTATTTTTTCAATGTAAGTATAATAAGGTGTAACCTTATACCCATCTGCTCCGTAAAAAAGAGCTTCAAGAGTTGTTTCGCCCTGCTCAAGAAATACCTCAAATTCAACTTTAGATTCATCATTTGTAATATGTTTATCACAAAAGCAATCCGATATTCTTAAACTGCAGTTTTCTACAAGACCGATTTTTTTGCTTCCTGAATAGAAGTTTATGTGTTGCGGTTCAACGAACTCCCTTTCAAAGAAAATATCCTTATCTTCTGGTATTGTACTATTAATAGGGTGTGGGGCTTCTTCTGGCCACCTCATGAGTTTAACTTTGTAATAACCACTCTCCTCAACATATATTTCGTAGTAACCTCCTATTTGAACACCATCTCTTATAAGCTTCTGACTATATGCTGTTTCATTATCTGGGTTAGTCTCGCCGTGTATATCTTCTTGCAAATCTTTAGTATACTCCTTGATGGCTTTCATATTAATCACGTCATGAACTGTAATTGTTGCCTTTTGGGGCCCTATAGATATTGGAATAGTATAATCGAACTGCTCTGAAACTTTTTCCCACCACTCTTCGTAACTTGACCTAAGTTTACTTACAAGGTCATCAAAATCATTCGATATATCAACACGCTGTTCTCTATCTTTTGATAGATCATATAGCTCCGAACCGTTAATTAGCCTCCATTCCTTATACATAACACAGCTCTTCCTCCATTTTATAGGATAGAAAACTCTCTGAGAGTCGGTAACTACAATTCTCTCTTCAATTTTTTCTTTCTCTTGGCCTAATAATAGTGGCTTTAGGCTTAATCCATGAAAAGTTCTTTCTTTCGGAACTTGGATATCACATAACTCTAGTAGCGTTGGCATAATATCAACATTCGCAGTGAGTGTGTTTATATCTCTACCAATATTTATTCCTCCACCTTGCCAATGGAGAAAGAATGGAACACGGTGACCGCCATCATACTCAGAATTTTTCATTCCTCTTAGTCCAGCATTATATCCATCAATTGAGAAACCATTGCAATCTGGGGTGAATCCCCCATTGGTTCCATTATCAGTCATGAAAATGAGTATAGTGTTTTCGGATAAATTCAGTTCTTCAAGTTTGTTTCTTAGTTTCCCTATATTTTCATCAATGTTTGTAATCATTCCATACATTCTAGCTCGGCCATCTTCAACATGATCCTGATAGGGGTTGGAGTATTTACTCTCAACGTTCCAAGGATTATGAGGTGCATTGCAAGGAAGAAAACAAAAAAACTGATTATCTTTTGAATCTTCTATGAACTTACAAGCTTCATCAAAAAACACATCCGTACAATAGCCTTCAAATTTCTTTGGCTCACCGTCTTCTATATAAGTATCATCAAAGTAGTCATTTCCCCAATAATCAGGGGTATGACCTATGCCACCACCACCGTGCACAATACTCTTTTCAAACCCTCTGTCATTCGGTCGATACGGATACATATCACCAAGATGCCACTTGCCAAAAATCCCTGTTCTGAAGCCACTTTCTTTAAATGCTGTTGCAAGCGTCCATTCGTTTTTTCGAAGTAAACTACGACCACCTATCGTATTCCAAACGCCCGTACTATTAGCATAGTGGCCCGTCATTATCCCAGCTCTTGTCGGTGCACAAGTTGGCCCAACATGAAAATTTGTAAACCTTGTACTTTCGCTGTGTAATTTGTCAATATTGGGCGTATTAATAATCGTGTTACCATGACATGCAAGATCGCCATAGCCTTGGTCATCTGTCAACACAAAAACAACATTTGGTTTCTTTATATTCATCGTTAATAATCATACCAATAATTCATCATTGTTTATTCAATGTATCAAATTGGAATGCCAATTAAAGATCTTGGTGTTTATTTTGTTAACCACTACAAAATATCATCTTTATTGATATCCATTATGGTCTCTGCTTAAAAACTGGAAATCTTGACTTCTTATGTCCCAATTGGTTTAGAGGCATAGTTTTTCTTGAGCAATTGATCTAGGACAGGTGTATCGTGCTTAACAGAGGGGTAAACACGCAAATAAAGCGCCAGCAGCACTTCGTCAGACAGCTCTCCATAATCGGCAGATTATGACGTGGGGCTAGGCGTCTTTGCTCTGGTTAAACTGGGTCGCTAGGCACTGCAGAAGCGCATTCACTCTCGATGGTGAGGTCTGTTTAAAGATCTCGAGCCAGCCTTGCTGTTGCAATAAGTCCGCAAACTGATAGCACGGGGCCAGCGTTGCCCTAGAGGTGTCTCTGAGCGAAACACCGGGTACCAAGGCCGTCACGGCGTATTCTTTGTCAGCCTGGCGATAAAGATACCAACGATTTTGCCACCACCCGAGTGTCTTGCTATCGACAAGCTCTCCAATCAATCCATCATTTTGGCCTGAAACATAGAAGATACGACACTTTCCCTGCCTGACCTGAGCAGCAAACTGGGTCATACAAGCGCCACGCAGGAAAACCTCATGATACAAATAGTGCTCCCCCTCATGACGACCATGCCCAAGAGCATGTAGTGCGCGCCAGTGAGCGTGTGCAGTTAGAACAGGTTTAGCTACTGCCTCAGTCTTGGCTTGGAGATAGCTAGGGCCATAGTCAAGCTGGTCAAACTGAGAGCGTTGTAGAAACCGTTGACTGCGTTTCTCGGCTGCCTCTAGCGCCTTCACCTCAGCTGAGCTTTGGTGCTCCAGCGACTCTGAGTTCGGTTGTGAGTATTGATATAGGCTCTCCTGTGGCAACAGAAATGGACACCAATTGCTGGTCACAAGCAAGACTTTGCCACTATCCACATCACAACTCCATAATACCCACATCCGGTTTTGTTCCCCCTGATGTATCCCTTTGTACGGTATGGTAAAAGCCAACGTAGCAACGCGCTGAGCAGGTTGCTCTTCGTATCGGTGCTGTTGAGCCAGAGCACTAAATTGCGTGAGCTGTCTATCGATCTGGTTACGTTGTAGCGCAGTATTGTTTACATAACACAACCAGTCATTACTACCTCCAAGGTACTGCATTAATTGGGGTAAAGTTGCGGCAAACTCTTGCTTGGGACTCCAACGCGAATAGGTTCTAAAGCAAGATTTACAACGGTAACGTACCTTTCCATTCGCCGATGAGCCGAACCGCTTTTGCGTTTCACTGGCACAATAGGGACAAATTTTCGCCGTCAATTTTCCTATTTTTTCTGCGATGTAACTCCAGAGCAGAGTGAAGCCTGAGTTATCTAACACGGGAGGATAAGAGTCACACTTTTGACAATGATAAGCGCGAAAGCCGAGGCGGTAGACTGGCCCGTAAAAACCATTGGCATTGGTGATACCGAAATTCTCACATCGGTTATTTTTACAGACGTTTAGATCAACTAGCTTCATATTTCATGGCAACAAAAAGTGTATTTTCTTATTTTAACGTTTGCGCAAACGTTAGTGATGTGACACGCATCACACTTTGAGTGCGTTTTGACGGTTAGATTTGCGCCTCGATTTCCAACGTTACAAGACAAGATACCGATGAAAAAGACCTTACTGGTTTCGCTACTAGCCGCGACAAGTGGCGCTGCACTGGCAAAAGATGTCACCATCCTTTACACCAATGATATCCACGCTCACTCTGAACCGTTTATCGCTCGCTATGTCGATGGTGAACGCCCGGTAGGAGGCTTTGCTAACATCGCCGCATGGAGTGCGCAGGAAAAAGCGGCAAACCCTGCCTCAATCTTTGTTGATGCCGGAGACTACTTCTCAGGTCCTTACCTCTGCAGCCTGACCAAGGGTGAAGCAATCATCGATATTATGAATACCATGAACTACGATGTCGCCTCTATTGGTAACCATGAATTTGACTATGGTTGGGACAATATGCTGGTACAGCTTGCCAAAGCTGACTTCGAATTGCTGTTGGGAAATGTTTTCTTTGAAAACTCAGACAAACCGGTCTGGGACAAGCCTTACACTATTATCGAGAGGGACGGTATTCGCTTTGGTGTGATCGGTCTGCATGGCAAGTTTGCCTTTTATGACACTGTCTCTGCTGCTCAGCGCCAGAACTTAGAAGCACGTGACGAGATAGAGTACCTGCAAACGTACCTTGATGAACTGCGCTCACAAGTCGATATTACCATCGCGCTTATGCACCAAGGCACTCCGGCTCGCCAGTCCAGTGAGGGCACCACTGATGTTCGTCGTGCTCTGGATAAAGACATCGAGACAGCGAAGCAAATCACCGGCCTAGATATCTTAGTCACAGGTCACGCCCACGTCGGCACCCCAGAGCCAATTGAAGTTAATGACACCCTTATCGTGTCTACTGACGGCTATGGCATCAATGCCGGTAAACTTGTCCTCGATTTTGATGAGGAAAACCGCACTATTCGCGGTTACGAGTTTGAACTCAAGACACTTTGGGCCGATGAATGGACTCCACAACCAGAAACCCAACAGGTCATTGATAAATGGAAGCAAAACGTTGAAGTTATTGCTGAGCAAAAAGTTATCGATACCGACGAGGTACTGACTCGTGCTTACGGTCAGTCGTCACCGATGGGCAACATCAGTGCAGATGCCACCCTGTTCGCATTTGAAAACGCCGACATCGGCTTTATGAACAGCGGTGCATTGCGCAATGATATCGAAGCCGGTGGTGTCACGTTAGGTGATATCCTCAGCGTCTTCCCGTTCCCCAATACGGCAATGGCGATGGATCTCACTGGCAACCAGTTAAAAGATCTCATGGAGCACTCAGCTGGATTGACCAACGGAGTACTGCAGGCATCTGCCGGTTTTGAAATGCGCTACGACAGCTCACGCACAATTGGCAGTCGTGTGGTCAGCATGACACTTCACGGAGAAGCGATTGAACCAGAGCAGAGCTATCGTGTCGTTGCCAATAACTTTATTGCCGATGGTGGTGATGGGTTCATGACTTTCGTCGAAGGGAGCAACATTGAAGAACGCACTGATATGATGATGACCGATCTAATGGCAGCGTATATGCGTGCCAATCGGGAGCTACCGGGTAAAGATGAGATGCGAGTACTGGATCTAGCTGAGTAATTACAGACACATCTATTGCTGTATCCTACTGATTACAAGTAGGATACAGCGAGATGCAGATTCGACGATATCTGCTTGGCCACACTAGAGGATGGTATTATCAAAGCGTATATCTTTAATGTATTTACGGGCAAGGCAGCGCAAGGAAACCCCGCTGCAGTTGTCATACTTAACGCATGGTTGCAAACACGCGAATTGCAAGCCCTGTCGGAAAACCTCGGGCAACCAGTGACATCATTTGTTGTCGGTACGGAACTTGGCTTCGAAATTCGTTGGTTTGCAGGCGATATTGAAATTAACCTATGTGGTCATGGCAGCCTAGCCGCCGCAGCGGCTATTTTTGAGCACAATCAATATCGTAAGCCGACTGTCAAGCTCATCAGTCAACATGGTGTAGTTTCGGTAAATAGATGTGCCGATGGTTATACGATGGCAATGCCGAGCTGGGAACCTGTTTTCCTACCAACACTATCAAAGTACAACGAGTTACTTGGCTTGGAAGCCGTCGATGTTTTCACAACTAGAGACCTTGTGTTCGTTCTTGAAAGTGAGCAGCAGGTTCATAACTTTGAGCCTAACTTTGATGTATTAAAAAATATCAATGATTACCACGCGGTAATCCTAACTGCTCGAAAGGGCACTAACGGTTACGTATTGAGATACTTTGCCCCAACTATTGGTATTAATGAGGACATTGCGACAGGTTCTGCTCAGTGCTCACTCGCTCCATATTGGTCTAAACAGCTGTCAACCAAGGCATTAGAAGTGACCCAACTATCATCAAAAGGTGGGTATTTTCAAATTGCCACAAACCAGGATAATACGATTGAATTGACAGTGAACGTCGAATTGATGCAGGTTATTGAGTGTCTTGCTACGTGAGGGTTTACCACTTAGCCGGATTATCACTCAAACCACTTTGACCAAGGCAAATTAGCTGCATTGAGTATCAACTCCATTGACATGATGCAGGGCAAAATAGGTGGAGCACTGCCATTCCACCTAAAACTGCCGAGCTTGCAGGGTAAGGACTTTGCAAGTTCGGCAGAACTCGTTGACGAGGTATTACCGAGTATGCTGCTGAAGATGAGGTGTATGGCCGTGCGGGTGAACTTGGCCACAAAAGAGTCTTCCTCACTCACTACTGGGCGTAGATGATATGTAGAGCAACAATATAATCAACCACGTTCACTTTGAATTTTCTCCACAAATTGAATGAAATTATCTTTTGCAAAACTCCTTAACTGCTCATTCCAAATTAGGCCGACATCCCATGAGCTGCTTTCCCCTGACAGCTCCCAAAAAGTAACGTGTTCATTGGCAATATGCTTTACGCTTGCTGGCAAAATAGTGAAGCCCAAATTTGCAGATACTAACGCCAACAGTGTTTGAATATCATCAGCCTCTTGAGCGACATTCAGTTTTTTCTCATGCTCCCCCAAAAGCATGCCGATTTGTTGGCTCAAACCTACGCCTCGTGCAGGGTTCAGCTGTAGATAATCGATGGAATCTAGCGAAGACCACAATTTGTTTTTGTCTACGACTTGGCTCCTATGTGTCGCTATCACTAGGCGATCTGTCAAGAGCTTTAACCCTTTCAAAGGAGCAACAGCGGGAAGTCGACTAAAGCTGAGCTGAAGCTCTCCCGAAAGCAACGCCTCCGACTGGTTTTGGGACGGTATATCGTTGAGCGTAATGTGGATCTCTGGATAGTGTTTTTTAAACTTAGCGATGTAATCTGGTGCAAGGTGGTAAGAAGAAATACCGAAACCTATATTGAGGTTCCCTGCAATGCCTTTGGCAACACGTTGGGTCAGACATTTGTATGATTCAAAACTTGAAACAAGTCGCTGAGCTTCAGGTAAAAGAGTAGCTCCTGCCGCCGTCAAACTGGCCCCTTGTCTCCCTCTTTCAAATAAAACCACACCACAAAAAGCCTCAAGACGTTGAATCTTCTTCGTTAAAGCTGACTGAGTAATATGTAAGTGCTCTGAAGCTACACGATAATTACCATCTTCCGCTAATTGACAGAAAGTGCGTAAATCACCCAAATCCATTCCATGTGCTCATTGTTAGTAGGAAATTTATTCATTATACGGAATCGAATGAGGTTTTTAAAATGATGGATATTCACTGAGAAAAGGACCAACCATGAAAGACATCCGTGTTGCCACTGTTCAATTCAATCACCATGCAAACGATAAAAACTACAACTTATCGATTATTCAAAGTTACGTAGAAAAAGCCGCTAAAGAAGGAGCAAAAATCGTTGTCTTCCCTGAAATGTGCGTTACTGGTTACTGGCATGTTTCAAAACTGAAGAAGTCACAGATCGATGACTTGTCGGAATTCATCCCACAAGGAGTAACTTCTCAACGCTTGCTAGAAATGTCTAAAAAATATCAGCTCAGCATCGGTGCTGGTTTGATTGAAAAAGACAACGACGGAAATCTATACAACTCTTATGTCATGGCAATGCCTGATGGTCAGGTAGCCAAACACAGAAAGCTGCATACGTTTATCAGTGAATACATGACAAGTGGTAATGAATACACTGTATTTGATACGCCACATGGGTGCCGTGTGGGAATCCTGATTTGCTGGGACAATAATTTAGTCGAGAACGTTCGTATAACAGCACTAAAAGGGGCGGATATTCTAGTTGCGCCTCATCAAACAGGCGGCACGAACTCTCGCAGCCCTAATGCGATGGGGTTGATTGATCCCCAGCTTTGGCATAATCGGGGTCAAGATCCAGAGTTGACTCGTTCTGAAATGCAGGGCGCTAAAGGAAGAAAGTGGCTGATGCGTTGGCTACCTGCGCGTGCCCATGACAACGGCATGTTCCTGATCTTTAGTAACGGTGTTGGGGTTGATATGGATGAAGTTAGAACGGGAAATGCGATGGTGCTCAACCCCTATGGCGAGATTATCGCTGAAACTGACAGCGTCGAAAATGATATGGTCATTGCCGATCTCAATGCGAAAGATCTGAGTTTGTGTACAGGCAGGCGCTGGATCAGAGGTCGTCGACCTAATCTCTACACTCCCTTAACGATGCAGGGGGATGAACTGTCTCCTTATCAAGCAAGATTCTCTACACAAAAATAGATGGCTTGACTTATTGAACAGTCGCCTGAAAAGGAAATGCTGGCGACTGTATTGCTTTAACTCAAATAATGAGCAGAGAAGGTTACTAAGACAGTAGATAGACAATAAAAGCAGAAGGTTTAAGTGAGACGATGATGAATAGGTAAATACAAAAAAGCAGCGACCATGTACATAACATAGTCGCTGCCTGACAACAATAACGCTACTAGTAAATAATTAAATCAACTATTTAACCAGCAAGTAAAGCTTACCAGTTTTGGAAACTGCCATCTTCACGAGTAAGGTGCGGACACTCCCAATCTGCGATCAACGCATCTTTCAGCATCTCTTCGTTAACTTCAACACCTAGTCCTGGAACTTCAGGAATCTCGTAGTAGTTACCAACCAGCTTAGGCTGAACTGGGAAAAGTTCCGGATTGTCATAACCAAGATTTTCAATTGGTGATACTCGGCTTTCAACACAATCAAAGTTTGGAACAGCTGCTGCCAAATGAACTGAAGCGGCTGTACAAATCGGTCCCAGAGGATTATGCAACATTAGGTCGATGTAGTGAGTCTCACTCCAAGCAGCCACTTTCATTGCTTCTGTAAATCCACCTACATTACAAATGTCTAAGCGATTGTACTGGAAGATGCCTCGCTCAATGTATGGCATAAATTGCCACTTCGACGCAAATTCTTCACCAATAGCAAATGGTACATCAGTCAACTTACGCAGTTGCTCATAAGCTTCCGGTGTTTCGTCGCGAATCGGCTCTTCTAGGAAGTCTAGAGTTCCCTTAGGAAGCTTCTGACAGAAAGAAGCAGCTTGAGCAACACTTAAACGGTGGTGGTATTCTAGGCCAATAACAACCTCGTTGCCTAGAGCCTCACGCGCTTCGATAAGGAAAGGAATCGTTTTAGCCATCGATGGCAACGGCTCCCATTCAGTAATGCCTTTCTGCCAGCAATCAATGCCTGCACCGACAAAACGAATTGTATCCCAACCCAAATTCTTAATTTTTTGAGCATTTGCCAGCATCACTTCATTGGTATCTGTTGGTACGGTAGCGAAAGCTTTTACTTTATTGCGCTGCTTACCACCTAGAAGTTGATACACTGGAACACCCAAGATCTTACCTTTGATATCATGTAGTGCGATATCGATAGCAGAGATAGCTGCCGAAGTTACTCGACCACCTTCAAAATAATGTGAACGATAACATTCCTGCCAAATTCGACCAGTATTCATTGGATCTTGTCCAACAAGGAACTTAGCGAATTGCTTAATAATTTGTGCTACGGTACGTTCACGACTGGATAGGCCTGATTCACCCCAACCATATACACCTTCATCTGTTTCGATTTTAACAAGCAGTTGATCTCGAATCCCAACCTTAATGATATATGGTGTAATTTTTGCTATTTTCATTATTATTACCTAATTATTTAAATTAAACTCTATCTTCAATTCTTTCTACTTTACCCACAAGGAATAAATAGGATAGAACACCCATAAAACTCATGCAAACAATAAATAGAAGTGGATAAAAGAAACTTTCACCCGTTGCTAAATATCCAATTACCGCTGGACAAATAACAGCAGACAGACCACCTACAAAATTAAATACACCGCCAGTTAGACCAATTAATCGTTGAGGTGCAATTGAAGCAACCAACGTCCAAGTAATTGATGCAAGACCTGTTGCAAAGAATGCAATCGACATAAACACGACAACCATAGCTGGTGACTGGAAGAACTCTGCACCGATAATCGTACTTGTCAGCAATAGGCCTGTAATAATAGGTACCTTTCGAGCTGTAGCTAGCGAATAGCCACGATTCAATAGATAGTCAGATGTAAAGCCTGAACAAATTACCCCTAAGAAGCCACACAAAAATGGAAGAGATGCCATAAATCCAGCTTTAACAAACGATAGATTATGGTATTCCACAAGATAGGTAGGGAACCAAGTTAAGAAGAAGATAGTTGCACAACCTAATGCAAACTGGCCAATACACGTACCGATGATCTTCTTACGAGTACAGATATAAATTAAGTCTTTTGCAAAACTGGTATCTACATTTGTCGCTTCTTGAGTTGCTTCTTTTTCTTTTGCCTTGGAATCCAACAGAGCACCATGCTCTCCTAGATAATCCAACTCAGATTGTGAAATACCTTTAAACTCTTGTGGCTCATCGTAAGTGAAATACCAGATAACACCCCATACAATTCCGACAACACCGGTCGCAATAAATACCATTTGCCAGTTGTAGGTAATTAGAAGCCAGCTTAAAACCGGAGCAAGAAATGCAAGACCAACGAACTGAGCTGAAGTATAAATTGCAATCGAAGATGCACGCTCGTTTTCAGGTATCCAGTTAGTAACGATCTTACTGTTAATTGGATAGCTCGGTGCTTCAAACATACCTACAACGAATCGGAGCGCGATAATAAGCATGAAGTTAGAAACAAAACCAATCGCTACCGTAGCTATTGACCAAAGAATTAGAATCACAGGCAAAAAGTACTTTGGCTTAAACTTATCTACTAACCAACCGGCTGGTATTTGAAAACTAGCATAGGCAAGACCCCATGCAGAGAATATTAGACCAATTTGCTCTGTTGTTAGCGATAAGTCCTGCATCATTGCAGGCGCCGCTATCGACAAATTTGCTCGGTCCAAATAATTAATTACTACAGTAATAAACAGCAAGAAAACGATGAAAAAACGTTTATGTGTTCTTTTTTGTTTAGGTGCATCTAAAACTTGTGCTTCAGAATGTGCCATAAACACCCCCAGATTATATAAATGATAGGAAAGTTAGTTGATATTAGACAAGGTTAATATCAATACAAGTAAAACAGGCTAAAAATTTAAATTAATTTGATTTTCAAATCAGTACTATTTTATTGAGTAACTGCTTTGAAACTTTCAATGTATTGTCGAGCGTTAACTCTGACTTCATCAAGATTATTAGTTGGTTTATAAAGTGCCGAACCTAAGCCAAAGCCATTAACTCCAAGTTTAATATACGGTTCCATGCTTTCTGGCGTAGGGTTAATACCTCCAACAGGAAATAGCAATGTGTCTTTAGGCAAAACTGCTTTCAAGGCTTTAAGACCATCAATACCAACCATATCGATTGGAAATAGTTTGAGACCGGTGGCTCCCCATTTGATGGCATTAAATGCCTCTGTTGGTGTTACAACTCCTGGAAGAGAAATGCATTGAGAGCGCTTGGCTACCTCAAGCACGTCTTGATCAACGTTAGGACTAACAATTAAATTTGCACCTGTCGCGACTACTTTCTTAGCCTCTTCAGCGGTAGTCACGGTACCAGCGCCAATTAGATACTTTTCACAGCCAAAATACTTAACTAACTTACTGATACTTTCTAAGGCATCAGGACTGTTAAGCGGTACTTCAATCATTGTAAAGCCTTCATCAATCAAGACTTGTGCAACATCAATAACCTCTTCTGGTTTCACACCACGAATAATCGCTACCAAAGGAATGTGTTCTTTAAGTGAAAAGCTATTGCTGTTAATTGTCATCGTTGATCTCCTTTACTTTTTTCATCCCAGAGACAAAGCAATTATCTCCTGAAAAACTCATGGCCTCTACACCAAGCAAGCCACATGCATGTTTATATCTGTCTGTTAAGTGCTCACCACCTACAATATAAACTTGATCTGTTTTAATCATGCGCAACTCGTATCCGATCAGTAGACCAGATAGATAATCCAGCACTTTATCTTCTTCTACATCACCAAATAGTCTTTTTGTTCTGACTTGAAATAGAGCATTCATAATGTTGCTATCTTTACTGTCTAGAACACCTTTTTGAAAATCATCAAACGATGTTTGTTGCTCCGGTAGGTTTGCACCAAGAATACTGTTCTTGGACAGCACAGAGAACAACTCACCTGTCATGAATGTATCAAAGCAAACAACTTGGTCTTTTTTGTAGTAAATGTGTTTACTATGAGTTCCAGGGAACAAGGCACAGAACTCATCTTGAGAAACCAACTCAGAAAGCCCGAATAGTTGAATTTCTTCACCTCGCATCACCTCATACCTATCATCACTCTTGTGAGAAATTCCAGGTAATATTGCTGCGTCAGCACCCCAGTCTAGTGTAAATTGATACTTACTTTCAGTGATAGTATTGATACTAGAAGGTGTAGGTACGTAGTTTGCGTCATGCCAACCTTGCTTGGATCCAATCATACCCGCCATCATCACAGGAAAGTTTGTATAAGATTCATCACCAAAACTTTCAGTTAGTATATTCTTTAACTCTTCAGAATATTTACTATCTTTTACTTGTAAAATACCCATTGGTCTTTCTATCGTCTTTACAACGTCACCACTTTTGGACATTGCAAATATTCTGAAGTTAGTTGTCCCCCAGTCGATAGCTAGCCAACCAATCTCTTCACTATTATTCATGTTAAACCTTGTATGAAAATTATCATAGCGCTATAAATAATGCGCAATCAAAAGAAATAATTTATTACCGTTTATAAATCAGAGCCAAAAACAGGGTACTATATAATATTAGGCAAAATGCAAACAGATCTTAATTACCTTTGGCTAACCAAGGCTTTTTGTTATTTTATCGCTAAAGTCTTTTACTATAGGAGCCAGTCGTTTCATCCGTTCTTTAGGTAGATATGACTTAACACTTGTAACAGACAATGCAGCTATAATATTGTTATATCGATTTCTAATTGGTACTGCGACGCAATGAACCAAGTCCTCGTTGTCCTCAAGATCAAAGCAATAGCCAAATTGTTTGTACTTTTCTAGCCGCTCAAGCATATTGTCTTGATTCGCTGGAACTTGCTTTTTTAATATTCTCTGCCATTCGGTCTTAGGCATATCTAACATCAATGCTTTGCCTATTCCAGTCGCTGCTAGAGGCAGACGGTCACCAATCTGTGATCTGAGCTGGATGGGACGCTGTCCTTGAAATTTATCTATATAGAAGACTTGATCTTCATCCATAATGCCAAGGTGCACGGTTTCCTCAGTTAAATCACACAACTCACGTAAAATTGGTCGAGCAATTTCTTTAATTGGCATATCTTGCTGCGCTCGGTTTCCCAGTTGGATCATTTTAGTGCCTAGAACAAAACCAATTCCCTTGACCTCTCTGACGTATCTAGCCTCTGTCAAGCCATGTAACAACCGGTGTACCGTCGTCTTTGGTAGGCCAAGTTCATCACATATGTCTTTTAACTGCCTGTGTCCATCTGAAATGGCATCAATGACCATAAATGCCTTATTTACAGTTTGGTTACCTTTGTAAGAATTCATTAACTACCTCATTAGTAATACGGTAATATTACCAAAGTTGAATTTCTTAGATGTGACCTCCCTCATAGTTCCATCTCACGGAACTGTTTGTTCCACATATTGGAACTTGATTATCGATGCGACGGAGCAACCTTGTGCTTGCTCCGTCAAAGGTGAGCTTCCTAAATATTGCTTTTTTTCAAAGTCTTATTGTCTAATAAGACCGACTTTACTTTTATCGAGAGAATAGGAATAACAAACAACAACACAAATATATTGCCGACAATAATTGAGATATCATTTATCTGAAACCCATATATAACCCATAGACTGACTCCAGTACTAAACAGGACATACATTGGCAGAGATATCCCAGACGTATCACGAGTCTTAATTGTCTGTAACGCTTGAGGTATAAAGGAAACTGTTGTTAGAAACGCCGCAATCAGACCGACATTTACCATCTCTATCGCCATTGTATTACATAGCTTCCTGTAGAATCTTGCGCGACCAAGACAAATCTAGATCACCTGTTTCTGACAGGTTAGTCATGTTGTGTTTTTCTAGCAAAGTAAGAACACCTTCTACCTGTTCAAAAGACAACCCATGCTCAGAAAAACGTGTTTTTAGACCCAGAGATCGGAAGAACTCTTCTGTTTTGTCAATAGCTAGGTCAATCTTCTCTTCTTCAGTGCCCTCGGTAATATCCCAAACACGCTCAGCATATTGGAGTAGTTTTTCCCACTTCTGCTGCTTTCTAACACGCCATAGTGCCGGCATAATAATCACTAGGCTTGGAGCGTGGGCGATTCCGAACAATGATGTTACTTCATGACCAATCATGTGTGTTGCGAAGTCGACTGGAACACCAGAACCGATCAGTCCGTTAAGCGCCATCGTCGAACACCACATTAGGTTTGCTCGTGCATCATAGTTTTTTGGTTCATTAAGATTGGTATCTGCTACCTCAACCAACGTTCGTAGAATGCCTTCTGCTGTTCTATCTTGAAAACGCCCTTCTGCCGGGAATGTGATGTATTGCTCTGCAGTATGAATGAAACTATCAGCAATACCATTCGCAAGTTGGCTAGCCGGCAATGTAAATGTGTAGGTAGGGTCTAGAACCGAAACCGCTGGATAGATGAATGGCGAGGAAATACCCAGCTTATCTTCTCCGCGGCTGATAACTGCGTGTGGGTTCATTTCAGAGCCTGTCGCTGGCAACGTAACCACTGTAGCTAGAGGGATCGACTGAGTAATGCGTTTATCAGTCATAGGTTCTACATGCAGTATCTCTGACTCATTACCGATGAAAGCTTCGTTATTTGATGCAATCGAAATGAACTTAGCGCCATCCATAGTCGAACCACCGCCGACGGCCAAAATAAAGTCAATTTTTTCCTTTCTTACAAGCTCAACGGCTTCCATCAAAACTTCAAACTTAGGATTAGACTCAATTTTATTAAATTTAAATACTGTATTAGGTACATGAGATAGCACTTTGTCTAGTGTACCAATGTGTTCGATTATTGCATCATATACAACCAGCACTTTTGCATCCTGAGGTATATAAGAGCGTAGTCCTTCAGCAGCCCCCTCACCAAATAGAATTCTTGTTGGGTTGCAAAAATCAAAATTGTTCATTCTTTTCCTCATAATTTAACTGTTGTTTGCTCTTACTTACTTTATTGCTTTCACTGACTAAGACGATTTTAGTCATTCGTCTATCTTACCTCAGCGACTACGTTTGTAATACAATAAGCTTAGCTGTTACACGTAATATAGGTCACAGGCCGCTTCCAAGACAACATAATGGAACTTTTTTCCCGAAAAGCGGAACACGAGATTGATCAATGTCACACTTTCAGCGCTCGACCAACCATAACTGGTTAACAAAAGCACGTACCATTGGCTTACCATTGCCTGCTATACCCCCGTGACCTCAGGATCCAGACCTCAGAGTTTGCTTAGCTGGCCGCCCGCGTTAGCCACTCCCGATTTGGGGCCACTAAATGTTCGCATAATTGCCTTGACTGCCTTGACTGCCTTGACTGCCTTGAGTGCAAGCTTAGCCAATCATACTGAGTAGTGGTTTGTGACTACATGGGTATATCAAAGGTATTGCAGCCCAGCGTTCAAAGTAAGAGATGGCTTTGAACTTCGCGCTCTAGACGACATGTTCGGTTTCTAGTACCGATAGATTGCATAACGTCTGTCTGCTCTTTGGACATCAGACTTTTGGTAGACCATGTATTGACTTCCGTTAACCAGTAGCTACCACCAAACGCCTCGCTGGATCACTTTTATAAATGGTCACGGCTTGCGACCAGAACCCCCCTGCCGCGGAGATAGTATCTACTCGACCCCGCTTTGTTAGTGGCCAGGAGGCCGTGGTCTTGCAACATGCCTGTGCTTATTGTGTAAAGCCAGTATACCGTCATTGCCCCGCATGATCATCTTGCTGTAGCACGATCACAATGACAGCTAAAAGTGTTAGGTACCCTGTGTATTTGTTCCGATATGTGGAATTGTTTATGCATTTAGTGGCACACTAATAATAATTCGCGCAACGTGAAAACCTCACTATAAATGTATCAAGCTTCAAGGAATCAGATATATGGATACACGGAGATATAAGAACTCAGCTATCGTTTTTTTATCGGCTATGTCACTCACTGCAAACGCCGAAGTTAATCTAATAAAAACTAGTAATTTGGAAACGGACAGCAATTCGATTGCTTTTAGTCCGTTAAATGCGAATGTAACCAAAGTTGGAGAGTCTGGCTCTGATTACCTGATCGTGTTCGATTCGACACCAATGAAATCTCAAGTCTCCTTTAAGCCCTCTTCAGCGTGGGATTTTTCAAAGCACAAAGGCTCTAGCCTTATGTTTACCATTGAAAATCAGAACGCCGAATCTACCCATATTAAAGTTAAGGTTACAGATTCATCCGGGAAAGCAACCATCAGAAACATTTCTCTTCCCGCAAACAGCACGGACAATTATTACTTTGAATTAAGGGGCGATGATTTAACCTTTGATAATGGCATGAGAGAGGGTCCTGAGCATGCAATGATTGATGCTAAAAAGCTTATTTTTAGAGGCGGTAGCGACCAATTAGATGTAGAAAATATATCTGAGATTGTCTTTTACATTGATAAGGTTTTCGTCGACAAAACAATAAAACTGAGCAATATTTCTGTTGTCCATGACTATCAATACAATGATGACTACCTAAGTAAGATCGTCGATAACTATGGGCAAAGCACTAGCAACGTTGAAAATAAAGTAACGTCTGACTCTGAACTTGTACAACGAGCAGTACAAGAAAGAAAGCAGTTGTCTGGTTCAGCAGGTATTAGCGATCGTTCTAAATTTGGTGGCTGGAAAAATGGCCCTAAACTTGAAGGGAGCGGGTACTTCCGCGCCGAAAAAATCGGTGATATATGGTCGCTGGTTGACCCGGAAGGTTACCTTTACTTTGCTACAGGTATTGCCAATATTCGTATGGCAAATACGGTAACGATGACAGGTTTCGATTTTTTGAATATGGAGAAAGACGAAAGATACGACGAGTACACGCCAGATGACTCCAGCGATATTCACACTGTCGATAGTAAGACGTTAGAGACACGACAAATCACTGCTCAACATCGAGCAAGAATGTTTTCTTGGTTACCAGAATACAATTCACCATTAGCAAAACACTTTGGTTATCGCTTTTCGGTACATTCAGGTGGGTTAGAAAAAGGCGAAACATTCAGTTTCTATCAGGCCAACTTAGAAAGAAAGTATGGAGATAACTACTATTCTGAATGGCAAGATATTACCTTAAATAGAATGCTAGATTGGGGCTTCACCTCTTTGGGCAACTGGACCGCATCAAGTTTTTACACAAATGACAAAGTACCCTATTTTGCCAATGGCTGGATAATAGGAGATTTTGCCACCGTTTCCTCTGGTAATGATATGTGGTCCCCTCTCCCTGACCCCTTTGACCCGGTCTTTAAAGAACGAACTCTAGCGACAGTTAGACAAATTGGAAAGGAGGTTAATGATAACCCGTGGTGCGTTGGGATATTTGTCGATAATGAAATGAGTTGGGGTGTAAAAGGCCTGCCAGAATCGCAATATGGTATCGCTCTAAACGCACTGAAAAATGTCTCTGCAGTTAGCCCTGCAAAAGCGGCTTTTGTTGATGTCTTGAAAAGCAAATATGCTGATATTGATGTTCTAAGCAATCGATGGGGTATCGACTTTGATAGTTGGGAGAGTGTTAACCAACCAATCGAATTTGACGATTATAGCCCTGAGCTGATCTCAGATCTAGCGATGCTTACTGAGAGATTTGCTGCTAAGTATTTCTCTACGGTGCAGGATGCAATTAAAACCTACCTGCCAAATCATATGTATATGGGAGCACGCTTCGCCGATTGGGGAATGACACCAGAAGTACTGGAAGCAGCCAAACAACATGTTGATGTGATGAGTTACAATTACTATCGTGAACATTTACACCAAAAAGAGTGGGCATTTTTAGACGACTTAGATATGCCTAGTATTATGGGAGAGTTTCATATAGGGGCAACAGATACTGGCTTTTATAATCCTGGTTTGGTCCACGCAGAAAACCAACAAGAGAGAGGTATCAAGTACGTTCAATATATGAATTCAGTCATTGATAACCCATACTTTGTTGGTGCACACTGGTTTCAATATATCGACTCCCCTATAACAGGACGAGCACACGATGGAGAAAATTATAATATTGGCTTTGTTGATGTAACTGATACGCCTTATAAACATCTTGTAGATGCTGCTCGAGAGTTAAACTCAAGCCTTTATCCAAGAAAGTTCACAAGTATAAATAAGTAATTTTTCTTCACTACCACTAGTGTAAATATTATCCACTCTCAATACACTAGTGGTAGTAAAATCCACCTTGTAATTACCTTACGATTTATCAAGGGCTGACAATAATCAGCATAATTAAATACGACGTGCCACCACTGAAATCTAACGCTTCTTTGATAAACGAGAACATTATATAGCATTATTCTTTAAAGAAACGACCGTAAAGACCTAATTATAGCACATTAGTTATCTAACCATTAGAGGAACAGATAAATGAAAATGACACAAACCTATATTAGCGCACTAATTTTGGTTACTATAAACACTTCTGCTTTTGCAAGCCAATATAACGTAGGTAGCAACTCACAACATTTAACTATTGATGGCAATGTTGAGCTAAACTTCAATTATCGCAATAGAGAGTCCAATATTGATTACGACGATGAGTTCAACCAAGATGGTCGGGTTCTTATAGAGTTCGCTGGCTCAAAAAACACTCCTAATGGACACTATATTGGCTTTAAGGCCCAACCACTATTCCGTAGTACCGGCAGCGTGTCAGTAGATGATGTTTATTTAAATTTTGGTCAGCAAAACGGTTGGTCTATCAAGGTTGGTAGGTACGAAGCCTATGATCTTTTTCCTGTAGGTCTTGATGTATTTCTGGAGTACTCAGGAGATACATCGAATAACCTCTACATGGGAGAAAGTGCGTACATTTATCAGTTGAAAGAGGCTCGTGGCCGAGGTGGTGACGGTCAAATCATGTATAGTCAAAGTGTCGACTCGTTTTATTTTGAAGTGAGTAGCATCATAGGTGACCGCTCCGAGTTTTTCAACGATAGCTATCATGGTGTCGAGGTCGATAAAGATACTTCAAAGGACTCATTTATTATTCGTCCAGCGATTGCTTATCAGTTTCACGACTTTACTATCGCAGCCGGCTTAGAGCAAAACCTAATTAAGAATGCGATAGTCGATTTAGAAGGCAAAGATATTTCTGACCGGACTGGTTATGGCCTGACCCTGAATTGGTCTATCGAAAATTTGGAAGCGAATACCAACTTCGCTCATATGCAGGCAGTAGACGAAACCAACTCATCTATCGGTGTCAACATGCTCTACCACCGTTTTGGTATCGGTTATGTCCATGCTGAAAATACGTACGACAGCAGTTGGGCTAAGGGTGATGTGAGTGTTGGAACCCTCTACTCTTCATTCGGAATAAACGATTTCCTATCGATACCAGACTTTACAGTGTTGCTTGGCACTTATTTTACTTCGGTGAGAAACCGCACAAGCAATCAAGACGCCTTTTCTGAGGACGACGATTTCGGGGCTAGAGTTCGTCTTCACTATCAGTTTTGAGCGTGTGTTCAAGGGGAGAGACTCGCGTAGGTTAGCGTTTCACTCGTTAGCCTAGTTTTCCCCTATCGTTTTATTTGAAGAGTAATTCAACTATTTTGTCCACCTCTCGCCTTTTGGGTCACCTGTGCTAAATGGCTAGATCTACGCGTCTGAGGGCTTTATCTAGTGATAAAGTTGCCTAGAGTGATTTAGGCGAGGCCAGCCTAGAAAGAGATCGACCAAAACAATTTGACAAGCTTGCAATGAAGAATGAGAGTTTGATTATGAATGGAAAGTAGGTTGAAAGTGTCACGATCAACTTGGCGACGCTTAGCAAAAACCTGCAACATACGCGATTAAACACGAAAAAGCCCACTCAATCATGAGTGGGCTTTAATTGATCCGAATAATCTAGCAATTACTCAGAGGCTTTGTCTTGCGCTGCAGCTACTGTGATCGCTAGCTCTTCAAGCGCAGCTGGGTTAGCAACACTTGGTGCGTCAGTTAGCAGACATGATGCTGCGGTTGTTTTCGGGAACGCAATCACGTCGCGGATGTTTTCTGTGCCACACAGTAGCATCACTAGGCGGTCAAGACCAAATGCTAGACCTGCGTGTGGTGGTGTACCGTATTTTAGAGCATCCAGCAGGAAGCCGAACTTCGCGCGTTGCTCCTGCGCATCAATACCTAGAATATCAAATACCGCAGACTGCATCTCAGCGTTGTGGATACGCACAGAACCGCCGCCCACTTCGTAGCCGTTGATCACCATATCGTATGCGTTTGAGTTGGCCGCTGCTGGGTTAGCTTTCAGCTCTTCTGCGCTCACACCTAGTGGTGACGTGAATGGGTGGTGCATCGCGTGCAGGTTGCCCTCGTCGTCTTCCTCGAACATTGGGAAGTCAACTACCCAAAGTGGTGCCCATGCTTTAGTGTCAGTCAGCTCAAGGTCGTTACCTAGTTTAAGACGCAGCGCACCCATCGCTTCTGCAACCACGTTGGCTTTGTCCGCACCAAATAGGATAATGTCGCCAGACTCTGCGCCAGTGCGCTCAAGAATGCCGTTGATCACTTCTTCATTTAAGAACTTAGCAACTGGAGACTGGATGCCTTCCATGCCAGCAGCGCGATCGTTGACCTTCATCCACGCTAGGCCTTTCGCGCCGTAGATGCCAACAAACTCACCGTAGCTGTCGATTTGCTTACGTGTCAGCTTAGCGCCACCAGGTACGCGGATCACAGCAACGCGACCTTTCTCGTCGTTTGCCGGGCCAGAGAAGACTTTGAACTCAACGTCTTTCACTAGGTCAGCCACGTCAACCAACTCTAGTGGGTTACGTAGGTCTGGCTTGTCTGAACCAAAGCGACGCATCGCTTCAGAGAATGGCATGATTGGGAACTGACCAAGGTCAACGTTCAGTAGCTCTTGCCACATATCACGAACCATCTGCTCAGTCGTTGCACGGACTTCTTCCGCGCTCATGAATGAGGTTTCGATATCGATTTGAGTAAATTCTGGCTGACGGTCAGCACGCAGGTCTTCGTCGCGGAAACACTTAACGATCTGGTAGTAACGATCGAAGCCTGACATCATCAGTAGCTGCTTGAATAGCTGTGGCGACTGAGGCAATGCGTAGAAGCTGCCTTTGTGGACACGGCTTGGCACCAAGTAGTCACGTGCGCCCTCTGGGGTCGCTTTGGTCAGTACTGGTGTTTCGATGTCTAGGAAGCCGTTGTCATCAAGGAAACGACGCACGAAGCTTGACGCTTTTGCACGCAGCTTGATGCGGTCGCTCATTTCAGGACGACGCAGGTCAAGGTAGCGGAATTTAAGGCGCTGCTCTTCGCTGTTGTTTTGGTTGAAGTCAAGTGGCAGAACGTCAGCACGGTTGATGATCTCAAGGCCGTTAGCGATGATTTCAACTTCACCGGTTGCCATGTCTTTGTTCACTTGGCTCTCTGGACGAACGCGCACTTCACCCGTTAGCTTGATACAGAATTCGTTACGCAGTTGGTTTGCAACTTCGTATGCTTTTGCCATATCTGGGTCAACGACTACCTGAACGACACCTTCGCGATCTCGCATATCGATGAAAATTAGACCGCCTAAATCACGACGACGATTAACCCAGCCGCACAGTTCTACAGTTTGTCCAGCCAGGGACTTGTTCAGGTGACCACAGTAATGGGTACGCATAATGAAATTCCCAATATCTTAAAATTTGTTGATGACTCTCCACCAGCACTCATTTGCCGATGGTTCAAAGTTCCATTTATACGCTGAAAGCCCGATGAAATCGACCATTCAGTTTACAATTTGGTGTGTTTTATACCGAACTGGTAGCAATTAGCTTATTAAGTGTGCAAAAGCCTACCAGAAAGGCAAAATTTGCCGCGATTATACCGATTATTGACGAGGAGATATAGAGCTGATGAGGGGTGAAAAGCACGTCGATATGACGTAGATTAAGTGAACCATTCACAGAGTGAAACCAAATGAAAGACTATCCGCTCAGACTGGGCCTAACTCTATGGTCACATAACCAGTGGCAGCACACCGTTTACGGCAAAGGCACCAAGCCTGCCGAGCGCTTGGCAAGGTATGCGCAGTATTTCCACACTGTGGAGGGCAATACCACATTTTATGCCACGCCCAACCTTGCCACTGCGCGCAACTGGCGCGATGCGACCCCAGACGACTTTCGTTTTACTTTTAAATTGCCGCAGCAAATTACTCACAGGCAACTGCTGCACAATTGCCGAGGAGAGCTGAATGACTTTCTTCGCGCCATGGCGCCTGTGGTCGAAAAAGTCGGTCAATGGACGATACAACTCCCAGCCTCATTTGGTTTTGAGCACTTAGAGCAGCTAAAAACCTTCTGCCACGCCTTCCCACGAGAACTGCCACTGGGCGTAGAGGTCCGTCATCCGATTTTTTTTGCCAAAGGGCCTGAAGAGCAAGCCCTTAATCAGTGGCTTATCGAGCAAAAAATTGACCGTGTGATTATGGATAGTCGCCCAGTGTTCGCCGCCCCGCCCACCACAGCTGCGGTCATCGATGCTCATCAGAAAAAACCCAAGGTTCCGGTCCATGCACTCGCTACGGCCTCCAGACCTATGATCCGCTTTATTGGTCATCCGGAACTCGATGAAAACCTCGGCTTCTTTACACCTTGGTTAAATAAGATCCCCGCTTGGATATCGCAGGGGATCCAACCCTATTTAATGATCCACACACCAGACAATGTGCTCGCACCAGAGCTAGCGCTGTCGTTATATCAAGCTCTCGAGGATACAATGGGGGCAAATAAACTGCCGCCGATCGCTCATTTGCAAGAGAGTAACTCAAGCTCACAAATTGACTTGTTTTAAACGGGTAGTCCACCCTAGTTCATCAACTTGCCAAAAACGAAGCAAACAAAGATTTAAACCACAACACCGCACCGTCCCAAAGCTTGGTAAACCAGTTACCTTCTTCAACAGCCTGAGCGCTGACTAGTGGGTAGCTGACCACCACCTCTTCGTCGTCTGTCCAGATTATTTGACCTACCTCTTGCCCTAAGCTAATTGGCGCCATCAATGGCTCATTAAGCACAACAGTGCGCTCTAGGGTTCTGCGTTTATTGCGCGGGAAAGTAATATAGGCGTCTTTATCAAAGCCAGCATCGATTTGGTTAATATCGCCTTTCCATACGCGGACCTTCGACTCTACATCGCCCCGATCAGCAATCTTTAATGTGGTATAAAAGCGAAAACCATAGCTAAGCAGGTTTCTCGACTGACTCGCCCGAGCATCTTTACTATTGGTGCCCATCACCACTGAGATGAGTCGGTTGTCGCCATCGATGGCCGAGCTGACCAAGCTGTAACCCGCATTTGAGGTGTAGCCCGTTTTACCGCCATCAACATTCACCGCGTTATCCCACAATAGACTATTGCGGTTGTACTGCTTGATATCATTCCAAGTAAACTGCTTTTCGCTGTATATCTGATAAACCTCAGGCACATCCTCAATGATATTTTTCATCAGCAGCGCCATATCACGCGGAGTCGTTTGAATGCCCTCGGCATCCAAGCCATGTGAATTGATAAAACGGGTATCGTACATGCCAAGATTATCCGCCCACTCGTTCATCAAACTGACGAAGGCAGCTTCACTGCCAGCCACATGCTCAGCGAGGGCAACACAGGCGTCATTGCCCGATTGAACGATGACCCCGCGCATCAAATTGGCCACGCTAATTTGATCTTTAGGGGCAATAAACATCTTGGATGACTCGGGAAACTTTTGCGACCAGGCGTTCACGCTCACCGTCACCGTATCTTGCCAATCCAAACGCTGAGCCAAGATTTCTTGCCCCACCACGTAGGCAGTCATCAACTTAGTCAGACTGGCTGGCGCTAAGGCGACATCACCATTTTGCTCAGCGATCACCACCTCAGAGTGATAATCCATCAACACATACCCTTTGGCACTAAGCTCCGGAGGACTGGGAACATCAATCGCCGATGCAATACCGCTCCAACACCATAGTAATGTTACCGTTACCAACAAACGCTTTTTCACAATCTGTTCTCCCTAACTTGACTAACCAACACCGTAAACTCGTACTGGTCGACTGAAGAAATTCACTTACAGTTCAATAGATAAGCGCAAAAATTTCCTTTGCTATCTTGAGCATAGTCCACATTACCCGCGGTACAATATTGAAAAGAGAAATGTCCTTTAAAACTTAACCGAGTGGACAAGCAAAAAGTGGCTAAAATGAAGTCATTGAGCAACTTGGATTTTTACCGTAAAATACGCGCCTTTTTTGCCACTGGTAAAAGGTGGTCAGGCTAGTGTACAGCGAGAGTCAGTATGAGAAATAAAGACACGATATTTTCTGCGCCAATCGATAAGATCGGTGATTTCACTTTTGATGAGCGCGTGGTCGAAGTCTTTCCAGATATGATTCAACGCTCGGTACCTGGCTACAGTAATATCATCTCAGCGATTGGTATGCTCGCCGAGCGCTTTGTCAAACCCAATACACGGGTTTATGACCTTGGCTGCTCGCTTGGCGCGGCGACCTTATCGATGCGCCGTCATATTCACCAAGAGGGCTGTGAGATCATTGCAGTTGATAATTCACCCGCGATGGTGGAGCGCTGTAAACTTCATGTGAACGCCTATCGCAGTGATACGCCGGTTGAGGTAGTTGAGGCTGATATTCGTGAGATTGAAATCAGTAATGCCTCTGTGGTGGTACTTAACTTCACCCTGCAATTTCTGTCCCCTGAAGACCGATTTGCTCTACTGGCCAAGATCCATAAAGGTCTGCGCCCAGGTGGCATCTTGATCGTGTCAGAGAAGTTTGTCTTTGAAGACACCGTATCCAACGAGTTACTGATTGACCTGCACCACGATTTTAAGCGCGCTAACGGCTACAGTGAGCTTGAGATCAGCCAAAAACGCAGTGCGATTGAGAATGTCATGCGCCCTGACTCAGTGGCGATGCACAAACAGCGCTTTGAGCAGATTGGCTACTCAAGCTTTGAGGTCTGGTTCCAGTGCTTTAACTTTGGCTCGATGTTCGCCATAAAATAATTCGCTCTTGCTGCCTAGCCCCCTAGCCAAGCAGCAAGTGTCACTTTGATGCTAGGGACTACATTCTGATTTTTTGGGTTCAACCACTATGTTTAATTTTGCCAACTTCTACCAATTGATTGCACAAGACACCCGCTTACAGCCTTGGCTCAATACCCTGCCGCAACAATTAACCGATTGGCAAAATGCAGAACATGGTGACTTCGCGCGCTGGGTCCGTGCCTTGAATAAGATCCCAAACGGCCAACCTGATCAAATCAACCTGACCGATAAGGTTGAAATGAGTAACGACACGCCAATGCCTGCCGGTGAGCTTAAAAAGCTTGAGAACCTGCTGCGCACCTTCCACCCATGGCGCAAAGGCCCCTACCACGTTCATGGTATCCACATTGATACCGAGTGGCGCAGTGACTGGAAGTGGGATCGCGTACTGCCCCACATCACACCACTGAAAAACCGCTCAGTGCTGGATGTCGGCTGTGGTAACGGCTATCACATGTGGCGCATGCTTGGTGAGGGTGCTCGCCTGTGTGTCGGTATTGACCCTTCGCACCTGTTTTTAATCCAGTTTGAGGCGATTCGCAAACTAATGGGCGACGATCAGCGCGCGCACCTGTTGCCGCTGGGCATTGAGCAACTGCCGAAACTTGAGGCCTTCGATACTGTATTTAGCATGGGCGTACTCTATCACCGCCGCTCGCCGCTTGATCACCTTATCCAATTGAAAGATCAGCTTGTTTCTGGCGGTGAATTGATCCTCGAGACCCTGGTTATCGACGGAGACGAAAACGCAGTGCTGGTGCCTGTTGAACGCTACGCTCAGATGCGTAATGTCTACTTCTTCCCATCGGCGAAAGCGCTCAAGGTTTGGCTTGAGCAAGTCGGTTTTGTCAACGTGCGTATTGTGGATGAAAACACCACTTCAGTTGGTGAGCAGCGCACCACAGAGTGGATGACTCATAACTCTTTACCAGACTACTTGGACCCGAATGACCCAAGTAAAACCGTCGAGGGTTACCCGGCACCAAGAAGAGCAATCCTTGTAGCAAATAAGTTATAATTGACAAAAACTTAACTCAACTCTTGCTCTAACACACATCCCACCCAAAGGAAGGCTTTTCGCCTTCCTTTTTATGGGGTAAACTCGCGCTACTCGGGTTTATCAATAACAAACAAAAATGACTTCAAGACTTTTCCCTGCACTCGTCGCCGTTGGCTTATCCGGATGTGCAACGACAGATCACGTCGCTCTCCATGAGCAAACTCTTGAGCAAGTTAAATCATCTCAGCTTGCGATTGTTAACAAAATTAATCGTTTAGAGCTACAAATTTCCAACCAGAGCGACTACATTGAAAGTCTGGAGTACGAGATTGCCGAGCTCAACTACACGTGGGATCTGCGTCTTGAAGAGGCAGGACTTGACCAGCAAGTAGTGCTAGACGCGGAAGAGCAAGAAGTCGAAGTGGCAGAGACTGCCGACCAGAAACCAAGCGAACACAATGATGTGGTACTTGGTGGGGTTGAGCGCGTTAGTTTTGACAACCTTGAAACAGAGCTAAACGCTCGTGTTGACACTGGCGCTTCAATCTCTTCCCTTAACGCCGCTGATATCGAGCAATTTGAGCGTAATGGTAAGCGCTGGGTTCGCTTCCACATTGCAGATTCAAAAGGCCAGAAGATTGAGGATGCGTCGTCTAAGCCAGTAAAAGTTGAAGCACCAGTGGCTAGAATGGCGAAGATCCGTCAATCAAGCAATACGGATAGTGAGCGTCGTTATGTGATTGATCTGTGGGTTCGCTTAGGTGATATCCACGAGAAGACACAATTTACGCTCGCCAATCGCTCTCATATGACTCATCCAGTGCTGCTTGGTCGTGATTTTATTCGTGACATTGCACTTGTTGATGTGAGCAAAGATTACATTCATACGGAACGTAAACAACAATAACAAGGTAACTTATGACGTCTAAAATTCCATTCTATATCTCTGTCGTCCTGTTGGTTACGGCTGGGATTGTACTCAGTGTGCTTAGACACCAAACCTACGGTGTGCCCTGGACGCCCGGGGAGACACGTCAAGTATGGGATATCGAAGCACGTATCGAGTTTTCTGGTAAAGGTGAGCCCATTAAAGCCTCACTCGCCGCACCACATACTCAGCCTGGCTATACGTTGATCAGTGAATCAGCATCTTCTCAGGGCTACGGTGTCTCTTATCTACAGACTGATGCAGGTCGCCGTGCAGAGTGGTCGATCCGTGAAGCCACCGGCCCGCAGACCATCTACTACAAAACTCAGTTCTTGGTTGACCCAAATGCCGATGTCGAGCCTATCCCACCGCAAGGTGAGCGTGGTAAGCCTACCTTCAGCGGCCCCGTTGAAGCTGCGGCACTGGCTTTGATTGACCGTTCCAAACAACGCTCTGCTGACGATATTACCTTTACCCGCGAGTTGATTAAGTCGCTTAACGACAGTGACAGTCAAAACGCCGCGCTGATCCTCAACGACATGCCTAAAGTTGAAGCGGTCGATAAGATCCTCGCCTATGCGGGTGTTCCGAGCAAAGTCGCCGGTGTGATTGAGCTAGAAGACGGCCGCCGCCGTCAAAGCATTCAGCCAATGAACCAGGTTTGGGATGGCAAGCAGTGGCAGCTGTTTAACCCGCAATCGGGTGTTCAGGGAATGGCGCCAAATATTCTGATTTGGGACGAGTCGAATGTCTCGCTTCTGGATCTGATTGGTGGCAGTAACAGCCAAGTCCTATTCTCTATGATTGCCCAAGAAGTTTCTGCCCAGACGGCGACCAATAATAAAGTCGACGCCGACGGCCTGCTAAACCTCTCGATTCACAGCCTTCCGCTGGAAGAGCAGGCAATGTTCAAGACCATCATGCTGATCCCTATCGGCGCCCTTATCGTCGTGTTCTTGCGTGTGATCATCGGTCTTAAGACCTCGGGTACCTTTATGCCCGTATTGATTGCGGTAGCGTTTGTCCAAACTCAGCTTGTGACGGGTATTGTTGGCTTCCTACTTATCGTCGGCACTGGTCTTGTGATCCGTAGTTACCTTTCACGACTTAACTTACTGTTGGTCGCACGGATCTCGGCGGTGATCATCACGGTAATCATGATCATCTCAGTATTTACCGTTGTCGCCTTCCGTATTGGCCTGACTGAGGGCTTATCGATCACCTTCTTCCCGATGATTATCTTGTCATGGACCATTGAACGTATGTCAATCTTGTGGGAGGAGGAAGGCGCTAAAGAGGTTATGCTCCAAGGTGGTGGCTCACTGCTCACTGCTGTGCTTGTGTACTTGGCGATGACCAACAGCTATGTCCAGCACCTAACATTTAACTTTATCGGTCTACAGTTTGTCGTACTTGGCGGTATCTTGCTCCTTGGTACCTACACTGGCTATCGTCTAACTGAGCTGCGTCGCTTCAAACCGCTAACGGAGGACTAAACGATGTTTTCACGTTTAACCTCACCCGGTAAACTGCGCGCCAAAGGGATCATGGGCATGAACCAACGTAACCACAGTTACATTGGCCGCTACAACGATCGCTCTAAATACCCTTTGGTGGATGATAAACTCAAAACCAAGATCATTGCTGAGGCAGCGGGATGTACTGTGCCAAAACTGATTGGCACCATCTCTACCCAGGCGGATGTGAAACGAATTCACAAGATGGTCAAAGATTGGCCGGGCTTTGTGATCAAACCGGCTCAAGGTAGTGGTGGTAAGGGTATCTTGGTGGTGATTTCCCACCAAGATGGCGTCTACACCAAGCCCTCTGGCTCAACCATCAACGAAGAGGACGTTGAACGTCATATCAGCAACACACTTGCTGGCCTGTTCTCGCTCGGTGGTAAAAACGACGTGGCCGTGGTCGAAAACTTGATTAAGTTTGATGACTGCTTTGAAGGCTACAGCGTAGAGGGAGTGCCTGATGTTCGGATCATCGTGTTCAAAGGCTACCCTGTCATGGCCATGATGCGCTGCTCAACCACTGCTTCAGATGGCAAAGCAAACTTGCACCAAGGCGCCGTCGGGATTGGTATTGATATCGCCACAGGGCGCGCCGTCCGCGCAGTACAGTTTGACCAACCGGTTGAGCACCACCCAGACACTGGCCAAGAGCTCAGTCAACTGCAAGTCCCACACTGGGAGCGTCTGCTTGAACTTGCCGCGAGTGCCTGGGAGATGACTGGGCTTGGTTATATGGGTACTGATATGGTTCTGGATAAAGAAGAAGGGCCAATGGTGCTGGAGTTGAATGCTCGTCCAGGATTAGCGATCCAAATTGCCAACGGCAGTGGCTTGCTTCCGCGACTGAAGCATATTGAAAACCTTGAGCTCCCAGCGGAATACCCTAAACCCAAAGAGCGGGTCGCCTACGCTGCTAAGCAGTTTGGTGTCTTCAACAAGTAAGTCAGTAAACAGCAAAAATGCCGCCCTCTCATCGGGCGGCATTTTTATTCATACTAACAATCGATTACGTCAGGTCTCCTAGAAATGCTTGTCTATTACTCTCATTATTGCTCCATGCCACTATTTAGAAATTAGTTATACTTATCAACATAGTGAACGAGATGTGGGGTTGGTCGTGATTGAAGAAGTGAAAGCGTTTAATGATAAGCGAGCAGAGATCTACTGGTGGCTCTCAAGCCTGTTCAGTCGAGAGCTGGACGACAAAGATCTTGCCCAGTACCAAAGTCCAGAAATTCGCGCATTTCTGAGTGGCTTGGAGGAGAACCCACAGTTAAAGCAACCCGTGGCAAACTTTATTGATACGCTCAATCGCCTGCAAGACAGGGAAGACGCTCAATTGGAACTCGCCGCTGATTTTTGCGACTTGTTCCTTAAGTCTGATAAAGAAGGGGCCTTACCTTATGCCTCGGTATATCTGGATCCTGAACATATGCTCAATGGCCAACCAGCCCTGAAAATGAAGCAACTTCTCGCTGAGCATAATATTCAAGTCTCCCAAGGTTTGAATGAGCCCCCAGATCACCTCGGTGTCGAGCTCGATTTTCTTGGCAACCTCATCATTCGCTCGAATGAACTCGAGCAGGAGCGCCACCTTGAACAGGCTTTTGCTGAGCAAGAACAATTTATCCGCCAATACCTGCTCACTTGGGTACCTCAATTTTGCGCCTTATGTAAAAAACGCGACCAGTTTGGGTTCTATGCTGCAGTAAGTGAGTTACTGCTCGCCTTTCTCAAGCTGGACTGTCTTTACTTATTGGGCGAGGAAAGTTAGCCCAATTGGCGATTAAGTTTGCACCGCAAACGATAGCAGTCTAAAATGTTCGGATATTTTTAGCCGCTTTCGTAAAAGCGGTTTTTTTGTTTACCCCTTAGCGAATACCGCATTTCCCTCACCATGATACGTTCGAACGCTTGAGATCTGTGCGGTAACCATAAGTACTATTAAGGAACACACCAATGGCCACTATTAAAGATGTCGCACGTCTTGCTGGTGTCTCTACCACAACGGTATCGCACGTTATCAATAAGACCCGATTCGTTGCTGAGGCTACCCAAGAAAAAGTAAACCAAGCGGTGAAGGAGCTTAATTACGCTCCTAGTGCGGTGGCGCGTAGTTTGAAGTGTAATTCAACCCGTACCATCGGCATGCTCGTCACTCAGTCCACTAACCTGTTTTTCTCTGAGGTCATTGATGGTGTCGAGAGTTACTGTTACCGTCAGGGCTACACCCTAATTTTGTGTAACACCGGTGGTATTTACGAGAAACAGCGCGATTATATTCGTATGCTGGCCGAAAAACGTGTCGATGGCATTCTGGTCATGTGTTCAGACTTGACTGAAGAGCTCAACGAGATGCTCGATAGCCACCCTAACATTCCAAAAGTAATCATGGACTGGGGCCCTGAAACCTCTCAAGCTGACAAAATCATTGATAACTCTGAAGAGGGCGGTTACCTTGCGACCAAGTTTCTAATTGATAAGGGCCACCAAAAGATTGCTTGCCTTAGCGGCCACTTTGAAAAGGCTGCGTGTATGGAGCGTATTAGCGGCTTTCGCCGCGCGATGGATGAGGCGAACCTCAATGTGGTTGAGGATTGGATCCTTGAGGGCAACTTTGAGTGTGACACTGCCGTCCTTGCCGCGGACAAGATCGCTGCAATGGATGAAAAGCCGACCGCGGTATTCTGTTTTAATGACACCATGGCACTTGGTCTTATGAGTCGCTTGCAGGAAAACGGTATTCGTATCCCTGAAGATATGTCTGTGATCGGTTATGACAATATCGAGCTGGCCGAGTACTTCTCTCCACCACTGACCACCGTACACCAACCGAAACGACGTGTGGGTAAAAATGCCTTTGAGATCCTGTTAGAAAGAATCAAAAACAAGGAGCATGAAAAGCGAGTTTTTGAGATGCACCCAGAGGTCGTAGAGCGACTAACCGTCAAAGATATCAATAATTTAGATTAATTTTTGAAGCAAAATCAAATGCCTACACGGTTAGTGTGTAATTGAAAAGAATTGACCAGTCTTTTTTGGGACTAATATCACGTTACGGTTAGTAAATGTGTGATATCAGCCCAGCTTTTTATTATGATTTTGGCGTATGCCACGCACAGGGCAAACCATCTGAAAGGGTGGGACGCAAAGCCTCCGGCCTTACCCTTCAATTACTTGGGTGAAAACTCTCGTTTTTGAAGAAAGGTAGCGGGGTTGCCGACGGTGAAAAGACCCTTCATTTACCTGCTTCATGTAAGTGTCGCGTCGTTTTTGCTAAATTCTCGGGCCTGAATTTAGGTGGCTGTTGTTTCACTACCGAGATTTACAAAACCATGGATAGACCAATTTTAAAAGACTCAATGCGTTTATTTGAGCAACTAGGGAGCGTAAAATCGCGATCAATGTTCGGCGGATTCGGCGTTTTTGTCGATGATGCAATGTTTGCACTCATCGTTAGCAATCGTTTGCACATTCGCAAATGCAGTGAATTAGATGCCGAAATTACCGCCAAAGGCCTCGAACCTTATGTTTATGAGAAGAAGGGCTTTCCTGTTGTTACTAAGTATTTTCAACTTGCTGAGGATTGCCTAGAGAATCCCCAGCGTCTGCTTGAGATGGCAACAGTGGCTCTCGATGCCGCAAAAAAAGATAAAATTAAGCAAGAAACCGCCAAGCCGCAGCGCCTTAAAGATTTACCTAATCTGCGCCTTGCGACGGAAAGAATGCTCAAAAAAGCAGGGATAGGTAGTGTTTCTGAGCTCGAGGAAGCGGGCTCTGTTAACGCTTATCGCGCGATTCAGGAAACCCACACTGTACCGGTTAACCTTGAGCTGCTCTACTCTCTAGAAGGAGCACTCAGAGGCACCCACTGGTCGGTGATCCCTCAGCAGCAACGTGATGATTTAGCTAACCAGCTTTGCTAATCGTTGATATAACCTGCTATTCTTTACCTAAATTTTAGCCAGCGATCAGCTGGCTTTTTTGATTTTCGCGTATCTCTAAACTCTAACTGTGAATAGACTTCATTAGCTTTGGGGGCCAATTGAGGTGTTCCTACGTGCTCTAGAGCCCTCGCTAGCCCGTACTCGAACCTCGTAGAACGACAGCCTGTTGCCTTTTTTTTTGGTGAAAGAAATTTCTCTCCTATCCTGTCTGTATAGTCAGTCCAATTACGGTATACTGCAGCTAAAACAGGGATTAGAGTGATGAAAAAGTTTTTTAATACAAAAGTGATTTTGGGTGTGGTTTTGGTGGCTATCATTGTAACACTAGCGACACAATTTGGTCAGTATCTGACGCTCGAGAACGCCAAAGAGCAACAAGCGGCACTGCGCAGCATTATCGACGCTAACTTTGTCACTGCAGCGGCAATTTACTTTTTCGCTTATGTCGGTATTACTGCCTTTTCGGTACCTGGCGCTGCAGTGGTTACCCTACTCGGTGCAGCACTGTTTGGTTTTTGGACCAGTTTAGTCTTAGTGTCTTTTGCTAGCAGTATCGGTGCAACGCTTGCGTTTCTTAGCAGCCGCTTTTTGCTGCGTGACTGGGTACAGGGTAAGTTTGGTGACAAACTAGGTACCATCAACAAAGGTATCGAGAAAGACGGTGCGCTGTACTTGCTATCGTTACGCTTAATCCCAGTATTTCCCTTCTTCTTAATCAACTTGCTGATGGGTCTGACACCTTTGTCTATCGGTCGTTTCTACCTCTTTAGCCAAATTGGTATGCTGCCCGGCACAGCGGTCTATCTAAACGCCGGTACTCAACTGGCACAAATAGACTCGTTAGGTGGTATTGTGTCACCTTCAGTGCTGATCTCATTTGCGCTACTCGGATTGTTCCCGGTGCTGATGAAGTGGGTAATGAACTTTGTCGAGCGTAGACGTAATGTCGCTGCAACAAAATAAGGACAGCAATGAAGATTTATTTTGCTAAACACCCACCCGAAGCTCATATCGTCGCGCAGATGCTCCAGCAACACCAGATCCGCTGTGAGGTGCGCGGCGATGGTTTGTTTGGCTTGCAAGGGGAACTACCGTTTAACGAAGAGACCTTTCCTCATGTTTGGCTGTATAATGCCGACGATAGAATCGCCGCCGAGCGCTTGATTGAGCGCTATCTATTTCAACAGCAAGCCAGTCTCTCTGGATGGCAATGCAGTGAGTGTCAGGAACACAATGAGGGACAGTTTGGTGCTTGTTGGCAATGCGGAGCACCGGCACCACATTAGTCGAGAGAGAGGTGCTGGATTACGCCGGTGAGTGACGCTTAATAAATGAGATTGAGTGCGCGTTAAACTCTTCCGGACGCTCAACGTTACACACATGACCACAATTCTCGATTTCAAGCAGCTCACTCTGGGCATGGAGCGACACCATCTCTCGCACAGGCTTGATGAACATGTAGTCACGCTCGCCCATTAAGTACAGGGTCGGGATCGGTAATTCTCTATCACGAAAATAACGCATCAGTGGATTAACGTCCGTGGCAAGTTTAAACCAACGCTTGAACTCTTTTTGGCACAGCTTCTTGGCTTCACGCACAAACATATGTCGTGACTCACGCTGACTGCGCTGCGGCATGACGATATAGGCAAATAAGCCGTATAACCACATGTAAGGCAGGAAGTTCTTGCTCATGTCACCCAGCTTAACCAACACCTGTGAACGGGCGTTTAGGCGGGTTACAGCGCCTCCTAGCACCATGCTGCGCACACGTGGTGCCTCTAGTTCAGCCACATTACGGACAATAATCGTCCCTAGTGACATACCGACAAAGTGCGCCGATGAAATACTCAGGTGATCGAGCACTTTCAGAACATCCTTGGTAACGTCTTTAAAGGTGTAGTGGTTGGTGATGATATCTTTAATGAACTGATTGGACTTACCATGACCGCGCAAGTCGACCAAAAGCAAGTTGAAATGCTCGCGATATGATTTTATCTGCTTAAACCAAATTGACGAGCTGCCGCCAGCTCCATGGACAAAAACCACCCACTCCTTGCTAGTTGGGTGCTTGAATGTCTTGTGAAAAAGCAAACTGTTTGACATGTTTCTGTATTACCAATAACGAACTCACACAAAATCCTAGCATAAAACCCTAACAAACGCTCTATCAATATTTGTAACTGGGAATTGCTCAACCGTAGATACAGCAAGGGCTGAATCAAGATTCAGCCCTTTATATTAACGCCAATTTTCAGCTTAGTGCTTGAGTGCCAACTGGTACATCTTGATGTACTGATGGGCAGACTCTTGCCAACTAAAGTCTTGAGACATGGCTCTTTGTTGAACCTTTACAAAGCCCTCTGAGTCTTGCAGCATAAACAACAACGCACGCTGCATCGTAACTAACAGTGCTTCAGGCGTTGGCTGATTAAAGCTAAAGCCTGTCGCCTGCTCTGGATGCAGATCATAATCGACAACGGTATCTTTCAGACCGCCCACTTCACGCACAATCGGCAGCGTACCATAGGCCATACTATAAATCTGATTCAGACCACACGCCTCAAACTCAGATGGCATCAAGAAGAAATCAGAGCCAGCTTCAATCAGGTGTGCAAATCGATTACTGTACGCCTCAAGAAATGCAAACTTGTTTGGATAATTCTGAGCAATGCTGCGCAGCCAAGAGGCAATCTCCGCCTCACCGGTACCGATGATCACCACCTGAACATCGTTGTTCAGGAACTTCTCGATAATTGGCAGCAAGTAAGAGAAACCCTTTTGGTGGCTTAGACGACACACCATACCAAACATGGGTTTATCGCCAACCGGCAGTCCCACCTCTTGTTGAAGCGTGTGCTTCGCATCCGCTTTACCCTTTTGTAGAGAGGCCGTGTCACTGGTGTACGGTGTCGGCAAAAACTCGTCTTTCGACGGCTCCCACTCCGAGTAATCACAACCATTAACTATGCCATGCAGATCCGAGGCACGATGAACAAAATCATCCACCATACCGTGTGCACCCAGAGGAGTGAGTAGCTCAGAAGCATAGTTCGGGCTGACTGCATTGATCTTATCGGCAAAGGCAATTCCCGCACGCAGCATACTCACTTGATCGTGACCATACTGAAGGAACTCCATACCCGATAGGTTCAGCTCAGGAATATTCTGTACCTGATGGTAGTGGAATATCCCTTTAAACAATGCGTTATGCACCGTAAGTACACTCTTCATTGAGTGGAAAAACGGGTCTTCACGGTAACGCGTTTTGAGCAGAAACGGAACAAAGCCAGTATGCCAATCATTCGCATGCACGATATCAGGGCGAATATCCAGCTTCGGCAACACGTCTAGGCTTGCTGCACAGAAGAAGCTAAAACGCTCACCATTGTCATGATAAGCATGGTTATTCTCTGCATAGAGCTCTGGCCGGTCGAAATACTGAGGACAGTCGATCAAATATACATCGACGCCGTCAAGTTGGGTTTTGCGCACGCAATAGCTGGTGTGCGGCCAATGGTTCAGTTCAGTTTCTAAGATCACCTGGGTGTCTGAAACATGGGAGATGCTGCGATACGCAGGCAGCACGATCGCCACCTCGTGCCCCAGCTCTTGCAATGCTTTTGGCAGCGCCTTGGCTACATCCGCCAAGCCGCCACTTTTCACTAGTCCTTGTGCCTCTGAAACGGGAAACCAGAGATTTAGTTTTTCCACTTTAGTATCCTACTTTACTTCCTTTCGCAATCACGACAATGCCTTCAGAAGAAACGTGGAAGCGTTTAGCGTCCAACTCGAGATCTTCGCCGATGACGGTGCCTGGTGCGATTTCAACGTCTTTATCGATGATGGTGCGACGGATTTTACATCCTGCGCCAATTTTCACATCACCTAAAATAACAGATTCAGACACGGTTGTACCAGAAGCAATGTTGGTGCGATAGCCGAGAACCGACTTGTAAATCGTTGATCCTTGGATATAACTTCCCCCTGAGACCAAACTATCTGTGATCTTCACCTTACGGTGATCGGCATCAACAAAGGTCGCCGGTGGGAATGGAGGGTAGTAGGTATGTAACTGCCAGTTGCGGTTATAAAGCGAAAACGGAGCATCTTCCTCTAGCAAGTCCATGTGCGCTGACCAGTAAGAGCCAATCGTACCCACATCACGCCAGTAGGTTTGTGGCCTCTCACCCGGAATATCATTGGTTGAGAAGTCATAAACATACACGTCGCCACTTGGGTAAAGCTTTGGAATGATATCTTTACCAAAGTCATGGCTCGACTCAGAGTTTTTGGCATCTTCATGTAGCTCACTACATAGACACTCGGTCTCAAAGATGTAGTTACCCATTGAAACCAAAGCCATATCAGGATGGCCAGGGATTGGCTTAGGATTGGCCGGTTTTTCTTCAAAACCAATCATTTTGCCATTTTCATCTACTTCAATAACACCAAATGATGACGCCTCAGCCAGCGGCATACGCAGCGCTGAAACAGTCAGGCTTGCTTTCTTTTCTTTATGGAAATCAAGCATCTGACGAATATCCATCTTGTAGATATGATCGGAGCCAAAAATAGCGACTTGATCCGGATCTTCAAGCTTGATAAAGCCAACGTTTTGGTAGATTGCATCTGCTGTACCCTCGTACCAACGCTTACCATCACGCATCTGCGCAGGGATAAGATCGATAAAGCGCCCAGTGATGCTGGTTGGGTTCCAACCTTTTTTCATGTGCACGTATAGAGATTGTGATTTGAACTGAGTCAACACGTAAACCTTCATTAAGTCGGCATTACGGAAGTTGTTCAGTGCGAAATCAATTAATCGGTAGCTACCGCCAAAGGGAACAGCAGGTTTAGTACGTGTTTCGGTAAGAGGCATCAGACGTGAGCCTTCTCCACCAGCGAGGATCATCCCTAAAACACCAGCCATAGTTTTCTCTCCATATTTATATTTATCATTTAACGCGTACCCTGCTTTGAAAAAGTGAGGGGAACAGAAATACACGTTTGTAGGGCATCGCTTGCAAGCTGAGACACGTGATTAATTTTGTTGATACGTGTTTCAAGTCACAAGCGTCACCTTATGTCAAGAATAAGCCAGCTGCCTATCCATCGATCTTCAGCGATAACATTCTTCAATGGAATTTGCTCAGCCTTGGGAAGAGTAAGACCGAGTCGTTATATGCGAAAAACGTTACATGCGAACAAATAGAAAAGAGCAGTTTTCTTGACACCATTAAGCACCTTGTGTGCTTAAGAGAACCCATTATGAAGAAAAGTTACTAGCAGCGTCAGTGTCGGTGGTCACAAATTTTATTCTACAGTGGACATACCTGTGTATTCTTAGGTATCAGTTTCATTTTTGCAATATAACTTCCATGCAATCGCGACATAAAAAAGGGCGACCCACTGGCCGCCCTGATGTTTACAAATGGTGGTTATTTTTTAGGCTTCTTGCGCTTGTCGGTGATTTCCCACTTACCGTCAATGTACAAACCTGTCCAACCAGAAGGCTTACCATCATCTTCCGAGCGGATGTAGTTTTCCTTGGTCTTGCGGCTAAAACGAACAACCGCAGGACGACCGTCTGGGTCATGCGTTGGTGCCTCGGCAAGGTAGTGGAACTTAGGCGAGATGCGGTCTTTAAAGCGAGCAAGTTCCTCAACCAAAGGCGCTCTTGTTTCACGCGATTTCGGGAAGTTGCTCGCTGCCATAAACAGGCCTGACGCCCCATCACGCAGCACAAAGTACGCATCAGAGTTGGCACATGGCAACTCTGGGAAGTGCACTGGGTCCTCTTTCGGTGGCGCAACTTCACCATTTTTCAGAATTTTACGCGTGTTCTTACAGTTTTCATTGGTGCAATCCATGTACTTACCGAAACGGCCATTTTTGAGCACCATGTCAGAACCACACTTGTCACACTCAACAACCGGACCATCGTAGCCCTTAACCTTGTATTCACCATGCTCAACCACATAGCCTTCACAGTTCGGGTTGTTACCACACACGTGCAGCTTGCGCTTGTCATCAATAAGGTAAGCGTCCATCGCGGTTTCACAGATTGGACAACGCTTCTTGGCGCGCAGCGCCGCCGTCTCAACGTCTTCCTCAAGCACGTTGATAATCCCTTCTTCATCGCCAAGGTTGATGGTCGTCTTACAGCGCTCTTTTGGCGGCAAAGAATAACCAGAACAACCGAGGAATACACCCGTTGATGCAGTTCGAATACCCATTGGGCGTGAACAAGTCGGACACTCAATATCGGTCATCACGATGTGGTTTGGCTTCATGCCACCTTCGCCTTCATCCAGCTCTGCTTTTTGCAGCTCGTCAGTGAAGTCGCCGAAGAAATTATCCAGCATGTGTTTCCAATTCACCTCACCTTCCGCAATTTGGTCGAGTTTCTCTTCCATGCGCGCAGTGAAGTCATAGTTCATCAGATCATCAAAGCTATCATCGAGACGATCGGTGACGATCTCACCCATCTTCTCTGCGTAGAATCGACGCTGATCAACTTTAACGTAACCACGATCTTGGATCGTTGAGATGATCGATGCATAAGTCGAAGGACGACCGATGCCACGCTTCTCAAGCTCTTTCACCAAGGCCGCTTCAGTAAAACGTGCCGGTGGCTTGGTAAAGTGCTGCTTAGGATCTAGGTTTTGCAGATCCAGCGTATCACCCACCTGCACTGCAGGCAGGATCTGATCTTCATTTTTACCCAGTGGGCGCTGAACGCGTGTCCAACCGTCAAACTTAAGGATACGGCCCTTGGCTTTGAGGGTGAACTCGGCAGCTTTAACGCTCACTGTGGTTGAGTCGTATTTCGCTGGCGTCATCTGACACGCGACGAACTGATTCCAGATAAGCGAGTACAGTTTGTGCGCATCCGCTTCCATACCTTTCAGATCGTCTGCCTTGACAGCCACATCAGATGGACGGATAGCCTCGTGCGCCTCTTGTGCGCCCTCTTTGCTGCCATAAACCAGTGGCTTAGCAGGCAAGTAAGCGTCACCAAACTCACTATTAATAAACTCGCGTGCGGCCTCCACAGCCTCTTTACTCAGGTTAGTCGAGTCAGTACGCATGTACGTGATGTAACCCGCCTCATAGAGGCGCTGAGCGAGCATCATGGTCTTTTTCACGCCGTAGCCCAAGCGGGTACTTGCCGCTTGCTGCAGTGTCGAGGTGATGTAAGGTGCAGATGGCTTGCTGCTGGTTGGACGGTCTTCACGCTTACACACTTCGTAAGCGGCCTTCTCCAACACGCTCATTGCCGCCTTGGTTTCTGCCTCGTTGACTGGCTTAAACGCGCTGCCATCTTTTTGCGCTACTTGGAGACGGAAGTTGGTCTTGTCCTGCGTTAGCGTATCTGCATGCACATCCCAGAATTCTTCTGGAACAAACGCCTTGATCTCACGCTCACGCTCAACCAGAAGCTTCACCGCCACCGATTGAACACGGCCAGCTGATAGACCACGTGCGACCTTTTTCCACAACAGTGGTGACACCATAAAGCCCACCACACGGTCCATAAAACGACGGGCCTGCTGCGCATTGACGCCATCAATATTCAGCTCGCCCGGTTGCTCGAACGCCTGCTGGATCGCGTTTTTAGTGATTTCATTAAATACTACGCGTTTGTATCGCTCTTCATCGCCACCGATGATCTCGCGAAGGTGCCAAGCGATAGCCTCTCCCTCACGGTCCAAATCGGTTGCGAGATAAACGTAATCTGCATCTTCCGCCAGTTTTTGTAGCTCAGAGACAACCTTCTCCTTGCCCGGTAGGATCTGATAGTTTGCTTCCCACTCGTTGTAAGGGTCGATACCCATTTTTTTGATCAGCGCTTTGCGGTCTTTCTCTTTTTTGACGCGCGCTTTCTCTTCAGGGCTCATCCCCTTAGTAGAAACTGCGGCTGCTTTTTTCTGCCCAGTGCTCTGCCCTGCAGTCGGTAGATCACGCACGTGACCGACACTCGACTTCACCACAAAGTCTTTACCTAGGTATTTATTGATGGTCTTCGCCTTAGCTGGCGACTCCACAATAACCAGTGATTTACCCATACGATTTATATTCTCTATTTCAGGCACGCCGTTACGGTACGACATACTCAATAATGCGTTCTTTTTTTACTATTGAGCGAGATTTTCAGAAGATCAATATCTTTTTGCAAAAAAACTTCCGACTGCTGGACATTTCGGCAATCCTCTGCAGCCGTACCACGTGAGGGATTCCCTCTTTATATACGTAGCATTTTCATCTGCATAGTTGATATTTTTTAACTAATTTCACTCACGTGTCGTTTATAGCCCAGTAAGCTCATCAAATCGGTTGAGTCCCACGACAGATTTTTCTAAACTTGCCGCCATCAATTACTTTAGGGAACCCCAACACATGAGTGATAAGAAAGTTATCTCACAATTCGACCTACTCTTGATTGCCAACCAAGTTATCCAAGAACACGATGACTACATCGAAGGTATGCGCGCTGACACAGTCGAAGAAAAAGAGGGTGTCCTGATTTTCAAGGGCGAATACTTCCTAGATGACAAGGGGCTTCCTACCCCAAATACCACTGCTGTGTTTAATATGTTCAAATACTTAGCGCACCATCTATCAAAAGAATTTACGCTAGAAAACTAACCACACAATGCAAAAAGGAGGGACGCTTTGCCCTCCTTTTTTATCGCCCGAATGACTAGCAGCTCAGTTGTGCTAGCTTGTCAAAGTAGTCTGGAAATGTCTTCGAAGTACAGCCCGGGTCATTGATGGTGACCGGAGTATCACTCAACGCCACCAACGAGAAACACATCGCAATGCGGTGATCATCATAGGTATCAATCGCAGCGTGCTTTAGCTCAGCGGTTGGCGTGACTAGCAGGTAGTCTTCACCCTCTTCAACTTGCGCCCCAACCTTACGCAGTTCGGTCGCCATCGCAGCAAGGCGATCGGTCTCTTTGACTCGCCAGTTGTAGACGTTGCGGATCGCAGTGGTACCCTTAGCAAACAAGGCGGTTGTGGCAATGGTCATCGCCGCATCTGGGATATGGTTGTAGTCCATATCGATCGCGTTAAGCTCACCGACGCGCGAGATCACGTAGTCATCGCCCCACTCGATCTCCGCACCCATTTTCTCAAGTGCATCTGCAAACTGAATGTCACCTTGAATGCTGTTTTTGCCAATACCAGTGACCTTGATTTCGCCGCCCTTGATTGCCGCAGCCGCTAGGAAGTAAGACGCTGAAGAGGCATCACCTTCGACTAAGAAATCGCCCGGTGCAACGTAGTGCTGACCTGTCGGGATCACAAACTGCTGGTAGTCATTATTGACTACCTCGACACCGAACTGCTGCATGATATGCAAGGTGATATCGATGTAGGGTTTAGACACCAATTCGCCAACGATATTGATCGTCACCTCACCCTCAGCCAATGGCGCAGCCATCAAGAAAGCGGTTAAGAACTGACTTGAAATCGAGCCATCAATTGATACGCTGCCCGCTTTAAGCCCCGTAGCCGAAATCTTCAGTGGCGGATAATCAGTATTTTCCAGATACTCAATCTCAGCACCCGCTTCACGCAGCGCATCCACCAAATGACCGATCGGACGCTCTTTCATGCGCGGCTCACCCGTCAAGATGTACTCACCCTGACCAAGACAAAGTGCCGCCGCCAGTGGACGCATCGCTGTACCAGCATTACCTAAAAACAGCTCTTGTGCTTCACTGACTTCAAACGGACGCCCTAGCCCATCGACTTCACACACCGTTTTGTCTTGCGACAAACGATAAGTTACACCGAGTTTAGTCAGCGCATTGAGCATGTGACGAATATCATCACTATCAAGTAGGTTGGTTAAACGTGTGGTGCCCTTGGCCAGTGCGGCAAGCAGCAGCGCACGGTTAGAAACACTTTTTGAGCCAGGAAGGTTTACAACGCCATTGACGCGTTGGATCGGATTTAAGGTCAAGCTTTCCATTAACTAATTATTCCCTTAGGTCTACTGCTGGATAAGGGAGGGCAGCAGTGAGTATTCATGATTGATTGAAGCAGACTACCCAAAAAGCCTGGATAACTCCAGCGCCGAACCTAGCTATCAATCAAGAAATTGCCGCGTAAACTCAAGCTGACGACTGGTTAAGTTGGCATTTCGGGCAAAACTTAATACTATCCTGCCATCGTTAGCCTAGCCGACCTTGATATGAGCTTCTATTTAACTGAACTTGCGCCAGATTCACATGAGTTCCCCTCGCCGTTTGATGCGTTAGACGATCCAAACGGCTTGCTCGCCTTTGGCGGAGATCTCTCTCCGCAGCGCTTACTCAGGGCCTACCAAAGCGGGATTTTCCCTTGGTATGGTCCGGGAGAACCATTGTTGTGGTGGAGCCCTGCTCCGCGAGCAGTGTTTGCACCAAAAACCTTCAAGCCTTCAAAAAGCGTCAAGAAGTTTCAGCGCAAGCATGGCTATCAGATCTCGATTAATCGCGCGACCGAGCAGGTTATCAGCTTATGTGCCTCCACCCGCAGCTTCGATGAGACTTGGATACACCCAGAGATGCAAGCGGCCTATAAGGCCCTTGCAACCCTTGGCCACTGTCACTCAGTTGAGGTGTGGCATCAAGAGCGTTTGGTTGGTGGATTGTATGGCTTATCAATTGGTCAGCTTTTTTGTGGGGAGTCGATGTTTAGCTTGCAAACCAATGCATCTAAAATTGCGCTGTGGTACTTTTGTCAGCACTTCGCACGTTATGGGGGCGAACTGATCGACTGCCAAGTCATGAACCCACACCTTGAGTCTCTCGGTGCCTTGGAACTGTCGCGTGAAGCATTTATCGCCCAACTTGAGCAACTGCAAGCCGAGACTATCGATAAGCAATGCTTTGCAGCGCAATGGATCAGTCTCGATTGATCGACTAGCTTGAAAGAGAGGGTTTGCTAGCGGATGTTACTTTGCTGTAGGACGAAATGAATTCAGACTTGTATCACATTAGAATTGGTCTAACTGCGCCGCACAATTGCGCATACTTGCCCGGGCTTAAGGAGCGCATGGCGGTTGCACTGGATGAGCCTAACCACTCACCAGAAGGCTACCAACTGCTGCTCGCCAATGGCTTTCGTCGCAGCGGTGAGGTGATCTATAAGCCCCACTGTGCCAATTGCAAAGCCTGTGAGGCGATCCGCATCTCGGTGGGTGATTTCAAACCCTCGCAAAGTCAAAAGCGCTTATTAAAGAAAGCCTCACATCTGCGCGCCATTATGCGCGCTGAGCTCGATGACAACTGGTTTGATCTCTACAGTCGCTACATTGAGGCCCGTCACCGTGATGGGACCATGTACCCACCGAAAAAAGAGGACTTTTTCAAGTTTTCCCACTGCAAGTGGCTTAAACCCAAGTTCTTGCACCTGTACGAGCACGATCGCCTAGTGGCCGTCGCAGTCACAGACCTAATGCCCCAGTGTGGCAGCGCGTTTTACACTTTTTTCGACCCCGATCACCCACTCTCGCTCGGCACGCTGGCGGTTTTAAAACAGATTGAGTTTTGCCGTCAACGACGCAAACCCTGGCTTTATCTTGGCTATCAAATCGATGAATGCCCGGCAATGAACTATAAAGTCCGCTTTCAACGCCATCAAAGGCTAGTAAATCGGCGTTGGCAAGGGTAGAATACGCCTCAACTTTATTTATTCTGCTTTTGTGCCCATGCTTGAGGGTGCAAAACACACCATTTACAAAAGAGGATTAAATGGCTAAAGAAGACGTAATCGAGATGCAAGGCACTGTCCTTGACACTCTTCCAAACACTATGTTCCGTGTTGAGCTAGAAAATGGCCACGTAGTGACAGCACACATCTCAGGTAAAATGCGTAAGAACTACATCCGTATTCTTACGGGTGACAAAGTAACTGTAGAGATGACTCCATACGATCTGTCTAAAGGTCGCATCGTCTTCCGTGCTCGTTAATCTTTGATTACCTAGCAATAAAAAACGGAGCCTCTGGCTCCGTTTTTTATTGCTAATTGACTAATGAATTACTTGCCTAGCATCTGCTTATAGTGCTGACGACAAACAGAGACATAGCGGTCATTCCCGCCAATCGCGACCTGATCACCCTGTTTAATTGGGTTGCCGTGCTCATCCATACGGATCACCATGTTCGCCTTGCGACCACAGTGACACACCGTCTTAAGCTCAATCAGCTTATCGGCCCACGCCAGCAAGTGACGGCTGCCCTCAAATAGCTCACCCATAAAATCGGTGCGTAAACCATAACACAGCACTGGGATATTGAGCTTATCCACCACTTCCGTCAGTTGGTACACCTGATCTTTACTCAAAAACTGGCACTCATCAATCAAGATGCAGTGACGCGGCTCGGCGTTATTCAGCTCGGTGATCTCAGCAAACAGATCGGTAGCCTCACCAAACAGCTGTGCATCGGCCTGCAAGCCAATGCGTGAACTCACTTTACCCACACCGTAACGGTCGTCTAACGCCGCGGTATAAATCAACGGATTCATGCCACGCTCTTGGTAGTTAAACGAGGATTGAAGAAGTGTGGTGGACTTACCCGCATTCATTGCCGAGTAATAAAAATACATCTGAGCCACAGAGACTTACCTTTTGAAACTTGAAATTGATTTTGACTGATTAAGAAAAAGGGCTGAATCTCAGCCCTTTTGTCTTGATGACTTACGACACCATCTTACTTACGACGCCAAGTAGTCCCTTCTGCACCGTCTTCAAGCACGACACCCATCTCGGTCAGCTTGTCGCGCGCCATATCCGCGTTCGCCCAGTCTTTAGCCGCACGAGAATCGTTACGCAGCTTGATCAACGCTTCAATCTCAGCCACTTCATCGTCGCTGCCGGCGTCGCCTTTCAAGAAGGCTTCAGCGTCTTGGTATAAAATACCAATCACGTCAGCAAGCTTGATCATCACCGCGCCCAGCGCATTAGCTGCCGCTTGGTCTTCCGCTTTCACGCGGTTGATTTCACGCGCAAGGTCAAACAGTACAGAGTAGGCTTCAGGCGTATTGAAGTCGTCGTTCATCGCCGCTTCAAAGCGAGTCACGTACTCTTCTCCACCGCTTGCCTCAACTGAAGTATCAAGGCCACGCAGTGACGTGTATAGACGCTCTAGAGAGGCGCGAGCTTGGTTTAGGTTGTCTTCGCTGTAGTTCAGCTGGCTGCGGTAGTGACCTGACATCAGGAAGTAGCGCACGGTTTCTGCATCATAGTGACCAAGAACATCACGAATGGTGAAGAAGTTACCCAGTGATTTGGACATCTTCTCGCGATCCACCATCACCATACCGCTGTGCATCCAAGTATTCACATACTGGGTGCCGTGTGCACAGCAAGATTGAGCAATCTCGTTCTCATGATGAGGGAACTGCAGATCAGAACCACCACCGTGGATATCAAAGTGGTTACCTAGAATTGACGAGTTCATTGCTGAACACTCAATGTGCCAACCCGGGCGACCAGGCCCCCATGGCGATTCCCATGTTGGCTCACCTGGTTTAGACATCTTCCACAATACAAAGTCCAGTGGGCTGCGCTTAGTGACTTCAACGCTGACACGTGCGCCGGCTTGAAGCTGATCAAGGTCTTGCTTAGACAACTTGCCGTACTCATCGTACTTGCTGACCTCAAACATCACATCGCCATTGTCTGCTACATAAGCAAAGCCGCGCTCAATAAGCTTTTCAACCAGATCAATGATCTCTTGGATGTACTGAGTTGCACGTGGCTCAACATTTGGGCGCGCCATGTTCAGCGCATCAAAGTCAGCGTGCATCTCTGCAATCAAACGCTCGGTTAGCGCTTCACATGACTCACCGTTTTCGGCGGCACGCTTGATGATCTTGTCATCGATATCCGTGATGTTACGTACGAAGTTCAAGTCGTAGCCAAGGTAGCGCAGGTAACGCGACACGACGTCAAACGACACGAAGGTACGACCGTGACCAATATGACAGAGATCGTAAATGGTTACCCCACACACATACATGCCGACCTTGCCGGCTTCGATTGGCTTAAATTGCTCTTTCTGGCGTGTAAGGGAATTGTATATTTTTAACATGATCGCTATCTAATATTGGTGTAAGAAAAACTGGTCGCTAGTATAGCAACATGGGCGTGGTTAAGTAATCCTCTATCGCCTAAAATCGCAGCAGAAGCGTTAGGATTTTGTGCCAAAGTGGACTTTTTCACATAGGATTATCAAGGTAGTTACGATAGAATCGCTACTCTTAAAACACATACATGACTAAAGGACATCATCATGATCACCCTTCACACTAATTTTGGTGACATCAAAATCCAACTAAACGAAGAGAAAGCGCCAATCACAAGCGCCAACTTCCTTCAGTACTGTCGTGATGGTTTCTACGACAACACTCTATTCCACCGTGTTATCGACGGTTTCATGGTCCAAGGCGGTGGCATGGAATCTGGTCTGCGTGAGAAGACTTCTCGCGAGCCAATCAAGAACGAAGCAAACAACGGTCTGAGCAACAAAGTCGGCACACTAGCGATGGCGCGTACTATGGAACCGCACTCAGCAAGCTCGCAGTTCTTTATCAACGTTAACGACAACACCTTCCTAGATTTTCGTAGCGAGAGCCTAGATGGCTGGGGCTACTGTGTATTTGGCGAAGTGGTTGAAGGCATGGATGTCGTCAACAAGATCAAAGGCGTAAGCACAGGCTCTTACGGCATGCACCAAGATGTTCCTCTTGAAGACGTTGTGATCACTGGCACAACTATTGAAGAGTAATTATTGAAGAATAATTAAAGACTGGGGTGGCAGCGCCGCCCCATCTATTGACGTATCGACTATGACCACACTGTTTATCTCCGATCTTCACCTCTCTCCAAAGGTTCCTGAGCTCAACCAAGCTTTCTTTCGTTTATTAGAAGAAGAAGCGCCACAAGCCGATGCTGTTTATGTGCTTGGCGACTTGTTCGATTTTTGGACTGGAGATGATGACCCTTCTCCGTTTGCTCGCTCAATCATCGAAGCTTTCCAAGCTTTAACTCAAGCGGGTGTGCCATGCTTTTTTACTAAAGGAAATCGAGACTTTTTAGTGGGTAAGCGCTTTGCCAGAGAGACCGGGGTCACGCTGCTGGACGATGAGGCCGTGATTGAGCTGTATGGCCAGCGCGCGGTGGTGCTACACGGTGATACCCTGTGCACTCAAGATCAGGCCTATCTGAATTATCGACGTAAAGTACATCAGCCGTGGTTACAATGGTTGTTCAATCACCTGCCGTTCGCACTGCGTGAGCGGATCGTCGCCAAGATCAAGGGCGACATCAAACACGATAAGCAAACTAAATCACTTGAGATCATGGATGTGACACAGAGTGAAGTCGAGCGCGTGATGATGCAGCACGATGTCACCTTGATGATCCATGGCCACACCCACAGACCGGCTATCCACCGCTTTACATTAGGCGATAAACAAGCACGTCGTGTCGTGATCGGTGACTGGGGAGAACTGGGTTATGTACTACGAATCGACCAACAAACCTTGTCATTAGACAGTTTTAACATTGATAACGTAAGAAAATGTGATCAATTTAAGTAATTGTAACTAAACAAAATAGTTGATTGGAGTATAGTATAGACATCGACAAATTACCTAAGCTGACTCTTGAAGTACTCCTATATCGCCAGGCAACCAATCTTAGATCGGTCAAAGCACACCATTGGTTACGAACTGCTTTTTCGCGATGGGCCCAATAACACCTTTCCAGAGGTTGACCCAGAGCTGGCGACCAGTCGCTTACTTTCTGACCATTTTTTGTCTACCCACTACAACTCGCTGGGTGATAACCTTGGCTTCGTCAACTTTCCCTATCAAAGCCTGATTAATCGCGTACCTACTCTGTTTCCGCGCAAAAATCTGGTAGTCGAGATCCTTGAAGACTGTCCGCCCACGCCTGAGTTGCTCAGTGCAGTGAGAGAGCTCGCGGCCGAAGGGTATATCATCGCTCTCGATGACTTTGTGCCGAGTAAAGCATGGCGTGCCTTTCTGCCTTATATTGCCATTATCAAGTTTGATATTCAGTCATTCTCCATTGACAAGGCACGAATTTATATTGACCGTTTCGCCGACTCTAACATCCGCTTTCTAGCGGAAAAAGTCGAGACCTATCAAGAGTTTGAGCTTGCCCACCAAGCTGGATTTGACTACTTCCAAGGCTACTTTTTTAGTAAGCCAGAGATGATCCAGCGCAAAGCGCTAGAGCCGTCCTTTATTGCCGTTGTTCAGCTGTGTAAAGCATTGTCCAAAAGCCCCATCGACTACAAAGCCGTAGAAGCCATCTTTGCTCAGGATGTCTCATTGTCGTATAAGCTACTGACCTACGTTAACTCATCTTTTTTGGTCACTGCGCGGATCAAGTCTTTCCACCAAGCACTGGTTTACCTTGGTGAAGAACGCTTGAGAAAGTTTGTCGCCCTAGTCGCGATCGCCTCGACACGCGATACTAAACCGGACTACCTCTACCGCCTGTCGGTTCAACGGGCACGTTTTTGTGAACTGCTGGCCAATCGAACCCATGTCGATCCCAGCGCGGCGTTTCTGACCGGTATGTTTTCACTGCTTGATAGCCTGCTTGACCAACCGATGCACGATTTGCTCGAGAGCATTCCGATTGATGATGAAGTTAAGCTTGCGCTTACCGAAGGGACTGGCATACTGGCGCGAATATTAGGAACCACCATCAGCTATGAGCGTGCAAACTGGCCGAGCCTCAACCGTCTTGCCTTGAATCTGGGATTATCTGATGAGGCCCTAAGTCACTGCTACGACCAATCAGTCAGTTGGACCAATGAGCTCTTAGCCTCGGCACCGACCGGAACCACATAATGAAACCATGTCCATGTAAAAGCGGTAAGCCCTACCAAAACTGCTGTCAGCTTGTCCACCAACAGCACAGCGCCGCCCAACTGCCAGAACAGCTCATGCGTGCACGCTATTGTGCTCACGTACTTAATCTCGTTGACTTTGTCATCAATACCTATCACCCAACGTGTCATGCCCAAGACGACCGTGAGGCGATCGCCGAGTCGGTACACAGTAACTGGGTCAACCTCGAGGTGGTCGCTCGCGAGCCTGGCAATAATGCTAATGAGGGCTTTGTTACCTTCAAGGCCTACCTTGAACAAGATGGTGAAGAGTTCCGTCTTGAGGAGCGCTCACGCTTTGTTCGTGAAAATGGTCTGTGGTACTACATCGACGGTACCTTCCCAGACCCAGAACCACAGACTGATCGCCAAAATACAACCACCTCGGCCAAGGTCGGTCGCAACGATCCCTGTCCCTGTGGCAGCGGGAAGAAGTTTAAAAAGTGTTGCGGCTAGCGTCAGCAAACTTCAACACGGGCTACCACAAAGTGGGGCCCGTTTTTTCTAACCCCTGCTCGTCATCAGGATTGTACAAGTGACAACTTTTCATCGATAGACAGCCACAACCAATGCAATGACTGAGTTGTTTGTGCAACTTGTGCATATTCTCGATACGGGCTTCAAGCTCACCACGCCATTGCTGACTCATTTGCTGCCATTGTGCCTGACTCGGCGCTTTCTCTAGTGGCAGCACTGCCATGGCTTGCTTTATTTCTTCAAGTGATAGGCCCACTTGTTGAGCTATCTTGATCACGGCAATTCGCCGCAGTACATCGCTGGTGTACTGCCGCTGATTGCCGCTGTTGCGCGTCGAGACAATCAACCCCTTACGTTCATAGAAGTGTACCGCAGATACAGCAACGTCTGCGCGCTTAGCCACTTGGCCGACTGATAACATAATGCAAATTCCTTCTTGACCTCAAGTTAAGTTTAGGTTTTACGCTCTTTAGTGACAAGTTAAGCCACTTTTTGGGATTGGATCAATAAGGATCACGCTATGACAAAACTAGAACATGCCAATATCACTGTACCAAGCATCGATGCCGCAATTGAATTTTTAGACATCGTTGCCCCCGACTTCGAGGTACGCGCTGACAACAGCCCACAAGACAGTTACCGCTGGGCCCACGTTGGCAACAGCGAGAGCTATCTCGCCCTGCAAGAGCCACAGTTACACCAGTCCAGTGTTAAAGACACCGCCAAGGACCAACGCCGACCTTACTATGATATTGGGGTGAATCATCTTGCCCTGATCGTCTCCGACGTAGAGGCAATCAAAGAGCGATTGCTCGAGCGCGGCTATCGAATGAATGGTGAAATTGCCGATGAAGTCAGTCGTAAACGTGTGTACTTTTGGGACAGTGCCGGATTTGAGTGGGAGTTGGTCGAATACTTCACCCAAGAACCTAAGCAGCGCTATCGCTATGACAATATTGCTTAGTTGATAGGCACTTGCTTCACTCTATACAAAGGCTCCTATTGGACAGATGTGGGCCTAGATAGTGTTGCAAGTGCGCTCGAGCTTTCTTAAGCTTAACCCTTGCGTCCTAATGCGGTTTATCACTTATGTCCTGCGAGCCAATCACTGTCCCTTTACCTTCCTTGCTGCACCGCCTTGAGCGGCAGAATGTTGACCTAGCAAAAAAGTTGTGTGAAGCACAGTTGTGTCAGTTAAAGCGGGTTCGGCGCTCGCGTAATTGGCAACTGGTTGGCAGCCCTATGGCCATTGATGCCTTTGTTCGCCAATATCAAATCCAAGCAAAAACGGAGGCGGATTTTCTCATCAACAAGGTGCAAGCAATGTTAAATCAGCATCAGGACAAGCTTGAGCCCCTAGAGGTTAAACTGCAGCGCATGCTACAAGAGCAGCCAAACATGACGTTGACGGAGTTAATGCAGGCTACGCAGTGCTCACTGATGCAGGCACGGCAAGCACGCCTTTCGCTAGAGGAAACGTGGTGATCGGCGCCCTATCGCGCTTGATAGGATAAGGCGCTACTGGGTTAGTTAGGCCATTACAGGCAGCGCGTTACGGCTATGCCCATTTAGCGTGCAAGTTTGTGGTGAGCGCGCGAAAAGTGGCCCGCACAAAAAGCGCCCACGATTGACAGCTCTCCCGCAAGACACAATGCCGCCGCCACTTCCGCCAACGCTTGCGACTTTCCATTGCCGTGCAGACCCATCATCTCAAGACAGGCTTTCTGCGTTGGTAGGCCGGTTCCACCCCCCACAGTACCAACCATGATGTTCGGTAGCGTGACACTCGCATACAGTCCACCATCGCGATCCATTTCAAGCCGCGTCATGCCCACAGCCGACTCCGCCACACAGGCTGCATCCTGACCACAGGCAATGTATAACGCAGCTAAAGCATTCGCATAGTGACCATTGATGCCGATGGTGCCACTGAGCGTACCACCAACTGTGGTCATCTGAGCAAACTGCATCATACGCTCTGGTGTGGTGTGCAGGTATTTTTCAACTAACTCAGCCGAAATATGCGCCTCCGCCGTGACCTTTTTGCCACGAACGCTACGCAGAGTTTGCGCAGTGGCTTTCTTATCACCAGAGAGGTTGCCATCGAGAAAGGCAAATTCTGAAGAGACGGGTGAGTTGTCCATAATGTACTCGAACACCGCATTGGTGGCGATCGTCACCATGTTTTGTCCCGACGCATCACCCGTTAGGTATTCAAACACCAAGTAGACGTGGTTACCTTCAATATTGACATTGATGTCTTTAAGTTTGCCGTGGGACGTCGTTGCCTCGGCGATCTGTTTAAAAGTACCATACTGAGTCACCGCCCAAGCAACAAACTGCCCAGCCTCGACCAAGCTATAAAAGGCAAAACCAGGTGTGCGGGTTACCCCCTCGTTGAGCAACATCGCGCTGACACCGCCTGCAGCCGTCAACAATTGCGAGCCGCGGTGATAGGAGGCCACCAGCGCCGCTTCCGTTGTTGCAAGAGGAACCAAGTAGTCATCTTGGGCAAACAGGCCATTGACTCGCAAAGGGCCAGCCACGCCGACCGGCATCTTGACTGTGCCTATAAAGTACTCAATGTTCTTGTTATAGACATCTGCCTGCTCACGTGTCGTATCGTCAAGTAGCAGCGACTGCCATTGTGGGTTGTCGATTTTGTTCCAACGACGCTCTAGGTTTTTATCTGAAATGTAAGGACTTGGAGTCAGACGATTTTTCGCTCTTCCTAAGCGAGGCTCTAGCCTATTCTTTATCATATCGCTATCCATCTCATCAGCTAGCGCAGAGGCATGGTCTTGTCGATGTAAATTAATTTTAGGCATATGTTTGTCGCTGTCTATCTGTGCACTACCACTAAGTGGCACGATTTTACTGACTACAAAAAAAAATACCACAAAAAGCAGGGGGCGAGGTGCGGGTACGGGCTTCGCCCTACGAGGTGCGAGGGGTCTATCGCGCGCGTTATATTCCTCGAACCTCGGAACGCAGTGTAACCCTACCCTCGCTCCTATTGTTTTAAGTGTTTAAGGCTGCGTTGTTCTAGGTGGCGGAAGGCTAGGGATAGACTAAAGCAAATTAAGAAATAGACTAAGCCAACGACTAGCCAGATTTCGAAGATCATGCCTGATGAGTTGGCGATTTCGGTGCCGACGAAGGTCATCTCTTGGATGGAGATCAAGGACACTATTGAGGTGTCTTTGACTAGAGAGATGGCTTGTCCTGCCAATGCTGGAGTAATCGCTGCTAGCACTTGGGGAGCGATGATGAAGCGATACTTTACCCAAGTGGATAGGCCGAGTGAATCAGCCGCCTCCCATTGCCCTCTAGGCACTGCCATCAGGCCTGAGCGCACCACCTCAGCGACATAGGCCGACGATAACAGCCCAACACACAATACACCCGAGAGCAGGTTTTCCCATAAGTTCGCTGGGCCAAAAAGGCAGAGTTGCAACGCATTAGGCTCGCCACGATAGCCTCTCAATACCTGCTCGAGCCCCAGCAGTGGGATCAACTGATTGGAGATAAAGAAGTAGAAGATAAATACGAACACCAACGGAGGAATGTTACGCACCAACTGCACAAACAGGTTGGCCGGAATGCGCACTATAGCCAATGAAGACAAACGCGCCACCCCGAGCATTGTGCCCAGTACCACCGCCAGCACCATCCCCCAAAGACTGAGACGTAGCGTGGCAATCAGACCCTGAAAGAAATAGGGTAAGCCACCGTCAGCGCGGCGAGTGAACAACAAGTCAAACGCCTTGCTCCACTGCCAATGGTAGGTTACTCCGATTGATGAGCGATAGACCAACCACAAGCCCCCTAAAGCTAGCACGGCAAGTAGCAGCACATCTAGGCGATTGAGCCGAGCAAACCACAGTGGTTTTGCCAACGATCCCTGCTCAGACAACATTGACCCCTTATCCACGTCGCTTTGTATCCATCTTTATATCCAACTGTTGATTATTGACCTGGAGCCACTTGGTCTTGCCAATCTAGAGTCGCAAACCAGTACTCATAACGCTCCTTTAACCAGCCATCGGCGGTTCGCGCCGCAATCCATTGGTTAAAGAACTCCGCTTTGTCCTCTTCACCCAAGCGCACAGCAAATGCTTCGTTACCCATTGCTAGGCGCTCACTAAACGGGATAAACAGTTTATCAGCATGCTTGACCGCTTCATGCTCAGGCTTCGGGCTTGAGGCAATCACAGCGTGAGCATTACCATTCAGGACCTCTTGAAATGCCTGTGCCTCATCATCAAATTGCAGTAAACGTGCCTTGGGGAAGGTTTCACGCGCCACTTGCACAGGCGTAGCGCCGCGACGAACCGCAATCTTGATTTGACGCGAGTCGTAATCACTCAACTCAGTCAGATCACCAGCTAGGGACTTGCTTGCCGCGACTTGAATACCGGAGTGTGAGTAAGGGTCTGAGAACAATACACTTTTCTCACGCTCTTCGGTGATCGACAAACCACCGATGATCACATCAAACTTTTGTGCTAGCAATGCTGGAATGATGCCATCCCATGCGGTAGGCACAAACTCAACCTGCCAACCAGAGTCCTCAGCCAGGCGTTTGGCCACATCAATCTCAAAACCTATCAACTCGCCTTGCTTATTGCGCATCGCCCACGGCACAAAGGTCGACATACCGACTCGAAGCGTCCCGCGCTCCTTAATTTGATCCAAATTCGGTGTCTCTGTTGCCAATGAGGCAAAGCTTGCACTCAAACCAACCACCGCAGCCAGCATTACCGTTAAGCCTTTTCTGCCCAACGCTCTGAGCCCGTTACCTAGTCCTTTATCAATCATTATTGTCTCCTTAATGAGAAGTTTATTGATGGCGCCACTGCGCGCCTAATCGATGCTCTAGCCAAGCTGACAGCCCCGACAGTGATAGTGTCAGCATGAGATAGATCGCGGCGACGGTAAACCAAATCTCAAATGGCATCGCCGTTTCTGAAACAATGTTGCGCCCTTCTGTGGTCAGATCGAAGATCGCCATGACACTGACGATTGAGGAGTTTTTGATCAGAGAAACCACCTCATTGGTCATTGGTGGTAGAGTGCGTTGCAGCAATTGGGGTAAGATCACATCAAAATAGGTATAAAAGCGCGACAAGCCAAGGCTGCTTGCTGCCTCAAACTGCCCCCGATCAATACTATTTAATCCACCGCGTAAAATCTCCGCCGTGTAAGCCCCTTGAAACAGTGATAATGCCAATACAGCGGTTGAAAAGCGATCGAGCCCTATCACTGGACCAAAGACAAAATACAGCAAGTAGATCTGGACTAACAGTGGCGTGTTGCGGATCAGCTCCACATAGCTGGTCGCAACAGCTCGCCCTACGACAGAGCTGGATAGCTTGAGCAGGGCCGTCGTTAGACCAAATATGACGGTAAACAATAGACTTAGAGCCGATAACTTTAGCGTCACCCCCAAGCCTTGAAGTAACTCGGCTGACCACCACTGTCCATCCTCATAGAAAGCGATAAAATCCGGCACTCGCTCCCACTGCCACCGATAACCCATTGCCTGGGCTCCTGAGTCCAGTACCCAGACAATCGCCAACACCAGCACAATGATTTGCAACAGGGCCGAAAGTACGGGCTTTAAAACTTTAGCCATCATGACTGCACTGTTCATCATCAATGACTCAAAATTTGGTTAAGAAATTGCTGGGTGCGAGGGTGTTTCGGCGCAGCAAAAAGTTGCTCTGGTGGCGCAACCTCCAGAATTTGGCCCTCATCCATAAAAATGACCCTATCCGCAACTTTACGCGCAAAGCCCATTTCATGAGTGACACACATCATGGTAATCCCGTCTTGAGCCAGATCGACCATCACATCAAGCACCTCCTGGATGGTTTCAGGATCAAGCGCAGAGGTCGGCTCATCAAACAGTAACACCTCTGGCTGCATACACAGCGAACGAGCAATCGCCACCCGCTGTTGCTGACCTCCCGACAGTTGCACGGGATACTTATGCGCCTGCTCTTGAATATTGACCCGCTCGAGAAATGCCAGCGCACGCTGCTCAGCCTCTGCCTGTGATAGCTTCAGTGTGCGCACCGGCGCGAGAGTAAGGTTCTGCATCACGGTGAGGTGCGGGAATAAGTTGAAGTGCTGAAAGACCATGCCCACCTTTCCTGCCAAGCTACCCGTCAGGTAAGGCAACACCTGAATTTCCCCACTAGAGAGAGATTCAAGTCCATTCACTGTGCGGATCAAGGTCGACTTACCCGAACCAGACGGCCCACACACAACGAGGATCTCTCCTTTGGCGACAGACAGGTTAATATTGTTCAAAGCTTGAAAATCACCATACCACTTACTGACCTGGCGAAACTCTATGGCGTTCATTTTATTATCTTTTGTGGTTACGCAGGAATAAAACCATCATAACAAGATTGAAACAAATCTGGGGGATTTTTTTGCCCTTGGGGGCAGAGGCGAGATCACTGCGTTGCGAGAGGCGAGATCGTTGCGCTGCGAGGGGTGCATGTTGATATTCCTCGGGGAATAAAGGGGTCCTTATTAGGCGTCAGCCCTTGCGGTGAGAATCGAGCTCACTGCGTTACGAGAAGCGAGATCGCTGCGCTGCGAGGGGCGCGTGTTGATAGCCCCCTGTAAGGAAATGGCTCCTTGCTGGGTGTCAGCCCCTCGTATTGAGAGTCGAGTTTAGAGCTTTTTCTCGCTTCTCGCCTCTCGATTCTCGCCTCTGACGAGCCGTCGCTCGCTCAAATAAAGGCTGGCGCTGGCGACACAGGCGATCAGTGAGAAGGTAAACAACGCCTTGAGGTTGAGTATCCAGGCAAACGTCGCGAATAGGAACGCGATAAACGATACCATGCGACTGCTTGTCATTACTTGACCGAGTTTCTTATTCATAACCCCTCCTATATGCGGAAAAGACCGAGAAAAGGGGGCATAGGTGGTGTTGTGGGTTGGTGAATAAGGGTACTACTCAGCGTTAAAAATGTGCAGCGGGGTGAACGCTTACTTAGTACCCTTTGACTATGACATAAACTGGCTCAGAATAAGCTAAAGAAACCTCAAAACATATTAAAGCGTGATCGAGGTTTAGAGATAGACATCGTAGAAAAAGTAACCAGTCAATGACAGGCTGAATACAGCGACAAATGCCTTCACATAGCTTTGTTTGATGGTGCGTGAAACTCTTGCGGCGGCATAGCCTCCGAGCAAGGTGCCCAACATAACGACACTGCCTCGCTGCCAATCTATTGCACCCTCTGCGACAAAAATCACAATCGCAATCAACGACACGCACGAGGAGATAAGCAGTTTTAGCCCGTTCATCTGATTGATATCGGTAAAGCCAGCAATCACTAAATAGCTCAGTACAATCACGCCCAAGCCTGCGTTAAAAAAGCCGCCATAGGCCGAGACCGCAATTAAGCACAGGGCAATAACCAGCGACACCCAACCCGCCTTTTTCACACCGTCCCCTTGCACACGCTGCAAAAGCTTAGTGATCTTAGCGCCAAAAATAAACAGCAAAGTCGCGAACAAGAGTAGCCAAGGAATGGCATTGAGAAACTGGCTATCATCAACGGTGAGGAGCAAATACGCGCCAAGTGCACCACCGACCAAGCTGCCTAAGATGGTCAGAAACAGCTGTCGACGAGATTGGGCGATATCCTGACGAAACCCCCAAGTACCACTGATATAACCAGCACATGAGGCATAAGTGTTAGTAGCGTTAGCATAGATAGGGGGGACCCCTGTCATCATCAACGCGGGAAAAGTAATAAAGCTGCCGCCACCGGCAATACTGTTAAGGATGCCTCCTGCAAATCCAGCAAGAAACAATAGCGTCCATTCCAAAGTAACTCGTCCTTTTTCGGTAATTTTCGATTAATTTTGTGCGATATCAGTGGCCACCTCTCTCCAATCCTTCAGCGCCTCACGATAATGTCGAGCCTGACGCTCAGTGGCCATATTGACTATCGGAACCAAATACTGGCTCATCACTTGCCGATTATGCGCGACTTTTCTTTCTAAATCAGCAGAATAATAACTTCTAGGTTGAAAAAGGATGCGCTGCAGGATAGGCGACACCACTTGCGGGTCTTGTCGCTCGGCCAGCATCTGCTTGATCGCAATACGCAGTTGAGTCTGATACTCCGTCCAGTCAGACACCGTCACTTCCACCTCACTTGCCCAGCGTTGGATTAATTTATCTTGCTCAGGCGTCACAGAGCCAAACCAATACTCAACATTTTCAGTAACGCGCTCAGCATACACTTCGCGCAGTTCATCATCGTCCATTGATTGGTATTTTTTTTGAAACTTGCTGTGGCGTGAGCGCAAGCTGGTCATAAATTCGCTTGCCTGCTGATCGCTAAGTTGCCCGACCAAGGTGACCAACTGGGGTTCAAGCTCTTTGAGGATCCGCTCACCAAAGTGCTGAATTTGTCGCTCTTGCTCCTGCAATTGCTCGGCGGTAAAGGTACTCAGATCGAGGTCAATCAGCAAGTCAAGATGGGTAATATAATCGGGAATTTCATTGTGACGATGCCACTGAGTTAGGAGCTCGACACGCTGTTTAAGCCAGCTTTTCTGCTCTCCCTCAAGCTCGACGTAATCCTCTACGTAGTCAACCACAAACCAATCGACATTACTGTACAGCAGCCGAGCACCACACCCTGCTAACAAACAGGCCATCATCAACAGCAGAATTTTACGTAACATACTGATACCCAACTTCCCCACCCCATGGCAAGCCATTATCCCTTAACAATTATTACGCACTAAGATGACCAGAGGGTTTAAAGTGCGTGACAGGGTTGCAACGATTTTAGCATCCATACGTCGCACCCGCAGTGAATCGTCCCGGGATAAGGCTCGTTTAGTGGTTCAAAACCAAACTGTTGGTAGAGGTGTATCGCGCCAGTCATGGTTTTCAGCGTATCGAGATAGCAAGCTTTGTAACCCTGCTGCTGTGCATAGTCTAGGCATGCGGTTACCAGCTTGCCGCCGACCCCTTTGCCTCTCGCCTCGGGAAGCATAAACAGCTTTCTTAGCTCGCATACTCCTTCGTTATTTAATGCCGCAATCCCGCCGCCACCGATGACTTGATTGTTGAGTTCAGCGACAAAATACCGTGCGCCCTGCTCGCTTAAGTAGTGCTCGCTCATGGCCAACACCTCAGCATCAGATGGGCCAAAGCCATCACCGATGGCGCCAAACTCCCGACCTACTTGGTTGATAATCTCACTGATTGCGCCATCATCTTGTTTTTCAATGGGTCTAATCACTAACATTTACAGTAACTCCTTTGCCACTCGGTGCAGCAGATAGGTTTCTCTCTCTATACTCATGCCTTTTTTCGGGCTCTGAGCCATGGTTTGCTCGTTGTGAGCTATCGCCTTATGAATATTCATCCACACCGGACGCATGCCATTTTTGACTTCATAATCCTCATAACGCGTCTGGCCTAATTGACGGTCAATCTTGCAGGTGTAGCAATAGGAAATCATGTGCATCACATCGGCATCATCCTTATACCAAGGTCGGAACTCTTCGTAGATGCCATAAGGCTTGATCGAATGAATGTTATTGGCGCCCGTTTCTTCCTCAAGCTCACGCACTAGCGCTGCCAGTTTGTCTTCACCAGAGTCAACCCCGCCATCGGGTAAGGTGTAATCGTGATAACGCTCAGTGTAAAGCAGCAAAATATCTTCACCATTGACCACGATGGCACGAGCGGCATCGCGCTTGATGATTGAGACCTGGTCGAGATGTGCTATCGATGAATGGACACTGGTGTGCAAATGACGCATATATGACTTCCTTATACCACTAGCAGCTTATGGTAACACGCGTTGTTCGCTAAGAGAAAATCACTAGCGGTATGCAAAAAGCCCAGCAACGACGCGAGTCAGTGCTGGGCTTGCTTAAGATTACGCTATCTTAGCAATAAATTGGCTGAACAGAGTCTTCGATATGCTCAAAGACAAAAAACAACCGATCGAAACACAACAAGCGTTTAAGCAGGCTCATAACGCTCCTCCACCTGGGCCATATCGATACCCAACGCGGCCGCAAGTCCCTCGGCATAGGCACGGTCGGCTTGTAGTGTGTGGCGCAAGTGCTTGAGCTGAATCGGTTTGGAAGCTCCGCCCAATGAGCGCGCGGTATTCTCAAACAGGCGCTGCTGCTCATCTGCCGTCATGATACGGAACAAGTTCCCCGCCTGAGTGAAGTAGTCGCTATCTTCGCGATGATCCCAATGGCCAGCCGCACCAACGAGATCCAATGCTGGCTCAGCGTACTCTGGCTGCTCGGCCCACTCTCCGTATTGATTGGGCTCGTAGCCTTTGGTTGAGCCGTGATTGCCATCGACCCGCATCGCACCGTCGCGGTGATAGCTATGTACCGGGCAGCGCGGAGCATTAACTGGGATTTGATGGTGGTTAACCCCGAGTCGATAACGCTGAGCATCACCATAAGAGAACAGACGACCTTGCAGCATTCTATCTGGTGAGAAACCGATGCCAGGGACAACAGCGGCAGGGTTAAACGCTGACTGCTCCACCTCGGCAAAGAAGTTTTCAGGATTACGATTTAGCTCAAGTACCCCGACTTCCAGCAAAGGGAAGTCGCTGTGCGGCCATACCTTGGTTAAATCAAACGGATTAAAGTCAATGGTTTGCGCTTGCTCTTCCGTCATAACCTGGATCTTAAGGATCCACTTAGGGAAGTCACCATTCTCAATGCTGTCGTAGAGATCACGCTGATGGCTCTCACGATCTTGACCAATAATACGCTCAGCTTCTTGGTCAGTTAGATTCTTGATCCCTTGCTGGGTTTTGAAATGAAATTTTACCCAAACCCGTTGATTATCGGCATTGATAAGGCTGAAGGTGTGGCTTCCATAGCCATTCATATGACGGTAGCTTGCCGGTATCCCACGATCACTCATCACTATCGTCACTTGATGCAGTGCCTCAGGGAGCGAGGTCCAAAAGTCCCAATTGTTTTCCGCACTGCGCATATTGGTGCGAGGGTCGCGTTTTACCGCATGGTTAAGATCGGGGAACTTGAGTGGATCGCGAAGGAAAAACACGGGCGTGTTGTTACCGACTAAATCCCAGTTCCCCTCCTCGGTGTAGAATTTGATCGCGAAACCGCGAATATCACGTTCAGCATCTGCTGCGCCGCGTTCACCCGCTACCGTAGTGAAGCGAGCAAACAGATCAGTGGTTTTTCCTACTTGAGAGAAAATGGCCGCCTTGGTGTATTGGGTAATATCGTGAGTGACGGTAAATTTTCCATACGCTCCAGAGCCTTTGGCGTGCATTCGACGCTCCGGTATCACCTCGCGATCAAAGTGCGCCATTTTTTCTAGTAGCCAAACATCTTGCAATAACGCCGGGCCACGCTTGCCGGCTGTCATGGTGTTTTGGTTATGAGCAACTGGGCAACCAGCAGCCGTAGTAAGTTTTTTAGTCATAATCTCATCCTTATTTAGTTTTTAATTTATGATGGAGCTGGCTGTTATACCAAGTAGAGTAACGCTTCCTCACCACTCGTGTTTTTCAGCCCGAAATAAATACGAATCAAAATATTAAACTTCCTCACTGTAAGTCTGATTGTAAAACCAAGGAATGTTAACAACCATTAATGTTATTCAAGAATTTGTTACCCTGTTCAATACCCAGCTGATAGCCTTGCTCTAATTTGCTTTTACTCCGAGTAAACCTCCCAACATTAAATCGCTCATCAGGAGAGATAACCTTAATCGTGACATCCTGTGGGGGATTATTTATAAACTCTAATGTTTTATTGTAGTAGCTGTGACGGGCGATTAATGCCTCAGCGACCGCTTTGTGATTGGGCATCAACTTTCTGATTAAGTTAGGAAACTTTTGCTGATTCATTTCATAACCTAGGGGCTTGGACAGGATCACAGTGATCTCTTTCGCCCCCATTTGATAGGCCTTTATGACCGGAATAGAATCAGCGACACCACCGTCAATAAAACATGAATTCGCGAGACAGGCGCTGTCTTTATAGACCAATGGCAGCGCCGTAGTGGCCTCAATCAGTTTGTCGATATTTAATTCATCCAGTTGGTAATAGTCCGATTGTCCATTATTGATGTCAGTAACACTAACGTAGAATGGGATATTATTGACGACATCATCAATATTTATTGGCAACGTCTCCTTGCTACACTCCCACAACCATTTCACATCAATAAGGTTGCCACCTTTGAAAAATCGTAGCGGGTCAAAAAAACGTTTTTGCGTCGCCATCTCGGTGATGATGGTTTTATTACGACCAGCCTTACCTGCCAAATATCCAGACAAATTGGCTGCCCCTGCAGAAACCCCAATCACTGCGTCAAAAGGTTGGTAATCAGCGGCCAAAAACGCATCTAAAACCCCACTGGCGAAGATGCCGCGCATCGCTCCGCCCTCAACAACAAGTACTCTATTCATTTTTCTAATACATCAATTTTGATGGGTTTAGTTTATAAATAGGGTGCAACGATTAGAAATGGAAGATATCGATATTTTTGATAGTTACGACCTATCAACAGCGGGTATTACCCACCGTTGAGAGGCTGACTTGTGTAGTCTATTAGGCAGTAGGTTAGTAAGAAGGGGAGAAAATTTCGCCATTTTCGACATCAATATACACCTTGTCGCTGGGCAGCAAACCGCCACAGTACACAAAGTACACCTGCCTGTCTGGATAATTTATCGAGCGCATCCAACCACTACTCTCTTCAAAGTCGAGCAGATCACAACGCTTCTCCTCAATCAATTGATCTGAGTATTGCGTGAACGCCTGCTGGTAGAGCAAATAATCGTCCGAGCCTTGTATTGACCACTGCAGGGCCTCATAGCGCTCCTCTTTACTTGTTTCAGGCGGCTCTAGTTGTAACTGATCAAGTTTAACCCACTCGGCGACCTCTTCACCGCCCTCATGATAGACAAAGTAGGAAGAGATACGGCCCCACCCTTGCACCTGCTCGAGCACAACCACTTTATCGCCACGAAATAGCTCACGCTCTGCAAAAGCTTGCTCTTCGAGTGATTCTCGAACCGCAATCCGTGGCTTTGCCACATAGTACTCTCGTACCTGCACCTCAGGCATGGACATTTGAACCTCAGACTCTGGTTCTGGCTCAAATTCATTAACAGACTGCTCGCCCTCAACAGAGGTCAGTTCAGCCTCCTCGACCTCATCGACCACCAACTCACTCTGGTGAACAAATAAGTAGTAGCCAATCCCAGCAGAAACGGTACCGATCAACAGTAAGATCATCATCATCAGCCATTTTTTCATAATGAGAGCTCCATGATTGGGACAGATTAACCAAGTATCGGCAGCGAAAAGGATAACTGTACCGTCAGACAACAAAAAAACCACTTGGCAGTGACTCCAAGTGGTTTTACACGAGGTTAATCAGAGAACGCTTACTTGCGTGCGATACCCATCATCACTTTTTGCGGGCCCTGCTCGGTCTCAATGATAAAGCCATCTTTGACGGTTACGTGGCTAAAACCAACACTCGACAGCACTTGCTCAACATAGTCTTTGGTCAGACCATCCTCTTTTGACTGTGCTTCCCAATCCCAGTGGATAAACACGCCATTGCTATCCAAGACCGAGTAAATAATGTCGCAAACATCAGAAAAGTTTGGCAGAAAGCCACAAACCGATGACGCAACAACCAGATCAAACTGACCTCGAAACGCCGGGTGCTGTGCCACTAGGCCTCGAGTAAGCATGTCGACCACCGGCTCAACGTTCGTTAGCTGTTTCTCATCCAGCTGTTCAATCATCGCTTCCGAGCTATCCAACGCAACGATACTTTTTGCCATTGGCGCTAATTGCTGACTGAGGATACCTGTCCCACAGCCAAAATCTAGGATGCTTTTATTTGCAACGTCGACGACCCCGCTGAGTGAACAAAACGCTCGGTCGGCGAACGTCTGTACAGCCTCGTTCTCTTCCCAAGTATCAGCGACAACATCCCAATCTAATGCCATTTTACTCTCCCTAAAGCCCGAATCTAATTGGAGCAATGAGTTATAACCAAGTAATCTCAGGGTGTAGCCTTCTACATCGTGAATTACTTGGGTATAACTAGACCCTAACTTGTCATTATAATCAAGCGATGCCTACCAAATTCGTAGGCAGGATCAAACATACACAATCCATGCACAACTGTTTGTATAACATTTGTTCGTTACAGGATATTGATAACCATGAACTTAGTTCAAATTGAAGCCTTTTTTACCGTTGCCTCAACCGGTTCGGTCTCCCAAGCTGCCCGTCAGCTTGATTGTAACCGCACCAAACTGAGCATGGCGATCAAAGCGCTCGAGAGTGAGCTGGATGTGGCCTTATTTGAACGTAGCGGCAATCATCTCAGCCTGTCTGAAGCTGGCAAGGCCATTGTCAAAGATTGTGAAAACCTGCTCGCGACGGCCTCGCGGATCCGCCAAACCTGTGCCCAAGCTACCAGTGGGTTTATCGCTGAGCGTTGGATCGCTCGTGACGATGCCATTCCAGATAGTATTTGGCAAGAGTGGGCGCATGCCCTCAACAAGCGCTTTCCGGCCACCTCATTCAATTTTGTTCTTGCCTCTAGTGGTGACTTAGCGAACTTGGTCGAGACTCAACAGGTTGACTATGCCTTTGGTGTTGATTACGAGCGCATCGATGATCCCAAGCTTACGTATCAACCGCTGGGTAAGATTCGTATGATGTCAGTTTGTCGCAGCGATCACCCTCTAGCTATGTTACGTCGAGTTAATGACGAGCAACTGCGCGCCCATATGCAGGCGATCATGGTTTACCTGAATGAGAAAGAGAACCCAGAACTTGAGCCTTTTGCCCTCAAGTACCTTGGCTTTTCCAGCTTTGAATTTATGCTCAACACCATAGTGCAAGAGAGTGCTTGGGGAGTGCTGCCTGAGCCTCTTATACGCCCAAAGCTGCGCAGCCAAGAGCTTGCGGTGATCAAACACACCTACGGCCTGACTCAAGAGGATTTTTGCATGTTCTCTACCGCCGGTCTGGCCGAAGATGCCGGGATGCTGTGGTTGGCAGATAAAATCAGTGATTACCTATTTACCTTTTAGCCTTCGCTCAGTGTCAACTTATTTGACACCAAATTTTTTTATTAAGACTCTGATTTATCTGACTAAATTCCTAGCTCCTGTACAAGGTGTGTGAATGCCGAACAATTAAATATTGTGAATTTCCGGTCAGTCCACCATGATTAGCCACGAATTTACATCGGAATACCCCCATGACGCAGTCAAACTCACAACTTGAAACCCGCATTCTCAAATTTTCTGCATTTTTGTCACTCAGCTTTGCGGTTCTGGGTGTTGTCTTAGGCTGGTATGTCGGCTCACTCGTCATTATTTTTGACGGTGCGTATTCACTTATCAGTTTATTACTAACACTGCTTTCTCTTTTGGTTGCAGCATACATTGCCAAGCCCGCCGCAAATGCTTTCCCTTTTGGCAAGGCGGTACTAGAGCCGCTAGTGATTGCGGTTAAGGGCGCGGTTATCCTTGGCTTGGTTGTGACCTCGCTTTACTCCGCCGTGATCTCTCTGCTAGAAGGTGGACGCGATGTTGATACGGGCATGGCCTTTATCTTTGGTGTGATCAACGTGATTGGCTGCGCTATTGGTTGGTGGTACGTCAGCAAACACGCTCGCCGCTGTAAAAGCGGTTTGATTGAAGCGGAAGCCAAGCAATGGAAAATGGATACACTGATCAGTTTGGCGGTTGCGGTTGGGTTTATCGCCGCCTTCATATTAAGTCACACACCATTGTCGCGCTTTGCTGGTCTTGCCGACCCTATCATGATGTTGATCATGGGCTTTTACTTTTTGAAAGTACCATCGGAAATGCTATTGAACGCCTTTCGTGAAATATTGATGATGGCGCCGCGTAAAGAGGTCACAATTAAGGTGATGAGGGAAGTGAACCTGATCAATCGTGATTTAGAGTCCAATATCAGAGTCGTCGCAGTGACCAAGATTGGTAACGAGCTGATGGTTAAGCTCAATGTTCACTCGATTGACAATGCGTTGAATGTCCAAGAGTTGACCCGCACCCGTGCACACTTGACGGAAAGGCTTTCGGTCTTGCCGATGAAGCTAAATTTGATCCTGAACGTTGCCTGCTAGTAGCTAACGAAAAAGAGACTCATCTGAGTCTCTTTTTCGATTAAAGCTCATAAATTATCGCACTAAGTAATAGCCACTAGCCACGATAATAACGCTGCGGCACAAACGGCATTTTTTCTACCGTCATCGGCAGCAGTTTCCCTCGCACCGAGGCAAACACTTCTGTGCCTATGTTGGCAAATGAGGTGGCGACATAGGCCATTGAAACGGGTTTACCTGCATTTGGTCCAGCCGTCCCGCTCGTCACCACACCGATACGATTCTCCTCAGCATCAAATAGCTCGACGCCTTCGCGCACTGGCGCTTTCGTTTGACCGACCAAACCAACACGCTTACGCGATACGTCTTTGGTAACAAGCTGCTCTAAGATCACCTCAGCGCCGGGAAAGCCCCCCTCACGCTCACCACCTTTGCGGCGCACAGGTTGAATGGCCCAAAGTAGGCTTGCCTCAACAGGCGTCGTGGTTGTATCAAGGTCGTGGCCATAGAGACACAAGCCACACTCAAGGCGCAGCGAGTCACGGGCACCAAGACCAATCCACTCTACCTCATCTTCTGTGGTGAGTGCAGCAGCAAATGCACTAGCTTGCTCGGCCGGTACGGAGATCTCATAGCCATCTTCGCCGGTATAGCCACTACGAGAAACGATGCATTCAACCCCTTGGATCTCAACGCGTGTGACATCCATAAACACCATCTCAGCCACACTCGGTGCAAAACGCGCCAATACCTCAGCGGCTTTCGGTCCTTGTAGAGCAAGCAGTGCACGATCTGCAATGACTTCCAGTGTTAGGCTCTCTGGTAGGTGTGCTCTAATATGCGCAATATCCTGTGATTTACACGCAGCATTAACGACGATAAACAGCTCATCGCCCAAATTGGCAATCATAAGGTCGTCTTGGATCCCGCCTTGCTCGTTAGTAAACAAAGCGTAGCGTTGTTTACCCGCTTCTAGCCCGACCACATCAACCGGCACCAAGGTTTCCATAAACTCCGCTCGACCGTCACCTCGCAGCAACAGCTGTCCCATGTGGGAAACATCAAACAAGCCTGCCGCCTCTCGTGTATGAAGGTGCTCTTTTTTCACCCCCAATGGGTACTGGACTGGCATCTCATAGCCAGCAAACGGTACCATTTTCGCGCCCGCATCTAAGTGGCTTTGGTACAACGGGGTTTTCAATAACTCTTCACTTACTTGTTCAGTCATGACTCTCTCCATGATCAACTGACTTAATTTGGTTCGATGTAGCGCGTGTTTCGTATAGTGGACATTGAGATTACGGAATGGAGCTGTCTTTGTATCGACCTCGCCTTCCCGCCAAATTAACGCCTAAAATACATAACCATTACAGATAATGTGACTAGGTTGTTAGCCCCAACTTTCATAAAAAACTCTACGACACTATTGGAAACACGCATCAAAATTATATTTCGCTTATTTCGATGTGACCCATAAAATCAGGGCATCCTCTTCACTGGTTGAAGTGAGCATGTGCCCCATATTGGCATCGTAGTAAACACTGTCCCCTTCACTGAGCGGCAAGGGTTCATAGAATTCAGAGTAAAAGCAAACCGACCCGGATAAGATGAGCAAAAACTCCTCACCGTCGTGGCGAACCCAGTCAGGATACTCACCGATATCCCGCGCGCGGACCTTGCTTTTGAACGGCATCATCTTCTTGCGCGACAGTTGAGTGGCCAATAACTCGTGCTCATAGGTGGGTGTTGGGTGGGGTTTCCCTTGTCCTTTCAAAGTGATATCCCGGCGTCCAGATGATATATTTTTACTTTGTGGCTCAAATAGTTGTGGCATATCAATCTGCAGACCGTGGGCGAGCTTTTGCATCGCCTGGAAAGTTGGCGAGATCTGCTCGTTTTCGATCTTGCTCAACGTGGAGCGCGCAAGCCCCGTGCGCTGGCTCGCCTCCTCTAAGGTCAGCGTCATTGCCAGTCGGATCGCTTTAATCCGTGCACCAAGGCGCAATGGCTCAATCGCCTCATCAGCGGTCTGCTTGGCAAGTGTGATGGATGGATAGTCATCCAGTTGCTGTTGTGTCATACCTCTCTCTCCATCTCAATCGAGACAGTCAACAGCCAATCGAAGACCAACGTTAACTGCTAAAATCCATTTTAATGTCCCAAGAAATTAGCACAGGAATTTGAAAATGTCTTAATTTTGTTTCCTATAGGAAATTTTATTTGAATATTTGCTACTCTATGCGTATGTTACTTGAATGTTGGAATTATAAATCCTGAGAATTGACGGTTTGGAGACCAAGAAAATGGATAAAACACTGAAGTTTGCAGATAGCCATGAATGGGTGCGCGACAATGGAGATGGCACGGTCACTATCGGAATTTCTGATCACGCCCAGCAGATGCTTGGCGACGTGGTATTCGTCGATCTGCCAGAAGTGGAAGACGAGATCTCAGCAGGCGACACTTTCTCACTGGTTGAATCAGTGAAGGCAGCCTCAGACATTTATGCACCGATCAGCGGTGAGATTGTCGAGATTAACGAAGACCTAGAGGACAGCCCTGAGCTAGTCAACGAAGAGCCATATGAAGGTGGCTGGATTGTTCGCGTTAAAATGAGTGATGCAGAAGAGCTTGGCGATCTGAAAGACGCCGAAGAGTACCACAACTCGATCGAAGAAGAATAAACATACATAAGCTGCTCGAGCTGAACTGTTTCTTGAGGCGATCGTTTCTTACTGGCTATCGTAAAGGAAGCAGCAATGACGACAGACAGAGCAGCTTTTCTTAGCGCGAGATAACTACAACTCACCATCACGACAGCGCTAAGTCCTCAGGAGGAGGTTCACAGATGACAGATTTACTCAAGCGCCTTGGCACTCAGCACGAGTTTGTTGCCAGGCACAATGGCCCTAACCTAGCCGATCAGGCCAAAATGCTGGCGGCGATCAACGCCGAGAGCCTTGATGATCTTATCGATCAAACGGTTCCACAGCAGATCCGCCTAGAAAAGCCGCTTTCTCTCGCCGAGGCTCAGAGCGAAACCGATATGCTCAAATCGATGCGTGCCTTTGCCGAGCAGAATAAGATTTACCGCACCTTTATCGGTCAAGGTTACTACAACACAGTGACGCCAAACGTCATTTTGCGCAACGTGCTGGAAAACCCAGGTTGGTACACCGCTTACACCCCTTATCAGCCAGAGATTTCGCAAGGTCGCCTTGAAGCATTGCTCAATTATCAGCAAATGGTGATGGACCTTACCGGCATGGAGATCGCCAACGCCTCACTACTCGATGAAGCAACGGCCGCGGCAGAAGCAATGACTCTGTGCAAGCGTGCAGGCAAGAGCAAAAGCCAGGTATTTTTCGTCGCTGATGATGTCCACCCACAAACTATTGAAGTGGTCAAAACCCGTGCCAAGTACATTGGCTTTGAGGTGATGGTTGCGCCTCTGGACACATTGCCAGAGCAAGATGTGTTCGGTGCACTGATTCAGTACCCCGGCACAACGGGTGAAGTTCGTGACCTCACTGATGTGATTGCTAAAGCGCAAGCGAACAAAACACTGGTCACGGTGGCCACTGACCTGCTCGCTTCAGCCTTGCTAAAGCCCGCCGGTGAAATGGGCGCGGATGTGGTGATTGGCTCAGCACAGCGCTTTGGCGTGCCTATGGGCTATGGTGGTCCACACGCAGCCTTTATGGCCACGCGAGACAAGCATAAACGTACCATGCCGGGACGTGTGATCGGCGTTTCTATCGACAGCAAAGGCAATCAAGCCCTGCGCATGGCGATGCAAACCCGCGAGCAGCACATCCGCCGTGAAAAAGCGACCTCAAATATTTGTACCGCCCAAGCGCTCTTGGCCAATATGGCCGCGTTCTATGCGGTTTATCATGGTGAAGAGGGCCTTAAAACGATTGCCCGTCGTACGCACCACCTAACGGCTATCTTGGCTGCTGGTCTAACCAAATCCGGTTACGAACTTGCGCACCACAGCTTCTTTGACACTTTAACTGTCAATACTGGCGACAACACCGAGACCCTGTATAAGCGAGCTCTAAGCGCCGAGATCAACCTGCGCAAGCTCGATGGCCAGCTAGGCATCAGTTTCGACGAAACCACCACGATAGAAGACATCAATGTCTTGTTCGCCGTGTTTGATATCAAAGAGCAGGCACAGGCGCTCTCTGCTGAGATTGCCGATAACGAATTTGCCTCGATCCCTGAGGCTTGTCGACGCAGCACACGCTACCTCACTCATCCGGTGTTCAATACCCACCATAGTGAGACGCAGATGATGCGTTACCTGAAGCAGCTTGAAAATAAAGACTTCTCTCTCACCCACGGCATGATCCCGCTGGGTAGCTGCACCATGAAGTTGAACGCAGCTGCTGAGATGATCCCGGTGACTTGGCCTGAATTTGGCGCGATCCACCCATATGCTCCAGTAGAGCAAGCGGCGGGTTACAGTGCACTCGCTGCCGATCTCAAGCAGAAGCTGTGCGAAATCACTGGATACGATGCGTTTTCACTACAACCAAACTCCGGTGCTTCTGGTGAGTATGCAGGTCTGATTGCGATTCAGCGCTACCATGAGAGCCGCGGTGAAGGCCACCGTAACGTGTGTTTGATCCCAAGCTCAGCACACGGCACCAACCCAGCCACCGCTTCAATGGTGTCGATGAAGGTGGTGGTAGTGAAATGCGATGACGATGGCAACATCGATATTGATGATCTAGCCGCGAAAATTGAGAAACACGCTGAGAACCTATCCAGCATCATGATCACTTACCCATCAACCCATGGGGTATATGAAGAGCAGGTCAAAGAAGTGTGTGCCATGGTTCACGCTGCAGGCGGTCAGGTTTACCTCGATGGAGCAAACATGAACGCTCAGGTGGGCCTTACTTCTCCGGGCTTTATCGGCTCTGATGTATCACACCTAAACCTGCACAAAACCTTCTGTATTCCGCACGGTGGCGGTGGCCCAGGTATGGGACCAATAGGTGTCAAGTCACACCTCGCGCCGTTCCTGCCAGGACACATTGAAAATGGTGTTGAGGGCAGCGACTTTGCTGTCGCCGCCGCAGACCTAGGCAGTGCATCAATCCTGCCTATCTCATGGGCCTACATTGCCATGATGGGCGAAGAGGGCCTGACTGATGCCACTAAGGTAGCGATTCTCAACGCTAACTACGTGATGGAGCGCCTGCGTCCACACTACCCTATCCTCTACCGAGGCACCAATGGTCGTGTAGCACATGAGTGCATCATCGATATTCGCCCGCTCAAAGAGCAAACCGGGATCAGTGAAGAGGACATTGCCAAGCGTCTAATGGACTACGGATTCCATGCGCCAACCATGTCATTCCCGGTAGCGGGTACGCTAATGGTTGAGCCAACCGAATCGGAAGACTTGGAAGAGTTAGACCGCTTCTGCGAGGCGATGATCGCAGTTCGCCAAGAAATGGCTAAGGTGGAATCTGGCGAGTGGCCACTAGAGAATAACCCGCTAGTCAATGCCCCACACACCCAAGCTGACTTAGCATCAGAGAGCTGGGAGCGACCATACTCACGTGAGTTAGGTTGTTTCCCAACGCAGTCAACGCATATTTGGAAATACTGGCCAACGGTGAATCGTGTCGATAATGTCTATGGTGACCGCAACTTGATTTGTTCGTGTCCGAGTATTGATAGTTATTCTGAATAAAGGTTAGTTGTTGATCACAGATAACCAAGTTGGAAACTGTGATAACCGAGTTGGAAATCGATAACTAAGTTGGAAACTAACTTGAATTGAATAACAAAAGGCGAACTATTTGGTTCGCCTCTCTCTATATGGGCAGTTTTATCAAACGCCAACGTGAAACACAGTGTCGGCCTATTGAGCTGGAACAGGGTTTATCAGTCCCCTTGTTCGCCATCTATTGCCATTGACGTAGGATTCAAAGTTATACTCATTTGATAAATCTAAATCATCTGCATGATCAGTGACAATAATCTGTGGAGAGAACCCAAACTCTTCCTCAATGTTGACGCAGTACTCAGCTAATTGTGTAAAGAGGTTTTCGACTGCTTTTATATCTTCATCAACCACTCTCTCACTTGCGTGATTACTTCTCAACTTTGCTTCTTCTTCTTTTTGCTCCTTAAACGTTTCTGAATTGTCACGTTTAAAATTAGGAAAGTAAACTTGGGTAGGTTGATCCAAAAATAATACTGAAGGAATTGAACCGAGATTCCGCACCTTATTCAGGAATAAACCGCTTCATAGAACTTACCCAGTAAACTAAGCAGCCGAGTTTGGTGCTCTTGAAGCCCTGTAATGAATCGTTGGTCGTTAATATCTAAGGTATCTATTCCCTCGAACTTCAAGAAGACCCAGCGTGCAGTCGGTTTCGATGTTTGCTTGTTCTTAACCATACTCGGGAAAAACTCCTCGGTTTGTCCCAGTTGCTCTCTGATCTTGTGCTCTAAGCTGGCATAAACTAGCAGACTCAATGTCATTATCATGAGTAACGCTTCAATGCGTTGGGGCTTTTTCAAAAATATTGAAGAGGTCAAAAACTCGGGACTTTTTAGAAAACGGAAGCCACGCTCAACCTTTTGTTGAGACTTGTAGTGATCTAGAAGTGCTGCCATTGTCAGACTTTCGTTGCCGATGTCATTAGTGGCTAGAATGAACATGCCTACTTTGAGCTTTGCTAGCTTCACTTTTTCTAGGTCGGTGTACGGCACGGCCTCTATAAAATACTGATATCCTGAGGGTTCATCGCCTTTCTTCGGACGACCTGGATTGGCATAAATAGCAGCTTTGACGATAGCGGAGTGTTCAAAGCCTAGTAACAGGCACTGCGCCTTGAACTCCTTAAGCGCATGCTCAGCATCAGTATCGCATGCAAATGGCTTTTTACTGAGCTTGTTCAACGCTCTGATTTCTTTGGCGATGTTTTTCTCTAAGTTCTTGTAGAAGGTAATTTCTTCTCGTTTAGTTGCTTGCTCACTGTGAACCAACAACCACCGCTGAGCAACCTTGCCATAGTTTGAGTCTACCCAACATCCTGAATAGCCATCTACAATCTTACTTAACTGCTCTGGCTCTAGGCTAAGTAGTGCTTGTTTTGCTTGCTTGATAGTCATTGGAACACGGGTAATGAACTTTTGTTTTTGCTCATCAAGTGAGCAGATACTTTCTTCAGTGTATAGGGCTGCATCAGCGATAAAGTATCGACTATTCTGTGCCGCTTTTAAGCAATGGATATGATTACTAGTGACTTCAGCGAATGCCTTGGCATCATTGGTGTTGCCACTAAGCGCCTGCATATAAACAGGAAGGCCAGCTTGGTTTTCACAAATGAGCTCAAGAACCACCTGATTGAGCTCAGGACGATGATCTCGGCTATAGCCCTTCACTAACTTGATTGCCTTGGTATCTTCCTCGTGCGCATACTCACCATCAACGTGAAAGCTCGTGATATCAAGGTGTACAGAGTCGCTAGCGAGGCCAAGTTTATCGACCACACGTTCGGCGATGACCTGATAAAGCGCTGAGACATCGGCCTCATACAGCGCATCCAAGGTTCGGCCGAGTACATCATCGGTGAGATGGTGCGCTTCAATATCCTTAGCAAGCAACTTAGAGATGGGTTTGGTTTCAAAGAAGTCAGAGAACATATGCAATGTTCTACTGTGAAAGCCTAACCCATTGAGAATCATGGCTAAGACTGCATCACCATGGGAAACGTTGTGATTAGAGTACTTGGGAATGACTGAATCTATCATTTTTGATAGGCCAATCTCGTGACAAAATGCAGCAATGAGCCCGAGGTGATCCAAACGCTTAATAACAGGTTGCTGAGTAGGCATAGTTTAAAACCGTCAAATAACAGTAATAGATCAAACCTGCAGATCGCGGTCAAGATGTTATCATCCTTTTCACTGCTAAATGTTCACTGGATCACACTGTTTTAATTCTAAAATTAGGTGCGGAATGACGGATTGAACACTTACTTCCAAGCTCTGCAAAATATTTGTGTAACGCTAAAAAAAGAGTTACGTGACTATATAACCAGTTCGCTCCGCTTCCCATTGATCTCAAGTATATTTTTTCATCTTCTTCAGTTTGGTGGTAAAGGTCAAAAGTTTCGAATGAAAACTTTAGATTGATTGGCATGTAGCTATTTTCAAACTCGAACTTACTCCCTATATCAGCCATATAGGAATTTACCTTGGCAGCAGCTTTCTCTAAGCCCTGTTTAACATTATACTTCAGGAGCTTTCTCTTCGTATCTTTTAACTTACCCTCAAGTTCTGTTAACATTTTGTTCAATGTAATATCGTCAGATAAATTAAGAGTATCCAATAACATAAACAGCTTTGCTTTTTCGATCAGTACTGCTTCATACAGCGTCTTTCTTTTGGCTAGTTTTTCTTCCGATTTTTCGATAACAAGAATATGTTGGTTTATTCTTGTTATTGAGTTATTTACTCTTTGTATGTCCCGTTCAACTTCCAAAAGAGTAGATTTAAATTTTGCTTTCATTGGCTTAGCTGAAGCAATGTTGCCCGATACCTTATGTATCGCATTTTGTAGCCTTACCGCACTTTCCGACAGGGCATCTTTTTCCGTTCGACAGAAAGGACACACTGTCGTCGAAACATGAACCTTATCTGGTGATTTAAGCTCAGTAATACTATTTAAAAATCTAGACTCTTCATTGATATGTTTACGAATCGAACTAGCTTTTCTTTGTAACTTTCTCAACTCAGACGTTTGCGCTGTTAACTCAAACTTCAACTTATTGTATCGCTTCGTTGCTGCATCTGAATTATGTTCAATCTTCTCTGGAACAATAATATCATCGAGCTGTTCTTTAGCTAATTGAGGGTTACGAAGAACTTGAGCTAACCCAATAGGAGCCTCTTCAAATCCCATCATTGAATATAAATGACTTAGTACAGGCTCAACCTTGTCTAAGTATATCTTTGCAGCTCTATTGTTTGCATCTTGTTGTTTCTTCAAACCATTCACTTCACCCATTAAGCGTTCTTTTTCTTGAGTTAAATGAAAATAGTCTTGATCTACTAACCCTAAAAATATTTTAGTATGATCAATAACATGTTCTCTTTTCTCTTTTTCATCAAAGCGATAAAACAGCGCATGCTTATTGGCTACAAGGTTTTGATGCTGCAAAATGAACGAGCTAAAACTTCTGATCGAAGGTGTGGATGCTTTACGGCGTCTGTACATCCTTGCTACCAAAGACTCATCAACATCATCTATATCTATAAACAAATCGCGAAGATACTTTTTATACTCTACCAACGGTCTAAAGTATCTATTTTCAAAGAAATCTTGCTGAATATCCTCTGACGCAAAACATCCTAAGCTTTTAAAAAATGCCTTGTTGGGCAAGGCAGGATCACGCGCTACAACCAGCACTTGTTCTTCAACATCCAGAACAACATAATAAACTACAGCACTAGCTGTTATTACACCTTTAGGAATTGTATTTTCTGAGCTACCAAAACAGTAATCGAAGATCTCTATAAGAGCACTCTTACCCGTAGAGGACTTACCCGTAACAATATTTAAACCCGACTTGAAGTTTACAGGATGCTTCAAACCACTTTTATCAATAACACCTATTTCACGAATCAATGTTTTCATCGTGGCTTAACTCCTAAAAAGGCGTAAATTTCTGAGACAGTATGCCCTTGAAACAAACGGCCTAAGTTATATGCGCTTTTCTGAATAGATAACTTGCTATCATTGACAGTTTGACAATGTAGCATGAGTCTATCTTCCTCAAAGAAAATCCAATCATTAACAATGCAATATTGGATAGATTGCTCAGTCAAGATTTGAAACTCATCAACTCTCTCTTGCAAATCATATAATTGACTTCGTTCTTGGAAAATAGACCATATAGAACTTCTTACATTAGCTTTGGCTAACTTAGTAGCGAACATTGGATGACTACAGATAGGTATGACCAATGGAGCTAGTAACAAGTTTTCTTCCGTCTCATCCAGGGTAGAATAAAAAGATGCTAAATACTCGCCATATTTAAAAGGATTAAACCTCACTTCATAAAGTGCGTTAACGATGCTCGTCATACCTGAATTCTCCAGTGTAGATCACGCTCCTCATCATCCATCGCATCATGAATGAGGCCATTCTTGTACTCTATTGGGGGAATATCACTCCCAATGTGTAGCGGGGTTTCTAACATAGTCTTGTTGTACAATACCTTAGAACCCTTGAGACTATCTGTAGCTTCTAATTGAGCACTGGAATATTGAATCTTATATCTCTTAACTAATTGATTTTGATAACTAGTAGTCTTCTCAAGGTAAAGAGGGAATTCATCGAGTTGCTCCATCAATGAGTTTTGCAATTCAAGCCAATTGCCTAATGCATCTGGTATCATGGCGTAATGCTCTATAGCAGCAATTTTCTCTACAAATAGTTTGCTTTTATGCAATTCAACCTGTTCATCTGTAGCTTCACTTCCTTCAAACTTTGGAAAAGTAAACTCTTTCTTACAGTACTGAGACGTTAACTCCTCACATTTAGCTCGAAACTCATTCTCAGGGATATACCATGAAGTGTTATCTGCTTTACCGTAAACAAAGCCAATCAAGCCCTCCAAAAAAATTTTCAAGTTGCTCGCAGGAATTCCAACGGGCTTGGAATAAATCTTTTTCTCTAAAAGAAGCAAATCATCGGCTTCGGTGAAAAGGGTAATTTTTGACAATACCTCTTTTAATCGCTCGGGAGGCTCTTCCATCACGGCTTTTTGAATTTTCGCAACACCAGATAGATTTTCAGATTTCAACTCGTCATCATCTCTCTCTGCAAAGATAGAGTTCAGAGTTTTCAGACGTTCATCGCTCGACTGTTTGTTCCAAGACTTAAATCTACTATTGGAACCAAAAGCCTGAGTGGTGTGTAGCACTAGAGAGTCGTAATCTGTATCATCAAACTCTGGAGCTAGCCAATTCTTTAGAGTCTTCCAAAAGTTTTCATGATGATCAGTAAGAGGCGATTTGTAGTTCTTAACTTCCAACTGTTCTGAGCATGAGTTATCGGAAGCAGTTAAGCTCACATCACCATCCCTCTCGAACCAAATCGATTGTCCTTCATTGAGGTCAAAACACTTATCTAGACCTATAAGCACTTGATAGTGAAATGCTAGTGCTGTGGTCAACGCAGCATTCTTGGTGCTACTGTCACTCATACTATCTCCATAGCTAGAATAAACAACATCGTAATAATTACGCATTGGTTGGATTACTATCCAGATTGCATATCCTAGCAACCCAAAAACTAATTGTCATTCTAGCAATGTGGTTATTGTGTCGCTTTTGATAACTAAATCAAAGACTAATGAATGTGTTATAACAACCTTTACTTATACCGAACGGATGAGACCAGTATTTACCTGACTTCTAATTTAAATCCACACAATCCCAATAGAACCTGTCTGGTTGGTTGCTCAGAGTAAGACAAAATCATGGCATAGTCGTTTGTGAACCGCTCATCTCCAGAGATTATTGCTTATTCAAAAGGAACTTACGTAAATCTCTCTCGCCACGCATAACAAACAGAATAAAGACCTTGTCATCATCCTGTTTATAAAAAACACGGCATGGATTCACGACAACTTCACGATAACTTAAATATTCTAGTTCAGGCGGAATACGACCTGAATCTGGGAAGGTTTCTAGGCGTTCAACTTTAGAGAAGATAGATTGTACCAACCGCTTTGCCGCTACGATATTTTCTAGTGCAATGTATTCAGCGATATCATTGAGGTCAGATAACGCCGGCTCAGTCCAAATTATTTCAGCCATTTTGACATTTTGTCCTTGGCTTCATCATAACTCACTACTTTACCGTCAGCTAGTGCGCGCTCACCTCGTGCAATACCCTCCAGAATGGCTAAACGATTTTGCATAAACTCATAATCATCAACATCAACTAGATATGCGGATGGCTTACCATGTTCGGTAATTAACACAGGTTCTTTGGTATCGTGGAGGTCTGCAAGGATCTTAGTCGCTTGACGTTTAAGCGATGTAACTAGTTCTACTTTCATAAGAGCTGCTCCAAGGGAATAGTAAAGTGATACTATTCTATCACTTTGAGTATAGCAAGCTTGATGACGACTGGTTCGGGCCACCTACAACAAACCAGACGTTAACGATATCTAATCGCTCCGCGTAGAGTAAGTCGCTTAATGCATGACATTGTCGCATAGAAGCAGATCATGGATTATTCAAAAGTGATTATGGGCAAATTTATCCATAATGATTGGCCAAAGTAGCTCTGTTTCTATTACCACGTGATGAGTAACATGCCCCCCATCGGAAACGCAATGAGGAATTATCCATGTCACATCCAATCATCCAAGACCTGAATCGTCGTTATACTGCGAAAAAATATGATGCCAGCAAGCGTATTTCAACATCAGATATGGATGTCATCAAAGAAGCGATCCGTTTGTCCGCTTCTTCGATTAACTCACAGCCATGGAAGTTCATCGTGATTGAAAGTGATGAAGCTAAGCAACGTTTTCATGACACTTTCGCCAATATGCACCAGTTTAATCAGCCGCACGCCAAAGAAGCGTCACACATTATTCTGTTTGCGCATAACCCAAAATTTACTAAAGATGATTACCGCAAAGTCGTCGATGTCGAGGTTTCTTCAGGTCACTTACCGGCAGAGATGTATGACAACATGCTCAATGGCGCATTTGGATTTGCTCAGTCACAGACCGATGATGCTGGCTTTAATGGCCACTGGACTAAGGCGCAAACCTATATTGCCCTAGGTAATACCCTGCATGTATTGGCGCGCCTTGGCATTGCTTCAACACCTATGGAGGGCGTCGATCCTGACATGATCGGTCAAATCTTCGAAAAAGAACTTGATGGGTATGTGTGTGAGTTCGCACTGGCGATGGGCTACCATCTTGAAGGCCAAGACTACAACTACGGTTTACCTAAATCTCGCCTTGCCGCAGAAGATGTCCTAGTGACTCTGTAATTATCCGCGAAAGATAGGATCATTGAGCCACCCGCTATTTTATGCGGGTGGATTTGTTTTTTTAAGCTAGGTTTTGTCCTCAATATACTCAAGCCAGCGCGGTGGGTTGCCTATGTGTGCCTCGACTGCACTGATAAACGCTCGAACCAGCGGCGTTTGTTTCCGATGTGGATAGAGGGCGTAAATCGCCTTATCCCCGGAGATTATTCTATGATTGGGCAGCAGCTGGACCAACCCAAGCTCTGAGAGCGGTCGAAACAGATTTGAGGCATCAATACGCGCATAGCCGACGCCATCTCTGACGGCTTCAATCAGGGTCCGTACATCATTTACCCGATAACGACCCTGCATTTTGTACTCTTGAAAATCCTCACCATTGGCCGTTTCACTAATGGTAAACGTATCTAAAGTCACCTCATGATTACTGTAAATCACCGCAGGCAGGACATTAAGCGCCTTGGGCGATGCAGGCAAACCATACTCTTCGACAAAGCAATTAGCCGCCACCAAGATAAAGTGAGACCTGGCGATAGGTTTAGCGATCAAGCTCGAGTCAGATAATTTACTCAGGCGAAAGGCGAGATCGTAGTGATCAGAGATAATGTCAGATTTTCTATCGTCTAACGAGTGATGGATCTGCACATCGGGATGAGATCGCATAAACTCGGTGATCACTGGCTGTAAATATTGATGACCAAAATAACTGGGTGAGGTGATACGCAAGACCCCTTTGGGTTTCGCCTGAAAGGCATCCGCAGAGAGCTGAATCTCTTGCAAGGTGTTACGCAAAGCTTGCCCATATTGGAAGATTTCCTCACCAGCTGAGGTCAATGAAAATGAGCGTGTAGAGCGATTCAGCAGCTGTACACCCAGATCACTTTCAAGGCGCTTTATCTGTTTCGAGAGCGACGAGTTATCCATCTCATGCAGCGCTGCCGCTTTTGAGAACGAGCCTTGTTGCACCACATCGACAAATAGCAGTATTTGGTTGGAGTTTAGCATGGTGTTCCTATCATGTGAGAGATGGTGAAAACCAGAGTGCAAACGTTTATAACAATTAGATGATAGCTCGAATTTTGTGATTCGTTCCACATCCCTAAGCTAGGCAAAACAAGTTAGAAGCAGGGCTCAAAAATTGAGTTTTCAAAAGGCTAAAGCCGCTTTACCGCCCTACAAACCGGGTGCGGAACTCTCTCGGCGTTAGTCCCATAGTCCGAATAAACACCTTGCGGCAAGCACTGGCGTCTTCGTAGCCAACTTGATTGGCGATCTGCTCAAAAGCGCACTGTGAATTTTCAAGCAGCTCACAAGCCTTTTGCACTCTCAGTCGCTGCAGGTATTGATTGGGGCTGAAGCCAGTCGCCTTCAAAAATCGTCGCTGCATGGTTCGCTCTGTCAGGTTAACTTGGCTTGCTAAATCAGTAATTGAAAGGCGTTTGGGGTAGTCTCGATTGATGATCTGCTGCACTGCTATCACAGATTGATCGCCATGCAGGAATGAAGGGTTAAATTGAGTGTAGAAGCGCTGCTCACGTAAAGCGGTGTCGACCACCAACCGTTTACCAAGCTGGCGCATGATGCTTAATGAGGTAAATTTCGCCACCAACTCTAAACCAAGATCAAGCCATGACATCATCCCTCCAGCGGTGATCACGTCTCCATGGTCGATGAGAATTTCGTTGGTGTTGAGCTCTAGATCAGGAAACTGGTTTCGAAACAGCTCTGATAAGCCCCAATGTGTTGTCACTGGCCGATGACCGACTAATCCGGTGGCCGCCAAGATAAATGCACCAGCACAAGCGGATGCAATCACCGCCCCTTGAGCATGTTGGCTGCTAAGCCATTCAATAAGCTCAGTTTTCGCCGCGAGGTAATAGTCACTTTGCGAGCTTGGCGGCAACACGATGACGGCGCACTGAGCTGATATAGACGCCGTATCGTCGAAGATAGCAGGCACAAACTCAACCTTAACACCCTCTTGCTGACAGATGTGGTTGGTCATTATCAGCATTTCTTCTAGTCCATAGACGGCTGATTTTGCTGCATTTGGGTAATGACAAATGCCGATAACAATACGTTTCACTGGCGCTCACCGCTAATTGTCGTTTTTGGCTCTATTTATGTCATTTTAGACTCTTCTTCGGCTAGTACAAGACAAGATATCCTCGCTATATCCAGACGACAAATTTATGGCAGGAGAACAAAATGGGTAATAAAGCACTACTGGTTATCGACTTACAAAACGACTATTTCCCTGAAGGAAAATACCCTCTTTGGAATACACACCAAACGCTGACTAACATTAAATCAGCTATCGAGCGTGCCAACAATCAAGCTATTCCTGTGATCAATATTCAGCACATTGCTAACCCAGAGCAAGGGCTGGCCCCATTTTTCAATGCCGACACCCATGGGGTGAAAATTCATGATGAGATTCGCGCCATCACACCAAAAGCTGATCTGGTAGTCAAAACCTTCGCTGATAGCTTCGAAGCGACCAAGCTCGAGCAAGTTCTCACTCAACACGGCATTGATGAGTTACTTCTTTGCGGCATGATGACGCAGAACTGTGTGACACACACGGCGCTCTCAAAAGCCGCGGAGAAGTATAAGGTCTCTGTCCTCACCGATTGCTGCACCACAGTCGATGAAATGATCCACAATATTGCATTGAATGCGCTCTCAAATCGAGGTGTGCTGACCACTGCTGAGCAAGCGATTTAGTTAGGTGAACCAAAACACCCCAAGTAGACTGAGCTGACTTGGGGTGCTAAACCATATGTTCAAACTAAGGGGTTGTTATTAATCATTGCTACCCTGCCGCAACCCGCCCCTAGTTTATAAAGCTTCACCAGCGCGCTTGGCTAAACAAACAGCCAACACCTTAATCCATCACGCAACAATAACTAGAGCGTTAACCGAATGATAACGTCCAACATTTTATCGAAACAGGGTCCAATTGCTCTTTCATCGATCGCATGGCAATAAACGCCTTCTAGTTGGCTTGCTCGGTAATCGCTGGCAAGATTGGGGTCATCGAGAATTCGTGGATCATTTGCCATCCGTAGCAACAAGTCTTCACCAATTTCATTATCAGGCCCCGCCGTTCCAGTCAATGAAGAGCCTAGACCTAGCGTAAAGACATAGATCCCCTCTTGTCTCGCGGCTTCCGCCATATCTTCAACAAGGTTACGTGACACCCGATTAACGCGATCGTAGAGATCCGAGGCATCATGGCTTCGACGACGGTACTGGGTAACGGGACGATTCGAGTGATCAGGGTTCAGGACTCTAAATTCATTATCATCTGAGTCATGCGCATTGTAGTAGGTAGGCAAGCTGGCAAGACGTGAACTGATTCTACTCCCTTGGTTTGCCGTTCCAGATAGGTCAGAGTTCACGGATCTATGGTTCCACAGTCCCCATGGCGTGCCAGAGCTGCTATCTCCTGAAATTATCGAGCCCGTATAGTTGGTGCGGGTGCGAGTAAAATCGAAGTTAGACGAAAAGGTGTTTGGGGCGCCATCGGTAAAGAACACGATCACCTTAAGACTGGCTGGGTCATTGATGTTACGCAGCGCATCCAGCGCGCGATATACCCCTTCAGATGAGTTGGTAAACTGCGGATCAGAAAGGGATCCAAATTGAAAGTCGTCGATAGCAGAATTTAGACTACGACGACTGTGTCCCCGTGTCGAGCGGAAAGAAACTGGAACTTCTGCGCCAAAAGCGAATTTAACCAATGCTACCCGGTCGAAGTTTTCATTGAAGTTACCGATAAACTCTTTAGAGCGCGTAATAACGTCCTGTGTGACATCTCCCACAGAGCCAAATCGCAGAGAGGTTGTGTTATCAACCACTAAGACAAGGTCTACGGGACGCCTAATTGTTTGTGCCTCAGCAGCCACAGGAAGGGTCGACATCCCAATCATACCAAGGAACATCGTATCCATATCTACCGAAGCGTTGACATCGATGGAGATATTGCCGGATTCGTCATAGGCAAACGCCAAGTTGGGTGTTGTACTACTTGAGCCATGATAATCTTGGGGCAAGTTAGCGGCGAATAACTTGCTAGCCGCAGTACGAGCAGCATTCTCTCCCTCTGAAACGGCTCGCGCCGCCGCGATGGCCGCAGCATCTACAGCAGTGAACAGTTTTGCCTGAACCAAAAACGCTCGGCCTGTATCAATGGTAAACCCAACGACAAGCACCAAAAATGGAGCAGCAATGACACCAAGCACAGCAACTAAGCCTTTGGCTTTTTTTAAGCTCCGAAAACGTGTTTTAAAATTCATTTTTATTTCCTTATAAAAATGTAATATCAGAAATGATAAAACTGCTGTCGTAGAAGTAATTTGTCAGCGGGGCGTAGCGATAATGTATTTCAACGGCGTAAATCGTCTCGTTTGCATCTAGGTTAATGCCAAGATTATTAAGTGATGGGCTGGTATTTGGCATGTTGCACATACCGTCTGTCCACGCTCGGCACAATGACCAAACTTCACTTGTTTTATCAATACCTGACTGGCTCCAGCGGTGCTGCTCAATAACCAATGGATCTGTACCCTGTTGGCCGGTAATTTGAGTGATGTATATTATCGCATCATTTTGTAGTTCAAGAGGGCCAGAGGTTGTCGCTACGATTGACATGATTTCATCTGGGGTCATAGTGGTCGTCCTAGACACCAAGTTTGCACCCTCACGCGCGATCCCCACCAGAACATTGTTGGTATATAACAGCTGCGACAACTCAATAATGCCGCCAATGAGTAATATCAAAATAGGCGTAAAAAGTATCATTTCGACGGCAGCAAAGCCGCTATGCTTTCCTAGGTTATTTTTCACAGCAGACTCCTTTTTACTCGAAGGCTTCATTGCGCATTGCACTGCTCACGGTAAAGGTGTATTTACCATCATCCAAAAACAGGTGTGTAAATGGGCTTATCGAAGTCCACTCACAATCTAGGTGAATAGCGATAATGTCGCCGCCCTGCCCAAAACCGGTGACAGGATTGCCATCAAGGTCTTCAACGCGGACATCCTCAATTCTCATGACACGTTCAAGATACCCATGTGACGCTTCATTGACCTTGGCCAGTATTGCCGCTTCACGTACGCCATTACCATCTGGGTCGAGATCTGAGCGACCCGTGATGGCGTAGCGGGTTCCTTCACGAACGGCATTTTGCATCGTCAGTTTGACGTAGCTAAAAACAGACAAATCGACAATGATAAAAAACAGGAAAAAGAAAAACGAAGCTACAACAGACATTTCAACTATCGCTAGACCCGACTGTTTTTTACGGGGACTGCAAACCGTGTTACCCCTTGGCTTTTTAATTACCTTCAATTTAGTTTCCATATGACTCGTACCCTGTTTCTAGGTAAATTGCTCGCCACCCCCCACACCAACGCGCAGCTAACAAGCAATTAACACTTCGCTGACAATGGTAGACTTAATACGGCCTGACATTTGTCTTAGTAATAATACTAATGGATTAGCTAGGCTCTATTGCTGAGCATATTTCAATATGCAACTCAAAACGCAACTCATAAAAACAAATCAATTTTATCAGTACCTTACATGGCAAATTACTGTCGAATCAGCGCAATAGTGACATTTTTGGCAGCAGCTAAAAAAGCAAAGTGAGTTTCACAGGAGTGACATTGCATTGTTTCCTAATTAGGACAAAAGGAAACACAATTTGGCATCGCTTGCATTCTTATCAATGCGACAAATAAGAGACGAATGAATAGTTCGGACGATTATTAACGGTGTATGGACAAATTCTGACCCGACAATTATCTCGGCAATAAAACAGCTTGATGTGTAACATTAATTTAATAAACAACTCATATCATAGCGTTCAACATCCTAAAGCAAACTCTCAAGGAAGACCCAGTGAAAAAAGCTGCCCTTTTTGTTACCTCTTTTTCTTTACTTGCAGCGCCTGCAATGGCATTTGACCTTGCCAACCCAAGCCTAAACAACACCGAGAACCTAGTTTGGACCGGTCATATCAGCCCGGATACTGACACAGTAACGTCTGCGATTATCGCTGCCCATTTGTATGGTGGAGAGGCGGTTGTGCCTGAGGCTATCAACCCTGAGAGCCAGTTCGCTCTTGAATATTGTGGCTATGCTGAGCCAAGAGTCCTTGAGGATTTCTCCAACAAGCAAGTGGGCTTAGTGGACTTTAACCAAAGAACTCAGCTGCAAAAAACCATCGATGAAGCAAGCATCGTGGCTATCGTTGATCACCATGCTATCGGTGGTAGCCCGGTAAATATGAGCCAAATCGCGACTATTGATATTCGCCCATGGGGCTCAGCAGCCACGATTCTTGCAGACCGCGCTGCGCAAATGAACGTTGAGCTGCCAAAAGAGATCGCATGTACCACACTAGCGGGCATTCTTTCTGATACCGTGGTGCTTGAGTCTTCTACCACCACCAGCTATGACCACCAATATGCGAAGTCACTAGCCAAAACAGCAGGCATCGATGACATCAACGATTTCGGTGAGAAAATGCTGATTGCCAAATCGGATCTTAGCCATATGAGTGCGGCAACGATCCTGACCATGGATTACAAAAACTTTGAATTTGCGGGCAAGAAAGTCGGTATCGGTGTAGCGGAAACCATCACGGCTGAGCAGTTGATTGCAAGAAAAGCAGAATTTATTGAAGCTATGCAAGCGCATAAAAAAGCCCAGCAGCTAGATCACCTATTTTTCTCGGTAACCGATACCAAGAACGGCGAAGCGAACCTTATCTGGATTGATGCGACTGACTCAAAGGTGGCCAACCAAGCATTTGGCTCTGAGCAAGATAAGCAATGGTTGAACCTACCAGGTGTGACATCTCGTAAACGCCAGATTGCACCAGCGATTCAAACAGCCGTTGAAAAAATTAGTCTTTAACTTTTATTAGCAAATAATAGAAAAGGCTCGAATATCGTATCGAGCCTTTTTTTATACCCAAGTAACCTCAACATATTAAACAGACTCACAAACCGATAGCCGAAAAGAATCGATCCAAAGAGTGCCTAATCACACTCTCTCAGGGTTATTTGAAATGAACGGACATTTTAACGTATGCAGTGCCTGACTTGTAAAACTCATCGCTAAAACGCTTCATGCCAAACCGCTCATAAAATACGATGGCGCTCAAGCGCGCATCACACCACAGAAGGTCTATATTGTTACCTTTGAGCTCCGCTATGATGTGGGTAATAAGCTTTGACCCAAACCCACAGCCTTGCTGGCAAGTCAGGGTGGCAAACTTTCTCAGTCTTGCTTGATTGTTCTGGATAAATATCGAAGCGACAGACACTAGGTTCCCGTCAACAAACACGCCGTAATGAATGGCATTTTCATCACCCTCAACATGACTAAACTCTGGAGCCTTATTTGGCCACAATACTCGATGCCGGATCGGCAGCGCTTGTTGCCAATCTATCTGTTTTATATCCATGTTTCTCCACTTTGATAAGCGCTAATACATAAGGCTTATTGATACACTAAAGTAAGTGTCTGGCCCTAGCAAGAGCCCTTGCCTTATACACTGGTATCATCCTCACCAAATGGTAATTAAAGCTAAGCTAGAGAGTCGATCAGCTTTAGTAGGCAGCAAAAATGCTGAGCCCACCAATTAAGGTGGGCTCAGACAAGTTTGGCAAAATTCCTCACTGCAGAGTGAGAAGTTCACTCAATTGGCAACTTAGGCTACCTCAGCATCTTTCACTGGGGCCGGATTGCGAATCAAGAAATCAAAGGCTCCTAGGCTCGCTTTCGCTCCCTCGCCCATTGCAATAATAATTTGCTTATAAGGTACTGTAGTCACATCACCGGCTGCAAACACGCCTTTCATACTGGTTGCACCGTGCGCATCCACCTCAATCTCACCGCGTGGTGACAGCGCGACTTTGCTCTCTTTCAGCCATTCGCTGTTTGGCACCAAACCGATTTGAACAAAGATACCCGCGAGGTCAATTTGCTTGATTTCATCGGTATTGCGATCTTTGTATTCAAGTCCAGTTACGCGAGTACCGTCACCGAGTACCTCTGTGGTCTGCGCCATGGTGATGATCTCGATATTTGGCGTGCTGTTGGCTTTGTCGATAAGCACTTGGTCAGCGCGCAGCGTGTCAGCAAACTCAAGCACCGTCACATGCTCAACAATACCAGCAAGGTCAATGGCTGCCTCAATACCCGAGTTACCACCGCCAATCACAGCAGTGCGCTTGCCTTTGAACAGTGGACCGTCACAGTGTGGGCAGTAAGCAACCCCTTTGTTGCGATACTCTTGCTCGCCCGGAACATTCATCTCACGCCAGCGAGCACCCGTGCTGGTGATGACTGAGCGTGCTTTGAGTACGGCACCACTTTCTAGAACCACGTGCGTATAGCCATCGTTGGTCTCTTCGGCATCAATGATGTTGGCAGCGCGCTGCTCGGTGATAACTTCAACACCGTACTCTTTGACGTGCTCCTCAAGGCTCGCGACTAGCTTTGGCCCTGTGGTTGTCTTGACAGAAATGAAGTTTTCAATCGCCATTGTGTCCATCACCTGGCCACCGAAACGCTCGGCAACCACACCAGTGCGAATCCCTTTACGCGCAGCATAGATAGCAGCTGATGAGCCAGCTGGGCCACCGCCCACAACTAGAACATCAAACGGCGCTGTTTCGTTAAGCTGATTGGCTTTCTTCTCCGCTGCACCCGTATCGACTTTATTAAGAATTTCGTTGAGCGACATGCGGCCTTGACCGAATAGCTGACCGTTAATGAAGACGCTCGGTACTGCCATGATATCGCGCTGCTTAACTTCATCTTGGAATACCGCACCGTCAATCATGGTCACGTTAACCAGCGGATTGATCGCTGCCATCATGTTGAAGGCTTGTACTACCTCTGGGCAGTTTTGACACGATAGTGAGATGAAGATTTCAACATCGAGTGGCGTATTAAGTGCTGCGATTTGCTCGATCGTCTCGGCTTCCAGTTTGATTGGATGGCCACCAGTATGCAGCAGAGCAAGCACCAGCGAGGTAAATTCATGTCCCATTGGCAGTCCAGCAAAACCAATTGCGGTGCCTTTTTCTGGGTTAACTACACGCATCACTGGCTTGCGTTCGCTCACTGCATCATCTCGAACCACATCGATTTTGCTGCTCAGAGAAGCAATATCGTCAGCAAGTGACTGGATCTTGCCTGCCGTGCCACTATCATCGAGGCTAAGAACCAATTGTACTTGGGTTTTTACATTGTCTAAATACGCTTTGAGCTGCTGCTTCATTGCTTGATCTAACATACTGATACCTAATCTTATGACTACCTAACATCAGAAGGAGTTTAAAAGGGAAAACGAAAATGGGCCCTTTTGATGTTTGTCATTATTTGTTTTATTTGGGGTGCACGCCCTGGTTTCGATTGTCGATGGGGGAACAATTCAAAATAGGGCGCGCGATACTATTTCGATAGTTCGCCTAAGCGTACTCTCGCGGGCTTAGATTTTGCCAACTAGGTCTAGAGAAGGAGCTAGAGTCTCTTCACCTTCTTTCCATTTTGCTGGGCAAACTTCACCTGGGTTAGCTGCAACATATTGAGCTGCTTTCACCTTACGCATCAGGTCTTCTGCATCACGGCCAATGCCTTCGGCAGTGATTTCCATCGCTTGGATAACGCCTTCTGGGTCAACTAGGAAGGTAGCACGGTCCGCAAGGCCTTGACCTTCGCGCATAACACCGAAGTTGTTAGTGATTGTGCCAGTTTGATCGCCAACCATGTAGTAGTTGATCTTGCCGATGGTGTCTGAGCTATCGTGCCATGCTTTATGAGTGAAGTGAGTGTCAGTTGATACTGAGTACACTTCAACGCCACGCTCTTGCAGCTCTGCGTAATGGTCAGCAAGGTCACCAAGCTCGGTTGGACATACAAACGTGAAGTCTGCTGGGTAGAAGAAGAACACTGCCCATTTGCCTTTTACATCTTGCTCAGTGATTTCAACAAAATCACCGTTTTTAAATGCCGTTGCTGAGAATGGTTTGATAGTTGTATTGATCATAATATTAACTCGCTAATTCTTTGTTATTGTTTGTTGTGGCACTCTCCTGTGCCGATGGAGATATAGTGCAATACCCAAGCTTCATTTAACATTCGTCCTTTCCTATCTATTTGATAGGAAAATCCTATTGAAGATTGAGCAGACATAAAAAAACCTCTTTCATTCGAAAGAGGTTCGTTCAAGTAGGTGGTCACACGCCCTAAGAAAAGGAGCAGTCTCGGGACATGCAACCCAAGCTTGAATTCAGGTTATCTTAGATCTTACCAACAAGGTCTAGAGAAGGAGCCAGTGTCTCTTCGCCTTCTTTCCATTTAGCAGGGCAAACCTCACCTGGGTTAGCCGCTACGTACTGAGCCGCTTTCACTTTGCGCATTAGGTCTTCTGCATCACGGCCAATACCCTCTGCAGTGATTTCCATCGCTTGGATAACACCTTCTGGGTCAACTAGGAATGTTGCACGATCTGCAAGACCTTGGCCTTCGCGCATTACACCAAAGTTGTTAGTGATTGTGCCAGTTTGGTCGCCAACCATGTAGTAGTTGATCTTACCGATGGTGTCTGAGCTATCGTGCCATGCTTTGTGAGTGAAGTGAGTATCCGTTGATACTGAGTACACCTCAACGCCGCGCTCTTGCAGCTCTGCGTAGTGGTCAGCAAGGTCGCCAAGCTCAGTTGGACATACGAAAGTAAAGTCTGCTGGGTAGAAGAAGAACACTGCCCATTTGCCTTTTACGTCTTGCTCTGTGATTTCAACAAAATCACCGTTTTTGAATGCCGTCGCTGAAAATGGTTTGATAGTCGTATTGATCATTATTTTACTCTCTTTTGAAGTTCTTATTGTCTGTTGAGGCGCTCTCCTGCGCCGATGAAGGTATAGTGCAACAACAGAGTTCGATTGAACATTCGTCTTTGCCTATCTATTTGATAGGAAAATCCTATTGAAAAAATTCTAAAAAAAGAGACGAGAAAGTGAACGCGCTATGACAGTAGATATAACCAAGTGACCTCAAGGTGCAGTTTCAGCGAGATTTGCTTGGGTAAACGCTAGTTTACTTCTTTAATGCTGATATTCGATGTGGTGGTATCAACCAATAAACTCCACTGTTTATCGAACGCTTCCACCAAAACAGCATATTGATTGGGAAACCCTTTCAGCGGTGCTGATTTAAGGTTGTCGATATAAGCGGCAGGCAGAGAATATTGACGCTCCATGTAACGCTTTACTTCGATAAAATGTGTGTTCTTCATTGTCGATGACTTCCCTAATGACCTTAATACTTCTCCAAATGCTGTGACTAATACAGCTGCGAGATAGAGAGTAAACGAAGTCTATGAATATTTTATGTACCCACTTATCGCACTGTCACCCATGCCATCAAGCAAACCAGATTGAGCTAACAAGTATCAAGGTTGGTTAACTTATATTGAAAAAAAACGCAGACACCAAAACAGTATCTGCGTTTTTTGAGCCTAGGCAGCTAGGTACCGATTCTCTCTGAGGATTTAATCTATTTCAATCAAGCGGAGGCTGAAGCTTGCGCAACTTGAACCTGAACTAGGTCACCCGCACGCTCTAGGCGAGCCTGACACTCATCAGTCAACCCAAGCAGATATAGACTTTTCCCCTGCGCCTTAAAGTTACCACTCAGCTTATGGATCGCTTCCAGGGCAGAATGATCAGCTAGGCGTGCGCGACTGAGGTCGAGACTGACTTGCTCAGGTGCCACTTTGATATTAAACAGGCTGTGAAAGTGGGTCACTGAGGCAAAAAATAGCACGCCCTCTAGACGATATACCGTACCCGTATTATCTGTGCTTTCACTCAAGGTTAGACGTGTTGCTTGGTCCCAGGCAAAGCGCAGCGCTGAAACCAAGACGCCGACAAACACCGCCAGAGCAAGGTCAGTGAACACAGTCACCACAGTTACCAGCACAATAACGAATACATCAGCACGTGGGACTTTGCGGATCATGCGCAGACTTGCCCATTCAAAGGTACCAAGCACCACCATAAACATCACCCCAACCAATGCAGCCAATGGGATCATCTCAATAAGGTGAGAGCCAAACAAGATAAAGCCAAGAATTGATAACGCACACGTCGCACCCGATAAGCGCGAGCGACCACCTGAGTTTAAGTTGATGATGCTTTGGCCAATCATGGCACAGCCGCCCATACCACCAAAACAACCCGAGACGATATTAGCCGCGCCTTGTGCGACACATTCACGGTTTGGTTGTCCCTGAGTTTCGGTGATTTCATCAACCAGGTTAAGGGTAAGCAGCGACTCCAATAAACCCACTGCGGCCAAAATCAACGCATAAGGGAAGATAATGCTCAAAGTCTCTAGACTCATTGGCACGGTTGGTAGACTGAAGCTTGGCAAGGTACCGTCTAATGTTGCCGCTGGGTTACCCGACATGCTGCGAACAAAATCAATCACGGTTGCCGTTTGCAGATCAAACCCATGAACCAGTGCAGTCACCACTAGAATCGCGACAAGTGATGCAGGAATCGTGCGGCTAAAGCGCGGCAGAAAATGGATAATGGCCATAGCTAGCCCCACCAGACCAAGCATCATCATCATTGGGGTGCCCGACAGCCAGTGCCACTGCCCACTTTCGAGTGTTTGGAACTGCTGCAGTTGAGCCAGAAAGATCACAATCGCCAAGCCATTAACAAAGCCGAGCATCACGGGATAAGGAACCAGCGCAATAAAGCGGCCTAGTCGAAGAAAACCAAAGGCCAACTGCATCAGCCCCATCAAGACCACGGCCGCAAACAGATATTCGACACCATGCTGGACCACCAGCGCGGTCACCACAACGGCCAACGCACCCGCACCACCTGAGACCATGCCTGGACGGCCACCAAAGATCGCGGCAATAAAACCAACGATAAAGGCCGCATAGAGGCCAACCATAGGATCGACAGCGGCAACAAAGGTAAAGACCACGACCTCTGGCACCATGGCCAAAGAGACCGTGAGGCCAGCGAACAGATCGGCGCGAGCCGACGCGTTAGGGTTACTGCGTAATTCAAACATCGATGCGAAAGACTCCAGATCAAAAAAGCTACGCAATGTAGCAGCCCAATGCACGAATGTAAAATAAAGGGGCGAGGGGTTCATTGGACCACCAACAAGACATGCCCCATCAAGCCGCTTCATCTTGACTATACTCTTGTGACCAATTAATACCCGGAACAAGGATATACCCTAATGACGTTAACGCGCTCTCTTGGGCTACTTGCTCTACTTTTTACCCTGCATCTACCCACCGCTCTCGCTGATGGGCATGAGATGCAATCCAAACAAACGCTCGAGGTCGCTGAGGCCTTTCTAACCGCCGCAGGCACTGGCGATATGGATACTCTTAACAGCCTGATGGCTGATGATTTCGTTTGGCATAATGAAGGCGACAGTGATATTCCCTGGATCGGTAATTGGGAGTCTAAGGAGACGGTGCTTAATGAGTTTATGCCGCTGTTTGGTGCAGGGCTAAGCGTGACCAGTTGGACAACCGACTTTAGTTTTGCCAACGGCAATCAGGCTGCTTTTATGGGCACCATGAGCGCGATCGTCAACGAGTCGGGTGTCGATACCGGCACCTTTAGCTGGGCGGTGCGGGTGCATGTGGAGGACGGTAAGGTGAAAAGCTGGAACTGGTTTGAAGACAGCTACGCCGTGTCTAAAGCTTACCACAGCGAGAAATAGTGCAGACTGAAAAATTAAATGAGAACAAGTTCCCAGTGATCTTATTCTCATTCGCCTACCACTTACCGTTGCTGTTGTGCCACTCAGACCGGGGCGGGATCACCTGAGCAAAACAATGAGGGAGTTTTTCAGATTAATAATAATTTTGGCGATAACAGTCAGTTTACATGCTGTCATCATTTAGCATTCTCAATAGATAAACTGATGATTTTATTACTACAGTGCTTGAGAATAAGCATCAAATCGAATGTTAATCACGTAAGTTCAGATTATTAGATACGCGATTTGTAGATTGGATTGTCACTATGAGGTGGGCAAAGCGCGAGCTATATCGAATATCAAACAAAATCATATAAAGCCAATTGCACAATGTAGATTAATTGTTAATACTTTGTTTGCTCGAAAGGTAGACATATGATCCACATAAGCCTGTTTTGTATGCAGTTCGAGTATAGACCTAGCAACTGACGTTTTTGAGCCTAAGTTGGCTCACACATGATTGTGCCAACCACCGTTTGTGGTTGGCTTTTTTGTGCCTTACTATTTTATAAAGTCAGGCGGTTATAAATTATTGCGTTTCGCGGAAGTTGTGCTCATATTCAACTGTTGGCTCGAGCGTGATCTCTGCAACTTGCTCGCTTGGGTTAGCGATCTTGATGAAATCATATTGCACTGGATGATCAACGTGTGCACTGCAGGTGAACGCAACCGTGTAATCGCCTGCTGGAATAAAACCAAAGAAGTAGTCACCGTTTTCTAGCACGCCTACAGATGCGTATGGTTCAACGTAGTTTTCAGGCAATGGCAAATCATCATTGTACTCTTCATCGTTTACGTCAATGTTATCAACCAGTGTACCCTCTGCGTGATCGTGTCCTTGGTAGAGGTAGACAAAGTTACCACTGTCTGCCATACAAGCATCACCTTGGGCAAACAAGGCTTGGTCGACATTACCGAAAAGTGAGGTCGCCGCACCATTATCAACAATTTTCACGCCGTGAGGCTTAAGGATATAGCCGTTGTTGTTGCCAGAGTTGCCACGCAATACTAGTGATTTACGTAGATCAAATTCTATAGTAAAAGCTTGCACAGTCTCAGAGGTCACCTCAAAGCCGCCCAGTCGCAGCTTGTCGCTAGGTACTTTTAGATCGTGACGGCCATTGGCAATCACATAGTTGAGATCGCTGTTTCCTTTTGAGGTGGTGTGCACGATCAGCTCTTTGTAATTACCAATTGCAATGCGCTCATCAGAAAGGATCAGGCGTGAATCATTACCTTGGTAAGCAAGCAGATCCACCTGCTGGTATTCCTGTTCTTCATCGGTATCCACTACGTTTAAGAAGTAACGTTGGCCATTTTCGTGGATCAGCTCAAGCGCATCAAACGCAACAACGACATTGTCGGCCTCATCAACGGGGGCATCAGAGACACTAAACGAAACCAGCGCTGTTTGTGTGGGCGTGGTTTCACCACTCGAAGAGTCGCTGCTGCTGTCACAGCCTGCCAACAAAAAAAAGGGGATACATGCGAGCAAAAGTTTCGTTTTCATGTTTAACGATTTCCATAATGATGAGAAAAACGGAGCCAAGTGTAGCCAGGCTCCACTAAAGAAACGTCAGGTGAATGTGCGGAGATTGAAAATCACCCGCAATATGATGCTTTGTGTATGGTGAGTTCCACAAATCCCTTGCCGAGAGATCGATTAGCAATCAGTGTTACTTTCACCGGAGATCGGCACTAAGCCTAAGCTCTCGTTGGGGATGGTAGTTTCAAACGGGGGAATGGTCATCAAGCCATTTTCACCGAGAAAGTTGAGTATCGCGATAAATTGATAATCGAGGTCGACGGCTCTAGCTCTTACAAAACGCACGTCCTCAGAGCTGGGACTGGCTAGAATATTGGCATTCTCATCAAGATACTCTATTTCGATATTAGCAGCAGAGACACTGTTCATGTAGCTATTGTCTGCGACAAAAGTACCAATATCACCATCACCAATCTGACACACCGCCGCCATCCGCGCGGCTATGCGTGTTGACTCGTTAACCGATTGCAGAGTGAAGACGAAGTGTCCAATCGCAAAGATCGCCAACAGCACCAACATCAAGGTGCTAGCTATCAAGGTAAACTCGAGAACTGCTAATCCACGAACTTTTTTCATAGACTTAATCTCATCACAGTAGAAGCATTCATCGGAAGTGCTAGAGAAGTGCCAGTGAAGGGCAGAGTACTCATTAGACTTGGCGTGAAGGTGTAGGTGGCCGTTACCGTAACAAACACATTGTCGTCACAAGTGATGCTGACATCACCCGTTGTCCAGTCATCGAGCAGCGCGGTGCTTCCATCGCTTAGCGACCCGTTAACAACCAGTTGCTTTATAGTGTCTTGCTGAGAAAGCAACACTGCACAGCCAGACGTATCAGATTGGGCGGATGCGTAACGCGCCCCAACCCGGACCGCTTTGCTTAATGTGTTGTAATCAACCATCATTCTGGCAATCTCAGTGACAGCGACCAAGAGCAACAACAGAATTGGCAGTGTCGCGATAAATTCAACAGCGGCATAGCCGTCTTGTTTCTTGCTAATGCGTATCATGATCCACCTCCTACCGAGTTTGGATCCTTAAACAACACAATGCGTGTCAGCCCCGTTTCACTCCCGGACACACCACCTTGCTGGACCGTACAGGTGTCAATAAACTCACCGAAAATACCTTGTTGACCTGCGCCCCCGCCTTGGCCTCCACCATTACCATTGCCCCCACCATTACCGTTGCCGCGTGCATTAGAGTTGCCATTACTTGAAGACGAGGCATAGCGCTGGATCATAAAAAAGCAGCCGATATGAGTAATCGTAAATTCAATCTTACCGCCCTGCTTCGAGGCACTATCACAATCCAATATAGGCACTGGAAGAACGCGACGCCACGCAGCACCACTGTTTGACGTACAACTTTCATCGTCTAAACACGCCTTTGTTGCAGACTCATAATCGTCATACGTCCACTTATCGAGTAAGTCGTTGTACTCACCAACTGTATCAGTCGTCAAAGCCGTCTCTGGTTCGGTGGTAATGAGATCAGGTGGGTAGTAAATACCATCGAGCGTTTCACCATCAAAACGACTGTCAATGCTGGACGTTGGACCTACTGCATTGCCTGGCTCGGAGTCAATATTGTCACCTACTTCAATACTGGTTACCACTTTACCGATGAGCGCATCGCTGACATCTGATTTACCACTACCGACATCAAGCAAGTGGAAGTTACCCGCCCCCAACCCATCGGGATCATCTGATTGACTTCCGGTCTTGATTTCGTAGACCTTACCCACCTCGTAACCCGCCGGACCAACCGACTCATCACCTTCACACATCCCTATTGGTAATACGTTACCACTACCGTTTATATTGACAGGCCCAGCCATCGCACTGGCAGACACACTCTTTGTTAGCCCAAAAAAGCTCAACAAGAACTCGGTCAGCCCAACATCATCAATTTGAACTCGGACAAATATGTGGTCGGTTGAAGATGGGAAGGTGGACGAAAACCCACTATTCGGCGAGCTTGAATATTCAATCGTCACCGAATTTAGGCTGGTACCATCATCATTGGCGGTCAACTGAATCTCTTCGTTTCCAGAAGCTGCGGCGATTTGATTGTACGACTGAACAATCGCCGTTTCGGCAGAGTCCTGACTGTTGAAGCGATTTGCTGCACTGGCGCCAGAGAGTGCCATCGTATCGACAGCATTCTGCAACCGTGTTTGATTGAGGATCAAATGTGTGGCATCGACGGCAAGGGCAGAGACCGCTACCAATGCCAAGAGTGCCACGGTCACCATAACTGCGACGAGCCCTTGCTGTTGCTTGGGGCTTTTAAGGTTCGCTCGTGTTGTCATAAACCGTCCCTTGGCTGCAATGACTAATAAAGCCAACCATCTTGCTTACATCGATTCGCCTCTATGGGCTCTCATGGGTAACTCACTACGATTCGCAGCCGATGAGTCGCACTTCCCATGCTCGGTTGCTGTGGCCGACCATTCCCTTGTTTGAACCAGACATACGTGCCGCTCAAATCTTCTTTGTTCAATCTAGTTCATAAGCACAGTTTCTCAATGTCAGAATCGACTCTATTTCATCACCTCACTAGGAAAATACGCTGTGTTTAAATTTTGCATCTAGTTGAAATCTCTAAAGTAAGATTTTTGCTGCTCAATGGCCCAAAGGAACGTGCATTAGAATAGGTTCTTCTATTCGATACACTCACTGCCGCCCATTAACATTCGCGTTATAGATTGATAGAGATCACCCAAGAGAAGTTCCTGTTGTAAATACAGGGGGTTATCTTTTGAAAACACCTCGTCTTTCAGTGAAATGAAAGATTATTGACAAATGACTTTCCTGCTGTATAGTAGCTGTTGCTCTGTTGATAGAGTTGTTTTTGAAATACCGATACTGTTCGTCGCTCTGCTGTTACTCCTACGTGAAAGCACCAAAACGACCCTAGCGTTATTGTCGTCGAAATAATTACTACCACTAGTGCATCACTTTAATTTTTTATAGGAGACAGATTATGTCTAAAGCAACTGGTACCGTTAAATGGTTCAACGAAACTAAAGGTTTCGGTTTTATCTCTCAAGACAACGGTGAAGATCTTTTCGTTCACTTCCGTTCAATCGTTACTGACGGTTTCAAAACTCTGAACGAAGGCCAAAAAGTATCTTTCGACGTTGAGAGCGGCCCTAAAGGTCCTCAAGCGGCTAACGTAACTCCACTATAAGTTACTGCCCTTAAAAGCGTTTCAAAGCCTTGCTCTTGAGCAAGGCTTTTTCGTTTCTGGGCCTAACCACTCGCGCTTTATACCCAAGTTGCTTTGCCGAAACTGCCTCTTGAGGCCACTCTTTCAGGCGACTCCTTCGGGCGACTCCTTCAGGCGACTTTGGTATACAAATTAGAACAACATACAAGCTTGTGCTAGACTCGCACACCTTTCTGAATCACCGAGACCAAATAGATGACCATTAAAAAAGAGCTACAGAACCTCAACAACCGCATTGATACGTGTCAGCGTAAGCTTGATGCCGCTAAGTCTCGTGGTGATCAGGAGATGATTACCAAGTTTACCGATGACTTGGATAAACTGAGTAAAAAAGCAAGCTCACTGAAGCACAAGCAGCAGTACGACTTGAACAAAGAGCGTAAGAGCTTGCTAGACATGCCTTTCTCGCGCGAGATCACCAAGGCAGAGCAAGCGGATATGGGTAAACTAAAGCGCTCAGTAAAAGGACTTATTGTCGTACACCCAATGACCAAGCTTGGTAAAGAGCTGCGTCTTGAGGTGATGACAGGTTTTGCGCCAAAGAAATTCTAAACGTCGCTCGCCCAGACTATCTAAAGAGCAGACCAAGGTCTGCTCTTTTGCTATTAGAACAAACGACACACCTCGCCTGCCTTACATCTGCTCCCCCACCGTCACGCCCTCAAAACTAAACTATATTTTAATAGTAAAACTTTATTTGATGCCTATGCGCTGTGACGGGTATCGCGTATGATACCGCCTCCCTATTGCTAAGAGACCCATCATGCCTAGTCAACTTATCGCCAAGGTGCCAACCGGAGTGCGCTTTATGCTCCTCTCTGCACTTGGTTTTGCCCTTATGTCCGCCTGCGTTAAATACGTCAGTACTCACGGTATCCCCGTGTTTGAAATCGTGGCGGCACGCGCATTGGTCTCGCTGATCATCAGCTACCTCGACGTCAAACGAAAGAAAATCTCAATCTGGGGCAATAATAAGCGCTTACTGTTAGCACGCGGAACCGTTGGCACAATGGCTTTGATGTGTGTCTACTACTCTGTGACCACCCTGCCACTTGCCGAGGCGACCATCTTGCAATACGTTCACCCGGTATCGACTGCGCTACTCGGTTTGCTGTTTCTCAAAGAGCGCATTCAACTGCCGACGCTGATCTGCATTGGATTATGCTTGCTCGGCCTTTTGGTCATGGTTCAACCGAATATGGCCGGTAACCAAGCTCAGGACTTACCGATGTTTAGTGTGATGATTGCATTGCTTGGCGCTATGGGCAGCAGCGTGGCGTATATCATTGTCAGAAAGCTCAGCCGTACCGAGGACAGCTCTGTGATCATCTTCTACTTCCCTCTGGTCGCCCTGCCCGCGTCACTGCTACTCGCATGGCAAGATTTTGTCTGGCCAAGTCTATACATTACCGGCGTGCTGGTGCTGATTGGGATATTCACCCAAATCGGCCAATACGGTCTCACTAAAGCGATGCAGACCCAAGCCGCGGGACAAGCCTCTGCGTACTCTTACATTCAGATCGTTTTCTCAGCCTTGATTGGGGTATGGGTCTTTAATGAGTTACCGTCGGTCTGGACTTATATGGGCGGTGGTCTAATTATCACCGGCGCATTGATCAATGTCTTCGGTCGCCAGTTACGCCTCAGTAAAAGTTAATAAAAACATCAGGTGATCATCATAGATGATCACCTTCTCGCTCCCATATCGGTGGACTACCGATTTTCTCGACTAAGTAGTCGATGAATACACGCACCTTCATACTCACTGCATTCGCCTTGGGGTAAACAAGCCAGATCGCGGTTTGATCGTCTATCTCATAGTCAGGCAATACCCTCACCAAGCGACCCGCTTTAATATCCTGCGCGACACTCCAAAAGGCATGCATTGAGACCCCGGCACCTGCAAGGGTCGCTATTCTCATGCTAGTTCCATCATCGCACACCAGTCTAGCTTTGGTTGTTTGCGGTGGAAATGCCATCATATCCGGTAACTCATCGCCGCTGAGCATGCGTTTTCGATTGGCCTTGAAGGCGATCAATTGATGATTGGCCAATTCGTCAGGATGAGAAATAAACCCATGCCGCGATAGGTAATCCGGTGAAGCGCACAAGATACGTCGATCTGGCGCAAGCTGACGCGCGCGCAGGTTACTGTCACTGACTGCGGTATTTCGTAAGGCAAGATCGATACTGCCCTCGATAATATTGATTTCTTGATCGCCCAACTTTAACTCAATATCCAAATCAGGGTAGCGAGCCAAAAATTCAGGCAAAATAGGCATGATGTAGAGCTGGGCGAAGGTGCTTGAAGCGGCAAAGCGTAGCACACCCGAGACCTGATCGAGCTCTGAACCAATCGCGGCGAGAGCAGCATCGTGCTGGGCGAGGATCTCTCTCGCATAGGGTAAAAAACGCTCCCCCTCTGTTGAGAGTGCTACTTTGCGCGTTGAGCGATGAATGAGATCGGTCCCGATTTGATTCTCAAGTTTAGACAGTCGAGCGCTCGCCATTGCTGGTGCAAACCCGAGCGCGCGACCAGCACCACTGATATTAAGCATTTCAGCCACTTTGACGAATAAACGCAGTGTCTCTATTTCCATAACCGGTTATGGCGCCTCTTCACGTAGAACATTACTAGATAATCGACATGAATTGATTATATCGCAATTGCTAATTCTCTTTTCCTCACTCACGCATACACTAAACTCTCGACGCCCTCTAGTTTTAACAGTGACCAAACCAATGAGGATCGCAACATGGAATACAAGAACTTCACCACGTTTAACGTTGATATCGATGACGGTATTGCTTGGGTAACCTTCGACTTCCCACCAGTTAATGTTCAAGGGCAAGAAATGCTGGCTGACTTATCAAGTTTGGCACTGCGACTGGAGCGCGACCGTGAGGTCAAGGTCGTGATCTTTCAATCCGCTCACCCAGAGATCTGGGTCTGCCACTACGATACCAACCTACTAAGAGATATGTCTAAACAAGCAGTATCTCGCGATGAAGCCAAACTGCTCGACCTGCAAGCTGTCCTTGAGCGAATTAGTAAACTGCCTCAAGCAACAATTGCCAAAATTGAAGGCTTTGCACGCGGGGGCGGTCATGAGTTTGCGCTTGCGTGCGATATGCGCTTTGCCGCCCGTGGCAAGTACAAGTTTATGCAAATGGAAGTCGCGATGGGTATCTTGCCGTGTGGGGGTGGTGCGTCACGCATGGCTCGCCAAATAGGATTAGGTCGCGCGCTAGAAATCATTCTAAGTGCCCGTGACTTTGATGCCGACGAAGCCGAAGCCTACGGCACCATAAATAAAGCGCTTGAACCCGATGAAATCGGCGAATACGTAGAAAATTTGGCGCGCCGAATTGCCAAATTCCCCGCAGAATCTATCAACGCCTGTAAGCAAACCGTCTACGAGTCGATTGATAAACCCATTGAAGAAGCACTCAAAGCCGAAGCCTACTGGCTCTACCAAGCCACCAGCCAAACCGCCGCTATCACACGTTTTACCTGGGCTGATGAGCAAGGCGCACAGTTCGAAATCGACAACCAACGTAATTGGAACGACCTAGTCATCAACATCCAAAACGTAAACGACGATTAAAGCGTAAGCTTTAATCAGGGGCGAGGAGCGGGTTACACTTCGTTCCGAGGAACGAGTAGTAAATCACATGTTTTTAGGTCCTTGCATCCCGAATAGCTAAAGCAGCACTCGGACGTCGCCCTGTCTTTAAGGGCGATGTTCAAGCCAAACTCCGCCTCTGTGAATGAAGCACTTACCACACACGCAAAACTCCTCGCTCCTCGTAGGGCGAAGCCCGTCCCCGTACCTCGAACCTGTGTCTACGCTATAATTGCAAATAAGGTCCCAAACACTCGGAGGTGTGTATGACCATTGCAACGCGATTAGACCGATACTTGGTCGAACATGACATCCAGTTTAATACTGTCACGCACAAACACAGTAATAGCTCTTTGCAAAGCGGTGGGGCGGCGGGCATTCCATTAATGAACCTTGCCAAGGGTGTGGTACTTGAGGATCATGAGGGGCGTCATATGATGGCCGTCTTACCCGCAAATAACAAAATTAGCCTGTCTAAGCTCAATGATGTCTTTAATGCTTCATTTCACTTGGCGAAAGAGCAAGATGTGTATCAATTATTCAAAGACTGCGACCATGGTGCTGTACCTCCGGTAGGGAGCCCGTACCATATGACCACAGTGTTTGATGACATGCTTGGTAAGTTGGATGAGATTTATTTAGAAGCGGGGGATCACAAGACCCTATTGAGGCTGAAAAACAAAGAGTTTCACAAATTAATGGGGCACAGCAAGCATCTGCGCTTCAGCAGTCAAATCTTCCATTGATATCAGTTGGGGCGAAGTAATCTTCGCCCTACAAACGCAGTTGGTTCTATTAGTTTTACAAAGCGCCTTATCTTACCGTATAGTCACACAATAAAAATGTGCTTAATATCAGCGCGTTATTGTATTACTATGCACCCTCTTTTTAGCTTCTTTTAATACTTTCATGAAATACTTCATTCAACTACTGGCACTGTTCAGTGTCTCTTTCGGCTGCATGGCGAATAGCCAATTTGGTGCAGGCCTCGGCTTTCAATTTGGCGAGCAAGAGATTGACCATGATTGGGATGATGAGCTTGGCCTACATGCGAGCTTGATCGTTAACCAACCTGGTCGCTTCTACGCAAAAGCAGCATCCGACTTCAGCCACTTCCACTCGGTGACAGGCGGTTACAGCATCCCACTCAACACCTTAGTCGGCGGAGCAAGCTTTGGTATTGGTGGTGGGTTTATTGACTACCGCTACAGTGATGACAACTGGTTGTTCTCCATGATGTTTACCGCCAACCAAACCTATCACAACATGGGGCACGGCGGCGCTATAGAATTCAACAGCGACAGCATCATGATCAACTACTTCGTTACTTTTATAAAATAGCTCACGCTATTTTAAGTTGCGGGGAGCGGGTTTCACTACGTTCCGAGGATCGAGTAGTTCAACACACTCTATGAACTACTCGTACCCCGTAGCGAAGCGTACTCGAACCTCGTCCCTGTTTTTACAGTTTGAAGTAGCTTAGCTGCTGTTTGAGATCTTCGGCGAGCGTTACCATTTCTTGGGTTTGGCTGGCTAGGTGATTGGTGGCTTGATTGATTTCACCGGCTGACAGGTGAATGGTTGAGACATTTTCACTCATCTCATTGGCAACGGTGCCCTGCTGCTCTGCTGCGGCTGCGATTTGCGCCACCATGCTGTTGGCTTGACCTAGGGCGCCTTCCATACTATCAAGCGCCTGTTTGGTTTGGTTAGCGGCTTCGACTGTCGAGCTGATATTAGCATCGTTTGCTGCCATTACCTCAACAACCTGGTCGGCTTGGCTATAAAGGTCGTTGATTGTCTTTTGCACCTCGTCAGTCGAGGCTTGTGTGCGACTAGCGAGGTTACGAACTTCGTCCGCGACCACGGCAAAACCTCGTCCTTGCTCACCCGCTCGAGCTGCCTCAATCGCCGCGTTTAACGCAAGTAGATTGGTTTGCTCAGAGACTTCGTGGATAACCTGCACTACAGCACCAATATTATCAACGCCCTGCTTAAGCTGCGCCATCAGATGAGAGGTCTCCTCAATCGAACTTGATATTGCCGCGACCTCCTCAAGGGTCGAGTTCATGCTGGTACTACTCAACTGAGCTTGCTGGGCAACATCGTTGGTGCGCTCGGCGGTTTGCTCTGCATTACATGCAACATCTTGAACGGTGCTCGACATCTCTGTCATCGCCGTTGAAATCTGCTCTAATTGACTGTTTTGTGAGGCAATGCTTACGGCGGTTTGCTCACTGGTTGAAGCAATGTTTTCCGACAACACCTGAGCTTTGATTGAGGTCTCCGAAGACAACTGAAGTGTTTTACGCATTGTCGTTTGCATATCACACAAACTCTTTGACAGCTGACCCACTTCATCTTTTTGAACCAGTGCAATCTTATGTGTCAGGTCACCACTGGCCATCACATTTAGCTTACCAAGCAACACCTCTATCGGCTTAGCGACAGTCCGCGCAACGACCATATTCGCCCCAAACATGATGACTATAATAGACAATGCTAAGCTCATCTGGATCACAATATCGTCAATAAAGGCGTCATCGATATCCGAAACAAATAAGCCAGAGCCAAGAATCCAATCCCATTCCGGGATATAGCTGACATAAGAAATCTTGTCATGGCTTTCGCCACTTGGCGCAATCCATACATAATTCAATGCACCCTGTCCAGAAGTGCGAGCGATTCGTGACATTTCCTGCCAGTGGTAATTACCCGCACCATCGCGGATATACGTCATGTCATTACCCACAGAGCCAGGTCTCAATGGGTGCATGACCAAAGTATTGGCCGTATCGGTAATCCAAAAGTAATTAGTTCCCTCATAGCGCAGCGATGAGAGTGCCTCGAGTGCTTGCTGCTGCGCCTGCTCGTTCGATAAGTCACTACGGTTACGATAATATTCTGCCAAAGAGATGGCCGTTTCGATTTGATCTTGTAACTTCTGATTACGCTCAACCAATTGCTGGTCTTTTTGCACCACGAGGCTAAACACACTCATGAGTACAATCAAAATCGCGGTCACTAATACCATCAACTGCAACTTAAGCTTGATAGATATATTCTTTAATCCCACGGCTTCCCTCTCTTGTTTTTATAAATTTGTCACTATTATTGCGCACGCTGCAATGGGTTTATGGGGCGAACACGACAATTTTACTCAATACCGACTGAGTAAATGTTACAAATTATTGATATTCCTGTAGTAAAACGGCTACCGTCCATCGTACCTTAAGCCAAGCTCAATAAAGTGTGACCGCTCCCGCAGGGAACTCGCATAACGCGGTAAATTACGGGCAGTTAGGTGGCGGTATCACTCTGGTATATAACAATAAAAGAGTGCTAAAAGCACCTGTACCCAAGTGACCTCAAGATGCAGGATTCAGAGCCTGTATATTAGCTCCCTTTGGGCGAGTTTGCTTGGGTATAGATGTGTGTCATTTTGACCGAGGAAATGTCGTTTGGCTATGCGCGGCTCGTTAGTGTACTATTCCTAGATAATACCTAAGCTCCTTCGCAATCGCGTGACTTTTTATAAGTGAGGCCCCCCTGATATTAAGTATGTCTTGCTCAAGAATGTTATAGGCCGCCTCATCGAGCGAAGCATCTGCCACGCGCAAGGCGAATAAATCTGGGGTCAGCTCTGTTTTATCTGCCGTCTCAATACTATGACCGATTTCATGTGCGAGAATAAACACCTCAAAGGTCGACCTTTCGGTGCGTATTCGGTTCATTCCGATGTAACCTCGAAAGTCTAAAATAACCACGTTAGGTAGACGCGCTTTCACAGTTTTATCCGTCAAAGTAATATCATAAAACCGACTGCCTAGCGTGTAATCCGCATTTAACTTGATGTAGACAAACTCGATCACATCCTTAACCCACCGCTCCTCAACGCAACTATTTAGCGTACTATCGAAGTAGGCTTGAATTTCAAGCGCACTATGAGACTGGTTAACAATCAGAAAGCAATCGTCGTCAAACATCGGTGCTGTATAAGTCACCACCTGCCCGCGTTTAACTCTGCGCGCAATGTCTGAGTACTCACTCCACAAGCTTTGCTCAACCTCCATCTGACTAACTTGCTGCGCGTAATCAGTTGGCCCAGAGTGGTTTGGGGATACAGGTGGGTTGTACTGTGCACAGCCGACCATCAACAGTGTCATTATCAAAGCAAAAAGGCGGAGCATGTCGACATACCAAAGTCAGTATTTGCTTTGATAGTCGTCACACTTCGAACATTGCTCAATCGACAACTGCCACTAAAAAATTCTTTCTATATCAATGTACATACAATGATATAAATCTCAGATTCAGATTAGAGACAAACACAAAATAGACTGAAACACGGTGTAAGAGTAATGAGATTAGTGGCAAAAACACATCCGGCTCACTGTCGCCTCCTATCGGGCCAATGGCTGATCATGCGAGAGATAAACCAAGCTTAGGTAGCGAGGGAATCGCTCTCAGAGCCACTTGCACCAAAAAAGGGCTGCGCACCAATATGGCCCAGCAAAAGAATGATATTTGCTCACAAATAGAGCAAACATTCAGCATAAAAGTTCATTTCCTCTATTTACATCTTATTTACCTTTGGAATAATTATTGCTTAGTGTTTGAATTAATGGATTTTTCAGGAAGGATACATGGACTTATCTCAAGAAGAACGTCACTGGTTGAACTGGTTTGGGGCAACTGGAAAACTCGCGATGCGCACAGCCTGCTTTCAAAATCGCCACCGCACCCGAGAGTTGGAACAGACCTTTGATAGTATCGCTCAAACTCGTGTTCACCTGCTCAATACTTGGGTGAGTAACCAATGGAACTTTCTCCACGATGCCGGGCTCTATCTTGCTAGCCGAGGCTCTGACAAAGCCGCAGAAACTCTGCTGCAGTTGCTCAATCGAGGGAAGGACTTCTCTGAGCTGTTTATCACCGATGAACAAGGGGTGACGGTCGCTTCGAGTCATTCTCAACACATCGGCCAAACCATTACTGATCCAATCGCGCTGAAAAATGGATTTTCACAGCGCTACCTACACGGCCCTTATGTTGACAGACGCACGTTAGACACCGGCTCTTCAAGCTCCTCGTTCCACGATGAAGTTACCTTGATGTTCTACCTCCCCTTTACCAATGAGGACGGCAGTTTCGGCTGTCTCTGTGGTCGCGTTCCTAACGATGTCATTGGTGACCTAATTCAGCGTGAGGCCGGGCATATTTACAGCGAGTCGGGCGACAATTACCTGTTTATGGTTAAATCGGTGCACGACCCTAGTATCCAACCTGGCACAGCCCTGTCGCGCTCGCGCTTTGAGGACAACACCTTCTCGCACGGTGAGAACCTCAAACAAGGCGTCAACACCGACTGGGGCAGCGTCAAGATCCAGCGCCACACTGAGTTTGAAATTCGCTTCACCGATCCGGCAACCAATCAGCTCCACCCTGGGGTACGCGAAACAATTAAAAACGGCAGCAACCTGTTTGTTGAGTACCCAGGGTATTCAGACTATCGACATATTCCCGTTATCGGCAAAGGTGTGACGTTCCAACTTGAGGGCTCATCGGATACCTTTGGTATGATGTGTGAGTCGGACCTTGAAGAGGTATATCGCGATCGCAGCATTGACTATAAACTGGCCAAGCAGTTTACCTTAGGTATGGCAGTAACCTTGTTTACTCCTTTTCTTATCAGCCTTTGGTTTGGGCTAGGCGCGCTTGCACAGGGTGGGCTTATGTTCCTGTCCATGCTGCTCAGTCTGATGATATTTCGCCTGACCATCACCAAACCTCTCGCCGCCAAAGTCCATAACATGACCCTGGTGATGCAGACTCTGGCCGAGGGAGATGGCAACCTTCGCCAGCGATTGGATCCTACCACCTTTAGTAGCGATGAGTTGGGCAGTCTTGGCCGCTGGACCAACAGCTTTATTGACAATCTTGATGGGATCATTAGTGAGCTCGTATTTGCCAGCAACGAGGTTAAACAGGTATCACAGTCGATGTTTCGTCGCAGCCAAGCGATGGGCAGTGTCAGTGATGAGGCGTCCTCTGCGCTGAATAATATGCTCAACCTAAGCCAATATCAGCAGCAAGAAATCACCAATGCTAATGTCTCTGCAACCCAGATGGATGCAGTAATGAAAGAGGCGGTGCAAAGTGCTGAGGAAGAGTCAGAGCAAGCAGCGGCAGGAATGGCAAGCGTGCGCCAGATTGTCGAACGTTCCGCAAACAGTGTCAACCAAGTCAACAGCGAGATGGAAAAGGTCTCGGACATCATTAACCTCATCACTGATATTACTGCACAAACTAATTTGTTGGCGCTGAATGCCGCGATTGAGGCCGCCCGCGCCGGAGAGCATGGGCGTGGGTTTTCTGTGGTCGCCTCTGAAGTGAGGACACTGGCTGATCGTACCTCAGAGGCAGCCAATCACATTGGTGCCTTGATGAAGCAACTACACGAGAAGTCAGCACAAGCGGTTAACTATATGGAGCAAGGTGTTGAAAACGTTAGTAACGGCAACTTTATGGTCGATTCAACCGAGCGCAGCGAACAGATGCATGCTGCGGTTTCCGACCTGTTCCAAACTATCTCGAAATTGGATGAAAATAGCTTGGAAAATAAGGCAACGGCGGATAAAGCTCAGAGCTCGGTACAAGAGCTGCAAGGATCGACTAAGCAACTCTCTCGCCGTGTCACCTTGATGAGTAACGCCCTAGAGCGCCTAGAGCAGTTGATTGGCCGCTTTGAGGTAAGCAGTCAAAGCGCCTAATGCTGCTAAGAGAGCCTATACGGGCTCTCTACTTTCATGTTCACCCACTGACTCGTCACCAGCCTGTTTCATCAGTCGACTCATGGTCACTAAGTTAACGCTGATCAGGGTCACTTCAAGTAAGCTGCCACCAATCGAACCGACCATGATATTGTTGGTTAACCAGCACAAGGCACCAACCAGAAAGCCCACCCTCATCGCAACGCCTTTCAGGGCAAATACGGTATAAGTCCCAATCACAGTGCCTAGAACTGGCCATAGATCATTAGGCGAGTCCATCATGTATAGGCCACTACCAAGGCTTATGGTGATGAAGACCAAGGCGACCTTAAATGAAGAGGTGTAGATCGATGTGGCCGTACGACAAGCGGATAACGCTGAGCTAAGCACTGAAATCATCGAGCCCAATAACAAATAATGGATCAGATGGTTGAAGTGAAAAACCATCATCAACGTTTTGAGTTTCTTGTCGTCTTTTTGATAAAAAGTACACACACCGAGGGCAAAGCTCACAAACCCTAGGGCCTGAGCCATCATCATGCTATCCATCGTTCAAGCCCTAACGCGCCAACCAGCCGCCATCGACAGCCAGTGTATGACCATGCATGTAGCTCGCCGCATCTGAGGCTAAGAACACACAAGCCCCAGCCAAATCTTCCGGCGTGCCCCAGCGTGCGGCAGGGATGCGCGCTAAGATCTCTTGATTCCGCTGGGCATCATGGCGCAGTGCCTTAGTATTATTGGTTTCCATATAACCAGGCGCAATCGCATTGACATTGATACCGTATTGCGCCCATTCATTAGCCATCAGGCGGGTTAAGCCCATCAGGCCGCTCTTAGAGGTGGTATAAGAAGCTACACGAATACCACCTTGGAAAGAGAGCATTGATGCGATATTAATGATCTTGCCACCGCTCTGCTGAGCAATGAACTGTTTCGCCACCGCTTGAGAGAGGAAAAATACCGTCTTGGAGTTGGTATCCATCACCTCATCCCAGTCTTGCTCGGTAAACTCTAGTGCCCCGCTGCGGCGGATAATACCGGCATTATTGACCAAGATGTCAATGCGACCCACCTCAGCAATGGCTTGCTCAACAATCGCTGCCAAGCAGTGACTATCACTGAGATCGGCGCGGATATCAATAAACTTGCGCCCAAGTGCTTCAACTGACGCTTGAGTCTCTGATGGCTCTGAGCGATTGACAGCGACAATATCACAGCCAGCCTGAGCGAGACCGATGGCCATACCTTGGCCCAACCCCGTATTGCACCCGGTTACCATGGCCACTTTCCCTTGCAGGTTAAATGCATTAAGAATCATATTGTCTATCTACCTTTTCACAATCAATGAAAAATGCGAGGAGCCATCTACTTGGCAACTTTTTGGAGATAGGATTCTATTTGTATGATAAATAAAAGCAACCCCAGGTTCGCAAAAAATAAACCATAAGTTCAAATTTCCTCAGTAGCACGCACTTGTAGTGCTAAAAACACAACAGCCAGCCCGAAGGCTGGCTAAAAAGCGCTTATTCAATATTAGACGTTATCTCATTGTGTTATGGGCCAGTGGATAACAAAAACAGATCATCCACTAGTCAATCGCAGATAGGCTGCCTACGACTAAATCGTAGCGATAACGGCACACCTCAGTTGGGCTTTCGATATTGAAGCACACTGAGTCTTGTTGCCATACCACGCCCACTAAGCACTTGTCTTGCTGCGCTGAAAGATCATGTAAGACTGCAACTTTAAGCTGTGCTTGAGTCGAGCGAATCAAACTGTAGGCCAACTCTGAGGTTGCTGGATTGTCTGGCGCGTTACCCGTCAGCACATCAACGTCACTATCACACACAAAGTGTTGGTTGTAAGCCGCTTGGTTTGCAATATCGTAGCCTTGGGTGAAGCGCGATTGCTCTTTCACAAACTGACTGAAAAATTAGTCGATTAGAGACCTAACGTACTCAGCAATCTCTGGCACTTGGCAGTTAGAGAAGAAGCACTCTTGGAACTGTGTGCTGCCTACGGCTTGCTTAACTAGCTCTTGGTCGATAGCTTGTAGAGAAGCAACTACGTCTTTACATACTGCTGTTTTTACGTCGTTTAGGATTGCTGCGTTTGCTTGTTGTGGTGCTGCGCGCTCGATTGGGTAGCCTTCGCCACGATTGCCATTGAACGTTTTCTCGAAGATGTAACGAACGTTTAGCTCACCGGCCCAGCCAAAGCCCTTAGCGAATGCTAGAGAGATAGCGTTGCCATTGTTGATTTGGTTGAAGAGGAATGCATCTGAAGGTTCAAGGCAGTAACCACATACCACACCTGGGTGTAGGTTGCTTGCCATCATTGCGCCTTGGCCAGTACCACAACCTGTTACGATGAAGTCTACTGCTTTTGAGTTCAGTAGGATGCTCGCTTGGATTCCTAGGTGGATGTAAGTTAGGTGATGATCGTTCTCATCTGTCATACCTACATTAAATACTTCGTTTCCTAGACCACCAGCAACAGTTTTAAGCTCGGCCGATACCATTGCGTTTTTTGGTGCTTGGCTGTTTTCCATTGTTAGTGCAATTTTCATTCTATGCTCCTGCGGTGTCCCGCGAACTAGTTAGATAAAGTCTTTACGCATTGGCATAAAGTTCACGCTAATCAGAGGCAGCTCAAGCAAGCCGCTACCGATTGATCCTACAATAATATTATTGATCAGCTAGCAACTTGCGCCAATCTAAAAGCCAATTCTCATTGCGATTCCTTTGAGGCAGAACACAGTAGAGGTTCAAAGCGCTGACTCAAGGGTTGACCAGATGTCGTAAATAGACTCCTTTAAGTAAATTCCACTCACGATACTGATCGAAATGAAGTCTACTGCAGCAAGTAGGTAAGTTATATAGATCGACGCGGCGGTAAGCAGCGCGGCTGTTTTGTTAGTCACCATGCAACCGGGTGCTATCGCGTTTACATTGAGGCCGTGGCTCGCCCACTCGTTCGCAATCAGGCGAGTCACACCTATTACAACACGCTTTGATACCTTGTAAGAAGGAACGCGGATACCGCCTTGGAAAGACAGTATTGACGCGATGTTGATAATCTTGCCGCCTCAACATGCGCAATCATTTGCTTAGCTACAGTAAGAGACATGAAAACAGTGATTTCGCCTTTAAAACGTCATTTCAATTTGATTCAAAACACTCCTTCAAAAGAGTTGACGCAGAGCTTCTTTTTGTATGACAAGTGTATTTTAGGGTTTCAAATTTTTAAAAAGCTTTTTTAAAATTAATGGAATCAACACCGCCCCTTGATATAATGCGGGCCAAGCAGAGCTAACAAAGGTTTAAACATGGAAAAATCAACGCAGCCGGAAGCCGTTTCTTCGGTGCTCAAGGTCTTTAACATCTTGCAAGCGTTAAGTGAGCAAAAGGAAATTGGGGTTTCTGAACTATCACAGCGTCTAATGATGTCGAAAGCGACCACCTATCGCTTTCTACAAACGATGAAAACATTAGGCTATGTCTCTCAAGACGGTGAGGCGGATAAGTACTCTCTGACGTTACGCTTATTCGAGCTTGGCGCGAAATCGCTCGAGTATGTCGACCTTATTGAGCTGGCAGACAAAGAGATGAAAGTCATTGCAGAGCAAACCAACGAAGCCTTGCACTTGGGCGCATTTGATGATGATGCGATGATCTACATCCACAAAATCGACTCAAACTATAATCTGCGCATGCATTCCCGCGTTGGACGCCGCAATCCACTTCACACCACGGCGATTGGTAAAGTCCTGCTGGCTGAGCGTGACGAAAACCTTGTACGTGACACCCTTTCTCGTATCGATTTTGTCAAAAGTACCGACCGCACCCATGAAAATGCTGATCAATTGCAGGCTGAGCTAGCAATCGTCCGTGAGCAACACTACGGTGAGGACAACGAAGAGCAAGAGCCGGGGCTCCGCTGCCTAGCCGCCCCTATCTATGATCGCTTTGGTAGTGTGATTGCCGGGGTATCTATCTCATTCCCGACGATTCGTTTTGATGAAAAGCGCATGTCTTACTACATCGGCTTGCTGCACAAAGCGGGTCGTAATATCTCTGAGAAACTGGGTTATAAAAACTACCCAGTACAGTAGAAACTAATACCAAGTGTACAAGCAGCATTCGGTGCTGCTTTTTTTACCACTATTTTTCTATATGAAACAGTGTTTTAATTTGGAGTTCTAATGGGTTCATCTGTCACACCAAACATTCGCGATTTTCTCAACCGCCTCGACCCTTTCGACAAACTGCCTAGTGATATTGTTGAATCGCTCTCTAACGCTGTAGTGGTAAAGTACCTAGCTGAGGGAGAAACCATCACCTTCAGCTCTCTGTGCAATATGCGTTATCTGTATATCATCCGCACCGGCGCCATCGAGCAGCGAACCCAGAGTGGTCAGCTACGTGCTCGCTTGGGCGCAGATGATCAGTTTGGCTTTACCTTTCTTGAGCCTCTAAAGAAAACCGAGAATGGTTACCAAGCTCAAGCAATTGAGGACTCACTGCTGTATCTGATCCCGCATCAGGTATTGGTGCGTGTCTGCGAGCAGCACCCAGAATTTGCCGATTTCTTTGCGGCAGCAGCAAACGTCAGATTAAGCTCTGCGGTTAACAGCGCTGTGCGTAAAGAAGATAAGAGCCTGTTCTTTCGTCAGATCGGTGAAGTTGCAAGCCGTAATATTGCCATTGTAGACAGTCAAGAGTCGATCAAATCAGTGGCTAAAATCATGTGTGGTAAGCAGCGTAGTTCGTGCGCGGTGGTGATGCGCGATAACGAGATTGTCGGCATGGTCACCGACCGGGATATGACCCGCAATGTGATTGCCGCGGAGATCCCGACCACGGCACCAATTGCTGAGGTAATGAATGCCTCGCCAATCTTGGTCAATGCCGAGGACAAGGTCATTCAGGCGATATCTTTAATGCTGCAATACAACGTTCGCTGCCTTCCGGTGCTAAAAGAACGGCAAAGTATCAGGGCTCTTGACCACCACTCACCTGGTGCACAACCATAAGACTCAATCGCTGTTCTTGATTGAAAAAATCAAGTATGCAGACTCCCTTGATGCCTTAGTTGCCCTAAAAGAAGAGAAACAAACCATCTTTCAGGCGCTGGTAGAGAGTGGTATTAGTGCCGAAATCCAGGGACAGGTAATGTCGATGATCATGGACGCCTTTACCCGCCGCTTAATTCACCTCACTGAAGAGTTACTTGGTCCTCCCCCGTGTGACTACGCATGGATGGTCGCTGGTTCTCACGCACGCAATGAAGTCCACATGCTATCGGACCAAGATAGTGCTATCGTGCTTGCTAGAGAGGTCAGCTCTGATGAGCAGATGTATTTTACCCACCTTGCGATGCGCGTTTGTAATGGGCTCGCCGCCTGTGGTTACCCATTGTGCGATGGTAAATACATGGCGGCCTCTGCCAAGTGGTGCCAACCCGTCTCGCGTTGGAAAGAGTACTACCAAAAATGGGTCTTGAGCCCGGAATACAATCGACTACTGAGCATCAGTGTGTTTTTGGAGGTTCGAGCCATCCATGGCAACGGTGAGCTGGTTGAACACATTCAAAGCTATATGCATGACTGTATTCATAAAAACCCACGTTTTATAGCAGCATTAACCCGCGATGCGATAGAGACTCAGCCACCACTGGGGATCTTTAATAGTCTGGTACTGGAAAAAGAAGGCAAAAACAGCAATACCCTCAATATTAAAAAGTTTGCGCTTAACTTAATCATCGACCTAGCGCGTATTTTTAGTCTCTCAGCCGGTGGCTCTATCACCGGGACTGAAGAGCGCTTTCGCTACGCCGCAGAACAAGGCACGCTTTCTCATGAGGGCTGTGAAAACATCATCGGTGCGTTTCGTTTTATTACCCATGTCCGGTTTCGCCATCAGCTCAGCGCGATATTGGCAGGCAACGAGCCTAATAACCATATCAGCCCAGACCAATTCAGTAGCTTTGAGCGTAAGCACTTAAAAGAAGCCTTTAAGATCATCAGCGAGCTGCAAGATGCAGCAAAACTCAAGTTTGTGAAGGGGAGCTAAGAGATGTTCAAGCGTTGGTTCACTAAGCTCAAGCCACCTTGTCAGGAAAAGCGTCGCATAGCGACGACCATTCAACCAGAATGGAGTCGCGCGCTTACCGATTACCTGCAAACCCCGCAGCCATTGTTGGGTGAAGAACTCGATCAGCAGCAGTTCGTTGCATTAGATTTTGAGACGACTAGGTTAGATCCAAGCCACGATCAAATTCTATCGATAGGTCTCGTTCATTTCACCACCAGCGAGATTGATCTCGCCAGTAGCGCAGAGTGCTACCTGAGCCATGGTCAATTTGTAAAGCATGAGAGCGCGCAAGTTAACGAGATCACCGCTAACCAACTCAAAGACGGTCTGCCTGCCATTGAAGCACTTAATTGGCTACTGGAGCAGATTAAAGGCAAAGTGGTGATCGCTCACTGCGCCACTATCGAGCGCGATTTCCTTCACGCACTCCTTGATCATGCTTTCGGGCTCAATGCGCTACCCTGCCACTTTATCGATACCATCGAGCTTGAAAAGCGCCACAGCTATGCGGGTCGTACTCGCTCGCATGCCAGCTACCAGCTCAATGATCTGCGCCAGCACTACCATCTGCCCGACTATAATGCCCACTCCGCTGCCAGCGATGCCTTGGCTTGTGCTGAGCTATTTATGGTGCAACTGAGCAAGTTCAAACTCAAAACCAACACCAAACTTGCTGAGGTTACGCTTACGTAAGCGCATCTTTGGACAAGGCACTGAGTAGGGCCAAAGCCTGCTGCGCCTTGGCTTTAGGCACAAACACATGGTCATGGTAGTAGGCCGCAATCACGTTGGCACTGATACCATGCTCGGCCAGCACCGATGCTACGGCCGCTGTCAATCCAACGGCCTCGAGACTCGAGTGCACAGTTAAGGTAATGCGCTTGAACACACCCTGATAAGCTAGCTCAGCGGTATCAGCCTCAGTCTGACTCAACACCCAAGTGATGCCCTCTGCTTCTCTAAAGGTCGCGAGCGGCTGAATATCAGCCTCAACTCCGGCTTGGCTATCTAGCACACAGAATACATAATCCTCGTCTCCGAGTTCAGGCTGTAAACTGGCCAAAAGTTGCTTGAGATCGGTTTCTCCACTCATTAAAAGTTCCTTTTTTGTCATTAGGTATAAATCCGTTTACTTTGAAAGCAGCCACCGGTAGTGAAACAAAAGTCCAAACCGAAATAATAAGGAGCGAGTTTCGAGGACGGGCTCCGCCCTACAGGTACGAGGGGTTCATCTGGTTTGGTTGAGCGCCGTTGCAGTTCACTTTCCAACCAACCACTCGCTACTCGAAGCGAAGCGAAGCGGCCCCGCCCCTCGACCCTGTATTTTACAATGTAAATGTGTGGATGATTTGGTTACTTGAGCCGCGCCAATCTAGGCTTGGGTCAGCTTTTTCTTGCTCAAACTTTCCGTCAATCAGGGTATCAATAAACGGCAGCACCTGCTGCTGGTGCTCATCTAACTCATCGAGTTTATAGCCTGTCCAAACCCAGATATCTTTGTCTGGACATTCGCTTTTCACTCGCTTCACGATACGCAAGATATCGTTGATATTAGCTGGATGGAGTGGATCACCACCAGAGAGTGACAAACCGCGGCGCTTGATACGCTCATCTTTGAGATCAGCAATAATCTGGTCTTCCGCTTGCTGGGTAAATGGTACGCCAGAGTTGAGGCTTTGCGTCGATTGGTTGTAGCATCCGCGACACTGATGAACACAGCCCGAAACAAATAAGGTGCAACGCGTACCGGGTCCATTGACCACATCAATTGGATAATATTGGTGATAATTCATTTCGTTACCATTAACTGCATCGGTTGGGGATAGGATTAGCTCAGTGAGACAAAGCCATGAGGCGCTAGCAGAAACAACACCGACCTCACGCGAGGCCGGTATTTTGCTCATTATTTAGCCGCAAGGCAACTATTTTGTGTAAATAATCGCCTGGCAAACTTGGCTTACAGGTGCTTAACGCGACGCTTCACTTCTTCTTGCTTACCAAAGTTAAACGGGCGAGCATCAGGGCTACCTAGGTAACCACATACCCGGCGCGTAACCGAAACCTTAGTCGAATCGTGGTTACCACACTTTGGACAGGTGAATCCCTTACTAGTGGTATCAAACTCACCGTTAAAACCACACTCATAACACTCATCAATTGGCGTATTGGTGCCGTAATAAGGAACGCGCGAGTAGCTGTAATCCCACACATTCTCCAGCGCTTCGATGTTCTTCTGCATGTTCGGGAATTCGCCGTAACAGATAAAGCCACCGCTTGAGATCTCTGGGTAAGGCATCTCAAAGTCGATCTTATCGTACGGATTAACCTTCTTCTGCACATCAAGGTGGAAACTGTTGGTGTAGTAACCCTTGTCTGTTACGCCGCTAATCACACCAAACTCTTTGGTATCAATACGGCAGAAACGACTACATAGGTTCTCACTTGGCGTGCCGTACAGGCTAAATGCATAGCCGGTCTCTTCTGCCCAAGTGCTCACTGCTGCTTTGAGGTGCTTGATGATCTTCAGGCCTTCTTCGCGCATGGCTTGGTCATCGTACATGTGGACTTCTGTGCCCATTAGCGCGGTAATCGTCTCATGGATACCGATGTATCCCAGAGAAATCGATGCACGACCGTTTTTGAAGATCTCTGCGATCGAGTCGTTAGCGTTTAGACGCACACCACAAGCACCTTCCATGTAAAGGATCGGCGCAACACGAGCCTTAACGTTTTCAAGGCGCGTAATACGAGTCTCAAGAGCACGACGAGCAACCACCAACTTGCTATCTAGTATTTGGTAGAACTTCTCAACACTACCTTGCGCTTGCAGAGCAATGCGCGGCAAGTTGAGGCTCACAACACCAAGGTTATTACGTCCTTCGTGTACCAGCTCACCGTTCTCTTCAAAGGTGTTTAGGAAACTACGACAACCCATTGGCGTCTTGAACGAGCCAGTTACCTCAACCACTTTGTCATAGTTTAGGATATCTGGGTACATACGCTTGGAAGCACACTCCAGCGCCAGCTGCTTGATGTCGTAGTTGGCATCTGCAGGCTTATGGTTAAGACCATCTTTAATTGCAAACACAAGCTTAGGGAATACCGCGGTTTTCTTGTTCTTACCCAGACCGGCAATACGGTTTTTCAGGATTGATTGCTGGATCAGGCGCGATTCCCAAGTGGTCCCTAGGCCAAAACCAAAGGTGACAAATGGCGTTTGACCGTTATGTATTATATGACCTAGCTCTCACCATAAACATGTAACAAATAATACTTTTGATTCTTATATAACAACAACTTATTGTGTAAATGTGTCAACTTTAGGGAAGTGATGGACTCTCATGAATCTGAAAAATGTTAGGTACGAGAAAAAACGACAAACAACGACTATCAATTCTCAGGTAATCGAAACGACCTCTCATCACCTTTATAGGATTAGTGATAATTCTGAGGTTGAAGAGTTCCGGGCATATGAGAAGGAGATAGTTCGCCTCAAAGAGACTACTACCAAAAAATCAAACCTAAGTGCAAACACACTCAACTCGTATCGAACTCCTGTCATTAAATTTATCGATTTTCTCCATGAGGCAGGAGTCATGGGTTCTGAGACTCCCTTATCATTGAGCCATGCCTATAGGGCGATCATGGGTTATCCAGAGTACATCCAACGAGAATTACCTAGTAACGTCACTCTTGAAATAGAGACAATCAGAGCGCTAATGGATAATTACCGCCCAAAACTGAGTAACAACTCAGTCAATATTCATTTAAATGCAGTTGAGCACTATATTAAGATCTCTGAACGCTATGCGAGAGCAGCACATACTAGACTCTGCCGTGCTATGGGAGTGTCGCCATCACATTCCCAATATCAGCCTCTGTTCGAACAGGTTTGGAACTCCACGGAAATATCACTCTCACAAAAAATATATTGGCAAAATCATACAGCTCTTGGAGGTATCCTCGGTGCACACAATATTCAGGCACAGAAAAATCAAATATTTTCTCGTCTTCCTTCTGATGACTCTACAATTAAGGACATAGTTGCCATAACACAGGAACAGATTAAACAGTTTCTTGAGCTGAAATCACTGTCTGATCGTGACCGAACCCTATACGCTCTTCTATTCGCGAGTGGGTTACGAATCAGCGAGGCACTGCTATTACAATTGAGGCATGTCGATTTCACAAACCGTAGAATCTTCCTGACCTCAAATGTATCAAAGCGCGGTTTGACCTCAGAGGAGGTTAAATTGTGCGATGCATGGAAAGGCCGCAAAACCCTAAACGATGAGGTCTACCTATTTGGCATAGCTGAGGAAATTTTTTGGGAGTCACTGGATAAACTCCTATCAACGGCTGTCACGGATGATAGCCACGATTTTTTGTTTACGTACGAAAAGAACTCGAACAGGGGGCGTCCATTTATCCTAACTCAGCGTGCCGATGAAAAACGTAGCCACTCAAATATCGTAAAACGTTTTAAAAAAGCACTAATGGAAATAGGTATCTCAAAAAAAGCACTCCATGGGCCGCATTTTGCCCGGCATGCACTCGTCTATTACCTCCATTACGAATGCCCTCGCCTAACAAAGGATGAAAAACTGATATTTGGTTATGACGCAGAGGATGTCCGAAGTCTGATAGGTCATGTCAATTACACCAGCACCATAAATTATAAAAGAGACGACTCAGAGAAACTGAGTCAGGAACATAATTTGTCTCGTGATATCACACGCCTGAACCTAGATGAGCAGACAGCTAAACTGCTAAAGCAAAAACAATTGCATTTAGCAGAGGCTAAAAAAATCGACAAGATGCTATTGCGATTGAAGGGACATAATAATGATATTTAATACATCAGGTTCAGCCTATTACCCCTTGGGTATCGAAACGGCGAATAAGCGCTGTAATCAAATTGCGCTTCAACTCATGACTAAGGTTGAGGAATTCTTCTCGAATGTCGGTGTAGATAAAAAGTTTTCTGTGCCAGAAATGGATATATTGAATCGCAGTTCAAATCTGAGCACAGGCAAGGCCGACGTACGCTGTGTAATATGTGAAATAGCAGAAAATATCTCGAACACCGATATATTGCTCAAAATCGCGTCCCTAACCGCTAGTGCGGGTAATTTTTCAACCAGAAAAAGCGATGCACGAAAGCCTGAACATAAAAGGTATCATGGGGCCTTGGAGTTCCTGAAGCAAGTAGAAATACTATTTCTATCTATTGGTATTCAACCAGAGCAAATCAGTAAAAATGTTTACAACACGGTAATACTGTATTCGAGGTTGATTTTAATCAGACTATGGCGAGAGGGATTAGTGGTTCTCCCAATTACCGTGGATTTTGAGCTAAATACCAACAAATTTGATGAGTTTACTAAGTTCAAAACTAGTAACCATCGTTCTAAACCGCCAATGTTTGGCGCATCTGAAAATTATTGTGAACAACTGAAAGTTGAGTTCACGCAGGTACTGACTGACATTCAGAGTGCTCCAACGTTGGAGTTTAATCTCATTAAATACGAGGGTGGAAAATACTATAGAAAGTGTTCTAGCATTCTATACTGTAGCACATTAAAGTCCCCCGGCGACATTAGCATAGACTGCTACGACGACCTAGTTCGCCTATTTTGCCTATATGACACGTATGATTCCACAAATCCGCACGATGCAATATTGTTGAAAGAGTTGTCTAATGACACCAAGCCATTCAAGCTAGCTAAAACGGCGTTCGAAACATTCAGGACTGCTGCTACTAAACTAGGCTGTCACAAAAAAGATTCGTTAACAGGCCACACACATAGCGTTACCAGAGCCTATAGGGCTGAACTATTGCTATTAAATTCCGCAATAGATTTCAATTTCGACGAGGTCATTTACGAGCAGGATGAGCAGATGCTATTCGAGTTTTTTGCTGATAATGATTATAAAGCGACCCAAAAGTTTTACTCTCTCGGGATTATAGATGAGCCTGACTACAACGCATGGAACATGTACAAAGACAAACATCTGAATTCTGTTACTAAACCATCATTCTCCAACGCTAAATGGGGCTGGAATGTTATTTATCAATATCTTGCATATGTATCATGTTGGTGCGAAATGTTTCAAGAACAGTCTATAGAAGGATGTATCTCTACACCTGCAACATTCAAAGAGTTAGATAGAGAGACATTTGTAATTCGCTCCTATTCGAATCAAGATATCGATACTGATCAATGGCCCCGTACATTAGGGGAGTTTTTGCTGCATAAGTCTGCCTCCGTGGCTACGTGGGTAAAAACCGCTCTAGACTCCGTAGAGGTTAATTTTGCTTTTGATGAAGACCATATTAGTTCAACAGGTAAGCTGCTGTTACCAACTGAATTTACTAACCACTGGCACAAAGCTAACAATGGTATCCAACTAGGCACCCTGACCGAATCGGTTAAGCGCGTATTTACCAGACCTGAATACGCAGTATCGTTGAGCGTGGCCTACACGTTAGAAATGTACGGTGCCTACCTCCAAGAGCGGGTTTTAGAGGGTTACGATTATAATTTGCTGGGCTTTAGACCTGCGATGTCTTTCCATACAGACAACCAATACAGGTTAATCGAAATAGGACCCAAAATCAGAACTCCTGCTGGCATAGTGAAATATCAACACAACTCTCCAGTAAATGCCGAAAAGAAGCTGATTGCTGATGCATTTTATTGGGCAGTACCGTTGGAGCATTACCAAGATGTAATACGTGTGGGTGAGAACAATACGATGGCACTTAAACGTGAGATTAATTCTCATGTATGCGCTGGGTTTTCTCCAATCGTTTGGTACGTTAATGATGAACTGACAGATGCCTATGTTCGTTTAGATAACACGTCCAAGATCATCGGTAATCCATTTTCAATGACTAATTTTGGAACGATAGACATCGAAGACACGCAAATAGTGGCTCCATTGCTCGGACCGATCAGAGGCATTATTGTTGCACTAGAACAGGGGATACGTCACAAACATATCCGCTATTTGGACAAAAGGTATTTTGACCAATATGTGACTGAGGACCTTGTTCAACTATTGGTTAGCACCGACAAAAGTAGACGGCAGCCATGGAAAGCGATCTCTCACCTTGATGTTATATCAATGCTCCGAGCCGAAAGGCAATTTCAGGATTTGAGAACTGATATTGACCACCTAATAAACTATAACAATGACGGTAGAGAAATCGATGTACTTTTTAGGAACGCATCCGGTGAAGCGTTTACAGAAACAGCATGGAGTGATGTATGGCGGATATTCCTATCTATTTCTCAGGGGGTTATCAATAGTTCATTCACTAATACGATAGATAGGTGTGAGTTTGTTAAAATGGTGCCTCTATCCGAAACTGGCTCCATGACATCTCAGACAGTAGAACGGTTAATCACCGCTGATAGCGAGTTCGTTAAGCGAGCTAAGGTCTCAGGTAAAAATGAAAAGCTCAAATTTGATGCCGACGGACATAGAGTTAAGTTATTAGCACTACTAACTCCGCATTCAACTCGAACCACATATGTCAGCCATCGGGTTGGCTATATAGGGCTAGAAACAGTTCGTAAGAATATCGGCCAGATAAAAGTGTTTTCAACTGTCTACTACAACAAAGAGACAGACGAAGAAAGAGCACGAAAGATCTTGGAGTACCGCAGTGGCCATTCTTTGCAAGTACACAAACCAACAAATAACGATACCTCTCGTATGCGCACCAACGATGTTTCTCAAACCCATGTACAGGGAGCATTTCAGGAAAATCCCAGAGAAACAATGATGGTGTACGGCTTTACATCCATTCCAATTGTAACTGTTGATGACGAAGGTAATGAAATAACTAACCCAACTGGCATGGATCTTGTTGAGTCCACACCGTTGTCACTAATCGCATTTGCACCCACCCATATTTGTATACATAACATGGAGTGCACATCAAAAATAATCACTGAAAATGGTGGTTATCAACGATGTGGTGTCTGCCGAATTAAGATCTGCCATATTGATAACCTAATATCTATTTCACGTATGGTTCAGCGCTATGAGTTAGATCTAAAGGCCAACGTAACCGCCATAATCAGACTAAACCGTAGCAAGGTTGATGATGCAACTGTACATAAAATTGAGATAGCTCAACTGAAGAGAGAGCAATCAATTTTACAGAGTGAACTATTGGGTTGGCAGACAGCTCTGCACATTATTGAGCAAACGAGGGTTAGATTATTGAACAAAAAACATACTAGTAGATTTATTGTCCCTGCCCCGCGCCTATTGTCCACAACAATATCATGCAAGAAACTCAGCCAGTCTGTGCCTGAGTTATTTCTGGATCATGTGACTAACATGAGTGACATTCCGTCCTTGAACAGTCCTGAAGTTGCAAAAACCGTAGCAAAAATTGAGAAACGGATTTTACTAGAATCTAAAAATGCTTCTAAGGATGTGATGAGAGAAGTTGAAGCCTGTTTTGTGAGTGACTCTCTAGATCCACGGCACATTATGTCCCCAATAATGAGCATGTTGGACGCAAAAATAATTACCAAGGAGCAAATCCTACAAGTAATCGACAATGAACTATCGCCGCCAACTCTCAAGAGAAGCCCCTTGCAAAATACGGTAATGGAGGCTTTAACAGCTAATGGTTAAAGAAAACGTAAGAGCAGAATCTCTGAGAAAGCGTATTGATTTGGTTGTTAAAACACTAGATACATACATTAACACGCCAAGCCTCAGGACGGATATTTCCAGTATGAATCAGCTTGCAAGAAAACTGCATCGAGACACTGGAGTTGCGTATTCCACTTTGCTGAAGGCTGAAAACAGCGGGGGATACTACCGAGGCTACCTAGAGACAGCTTTGTTAAAAATCGCGCCAAGTACCAACACACTAGATTCACTAGCACAACCGAAACCTAAAAATTGGACACACCTTCAAGCTAGATACGAGTCTAGAATTAGCCTTCTTAACAACGAGGTAAAAAAACTAAAAAATGACCTGTTACAGGCTGAACTTGCTATATCAAATGCATCTCAAAAGCAGTTAACACTACAAGATGCAACTGATGCTAGACAGGCTGATATCGACATCGAGAAACTGTGTCGAGCACTAGCTAGAATTCTAGACAATGGTGATGTGGGTTTAGATTTTATGCCAGATGGACGAATCGAATATTTTGGTGAAACCATAGTCAATTCTGAACAAACGCTGCCATATCTAGCATGGCAAAAACGCAACACACCTCCCCCGAGGGACTGAAGGTAATTATGAAAATCGAACCAATAAGGTTGACGCCTGAGCAAGAGTGTTTGCGTGGTACAGCCAAATCTGCCCTGTACGTCGAATGCTACAAGAACATCATTGGACAGATGCGCGAGAAGCAAATTAGGTTTCCGCGCGACGAACGTGGTACGAATGACCTAGGCATTAATGCCAGTAAGTTTGCTACATGGTGTGCGTTTAAGGATCGTGCAACCTTGTACAAAAACACTCAGATTAGAAATGCACTGCCTCAAGATATAAAAAATATTGGTATTGAGTCTTCCCAGACAAGATCCATCACTGATAAAAAACGAGATGAACAACTTTTGGGTCAGGCACGCGATATAAATGAACAAGGTACTCTAATTGTAACTCTCAATGCTCGAATTGAAACACTTCAGAAACTAGTGATTGAGCAGGAAGCACGGATACATGATTTGGAACTGAAATTAGCCGCCTCAAAACAAGCTGTGGACGACCATATGAGGTGCCATGCAGAGCAGGTTAAAAATTCTATCCTCAGCGGGGGAAGAACATTTGACCGAGCTTAGATTACTAGTTACCAGTGTACGTACCTTGCTGAACGCATATATTGTGTATGGTAATTGCACTGCTACCAACAAACGATTGTCTGTTTTTTTCAGAAAAGAGCTCGCTTACAGGGAGCCTTGCGAAGCTGAAGTATGGGAGTTTTCATGTGCGAACTCAAAAGTACTGATTAATTATCGGTCACAGTATTCCGCTATTGCAGGTCGGTTAGTTTTAGCCGCTTTTGATGATATAGAGGGCGACTTAAGGCTCTTTGAGCGAGCATTACGCCAGTATGAGTTGCCATCCCTTACTAAACGGCTTTTCTTCAGACATCCAGAATTTAGAGGTATAGGGTGTGGAGAGTCCCGTATTCGAAAAGCCATCGAAAGGGCTGGGTCAGCAAGGCAGTTCCTAAATGAACTAAAGCACAACAACCTAGCTGCTCTTGTGGATGCATTTGACAGCACCGAACGAGGTTTAGCGTTTTTAACAGCATACCAGAATCTGAAGGCTGAGTTTGAGTCCATCGAGTTCATCGTTCAGGCTGGTTATGACAAACGTACGGCACATAGACTAATCAGGCTGCTGGGCCGCGATACAAAGCGTTTATTAACCAGTAATCCCTATGCCCCTATCCGCATGGGTAGCCGATTCAATAATACGTGGGGGGTTGCTGAAAGACTGAGAAAGACCATTCAAATTAGTATTCCAGATGACTCCCCGGTTAGGTTGATTGGTGCAATTGACTACATCGTGTATCGAGCACTAAAGCAAAACCATACAGCTATAAGTGAAGAAAAATTTAAAATAGCACTATCAGCGTTGATTGGTGAAAGTTTGGTCGATGTAGCGATTAACACGGGGCTTTCGCTAAGTGCCCTATGCAAAACCAGTAGAGGCGACTATCAGGGTGTCGGTCTAGCGAACCTTGAGAGTATCGTCGAAAAAGCAATGGCAGCAAAAATAGTTTCTTCTAAGGACACTAAATCATCCCATAGACGCATCCTCACCTTGATTAATGAGTTTGATGAGTACTCATTTAAAATTAACGGATTTAACCTTACCGAAGAACAGAAAACACTCGCCTACAACGCGTTGACCAATGACCTTTCAGTCGCCCAAGGGGAAGGAGGTACAGGTAAGAGTACTTCTATGGCATGTATTAAGTACGTCTGTAACCGCCTAAACCGACCATCATATTTTGTAGCGGTTGCGGGTATAGCAAAAAAACGTATCAATGACGAACTGGAACGAATGTGTGTAATCCGAAAAACATTCACTAGCCTATTCGGTGGTGGAGAGGACGAGGTCTGTTGTTACACCGTCAGAGGTCTAATACGTCAAGTCGAGCTAACCGTTCAAAATCCTAATATTAAGAATGCGATACAAATTAACGACAACCCGTTGATTGTGTTTGACGAATCCTCAATGTTAGATCTATCACTGGCTGTAGAGTTTATATCCCTGTTTGAAAAGCATTTTGAGAAATACAGCATTTCGATGGTAGGAGACATTGCTCAAATCGCTCCTATTGGCTTTGGTATAGTTTGGCAGCACCTTGTAAACCTTGGGACATCAAATCATCACACAGTGCCATACTGCGAACTGAGACGTGTTCACAGACAAGGGGTAGATAATCCAATTAGAGATGTGGCGAGGCTTGTAAGAACCATAGGTCATAGTATGAAAACCGAGTGGGATGACGAAGTAAGAGAATTTTCCAATGATCCACTCAGTATCCTAACCGAATTGAGTTCGTTTTCGGGTCAAGCTGGTGTGTATTACCTGCAAGTTGATGACTCTCAGATCATTTCAAATGCATATTCATTATCCAAAAATTTGAGATTAGATAGCTCTCAAGTAATCACCCCTTATTCTAATGCAAATAACCCACTATCCACCACGAGCGTCAACGCCCACTTCATAGCAAATGAGCGAGACAACAATGCTGACTCTGATCCTTTATGGGGGTTTACCAAGGGGGATCGTGTTATCGTCACAAAAAACTACGCCCTGCTTAATCTGTACAACGGAGACATCGCGACAATCACTGACATTGTCTTTGATCAAGAAGATATAGGTGAAGATGCAAAAAAGAAACTCGTCTGCCAATTCGCTGAAAAAACTGTTTATATTGATGAGAGTGCATGTTTTGATACCGGGTTAGTACATTCCTACGGTATAACATTTCATAGAACTCAAGGCTCAGAGTTTGCCTACACTATAGTGCTTTTGCCTACGTCTACCTCCACATCATTTGTCGAGAACAGCATGATTTACACTGCACTAACACGCTCGAAAGTTGCCACAATCTTTATCGGTGATATAGGCACCCTCACAAGGGCAATCAACAGCAAGCCTTCCTATCTGATGATTCGTTCTGGTTTCAACCTTGAAGTGGAACTTGAAAACCAACTTTCGTGAGTTGCATAGCTAGGCGCACGTCATAATAATCTAAAAGGATAAGGGCGGAAGCGGAGACAAAATTATGAGGGACATTATCTGAAGTTCGCCCGAGCAGTCTGGATTCTTAACTGGCCACTAACTTCTTGATTCTGACTTGAGGGTGTAAGCTAAAAAATGCATTATGTGTTAGTTAGGCGCAGCTTTATAGCCATGAGCTGTACGTTATAATATCAGGGAGTTCATCACTTATGGAGCAACTAATTTCAAATTTATTTACTTCTACGATAATAATGGGAGGGTTGACCTACTTAGGGAAAAGGGTCATCGACTACTGGTTTAAGCTTAAAGAAAAAAACTACGAATTGTCCATGAAAAGCATCGCAGATAAGGAAATTAAGCTTTACAAGGCCGAATTGGATAGAACTTTACTTCGGTATAATGTAAAAACATCAGGCGTATATGAAAAACAAGCCTTGGTATTTACCGAGTTGTACGGCATGTTCGCAGATCTTGAGAGTGATGCCGATGTAGCAATTAATCAAGGAATACCATGGGATGAAAAATATCAACAGTTTAAAAGTACACATATAAAGCTTTTAAAATATTGGCGCAGAAATCGAATTTTGCTGCCAGATAGCATCGATGTTTTAATTCAGGCGCTACAGCGAGATACCTTTTGGCTGGTTGAGCATTATGGCTCTGGTGAAGCACGCTTGCGTCAAGGAGATGATGAGGGGCATAAAAGACAAAAGCAAAAAGCAGAAAAACTAAAAACAACGATTCCCCAAATAAGGTCCCAGCTAATCATAGAGTTTAGAAATACTATTGGTGTGTCAGACTAGAAATTATAACCCTTATTGTTCGACAAGTATCATGGTTCATCTGATACCAAGCTAGGCCTTGCCCTTTACCTCTCTGAGCCACCAAACAATATCGTCGACTGCACATCTCACGGGATGAACCTTGTTCATGTCAATGAAAAGCTATACGAAAATATTCCATAGTTTTTCCTCAGATTCTCTTTCGTCTCACATAATCAAATGATACCAGTTGCACCTCATAGTGAACGGTCGCAACATAGGCCAAATGCAAGAAAAAATCGGTCTATAAAGCGATACCCTTCAAAGAAGGATTAATACCAAGCTAGGAGTATAATTATGGATGTAAATGTGAAGGAAATTACAGGAGTGTGGGACTCTGGTTATTCTCTTGATAAGCACACTGTAAGTAGTACATATGTTGGCGATAACGAGTGGGGCCGTCCGCAGTTTGATACTGTAAGAACAGATGTCGGAGAAGCAGTGTTTCGCTTGAAGTACCGAGATGATTTTGCTAAGTGTACTGATATTGCTCAAAGCATACATGACGATATTGTATCGAGACTACCTTTTATATCTTTTATCGTGGCTATGCCACCCTCGAAAGCTAGATCCAAACAACCTGTGCAAGAAATTGCCTTAGAGCTCGCTAACATCGCTGGTAAGCGCTGTATTGACGGTCTGCTTGTTAAGTCAAAGCCCACACCACAAATGAAAGATATTGACAGTCGTCAGGAGCGTATAGAACTGTTAATGGAGGCATTTGAGATCGATGATAACGTGGTGGCAGAGACATTGCCGCAGACAGGTTATAATGTGCTCATAGTTGATGATTTGTACGATACTGGAACTTCTTTAGAAGTTGCCACACAAACACTACGTAAGTGTGATAAAATTAATCAAATTTTTGTTGCTACAGCGACTAGGAAAAGGTAATGACTACGGTTTTTATTTCTGGCTCAATGAGAATTAAGAATTTAGACGAAAACGTACGTTTTCGGCTAAAGCATATCATTAACTCTGGCTTTGATGTGATAGTTGGTGATGCTGATGGTGTTGATACCTCGATACAAGAGTTCTTAGAGCAAAATTCCTATCCGAACGTAACTGTGTATTGTACGGGCGGACAGCCTAGAAACAACGTAGGTCGATGGCCTGTAAAAAATATTGTTAGTAATGCGTCTCCCGGTTCTAGGGCGTATTTTACCGCTAAAGACCTAGCTATGACTCAAGATTGTGACTTTGGGTTGATGGTTTGGGACACTAAAAGTACCGGAACTTTGAGTAACGCCGTAGAACTTCTACAGCAAGATAAAAAGTCTCGTGTATACGTCAACAAAGATAAATCTTTCGTAAAAATAACTGCCATACAAGATTTAGAGCACTTAGTTACTTTCATGAGCGAGTTTGCATACAAAAAAGCGAATGATAAGATTAAATTAAAGGCTAAAATTGATGCCATTAAACATAAGTCTTTCGAACTTTTCTAACACAAGTTCAAGATACTTTTTAAGCTACTGTGACTGTATTAGTGCAATAGCACTAGCTACGAGTCACGATGCCCGCAAGCAGCGTTAAAATAGAAAATCGCTCACATTTTACATATCCTTGTCATAGAGTAACTAATATTAGATGAACTGCTCCAATACAGGTTGTTACCTGATATTGAGATTCTCAGTAGAAAACAGCTATAGAAGCTAGTAAATTACAACCAATCACAACCACCACTGGAATTTAGTATCCCTATTTTTTTCCACCCTTGCTTCTTTAGTGCTTTAATGTCTCTTTCCTTTATTATTCCCGTCTTTTTATCTGTCAAGGTGTCTTTCTTCATAGCTAGGCATAACAAGCGAGTGGGTCTAGTCATTGCAACATAGTGAAGCCTGAGCCGATTTTTCAATGCCTCAGTAGCGGAAGTCGCACGTTTTCCCTTCAATTGATTAAGCAATTTTTCAAGGTGATGCGCTTTGCTATATGTTTCCAAAGCTAATGTTGCAGTGTGAGTTTCTCCTTTAACTGCATGAATCGAACTGAGGTGAATATCTATGTTACGGCCGCCATACTCCACCTGATACGTATTATTGCAATTTGGTGCCATAGACCCAACATCCTCAACAACCATCGAATCTGGAAACGCAAAAAATGGGTCATCAGCAGCCAGTTTCGTTCCGGACATTGCAAATACAATGTTAGCTACTTTCTTCACCCACACTTGCTTCCATGTCTCCGCGTCAGGGATATCACGATCTATAGCCAAAGTAGTAACAATTTTCATATAATCATCTAAAGCACTTTCATCAAACTCTTCAAGTAGTTCTATCATGTAGCGATGTTTTCGTTTTCTGGATTTAAAATCCTCTTTAGTAGAAACTTCTTTCGCTTTATTGAAAATACCCGATGCTATACTTTCGATAACAGTGAATACATTTCCTCCAGAGACTTCGCTTGCTTGCGAACTTGCTTTACGGAACCCGGACATCACGTACTGCATAAACGTTGATGGTTTTGGCTCTTGATTAGCTATTTCAGGATCATATTTGGGCCAATAATGAACAACGTGACGGGGTATACGATCGGTGCCGTTATTGCGGTGAACAGCACCAACCGCTGTCACACGCATTTTATCTAACGCTTCTTGACTATCTTTAAACACCGTAAGAACGTATTTTCCAAAAAAATCTAACACTCGACCTACACAGTCATCATCTACTAAAAATATGGCATGATGATTTTCTTCATCAACGGTCCCCTGCCCCACAAGAACAGTATCATCGATGGAAAGCGGAGAAGCTAACTTAGCAATTGATGGGCCGAAACGATAACTGTTAGGTAGTTCAATAATTGATCCTATTTTGTTTGATGGAAAGGAATCTGTATGAACCGTTTCTGAATCACCCGCATAATTAAAAATAGCCTGATCTATATCTCCAAATCTCATTCTACATACAGGTAACGACCCCTCCATGAAAATTTTATGCAGCATAGAAGATTGAAGTTCGCTATTATCTTGAACCTCATCTATCAAAAGTGTAGGGAATCGCTCTCGGATGTACCTTGTCACATGATTATTCTCGTCAACAAAGTCCTGAGCCCACACAAACATTTCATCGAATGTATGGATGCCCTCATCTTCGATAGATTTTTTACATGCATTAGTCATCAACTTGTAAGTTCTTTTATCTTTCCCTAGTATTCCTTTAGCCCATCTAACATCACCAATAGAACAATCCGGTGTCTTTACAGTTAACGAAGATTTTGAAACATGCGCATTCTCTGCGTTTTCGATTAGCCAATCAGGCAATGCATTCCACCGCCAAATGTGAGCATAGTTTGTATCAATAGTATTGATAGGTATACCTTTTGAGCGCAACCAAGGTAATGCCAAAAACTCATTTACAAAACCATGTATCGTGCCAATATAATGGGGGTAGGACAGCAGAGCCTGACCGACTTCTGTACCGCCAAGTTTATTCTTTATTTCATTTTTAGCTACATTTGTATGAGATAAAACACATATACCTCTACGTTTATGAGGCCATTTACGTACAAGAAGAGCAAGCTTTGCAACGAGCAAGGTCGTTTTACCACTACCGGGGCAAGCGGAGATATCTAAAGTTTCATTAATAGACTTTAGAACTCTATTTCTAGCGCCACCATCTTGTTCATCTGAGAAAGCTTTGTCTGGCAAGTTAAGAATCTTTACCACCCATCGAATATCTTCTTCTGTAAAACCTTGAGACTTAGTACTGGGCATCATCATGCTTCTTCCCCTTTTAATGACGTGTATCCGGTGTCACATATTTGATTGCTTCTACAAGGTATGTAGGAAGTAGTTTTTCGACTTGATTTGGTTTCACAGTAGCGAATCGGTCTTCAAGAATTTTTGCCAAATATTGAGCAGTTATAGACTTCGATGCCTTTGATCCTGTGACAAACTGAGCATATACATTTGATGCTAAAACTTCTGACTGGCACCAATTTCTTTCTTTTGCAGTACTTTCTACATTTGCATATAAAGTACTGTATTCATCGGTGGCGATAACAATCTTTTCCTCGTAACTCTTGTCACTATAACTTTCATTTTCGTCCCATATTGCGAGCTTTGCTGCAATGAAAACCTCTTGCGCTAATGCATTACTGTTATAGTGGGCCAAATCATATTCAAGTGTCCATTCATCCGCCACGTAAGAACTCACATTTTGTTCATGCGCTTTGTCACGAATTTTATTCTTATATTCTGTTAATTGGTTACCTTCAAAATCACTTTTTGCCCTCCACTTCCTAGGCTGACTCCCTGTTGTCTTAGGCCAACTTTCACCCCTTTTTACTTTTTTGATGATTTCTGGTCCACAGTTCGGCATTACGTCTAGGTCAGTAACACAGGCAACAGGGATAGCTATTTTGCCATCTTCCTCAACGTTTTTTCTCAAGAAGATTTTTGCGTATCGTCTTAGACCAACGCCCCCTACATTCACAATGGAAACGCCATGCTTAGTAAAATCCCTTCCAATTGACTTAGCTAGTGTTGGAATAAGTATATTCTCTGCATCACCCTCAACGACCATGACACTTCGCGCGAAAAATAAATTGGCTTTCGTAACATCTAAGAAACGGCGTAAAAATCGATAATCACTTTTGTCAAGTTTGGTTTGTTCTTGACACATACTAAAGGCACTTCCAGACTTCATAATTACCAAATTATCAATAGAAATCTCTGAAGCTAAGTTTGGACTATGTGTAGTAATGATAATTTGAGGTTTTTGCCCGTCAGCTCGTGTCTTTCTGGCGATACTTTGCAAATAATTAATCAACCTAATTTGTCTTTGAGCATGAATATGGGCCTCAGGCTCTTCGATCAAAAGCATGGGAAAGCTATCTTGTTCATCAGCTAGTAGAAGAAGTTCACAAGCCATAAAAAGAATGTTGTTTGATCCCAATCCCATCCGCCCTGATGCGTTACCCAAGTTTAAATTTAACTTTTCAAGCAACTGACGTAAACGCACTGAATCGGAACCATTTGAGCTAACAGATATATTGCTATTCAACTGTTCTCCAGTTAACTGCATTGCCTCTAAATGGTCATTTACTTTTGAGCTTCCTTTGGTGATATGTCCATGGCTCTCAATAAGTTTGTTAAAGTAGTCGCCTAACCCCAATAAACTGAGCTTACTTATTTTCTCCGCGTCAAAAGACTTAATTTCATCCTGAGTTGAGTCAAACAGCTCACCTTCATCTATTCCTCCTAAAGCATGTAGTACCATAGAAAGGCGCGAGCTTCTTCCAGATGACAACTCATCTTCTGCATCTCGAAGTGGTCTAAGATACGTTGCAGCTAGTAAACTACGAGTTCGATTATCAAACACTGGTCCTTCAGCATTTAAGCCAGAGCGCGTCTCAGTAAAAGTAACAATCCTGCCAGATTTCCTGCCGTTTTGTTTTGCAGTGAGGGTTATATGAAGAGAAGGTTGATCATCTTTGTTCACTCCATATGTTAGATACTCGGCAAAAGCAGATTTATCACCTAATGTAAGATTTTCGAACATAGCAGAGATTTGAATTTCAGAGGATGAGCAGTCATTGACCGTTGATTGATAAAAGTCGTCCTGTGTGAACCTTAACCACTCTTGATCCGTAGTGCTGAGAAGGAATCTCAATGCATCTATGATAGCAGTTTTGCCAGAATCATTTTCGCCTACTATTGCTGTTAAACCTTCTCTAAATTTTATAGTGACGCCATTCTCATTAAATGACCTAAAGTTTTTTATTGAAAGTTCTGATAGATACATCTATTCCCACTCTTGCATATCAACATGTCGAGTATGAGTGTACCAGAAAGTATCTGTGAGGTTTCTAATGATTCATTTAGACGTGAAGTACTCCAAAAATTGCAACTAATAACGCCGGAAAGCCTGCCTAAACTAAGCATCCCAAAACCCGCCTATATTCCCGGACAGTGAACATAGCGAGAGAGAATGAGAATTAGTTGAATGTTTTACTACCTAGCTCAAACGTTGAATGTCCGCGAGGCCATACCTTGGTCACGGACCTATCGTGATATGGCCTCGCCTAACAGCACTACGAAATTCTAACCAGTCATGCATATAAATGTATATGGGATGGCTAACTGTTTTACCTCTCATAAATCTATCTAGCGCCTCATTAATATTGGGCGGTAACTCAGCTGGGTCGACAACTGGAAATGGTGTTCCATGCAACTCAAATGCTCTTAGTTCTGGCAGAACCATCATTGTCCCCCTTTTTTTTGGCAACATTAGTCATTCTCAATATCTGACTGTGCACAAAGTGCTCACTACAGTACAAATAGATTTGGATTGTTTGAAGGAGAGCCGGGCTCACATGTTCTACAGCCCGGCGAATCTAGACTTCCTAATTTGTTAATAAAAACTCATTGTTTGCATTAACCACCAGTGAACTGGCGGCCTTTCGCATAACCATAGCACTATAACAAGATACAAACGCGGCCTCGCTATCACCAGATAGTATGAGGTTATCTATATAATCATCTGTTTCCTCATTTCCAGTCCGCTTGTACAAAAGGTTTGACCAATTAGTTAGGTGTTGGTCATAGTAGCGACGAAACTCGTCCATAGCCCCAAATGGAAACGATTTCATGGCATCCACTAAGTTGACTAAAAAGTCATCTCTAAACTCGGTTCCGTGCGGCGTCAACAGCGTCATACGGCTACTATGTATACCAAGCTGTTTTTTCTTTTTGGTTAAGTACGACTGTAATTCAGGAGGTAACAACCCAGCAATAAAGTATCCCGTATGCCATTGATGCCCTAGTTGATGGAAATTAAGGTCTTCCAAGTCCTCCACCTTACCTAATAATCGAATAACCTCTTTTTGCATCGAATTATCTTGATCCGTTACTCGGGTAAACGATTTTTTCTCTTTCTCCATTTGATTTTCATCCATGACCATCGTGGCCTTTACACGGTCCGTCTCCGTTAGACGTTTCCCCATAAACAAATTATCTAGGCGCTCTATTAAGTGAGTTTCTGCGTAGGCTCGCGATAATTTAGTTAGTATTATTGCCGTAATTTTCTGATGTACATTATCAAGTAGATTCGCCTTGTAGCCAGATGTATAAAGGCTGCACATTCGCAAAAAAGCTGAAATACTCCAAGCCTTATCGGTTTTCCCCTCCAATTCTTCGTATGTAGACAGCACTCGGTAGTCTTCATCATCCATTAAGGGCAATAATGTGGTACACACCGCAGTCGTTATTTGCTTGGCAGATGGATGCTTCCGAAAAAATTTACGTTTTTCAGAAGGTGGTAGTTGGTCAGAACGAACATAATACTTGTAAGAGCTATTCAGAGTCCCTAGCTCAAAAATGTGTCGTTTACCGCCTCGCTCTAAGTGCGATGCCCGAAATGCAGACGTGATATTAATACGATACCGCGATAGTTCAGCCGTATCGTGAACCTCGATACCTACAGCATAGTCAAACCCGTTGCCAGCAACTCGATTTGACTGAATTTGTGAGAGTATAGAGCCAATTTTTAGTTGAGCTGCCTCGTCGTTTTGGGCTTGTTTCAATAGGCACTCTAACTGCTCGACCTCGGTTTCTGAAAACGAGAGGTGAGTCCACAGTATCGTTTCTCCAAGCGATTTAATTCGGCGTTTACAATATTCCAATTTTTTTCCTGAATAGCGTTGTGTCGGACAGTTGTACGACGTGGGATGGTAAATCTGTGACGCAAAAGTTACGTGCCATTCAATTTAAAGGCAATAAAATTAGTCATTAAAAACATACATTTAATTGAAACTCACTGGCTATTTTCTGTAACCTATAGATTTCAGTAAGTGAAAACAGCCACTTAGACATTAGTCCAACTATTAGTACCGACACGTTATTTCATGAGCTAATCATCGAGTTCTATTTGTCAATCAACCGATAACGATAGTTTCGTCTACCATGCTTAGTGTCCACATACACTATTGGATTGTGACTCAGAGTTTTTTTTATGTATCCCGGTGAGTGAGGGAGCCCAGCATTTTTTAAGGTAACTGCTAAATGTTGCTTCAGTTGCTCGAAGTTCCAACACGACTGGGAGTCCATCACGGACAAGATCAATTGGAGGTTTAAACTTAGTGGTGCATGTCCACCGTACCAGTAGACAGCACCACCTACGACTTCACACAGTGAGTGGTTGCGCAATAAAGATATGATTTCTAAAGCTTGAGGATAATGATAGGAAATCCCACTAATGGTGTTACTCTTGATGAGCGAGTATAGAGATTGAGCTCTTAGAGCCCTCTCAAGTGTTGGTACCAACCTATATAGCGGTAACTTATCAGTTCGGCTAAACGCTATCTCAATCGCTGATGATAAGCGGGAACCAACCGGAACATAGAAATACGTCCTTTGATTTCGCCAACTACAAGTAACAATAGAACTGTGATTGAGCAACCGGGCAGTCACCCCTGCCAGAGAATAGTTTGACATTGAAAAGTACCCAATACCGCGTTGTTTACCTATCACGATCAAGTTCTTTAGATCACGACTAGCTGCTCTCCAGTCGTTTCTATTAACTAGTATATCCTTGTTAGAAGCCCTATCGAATTTCACCTCGTTAAGCTCAACGTCTACTAGAACAAAATTGATTTCGAGGAGCTCAGCATACCCAATTATTTTGAATAAATGACGAGCATCAATATCGAAATCTATAAACCCCTTACGAATTAAAAGCGCTGTTACTTGCTTCACAGGCAGACAGCCGTGAGTCTCAAGAATCACTCCTATGCAAAGTGTGATTTGTTTGAGTACATTTCTGGTCGTCCCTTCCTTTATCAGCACTTTAGCCATTGATAGAGCCTCAGAAACGATTCCTAGTGACTTACCATAGCGCTTACTAGTTTGAACCTGAGTGTTCGCATTACGAGAAAGTAAGTGAAAAATCAGAAGGTTGGAATGTACCATTGACCCAAAATCTCGAGTCAAAGCGGAACGTAATTCAGAGCTGAACATTTTGCTTTCCCCATAGAGGAGAAAGCAAAATGCGGAATTTCAAGCATAACAAGGTTACGTGACAACCCAGCGGTCACATTAGAACCCTAGAACTGAATTACTGATAATGCCACAAGAAAGAGTCAATTTTTGGCATTGAAAAAAGTTGTAAGTGACGATCGCGGAGCACTGCCCTGTAAGCAATAACTACCGTATCTAATAGCATTATGGAGAAGTATTTACTCGTAGAAGTAAATATTGTTTAAAGTTCTTCGCTAAATCTATATTTTTATGGTAGTTAAGCCTACAGATACAAAAAAAGCATGGCAACAACCATGCTTTCAATTTTACAGACTAAATCTATGTATGATTTGATTCGAGCTTCCACGCCACAGTAGTTCTGGGTCGTACTTATCATGCTCAAATTTACCATCAATCAGGACATCTATGTGTTTCACTATAGATCTTTGCTCTGACGACAGTTCATCATTTGTGTAACCAGTCCACATCCAAATGTCTTTATCAGGACATTCCTCTTTCACTCTAACTACAAGTTTGTGGATACTTGCCGTATTTGCAGGATGCAAAGGGTCACCACCTGAGAGCGACAACCCACGTCTCTTTATTCGCTCATCTTTAAGATCAGCAATAATTTGGTCTTCCATCTCTTGTGTAAATGGGTGACCTGAATTGGGGTTTAGAGTTGATTTGTTATAACAGCCTCGGCAATTATGTTCGCACCCTGCTACAAACAGGGTGCAACGTGTACCTTCACCATTAACAACATCAACTTGTTGATATTTATGGTAGTTCATTCAGTCCTACATGTGCTTAACGCGGCGGATAACTTCTTCTTGCTTACCAGAATTGAATGGACGAGCATCTGGTGAACCTAGGTATCCACAGACACGTCGTGTTACGGATACTTTTTTAGGGTCATGGTTGCCACATTTAGGACATGTAAAGCCTTTACTTGTACATTCGAATTCGCCAGTAAAGCCACATTCATAACACTCATCGATTGGTGTGTTAGTTCCATAATAAGGAACTCTGCTGTAACTGTAATCCCACACGTTCTCAAGAGCTTCAATATTGCGCTGCATATTAGGGAACTCGCCGTAACAGATGAAGCCACCACTCGCTAGTTCCGGGTATGGCATCTCGAAGTCAATCTTGTCGTATGGATTAACTTTCTTCTGCACATCAAGGTGGAAGCTATTGGTGTAGTAGCCTTTATCTGTGACGCTATCTAGTACACCAAACTCTTTAGTATCTAGAGCGCAGAAGCGTGTACAAAGGTTTTCAGAAGGCGTGCTGTATAAGCTGTAGCCCCAGCCACTTTGCTCTTTCCAACCATCAACTTTGTTCTTAAGAAACTTAACGATCTCGATACCTTTCTGGCGAAGAGTTTCGTCATCAAAGATATGCTCGCCATCTTTAGCGTAAAGTGCATTAATAGTCTCGTGAATACCGATGTATCCCATCGAGATTGATGCACGGCCATTCTTGAAGATGTCTAGCACTTCGTCATCCGGGTTAAGGCGAACACCTAAAGCACCCTCAGTGTATAGAATTGGAGCAACACGTGCCTTAACACCACGAAGGCGGTCAATACGAGTCTCTAATGCACGACGTACAAGTTCAGTGCGCTCTTCCATGATTTCATAAAACTTAGCCTCATCACCGTTAGCTTCGATGGCGATGCGAGGTAGGTTAAGACTGACTACACCAAGGTTGTTACGTCCTTCGTGTATTTCATTGCCATTCTCATCAACATAGCGACCGAGGAAGCTACGACATCCCATTGGGGCCTTAAATGAACCAGTGACCTCTACAACCTTGTCGTAGTTCAGGATATCTGGATACATGCGTTTCGAAGCACACTCTAGAGCAAGCTCCTTAATGTCGTAGTTTGGGTCTTCCTTCTTAAGGTTAACGCCATCTTTGATAGTGAACAGTAACTTAGGGAAAACAGCAGTCTTCTTGTTTTTACCCAAGCCCTTGATTCTATTCTGGAAAATTGACTTCTGGATAAGTTTAGATTCCCAGCTAGTACCTAGACCTAGGTTCACACTCAAGAAAGGAGTCTGCCCATTACTTGAGAAAAGCGTATTGATTTCGTACTCAAGACTTTGGAAAGCGTCATAGACCTCTTTCTCTGTTAGTTTACGTGCGTAATCTTCAGGGTTTGGCACATCCCATTCTTTAGCTGTATCTAGGTGCTTCTGATGACTTATCGTTACGTAAGGTGCTAATACCTCATCAAGTCGATTAAGTGTAGTACCACCATAAGTATGGCTAGCTACTTGAGCTACGATTTGAGCAGTGACAGCTGTGGCCGTTTGGATCGACTTAGGTGTGTCGATTTCTGCATTACCCATGCGGAAACCGTTCTTAAGCATGTTCTCCAGATCTACAATCATGCAGTTGAACATTGGGAAGAATGGAGAGTAATCTAGATCGTGATAATGGATTTCACCACTTTCATGAGCTTGAACGATGTCGCGAGGTAGCATGTGGTGCTTTGCGTAATGCTTAGAGATAATGCCTGCAAGAAGATCGCGTTGAGTAGGGATCACCTTGCTATCTTTATTTGCATTTTCATTCAGTAGGTCAGCATTGCTTTGTTCAGTCAAACCTGAAATTTCAGCGCTTAGAGCACTTGCCTTTTCGCGTTGTACATCGCGGTCATGACGATACTCGATGTAAGCACGAGCCACATCCTCATCGACATGCATTAGTTCTTTTTCTACCAGAGATTGGATCTCAGAAATCTCGATCTCGGCTTTACCATTCATTTTCTCGCAAACATTGGCGGCAACGATATCGCCTAGCTCGAGGTTGGTGCAGTCAATACTTTCTGCTGCCGACTGAACAGCATTCTTGATAAGTTGTGCGTTGAAGATAGCCTTTGCGCCATCACGTTTAACCACAACTGCTGATTCGTGTTGTTTCATAATCATGTTCATTTCTCCTTATAGTTTTAGTTTTTAAGCTGCGATTTGGAAGGCTTGTTTTTGTAAGTTTTGCTTTTTCTCAACCTCACGAGAGTATTCTCGCGAAATAACAGCCAGTTCAGCTAGGCGAAATGAATTCTGTAGTGTCATTGAATCGAGTGTTTTAAAGGCTTGCAGGGCTAACGTGAAATTTCCTTGCTCTAGGTAGTACGCACACACACATAAATTTTTCATAAAGTACTTTACTACATAATGACCGTTTGCAGTATGCAGGGTGTTTACTTCGTATTCCAGAGACTGGAAGGCATCGTAACACTCTTTCTCAGTACGTGCGCTGGCAAACGCTTGTGGATCAGGGATTTCCCACTCTTGAGCCACCTTTAAGTGCTTGTCATAACTCGCTTTTACATACGGAGCCAGCACTTCATCGATGCGGTTGATCGTCGTGCCACCATAGATATGGCTCGCCACCTGGGCGATGATCTGCGCAGTCACAGCGGTCGCGGTTGAAATCGACTTCGGCGTATCAATTTCTGCATTACCCATCTTAAAGCCGCGCGTTAGCATGCCTTTTAGGTCGATAAGCATACAGTTGAACATTGGGAAGAAAGGTGCGTAATCAAGGTCGTGGTAGTGGATATCACCCACTTCGTGAGCGTTCACAACGTCGCGTGGCAAAATGTGAGTCTTGGCATAGTGCTTAGCCACAATGCCTGCTAAAAGATCACGCTGCGTTGGAATAACCTTACCGTCTTTGTTGGCGTTTTCGTTGATAAGATCCAGATTGCTCTCTTCGATCAAACCTTCGATCTCACGCGTTAGCACACTCTGCTTTTCGCGTGCGATATCTCGATCATGACGGTACTCGATGTAAGAGCGCGCAAGTTCCTTGTAAGGGCCCTGCATCAGCTCATTTTCAACTAGGGTTTGGATGTCGTGAATGTTTACTTCTTCGCAATCCTCCAGCTTCAATTCAACCGCTAATGCGACATTGAGTGCATAGATAGCGAGCTCTTTGTTGCTGTGTTCTGCCGCGCTCTCTACTGCTGCTTGGATGCGATCACGACAAAATGGTGCACGTGAGCCATCACGCTTGATTACGATAGGATTCACCTTCTCTCCTTACCCCAGCATACTCACAGAGTTATCCACAAATACACTATATAGGGTGCTTTATTATTCGACTGACACTATATATTGTGGGCGTATTTAACGAAATGCACTACCCAAAAGTATTGACCTAGATCAATAAAAACCGACTGCTGTTCAGTTTTGTGGCGATAATTTTAACCCACTCTCGTTATGTGTAGAAACAGTGAAATTTAAAAAAAACCATCAAATAGTCGTTGATCTTTTCAGAGTCCTGCTAGGATAAGGGCTTACGTTTTTATTACGGCTGTAATGTTTATGAAGAAATGGCTCCGCACAGGTCTCACTTTGCTCGTTAGCCTGCTAACCAGTACACAATCTTATGCAACTGATGACTATTTTCCACTCAAAATCGTGTCGTGGAACATTGAGTGGTTGAGCAGCGAGCAGGATCATTCTGTGCCACAAGCGCGGCGCACCAGTGACGACTTTGCAGCCCTTCGTCGCTATTTTGAAATCATGTCGCCCGATATCCTCGCCTTCCAAGAGATCAATGATCTTGAGGCGATCCAAAAAGTCGTCGGGAACAACTACATGATCGTTCTCTCTGACCGCGCCAATGCGCATAATCGCAATCACCAATTTAAAAACCTAAATCAGTACACCGGCTTTGCTATTAAGAAGCGCCTTGCCTTCGAGAATATTACGGATATTCGCTTGAGCAGCAGACGTAACAGCAAGCTGCGCTTTGGCGCTTACATCGTGCTTGCTCCTAAGAGTGAGCAGCCACTGCATCTGCTGTCAGTGCATCTCAAGGCTGGATGCAGTGGGGCTTTTCGTGACAACAGCAACTGTCAGCAGCTTAAGCAACAAGGGCAAGTGTTAGCGGACTGGATTACAGAGCGTGAGAAGACCGGGCAGCATTATGTTATTGCGGGAGACTTTAACCATAACCTTGCCTACCCGAATGATTGGCTGTGGCAAACCTTGAACCAAAGCGGTCAGGTTGAGCTTGCTACCGCCAAGACGCGTGCCAAGTGTAAGGTTCGCTCAAATCGCGATCCCAACCGCCTACACCAGTTTCGCTCACTGATTGATCACATTATTGTCAGTGCGCCACTTAACGCTAGCAAGGTAAGACAAAATATCTACTCGTCTCGCGATGTACTTGACTATCACCTCAGCGATCACTGCCCCGTGATTGCCAATATCGAACAGTAAAAACAAACAAGCCGAGATTGCTCTCGGCTCTGTCATGTATTAGAACGATTACATTATCGCCAAAAAGGGCTATTGAAAAACAAAGGCACCCTTCATGATCGCCCAGTGGCCGGGGAAGGAACAAAAGAAGCTATAATCCCCCCCCGCTTCCATTTCAGCAGTACTAAAGGTGATCGTCGTACTCTCACCACCACCAATCACCTCTGTGTGCGCATACACCCGAGCATCCCCCGGCGGCACATATTGATTGTCGAGTCCTGCCTGCATACCAGCGGTGCCAACCGCTTGCAGATTGGCGGTGTCCGTGATCACCACATTATGTCCCATGGTCTGCACTGGCAGCTTACCAGTGTGGTTAAGGGTTAGTGTCACCTCTGCACAACTTGCAGGCACGGTAATGGTGTCGGTTGAGAACTGCATCATATCGTTAGAGTCGATAGTGACCTCACACTCAGCAGCGTGGACTGAAAAACTCATACCAAGGGCCAACAAGCCCCCTGTGGTTAATTTTGTAAGCATTAGCATTCTCCGTTTATTACTAAAAAGGTACACTGCGTTGCGAGGTTCGGGTTTCACTTCGTTCCGGGGAGCGAGTGATTGATCACGAGATTCCAACCTCTCACACGCCAACGACCTCAACCAGCCGCCGCACCTCTAACTTTTATTTTCCTTTCATTTATAACATGCTAAGCCCTAGTTGGATCACCTGCCATCTTTTGTAACTGCGTTCTGTGTCTAAGCGCGAATTGCTCACAAAATCGAGGCGCTATAGTTTTCGGCCCAAGCGACGCTCAATCTGTTTTTTCTCCCATTTGGCGCCGAGCGGATCAAACAGCTCATAGGCATTGATGCCGTGATTGATGATACCTACCCCCCAACCCAATGCTGGCCACCACGCCCAAATGTAGCCGGCATAGGTCACATAGTTAATAACGAACAGTGTAGTGATCACCAGAAGATAGGTGAAAAGGTGAGAGTAAAAACCTTTTATTGCTCTGACTTGATCAATGACGGTCTGCTCTTGCTCGGTGAGATTGGTGTCTTTGTTACTCATTGTTGGCTCCTGCTGAAGTTGTTCGACTGTGGTTTCAAATACAGCAGCTAAGGATTTCAATGACTCTAGACTCGGTTTTTGACCTCGTTCAATCCGTTGTATCGTGCGAGCGCTCAACCCACTGAGTTGTGCCAACTGATCTTGAGACCATCCTCTTTGTAGTCTTAACTTTCTAATTATCATCTTGCCATCCTTTAGCTGTTTACCCGCCCAACTTAATGCACAAATCTGCCGTCACGGAACGTCATCACCCTGACACAAACACGACAGTTCAATATATTCAACAAGTTAACGCTACATTATCACCCTATCCTTCACCACAATAACGAGAGAAAAATTAGAAGCCAGACTTGGGTTACTTAAGAAATTCAAGCTCCTCTGAGTTAGATTCACGACCCAATATGGTCTTTCGGTGCGGATAACGACCGAATCTATTGATGATTGCCTTATACTAAAACGTGTTTCAACACATAGACATAGGCTTGGCGATGGTCACCCGTAAGCAGCTCGACAGTGGTCAGCACTCTTTGGTACCCATCTCCCTCAAACGCATCCAATTCGCCCCAGTATTTGACCAAATTCGGCGACGAAAATAGATACCCATGGATGCGCTCACCACTGTCAATAAGCTCCAAGCCCGGATATCCCATTGCTGCGCCCCAACCGCTGTCATGCAATCGACCAGTGACAAACGCCCTTGTCCAAGTGCCACCAATATTGTTCAGTACTTGCTCGTTAGGGCAACCTAAAGCCAAGGTGCCGTAGACAAAAAGATGATCCATAGGCGATTTAATATTGTGTTAAAAGTTTATAGAGCGAAAGATTTCTAAGTATAGCCAAGGCAATATTGAACGGTTAATCGGTGGAATCACGGCGTACAATTAATCGCCGTGACTTTACCTCCAGTCTAAGACGATGCAAACTGCTAATCGAGTATACAATAACAACATTAGGAGAACTCTATGACTGTCCCAGCGTTTGGCGTCGGCACCTTCCGCCTCAAAGAGCAAGTCGTGATCGACTCAGTAACCAATGCCCTAGAACTTGGCTACCGCGCGATTGATACAGCGCAGATTTATGATAATGAGGCTGAGGTTGGGCAAGCGATTGCTGACAGTGGCATTGCACGCGAAGAACTCTACATCACGACAAAGGTCTGGGTCGACAAGCTCAACAAAGATGACCTTATCCCAAGTTTAAGAGAGAGCTTGGCGAAACTGAAAACCGACTACGTCGACCTAACGTTAGTTCACTGGCCAGGAGAAGGCACGCAAATCAGCGAATATATGCCTGAGCTTCTTAAGGCGAAAGAGCTTGGTTTGACTAAAGAGATTGGCGTATCAAACTTTAATATCGACCTGATTGAGCAGGCGGCAGAGGTGATAGGTATGGAGCACATTGCGACTAACCAAGTGGAACTCAGTCCCTACCTACAAAACCGTAAGCTAGTCGAATTCATGCAGAAAAATGACATCAAGGTCACGTCATACATGACACTGGCCTACGGCAAGGTGTTGCAAGATGAAACGATTCAAGCGATTGCCGCAGCGCGCGGCGCAACACCAGCGCAGGTCACCCTAGCTTGGGCAATGCACAAAGGTATCGCGGTGATCCCTTCATCAACTAAGCGTGAGAACCTTGAAAGTAACTTGGCCGCGACCAAGCTTGAGCTTACTGAGCAAGAAATCGCGCAGATCGACGCCCTAGAGCGCAATGGTCGCGAGGTTGATCCAAAGGGGCTTGCGCCAGTCTGGGACTAGCCCGTCTGGAACTGCCCGTCCAGAACTACCCGTCCGGAACTACCCGTCTGGAACTAAATCTCCAACCAACAATTCGTCGCGATCTTAGAGGCTAAGATCGCGGCTCATTAGCATTAGGCCTTTTTAACGAATTGCGCGGTCACCATCATCTCCCCCGCTCCATCGACTTTGCAATCCAACTGATGATCTTTGCCTTCTTGGATACGTCGTATGATCGCTTTAGTACCGATCTTAAGGATCATTGAGCTGCCCTTGACCTTGAGATCCTTGGCCAGCGTGACCTTGTCGCCTTCCGATAGCAAAGTACCATTGGCATCTTTAACTTTCAGGCTCAGATCCTCATCAGGATTCCACTCGTGAGCACACTCAGGACAAACGAGTTGGCTTTGATCTTGGTAAACGTATTCAGATTGACAGTTTGGGCATGGAGGCAGTGACATAACAACACACTAGTTAACATTCAAAGGGAATATACTACTGACTCTCTGAGTATGATTCCAGTTGCGTGTTGCCCAAACCTCCACTCATCAAAGCATGCTCTAAAGCTTGTCAGGATAGCCGGGAAACTGCACCAGATCATCGTTCAATTGCAGCCAAGGTGCCTTATCGGCCGCATAAATATGAAAGCTTGGCGCTTGACTTGGCGCATCATCCAGCACACCAAGGCGGATGTTGTAGCGCTGCGTATCGGATTTGATAGAAAACAGGCTAGAACCACAAGTCTTACAAAAAGCCAAGGTCGTGGCTGGAGTTTTCTGATAATAGGTAATGGAGGCTTCACCGCGCGAGAGCGTAAACTTCTCGGCGCTAACCCCACCCGCCGATGAGTAATCTGAGCCGGTAAACTTGCGGCACTCAGAGCACAGGCAGTTGCCCACATAATCAAAGTCGTCATCGACGCTAAATGCCACCGCACCACATAGGCAAGAGCCGGTTAATTTCTTCATCATGGTCTCCCAATTTTAATTGCTGATAACGGAGATAGTATCAGTAAAATTGGGACTGTGAGTGGCTCAAATATTAAGTTACACAAATTCTGGGTGCGGGTGAGCAGCTTAACAGTACGCCAAAGACCTCACTACCGAAGCATAGAGAGGGCTAGGACACTGATTAGGTACGATAGGGCAAGCTACAATGTCAAGTTCTTGTCTGGGTCCTTTCAGTATTTTAAAGAAAATTCTGTCACTTTAGTCTGAAAAGACAATACTTAACACAACTCCTATTTGCAAGACGCCTTACTCCAAACATCTACTCTATAGAAGTCGGATAGGTTGGATGAAGACGAGACATTATCAGCATATCGATGTAGCGACCATTTTTGAATGTACTCAGTCGTTTTATGCCCTCTTTTTCGAAGCCTACCTTTTCATAAAGTGAAGCTGCAGACAAATTATCTGAGTGAACTTCGAGTTCAACTCGAACCAAATTTAGCCAGTTGTCCGCTTGACTGAGAGCCTCAATCATCAAAGATTTACCAACACCTGTTCCTTGACTATTTGGATGAACTGCGATGGCGATCGATGCGCAATGTCTCTCTCGAACTTTACCTGTTAAGAACAAAGTAACATGCCCAACTACCTTACCTTCGATCTCCGCTACTAAGGTGTAGTGCTCTGAGTCTGAAAACAGCCCTGCAACATGAGCAGAGCTTAAGAAAGGTAACTGAGAAGTGTTCTCTGAAACAGATGTAAAGCTATAAATTTCGTGAAGATCTTTACAATCAAAATCTTCCAAACGCCTAATTTTCAATTTGACTCCTTGATAAAAATATTGCAAACAAAGCTTTTCTAAACAAGACCAATACCTACTTTAACAATTTGAAATCTATTAATCTTAGTCAGTTAATGTGTGTATATCGTCTCTCGATTTCATTCTCACTAATATAATAACTATTGGTAATCGAAGTATTATCGCACCCACCACATCCATACGGCTCCTAAGGCACTGCTGTGATCGTTACATAGGAAATATTCCCTGGAACTTAGATTATAAAAGCACACCATGTGTGATCGTGGGGGCGTTTATAGTCACCTCGATGAATTGCACAATTCAATCTAAAGCCGTTTTTCCATTGCCCTCAGTTCCCAAACCTTCCCTCCTAACACTCGTTCTCTAGCTTGAACTGAAGTGGTTTTGAACCCAAGCTTCTCATAACACTTTATAGCCGATTCATTGTGACTAAAAACATATAGAGTCAGCAAGTTAGCATTGAACTCAAGTGCGGCTTTTTGTGTCGCTAATCGCATCATTTCTTGAGCTAAACCTTGTCCACGAAACTCACTTGAAATAAACACTCTACATACATGGAACTCTGACATTGAAACTTGATATAGCTCGATGAAACCAACATTCTGGCCTTCATGCTTCGCTAGATACGGAAACACGCACTCTTGAGCGCAATGATGCTTGATTTGTTGATGTGTAAGAGGAAAATCATAACTGGGGCCACCCCACAAATAATTCAAATCCTTTGAATCAATCCAGTCGATCAACTGTTTATAATCAGGTTTTTCAAATATGATAAGTTCCATTTTTCCTCGTTGGCTATCGCCTAATAAACGTGTAAACCACGCTACCACACAACTCAATGCCAACGCTATAATCACAGGACGAGTTCTAAACCCAAAATATCAAGCGTGTTAAATCGACCTTAAGCTGTTTAACCTACTTAAACGATCAACTTGGCATACCTGCTTCGGTCTATATCGATGACCTCGACAGTTATAGAAGCGCTAGCTAACCGGATTGGTTTCAACTTAGACATAACAGTATTAGACAAAAGTAACTTATCTTGCTCACTGCGGCCAGAGAGAATACGCAGAGTGACGTGAATAAAGCTCCCTTTGGTGGAGCCCGTTTGATAATGTTCATATGCGATACTTCTTACCTTTATATCACTACCATCAGGCTCAAACAAACTCGACTCTAAAGCACCCTGGAAGACTTTTAGATTCAACTCTTCCGGTTCGATGCATGATGAGTGTTCGATAATACAATGGGGCATATTTCGCTCCTCATATATACTCAAATGATCTCTAGAAGCAGACTTCAGAGTCAAGGCTGATTCTCTTACAAAATAGCTTTGTCGTAGCCCTCAAACTCTGCAAGCACCTCCATTAACTGTGATAGCTGCAGTTCATCGCGACGCGAAATACAACGTTATTCGACAACAACGCTTGTATCGACAACTAAGCTAAAGCCTTCATCAATCCAGCCAGTTACACCACCAATCATCTTCTTAACGGGGCGCGATAATTTAGCTAAGCGAATCGCTGCTTTTTCTGTTGCATTGCAGTGAGGTCCTGCACAGTAAACCACAAATAAGGTGTCACTAGGATAGTCCGACAAACTTTGTTCATTGATGCGGGTATGCATTAAGTTAACAGCACTTTCTATATGCCCTCGCTCAAACGCTTCTTTACCGCGCACATCGAGGAGAACAAAGTCTTTTCGATCGTTAGTGATGGCATGGTGTACATCCCAGCAGTCGGTTTCAAAATGTAGCAAGGCTTCAAAGTGGGCCAATGCCTCTTGACTCGGGGCTGCAGCAATTCTGGATACAACTGATGACATAACTCTCTCCTTAAGTTGTGAAGTCGAGAATCATCTTGCAGCACACCGACAAGATTAGCCATTGGCTTGGAAGTCACATTTCGTTAATATTGAGCCAAAATTATTTGCAGGGATAACGATGAAGACTATGCGTGTCGCAATCTTGAGTTTTCCGCATGTAGCCATGTTTGAAATGGCATGTGCAGTCGAACTATTTGGTCTGCCTCGCCCAGAGTTTGAATCATGGTATCAGTGCGAGGTGGTAAGTTTTGAAGATACCCCCTTGGAGACAACTGCTGGCTTAATGTTACAAGCGAAAGCTGTAAAGCAGCTGGACAGCTACGATATGTTAATTGTCCCCAGTTGGCCTGCCGACCAGTCTAATTTGCCCCCCTTGCTAGCTGAACAAGTGTTGCAGTGCTATCAACAAGGAAAAAGGATCGTATCTTTTTGCTCAGGTTCTTTTTTGCTTGCGGCGTTAGGGATTTTAGAGGGGCGGAATGCGACGACACACTGGCGGTATGCTCAAACGTTTCAACAACGCTTTCCTAACCTTAACTATCTGGACGACGTGCTCTACGTGTATGATGGCCAGATCGGTTGCTCAGCTGGCAGTGCCTCTGCTATCGATTTAGGCTTGGAAATCATTCGCCAAGATTTTGGGTATACGATTGCCAACCAAGTGGCCCGGCGATTGGTTATATCGGCTCATCGCCACGGTGGGCAATCACAGTTTGTAGAAACACCTGTACTGGTAGTGCCTAACCAATTTGCACAGTCGATAGACTGGGCTCTAAGTCACCTAAATGAAGAAATCGACATCAACAGCTTGGCTGCTCGCGCCAATATGTCTAGACGCACCTTTGATCGTAAGTTTCGCTCTAGCTTTAATCTCAGCCCCAAGGCGTGGCTCACTCATCAGAGGCTGGAAAAGGCCAAAGTCCTGTTAGAAAATGAAGGCTACAGTATTGAAAAGGTAGCTGAGCTCAGTGGGTTTGAGAATTCAACGACAATGCGCCACCACTTTCGTAAGCTGCTGACCATTTCACCTAATCAATATCGCCAACAATTTGCCGCTAACTCGAGTCTTGGTTGACTTTGATTTACAGTTAGCACCATCGGTGTTCTGTATCTGTTTGCAATGCATGCCAACCTACCCAAGTACTGTAAGGTATGACTTGGTAAAGTCAACATGCAGTTGCTTCCACAGAAAGACTTTATTTGTAGAATGCCTCTACTTCACCTTTCAGTTTGATCAGCATCGGCTGGCCCCAACGGTCTTTTGCCTTTGGTGAAGGGATTTTCACCCAACCTTCGCTGATGCAGTACTCTTCAACATCAGTACGCTCTTTACCGTTTAGACGAATACCAATGTGGTGCTCGAAACATTCAGCCACGTGGAATGGGCTGCGCGGATTGCCCGCTAGGCGATCGGGTAAAGTTGGTTTTGCGTTGTTGTCACTCATAGTTTGAACCTGAGATTGATAATAAAACCGACATTCTAGTTAAAGCGGCGCAAAGCCTCAACCGTCTCTGAGTGAGTTGCGGCAAACTTTATCCGATCATGGCCCTGAAATAACAATAAGTGACTTACCCGTGGGCACTAAGTAGCTGTTTAGGACCAATCGAGGCATACGTTTCGATAAACTTGATAGCGCTCTCAAGGCTGGCGAACTCATTTTTAAAAGATTGGTTTGTATCTGCTATATATTTCATCCGCACCACATAGCCCTCTGGCTGCATAATCAAATCGACTTTGATATTTTTATTGCCAGTCGTGTGGCTTGCAATCAGGTGGCCATGGCTGCAAAGTGCACCCTTCAACTGCTCAAGCAAGGCCTGGTCTTCTCTCTTTTTCCATATCTCTCGATTAGGCTGAGAATAGCGATACAGGCCAATCAATAGCGGAGCGTTCAACAGCCAACTAATGATATACCCGACTAGCGCAGGGAAATACACCCCATAAATAAATATCACCGACTTTAGAATTAGGATACCAGTATGAAAGTAAAACAGATTCCGCCATACGTTGGGAGAAAACAAACGAAACTGCAGAGCGTAGCCTATCAGACCCAAGGCACTAATTAACACCAACATCGACACTACAATCATGATGCCTAACAGATCGAAGTAACCGTGTTCGACCAATAAAAATATACTGTAAAGCCAATCGCCTAACCACCAGGTGGTATAGGCGATAAAACCCCACTTTCTGCATTGATCTTTCATTGAGATTCTCGACTTGGTTGATGGCTATATTTAGCCCGTGTTTTATCAACCTAGTACTGAGCCAACTGCGCTTGCAAACTGCTATATCGATTCCAGACCAAAATGCGAGTCGCCTCTAGCCTACTTGCAATATCGTGTTAGGTTTTTGACCACAATTTACAACTAATGCCTCACTGGCTGCGCTCAACCTCTTTACTCTTGTGTGCAAGCGTATGTGCATGTTGCTCCCAGTTCTGCCCATCAAAATCGGTAATATTGATTTTCTTAATTGGCGTGTCGATGCAGTTCACATTCACATCGATACCATCTGGATTCGAACGCGGAATATAGAAGGGTTTAATACCACACTCTCGGCAGAAGTAATGCTGTGCCACGTTAGAGTTAAAGGTATAAACACTCAAACTCTCTCTCCCAGCGATAAGGGTAAACTTGGAGCTGGGCACGATAAGGTGTAAATAGCCCGATTTTTTACACACTGAACAGTTACACAGATCCGCCTCAATCACCTCTGGCGCTTCAACACTAAACTGCACCTGACCGCAGTGACAACTTCCGATGTATTTCATTTTTCCCTCTGACAAATCTAATGGTGAACACGTTTACGCGTAGTGTGCAGCAGAAAACGAGCCCCCTCAACTGGTGAATGACCGATATCCTGAAAAATATCGTGAACTTACTCCTTAACAACTTGCTAAGTGTTGTTTTGACTATAGTTAGGAAGGATAACCACTAATTAACTAGCCATGGAGGCATAAACAATGCGAGTGATTGGTTTTACCATCTCACACCTAGCAGCATTAGCGATAGGATTTGCACTGGGCATTTACGCTCTGCCAATTTTAATTGCGCCAGAGGCACCGCCTGAATCCACGATAAAAAACGTCGAGGCCAAGGCACAATATACTGCGACCTTTGATAAAAACCGCCAAGACAGCGACTTTCTTCATTGGGGAGAGGGCAAGGTATCGCTCGCGACTGATAGTATCAACTTTGTAGGAGAGTTGGCGCCAGGGCCAGACTACAAGCTTTACCTCTCACCTGAATACCTAGAGACCGAGGATGAATTCAATCGTGTAAAAGCGTCGATGATCCAAGTCGGCGACATCAAGACCTTCAATCAATTCATGCTACCGTTGGGCGATGGTGTCGACATCAATCAGTACAACACGGTGATTGTTTGGTGTGAGAGCTTTGGCCAATTTATTACTTCGGGCCAATATCGATAACACGATGTTGAGTAATATAACGCCAGATGAAATTAAGAGATAAATCAACAAGCCTCATTGACGTGAAGCTTGTTGTTGGCTGTAAAAAGTGGGTTGTAACTAACCGGCGCGCAGCGCCAATATTTGCGTTAGATCGTCGGTATCAGTATATCGACACAGGTTAGGTTCACGTGCTTGTATCGCCACAATCGACATGCGATCCGCCAGCTCATTCCCCTCAATGCCGACATGCCCGTTGACGTGGTGAATGTTGATCTGCGCTTTAATCTGCTGGTACAAGGCATACATAGGTTTGATGATATCGAGGTTTTTTATCTCACCGTCAGACTTAGTCCAACCTTTTTTCTCCCAGCCGACCGCCCACTTAGTCAGACAATCAATGGAATACCTTGAGTCACTGTAGATACCAACGCTATACCCTTGTAACAGCTTCTCCTTGGCAAGCAGCAATGCCTGATTGAGTCCATGCAACTCGGCAGTGTTATTAGTGCCATGCGCCTGATACAAGCCATACCAAAGCTCACTAAGCGTTTGATCTTGGTATACAGCCAAGCCAGTGCCAGCTTCACCTGGATTAGGCTCACAAGCACCATCGGTAAAAATCTTAACCGCGTAGGGCATGGCATCTATCTGACTTTGGGTCAGTGGTGTGGATTTTGGCTTACTAGTCTTTGCTTTGGTCGTTGAAGCCTTGAGCTTCGATGGACGACCAAACGCGGCCTGCGCTTCTTCTAGGCTTGGAAAAGACTTAAAGCGAGCCCCTGAAAAATTGTCTACTTGAGCTTTGCATTGAGCCCAGGAAGTAAAGATCCCCGTCTCGCGACCTTGCCAAACAACGTAATATTTTTTAGCCAAACTGCTCTCCTTGAAAAACACATTGGGGAGGATGAAAGCCCAGATCTACACAGTAGAATTGTGAGCCCCTTCCCTTACTGACAGAAAGTCTCGATATAGAGCGCTTCTACCTTATCGCGTGCCCACTGGGTTCTGCGCAAAAATTTCAACGACGATTTGATAGAGGGGTTGTTATAAAAGCAGTTGATTTGGATCTGTGCATCCAGTCCTTCCCACCCGAAATGTTCGTGCAAACGCACGAGCATCATCTCTAGGGTTACCCCGTGTAATGGGTTGTTGGGTTGTTCTTGACTCATATCGGTTCCTACTGGATGGCAATCTAAACCGCGAGTTTAGCAGAAGATGATGATGGATTTCACCCAAGCTTACTGCTGGTTTAGCAACAGAGTCCAACTTGGTCTGATCGCACTTTAGCCACTACACTGATCACAACCAACACGACAAGGGATGCGACGATGATTCAACAAGGCCAAGCCATACCAAAGGCAACACTCAGTGAGCTGACCAATGATGGCATGATCAGCCATAATACCGATGAGTTGTTTGCTAATAAAAAAGTTGTACTTTTCGCCGTGCCGGGGGCGTTTACGCCGACCTGCTCTGAAGCACACCTACCCGGCTATGTTGTTCTAGCCGATCAAATAAAAGCGGCAGGCGTCGACCTGATTGCCTGTGTCGCTGTCAATGATGCCTTTGTGATGCAAGCCTGGGGTGAAGCCCAAAATGCCAGTGAGATAATGATGCTAGGCGACGGGGATGCCAGTTTCGCCAAAGCGCTTGGGCTGGAGATGGATACCGCGAGCTTTGGTGGTATTCGCTCACAAAGATATGCCATGATTATCGATAACGGTTTAGTCACCCAACTTAACATTGAACAGGGCCAAGAGTTTGAAGCGAGTAAGGCGGAGACAATCTTGGCGGCGCTGAGCTGAGTCTCATCATCAATGAACCAAGGGCGCTCTATATCTAGACTAGATTCATCTTGGTTCATTGATCACTTGCGCTAACCCAGCGGAGGGTCATCAAACCCTGTTACTAATCATTTATCATCTTGGTAAAACGGGTAGCCTGCTTGATTTCATCCATCAAGTTAGTTTTTAGCGCCACATAATCAGCGAATCGGCTTACTTGGTACTGATCTGTTACCAGCATGGTCGCCATACCGAGCGAGCTCGCGCCCCAAATATCCGTCAGCTCTTTATCACTGACGAAAAGTGTGCTCGATGAGTGGCTCCCTGTGCTATTCAAGGCAATTTGAAAGGCTTGTTTGTTGGGTTTACGATAGCCAATATCCGAGGACCAAATAACTCGGTCGAAGTGAGCTGTGAGCCCCCTTTTATCTAAGTCTTGCTGATAGACCTCGCTACACCCAACAACGTTGGCCAGCAGCACCGTTTTGAGCCCTTGGTCCTGCAATACTTCGAGTAATGGCAAGGTATAATCATATAGCTGATTGTCAGCAACAAAGCGTTGGAGATGTTCTATGCCAAGCTGCTCATCAAACGATTGGCCATAGGTAGCAAAAGCCACTTGCCAAATTAACTGCCAATCAGGTTGGGACGTGCTACCAACTCGAGAGAAATCGGCCAGATATCGCTCGATCAGTTGGCCAATTTGATAAGCCTGGCGACTTTCAGAGATTTTGGCTAAAGCACTCGCTAAACACCCTCTTTGACAAAGGGTACCCTCATACTCAAATATCACAGTGTCATACATACGTCCCTGCCTCTTTGACTTAGTCTCTATATAAGTGATTGTTACATAGACAAACTAAGCAAACTTTGAAGCAACGCGAGCAACCCCATTTAACCGAGCTTTCAATTGGCCCAATGTAGCAAGACGTGACCTTGAACACTTCCATCGAACTGTATAGTTATCAAGAAATTAATTATCAAGGCGACCAATCTATAGTGGCGACGTACAGAACGCCACTATCTCAAGCCGATGCTTGGGTTTGATGATGTTCAGGCACGTCTGCCATGTTTTTTTGTCCCACCACTATACGGGTACACGTTGTGGATACGCTGCTTTACCTTAGATGGCACAGACTTGGAAAACACCAGCTTGGTCGTAAAGCGATTTTTGTACACCTTGACCGTGCCCGAAAATGGCTGCTTATGGGCGATATCTTTGCAACCCGATAAAAAACCAACTGGAATTCGACCTTTCTGGCTAGTGAGTTTTCCATTATCGAAAGTCAGTGTCATAATCGGTCGATCTTTAAACACCAGAACAGAGATAACTATTACGGCAAGGACAAGAACGTATTCCATTTTCAGCTCCTAACTAGTTGTTGTTCTTGGCTGATTCTACCAATAGAACCCAGCAAAGCTCATTCATATCTTATAACATGTTCAGGCAAATACGCTCGAACCTAGATAACCGCTCTGTGATCAGTATAACGCTAGCTCAGCAATTGACAGCAGGTAGCAGTTTTGACCTAAATTTGCAGAATCTAACAAGACACCCATGATAGATCACTCATATTAAATCATGCTTTGTTCGCTATGGATGATACACTCACTCGTCAACCCTCTACTCCGGCAACCTATGATGAAAGAATGTAACCAGTGTGGTAAGTGCTGCATTAAATACGGTAATGGTGGGCTTGCTGCGACGCAGGAAGAGATAGATTTGTGGGAGTTATTTAACCCCGATATCTATGAGTATGTGCATGAGGGTAAAATTTGGTTTGACCCACAAACAAAGCAACCTCTCGACCGCTGTCCGTTTCTCGAGCTTTCGCCCAAGCAAACACCTCACGATAACGACAAATTCATCTGTCGCATCTACCACGACCGACCAGAGGATTGTCGTCACTACCCTAGCCTTATCAATGAGATGGTACGCGATGAGTGTGAGATGATAGAGGTCATTGATCTTGATAACCCTAAGAAAGCGCAAAAGTTGTTAGACAAAATAATGATCTCAAGTCGCCCTTCGAGTCACTCTTAGTTGAGTAAGTGCTAATCGGCCAACAATGAGTGAATCTCGTTCAAACACTGACTGAAGCGTCAATAATATACCCAAGTCAACTCAATTCGCATACTTCATAGCCAGTATATTGGCTTTCTTGGGACGAATTTACTCGGGTATATTATTCTTTAATTTTATCACACGACTGTATTCTTCACTTAAAAACATAACTATCAGCTATTTTCTAATTGTGCATCATTGATAACACTGACCCACTCTTTTGCCTTATCCGCATCGTTTTCCAAACTGATAATACCTCTTAACGACCCTTGATATTTTTCGCTATTTCTCTCTATTTGAACCAACGTACTTTCAATCAACTCAGCACTTCCATCCTCTAAAGAAAAGTTCTTTGACATCCTACTGCTAGTCGTTTGTTTAACCAGCCCACCTAACAAGCGCCGAAACATAAATTCCGCCTCTCTAATATACTTGCTATCAGCTATAGATGTTGTGACGAGTAAAGCTTTTGCATCACCACTTTGACTATAAATATAATAAGCATATTTATTAGAGTCATTCATATTACTTGGCGCTACGCGACGAATATTACTTAAGTAGATTTCTCCAGAACCAGTGCCAATCCTACTCAATACCGGTTTTAAGCCAAACTCCGATAGATACCGCTTTGCATCTTCAACACTCCAAGTCATTTCTCCCCCTTAAATTTACGCTGAACAAAATAATCTAACAATACTACTTATTCCATGAACTTATACCATTTATAAAATAAAATTCCATAATTGAAAAATCATATGCAACCTTAATCTACGAATTTGATCTACTGTACTAGCGCTCAATAACAAACGTTTAGCATTAGACATCAAGTAGCAAAAGCAGACTTGTGGAAGCCTGTAAAAACAGTTACCCACTTAAATTTAATTTACCAAAGGATAAGTCTGCTTATTTACTCTTTTCAGGTAGTCATTATCCCGCCCAAAGCGCTATAGCTAATAACTGTGGTAGTAGTATTCTTAAACACATAACTAACGGGTAGACTGTTGCGTATGAGAGGGCGGGTGCACCACTACTTGGATGTATACCGTTAGCAAAAGCCAATGCGGGCGGATCAGTCATCGCACCCGCCAACATTCCACAAATAGTCAAATAATTTAGACCACCAAATATCCTCGCGAAAATACCAACTGTAACGAGGGGAGTGAATGTGATTAGCACTCCATAGCCCATCCAAGACAAGCCATCACCATTGACCAAAGTCTCAATAAAGCCTCCTCCCGATTTCAACCCTACGACAGCAAGAAAAAGGACGATCCCCATCTCTCTTAGAGCTAAACTCGCGCTTGGTGGCATAAACCAATAGAGCCGCCCAATACTCCCTATTCTTGACAGAATCAATGCGACGAGTAGAGGCCCTCCTGCCAAGCCTAACTTAATCGCCGCAGGGAGTCCCGGTAGATAAATAGGTAGTGATCCGAGTAAGACTCCAAGACCAATACCTAAGAAAATCGGCAGCATCTGAACCTGCTTTAATTTCTGCTTCGCGTTACCCAGGAGCTTGCCGGATGAATATATCGCCTCTTTGTGTCCGAGCAGATTCAAAATATCACCGAATTGCAATTGAGTATCTGTATTAGGGACTAGCTCGACGCCAGCTCGGTTAATACGTGAAACAACGACATCATATTGATCTTTCAAGCCTAATTCGCCAATTTTTTTCCCAAGGACATTTTCATTAGTGACCACTATTTTTTGTGATCTCATTTCTGTTCCTTTGGTAGACAAGTTAGCTTTGACCTCTTTACCAATAACCATAGTAGCCTGATTGAGCGCATTTTCGTCACCAACCAAATGCAAGCAGTCGTTCACTTTTACATGGGTTATTGGTTTGGGGATAATGAGCTCTTCACCACGCTTCAATCGTGAGCAAATGACCTCTCCTTTAATCAAGCCAATGACCTCTGATAACTGGAGCCCGTCTAAGTTGTCATTTTGTAACTCAACATTCGCAGATAATAGCCCTTCCCTTTTCTTCCCACTATCTACTTCAAAATTATCAGCCTCCTCGGCCACATCGATTTTAAACCCTAACCTTAACAGCCACATCGTGAGTAATATGCCACAAATACCAAATGGATAGGCGACCGCATAACCCATACCAGTAAGGCCTATAGCCTCACTATTCATACCTAACTCACTAAGAATCTGTTGACCAGCACCAAGGGAAGGAGTATTGGTTACTGCACCAGAAAAAACACCTAAGATAACAGACAGAGGGACTTCAAAAACTGAATAGATAACAACAGAAACCAAGCCACCCAAAGCGACTATTAGCACAGCAAATCCGTTAAGTTTCATCCCTGAGCTTCTCAATGATGCAAAAAAACCAGGACCTACCTGAATACCAATAGTGTATACAAATAATATTAAACCGAATTCTTGGATAAAGTGTAAGGTATGCAGATCGAGTACAATATCAAGAGTTTGAGCAAAATGACCAACAATTAACCCACCAAATAAGACCCCGCCAATCCCTAGGCCAACCCCCCTTATCTTACAATTACCTATCCATAACCCAAGCACTGCAACCAGCGATAATAAGCTGATAGAGAGTGCAATATCACTCATTGCTCTATCTCCTATAGTTTTACTAAACTCTCGATGGAAGCAGCTGTGTGATATTGATTTAGTCAAGCTCGGTAAGAACTGATTTCGCTTTGAGAGCGAAAGGAGTGGTTAGAGAGTTGGCGTACACATCTTAGTGTATTGGAACTGCTATCCAATTTTATGGGTAAACGTTACCACTATATTTTTAACTGTGAATTGACTCAGATCACACTTTAATTTCGAGTTAATAACACTATTGAAATCAAGCTGTAACACCGTCATCCCTGAATCGGTTACTGCCCTTATACCCAAGTGACCTCAAGACGCAATTTTCGCTGGGGTTGATTGATTGGCTGGTGAATTGGTAACGTATACCCTAAAATAAGCAACACATGTTAGGATAATCGCAATCGAGTCAATTACTTGAGCAAAGCTTGATGTCACGAGATAAAGGATCGGTGACAATGCGCCCAATGACTCGCACACATAGCCAATCATCAACTGAGATCCCCAAATCAGCGCCGTAACCAACATCAGTTTCGCTGTACTTTCTTTGCTGTCGGCCCAACTTTCCTCCAATGCAGCAAGCGGTCGCTGATTATTCAGCACGATCTCAAAGTCTGCAAACGCATAGCGAGCGGCCAAATAGATCCCTGGGATGATAAAAACAAATAGACCCAACACAACTACGATACTTATAACCGTATAAATCACAACCAATCGTAACCAAAGACCTAAAGAGACAGACTGCTCAATAGGTTGACCTGAAACCAAACTCGCCATGAGTTTTATTAACTGAGCCATTAGATAGATTTTTATTGAACTAGCAATAATTAGATAGAGTACATAATACCAAGCACTATATTCTGGCAAGGTAAACGATAGTTCAGCCAATGGTCCAACAAGAGCGGTCGTTATAATGAAAGGACCAAAAATTTTAAAAATCGCGGAAGAGTTAACGACAAAAAAATACAGGCAATCAGAAATTAGCTTTTTCATATAGTCTTTGGCTACTCGCTGTGGAAAATGTTAGGAAGTGACACTCTTTTGGGCTGTCTGTGTATTGCTCTGGCACCAAGCACTGCTTGTCTTTGCAGATAAAACTGGCTGTTTCTTGGGGAGATAGAATCAACATGCTGGCTTGTCCGCCGTGGTGGGCTGACCCCACGCACCACAAAGGTCCTTTTGGTTCTCTCGAGTTCTGGTAAATTGTCTACATTGCCCACAACGTTCCATTGCTTCACTTCCTGTGAGAATTGATATTCAACTGTCTGTATACCCAATATATAACAATTGGACGCTTGTGGTGAATACAATTATTTTCCTCTCCGTCCCCAGAACATCGTACCCTATCGATAAGCGATTATTTTATATCAAGCACTTGGTATCACACAAAGATGTAGGTAGGGTAAGTAAAAGCAATGTTACTGTAATTACAAGGATGTAATAAGATGAAGATTGTGTACTCCCCTGAGCATATCCGACATAACACCAAGACAGAGTTATGCGGCGGGCAACTGATCACACCTTTTGAGTGCGCTGCTCGGATGGACTATGTTTGTCAGGCCATTGCTGCAACCGGATTAGGCGAAACTCAACCGCCACTTAGCTTTCCTCGCTATCATGTTGAGCGGATCCACAGTCGAGACTACCTTGAGTTTCTTGATACCTGTTGGCAACAGTGGCAAGCGGCTGGGTTGCAAGGAGAGGCCATTCCCAATGTGTGGCCCTCTCGATCAATGACCAGTCCCCACATTCCCCGCCATATTGATGGCAAACTCGGTTACTACGCATTATGTGGTGAAACTTCTATCGCAGAGAACACCGCCGAGGCCGCCTGGTTATCTGCTAATGTGGCCTTAACCGCGGCGGATCTTATTGCTCAGGGTGAGCGTACTGCTTTTGCACTCGCAAGGCCACCAGGTCATCATGCCTCTAGAGATCAGTTTGGGGGGTATTGCTTTATTAACAATGCGGCAGTGGCCACTCAATATTTGCGTGAGCATGGCTTTTGCCGGGTCGCCCTAATGGATGTTGATTTTCACCATGGTAATGGCACCCAGTCGATTTTTTACGAGCGAGATGATGTGTTCTTCAGCTCCATTCACGGTGATCCCAAAGACGCGTTTCCCTATTATCTAGGCCATGCCGATGAAATTGGTCGAGGAGCAGGGACAGGCTTTAATTTAAATCACCCTCTTCCTGCGGGCACTCCTTACGCTGTATGGGCTGAGAAACTCAAATTGAGTTTGCAAGCATTTAAGCACTATGGGGCAGACGTATTAGTCGTCTCTCTAGGATTGGATACCTATGAACACGACCCGATTAGCTTTTTCAAGATTAAAACCGAAGAATATCTACAAATGGGTCAACTACTTGCAACACTCGGATTGCCGACATTGTTTGTTATGGAGGGTGGTTATGCGGTTGAGGCAATCGGCCACAACACTGTGAATGTACTGCAAGGGTTTGAGCAAGCGAATGCCTCGCTGGATCCTTGTTGAGCCCATCCAGTGCGAGGGCCTTATCTGATTAACTCCTCGCACACATTTTAATATAAAGGTGGGTGTCTATTTGGATGTTCTGTTTCTACCAACTCTAGGTGACGATAGAAAATCTCTCTTAACCTTACAGGCTTTATACCCAAGTGAGTAACTCTCTTCATTTCAAATTGAAGTGGCGGATCTGGTCTGAACTAAGGCAATTAATCAGACTATATCGTCAACTCAACACAAATCGTATCGTTCATTTTTCTAGTGAACGATACGATTTTGGTTAATGATAATAGCTGTCAGGCCTTAACAACCTTTGGGGAATATCCAAACTTCAACAGCACCATTTTTACTGCCAAAATCATCACCTGATGAACCTGGACTCGACGGTGCAGTCTCTTGGGTTGGAGCGCTATTACAGGTAGTGGTGGGAATAATCGACCAACTTCCGCCGCCTGCACCGGCACCACCATCACCCGCACCGCCGCCGCCATAGCCGCCACCGCCGCCTGCTCCACCACTGGAGGTAAAGCTATCATCGGAGTTACCCCCTCTACCGTCAGAACCAACTGAAGGATCACCGTTAACCCATTCACTATTGCGCCCCAAATAGCCTTGGCCACCCTGGCCGCCTATACCATCCTTGCCATCGTTCGCACCACTTCCTCCATCACCCCATTCCTCTGAGCTACCGCCATTCGGACCATCGGTAAAACTTTGTCCGATACCAACCGTGCCTTGCCCCATTATCGATGAGGCAGCAATCCCACCTCTAGCACCATCTGTGCCATCGACGAAGAAACTCGAGTCCTCACCACCGCCGCCACCGCCAGCAATAAGAATGACGTCGTCTTCTAGATCTGTCGGGCTACTTTCCTCCACTAAAACCAGTGTTGATGAGCCGCCATCACCCGCAATATTGCTCAGTGTGCCATTTTCACCGATATAGTAATAAAAGGAGGTTTTCCCATAATTATCGAGAAAGTCAGATAGAGTGGTAACGGTTGATGCGAACCCCCCTTCGCCACCATCTCCACCTGAGGTCCAAAGCCCACCGCTAGAGCCAATGCCCCCCTCTCCACCCCAAGCCAAAATGGCCATCGGCGTGTCGTTATCTAGGGTGACGTCAAACGACGAACTGGCTTGCTCGAACACATCGATGAGCTCAACCGAGGTAATGAGCTCCGAGGCATCTTTCGCTTCGCAGGTAGTGATTGGCGTGCCACCGTCAAGCCCTCCTATTTCTGTGCTGCAGACTTCTTTATCAACGGCCGGTAGCAAGCATTGGTAAACGATATTGCCATCATCGGTCTCGCCTTGCTTTATCGTATCGCAAGGGTTGGTCTCGCCCCCACCAATTGAACTACAAAAGCCCACCGATGTGATGTCACAAATACCGCCATCAGTCCAAGTTGCGCCAACAAGATTGGCGTTATCAAAATCGGTATCGGTCACGGTCGCGTTATCAAGGTTTGAAGGAGACAGCTGCGCACTAGAAAAATAAGCGCCACTCAGATTGGCATTGCTCAGATCAGCATTGGTCATCTCCGAGCCACGAAAGTCGCCGTTGCTCATATCGGCACCACTAAAGTTGGTGCCAGTCAGTGTTGACTCGAAAAGGTCAACATTAGTCAAGATAGCATCACTCAAATCAGCACCAGAAAGGTCGGCAAAGGTCAGAGTTGCACCATTCAAGTCTGCACCGGAAAGATCACACTCCTTGCATGAGTTGGTGGAGATAAGCGTTGTTACATTGTTATCCACGGTTTCATCTGCATAAGCCGACCTGACAAATACATTGCCAACCGCCCTTAATACTCTGGCAACTAACGGATAGTTCTCGCTAATCACGTCAGAGTGAGGACCACCATCAGGCGTAGTCACTAAAAAAGTCACCTCTGTGCTATCAAGGTGTTCGCCGTGACTAAGCACTAAATGATACTCCCCTTCTGATACGATTGCCGTTACGCACTCTTCGTTGGCTGAAACACTGAGTACTTGTGCGCCATCGCTATCGTTAAGCACCATGGAGTGGTCTGAATCACTATTACCGTCCTCAAAGCAAAAGGTATGATTGAGGGCGCGTGAATAGTGATAAGGTATGGAGTCACTGCCTGATTCACGATTCGAGTCAGCTGTGACTGTGGATGAGCTTGGTTCAAGAAAGACAACAAGCGTGCCCCGCTCTGGGTTGGCACGTAGACGACTATTATTCGCAAAGTCGCTCTCGGTTAAAACATCTGTTTGGATCTGGATATTACGAGCACTATCATCATCACTATCACATGCTGTCACAAATAGGAGAGAGCATATTAAAGCAAACGACGTTCGGTATTTTGCTTGGTAATTATTGATATACTGCATTTGAAATCCCTTATAATCTAGCCAGTTTTTTACTGCGTTTAATCATGGGTTATCCCTAAACCCCGGGCGCGTATAGCGTTATTACCCACCTCGATAATGAATCGAGACTGTAATTATAGCCAAGCTTTCATAAGTGCAAGTTAACGAGTGTATTTTACGCTTGTTTTATTTAACCCATGGTAGAGACAGATTTAACGCTTTTGATAAAATACTAAATTATTTCCACAAGAGCATAAAATCTGACATCGGATAAGAGAGCATTTCATACGTATTTTTGAAAAGAGAACAATAAACAAGTACAACGAAGCTAAAACTCATAGTATGGAGAACTAATAATTATTCAGACCACGGCATGATATTTTCTATATATATTTATAGAAAACCACAAGTTCACAGCAAGCATGGCAACGTGAGATGGATTACTTTGCTGATCGATATTTTGGCTGCAAACGGCTATCAAAACTGAATGAATATCTATTCAGGACTGTTAGACTTATAAGTGCTTTTCGTAGCATTGTTCAAGCTGCGGTTGTCCCCAAAGCTCGCAAGCTTCCTCATGAACCAGCTCGAAACCATTATTAAGATAGATTGACTTCGAGGCAGCTAGGCCTGCGACAGTCCATAAGATGATCTTAGAGTAGTTCTTTGCGAGACAAAAGTTGATCGCATTGTCGATCAGCGTTTTTCCTAACCCTCTACCTCTAGCTTTCGGGTTAACCATAAACCAGCGGAGTTGAGCCTCAGCCGTCGATACTTCACAAATACAAATCGTCCCAACTATTTCACCGGAACACCTAGCCAACCAAATTCTTTCTCTTTCATTGCTGCGCTTGGCAAACTGCGCCAACGGCTCAGCCACATAAGCTTCAAACGTACAATCATACCCGTACTCTTTCGAATACACAGTACCATGCTGCTTGATAATGTCGCCAATATCCCCGGGTTGCAATCTGCTACTAATGTTCATTACTGTTCTCTATTGATAATAAAGCTTGTGTTTATAACGCTGTGTGAGAGAGGAAGCGAGGCTACCAACCTTGTGGATCATTGTGCCTTAAATACGCAAGCTGATCCAATCTCAAAGTGACTACCAACGAAAGAGAACTCTATTGATACTCGCCTACTATTGTGGGTGTCCTATTAATTGTTCCTAGTATTAACCCAATCAATTTGACCTTGGTTCCATATTTTTACTAAGGCAAATTAATTTGTCGAACTTATTACCGGTCATCTTTTAAACAATAGGGTTAATTTAATGCTTCATAATAGTTAAAATCTTCACAGTGCCCATTAAATACATGTTGCATATATAGCAAGTTACATATCAACTAGTTGAGTATTGTAATGTCAAATTGTTTCATGAATGTAAAAGTTAAAAAATAATTTAATTTTTATTTTAGATCAGTCGCTTAAAAGTATTACCATTTATTCACTCCGTATTTGTCCATAGTGCGGAGTTATCTCAAAATGCCCATGAAAGGGTAACTATACAATTAAGGTAAACAAAATGAAAAAAAGTATCGCACTTCTAGGTCTTCTAGCGTCAACTAGCGTTATGGCTGATTCAGACATCGGTTGTGGTCTAGGTTCTACTGTTCTTGAAGGTCAAGAAGGTAAAGTATTTAAAGTACTAGGCGCTACTCTAAACGGTATTTCTGGTAACCAAACTTTCGGTATCACTTTCGGCACACTAGGCTGTGACGGTGAAGGCGTAGTAGGTTCTTCAGAAAAAGTAGCAATGTTCATCGATGGCAACATGGACACTCTATCTCGCGACATCGCTCGTGGCGAAGGTGAAGCTCTAAGTGCTCTATCTTCAGCATGGAACATTGAAGCAGCTGACGAAGCAGCATTCAACAAACTTGCTCAAGAAAACTACGCGAACATCTTTACTTCTGCAGACGTAACGTCTGATGAAGTTCTAAACAACATCAACGGTGTTATCGCAACATCTGAACTAGCTGGTTACACATTCTCGTAATCATTTGGCAAATTGCTTACTAAGGCAAAGGCACCTTTGGGTGCCTTTTTTCGTACGATATGACATTGTTAAAAACACTTGCACCCGTTTTATTGTCCGTCAGCGCTTTCGCAGCGTCGAGCGATGAACAACCTGATCTGGCCAACAGCGCTCAGTGGTCAAAACTTCTGCACTACCAATCGAACGGAAAAAGCCTTGTTCGAAGTGACAAGTTCTTTTTTGCTGAAAATGGCCATACCGACCCCGCTGCAGAGCTGCAAGCGTCGATCAGCGCCTTTCGTGCAAATCCTGATCTTGGGTGTACCTATCCTGCTCGCTATAAATTCTTATTAAGCAAAGATAAACTTGAGATCCCATTACCTGAATGTCCACAGCTTGACGAATGGATGAATGAAATCAATCCCGACTCCATCAAGCTGATTTTTCCATCGGCCTATATTAATAATCCTGAGTCGATGTTTGGCCATGTCCTGCTAAGAATTGATCCTAACCAAGAGCAGGCGTCACATGATCTTATTTCATACGCGATCAACTATGCGGCGACCCCCGACGATGACAACCCGCTCGCCTATATGATCAAGGGTTTCGTCGGTTCATACCCAGGCTATTATTCGCTCATGCCTTATTACCGTAAGGTGCGAGAATACTCAGACCTAGAAAGTCGAGATATCTGGGAGTTTGATTTAGATTTATCACCAGATGAAGTGAAACAGATATTGGAGCATGTATGGGAATTGAATGATGCAACGTTCGATTACTATTACATGACCAAAAACTGCACCTACCAAGTGTTAGCATTGATTGATGTGGTTCGTCCAGAGTTGAATTTGACCCGCCATTTCAATCTCCGTGCGGTGCCTACCGATGCAATCGCACTACTTGAACACGAGAAGTTAATCAGAGACACCGTCTATCGTCCGTCCTATGGCTCTAAGCTATTAATGCAGGCAGAGCAGTTGCGTACCGACCTTATCCCATACGCTAAGGCATTAACCAAGGGGCAGGGCGACATTAGTCATCTCAATGAGCAAGATCAAGCGGATACACTCGAGCTGGCCTATGAGTGGTTGAACTTTCTCTACTACGCAGACGCTAACCTTGACCGAGAAACAACCGCACCAATAATGCGCGACCTGCTACTTAAACGCAGCCAACTCTCAGCTCAAAGCAGTCTAAGCACTGATGCCGTTCCGTCAACAACCCCAGCGCAAGCACATGGTTCTGCGCGAATAGGTCTCTCTCATCAACTGTTGGATTCAACGGAGTCAAAGCTCTTTTTTGACTACCGAGCGTCTTATCATGATTCTATGGATCCCTCTGCAGGATACCTTCCAGGTGCGAATTTGAGCTTTCTTGATACTCAGCTCGCGATCGACATTGAAGACGGGACCAATATTTATCTTAATCGATTTTATCTATTTGACGTCGCCTCGCTCTCGCCTTCGAATAATATCCTCAATAGCTGGTCTTGGAATGGCCGAGTTGGCTACGAGAGAGAGATGAGCCAGGGCAAAGGTCGAAGTTACTATTTTGCTCAAGGCGGGTTAGGTAAGTCGGCATTCTTGTCAAACAATAAGCTGCAAAGCTATGCACTCGCCTCAATGTTTACCGCATCAGGCCGTCTATTCGCGGACTCTGTGACCCTAGGTGGCGGGATTGAAACAGGTGCTATATGGCACCACAATGACAACTATAAAGTCGGGCTAAGCGCTGAATACCTGTACTTATCAGACTCAGACATCCACCACCGTGAACGCTACTCTGCTGAGGTGCGTTATTCACCAACCTACAATTATGCAGTTACCATTGAGGGTGCATACGAACGAATGGCGACCAGTAATTTTGCGTTCAAAGTCGGTCTCTATCATTACTTCTAACTGAATCTTCAATGACCAACAAAAGACGCCCATAGTCACGTTAGTTACTATGGGCGTCTGATTAAGACTGCAGTAATACAACGCCTTATCGAATACCAGCTCCTGCGAGCATACTCAAAAAGCCACCTTCATTACTTAACTCAACCAAAATTGCCGACGGTGAGCTATTTGCTTAAAGAAATTGATTATGGTTTGGGCCAACAAAGAGTAGTCTACTCCCCTGACTCAACCATTGCCTTGATCTTCTTAGCTTTCTCAAAATGATCAAGTTTGTGCTCTTGTATCCACCAAGTTGCTGCTTCCATAAGCAAGTCTGGGTCATCATTTTTATTGGCGAAAAATGCATAAAACGATACACCTACGTTTTCACCTTTTTGATCTAGTTTTTTTTGGCAAACTTCAACGACTTTGCGTCTTAAAGAACCACGCATATTTGAAAACTTTAAAATAATAAATGAATGACATCGCCTATCTAGCGATTAATGTAAAAAGGTTAGTTATCCTAATCTTCGTGAGCCATGACGCTTGGCGAAATGGCACCCACCAAAAAAAATTAAGCACGCGCCTCACCGCACTTAACCCTGATTGGTTAACTTTCTGAACTATGCTCCCTAACTAGCCTTGGAAGCTGATCATATAGCTTGTTAGTTAAAGTATCTGATTGTACTCCAAAATGTAACTCTTTGTGGCAGTTAGGACATAAAGCTACTGCATTCGTTATGGTATCACTGCCACCATCAGAAAGAGGAAGAACATGATGTACTTCCAGAAAAGGTTCCTGCTTTTTAGACAGAAAAGTATCGCTCTCACACAGCTCACATTTCCCGCCAGCATGTTGCAATGCTTGCTTAACAACGCGTGGATCTCTTTCGTATACGTTACCTACTTTTTCAAGCTTTTTGGGATTTTTACTGCCATAGGTTGTGTTGTTAACAGATACCTCGATTTCGCCTGCTGTCATTAGAAGCTTGTCATCATCAAGATCTTTCGCAATAGCATGCCATCCATCACTTTTTTTAACTAAATAGTGTGGTGTCGGTTGTGAGTATAGTCCTTTAGTGAAGTCAAAATTGAATGATAGTACGGCGTAATTTTCATTTTCCACCAAATCTATACATTTCATTGCTTTTTTGTAATTACCGTTTTTTCTGCCATCTTTAGTATACTTCCAACTATGACTAACAACTAAAGTGTCTTCGACATTTAAGCTATCTACCCCTACAAATACCAATTTATTTTTGTGGTCAGCAAAAAGAGCCCAAGTTTGTGGGGGCACCTCCCCTATAAAGCCATTGTCTAGTAGAAACTTTTTCCGGCTATTGTACTTCTTAAAGTTATTCACTCTTTCAATGCTCTCTTCTAATAAACTTCGGAATTAAAATATATTGATTGCATCTACAGCAATCAATATTACACCCTATCAAATTGTCAGTATTTGGAATGAAAATCAAAAGCAAAACTCAATATCAGATAAAGCCTATCATTAAAATCACAAATCGTGCTAAATGGCAGAAATAGACAGCGGGGCCTTCGGATGAAGTAGAAGCACATCCTGAAAGTGCAGCAGCACACACGAGACAAATAGCTCAACGTTGTTTAATGCTCACTTTATGTCCTTTATAAGGTGGTTTTCGAGTAAATCACGGTATTTGATAGCTTACCTGAGGGTAACCTACGCTCATTTAACGCAATACCCTCCAAAACATAGCCACACCTTTCTGCTACGGAGCGGCTTTTGGTATTACTCTCAGCTGCCCTGATCTCGACACGATTTGCTTTTAATGTAGTGAAAGCATGAACTTCAAGCAGTTGAACCGCCTCCGTAACATAGCCAGCTCCCACACTAGTTGTTTGCAACCAATAACCAATTTCAAAATATGGTACTTCTTTATCTCGTATGATCAGCCCGATAGCACCAATCAATTTACCCGTCTCTTTTTCTATAATCGAATATCTGAGTTCGCTTTCAAAACTATCAAAATCTGACATTGCCTGCTTCGTGGTATTAATGGATTCTTCTTCTGTTAATGCGAAAGGAACCCAGGGCAGAAACTCTGAAAGTTCATGTTTACTCGCCCGAATCGCTTCGAGCATTTGAGGTTGATAATCCAATGATGGAGGGACTAACTTAATTCTACTTGTTTCCATACTTATTCCTTTAAGAAACTTACGCCCTATCAACTAGGGACCGACGACATTCACAAGCCACCAAGCAAAAGTAATCAAGTTTCTGTTTTTATTGCGAAACCAGAAATTTACTTATGATTGAACAACAGATATCTGTAGATTCTTTGTGTGCCTCATGTTCAGCGCATGCAATATTCATAAACTTAGATTCTTCAATTCGCTTTACGAGCTCAACTGCTTCATCTAATGAAAATAAATAGTCATCATCACCACGCATCACAAGTACTGGGCATTGAATATCACTAACTGTGGTGTCTGGGTAACCCGATATTGATGTATCCATCCAGACATTCTTTACTTTCTCAACTAGTAACTCAAAGTCTGGTTGCGGATTAATTTTATTATAATATGCAACTGAATCGGGAAACATTGCTTTCCAGTCGTCTGGCGTAACAGATCTTAACAGTTCAATAGATGGATCATCTTCTTTCAAACGCCACTGTGAGCCTAATGTAATTACCCTTTTAACATTGCAGTTTCCTGATGCTGCTAAACGATAGCTCACGATGCCACCATCGCTAAAGCCGAATAGAGAAAATGAACGAATTTCTAGATGATTTAGTACAGCTTCAACGTCACGTTGATACTGGTAATAGTTTAGCTCTTTATTGCCAATCGTTGATTTACCATGTCCTCTGAGATCAATGCCTATGAGCCTATAGTTATTCGGAATTCCATCAAGAACACTGTTCAAGTCTGTTATGCAACCTAAGCCACCATGCAATAACACAAGTGGCTCACATGCTGGGTCACCCAACAACTCGTAGTAAATTTCAGCGCCATCATAGCTTAAGTAGCACCCTGTTTCATGAGTAAAAACTGACATCCTAAAATCCTTATTGTTTTGGTCAATCTAATAGACCTAACGCTCAGTTACCTGGCGCTCCCATCGAACCAACAAAACATGATGGACTCAAGACCAAAAGAGCCAAAGTTTGCTGTCCCCATCTCAACGCCTTGTTAGTTCATTATTGTTGCTCCGATAGCCAATCCGTCATTAATAGAGAGCTAGGCAGGCTTAAGTTTGCTCTGGTCTATCAGAAACAGTGCGGGCGTTGAGGTCGCATATTTACCTCCGGTTGATGCTGCAATCATCGCTACCGGCTCACCAAGGTTGTTTTTAATTATTTGTGGTCGTTCGTAGTTTCCTGAGCGGCTCATATCTTTGAGGGAGATAATCGTTTCATCGGAGTAGTGCTCGACTCCATGATAGGCCAGTACCGGTTCATTGAAGTGGACCCCATCATCTGATGACATGATGATCCCCCGTTGATGATCGACAACCCCCATATCTCGAGCCACCATATGGTATTGATTATCAAAGCGGAAAACTGTGGCATCCTCTAGCTGACTATTATTACCAAGGGGTTCGAAGTCAATAATGGGGTTACTGAGAAGTTTTTTGTACGGACCTGTGAGGGTGTCACTCATCGCCACGCCATATTTGCGATTGCCATGAGCGTTTTCCCAAGAGTGTCTGTTCCATGCTTTGTAGTAGAGTAAGTACTGCTGATCAGGTGTTACGCAAAATGCAGGATTACTGGTTACCAAGTCATCCCATGTGCCGGGCTCTCCAGTATCGATCATGGGTTGTGAACCGACTCGGGTAAATGGGCCTGCTGGGCTATCGGCGATAGCCATTCCGATCCGTTTTGTCTCCACGACCTGCTTGTAGTAATCCCATATTGTGGCCACATAGTCTTTTGAATGCTTACTGTTCTCGATGATTTGGCTATTAGGAATATCAAATAGTCCCTCTTCTTCAAGCTCTAGTATGGCGCTACTCAGTTGCTGCTGATTCATGGGGATAGTATTGCCGTTGCTGCCCATATACAGCATCACATACTTGCTACCTACCTTATGAACACAAGGGTTATGGATACTCCATGCATCCCAAGCATCACCCCCCGCTCCCTCCAGTACGGTACCGTGATCAACAAACGTTGAGGTAATGCTATCGGCGGTTGCATAGTTGACCTTGCAACTGGTTACCCATGCAGAACGCGCATCACCTTTGGACCAGTTACTAAAGTAAACATGTACTTTTCCAGTTTCGTCTACAAAACCGCTGGTTCCCCAAACATGGAGATCTTCAAGTTCAAGAATCCGCCCTTGATAGGAAAGGCAGTCAGAAAAGTGTTGCTGGACATTACTAAGCATCGAGTTCTCCCTGAAAAACAGCAAAGTAGTTCATCTATTAAAGTCATACTACACAGATTTTCGGTAGCGTGACAAACTATCTGTATTTATTGATCTTTTTGAAAATAAATTGATTTAGTAGGGCACTATGACACGTGATGCCCGCATTGAGTTATGAGCAACGCCACAGCTAAACTTAAACATTACGCCGTAAACACGAAACCCAACCTTGAACTGAAAGTACCAAGCGTTGGGAGCCACTCTTAAGAGCTTGCTATAACGATTGTGCTTTATGCCTGATACCAATTTCTTTCTTTTGAATCAAACACCCTTGACCAGCCGTTGTTAGTAACCACTTGGCAGAATCATCCTCGAAAGCTGTAACAAGCTTATTGACTTCCATTTTGTACTTGGAGCTACCCGGCATGCTTGATGTGGTGAAGGCCATACAACTTTGATCCGAGTACCAGGTGCGAGTATATGAATAAGAGCACTGTTGATCTTTTGTTGGTGCAACAGTTAAGTCAACAATGACAGGACCATCAGAATAGGTAATCTCTAGTGTACTGTTGAAAATCTGGTCATCTGGTTTATCACTAGCCCAAAGAGACCATGAACCGTAATTAGTACCTTTGTTTGTGAAAAAGTGCTCTAAGTCGGCAATCGTAGGTAAGCAGCTCTTTATCCCAACTCCTTTTGCTTGATTTACCAACTGTTCTCCAGCATAGGCGTTTGAAGCACACAATAGTAACGGCACTAAAATAAAATTTGATCTTTTCATATTTTTCCAACTCTAACATTTTAGTTATTAAATACTCGGTTTAACTACCTGGCTGCGAGATCGAATACAAGATGATGCAATAGAATATTAGACAAATAGCGCTTTCTACAGACTACACAAGCCACGTAAGATATAGTCATACTAAACAAAGATTTAAACCACAAATAGTAATTAACAATTTGTGAGATATTTTGCGTTATAACGCTCTGCTAAGGGATGAACAACACAATACCGGTGCTACCGTGAGTCACCTTAACCATTGAAAACCAACACACAGTAAAAATGCCATGCGTTCAGAATTTGCTTGTTATGAAGGAATCCCCGCTAGCAGATCAAAAAGCCGCTTTCCGTCACTTGGTATGCCTTCGTAACCAATAAACACATAACCATAAGTCATTGGTACTGAGGTAAAAACGAACTGGAAGACGCAATAGCCGAAAGCAAACCTAAGTAAAAAAGCACTCAATGAGTTGGTAGCATACTTTAAGCAAAAGAAGGTTAGTGTGCACATGATCAGAGATGCGACTGGACCACCAGCTATCGACAAGATTTGTGACTTCAGTGGTATCTCACTTGTGGCTTCTACATAGCCAATGTTAAACGGGGTTAGTGTCGAAGATAGCTCAATACTTCCAGCTTGGAAGTTAACAACTGACTTACCGCTGCCAAGAGTTATAATAGCTTGACTTCCAGAGCCTACAATTGGAACCGCATGCCCGAGCTCATGAAAAAACGTGATAACTGGCATTATGATGAAAAAGCCAATTGCACATCCTATTAACGTAATCACTGTGCCTCCTGCACACTTGCTGCTTCATAACGCCCGCTCAACTTGCTGCAAACGGCACCAGATCCGATAAGAGCCCCATAATCACCCAAGCCAATCCCCACCAAAAACGCCACAGGCTGGTAGTCAGGTTGAAGCGCTTGTTATACGACTTTTTCCACTAGAGCCTTTGTCATAAAGACACTATGAGGGTCTATTTTATAGTCAGCGAATGGACCACAATAGCGAAACCCAAACTTCTGATACAAGTTCCGTGCAGGTAAGAAATAGTCATGACTACCAGTTTCCAAGCTTGCTTGCTGATAACCCCTCTCAATAGCCAAATTGAGGGCATGAGTAAGTAACTTCGATGCAATGCCTGACTTACGAGATGTGCTAGTCGTTCTCATCGACTTCAATTCAATGTGCTGTGGAGTTAACTCCTTGATAGCAAGACAACCCTGCAGCTCACCGCCGAGCCAACCGCTGAAAAACGTAATGGATGGTGATTTCAATGCTTCAACATCCAAGGCATGAGCACTTTCCACAGGCGATGTCGCATGCATGTCACTCAAATGTTCTTCGAGCAACTGAATGACGTCACCACCTGACAAATCATCGATTTTGATTTCCATATTCTAAACTTACCTTACTGGTATACCGCTGCGTATTATCCAACAAGTGAATTAGTCAGAAACGACAGGGATGAGTCTATTGGGTAGTTTTCCAAAACCATATTGCACTTAAATCCATGTTTTTCATAAAACGGCTTTGCTTGAAAACTTAACGTATCAACAAGAGCCGACTTACAACCTTCTGATCTGGCATAACTTTCCAACAAGCCAAGAAGCTCACTCCCAACTTGCTTACCTCTCATTGAATCATCAACCCAAAGAAACTTGATGAGCAACCAGTTACCCCATAGATCCGCAATAATACCACCAACTTTCTCATCATCTTTCATTGCGTAGTAACCAACACATGACTTCGGAATACCTTCTAGAAATGGTGTGTTATGTTTGATTAAGCCACCACGCACCTCGTTGATATCGCTTTCTAAAGGATTGATATCCAATTTATATTCCATTTTCTTCCTTGCTAAATTGACCCGAAAGTAGCTAACGCCACATTAAGATTTGAGCAGTGAGCAACACTGCTACCTTACTCAATCATTGTGCCGTAAACACTTAAACCAATTCAAACTGAAAACGCCAAGGATTAGGTTTTGTTAGCTGATTTTTAGTGACCATGATGCGACGTTGAACCATAGCCTCGAAGCTGATTGTACTTGTGGACTTGATGGCGAGTTAGAATCCGTTTTTGAGCTAAATGGGCATTTATGTGAACGGCTCTCAACTTCCCATTTATGGCACCAATTTTATCAACAAAACTAGTGACTTTACTTTCAGATATGTTGTCCGAAACAAAAGCCAGTTCGAGCTGTCTTTCGGCCTCAACTAAATCAGCGCCAAGCTTTTTTGCTTCAGCCTTCATGACTTTGAATAACTCCTCGGTTTGAGCCACTTGCTCTTCACTGAGTTTAAGCTCTGTTGAAAGCTCCAACACATGAGCAGGCCCTGGGAAACCATTTAGTTCGGCAACCTTTGCATAACCCAAACCATTTCCATTGAGCAAATCGCTAATTTGCTGTTGAGAAAGCGCTTTAATGCTGTTTGACTCCTGACCTGCGTAGGAGGAACTGTTCTCAGCAGTAGCCATATAGCTACTGCATACTAGAAAGGTTAAGACGACAAATCTATTCATAAATAATACCCCTAAATCAGCTGCCCCCACTTAACTTACGGCCAACTGCGCTGCACTCAAACGGCCACCGTATTCACTAAACCCAAACTGAACCGAAAATGCCATAGATCTGGCAGTTAGATTAAAGCATTTGTTATATCTCTAGCCACGTCGATTACTTAGCTTGAAAGCCACAAACTCTGACCTAGCTTTACCATCGGGTTTCACACCGTTCGACTCGCACCAATCAAGCAACTCACTGATTTTTATCGATACCTTTTTAACACGATGCCCATTAGCCCGAATCTTACCAATGGTACTTTCTGCGTTTTTACGCCACTCTTCATATGTATCATCAAGAGTTGAGGGATCATCTACAGCCTCTTTCAAAAGCTGCCATTCTTCAGGCTGAAACCATGCAAATGAGTAAATAACGTCTTGCTCTGTCATAATAGATCTCCCAATGAGATAGAACGCCACGTTAAGGCGTGAAACAAAGTGTACCAACCTTGAGCGAAGCGAAACCGGCACACGTTATGGATTCGCTCTCAAGCGCTTTGTTACGTAATATTTTCAATCGCTTGTGACGCGGCTTTACTTACTTTACCCCTATCATTTTCGGTTTGTATAGCGATGTAAGTGCAACCTTTGAACTCAAGATGCATATAGTTTGCGGTGAGCTTGAAAGGTTCGACAAAGCAACTGGGACATTCGTCGTTGAAGCCCGTTGATAAAACTGAGCAAGACTTACCTTTTAGTTTGCGACCCAGCTCTTTTTCGATTGTGAGTAGATCAGATAAACGATCAAAGAACACTTTCATTTGTGCCGACATCGAGTACCAATATACGGGTGAGGCAAAAACGATATGATCAAATGAAGCCAGTTCACTAATGAGAGGAAGAAAATCATCTGGCTGGTTTTCATGGGAATAGTCGTAAAACGAGATATTGAAATTGGCTAAATCGAAAACAACAGCATCCGATATTTCAGCGAATGCATCGCATAGATTTTTCGTGTTTCCATCAGATTTTGACGTGCCAAGAACTACGGCAATTTTCATTGAACCTCCATGTTACATAACGCTTTGTTAAGCACTTATTTGATTGATGAAGCCTATTTCATCCCGAATACCAACTCGATTGCCATCAGGGTCATAAAGACTAATCGATGTACCCCAATCATTTTCAGTGTACTCGTACGATAGACTAAACTGCTTAACACGAATCAAAGCATCGTTTATGTCATCAACATTGAAACGAAGCTTTGAAGGGCATGACGCTATCGATTTACCATTAGTAACTGCATGCCCTTCAGTTTCAATCATTAGGTAACTTTCGCCAAATTCTAGGCAAGTTAATTTAAAATCACCTTCGATTTTTGTGAACATAACTTTCAGTTCAAAAACATCACGATAGAATGAGACGCATTCATCATAGTTTTCAACATTTAAGATAATTCCATATCTATCAACGTTCATTGAAACCTCATTTCAATTGGATTACCTAACGCTTTGCCCTAGCGAGTACCCTCATTTATCTCTTCTAAACAATGAGATGAACGTCCATCGCCTTCTCTACACTAATGGTTATCGGCAAACAAACATTTGAACAAAGAGCAATGGCGCTGTACTCAAACGGCCACCGTACTCATTAACTCTCACCGAAACAAAATGCCACAGGTTGACAGCTAGGTTGAAACGTTTGGTATACAACGACTATTTTGAGAACTCTATTAATGCACTACCAGAAAGTCGATAGTTAACCCATTCATCAAGGGGTTTTGCACCAATAGATTTATAGAAGTTAATCGCTGGCTCATTCCAATCGAGAACGCACCATTCAAATCGACCAAGGCCATTTTCAACTGCCAGCTTCGCTAAATATTTGAGAATTACCTTCCCTGCTCCCAGGCCACGGTATTCCGGGGCAACATACAGGTCTTCCAAATACAAACCATTCTTACCCAACCATGTAGAATAGTTAAAGAAATAAACAGCAAAACCGATAGGCTCACCTTTAACCTCACAGATAATTGCATGAGCTGTAGACTGAGGTGAAAATAAACTGAACTCAATATCTGAGAGAGTTGCTTTTACCTCATGTTCCGCCTTTTCATAGATAGCTAAGTCTGTGATAAATCGAAGTATCGTTTCAGCGTCGCTCCTATCTGCTTTCCTAATTTTGATTGGTTCCATATCCCCTCCTTGGATGAATTAGTTGTATAACACCTTGTTATGCTGTGGGTTAGTAGGGTAACTCGTCAGACCCAACACCAATATAATCTGGCTCCAAGTATGCAGAGAACTGAACCGCTCTAATTGCTTCATGTCCCTGCATAGCAGCTTTGCAAACCCGGTGCATGCCGTCCATCACCCGACCTTCATGGCACAGAATAATGGGATACGATAAGTCGGCTTTCTGTATTAGCAATGCATGCTGCAAGATATTTCTGCATGTTGGACGCGTTCCGCCTAGGTCATACCAGAACTCTTCTTCGAGCTCTTTAATATCGGATAGCTTAATTTCGACTATGGGAAGCTCGCGAGAAAGCTCAATCAGCCGAAATACATCCCATGCAAGCAAGCCCTTGTCTGAGGCGCGAAAGTGATATTGTTGTCTCATTTATCTCCTTACAGCACAACGCCGCATTATGATGTTATGTTCGAACTTACAGCGCGACAACAGCCTTTCGTAAGTAACTCGCTCAACCACTTGATTTCCCCTAGAACATTACAGCTTCTTATGTTCGTAGCCATTTGTACATAACGTAGCTGTCAACTAACCCTATATGAGCATGCTTGTAGGCCTTGGGAATCGTACCTATGGTTTGAAACCCTAGCTTCTCCCAAAGCTTCACCGCAACTTCATTAGTAGAAACCACGCTGTTAAATTGCATGGCATCAAAGCCAAGACTAAGAGCCGCTTCCTGAGAATGTTCACACATGAGGCGTGCAATGCCCCTACCTCTGGCCTCGCTTGAGACCATGTATCCACAATTACATATATGGCTGCTTGGCCCCATTGCATTGGGCTTAATGTAGTAAGAGCTCAGTACAACGTCATTTTCCACGAAAACAAAAGCTTTCAGGGGAGATTCGCACCATAAAGCGAAAGCTTGCGCTAGCGTCATACTTGGGTCAAAAGCATAAGTCTCTTGGGCTTGAATTACCGCCGAGAATGTTGGCCCAAACGACTCAAAATCGGCTTTTGTGATCTCCCTAATCATAAATTTCCTTCCAGAACATAACGCCGCATTCAGTGGTGAGCAACGCCTAGCACCCTCCCTAAATCATTGTGTCGTAATCACTAAAGCTAAATCAAACCCAAAATGCCGGGTGCAGGGAATCAATCTTGAGCGTATTGTTAGCTGTTTAACTTTTTGGAGAACAGGTTTAGTTTTGATTGGAATCCGACACTGCTATAAAACCCAATTGCTACTGTGTTATTTGACCAGACATGAAGGTCAACAGAGCTTGCACCAAGAGCACTAGCCCAGTTAGAGAAATGGGAAACCAGCCCTGTAGCTATACCCAGTTTCCGAGCTTCGTTAGAAACAATTAATTCTTCAATATAGCCATATATTCGTGATTGAGCCCAACGACGTTCTTTAACTTTGTTAAGGCTGCCTAATAAAGCTCCGACTACCTTTCCATCATGTTCACTAACAATCAGCACCTGGCTTTCGTCAGATAGAATACCTTGAAGCTCAGTTCTATTTAGTACGTCTTCAGTTTTACGAACAACATCCGGGGCTAACTCTGAATTGTGCTCATTCTCGGTTATAAAAAGACTAACTAACATATCTAAGTCTTTAATTTCAGCATCACGAAGCATAAATTTTCTCCAAGCAGCGATAGCTCTATAGAATGGAGCAAACTCGGGCTTGTCAGGATCATCCAAATTTTTAACAAAATGCGCCAGGCTCTTTGTGCCGATGTCAACAAATTTTAGTTGTTTACTTCAGCGTCTGACGTATTTTACCTGCGCTACCATTCACAACAACCTCAGCATATGAACCGTTGAATAATGTCATATTGGGTGGTAAATGACCAATATCAACATCATACACAACAGGAATTTCCAAGTCCTTCGTTACTTCAGTCAATGCTTCTTGAATGGTAATGTCTTTGCCGCATTTATCTAGTACTGAACTTCTGCCAATGAGCAGTCCATTGCAGAGTTCAAATACACCTTTATATTTTAGGCTTTGCAGTGCTCGCTTAAAAACTGTTGGAGACATTTCAACATTTTCTAAATAAAGGATGAGACCATCGATTTCGAATTTTTTATGCAAAAGATGAATATCAAAATATTCAGTGCCAATTAAGTGCATCATGGTGTCAAAACAGCCGCCAATAAGACGACCATTGAATACAGCCTCTTGGCTTCCTGATAGTTTCCAGACTGTTGGCTCTGTTGTATTTAGAGTAAAGTTAGGATCATCGGAAAACGAACTACCATCTAGTTGATAGTATTTAGATGAATGCTGTTCAAAATATGAACCCTCCGCCTTTGTTAACCAACTCAAAGTACTAGATGTAAGCCTATCAGGCTCATCTGGATGGAGATCCATGAGGTTTGAGCAATGAACTGTTACCCAACCGAGTTTTGTCATTAAAGCCGTAGAAACCGTACTTACATCTGAATATCCCAAAATCCATTTGGGCTTAACGGTTTGCAACTTCTCGTAGTCAAGTAACGGTAATATATCCATTGCGAACTCACCTCCCCAAGGAGGTACAATTGCATCAATTGTATCATCACACAGAAATTGCATAAATTCCGCAGCCCGATGCTTGGCACTGGCGCTCACATGTTTCTTATTTTCACGCAAGCACTCTCCCTCGATAACCTCAAAATCTTGTTTTCTTAGGTTTTCGAGTACAATATCCAAACGCTTGTGAAGCGAGCTTGGTACACCTGAAGAGAATGCTGTAATAGCAACTCTACTACCTTTACCTAAGGGAACTGGGTACTTCATATTTTTCCTTACAACTAAAGCCGAGCTAAGGGGGGAATAGCACGACAATGAAACCCAACCATACCACCGAAAACACTGAACTTAACGATGGAATGAAAAATGCCAAGCGTTGAGAATCACTCTTAAATGCACTGCTATATGAATTGAACCTTAAATTTATTATCAAAGTTATGACGCTTTAATGATTCATAAATTTGACTTATCTCTTCACTGGATATTTTTCGCAAATCAAGTTGATGAGAGCTAAATCTAGCCTTTATATTGATGATTGAACCATCAAATTTTACGATCTCTAGATAGTTTGAAAATTCATCAAGTATATCACGTCCAGTATGACTAACCTTTGTTCCTCGCTCATCTTCTGGAAAGGCAAACTCACCGATCAACTGCCTATGTAACAGAAGAGTTTCTACAAATCCATCGCCGGTGTCGATTGCAAAAGAAACCAACAGGTCATTTTTGGTTTCTTCAATACCAATAAAACTAACTACTTCCATCCGTTTTACCTCGATACTTAAGGTTTTACATAACGCCTTGTCCTAGCGAATCCCATCATTTATCCTTTTTAAACAATGAGATAAACGTATATCGCCTTCTCTGATCTCATGATTATCGCCAAACAAACATCCGAGCAGAGAAGAATGACGATGCACGATACTCAAATACTATAACAATCCTTGGAAAATCAATGCACCAACATTCACAAAAAATGAGCGATATCTCTTGTACTTGCCACCAAGAGCGTGCTTGATGGCGCTGACCTCACGCTCACTACGTTAGGCCGCAACTTCGTAATGTGGCTAACAGGATTAGTTACCCGACGAGCGAAGTGAAATCAGCGCACGGTATAGAGTCGCCATAGTCGTTTGTTATAGCTCAGCGATGTGTGACAGGGTTTCTGGATGACGCTGAACCAACTTTAGAAGGGTTACAGCTTGTCCATTTGGCGCGCTACGTCCTTGCTCCCAGTTTTCTAACGTACGAGATGATGTATGCAACAAACGAGCAAACACACCGCGAGACATATTAAACTGCTCTCGAATACTCACGATTTCATCAGGTGAGATATTTAACTCATTGATATCTGTAACTTGATGAGTTTTAAGGGTTAGCTTGCCTTCTGAATGCTCTTTAGCCTCAACAAGTGCTGAACTTAACTCTGCAAATAGGTCACGATTGCTCATTACACCATGCCTCCATAAAAGCCTTTAGTTGTTTCTTTTGGTCTGCGGTTAAGTCGGACATTTCATTCTTGCCGTAAATCGTCAGCAAGTAGAAACGACGCTTCTCATCGAGGAAATAATAGATAACGCGAGAGCCACCACGCTTGCCCTTACCTTTACTTGCAACTCGAACCTTTCGCAAACCACCTGTACCTTGAATCACGTCACCTTGCTTAGGGTTAGACATTAACTCCGCTTGAAAAAGCCTAAACTCATCATCGCTGAGGTATTCATTGCGGTACTTTTCAAATATGGTTGATTCGACAAATACACTTTTCATAAGCAAAGTATACGCAAGTAACGTACAGATAGCAAAACTATACGTGATTAACGTAGTTATGACTTTTGGAGCGACGAATCTGCTCTTAGCTATAACGCTTTACTAACTGGCGCTCACGACCAGCCGACAAAGTCCACAACACTCCCAACCAAAACCGCCAAGCGTTTTCCGTCCACTTGAGTAACTTGTTATAAACAGACTCCTGCTTATGGTCTTGCAACTAAGCCAATGTTGTCTACCGCAGTAGGGAATACATCATCAACTGTGTCAAGAATGCCATCGCGACCCAAAGCTCTTACGTGATACCGATTTTCATCGATAAGATCATAGTGAAAGTAGTTGCCTTCAGGTTTGGACACCTGAGTTGGGTCAATAATGGAAACTAAAGACCCCTCTGGCAATGACTCATTGAGCAACGACAGGTTTCGGGGATACGCTCCATTTTGTACTTTGTACACTTCTATAGCCTGCACGAGCGAATCAAGCTGCACTTTTGCCAACTCAGATCTTAACTCATCGTATGTTCCACCTTCTTCGACGAAACCAAAGTAACCAAGAAAACCATACAAAATAAAAGTAAACAAAACCCCGCACACACCAACGACAACCAACTTAGTGCTTTTTACAACTGAACCCCAGATAATCGCTATGATGCCAAATAGAACACCAACCAAGGGAATAAATGACATTCCACCGACAATAAACCCTAAGCAACCTGGTGACTTCTTAGTATCCTTGCTATTTCCCAACTTAACCTCCTTTTTCTTGATTTATAACGCTGAGTTAACTGGTGCTCTCACCGAACCTGTAAAATACACTGTACTTCACACCAAAAGTGCCGAGGGTTAGTGTGTCCATTTCAACGTCTTGTTATGTTTGGAACTCAAGAGTTCTGCTTAACTCTATTTCCCTACCTGCGACTAAGTTTCCAGTAGGTATAAAACCACAATTTAAGTAGAAACCTTTTGGGCCATCAGTGCTATCTACAACACTTGTATAAAGAGCCGATGCTCCAAACTCGTTAAGCAACTCTGAACTTAACAACTCGATGGCTTTACGCCCATAACCTTTTGATTGTTGTGTCTGATCTAACATGAATCGCCAAAGGAAAATTTATCGTAAGCGTTCACCTGCCCCCTATTGACACAGAAAATGTGACTAAGAGCACTTGATCCACTTTTGCCTATTGATTGATCATTCCGCTGGCTCATGCTGGAAACCATGAAAAAGAAAAAAGCCAGCTTTAAACTAGCCCCGCCTGAGGTCTCTAATCTAAGTGAGGCAAAGGCGCTTATTGACGAGCTCTGGGAGCAGCTTCGGTTTTATGAGGATAAGCTTGCGACCAGTTCACGGAACTCCTCAAAATCACCTTCATCGGACGGCCCTAAAGAGCGAGCCGAAAGAAAAAAGCTCAAAGCCCTAGTAGTGGCAATACGCGAGGAGCTCAACAAGGCCACACAGGGCATCGACGAGAAATCAGCAAACTAAAACCCACTGACAACGTTGTTAAATGCTTGCCTGACTCTCAATGTCCATGTTGTGGAAAACCCGACGTCAAAATAAACTCGTCGCCATTTTATCGCCACCAAGTTCACGAAATACCCGAGCCTGTTGTTCACATCATCGAATATCAACTTTATTCTGGCCAATGCTCCCACTGTCAAACCCAAGTTCGAGCCAAGAAACCAGATGATGCCCCACAAGGTATCTTGGGTCCGAATTTATTAAGCTACATCGCCTTGCTTGCGGGGCAGTATCATCTCAGTGTCCGTAAAATCCAATCTCTACTCAAAGAGCATTTGGGAACAACCTTTTCGATTGGTGCTATCAGTGAAGCTCAAACCAAAGTGGCCTCAATGCTAACACCACTGCACCAAGCCATTAAACTGGCAGTGAACAAAGCGCCGTTAGTTCATATCGATGAAACCTCACACATCCGTAATGATGAGCAGAGTCTAAGATGGTGTTGGCTGGTTGCCAGTGATGATCTTGTTTATCAGAAGATCTTATACTCCCGCTCCATACACTCTGCCAAGCTTGTGCTCGGAGAAAAATACACAGGTATCGTTGTCTCTGATCAATATGCCAGTTACAACTGGCTACCTAGCGAAAACCACCAACTCTGCTGGGCTCATGTAAAACGAAACTTACAGCAGATGGCCGACTACAGTGGTGGTGGGCATACGGCCTTTATTGGTCAGCACCTATGCTTTATTGTCAACTTGGTCTTCCGTAATCGTCACAACTTAGAAGAAGGCCACATCACAGAACTTGTCTACCTTCGCAGAATGCAGCGCTTGAGGAAATCGTTACATAGTTGGCTCAACAAAGGCACAGATGTGATGGTTAAGCGATATCGAGGAAGGTGTGCTCACTTACTTAAGCATGAAAGTAGCTTGTGGGTCTTCCTCAAGGATCTCACGATCCCTCTGACCAATAATGAGGCGGAGCGACGTCTTCGAGGTTGCGTGATCATGCGTAAAATTAGCTATGGAACCACTTCTGATGCTGGTGACAAGTTCCGAAGCCGGATCCATACGCTTATCGAAACCTGCAAGAAACGCGGCCTATCAACAATGGATGTGTTGAGTCAGATTATCACTGCTGTTGTGCACCGCCAACCATACCCTGATGTCTTTGAGCTTGCTACTTGAGTCAAGCTACTCCGGTGAACGGTTACAATTTATCTGCGTTTACCAAGATGAAACCTACTGGCTTATCTTCGGCATAGATGCCACGAAACCAAGGAAAATCCATAAAGTTCGCTTCAGCCAATGAAATAGCATTGCTATCAACATGATTTAATTGACTTTTAGCAACTTGTAACTGGCAGATTTCATAGAAGCTATCATGGTCAATTCTTCTTAGCTCTATGCTCATAGTGACAATTTCCCTCCAAAACATAACGCCTGCATCTAGCGAATCCCCTCATTTATTCTTTTCTAAACAATGAGGTGAACGTACATCGCCTTCTCTAATTTAATGGTTATCGCCAAACAAACATTCGAACAGAGAGGAATGGCGATGCACGATACTCAAATATTACAGCAATCCCTAGAAAATCAATGCCCCAACATTCACTAAAAAAGAGTGATATCTCTTGTACTTGCCACCAAAAGCGTGCTTAATGGCGCTGACCGCACGCTCACCAAGCTAGGCCGCAACCTCGATACCACCACCGTTAAGCACGCCATAAAGCGGGTTGACCAACTACTAGGAAATAGCGCTCTCCATCGTGAAAAAGATGACATCTATAAATGGCATTGCCGCTTAATTACCGGCGCTAATCCCTGCCCAATTGTTCTTGTGGATTGGTCTGATGTTAGAGAGCAGTTACGATGCATGACTATACGCGCATCCCTTTTGCTCGATGGCCGATCCGTCACTTTGTATGAGCAAGTCTTCGAATACAAAGACTACAACTCGCCGAGAAGCCATCAGATCTTTCTTGATAAATTTGAGCAAATACTGCCCAGTCATGCCCTTTCCATCATTGTGTCGGATGCGGGCTTCAGGAATACCTGGTTTAGACAGGTTGAAGCGAAAGGTTGATTCTGAGTAGGCCGAGTTCGTGGTGAAGTCTCAGTAAAACAGAAAGGTAGACCTTTGGTTTCTAATAAAACCCTCTATCCTGAAGCCAGTCAAAAGCCGAGCCACCTTGACCGCTGTTTACTATCAAAACGTGGCTCACTGGACTGTGAAGCTTCCCTCTACAAAGCAACGGATAAGGGCCGTAAAGCCAAGCGGCACGCTCGAACAGGCAAAAGCACTCTGCAACGCACTTATACCAGAAGAGCGCTATTTAGTCACAGCCACTACTCGCTACTAACTTTTTGCTGCTCAAGCATCCAGCTGTAGATATCGTGGTCAGCATATACAAAGTCCCAAATAAAATGATTACCCCCTTCGTCTATCGAGAACTTCAGGTTGGGATGTGACGGTTGCAAATAGTCAACGATGCGCTGCTGCTCGCTAATTCTTACGATAGTGTCTTGGCGACCATGGAACGCCCAGATCGGTATAGAGTTTAAAGTATCAAACGCTTTGCGATCAGCCTCTAGGTCCAGCGCCCGCACTCCGCCGGCGGCAGGCACAATCGCGGCAAACACGTCGGGGAAGAAGGCTGACAAGTACCACGTTCCATAGCCCCCCATACTATAGCCCGTAAGGTAGACCCGACTTCGATCCACAGATAGTGCTGCATCAAGGCGCTCTAATAACTGTTTAAACTCCATAGCCATTTGTGGCCAATACATATGCTTAGGGCATTGCGGGGCGACCACCACAAACCTACCAGCGGCACTGTTTTTGATTCTCCGAGGGATGCCATTGTTGAGCAAAACATCGAGATTATCGCCGCGTTCACCTGCACCATGCAAATACACCAGTACTGGGTATTCTTTCTCTGGGTCAAATGGCTCTGGATAACTAATGATATAGCTAAGCTCCCCGACTGGGTGCTTTACCTCCGAAAATTCGGTGTTCGAGTTAGCGCTCAGATAAGCTGGCGACAACGCCAGCATGCATGCTACTAGTACATTTCGCATTCCACTCTCCATGTGTGTTGATTGAGGACACCAGCTCACATCGCAATAGTCCTGAGCAAAGCCTACCTTGCTGGTTTAGATGGCGTGTTCCACATTGCAGCCTGTGAAAACTGGTGACATCATTTAGCTCTGCATTGGTGGCAGTTTCTCGCAGGAAGCGATATAGAAAAACCTAACCAATTGTGCTCTATAGCGTAATTCTGATAGTGCTTTTGAACGCCTGCAATAAGGTGTGCCCCACGGAACCCGCAAAGCACACCGAACTTCGAACCAAAAATCACCGAGTGTCCAGCATCACTTTAATTGCTTTGATACTCATTGAGCCTTCTCCCTCCAACATCGCCATCGCTGACTATGCTGGAAGGCGAAAAAACCAAAAAAGAGAAGACTCTATGAGATTTTATAACCAACAGCATGACTATTACTGCGGCATCGATCCCCATGCGCGAATTCTTTATGTCTGTATTCTCGACGCTCACAGTAATAAGGTTGTTCACAAGAAGATCAATGCTGACCGCGATGAACAGCGATTTTTACCCGAGTAAGTCGCACAATGAGGTAAGCTGAACGTCTAACTGGTGCTGAGTAAGAGCACACTGTGTACCTGATGCTATGGGTTGTAACTCGAAAAGCGGCTTGCTGTACCACGCGTTGTCCAAGCCCAATTGCTTTGATTAGCCACCCCATTGTTGCGCACCACAACGAACAACAAAATCGTTTACACCCGGGCTGAGCCTGAAAATAGCTGGAAGCATTAGCTAGCCATTTTCTTTGAATAGCGCCTTTGGGTTAACCGATGAATGTCGTGGGGGAGGCCTAGTCTGATCCTACATAGTTGGTGGGCGGCGGTGAGACCGCAGTAAGAGACCCTCTATATGTTTTGCCGTAAGCAACAATTAACGAACAAGATGACTGAGCGAAGTAGATAACTTTGCTGTTCGATTAATTTGGCTGCAGACGCAGCCAGAAGAGAGCTATTGCCTATTGACGGAAGGTAGGCTCATATGTGTTGTATTTTGCTTTCTACATAGCTTGGGACATCAACCTTTTGCCCTCCTTGCGAAAAATGACGATCAAATGCATAAGCTAGTTTCTCCAGCGGTGCTTCATTGTAGCCGACACTTTGAACTTCAGATATATAACGTTGCAAAAAACCAATAGCGCCAAGCGTCTTCCATTGCGCCACATGAACCAACTCATGAAAATGTAAACGTAAATCTTGAGCTACACTCGGCACTATGTAATAAGTGTTTTTATATGTAATACCTTGGACTTCCATATCAAGAAAGTCACCTAAACCAGCTTGGCGTAATTCGGGAAATTCTGGCTTTGGGATACAATCAACGATTACAAAATACGAATTAGATAAAAACTCTTCAGAGTAGAAGCCAGTGAAATCACTAATAAATAACGCACAACTTTGCCTTTGAATAGAAAACCTTTCATTTGTTATATCAATCCATTCTTCGATTCTATTTATCACGATGATCTCCAATAAAATACAACGCTTGCTTAATGGGCAAACAACGCTGCCACTGAGCTCAACCTAGCATACCGTAATCAACTAACCTAATTATAAATACTGTACTCGCCTAGCGTTGGTTGTCACTTTGAAGTACTTGTATGTTGCACGCCCCATAGACCAGTGCTAACATTTGTACACACAACAAAGGAGCATACAATGGATACTCGAATTCAATTCCGTGTTGATGAAGAAACAAAGCGACTAGCCCAGCAAATGGCAGAAAGCCAAGGCCGTACTCTGAGCGATGCTTGCCGTGAACTCACCGAGCAACTTGCTGAACAGCAGAGAAAAATACTATCTCACGATTCTTGGTTAACAAACCAAGTGAACTTGGCATTTGAAAAATTCGATTCAGGAAAGTCGGTTTTCGTTGATGATGTTTCTGCAAAATCTCAGATGGAGATTCGAAAAGCCAGAATTCGCAGCCGAGGTAAGCAATGATTCTGTGGGAAGAAGAATCTCTAAACGATCGCGAGAAGATCTTTGAATTTCTCTTTGACTTCAACCCAGAAGCTGCGGAAAAGACAGATGAACTCATTGAAGCTAAAGTAGACAACCTTGCAGAGCAACCACTCATGGGTGTTCAACGAGATGGTATAATAGGAAGGCTACTCATTATTCCTGAGATTTCAATGATAATTTCATACTGGGTAGAGGGTGACAACATCCACATTATGAGAGTTTTACACCAAAAACAAAAGTTCCCTAATGATGATGCTTGCTCAGTGCAACTAACGCCTTGTTAAGTGGCAGCTCACGACCACTACACTCAAACAAAGCCAACGCAATCACTAAAACCAACCAAACCAAAATCACCAACTCTTAGCTGCCTGCTTGAACAATTTGCTATATGTAAACTTCCAACGAGTGGATGTCCCGCTATATATCAAGACTGGTAGCAGTACTTTTCTGTTAACTTCAAGTAATTTGTACCAGCCATAAGTCATTATTAAGGTAACGATATATCATTATCCCAGAACAAAGATTCAACTTCCAAACAAGTAATCTGATTCTTTAGAGAACTGACATCTACCCCCCAGCGACGACAAATAACTAACAAACGCTTAATTACATCACCTGAAACTGATGACTTAAAATGAATTTCTAGATTTAGACCAACACCAACTACCTTTTCAAATTCTGGTAATGAGTACAAACAAGCGAAAAAAACTTCTTCGTCTTCTTGCCCGTAAAAACTTGGCCCTTGTATATTGATTATCATTCGTAACTCCACACTCTAAGGTATTTTTCGACTGGCACACGACGCCTTGTTAAGTTGCAACTAACTACCACTATACCTAAATAAAGCCACCGGAACCACTATAATCAACCGAACAAAAATCGCCAACTATTAGCTGTCAGCTTGAATAATTTTTTGGGGCTAGCATGCCACAAACTAAAAATAGGTTTTAGCACTTTCCTTACCATACAAATATACAGCAATCAACATTGTGAACACAAGATCTGAAATAATGGTAGAATATGATTAATAAATTATATCTGGCAGTGAAAACGATAGAAAAAACTCACAAGATATATCGCTCGACAATAGCGATGCCGCTTTAACATTAGCCAACCTGATATTGGTAGAGTTGTGCCGATAGTGACTGCACCATATGCCGCACCGCTAGTCCACCATGTATCAAAGCCTACCTCTAATTCATTCACAACATAACTTTCAAGTGGTATCACTGAGACTAATAAGAACACACTACAGAACAGTGAATGCACAGTTAGGAACTTCAATAAGAAAGGCATTTTAAAAAAGTTTGCAACCAATGGTTTACGATTCAAATCATAGAAAAATCGGTCAAAATAGTACCTTAGAAATAC
>NZ_AP029601.1:0-299686 GCF_055391395.1 Vibrio sabulosilitoris
TTACCATGACGGGTTGATGTAGGAAAAGCATCTTACACACATAAATAAATCTGGAAAAAAACCAATCACTGACTATGCTGTATGTATGGTCAGTGTTTTTCTAGGTGAATTTATGTACCTCATACAATCAAGCAATGTCTATAAACAGACAGAACTATCAATCAGTGACAACACCTACCAATGCTCTCCTGAGAAAGGGAATATTGGCTCTCTCCCAACTCTGTTCAATGGTGATGGTTCATTCAACCATGAAGCCAATAGTTACCTCTTTTACCAAAAAACGGTTAAGGATGCTAAAGACCTTAGTCCCTGCTCCCAAGCTCTTTATGCCTATTATCAATTCCTTGAAGATGAGAACTTAGCGTGGGATACATTCCCTCCCGTCAAAAGACTAAAACCGACTTATCTATTTCGCTCTCACCTACTAAAGCAGATTAAAAAGGGTGACTTGGCGCATAGCACTGCCAGCGTTCGCATGAACCAAATCGTCAATTACTATAAGTGGTTGATGCATGACGGTTATCTAAAGATAAAGAACGAGAAAGAAGCGCCATTCAAAATGGAATTTGTTTCTGTTCAGAGCTCGGGAATGTTAGCTCACGTTTCACCCACTTTTACCGTAGAAACAAGTGACCTACGCATTAAAGTCCCCAAAGATGCCGACAGTAGCAACATCCGGCCTCTCACTCCACTGAGCCAAGAGTCACTGAGTATTCTCACTCAATATCTACCCAAGGCTTCAGAGGAGCTGCGCTTACAGGTGCTTATTTCTCTTGATACGGGAATGCGTATCCAAGAGATAGCCACTTTATCCACTAAAGCTATCGAGACAGCGACGCCTGTTGCTGAAAGTAAGCACCGTTTTGAGTTGTCGCTATCACCTAAAGCAACAGGTGTGATGACCAAATACCTCAAATCTCGCCAAGTAGAAATCTCTGCCGAGTTATTATCGACATTGAATGAATATCGCGTTTCAGAGCGAAGAATCAAACGTGCAAACAAGCTTGACCAAAAACTTGAAGCACTACCAGAAATGGCTGACACCCTAAAGAAAGAGGCGCTTGAGCGATTGGAGTTATCTGAGCGCCACGAACCTTTGTTCGTCAGTGAGCAAGGCAACCCCGTAACCGCTAAGTCGATAGAGGCTCGCTGGACAGAGCTTAGAGCCGAGATTAAACAGACCCATCCTACATTCACACACCGCTTTCATGACTTGCGTTCGACTTATGGCACCTATCGGCTCAATGACATGCTTGAAGCAGGGCTATCTTCATCAGAAAGTTTGGGACTACTGATGGGATGGATGGGGCACAGAAACGAATCCACCACTTGGAAATACTTGCGCTACTTGAAGCGCAAAGAAGCTTTCAAAGTTAAATTCGGCATTTTAGACGGCATCATGCATGAAGCGTTAGGCGGTGAAAATGAGTAATGTCGCTTATTTGTGCGGCTGGAAGCCAGAGCTTTGTATTCAATTAGATGACGAAGAAAACAGTTTGGCCGACTTTAATCGCTTTATGGTCAAGGGGTTTCCTTCAATAACCTCATTACAGCGGGGAGGTCGCTTTGAAGATGCCAATAGGGAAGGCTTTATCCTTCAAATGAAGTCTCGCTTTGAAGATTTCATGGGCGAAGGCAAAAGCCACGCCTCACTGTACACCACCTACCGGGAATGCTCTCAATATCTTCGTTGGTGCGATGAGCATAATGAAGAGGCGTTCACACAACACGCCACGGAATCTTATTTTAAGTCTCTTTATCAGGACGTGTTACTTGGAGAAATAAAGCGCTCTACCTACAAAAACAAACGCTCTCAAATGCTGCGTTTATTTTGCGATTCCTTAGACCTGCCAAGTGCGTATTTCGACAACATCACCGTCACGGATAATAGTGATGAGGAGCCCTTTGAAGCTTATACTCGCAGTGACCTCAAGCAATTACTGCCTTTTTTGCGCAGTCTATTTAAGCAAACTGCCAAGCAGTTTATTGAGGGCCCTGAGAAGCATATAGATGCCTATAAGGGCACCTCAACCATGACGTTTAACTGGAAGAGAGAGCAGTACAAACTATGTGGTGGCATCAGCAAAATGATGTGTGCTGGAACGTACCTACTGGCTTACTACACCTACGCTAATACAAGTGATTTATTCCACCTACAGCAACCAAATAACGCCTCTACATCAGTCGGTGAAATTTGGTACACCATGCCCGCATTTAAGCGCCGAGCATTTAAAACCATCCACGTTGAGATGGGCGGTCATGAACTGGATATTCCTAAGTACGCAATGAGCTTCTTTGATACGTTGCTCGAAGCCTCACGCCTGATTTCCACAGACCCCAACGCGACATTATTGCAAACGGTCACCTCAAAACAACGCGCGCCGCTCAAGGGCGCCACCTTGCAGGCTTTCTTAGAGTGGGTCGAAAAGCACTTTACTTTTACCGACCAAGCGGGTCGTCGCTTGCGCCCTGTCATCAGTCGCTTTCGAAAAACAGGCACACAAATCACGACTTACCATCAAGGTGAGTTGGTGAACGACATTATGCTCAACAACACTTCTAACACGAGAAAGAGAAGCTACAGCAAGGGTAACCGAACTACCAATAATGGGATGATGCAAGATGCGATGTCCTTGAGAGAGCAAGAGATTAAGCAAGGTGAAAGCACAAATGAAGCCAAAGAAAGTTTAGGCATTGATATGTTGGTTATCGAGGCAGAAAACAAAATTAACCTTCCTAACTTGAGTCGCACTCCGAACGGAGGAAGTTGCTCTGAGCCTTTTGGTGAAAAGTCAGAAAAGTACACAAGAAAAGCCCTCAAACATGGATTGATTAAAGACGGTGAGAGATTGGCGTGTGCCGACTTACTTGGTTGTTTCGGCTGTCCAGGCCAGGTCATTGTTCAATCTCTCTCAGATATTTGGTGCCTAATAAGCTTCAAAAGCTGTATTGAAGAATCCCTATATCGCCACCTTGATGCTCAACACTACAAGCAAAACTTTGAAGACATTATTGTGTTTATTGATACCAAGATTCTACCAAACATTAAGACCTCTTTGCTTAGAGCGGCAGAAGAAAAATTGGACGATGAGGGCTTACACCCGAATTGGGATGATGCCGAATCAGTACTTAGCCTCATTCCATCACAGGAGGCATCCTAATGAGCAACGATAAATTCAATACTGACCACTTGTATCGTGCTGACTTCCCTGTTGAGCATAAAGTCCAGCCTGCCGATATTATCACCTTGTACCATGAGCAGCGGTTCGACGAATTGGATGCCGTGGTGGTTTGCCGAGATAAGGACGGTAACGTCACCGCCACCTTCGGCCAAAACAATTGGGGTTGCTTTGCTTTTTCACGCAAAAAAGAAAGGAACAATCTTACATTTTCGACAATAGATGCCCACCCAGAACTACAGCGAGAGTTGAAGCTCTTCACTTACGGTTGGTTATTTAATCTCTCTCCACAAGAAAGGAAGTCTGCAAAGTTTTCAACCGTTCACGGTCGACTTAGGAACGCTATGACAACCTACCAATTTCTCGCTCAAGAAAATGCGCACACACTCTCTGCCCTTTCATCGACTAATATGCGTCAGAAGCTCGATGAGTACCTTATCGAACGTGATTTGAGCGTTGGCACACTTGAGAAAACATTCACAACCATCAACAAAGCCATTCAATATACCCCTTGGCATAAGATAGCGTTGGGCTTTACTCCAATCGAATCAAATAAAGAAGCTAGGCGCTTAAATGATCTAGAGCGGCAACAAACATTAGTTATTCCTGAGCGTCTTTGTCACGCCATCTATGGCAAGGCAATGGCGCTTATTGAAGAAGCGCTCCCTAACGCCACGCTCATTGCCAATACTGAACGTGACCTCCAAGATAACTACATGCAAGGGAAGCAAATCGTAGAAGATAAGGTGAAAGCTGGCGGTGTATTCAGATTCATGAATTCCGATGGAAGTATTGATAATCAAAAGTTTTCCAGCGTTATTGCCGACAACCAACCCAAGCAACCAAATGAGCTGATTGCGCCACTGACAACAAAGCTACCCAACATCCCTTTGAAGAATGGCAATGATTTTAAGCGATACTTAGGCCTGCTCATCACGGCGAGTTACATTGTGTGTGGCGGCTTTAGTGGTATGCGTGATAGCGAACTCGATAAACTCACTCCGAACAGTTATTACCTAGACTCACTGAGTGGCCGAGAGCTTCACCTTCTGCAATCTCATACATTTAAACTAGGTGAAAAACGAGAGACTTGGGTCACGGCAGCCGTTTCAAAAACCGCGATTGATTTGATGTCCATCATCACAAAAAGATGGCGAGAAAAAGTCCAATACCCCGATGAGAAATATGCAAATTCTCTTTGGGTGAACCAAACTCACCGCTCTCATGCGCCAAAATTAATTGCGGATTGGAATAGGCGATTAAAACAATTTTGTAAACAGTTTGATTTTGTTATTACTGATGACGATTACCAAGATTGCGTGGAGTCGAACCCTCGCTCACAGGTCAAAATTGAAAACCAAGTTGTGGTTGGTCAACCTTGGCCTATGAGCACTCACCAATTCAGACGGAGCCTCGCGTTCTACTGCATTAAAAATCGGTTAAGCTCTCTGGTTGCACTCAAGCAGCAATTCAAACATCTGTATTTGGCGATGACAGAGTGGTACACGAATGGGGGGCAGTTGGCTAGCCTTCGTGATTTAACAGTCGATCCAAAAATCCAGCAAACACTTGATGAGATTAACGCTGAATCTACTACCAATAAAATCTTCAAACAGTGGCATTCTAATGAAACATTATCGGGCGCACATGGCAAAGCCATCATGATGATGCGAGGTGATGTCCCAACAATCTACAGCTCTTGGGACACCATTTATAAAGCGGTAAAAGACGGAAAACTCACGCTCCATGGTTCACTACATAGCTACTGCAAGAGTGGCTATGATTGCGATATGGATGGTGTTGTTGCACCGCAATTTTGCGTCGATTGTTCGTCTGGAAGCAGCATTATTGATGAGCAACAAGCAAAGTGGTGGCAAAAGAGGCATCGTAGTCTATCGGCCTATATGACAACAGGAGACGATATTACGGTCACGGATAGAAGCCATTACATTACTCAAATTAGAGCGGCAGAAAACGTTATGCGTGACTTTAAAATGGAATTTACTCCTTTTGAAGCTGAACTTAATATCACGGAGATTTAAGCATGAGCAAGCGCGAAAACACATTAGTCGCCCTCGAGGCAGCGTTAGACCGAATAGCCAATGGTAAGCCGAAGCACATCCCCAAAAGCCGCAAATTGAGCGTGAGAGCGGTAGAGGAAGAAGCAAAACTCGGTAATGGCAGTGGTTATTACTACCCCGAGTTTGTTGAGAAGGTGAAGCAGACCAAAGTTGATATTGCAGAAGGAAAAGGCGAATACGTTCAGCCAGAAATACAAGCGGTGCGGGGTAAGCTCAAAGAACAAAAGCGTATTAAAAGTAACTTCAAAGACAAATATGAGGCGGAGCGAGAGAAGTTGGCCCTGTTTGCGGCTGCACAGCACCACCTGAATGATAAGTTAGTTAAGGCACTTGCTCATATTGATGAACTTGAATACGAGAATGCGGAGCTTCGGGAGAAGCTTGCCAAGCTAAAAAGAAGTACTGTAGTGCCAATTAAGTAGTTCTACCGTTGCCCACTTGAATGATAGTTGAGTGGGCTTACCAACCAACGCTTTGTGATTACTGCCCTTCGTGACTCACTTCTGGACAAAGGTGCTTTACAGGTTTTGCTAAATAAGTAAATAACGGATTACTCTTAGTATCGAAAACGCACAGATCGTGAGCCGAATTTCGCACGCCCAGTGAAGGGGCAATTTTGAAGCGCAGCGGAAAAAGTGTACAGCTTGCGCAGCTTGTTAAGTTTTACTTGAGAAGAGATATAACCCCGAACACAATCGTTAGCACCAGACCTATTATTGCTAGCGGCACCGACCACTTATTCGAAGCCTGTACTCTATCAAGAGAATCTTGCCTTACTTCAATTAAGCCAGCTAAATCTGACAGTTTCTCGCTTGCTGATTCTTTGTCAGAGTGCTCAATGAATTTTTGCACATCAATTATTAAATTTCTTTCGGCAGTGGGGACATCACTAAATGGGCTTTCTGTTTCTATTGCCTTGATTATTTCAGTAACTTTATCTTTTATGCTCGATATGCTTTCAGTTGATAAACTCTGAGACGAAACAACGTTTACTAGGTATTCTCTGAGATGTTTTGAGAGACCAGCTCTATAGCTAGCATCGTCCCCACCAAGTTCGTTGATACCTTTGTAGATATTCACAACATCATCGACGGTATCCAAAGACCCGTTATAAAATCCTGCAGACAAGGTTTCCCAAAGCTTAACCTTCCTGTCTCTTCTCCGCTCTATGGTACGTAACAAGAATTTTTTTGCTGTAAATACATAAACTACCGTAAAAGCTACCGTAAACAACGAAAGGACAAACCTCCCATCCGAAAATAGGCTTGTTATTTCTATTATGGCACTCAATCAAAATCTCCTTGAAACTTAACGCTTGTCATACGTAAAACTGCTACATATCATTCTTTTCATTTTATCACCTATCACGCATAGTTTTAGTCTTTCTTGTCGAGTTTCTAACTTTAATGTTCACCGAAAACTAGTGAATAGTAACGTCGTTATCAAATTGATCTAGGCCTGGTAGGGAAAGGGCAGAATATGCTTGTAGCATACTTATGTGCTGATTGGAGTAAAGCTCTTTTAGCGTACCGTATAGAGTGCAAAGCTGTTGGCGAGTGGGTTTATATCCCATTGCCTCTAGTTCTAGTATTTCACTTTCAGACTTCAACAAAATAAGCTTAAGACGCTCTTGCTCTTCAGCTAGTTTCAAAGGGTCAAGTGATAGGGCCAGGTCCATCATAGACTCGATAGAAAGCGGCGTTTTTCAAGGTAGTTGTCATCATTTGCTTACTTATTAAGCGGCTTCTCTTTCTGGATTTAGGTGAACTTTACCAACCGGATCACAGTTCCTAATATCGCCAGGCCATCGTGCAGGAGTTCGCTGTTTTGCTGCAAGCAGCACCTTTGCTCGGCTCTCCAAGATCTCTTTGTCTTTACCATTGTGACGCTGCGAAGGCGTGACATAGTTCAGCTTGCTGTGCTTGTGCTCGGTGTTGTACCAACGCACGAAGGACTCCACCCAACCTCGACTAGCTTCTAGGTCTTCAAAGCCCTTCTTTGGCCAATTAGGCATGTACTTTACTGTTCGGAACAGTGATTCAACATAAGGATTGTCATCACTGACCCTTGGTCGGCTATATGATGAGGTTATGCCTAACTCATCCATTTTTGCTCTGAACGTCAGTGACTTCATCGGCGCGCCATTATCTGAGTGAAGAACCAGTGGCTGATTAAAGCACTGTTCGCGCATCACAGTGCGCTGAAGTAACTGCGAGGCTAGCGTACCGCACTCTTGTTCATACACCTCGTAACCGACGATTTTTCGGCTGTATATGTCCTCGATAGCGTAAAGATAAAAGTGCTGGCCTCGAACCTTTGACGGCAAGTAGGTTATATCCCATGTGTACACTTGGTTCGAGTCTGTAGCCGTGTAACTTGTTGGCTTTGCTTGCTTTTGTCGGCTCCGTTGACGCCCTCGATTGTGGAGCTGTCCTTGCGCTTTCAGTATCCGATAGTAGCTCGACTCTGAAGCGATATACTCACCTTTATCAAGCAAGGTTGGTACGATCTGAGTCGGAGGTAAGCTCGCGAACTCGGGGCGGTTACACACTTCGATAATGGCATCTCGCTCTTGCTGAGATAGCTTGTTAGCAGGCTCCGGGCGAGCGCAAGTCGGTCTTTTGTCCACCTGAACTTCACCTTGTCGATACCAGCGACGATAGGTTCTCAAGTCAATTTGAGCCTCATGACATGCCTGCTCTAATCGGCAACCACTTTGTTTCGCATCATGGATTAGAGCAATCAGGTAGTGCCTTTCATCGGCTGAGGTTAGTCGTCCTCTGGCTCTTCCCCGTAAAAGGCTCTCAGCTTTTTTCGCAGAACCAACAGAGCGGCAGTTTCGGCCAGTGCCTTCTCTTTGTGGCGTAACTCCTTCTTAAGCTCTTTGATTTCAAGCTTATCGGCTTTAGCTTGCTTCTTTGCTTCGGCTTCACGCTCTTTACTCGACATAAACCCTTGCATACATTCACTGCGCCAGCCTTGGACTTCTTCAGGGAACAAGCCTTTTTCACGACAATATTGGCCGAGTTCACTCTCGGTCATCGAGTAAGTCTCGGCCACGATGGCGAGTTTAGTTTGAGCAGACCAATGCTCTGATGAAGTGTTGCTATTTGGCACTGCGGCTCCTGAACTTCTAAGTTGCTTTCGCCAATGATACAGGGTTGCGGTGCTAATGCCTTCTTCTTTTGATAGTTCACTCACTGACATTGAATAGGGAGGCAGTAGCTTCTTCAATATGGCTTCTTTTCTTTCTGCTGGAATACGAGACAAGGTTCACTCACTTCCGCCCAAACTGGTTAAATTTTAACAGTGACAACTATCCTGCCAGAGGGGGAAAGTTTGCCATCTGCAAAAGGATAGATATTGGTCACGTCCAATAATATGCTTGTAAAATGTTTTTTCATTTCTGCTAACCTTTGTTTCTAGTTATAACGTCAATAGGCGTTCAATAACTAAAGACAATAATTTGACTCACGCACACAAGAGGCCAGAGTTTTGCGACGAACAACGCAGTTATCGAACGATGAGAGTTCCTAGGAAATGATATGTTGAACAGTTGGTGGCTTGGTAGCCTCAAACTAGTCTTGCCTTGCCGTGAAGGCGGCTATCACACGCTGCCTGAAATAACCTAGTTTTATCTCGTTCAAAGCGAAGTTTGGTACCAATGATTCGCGTGGATTTTGATTTTTAGATCCCCAGCCAACCTGTGAGTAGTTACTTTGTCTTTCTTCATGCAATGACAGGGTACTCAAGTTATCAGTTTTGTTATTGGTATCACATACTATCGGTGTTTCCACGCTCGCGAACATACATGATGCCGGTATGTCTTGTTCAATCTGTTCCGAAAACTCTATTAAACTTTGTTCCGCAAAAGTGAATAGCCATGCATGTTGGTTTTCTATTCCATTAACCCGGAGAATCCGGCCAAGTACTTGTCTAAAGTACAATTCTGTTTTGACTGAGCTCATATGACAACAAACCTGAAGACGAGGGATATCTGTACCCTCACTAATCATCCCGACACTAACGATCCATTGTGTGTTGTCATTACGAAAACGGTCTATTTCGGCTAAAGGTTCGTCATGTCGGTAGCTTACGATAGAAACGGTTTGAGCGTATTTTTCCGAAAGAATTTTTTTTATTTTTTGCGCATGCTCAACCGAAGAAGCAACAACCAAACCACCGGCATCATGAGTTAAACGGCGTATCTCCTCGAGCTTTTTGCACCCTAGGCCAAGTAGGTGTTCCATTGCTTCTTGATTGTGTAAAACACTTTGATAAGAGGCCTTAGTTTGCTTAAGCATTTCAAGAATTGACGAAAAAGATTGTTTTTCGCCGTCATTTGTTACTGTCAAATGTTCGTTATCGACGAGAACTACCTTAGGGCTCCGACAAACGTTATCGGCAATGGCTTGTTTTAAGCTGTATTGGTAGTCAACCAGAAGCTTACCATCAGGATCACTGTATTGAGCCATAACGATTGGTAAGGAGTCTGAGCGCCAAGGAGTACCAGACATTGCGAGAGTGTACGTTGCTAATCCTTGGATTTTTGTCAGTATTTGTTCTCCCCAAACATTCGCAATACCGGTCTCGGAGCCAGAGCAATGGTGGATTTCATCAAACACAACAAATACTCGGAAGTTACTCAGGCTCTCCCAAAATTCATCATCAAGAAATTGAATCGACTGATAGGTGAGTGAACGGCCAATAGCGCCCAACCCACCACTAAAAGAGCACTTTAGAGTTTTCGAAAATGTCTTTTTAATCCCTTCGGCTACAGCCAACGACGGAGAGAAACACAGTACGAGGTCTATCATGTCATTTTGCAACAACCTTGAAGCTATGTTGGCAGCTAGCACTGTTTTTCCGGCGCCGGGGGTCGCTTGGCAAAAAAAGTGGTTGTGTACGGTGGAGTACTTTTCTAGCGCTTTGTCGGAACACTCGGCTTGCCAGTACCTCAGCATGAGGCTGCTTCCTCAGAAAGACTGTTGATAGCATGGGTAAGCGCGTTTACTTTACCAAGCAAATGCGCCGAGCGCTCTTTTGCTTGTTCGAGTAAAGGGCTTAGCTTTGTTTCTAGCTCCTGGAAACGACGGATGACTGATTGATACTCATCTATTTCACTGAGAACAATTTCTAGCTCTGCTTTGTACTGGCCGTGCTCGCAGAACAATACTGAGTAATCATTACCAGAAGGTGAGCTAATCCGAGTCGTCTGAACCTTTGGCTCGACTTGTAGGTTTTTAAACTGGCCAGTCTGGAAGTACCTTTTCTTTCGTCCTTTACCCTCACTTACAAGCCAATTGTTGTCAGTAAAGCGCTTGATCTGGCGATATACCATCCGTCTAGCTTCGTCTGGGTCAGTTCTACCATTATCAGTAGAAACAAAGGCATCTCTTAACTCAACAACTGAAAAGCCATCCATTTCTTGTTCAATCAACAACTTGTGCATCATGGCACTGATTTTAGTAGAACGTTTCATTTACAACTCATACAAAGTCAAAAAAACTAAGGATTGCTTAGTATACAGAAATTAGTAAAACTAAGAAAATCTTAGTTACCTTGAGATCAGATGTATGAATAGTCAGTGTCGTTCATTAGCCCAATCCCAGAGCGTCTTAAACAAGCTCGAAAGAAAGCAAAAATTTCCCAAAAGGCTTTGGGTGAGCGTATAGGCATGGATGAAAGCTCCGCAAGCCCCAGAATGAACCAGTACGAAAAGGGCAAGCATACCCCTGATATAGGGACACTAAAGGCATTAGCAGATGAACTTGGTGTGCCCTTGAGCTACTTCTTTTGTGAAGATGAGATTTCTGCTGAGTTGGCTGTTAATCTGAATAAGCTTTCTCTAGCTGATAAGAAGAAAGTTCTTGCAATGACAACTCTATTGATTGACGAATCGGGTGAAGATAGCAGTTCAAATCCTCGTTAAGTGGTTTCTATTAGAGTTGGTGCGGTGGTGTAATAACGTGCACTTGTTCTCCCAGGTCAGGTCATCTCATCACACATCGCCCTACAAGGGCGTGTTTCATGCACAGTGCATGTTTGATGCCGTTCCAGAACACCTCTGGACAAAACCGTGTCAGTCACATTGCTAATTTAGTAATTGCTGAATTAACTCTGATATGGAAAGTCGCTTTGCTAAGCACCCAGTCTGAGTGATGCAGATCAGAACACTTCTCTCAATAATCCTCTCACTATATTGTACCAAATCGTTGGTTTTCATAGAATGGAGTGAAAGAGAAAGGCAAATCTCCTATAGATTATATTTTGGTTAAGTAGCAGGTTATGACTCAAGACGAGCGCATTGAAGTTATCAATAAGATATCTCGAACACTATCAATATTGATGTGTGACATGAAGTTGCATCAGTCAATGAACATCTATGCATTAAACATTCATGCGGAAGATTTTTACTGTAATGTGTTCAACTTTCTTTACCAAGGTAAAGACTTCAATAATGCGAATTCGGCTAGTTCTAACGAGGCATACATAGACCTAGTTGATCACAAATCAAAACACATGATTCAAGTGACGACATCAACGGGTAAAGATAAAATTGATAACAGCCTCAAGATATTGGAGTCATATAACCCACATTACAAGCAGTATGAGTTTGATATCTTCTTCTTACTTGACAAGCCTAAAAACCTCCAAAGAGCAACAATTGAGTCATACAAGAACAAGTATGGTATTGAAGACATTCGAGATCATCTGAAAGATCATACAGATTTGCTTAATGATATTAAGATCTTAAAAGATGGTAGGTTACGAGCTATCTATGAAGAGTTCTTCAAGGATATCAGTGAAAAGTACACTGATGAAATGACGTTGCAAATCGTATTCGACCTACTAGTTAAGGACAGTAACTCTAAGAACGTGGATTACTCGGTTGACTTCAACAATGTAGGCCTAGAAAAGAAAATTGGGATAAACAATTTGAATCGCCGCGTTTCTAATCAGTTACTTATGGGGAGTGAGGCTTCTCTGCCTGTATATGAACACATTGAAGGTGCGGTCTTAACAGAGTTGCGAGTACTGATTGTTGACGGTTTATACACTAATATTATTAAACAATCTCTTTCTAAGGTTGGTGCCGCTCCTAGAGAGTTAGCTAGAAAGAAAACCGACGAGCTTCACCACCTAGCGAGTAAAGATTATAAGTTGGACTTTTCTGCGATACTTGGAGAGCTTTGCCACAAGATTGAAGATGAAACGTACAAGGTTAGCTACCAAGAAACGTCCATGGCTTGGGTTATCATTGCTTACTTTTTTGAAGAATGTGATATTGGAATGAAACAATGATTTTGCCAACCAAAGTCTTAAAACCAGTTGATTCTTTGTATTGTATCTCAGCCTATGTGGTTGAGGTTTTACAGGGGACTGATGGGGTTGATTTTGACGTCCTTTTGGATGAGCTTAACCGTGTGTATCCAATAGAAATTTCCATTGAAAAACTACAATATTGTTTAGACTTCCTATTCATTATGGGAAAGCTGGAGCTAGAAAATGAAACTTTTAAAGCTGTATTCAAGCAATCCTAATTTTAAAACCATCAATTTTAATGAGGGGATGAATATTGTCGCAGGTCTACAAACTAGCTCACTATCAACCCGTACCTGTAATGGAATCGGGAAGAGTACATCTCTTCAATTAGTCCACTTGTTGCTTGGTGGGCAATTAGATTCAAAATACCCAAGTGATAAAACGCTACAGAGCTATTTGTCTGAATACGGAACATTTTCATTAGACTTTGAGGTTGGAACAGTACCTTACACCTCTACCGTCCACTTTAAGGATGGTATCTACTATTTAAATGAGGAAAAAATAGGAAAGTGTAAGACGTTTTCGAACAAGCTCTCTGAGAAAATATTAATGGGGGCAATCAATGATGTGTCTTTTAAACAAACATTAAATTGTTTTGCTAGAAGATACCTCCCTGGTCGTAACTATTACTCTGATGCATTGATGCAGCAAGGAAGGTCTGCTGAAGACTTTTACCAACGAATTGCAAACCTATCGCTTCTTGGGTTAGATGTTTCTCTAGCTAAACAGTTTAAAAGTGTTCGTGAAGACTTGGATCAAATCAAGAAAACAAAAGATTCGCTTCAGAAAGCAAACTTAACTGCTAATGAAAGTGAGTTGCGAGACCTAGAAGATAAATTAGAACGTTTGCTTGAAAGTAAAGCCAACTTTGATATTGCTCCAAATTACAATGAGTTGAAGCGTGATGCTGATTTACTGACTGATGAAATGAATAAGTTCCGAAATGAAGTGTTTAAAATTGAACGTGACGTTAGGAACAAAGAGCGGGCGCTCGATGAAAGCCAGGAAGTAAAATCAGTAGATCTAGATAGAGTGGAACAGATATTCACTGAAGCTGAGTTCCACTTCCCAGATTCAGTACAGGTACAGCTTCAGCAAGCACAAGATTTTCATGTACGTATTCATAGTGCTCGTCGAGAACGTTTGATGTCTCAGGTAAAAATGCTCAATGATAAGCGTGAGCATCTAGAGGCTTTGTTAACAGAAAAAGAAGAGCGCCGAGATAGCATTCTTAAAGACTTGGATTCGAAAGGTGCACTTGAAGAGTTTAACTCAATCGTTGAGCATATCCGTACGACAGAAAATAAAATCGCAGACCTATCAAGTTACCAAAATACTTTTGCTGAGCTAGAGAAACAAAAACTCGCATTAGAAAGTAAAAAGGCCGCTTTAAATCTCAAAGCTATAGAGTACATTGATGCTCAAAGCGCTCATATTCAAGGGATAGAGAAAAAGTTCCGTACATTGGTTCGACGATTCTATGATGATCATGGTGGCGCGATACGAATTCAGAAGAATAGCGGTGAAGCAAAGTACCTCTTTGACATAGAGCCATATATTCAAAAAGATTCATCTCAAGGCGTAGGTGAAGTGAAAATATTCTGTTATGACATGTTGTTATTTGAACTAAACAAAAATTTATTAGGTTTCATGGCTCATGATAGCGCGCTATTTGGTGGGGTAGACCTACGTCAAACTAAGATGATGTTTAAGATTGCGCTGGAAATGTGTAAAAAGCATGGGCTTCAGTATTTTGTGAATATCAACAAAGACGTCTATGAAAAACTTATCTCTACTGACCAAGAGGGTGACATTCTTACTATTGAAGATAAGCAAGCGCTACTAGATGGAACTGTGCTAGAACTATTCGATGATAAACCTGAACATACTCTCTTTGGTGAGTACTTCGGATAAGCAAAGAGGGCGTTCAAAAATCTGTGTCAGCTAATTTTGGCTAGATATCTAAGACATCATCCAAGCGCCCATCAAAGTGAATCGCCAGTTGGGACAATGTCATATTCCAGTTCTGGATTGGCATTGTCCATTTCTTAGAAGCATTCAATAACTCTGCGTACAGCAGTTTTAGCAAGCTATTTTCGTTCGGGAACCCACCCTTAGTTTTGGTCAGTTTACGGAACTGACGGTGTACCACCTCGATAGCATTCGTCGTGTAGATAGCTTTTCGAATGTACTCTGGATACTTAAAGTAAACGGACAGATTTGCCTGTTTGTTCCGCCAAGAACGCAGCACGATTTCAGGATAAAATGTGGACAGTTTTATCGCAAAAGCCTTTGCAGCGCAGATTAGGTATATTGGGTCAATTACTGCGTACTTTAGGAAAGTAGTTCTAAGGAGCTAAAAAGATTTGGGGCAGAAAGTGAGTTCATCACGCAGTGTGCGTGACGCAAGCTGCGTGATTAGTTTATAGCTCGGAAAGGGGCATAAGTGATTTAGGGTCGGTATAAACCGAGATTGAATGTGGTTAATTTTCTGGAAAGTGGTATATTGAATTTAACTTTTTTGGGAAAATTAGTTCCAAAAGTCGATTTTTCTGGAAAGGCTAGAAAGGCTCTTCCTATCAACCTTTCCAGATTTATTTCAGAAACCACCTGTGTTGGTAATTTGTGTCTGGTACTAAATGCGTTGCCATTGCTGAGGCTCCTCGTTCTTTCCGTCGAGTTTTAAAGGTGGGCTTTAAGCTGCGTTTCCAACGCCTCAAGTGCCTTCCGTTGCCGTTCTATGCGATTACAGATGTTGTGCAAATCCACCCGATGGATTTCACCCTCTTCTGGTAGGCTCTTGAACATTTGGTTCAAGTCATCTTTGCACTTATTAAAGGTAATCATGTGATGGCCTATTACTCGTTTAAGGGTCAATTTATCCATGAACTAAGCTTCCTTATCTGTCGTTCGGTCTGTGGGTGGTTTTACACGCGTTAGGCTTGAATTAAGCTCTTTACCTACAACAACTGAGATCAATTTCCATCATCATGTCAATAACACCAGACTGACCTAGACCAAAACGTTTGCCATAAACGCCACATTTAGTGCACTGCATCCAATCGAATATGTCCCCACGGTACTTATCGAGTTCACCAACATTTGACCATTTATCCCATTCGTGCTCACAACATTGAACGTGCTGTGGAAGAGGTTTGCTCTTAGGGTTGTGACCGTTCTTGTGCTCTCGTGAATATTTGTAATATCGGACATCGGCGCCCACATTGGAAACCATATCAGCGCACTCGGAACAAACTCGCCACCAACCGTGATTTTCGCTTTCACTCGGGTCGACGTAGTACTTGCCAACGGCCTTTTCACCTTCGCATAACTGACAGTAACGACCCTTTGGCTTATTTGGTTCGCCAGTCAGTACCGCGATAGCGGCTTTAACAGATTCAATGCTCATAGTGGTGTTTCCATGATTTGTTTCCGTTGCATTGGTTGTTGAGCCATTTTTACTCTTGATGAAACGGCAGCATCGTCGCCTGGTTCTCGATCGCATGGATCACATTCTCTTTATCTGCAAAGAACGTGGACAGCTTGTCACTGATGCCGCAGATCGCAAGCATGGCGTCGTGAAAGAATTTAGCCGCATCCTCTGTGTAGGGAATTTCTTCATCGCGCTGAGATAGATTGGTTTTGTTAAATCCATTAAGCTTCGTTCCGAACTCACCCAGCTCAGACTTTTCACCATGCATCGAACCGTCATAAGATCGATATGTAGCGAAGTACTCCACTCGCTGGTGACTCTTGCTTGCATACGTTGTTTTACGCAAGACTTGCGCTTGGATGCTGATAGTGTAAGGTTCGGGCGAGTGGTGGGGCGTTACATTGCGCTCAGCTCCATTTTCAACCAATTTACAATACGACCGCCAAAATCGCTTGTTTGTCCGTTCTCTGCCATGCCCAAACCGCAGTTGGAGTACAGTTTGCCATTTTCAACATGCTTGGCGTAGTGGCACTCCGTAACGTACTTGTAGCGGATAACCAGCTCGTGTGTCACCTCGGTATTAAGGAGGCTCTTTAGCCCTTCATAAACGCTTTCGACTGCATCGTCCAAAGACTTACTTTCTACGCGCAAATACTTTCTTGGGCGGCGCAACACGCAACCTTTTTGAAGATTAGCTTCAATGTCAATCTGGTAAAGCTCAGGGATAACAACCGCGAACACACCGTTATTATCGACCGTTACGTCTGAATCGAACTCAATTTCTTGTCCAGCTTTATTGCTGACTTTAAAATGGTGGGTCTTAATCTTTGGCATAGCTCATCTTTCCGTTGTCCGTAATTGGCTTAATGATGCGTCCCTGATAGAAGCAGACGCAGCGGTTAAGCTAACTAATCGATAATGATCGGATGAGCTTGATCATATTGCTCATCAATTTCATCATCACTCGGCAGCTTGAATTTTTGATTTAGCTTATTCAGTTCATTGCCTACTGCGACAAAGTGATCCCCAGTCATGCGGTCGGTCAGCTGAGGGAAATAGCAGAACGGCTCCGAATTTCCATTGATTTGGTCGAAAGAGCCAAACTTAGTGTCATCAATGAACACTGTGTAACCGCCGACTTTATCTGATACTAATTTTACTTTCATGAGCAAAGCTCTCCCTGTTATGTCTTTCCGTTGTCCGTAATTGGCTTAATGATGCGTCCCTGATAGAAGCAGACGCAGCGGTTAAGCTAACTAATCGATAATGATCGGATGAGCTTGATCATATTGCTCATCAATTTCATCATCACTCGGCAGCTTGAATTTTTGATTTAGCTTATTCAGTTCATTGCCTACTGCGACAAAGTGATCCCCAGTCATGCGGTCGGTCAGCTGAGGGAAATAGCAGAACGGCTCCGAATTTCCATTGATTTGGTCGAAAGAGCCAAACTTAGTGTCATCAATGAACACTGTGTAACCGCCGACTTTATCTGATACTAATTTTACTTTCATGAGCAAAGCTCTCCCTGTTATGTCTTTCCGTTGCATTGCTTGTTGAGCCATTTTTACTCTTGATGAAACGGCAACATCGTCGCCTGGTTCTCAATCGCATGGATCACATTCTCTTTGTCAGCAAAGAACGTGGACAGCTTGTCACTGATGCCGCAGATCGCGAGCATGGCGTCGTGAAAGAATTTAGCCGCATCCTCTGTGTAGGGAATTTCTTCATCGCGCTGAGATAGATTGGTTTTGTTAAATCCATTAAGCTTCGTTCCGAACTCCCCAAGCTCGGGCTTTTCACCATGCATTGAACCGTCATAAGATTGATATGCATGGAAGTACTCCGCTCGCTGGTGACTCTTGCTTGTATACGTTGTTTTACGCAAGACCTGCGCTTGGATGCTGATAGTGTAAGGTTCGGGCGAGTGGCGGGGCGTTACATTGCGCTCAGCTCCATTTTCTACCCAATTTACAATACGACCACCAAAATCGCTTGTTTGTCCGTTCTCTGCCATGCCCAAGCCGCAGTTGGAGTACAGTTTGCCATTTTCAACATGCTTGGCGTAGTGGCACTGCGTAACGTACTTGTAGCGGATCACCAGCTCGTGTGTCTCCTCGGTATTAAGAAGGCTTTTTAGCCCTTCATAAACGCTTTCGACTGCATCGTCCAAAGACTTACTTTCTACGCGCAAATACTTTCTAGGGCGGCGCAACACGCAACCTTCTTGAAGGTTAGCTTCAATGTCAATCTGGTAAAGGTTAGGAATAACAACCGCGAACACACCGTTATTATCGACCGTCACGTCTGAATCGAACTCAATCTCTTGTCCAGCTTTATTGCTGACTTTAAAATGGTGGGTCTTAATCTTTGGCATAGCTCACCTTTCCGTTACATGTTGTTGAAGTGATTTAGACTGCTTTGCACATCAATCACGTTGATGATTTCAAAGTCTGATGCTGGATGTACTCGCGAGCGGATAACAGGCAAAACGCGATCAGCAAGGTCCTCATAAGTTGGTGGGGTACCATCGGGCCGATGTACATGGTACGTGTCCTCGAACTCATCACTAATCAAAATAGTTACTGCAAAAATCTGACTTAATTCCATTCCATTTTCCCTGTCTTTCTTAGTTCGATAAATTGCGAATTACAGCGATTGCAGACTTTAGCCGACTACGAGCAATTGCCGATTTGTTGCGAACACTCCAGTAAAGGCTAATGGAGCGCTTCATGTTTTGGATAGCTATTTGCTTATCGTTATAAGCAAACTTAAGGACTTGCGAGGTTTCGAATTTTGTAAGTAACGCCATAGTTGGGCTCCATCTTCTTATGATTCTTTCCGTTCTGTTTGTGGTGGTCGGTTTATCGGATGCCCCACCAGTGGGAGATCATCGAATAACGCTGCTAATCACGCCCCATTTGCGTTTGTATTTATGAAATCTGTTACTACCCACGTAACTAAAAACAACAACAAATAAAGCGAAGTAATTGGTTTAGCATGAGATTGAAAAATCAGACACAGCGCACTCCATACAAAAACTGATGAAGGGGCTACGATCTCCATCAAATTATTCCACTTATTCACCCAACTTAGTTTCATGATTTTTCCTTGTTTCTTTCCGTTATCGCTAGTGGTTGGCTCTCAAAGAGCCGTTATATGCGTACACGAACGCATCGTAAACATGTTGGCTTAGTGTCTCTATATGGCTCAAGACACAGTGTGTCGTTGTGGATAAGCGAATATTTTCACTACCCAAGGTAGAGCCAATTTCCATAGCCATTTCATCTAGTCCATCATTACGCACGTAGCCTGAGTTGCAGCGCTCTTTTGCCTCTTCCACCATCAGTTGAAGCTCTAGGTCGCAAAGTGAGATTAAAAGTTCCATGACTGTGTTTCCGTCCTGATTTATCCAACGATATGAATTTCTACTTTTTTACCGAGTGTTTGGCACTCAATGTTCGTGTACACACCTTCTTCAGCACCATGCTTTGCAAACTGCAGCCAATCTCTTCTGACGGAATAGCACGCACCTTGGAAGTAAAATAGTACCACTGAGTCTTTAATTTCGATGTCGTCGGTATACCCGCCGTCAAACCAGGCTGCGCCAGCTTCTTCAAGTTGGCTGATGATTTCCGACTCTGATGCGTAAGTTTTTGTCATTGTTTCCATGATTCTTTCCGTGTTTTTGGTTGCTGATTAGAAATTGCTAAAACGACATCGTGGATTCTCACAAAATGCATAGTCTTTCATGTGAGGCTTAGGTGGACACGATGGGTACATTGCTTTCAGCCTGTTTTCGCGGCATCGAGGACAAACGTCACCGCGCTTTGAATGAGAAACCTTTTGGCCTTTGCGTTTCTTCGCTCCTTTACCATCTCTATTTGACATAGAAACCTCCTTGTTTACGTCTTCGTTTGCTTAACCTGATTATTAATATAACCCATATAGATTATATTGCAAGTGTTACCTATAAGAATTATAATCCCTTTAGATTATTTGAATAATTCAATGGGGTGATGTTTGGGGAAGCAAATTTCAGATAAGGAAAAGCAGCTTAATGAAGAGGCCAATGAAGAGATAAAGCGAAAAATTAAATCAGAGATGGCAGCTCATGGGTTAAATGCTATTGAAGTGGCAGCACGACTGACCGAGAGGGGAAGACCTATTACTGCGCAAGGACTTCGTAATGCAATTAGTAACGGAAATCACAGAACGACTTGGTACTGGGATCTAATGAAAGTGATACGTCAGAACGATGATGGAGCGGGATCTTGAGCAATTGGACTCTACAGGATTTTGACTTTGGCGAGATTTCGTGCCAACTCATTGAGTTCACAATTGAAAGTCACGAATATGTAATGGTATTTAACAGAGTTGATGCATCGCGCACTGAGGAGATTATTCACGAAAAAGCTGTCGAGCTTGGCATTGAGTACCGTCCAGACAGCTACGAAGTGAAGTTCGATTTGAAAGACAACTTTGAATCAGAACATTTCTTCGAACGCCCAAGCGATTCCATTTCGGTGACTGGAATGAGAGAGTTAGGCCATACCTTAGGGAGTATACAGTAAAAAATATGTCTATTTGCGTGTGAGTGAGTGACAACCCTTTACTGTCAATGCTTCTTTTGGATCTATGAAGTGTACATACTATGTATAATGGTGTGTACGCTTTTTTATCCCTGAAGGCTTAGCAAGGCGATGGTCTCACTGCGTGAAGACCATCACCCAGCCAAAAGGGTATTTAAGGGAATGATGGTAAAGTAAAATAATAAAGCCACTCCTGACGCTCGCACAGCTCACTACTCGCTAGGCATTTATGATTTTTCTTGACCATCCGCTGAAACACGTTTTTGGACATAAATGAGTTACGGTAACTACTTAATTAAAGAGTTAGGAATTAGTTTTTCTTGGGTAAAGCTGTCCTCAACAATTGTCTATGTCGTGAACAACTTTACACGTTTGATATAGAGAAACTATGCTTTAACTCCCAACCTAAAGCTCAATTTTTTTGAGCATTCCCGCCTCGGCATGACCAGGGATATTACAGGCAAACTCAACCTCTTTTTCACCGTGGAAATGCCACAGAATTTGCTTCGCTTTACCGGGCTCAACAGTGACAGAGTTTCCACTATCATGCATGTGGTCGCCTGACATAGTCTTCATCATTTCGCGGTGTTCAAGCTGTTCTTTTGGCGAGCCAATCACAAACTCATGGTTCATTTTGCCCGTGTTCATTACAACAAACTGAACCACATCGTTAGGCTCAATTTTCACATCGCGCTTAAACTCCATCGTCATATCGTCACTTAGCACAACATGCACCACTTTGTCTGGCTTGGCTCCTGCCGCGGGCATTCCCACAGCAGACATACCCTCCATGCTCATATTCGAGTGATCCATTTTACTGTGGTCCATTTCCGCATGATTCATAGCGGAATGGTCCATGTTTGAGTGGTCCATCTTGCTGTGATCCATATGTTCCGAGCTTGCCATTGCGCTTCCAGCCACAACAGTTAGAGCGAGTGCGATTAGAGTCGTTTTCATAATTATGTCCTTTTTGCTTGTTGTGTAGCGACAGTCATCAACAGTGACTGTCGCGAATTTAAGTTAATCTGCGTTTGAAGATTGCGTGATTTCACGCTGTTTCCAAAGTTTAAAAATCGCTGGAATCACTACCAGTGTTAGCACTAGCGCTGACGCCATTCCTCCGATCATGGGGGCAGCAATTCGCTGCATTACTTCTGAACCGGTGCCCTCGCCATACATGATTGGAATGAGACCGATGATCACGGTGAGTACTGTCATCATTACGGGCCTCACACGTAAGCCCGCGCCTTCGCGGATTGCTTCAATGAGTGATTGCTGGTTTAGCGACTTGCCCTTCTCTGAAGCCTCGAGCTTTTTGTAATGCCATGCTTGATTAAGGTAGACCAACATGATAACCCCGATTTCAACCGCTACCCCTGCGAGCGCTATGAAGCCAACCCCGACGGCAATAGAGAAGTTGTAGTTAAGGTGATGCATTAACCACAGCCCGCCAACCATTGCGAGAGGAAGTGTAAGCATGATGATCATCACCTCGCCGACTCTTCGGAAGCTAAAGTAAAGCAGCAGCATAATGATCGCGATTGTGATTGGAACCACGATACTCAAGCGCTCTTTTGCTCGCTCCATATATTCATATTGACCAGACCAGTTAAGGGAATAACCTGCGGGTAGGGCCAACTCTTCAGCCACCAAGCGCTGCGCTTCTTCTACATATGAGCCCAAGTCACGACCATCGATATCCACAAACACCCAACCATTCGGGCGCGCATTTTCAGTCTTGATCATCGGCGGGCCATCTTCGTAGCGAACATCGGCCACATCCGCCAAGGCGATACGCGCGCCATTCGGGGTAACCAGAGGTAAGTTCTGCAGCTTAGTCACCGAATCACGGTAGCTTTGAGGGTAGCGAACATTGATTGGGTAACGTTCTAAGCCTTCAATGGTCTCACCCACATTCATACCGCCAATTGCGGTAGAGATGACCTGCTGCACATCGCTGATGTTGAGGCCGTAGCGAGCCGCAGCACGTCGATTAATATCAATCGTCACATAACGCCCACCAGCGACTCGCTCTGCATACACCGAAGCGGTACCTTCTATAGTATTGAGTAGTGGCTCAAGTTGTGCCCCGATACCTTCAATGACCTCTAGAGCAGGGCCAGCAATTTTGATACCTATCGGTGTTTTTATCCCAGTCGCCAGCATATCAATACGCGTTTTAATCGGCATGACCCATGCGTTAGTTAAACCAGGGAACTGGATCAGGCGATCAAACTCTCTACGTAGCGAGTCGGTTGTCACACCTTCACGCCACTCTTCGCGCGGTTTTAATTGAATGACTGTTTCAATCATCGTCAGCGGCGCAGGGTCAGTCGCGGTCTCAGCACGACCCACTTTCCCCCAAACGGTCTCAACTTCCGGTACAGTCTTAATCAGCTTATTCGTTTGCTGTAAAAGCTCTCTCGCTTTACCGATAGAGACACCTGGGTAGGTGGTTGGCATGTACATCAAGTCTCCCTCATCTAAAGGAGGGATAAACTCACTACCTAACTTAGATGCTGGGTAGTAGGCAGAGGTCATCAGGGCAAGTGCCAACACAATAATGGTTTTCGGATATTTCAAGCTTGCGTTAAGCATAGGCTTGTACAGGGAGATTAAGCCTCGATTAACGGGGTTTTTATGTTCCGGTAATACATTACCTCGAATGAAATAGCCCATCAGAACCGGAACGAGCGTAATTGCAAGACCCGCAGCGGCGGCCATCGCATAAGTTTTGGTAAACGCCAGTGGAGAGAACATCTTGCCCTCTTGACCTTCTAGCGCAAACACAGGCACAAAACTTAACGTAATGATAAGCAGTGAAAAGAACAAGGGCGCGCCCACCTCTTCTGCCGCTTTGGTAATGACTTGCCAACGGTTGTTATCATTGAGAGGTGTGCGCTCAATATGCTTGTGCACGTTCTCAATCATTACAATGGCCCCATCCACCATCGCACCAATCGCGATGGCGATCCCCCCTAATGACATGATGTTGGCATTGATACCTTGCCAGTGCATGACGATAAAGGCCGATAAGATTCCAACGGGCAGGCTCAACGCAATTACTAAGGAAGAGCGAATATGAAATAGGAACAGAGCACACACGATCGCGACCACGATGAACTCTTCAGCCAGTTTCTTCCATAAGTTTTCGACTGCAGCATCGATTAGCGTTGAACGGTCATAGGTTGTGACAATCTCCACGCCCTCTGGCAAGCTTCTCTGTAGATCTTCCAGTTTGTTTTTCACCTTCTCGATCACTTCGCTTGCGTTTTCTCCAAAACGCATCACGACAACCCCACCAACGGCCTCACCTTCTCCATTAAATTCGGAGATGCCTCGACGCATTTGTGGCCCCAAGTTGATGTCCGCAATATCACCTAATAGTAGTGGCGTACCATTTTCGGTGACTTTCAATGGCAGTGATTGGATATCTTCAACGCCAGTTAGGTAACCCGTTGTACGAACCATATGCTCGGCTTCGGCATTTTCAATCACCGATGCACCTGTCTCCTGGTTGCCATTTTTGATCGCCATATTGACTTGTTGTAGCGTTAGGTCGTATGCACGTAACTTAGCTGGGTCAATTTGAACTTGGTATTGCTTAACCATCCCTCCCACAGTGGCGACTTCCGATACGCCATCAACGGTTTGTAGCTCATACTTCAAGAACCAGTCTTGAATACTTCTTAGTTCAGCTAAGTCGTGCTGTCCGGTTGTATCTTGCAAGATGTAGTTAAAGACCCAGCCGACACCCGTCGCATCAGGCCCCAACGTTGGCTTCGCACTCGGCGGAAGGTTAGGTGCTACTTGACTCAAATACTCTAATACGCGTGAGCGTGCCCAATACATATCTGTATCATCATTGAAAATGATGTACACGTACGAATCACCAAAGAACGAGAAGCCTCGTACCGTTTCAGCACCCGGCACTGCCAACATTGCTGTGGTAAGGGGATAAGTCACCTGGTCTTCCACGACCTGCGGCGCTTGCCCTGGATAGCTGGTCTTAATGATCACCTGTACATCTGACAGGTCTGGTATGGCGTCAACCGGGGTATTCTTAACGCTGTAGAGCCCACCGAGGACCAAGCATAATGTGGCAAGCATGACCAAAAAACGGTTGCGGATAGACCAACGAATAATGGCACCAATCATTGTTCACCCTCACCTTTCTTAAGAGCTTTCAACACATAATCTGAGCCTTGCTTCTCTACCAAAAATTCGACGCTTTGTGCTTCAGCGTAACCTGCAAGGTCAACACTTGAGTCAGCGGTAAAGTTCATTTCTCCAGCCGGCCAGCCCCAAAAATCAACAGCATCGTGAGACAGAGTAATCATGCCAAAATCTGCCATCAGCATCGTAATGTCTCCACGTACCCATACTTGGTTGATGACAGGCGTTTGATCCACTTTCAGTTCAACAATTTCATACATGCCATCTGGTGTTTTTTTCATCTCAAACTCTATCGCTTGCCCTGACTCAAGCCCGTCTGAAGTCACATCCTCTGCCAGATTAAAGTTCATCACCATTCCCGGCCAATCCCACTCCGGAACAGGTTGGTGGTTAATCGTTAACATGGCATGACCTGGCATGACGTCAGTGATCTCTCCTTTAGCCCAAACCGTCTCTGCGGGCGCCTCTACACCATTGATGCGTTCAAGGTCTGCACTTTGAGATGACTCTGAATCAAGCATAAAGTGTGCTGATGTGACGACTTTGTCCTCTAGCGATAACCCTTGCGTTACCTCAATACGCTCGCCCGCTTCACGGCCCACCTCAATGCGAGCAGAGCGATACTTGCCTTCTCCCTCTGACAACACGACTCGTGTCATTCCACCAGAACGAATCACCGATGAGCGTGGAATCGTCAACACCTGCTCTGATGTTTGTGGCCGCAAAGCGATGTTGGCGAACATGTTGGGTTTAAGCTCACCCATCGGGTTATCAAATTTAAGTCGAACTCGAAGCGTACGAGTTTTCGGGTCTAATATCGGGTAGACATAATCGACTTCCCCCTGCCACTCCTTGCCCGGAATCGCATCAAGTGTCATGGTCGCGAGACTACCGGATTCAATCCAGTGAGACTGACGTTCAAAGACTTCAGCATCCACCCATACCTCTGCCAAAGGCCCTGCACTGATCGCTGCTTGCGCAGGTGAAAGATAACCACCCTCGCGAACATTTAAACTCGCTATCACGCCATCGGCCGGGGCTTTGACCGCAATATTTTGCACCACACGTCCACGACGTTTGATGCTATCAATCTGGCCTTTATCAACGCCTAACGTCATTAAGCGCTCTGACGCGCCTTGGACTAGTCCTTTACGCCCACTGCGATAAGCGTTGAGGAGCTCTTCTTGCGCTTTGACTAACTCAGGAGAATAGAGGGTAAACAGCGTGTCGCCTCGTTTAACATGATCGCCCACCGCATTCACATTGAGCTTTTCAACCCAACCTGCAACCCGCACATTGGTTTGCCAAAGCAGACTCTCATCGAAGGCGACATAACCTACGGTCTCTATTCTTGGAGACAATGCCTCTTTTTGTACCAATGCCGTTTTCACACCCAGATTGTTCTCCACCGCTGGGTCAATGGTGACTGTACCGGGTTTATCATTGCCGCCTGCTAGATCTTCTGCGTACACCGGAATCAGGTCCATCCCCATTGGCGATTTGCCTGGCTGATCGCGTTGATAGTTAGGGTCCATTGGCGCAACCCAATAAAGAGGTTCGTTACTTTCTTGAGCCGGCTTGCTCATGTCCGACATATCGTGTCCAGACATTGAGAACCAATGACTTGCGGAATAGCCAAGAGCGCCGCCAATAACTAGGGCTAGAAGTGCAATTTGATGAGTTTTATTCATTTTCTTTTTGCCTTTTTACTCTTCAACTTTTAGTTGTGGTGATGCTACTTGGTATTCAAAGCCACCTAATAAAGCAGCCAGCGAGCTATTAACGACGCTTAAATCAGTAGTGAGTCGTTGATATTCAAGCTGCAAAGTCAGTTCATCCATCGATGCTTGAATCACGTCACTGTATTGTGCGGTATTGTTCTGATAACCGCGCTCAACGGCCTGAGTTCTCGCTTGGGACTGATTTAATAGCGTTGATTGGTATCGCTCTAGTCGCTGCTCTAAATTCACACGATCAACAATTAGCGCATTAACTCGAGCATTCAGTTGTGCCAACACCACATCTTTTTGCGAGCGGGCTGCACCGACTTGGTATTGGGCCGCTGACAGTTCTCGGTCTTGACGATTATCGGTAAACAGTGGGATATCCATTGTGAGATAAGCACTCACTAGGTCTGAAGCTGGGCCTGACATATTGTCGGCTTGACGATAGGCGTACATCACCTCTACACCAAACTGGGGAGTGTAGGCCTGCTCTGCCAACTCGACTTGAGTCTCTGTAGCAGCAATGCTGGCATCAACCATTTTCACCACTGGATGTTGGTTAAGTTTCTGATAGTGCTGATGAGAGTCAATGTGATCGGCGAGATAACTATCGAGCATCGGCCAAGTCAACTGATTACTCGCTTTTAGCTCTTTGTTTTGAGTCACCCAATCATCTCCCAACCACTCGGAAAGTTGAGATAGTAGACGCCTTTGCATCTGTGCATTACCTTGAAGCTTTTCATCCAACTGACTGATTTTCAGCTGCGCATTGAGCACGTCTTGTGCTTCGCTTTTGCCTAAGCCGTAATTGGTTTGTATGAATTGCTCTAGCTCAACCAACAATGATCGATTGGCTTTGAGGGTTTGTTCGGCATATTGCTGATAACCGAGCTCGAGCCAAAGCTGGGACATGCTCTGAGTAACATCTAGCTCGCGACTATTTACCTGTAGCCCAATACCATCCGCTTTTTGATTGGCTTGTTTTTGTCTTAGGTCTAGCGTCGACCCACGCTCGAACTGTTGCATCAAACCGACTGAGATGTTGGTCATTGGGTCATCGTCAAACTTAAAACTGTCGACTGGAAGGCCCCCAAAACCTACTTTGAGTTTTGGATCCATCAGGGTGGATTGCGCGACACCTGTCTCTCTCATTGCTTGAGATTGGGCGAAGTATTGCTTTCGTCCATGGTCGTTATCTAACGCCAGTTGAACAAGTATATCTAACTGAGCTTTCGCATCCGCTTGCTCTTTCGCGGACATAGGGGCCACGTTCGAATCATTCGCGATAGCCGCATAAGGGGTGAATACACTAATGGCTATCACACCCATTGCTAATTGATTTTTCACAATTTATTCCTTTTGGAAACACTACAAGAACGGAGCGAAAAGGAACACGCAGGTCAGTTTCTTGCCTTTCTTGGAGCGTCAAATATTGTTAAGCGAACTCTTTCGAGCTCAACAAATTTTTGATAGGAGAAATTATGCTGAAGGTGGCCGTAACAGCGTCTGTTGACGCACGACTTTTTGGCCTATGGTGAGATGTGTGTAAGGAGCCAGCGAGGACTCTGTTGAGGCAAGTTCACTGGTTGGCGTTAAAGGGAAATGCACACTGCTGCACGCTGCGGTGCAACACATATGGACACCACTACCTGAGTTACAGTGCTCATCAACATCACTAGCTTGCTCTGTGGAATGATGCATGCCTGAACTCATCGAGTGACAATCGGTCAATTCTTGCTGCTCTGTCACCGAGTGTGACGTCTCCATCAGGTGGAATGTCATCTCTGGAGAACTCGACGCATACGCAGACATCAGCATTGCAAAAATGCTGATAAGGGTAACCCAAATTGTCTGCCATTGATTCTTCATAACATGTCCGATGTCGATTCGGTTTTTAATATAAACCCTGCCCCTAGGGTAAGGTCAAGGGTTTCACACTAAATACCTTCAAACATAAGCTTAGATGGTTTCAACGCTAATACACAACAGTACTAGGTGAGAAAACTTAGCATTAGAAAAATTAGCCCAAAATAGATAGCTCAGTATGCGGACTAATAGAGCTCTAAAAAGAAATGGGGCAAAAACGAGTTTGAAACTGCTAACCCAGTAGCTCTTTCAGATAGCTATTCCGCTTATGAGAGTGACTAGGTGCCTCGGTGATCTGCTTCATGTCATCACTACTACCAACGATATGGATTTCACTTTCAGCTCTCGTGATTGCCGTATAGAGCCATGCTCTATCTACTATTCTTCCGTTTTGCAGAGCGATGATGATGCGTGGAAACTGTGACCCTTGAGCTTTATGTAGGGTGATTGCGTAACCCAACTCCATGCAGTCGAGAACAGATTGTGTTATCTCGACCTTTTCACCTGTATCTAGCGTCACTTCACCGTAACTATCACCAGAAGGTTTGGCGTTGGTTAGCATACCAAGTGAGCCGTTCTGAATGCCTTTATCGTAATGATTCTGCGTGAATAACACCGCATCATTCATGCGAAGTGGCAAAAAGAACTTATCACCATTGATTTCGAACTCAAGGCTAGTGCTATCTGGGTTAACGGCTTGTTGGGTGAGTTTATTTATTTCTGATACGAGTGCCTTGGTTGGAGCCATGACGCGACTGTTTTCGGGACTCTGTCGGTAAAGCTCGCAACAGACTTTGGCAATGTCTGTTTTACTGGTTTCGTGAAAGTGTATTGCACCTGTACTTAATTGGTCAGGCACCACACCTTGATTAATGAGCTTTGAGTATTCGGGGATACCTGTTGAGCCTTCTTGTCTCTTGACGATATCTAGCATCGTATTAGCCACCGTTTTTGCTTCAACGATGTCTGCCAACACCTTGCCGCAGCCGATTGGTGGAAGTTGGTCGGGGTCGCCAGTGAATATCAATCGCACAGAGGGGTGAATGTGATTCACAAGACGATACATGGTTGGCAAGTCAATCATGCTTGCCTCATCAATCACCAGTAGGTGATTTGTTTTCTCGACACTCGGTTCTATGGGGTCTTCACGCAGCAATTTGGCAATGGTTGAGGTAACAAAACCGATGGACTCATGAAGTCTCATTGCAGCACGACCGCTGAGCGCAACGGCGTGTATTTCAAATCCAAGTTGATGATATGCCCTGAGAGCCGTTCTGAGTACCGTTGTCTTGCCTGTTCCTGCACCGCCCGTAATACAGCTTACCGAATTATCCAGACACGTTGTGACGGCTTCGATTTGCTTAGGAGTTAATTCGTAGGGAAGCTCCGCAGCCGCAGAGCAATACGCAGCATTGGCGTTTTCATCAAACAAGTCATTTCGCTTAATCAGTGTATTTAGCCGTTTGGCAACGACACTTTCCATCAGAAGTTGCGCCGTTGGATGGTAAGCTCCTGTGTTGGGATTTAAAATATACTGAGCTTTCTCATGACCTGATTGGAACGCCTGAGTGACTAGCGTCTTGTCTTTCAATAGTTTATTGAGGTAAGGCCGCACATTGGCATGAGTGGTATAGGTGTGACCTTTTTTAATTTCCTTGCGAATCGCCATTTCCAGAGCAGCGCTGAGCCTGCTTGGGTCATCCTTCGCAACATCGCTCTTAAAATCCGTTACCTGGATAATATCTTCAATAGCACTGAACGAAAGACCAAAGCCCATCAAAGCATAAGGATTATCCTTAATTACCGCTATAGAGGCTTCACCGTGATGCTTGAGCAGTCGCTGCTGCACACTGGCGGGGATGTTGTGTTCGCTCATCCAGTTGCAATGTGCCAGATTTTTATATTTGGCGTACCCCTTAAAGAGCGCTTCCACTGAATCTTCACTCAGAATCGATGTCAGACGCTCTCTGGCCTCTGGGGTGTCATTTTTTAGTGTTGCATGGAAGTCTTTACCCAAGAGCTGCCAGAGCGCCCTAGCTTTGCTTTCGCCAATACCCTTGAAGTCACTTTCTCTGGCGATAAAGCGTATCAGTTGCTCACCTGTTTCGGGTAAAGTGCATTCAATATGCTTGGGGGATTCATAAGTGTGCTGCTGCATCACATAATCACTCATCTCCATATCTTCTATCTGGCGAGCACCTTTGACAGACCAATGCTGACCTAGCGTTGGAAGCACAGGGATGCTATCGGGGTCGGCTTTGATGGTGACGTAATACTTCCCACTATTGGTTTTGTATGAGTCTTTCGCCAGCGGTACACCGCTGAAGATCACCAACTTGGTCGAGCGATAAGGGATACTGGTGACACGCATTTGGTCTTCATGCAAAGCGGTATTCATCGTGGCATCAACCCCATTTCGGATAAGGTTTCAGATAGCTCACCAAAGCGATCAAGTCGCTTTTCAAGCTCTTTGACCTTGGCTTTCAATTCTATGTTCTCAGCTTCTAATGACGACACCCGCTTTGAATCGAGCAGCTTGCGATTCGCTGTGTTGTCGTAGGCTTTGGGCTTGTCCGCATTCTTCTTGGCAGCATCGGTCAACGGTGGCAGGACACCTTTACCGCGCAGTTCATCTTCTAAGGTTTTGAGTGCTTTCTTGAGAGCAGGATTTTGGTTTAAAGCTGATTTGCCACAACCGATACCCTTTGCCACTTCGATGCGATTAAGCTGGCCTCTGAACACGATTTGCTTAAAGTCATCGTCCGTCTGTGTGGTTTTCCAGACCTCAAATGCCTCAAGGTTTTGTTGCGCTTTCTGCTGCCCACTTGCCATTAGTCATCTACCTCACCCAATAGCTTACGAAGCCCTGTGACAAATCCCCTAGGGAACACTTCGCTGTTGTATTCCATGTCTTTGACTTGCCCCGCCTGAGTAGTTTGCCAGTCATTTTTTTCCATGCATTCATCAGAAACGGCATACGCTAAGGCTCTTTTCTCTGATTCGGTGAGTACCCCTGAGAGGGATGGCAGCGCTTCCACGCTTGGCTCTGCGGTGGTATCAAACTGGCGTACAGGGCGCTTGTCGATGGTGATATTGGCGTGTTGCTTGAGCAAATTCACCTCTTTGCGGTAGCGGTTACGCTCGGCAATGATTTGACCAAACAAGGCGCGTACCGCAGGGTCTGGGATGCGCTCTAACAGTTTATTATCCGCAGGGATGGATTTAGACCGTGAGGTGTTGGATAGTGGTTTTTTGGTATTGGTATTGTACTTTGTCGCCCATGCTTCGATGAGCGTTCGGTAGTGCTTGTTACGAGTAGCACGCAAAGCCTCATACGCCAATCCGCCATTTTCGGCAGATACCCGTCCAATTTGTGTAATGGAGAAGTCACGCTGACCTGATTCCGCATACGCTTTCAGTGTGTCGTTAAGCTTATCGAGGTTTTGCTGCGTGCGAGGCACTTTGCCTTCTTTTAAGTCAGCTAGAATGACATCAATATCAAGTTCCATTAGTCCTCCAATAAGTTCGGTAATGCGATACCATCAAGATTAATGGCTTTATCAGTCAGCGCATGAATACCCTCAGAGAACAGCTTGTTATCAGTCAGGTATTCACCCGCTTCGATGTAGTTTGCCACCTTGCGGTAGCCTTCAAGTTTATCGTCAGGGTCGGCGATTTTTGCCATTTGGCGCAGCATGGCATTGGCGGCGATGAGTTGTTGCTTGTCGTCCATTTCCATGAAAATCGGCTCAAAGCCTTTTTTCATCAGCACTCGACTGAGTTGCATCGAGCGCTTTTGAATAGCAGGGGTTTTGCGCAGTTCGTCCTGTAAATCAGGGTAGAACTCAGCATCATCACAAAGCAGCGATAGATGCAGTAATTCAGAGTCGGTTTCGATAAACTTCAAGGCATGGCTGACATCTTGCTCAGAGCCAACCGCAATCAGTTTATCTTTGGTGTCATCCTCATTTCTGGCTTCTTCGACACGAATGATTTTCTGAATCAGCTCAAAACACACTATCCAATCTTTAGTGTATTCATCAGCTTCAACTTGCTGTTTTTCATAGCGACGCTGCAAGGCTTGCAGTTCATCGTGTTTGATGAACGGCTTTCCCAGTTCTTCACAAAAGAATTGTTCGTCTTTGAGGGCTTCTAACTCACCCTCAATTTCCACAGAGAGATTGGCCGCTTGATGTGCTTTATAACTCAGTTGATTGAAGTGGGCATTGAGCGCAGGCAGGTATCGTGCTTCAGTAATAAACCAGCGGCAGCGAGGGCAGTTTTCAGAGCCATGAGGCACGCTGTCGTAAATGCGGTTGGCAGCGATTTGTGCATCTCTAATCAACTCGCCACCGTTCCAGCAACCACCAAGGGTACTGACTTCATCCGATTTCACGGTGTTACCCCCGACCAAGCACATCCCACAAGAGCGCTCTTCCCAACCAATCGGATTACGGTTAACCAGTGCCGCCTGAATGCTGTCATCATTGTGATACACCATCTTGCATTGAATTTGCTCCATTGAGGCATCTTTGAGGAAGTTGCGTGTTGATTGAGGGGATTTCGCTTCCAGTTGAGCTTCGGCTTCACGCATTTTTTCTGCCATCACGGACGGGGTGATTTTGTTGTAGTAGATGGTCATCAACAGGCGCGTATGTCCCGCCAGTAATTTAGAAATCACAGGCAATGGCAATTGCGTATCCATCGTATACGCCGTGATGAGTGAGACACGCAAACTGTGCAAGGGAAAGAGTGTAGCTAACTTAGCACCTTCTTGTGTCCCCTCAGGGTAATCCACTACTAATTTTAATCGTTCACCGTTATCTAGGGTATTACCACGTTCTGCGAGTTGGTTTTCTAACTCAAGGAGAAGTTGATACCAGAATGCTTTGAGTCTACTGGCATCTTGAATTGGCTTATGTTTATCCTCACCTTTTGCTGATGCATTACGAAACAGAAAAGCAATTTCGCCCATACTTTCTAGCTGTTTGTTCGATTTCTTAGCGTTAGTGTGCTTTTTGAGCAGCGTGGTGCAGTCAGTGGGTTTTGCAATTGGGTTGTATTTTTCTTGCCAGTTACGCAGTTTTTCCAGCCAGTACAGAGCTTCTTCATTTTGCCAAGGGATGATGTAGCCACGTTCTAGTTCGTCTTTGTTCTGGTCAGCGGTCTTGTTGGTGTTGATGTATAGACCTGTTGAATTCAACCCTGTCATGGTGTCGTGAATGCGGCGGAAGATGCCTTTTCCGAAGGGGCGTTTTTCGCTACCAAGTGCAAAATCATGTTTGGTGTTTGCTACCCACTGACCCTTTTCGTATCGCCAAGTATCCGCTTCTCCGCTGTCTAGCATACGCACCTGATAGGTACGCAGTGGCAGGTGGAGTTTCATGAAAATCACCATCGCTTTGACGGGCGACCAAATTTGGTGGATAACGGTAGGCACTGCTGTTTTGCCTCCCTTGGGTTTGCGTAATACCTCTTTGCTGCGCCACACACAGTCGGGGTCGGTTTTATCAATCAACTCTGGCTCGACATCAAACCAATCACCGCCGTGCGTTTGTCCTTGCCCTGTCTGCTTCTGCGCCCAAGTCCAGTGTTTGAAATGGCGGTAGTGATAGGAAGGCAGCAAGGTTTCATCGTCCTTGAGGTTTTGCTCAATGACGGCCAGTTCAGTTTTGTCAGGCAACGGACAAAGGATTTGACGTAAGTCCTGAATGTAGCGATATGGCAAGGGATTGCGAACGGTTTCAGTCACACTATCCTGACGTTTGATTTTGCTCAGCGGGTTTTGAACCAGTGGCACAAGGTTGCCATTGTCATTTTCTTCGGAGAACACTTTCTTGATAACAAAGTCGATGAAGTCACAAGGGATGTTCACTCCCGACTGGATTGCACGTTCGGTATTTTGTGTTTCTCTAACCAGTGCTTCCAACTCTTCACTAGAGCATTTGTGCCCTTGGTAGCCCTTAAAAAACGTATCTATATTGCCGATGGCATAGGGGGCATATTCAGCAAGATAGGATTCGAAGAATCGAGCCGTAGCGGTTTGTTTAGCGGTAATCGCGGTGGTTTGTTCTGCCATCCACTCCGCTGCTAACTCTTGCCATTGTTGCCACTCAGCACCAAGTGTGGTCAACATCCAAGAGAAAGTTAAATCCGATAAGCGTCCGTCGTACTTTTTGCCTTTTTTATTCATTACTTACCTCTCAATTTTGGATGTTTGCCTGTGAAGTAGCCCTGCGGGTCGATGTCGTCAAAACCATGTTCAACCAGAGCTTTCCAGTCGAGTGCTTTGACTTTGGATTCAGGGTTTGCCAGTTGCAACGTTGCTTGGGTCAGTTCCTCAGAGATTTCCTGCTGACCTTTGCCTGTGTAAACAGTTTGTGAGTCTAGGGATTTGTGGTGCAAGCATTTACGAATCACCAAAGGGGTCAGTCCTGAATCCTCTAGTCGTCTACCGTAATTATGACGATGCCCGTGAGGGTCTTTACCTTCTGCCTTGTTTGGTTCTAAACCTATGCGCTTCAAACCATTGGCGTAGTTGTCATGGAAAGCGTTGATGGTGTAAGGGTTGCCGAAGGCACTGTGATGAAAAGAAATAAACGCATAAGGATGGTGACAGTCGATGCTGGCGCGGTACTTTTGATAGTTTTTCCACAGTGACATAAACACTTTGCCATAGTCGGTGGGAAACCACTGAACCTGTATGTAGTTGTCTTTATGGTCAACCACACGGTTCTTCCAACCGAGATGTGCGGTGCCTTTCATGCGTTGGCGAGGGATACGCGCATACTTTTCTTTTAAGTACGACTCTCTATTCTGATTTTTAGAACGTACTTCAGGGTCACTTGGCGCTTTGCCATCGACTTCATTGTAAATTCGAACGATTGCGCTATCTGGGTTATAGGGATCTTCAAACACATCTGTCACCCAAAGGGTTAAAGCTTCACTTTCGCGTAACCCGCCACCGTGCATGAGCAGGAGTATTAATTTGTCCCTGAGAGCCACTCGTGGGTCACTTGCACCACCAATGCCGTTCATATAAAAATCTTCCCAATGCTTTCCAGGAAAGGCGATAGCATCATCTTCGGCTTTGGTGAGCGGTGTACGACCTTTAATGGTTCGTGCCTTGCGGATAGTTTTATTGACGGTCTTATCTTCGATATGACTAAGGAAATCATTTTGGTTTTTTCTATACCATGCAGCGTAGTTCAAACGCTGCTCATGCGGCGTGGCATCACGCAAGGGGTTCATTGGCACAGTGCCTTGCTTATTTGCCAACCAATCGGTGAATGCCGTCAGTCGGTGAATGTGTTTATTGACATTACTGGTCGAACTGGGCACCCAATACAAACCTGATGGGTCAAGTCCATCTTCACCAATCGTTCCTGTATACAACCGCTTAGAAAAGGTCTGAAAGAGCAACTTCGGATCGTCAAACAACCCTCTATTGGCTTCCATATAATCCAGCAACAAGGACACCGCTTGAATAAATCCATTCATGACGGAGTTGCTCACACCGTCCGCCTCTAGCTTGAGTAGGTAGTCTGTGACCGTACTCAGCTCTCCTTGCTCAGTTAGCAAGATAGGCAGTTGGCTTTTGATGCCCGTATTGTCCTCAACAATCGTTGCTCTGACTTTTACTGATGACAAATCATGCTTTCCTTATACATATAGTACACACAATTGACTATATACCTGTACTGTTAATTGTGCAATAAAAAGGCAGATTTCTCTGCCTTAATACACAATATACACCCTTTTAGTTACTATATATAACATTAAGGATTTGCTTGATTTTCACTATCGAAACAGTAATGCAGAGGCTTATATTTGCGTAGCTGAAAGCAATAAGCTCAGACGTTTTTACGACAGACTTGCCAAGATCTACGCAGAAGAGTTAAACTTTACCATAACAACAGAGTTAGGAGACGAGGGCTTAGGTTATGAGATCAAAACCCCAAGTTACAAAAGCGAAAGCCGCTAAAGTCGAAGCCATGAAGAAAATCAAGGCAGCTTACACGCAGGCAAAAAAAGAGGGTAAGGTTAAAACCTACCACATTACTCCTGCTTAGCTGTTTAAGATTTTTGCTTAAAAACTCTCCAAGTCGGGGAGTTTTTTTGTTTGACCTAAAGCCAATCAATTGAATTCATTTCACGGATACGTCTTTGCTGGATGACTACATATTTAATTGTAGTAGAACTGTCAGAATGACCAAGCACACGCGCCATTTGTTCCAGTGAAACGCCAGATATGACGCTGTTCGTGACCAGCGATTTTCTACCGCTGTGCGAAGAGCACTGATACAGCCCACAACGACGATACACAGTCCTTATGGCTTGCTCTAGAGCATCACAGCACCAATACGTTTTCAGCTCGCCTGAGTCCAATCTGCGTGTCTTAGGCTGCAAGGAGTAGCCCCTACCTCTATTGTTCAGTATGAATTTACTCAAAGGAACTAAACCTTGAAAACTGTCGCTATCAACAACTTCCCACCGCTTTAGTTTGCGATACTCGATCCACTCCTGAATGATCATTCGAGTTATGGGATTCGACAGCCAGATCGTGCGACTCCGGTAATTCTTGCATATGCGGGAAGGTAAGTGGACTTCTTCTCGGATTTGACCAGACGGCGATAGAACTGTTTTCACATCAAGCAATGCTATTTCAGTAACGCGTAAAGCCGCATGACTGAGGGCTATTGCACAGGCTTTGCCCTGGCCGTGCAGCATTAAGCGGCATGAACGCAAAACCCTCTTGATAGTTTTTGGTTTAATAGCATCGGCTTTGCTCATTGTCTGTGTCCTTATGTGATTTAGGGAAAATACAGACAATAGCAATTAACTTCCTGCCTGCTTAGTGTAGGCCATACAGCTAAATACTTTCACGGAAAGCGCCTAGGGCGGATAAGCGGGCGCGAAACCACCTTAATGTGATGCGCATCACAATAGCGAAAGGAATATGCGACCCGGAATTTGGCCGGGTTTTTCGATTTTCGGTAGGGTGGTTTTCGTTGGCCAACACCACGATGATCGAAACTTAAACGAAAGGAAAACGAACTATGAATACTCAAAGTATTAACAATAATGTGGTGGACACTCGTATTCTGAATGCGCTGGCGGATCAAGAATGGGGCGATGCCCGCAGTTATTTGGATGAGCTGATCCCTGATGGTCAGGCATCGATTGCCCAATTGAACGCGCTCAGCAACGGCACGGTCTGGCATTACGGTGACGATGGTTGGTCTTATACCGAGGCTGAATAATTCAAGGATGGGTGAGGATAATCTCACCCTTTTTTTGACAGAAGAGGTAGCTAACACAGACCTTGTCGATTTCCTATCCTGCAGCTAGGCTGCTCTTTCGACTGAATACACGCAATCAAAAATGCTCAGGGGCTTCTTCTTGAAAGCGATCATACTGCTCAAGTCGTGTCTCTGAAAGGTTGGTTGAAACATTGTCAGCGCATGTCTCACAACGACCGTCTTCATCGACTACTGAAAACTTACCAGGGCACGAAGTGCAACTTTTTGCGGCCTCTGTACACTCACCACAAGCGTGCTTGTCGTCATCGATGATCTCGGTGTCATTGAGTGCCACAAGCTTCCCACAGATTTCACAACTTATTTCTTCACTGATGCCCATAATGGTCTCCTTAATATTCAGTAACAGAGACATCTTACAGGCGATTTTCCTCTTTTAAAGGAGATTCTAATGACCTGTCATTGGGGATTGGACAGAGATCAAACATGGTCAATATTTGCGCGCTTATATGTAACAAATACACCTGATAATACATGGTGTCATTGTCGTCAGTTCACCCGTTTCCGTCGTCTGGAGGGTCGACGCTAAGCTAACGGAATCCGATGGGTTCTGATTGCCAATGTCCTGGTGGCGACTTTAGGCGCACCGCCAGGACTTCTCACTAAACGTTCAGAGCGCCTAATGTATGGCTAAGCTGCAAGCATCTCTATCTGTTCGCCAGCCTTGGGGGTTTTTGCTGATGTTACAGTCGGACTGGCTGTTGGTTTGGCTTGAGCGGCCTTTGGGGTGGCCACGGAATTGAGCTGGCGCAACAGCCACCCGGCCATGGCCGTGAAAGTAGGAACGTGCACAATGTTGCCAAGCAGTCGGTGACCAGCAGCTTTGCCAGTTGTGCTATCGATGCACTGAAGCGGAATGCCCTTGATGCGAGCGTGCTCCAATTCTGTTTACAATCGGTAGGTGGGTCGCTCGGCTGTCCAGTCTGCCGCTTGCAACTTAGCGCATTCGGATCGGTCTTTATTGTAACCAGCGCCTAGGCAGGGTATTTGGGTATTCTCAGCGGTAAACCACCGGTAAAGCCAGCCTGTTTTCTCTTCGTGTTCTTGACGGTGCTGATACATCTTGCGCCAACGACCGAGGTCCACGTTATCATCAAGATAGTGACCGAGATTTTGCGGGTGGGTGTATGGGAGTAAGTCGTTATCGATAGGGCCTACCTTGAGCTTGCTGGCCAGTGGCTTGGCTAAGCTGATATAAAGCATACGCTCGCGATTTTCCTGAGAGCCACAGTCGGTCGCCTGTAGACCTTGGTACGTCCCGCGATGGCTTACAATGGTGTCGATAGAGTCTTGCAGGCTGCTAATCAGTTCGAGGTTCGCAGCTCGGATCTTTTTGAGTTCTTCGAGTGCTTTGCGGTCAGCGCACTGTACCTTGGTATTTATGCGAACTGTCTCTGCGGTTGCGTCGAGGTAGTCGCCAACGAGGACCACTTCCATTTGTGGAGCTTAGCTTGGCCTTTTCACCTTGCCAATCAGAAACCCCTCAAACCCGATCATGCTGGTGATATCACCCTTCAGGATTCGCGAGACTGGTACGTTTTGGGTAAAGCCTGAATTGCTCGGCAGGCTGTTTCATGCATCTTCATCCAGTTCTACGGCTTGGTACATGTGTTGAGCACATCGTAGTGTACTGACTACAACCCTCCACCAACCATTAAATCAAAATATGGCACCGCCATGGATCTTACATGGATCTTATCTTTGATCTTATATACAGAGTTTAATTGATCTCTTACCTTTCCCTTTCCTTTATAGAAGTAGGTTTTTAATTCTAACTTACTGTTTTTTATTAATAATCTTACTCATGGGCGAGTAGCTTTATGAATATTACGAAGTTTCACTATGCAGAACCCGAAGTTATCATAGGTATATTACGAAGAGATCGCATGTATCATTCGAAGAATCGATCAAACTTGCCCGAGTGATTCTATGTATGATCCGAGGCTAAACTCCGAGCAATGCCATGTATCACGTTGCCTATCTTCGGAACTCCGAGTAACTTATGTATATTACGAATGCAATCAACCAACCTGAATCATAAATATGGACAATTTATCTCTTAGTGCATTAACCCTGCGCCCATTCAAGACCAATTTTGATAAAGAGCGTCACTCACACTTCCGGTTGTCTAACGATGTAATTTCTAGCCTAATGCAGATGAGTCCGACATCGTGGCGAGTATTTGAGGTTATAACTCAACAACTTGATGTTTACCCATCCGAACTCATTTCAAATGAAGATTTTCTTAAAGATCTGTCTGATGGTAGGGTATCAATACCTGAGCATTACAGGACGGTTAGGGTTAATGCTGCGGATTACATTAAAAAATTTGGCCTAACGCCTTCTAACGGTTATCGCACGTTCACACTTGATGCGTTAACGCTCTTCGATGAAACCTTGGCTAACATTAATTTTGATCAAAAGCATCGTTCAGCTGATATTAGGCTCAGTCGCCCTGTGTCTGATATTACTTTTCACACCCAGCTGATAGGTAAGACAACGGATGATGGCGAAACAGTTCGCAACATCACGGAAAAGCTCATCAAGCGAGACAGCAGCGATAAGCGTGAAGAAGCCGTTTGGCAATGCAGTTCAGCTACGTTTGTCCTGCATGAGAAACTCGCCTTGCATATGCTATTTCTGCAGAGGATGTTCACCCGTATTGAAACCAAGACTACACGAGGCTTGTCCAAGGCTGGATCTAAGCTCTACACCTTGCTAAAAATGATTGCGACCTCTCAGCATGCAATCAATGATGGTTGGGTACTACAGATGGACCTACAGCAGTGTAATGCCCTGTCTGGTACCGATTATAAGGGTATCGCCGACTACAGCCGAAATTTCAAGCTATCTGACGAGCTAACCAAAATGACTGAATTTCATGTGCTCCATGATAAAGATAAACGGTCCAAACAAGGTCAAAAATTCACTCGCTTGAATGTGTTTTTCTCACTCAAGGCGGCAACTGAGATAGCCCAAATCCCACTGAGTGAAGTGAAGCGTAAGTTAGTTCCAAGACCGCGAGTTCTAGTGGGTAGTGATGCTGAGGGTAAATGGGCGCAAAAAAATATAGCAATCCTGCTCGATTTTGAAAAACGCTTAAACGCTGTCGGCCGTATCCTCCCAAAACCCGATAGAGAAAGGTTGGCGCGTTACACACGTATCATCGGTGATCGAACCTGATAACACCTTTTCTTTTTATCTACTTGCTACTTTGCAGTGATAGGGATGATCAGCATCGTGGGACCGAGTAATCAAATCTATATTTCCAGTGTTTCAAGTCGCAAGAATTCCTACCTGTCGAGATCTATTAACTTACTGAAACTAATCTAAATTTACATTTCCCTGTCTCGATCATTTCGTTGGTTATCGTTAAAGGTCGAGAGATCCTATGTACTATCCGAAACTGAGTTATTGCCGAAAGAATGTGATGCGAATGCATTAGCCGTGACGTTACCAAGAGGCAGCATGGCCCAAATACCCGGAAACCTAAGCCACTCACAATTGACTGTATACGATCAGTTTTTTGTGATTTGCCTGTAGGTCGAGTTGTGGGATGTATGTTACGACGTGTTGTTGAGCAAATTGACTGCAAGTCGAGTCAGGGCAGGTATATTACGAAGCGTTGTTAGCTCATTTTTCTGTAGATCGAGTTAGTGAATGTATATTACTAAGCAGTTTGTTCATTTCCTTTGTATAGAGCGGCTCCAGTCGTTATGAGTTGCCTCGTGCACGGCATTTTATCTTTAAATGTAGTTTGGTTGGGCGCAGCGCCGCCTATCAAAACCAACAGTTCGAGTGATCATGGGTATAATTCGAAAACGCTGAGGTTATCTTGAGGGTGTTTGCAAATCCAATACCAAATCATGGTCTGGGATATGCATTGAATTACTCGCTCTAGTTCACACTCCGAGTAAACCAATGCATATTATGAACAGATAACTTACTTTAGAACGAGCCGTTTCATGTACAAGATGAGCTGCTCTTCTTGTTCTCCAACGCAAGATCGAGTGATGGCTAGGTCAGCATCATTGTCAAAGTGTGGCAAATAGTGCTCGGCTAGATATTCACTAAACTGGCGATCGCTTTCAGACTCTGGCTCCTGTCTCAGTGCTAGCCCATCGTCAGCAAGAGACAAATCTCGCTCCCATCTACATGTCATCTCGCCGCGGTACACAAGCGTGGCCACCGGAAAGTCATTACCACCATCACCTTCGATTAGGAACGATCCATGCTCGCTAACCGCTTAAATGACAGAGTTGGTGACTAGTAGTAAACCTGATCTTTTTGCTAGTGGAGTATATCAAGAACAGTCTAACATGGAATAAAAACACTCACCGTCCCCGTCGTCTGGCGCGGCGACGGAATACTAACGGAATCTGCTCTCGACAAATAAGGGCGAACTCGTTGCCACGTTGGTGACCTATACTGTGGCTAAATGTTTCAAACGGATCAGCGATGAAAAGCACACTATTAACTGCAGAAGAAATGGCGGAACTACTCGATGCCGGTGAGATGGCCATATTGTTGGGCGGAGATTATGATCCAATCGAAGCTGTCTCCTGGTTAAATGGAAATCGACCAATACAGATCAGTGTAATTGGTGGGAAAGTCACCATTCCCACAGTTCCCTTATTAAGATCTGACCATCAGGCCACACTTCAACGCCACTGCCAGGCAATGTGATCACCGCCGTCCCCCGACACGGTGGCTTCTGGCGGCCCGGCATTCCGGTGGTATCTGCCGTAACCATGATCGCCGTTGACACAGGTGCAGTATGGGCAACCGGTAGGGGATTGTGAGCCACCAGCAGTTAGGCGGGCCCATATCGTCATCTTGTCCGTTCCCACTATCAAGACCACGATAATCACCACCTTTGCATTCTGGATGAGTTTGCTGGCCCCACTAGCATGAGATATAAACTCAGCCGCATAACCACCAAAGTAGCGCCGGGATGATAAGGCATAGTAGTGCTGCGCTACCTGCAGACGACGAAGCGATTGGCGCTCGAGCTACAGTTTTCACTCGAACAAGCCATTAGTATCCATATTAAATGCCTAATTGAGTGAAATGACAGCATTTGCACGACAAGATAGATGGTAGATATTTCCTCTTACGGGACACTAGTTTAATATTCAAGCACGAAGATATTCTGGGATTCATATGTTATGGGCGTCACTTTCCACAAACCAAGCGGGCTATATCGTGCTTATCGTTCCGTGACTGTCGAAGGGAAAAAAACCGTCTTCCAAGACTACTCTGAGAAATATGAAAATGCTTTGAAAAAGGATGCCATCTTTCTTGCCAAAGCAGATAAGCTTCGAGATAAACACCAAATCCGTAGCGCGCGCTTCTTTGACACCACCGACCCCGGCACGAGTGGTATTCGCTGTGTGTACATCACACCAGAGTCGTTCCGAGTTTTCATTGGAACTAATGGTAGTCAGTTTATTGAGGATTTTTATTTCAGTACGGATCATGCTCAGAGTCAGATTGAAAAAGCTGTAAATCTCGCTTTTCATCAACTATTGCGAAAGCAATCTATTTCGAATTCAGAGCTACAACAAGCGATAGAGTACGTTAGGAGCGATGAATTTTGGTCCCGTTTTAACCACATAATGCTCAATGTACACAGAGTAAATTCAAATTGCTTTCTGTCACCCCTTCGATCTACCAAATCTCGTGGCGTCCGTGGACTTTATCTGTACCGTAATAGAAACAATGTTGTTAAAGAAGTTGGTCTACATCTTTATAAAGAGATCCGAGGTGAGTTTTTCATCCCATCAAAACGCACTTTTCATAACTATCTTGGCCTATTCAATTTAACTGCCTTCTATGCCGCCGTAGGAACTGAAAACCTGCAAACCAAAGATCATGCATTTGTTCAGCAGTTCGTCCTTGGCGCTTATTTTCAAATGGTTTCAAGTTGGCGCGTTGAGGTAGAGCGCACTCATGATGATGTAGATTTTGACAGTGAAGCTCAAGAGTTTAATCTGAGCCTCACTACTTTCCTTCAGCGTGTTGACGCTGAGTCTAAACGTATGTTCAATACCTGCATCTTTAACTCTGACACTTCCGATATCGTACCGTTAGGGAGTGTTTTCTATCATGAATTCATGGAGCGCTTAGATAGAAAAATCGCATTTAAGTTTAACGATTTTGAATCGAAAAAAGATGACTTTCTTGATCGTTTAAAAGCATTGGATATCAAACGCTACACTGCAAACGACCTGATAAATGTCGAGGGCTGGCGTCTATCACAAAGACAAGCAAAAACAATCCTCTCTAGCAGCCTCTTTGAGCCTACTTTGCACACAAATGTCAAAGGTGACTATCTCTTTCAACTGGCCACAATGCCTAGAGACAACTACGAGAATATCAACGCCTCCGTGCGCGCAAAAGTCGAGTCAGTCATGCGCGAGAACCTCTCTGGCTCTTGGCGAGTCAAAGATGCGGTCAATCTCTTTGATATGGGAAACTACCGGACCATGATCTCTCGTATCATCCATGAGTCTGACGACATTACAAAGGTAGCTACTGTAGGTAGATCTACCTATTACAGCTTTGCATCCGAAGAGATTGACGAGAACTCTGTACCCAAAGACCGATTTACCGAGGTTCTCATGAGCCTTTCGGCATCTCAATTGTCTGAATTTAGCCTGGTCCAATTTATCGAACATTCCAATGGAGCTTATACCACAGTAACTCAGGCGCGAACTGTACTTAAGAACCGAAATTTTAAGCCTGTTACTTCTGCTGTCATAGATGGCAAACGCCAGCGCATATACTCACTATCAAACAAACATACAGGTAACACAGCTTTCAAGCGCAACAAGTACCCAGAAATAATGAAGCGGCTGAAAGACGAAGGACTATCGCAATTTACGATCACCGACGCCATTAACGTTGCTCAAGACTTATTTGACGGTGATATCCGTTATAAGGTGGGGGCAATGTTACGAAAGTATGAGCTCACAGTGGTTGAGTATAAACAAGGCGGCACACGCCGCCCTACCCCTGTTTATCAACATCCTGATTTCTAAATCTCTATCTGGTTTGCACGAATAAAGAGCGAACGAATCCCTCCACCCTAAGGGCAATCGTAGCCATGCCGGAGCAAATTTCCATTTGTGCAGCCCCACCAAGTCTACAAGCCCTACATTGGTGGCAGTTCCCGACGCGGTACTGGAGATGCAGTGTACACATTAACCTGTCGGCATTTTGCCCCGCAGTGATTGTCAGGATACACGGTACCGGTGTGAGCTCAACGGCTGAAACTTAGGACACGGAATATCTACGGCTAACTCTAAGAGTTGTTGGGTAAGATGGCTTTACAGATACATCATACCCACGCATATCAAAGGTGCCGAAGTAATTGGCACACAATGAGAGTCCTAACTGTCATCTAATTCAATCAAAGCTACTCGTTAGTTTAGGTATATCCAATTGTATTGTGGCGTTACCTGATTTGCCTGTTTCTGCCGGATATGCAAATAGCTCTAATTTGCTGCCTAATTGCCCTAAGTCAAGGTCGATTGACTTAACCTCTCCTGGGTTGACAATGTATTCTGCACCCATGCCTACAACTTTGATAGGAAATCCTGCAGATGCATTACTCGTTAGAGTGGCCTTTTGAACACCTCGCGCTGTCGTTCCGTACTCGGTTACAAGTATATCGTCAGAGCTGATCTTGAAAAAAGGTTGATCAAGGGTATCAAGCAATACTTCGTCTACCGTCAGAAATGCACGTTGACTCACCTCTATGGTGTTCTCCCTTTGTTTCAGACTAAATTTGACTGTATTGCTCGATACATTGCCATGTACATCCTGTGCCGTGACATGAAGATTATACGACTCAGCTGGCGCCAAGATTGTTAAGCCAACTGTGGTAAAGTTACCGTGGTCTATGGTGCTCAGCCATGTCTTATCATTGTTTGCTGCGGTGATTGATGCCTCTGTTACGTAGGCTTTACTCTTGTCCTGTAGCGTTATCTTAATGTCCCGTATATCAGCAATTGGCTCTGAAAAATCGCCCTCAAAAAGCTCGAAACCTATTTTCGGCGGCGTGTTATCTATACCAAATGTCGTTGAGGGAGCCCCACTTACATTACCAAATGTATCGTAAACCGTTACCCATGACTCATAGAAACCATCTTCCATTCCTGAGAGATCAAAATAGACATACTTATTCCACTCATCAATTGCTTCTATTGTTGCACCATCAAGCGTATCAGCATAAGAGGTATCAGTGGTATAATTGTGGTGGTTTAGTAGGACTCTATCTAATCCCCACGCGCCATATACCGTTGTAGCACCTGGCGTGTCGTAATTCTTATCAGCATCAGGGTCATAGATATGTAGTTTGAGTCTATCGTCTACCTTAGAATAACTCCGGACCATTATAGGTGTATTATCGTGCAACACTCTAGCTCTATGTAGCTCCATATAAGACCCTCCACTTGTGGAAGCGTAAACATATAGCATTACACTGCCGGCAGGTTTGCTATCTTTTAGTACCTCAATGTCAACATGACAACTGTTCTGACTATAGGATATTTCGCAATCCCCTACTTTCCCATCTACAGATACCCTTACATACTGATAATACAATCGCGGATCAAAATACAAACTTACTCTTTTTATGTATCTCCCTGAGGGCACTTTGAAAGTAATATCATCGAATTCGTAGTATTGGTTTGAATCATCGAGTTGTATCAATATTCGATCAAGTCTTGGAGATATTTGGCTAGCAGACATATCTAAGTCTAATTTGTCGGTTACTTTAAATTCATGACAATACAGTCCTGACCTAGTGAGAAACCTTCTTCTGGGAAATCCACCAGGGTAGTTTACGTTACTTACACCAGTTGTTATTTCAGTATCAGTGTGCGCCCCAGCATAGTTATTTAGTGCCCACCCATAAGGTGCTCTATCACCATTTTAAAAGTCAGTTTTATTGCGGCCAATGATTATGTGAAGAGGGTTGGGTCCAGCGTTCATACCAGGTGTATAAGGAATCCAGTCGCTTTGAACACCCGTACCGTTTGGCGCTATATAAAAAGAAAAATCATCTGGAGGGCAATAGTTATCTATATGACTTTTTCGAGAAATCGTATCGTAGTTATTTGCTTTGTCATAGACGTCAAAGCCAATCGTGTATAGACCTGAAGCTGAAGGAGGAACTAAATCTTCCCCAGCGGCGATTGTTGTGGGTAGAGTCAAGTTTGCTGTGTAATTGTGACTGTAAGGGAAGCTGAGCGGCACTTTGACTTCTTGTCGTTCGCCATCACTACTTTCTATCCAGTATATAGCGTGCGATAGTTCGGCAGCTCCATCGAAAGTCCCTTTCCTAATATCATTAAGCTTGATCGAGATATTGTTACCTGTTGCTGCAAAATGCTCTATTCCCTCTGAGCTGCTCGAATACCTGGAAACATGAGTAATGTCAGTGTCAAGTATCGTTATATTTGAAACATCCCGGCTGTAATCATAATTCGCTCTGTCGATGACCGAGCCCTCTAGGTCCCTTTTGACAACCTAAATCCTGCTCTCGCCCTGGAAGTTATTCGTCGAACTTAGTGAAATTGACTTACCATAGAATGAAAGGCCATTTACCTCGATCAAGTCTGTTGAGCCTACAACACCAAGATTTTCTACCTGATAATCATGGTTATTGTACAGAAAGCTTACTTCTATGCTCTCTTCTACACCGGCAGATATATGGAGGGTTAATTCGCTCACATTGTTCGTGTAGAAAGATCCACGTGGAGGCACTAGTTCTACGCTTTCGCCTTTCGTGTCGATAAACTCAATGAGTTCGAGATTGGCACTTGTACTGGCCGCCACCACCGACATGCACAATGCGATGCAATGAGAGATTAGTTTCATTGAATATGCTCAACTTTGTTGGTTACCTGGGTGCTAGGATCGCAGTCTAGCGATGTATAGTGCGGAGGTTGCTCAATAAGTGTACATTATTCATGATATTTGTTAACCAATTTCCTTTCCTATTTGCGAAGTAGTCAACAGATTTTTTGATCACGAAGTCACTGTAAGTCAGACAACTTGAGCTTCACTATCTTCATGATCAGCATTAAGCACATTCTCTTTGAATACTTTTCTTCTACACGATCAAGTGTTTTCGCCAGATGGCGTAGTTACACTCTCACCCAATGCATGATCACTTGTTTTAAGGCTGCTACGGATAGAATGAACATACTTAATTAACACAACCTCTTGGGGTCTCGAATGTTCGATTTCAATCTATTATCTACCTCTGTTAATGCAGCGCTCGCGCAGGAACAAAAGCAGGTGCCTAACGAGGTATCAACAACTGCTTTGTCCATCGCTGAGTATCGCGACTTCCACTCACGCGAAGGGATCGAACTTTCAAGCGGTGTAGCCGCCATCGATGAAACGATAGCGGCAGTCGAGGCAATTAAATCAACGGACCAGACGCCAAACCTTGATGATATCTATCGCTTTAGTGGATTCGGCCCTATCCGCTCAGTATTCGATAGAGAGAATAAGGCGCAGGATAAGCGCCGGAAAAAACTCGAGGCTCTTTTAACTAAGGAAGAGCTAGAAGCAGCAAAACTCGCTTCGCTTACTTCTTACCACACTGACGCATGTATCACCACACCGCTGTGGGACGCTCTTGAATCAATTGGTTTCAGTCACGCACGTGTGCTAGAGCCATCATGTGGTGTAGGTAGGTTTGTTGCCCCGATGCCTGGAGCCATGCGCGATGTTATCGACTTGACGATGGTTGAACTTGACTCTGTGAGCTTTGAGGCGTGCGAGAAGCTATACCCAGCGGCAACCTTGCTTAACAAAGAGTTTCAGGACGTTAAATTGCCAACACAAGATCTTATTGTGAGCAATCCACCATTTAACGCTATTCGCACAAGCGATAGAACTGGCATGAATGTCAACAACGTGAAACTACATGAGCTTTTTATTCTAAAAAGTCTAAAATTGCTGCGTCAAGGTGGCCTATATTATGCAGTGCTCCCGTGCTCTGTAATGGACTCAGAAGACGAGTCTACACGCCGTAAAATATCAGAGCTTGCTAACTTCGTCGGCGGGGTGCGCATTCCTTATCAGCTGTTTGAAAGTAAGACAAACACAAAGATGTCTGTTGACGTGCTCTTGTTTGAGGCATGTAACGAAGCAGAACCGAACCTTGACTGGATCGGCGTCGAGCAACAAACCCTTGGGACTAGCTTCTATACCTCCAACGCCGCGCTTGGTACCGAGAGATTTTTAAATCTAGCAGTGCCGACCGAAGGTTTTTTGTTTGGTCGAAATCAAGTCTTATGGTCGCAACCTGACGACAAGAGCGATCTTAGCACTGCCGTTTATTCTGCTTGTTCATCACTGTTCAAAGATATAGCTCAATACGTGCCTTATGTGCACGAGGACGAGCGACTTAAACAAGAATCTGGTTTATCGATCACAGCTGACATCGAGCCGTTTACATTTGGCCTATCTGATGACCACTCTATCGTTTTTAGAGGTCTGAATGGGTTTGAGCTTGTAGAGACTTCACACAAAGCAATGAAATTTAAGCGTGTCAGCGGAATGATCGAGATTGCCGAGGTAGCCAATAGCCTTATGGCGCTTGAGGCCTCCACTAGCAGCCCACAAAATGAGCTAGATAAGACTCGCGCTGAGCTTAACCAAATATACGACGCTTATGTGAAAAAGTACGGTTACTTGTCTAATCGAGCTAACACGTTAGCTTTCGGGCGCGATGCACGCATGTCGACACTCTATGCACTAGAAAAAGACTACAAAGCAGGTATAAGCCGCGCAAAGGCTAAAGAAATGGGTGTTGAGCAAAAACCTGACGTGTGCGAAAAAGCTAAGATATTTTTTGAGCGCGCGTTTCTCCCTTGGAGCTTGCCGACCACAGCAAAGTCAACTGAGGATGCATTAGCGCTTTCATTGGCCTATTCGAGTAAGATAGACTTTAAACTGATCGCAAAACTTACGGGGCAACCAGAAAGAAACGCACGCGCCGAACTTCTGGGTTCAAGTGTGTTCTTTGATCCAACATCGAAACAGTTTCTACTTGCTGAGGACTACCTATCCGGCGACCTTGTGGAGAAGATTAAGATCGCACGTTCTCACGAGATTTCAGATCCACGTATGGCGTCAAACGTGGCCGCCCTACTAACGGCTATGCCGAAGCCAGTCGAGTTTGCAGACATAACAGCTTCGATCTCAGCACATTGGATACCTACAGATTTAGTGGAGAGGTTCATTTCTGATACATACAAAGTTGCACGACAATCAGTAGAAATCTCTCGTTCCTTGGGTCGAACTACAGTTAAGTTTCCTATGCCATCCGATGCTGAGGTGATTGCAACCTACGGCACGCCAACACACAACCCAAAGCAGGTGCTAGGTAAGCTGATGAACTACGGCGAAGTTATCGTTAAGCTGCGTGACTGCAAGGGCAAGGTCATTGGTGTTGACAATGAAGCTACCGCTTTGCTTAAAACTGCTATCAAGGAGATTGAACTAGCATGGCTGTCGTTTATCTCGACATCTGACAATTCAGCCATTATCGAGCAAAACTATAATGAGAAAGTAAACCGTTTTGCCTCGTTTAAGGCCAAGTTCAAGCATGGATACTTCCCAGATCTAGCCCCTCACTTTACGCCTTATCCTCACCAAATTGCGGCTGTTCGCAGATTTCTAACTCAAAATGATAGTGGCTTTTTGCTCAATGCCGCGGTTGGAGCTGGCAAAACTGCGGTAATGGCTATCGCGTGTAACATGGGGGTAAGGCTAGGCTTGAGACAACGCTGTTGTTTGGTCTGCCCTGCGCACCTTACAGGCCAGATTGCTAGTGAGTGGCTTTCTCTTTACCCGTCCGATAGAGATAAACTGCTCGTGCTTGATGCTACTAGCCTAAGTCCCAAGCAAAGGATTGATACACTCGAGAGAATCAAGACAGGCGGGATTAACTACGTAATCATTCCAGAGAGCACGTTTAAGAAAATCAATGCTCCTATCGAGGCTCAAGAGACAATGTTTAGCAAGAGACTTAACGAAATCGAGGATGCACTGACAAAGGCTACGGAGCGCTTTACTGTTCGTGACCTCGAGAACTCGAAGTTGAGCTTTAAAGAGGAACTTAAGCGACTCTCCAAGATGAATGATATTGAACGTTCTATCTGTTTTGCGTCCTTGAATTTCGACTCGCTACTTGTAGATGAAGCACACAGAGCTAAGAACATGGGGTATCACACAGCCAAGCTTAGATCGTGTAAAGGAATAGGCTCAACTACTGCATCTCAGCGCTCAATGGATGTGCAGATCAAAGTGCAATATCTGATAGAAACACGCAAAAACCCCGGCGTGCTAATGTCTACTGGCACCGCGATCTCTAATTCTATCGTTGAAAGCTATGGATGGTTGCGGATGTTGGCTCCTAAGTTGCTGTCTTCGGCGGAAATTGGCTGTCTCGATGATTTCGCATCTACGTTCATTTCCAATTCAGCAGAGTATGAACTCAAAGCTGATGGTTCGGTAGGTCTAGTTAATCGTATACGCTCATTCAACAACTTAGAGCAGCTAACCGCGATTTTTGGGTGCTTCAGTATGACTATTACGAGTGCTGAACTTGAGCATTTACTTCCTACCATCAAATCGCCGGATGGCAAGGAGTATCCCGCAAGGCCGAAGCTGAGAACCGGAGCGCCGATCAGCGTTATTACTCAGATCGATAAAGAAACTCTCCATTTCATGGAATCACTTGTTGAGCGCACTAAAAATTTTAAAAAATCCCCAATAATCAATGACAACGCTCTCCTAGTGATCTCGGACGCCAAAAAAGCGAGTGTTTCACCTCAACTGGTCAATGTGCATTCTGAGACTACGTTAAGCTCAAAAGTACACGCGATGATTCAAAACACAGTAAAGCACTATAACGAGTTTCAGTCTGAAAAAGGTGTGCAGTTGTTGTATGTCGATCTGGGTACGCCTTGCCCTAAGAAAGACGCCGAGGAAGATTATTGTCATGAACTGAGGCAGCGAGCTATTCAGGGGGATGATCAAGCGCGATTAGAGCTTGATAAAAAACAACATGAATCACGCGGAATTTCGGTAAACCTTTATCGCCACATCATTGCTGAGCTTGTATCTCAGGGCATAGAACCTTGTGAAATCGCGATTGCTCAAGAGTTTGATACAGACGCTAAGAAAATGGCTTTATATGAACGTATGCGCCAAGGCATCGTAAGAGTCGTGCTTACCAGCGCTGAAAAAATGAGTACGGGTGCCAACGTGCAAGATCGCCTTGTGGCAACACACGTCCTCGTCGCTCCTTTCAAACCATCCGACCTAGAACAGTTGCGCGGTCGTGCTGAGCGTGTAGGCAATGTGATCTATCGAAATCGAGTAGAATCAGGACAACAAGACATCAACCCGTTCGAGCTGAGCCTTTACTACTACGGTTTGGAGCGTTCAACAGATAGTTGGTTATTTCAAATTTTGGAATCAAAAGCATCAATGATCAGACAGTTCACGAGCGGTAGTGATCTAAGCCGTTCGCTCACTATGGATAAAGATGTACTAACGTTCGCTGAGCTTAAAGCGCAGGTCTCCGGCAATAATTCTCTGCTCAAATTGATGGCCGTTGAGAAAGAGCTATTTGAACAAGACGTGCTGTATCGTAATAGCATGCGTACAAAAAACAATGCTGTTCGTCAGATTGAGAAAAACCAAGAGATCATCAAAAACCTTGAAAACGCAATTGACGACTGTACTAAGGACTTTGACAACTTCAAAGCTCAGGCGTCTTCTGGTATCGCGCTTACGATTGGTGACGTTGCTCTTACTGAAATCAATCAGCAGGTTGGCAACGTGTTATTCAATCAGTTTGCCGATTTCCGCCGAGTGTCAAAACACTCAAGCCGTGAACAAGAGGCTGTCATTGCCAAACTTGGAAACTTCGACATTGTTGCTGTCGCCTCGATATTTGGCGGTAGCGTTAAACTGGTCGGGGTCGAAACAGGGTCACAATACCTTATTGATAAAGGCGATCTCGCTAAGGCTAAATTGTTGCCAAGCATTATTGCCACAGTAAAAAACTTGCCGTTTCGTGTCCAAGAAATGCGCAAGCGTATCTCAACCTTGACAGAGCAAAATAAGTCACTCGATTTAGTTAGCAAGCGTGAGTTCGATATCAGTCGATTAAAGCAGTTGGAATTAGATAAAATCGCATTAACGCGCGAGTTCGAAGCTGCGGAGAATGCCGCAAAAAAAGCAGCCTAATTTAGCTCTATAACCATTCTAACTTCATTTTAGCCGTTGAGAAATCAGCGGCTTTTCTCTGTCACTAGTCCCTACCCTTCTTCCAATCAGATCACTCTTGTTAATTTGAAAAGCACTAGTTTAATGCTTCTTCCAAAGTTTGGTTTAACTGTATGTCTGATCTCCAAACAGATACCACTGAAACCAAACTTTGGAAGAAGCCAGAAACCAGCATTACTCAGTCTTGATCAATCATAGTCAACGGTAAGATAACGCAATGCTTGATCCGCCACTTCACCCTCGAATACAACGCATTGCTTCACCAAAAGCCTGATCACTTGTTCTGGTGCTTCATAGCCGATAATAGCTACTCCAAACTAACAAGACAGAGGACGGAATCGCCCATGAACAAGCCAGCAAATCTCAATGACCATGTAGCAGACATAGAGACAGAGGTAGTCACTGCGAGAGTATGCAGTGAAGGAACACTGCGCAATATCGATCACATCTTCGCTCATTCAAGCACATGCCTTGGAGAACTTATTCAGAACGCTCGACGCGCGAACGCCACAAAGGTGAGCATCAAAATAGAATCTGAAATAGTAACTAAAGGCATTAATAAGCCGACCAAGTTGATCATCCAGGACAATGGTACAGGAATCGAAGATTTTTCTAAACTGTTCACTTTTAGTAACAGCGGATGGTCAGAAGATACAATTAAACGTGAAAATGCGTTTGGGTGTGGCTTCTTCTCTGTACTCTACTTTGGCTTGAAAACTCAGGTTGAATCAAACAGCCGTTCTATTCTGTTTGATAAGGAGGCTATTCTAACCGGATTGGGTGCACCTGTTGTGGTTAGCGACTTCACAGAGCCGGGTACGAGAATTACGATCCACCATCCCAAAATTGAAACTGTACAAGACGCTTTGAGTATCATTTCAGGATACGCATCGGGCTGTCCAATGGATATCACTGTTAGCTACCAATCCAACGATAGTAGTGATAATGGTGAAGCGACTATTGTTGATAAAGTAATGCGGCCGGAAGCAACCGCGATTGGTTCAAAGCTCTCTTTAACACACGACAAAATTGAGTTTGAGTTCGGTTCAATCTACCATCCAAAGAAGGTTTACAATACGACTGGGTTTACTACTCGCACGAATTTACTCGTATATTTACAATCGCTGCCAATTTATCTACACGATTTCAGTAAAGACTATACTAACGATTTTAGACACTTCGCCGCCATCACAGCTGGGATTCCAAACCTAATAGACAACAAGGTGATCGTGCATCTTAACTCTGATGTGAAGGCGCGACATCCTGACCGGACTCACATACACGCTGACTGGAAAGAAAAAGTTTGTGTGTCCCTCGTTAAGGCGACGAGCGAGTACAGTATTACCAAATTGAAGGATACTTGTCTAAGCCTGGTTGGAAAGGATTTGACTGTACAAGACCGGCAATTTTTGAACAAAAATTATGAACAGATTTGTCAGCATGTTGAGACCGATGTTATAAATTCAATTGACTACTTTCCGCAACTTCATGTGAAGCCACTTGATTCTCGACCAGTCTGTAACTGCGAGTTCCCGCTAGAAAATTATTTTTCAGATGACACAATTCAGGATGAAGTGCAGTTAACACACAAGAAGATATCAGAAGGAAATACTCTATTGCTTTTGGTTGATGACCAACCAACTTCTCTGACCACAGCATATTTCATTGCTCAGACGGACGAGCGTGAGGTTTTTGCAATCAACCTTTCCCTTCCTGCAAACCATTGGCTTACTGATTATGTGATTGATCTAACGAGCATTGAAGTTGAATTCTCATCCGAGGAAACTAATCGCGAAGTCTATCAGGATACCGATTGGAGTATCGCAGCAAGCTTTTATAAAGAGGTAAGCATCAACGTGTACAAACACCAATCGGATGCTCTCACAACTAGTGACGAACAGAATGATGAGAAAGAAATGTTGTGGAGCGGTTCATCAACACGAACGCCGATCTCGATTGGTCTGCGTGGTGAAAACGATTTTACCATGGCTGTCCCTGAGAAAACTGAGCCTATTGAACTTGACGATATGATCTACATCAGTGATGAATGGGGTAATAATATAGAAATTTATTCACAACTAGATTGGGATGAGTGGTTGGCTGTACGCTTATCTGCGACACCTGAGGAAGCCGTTCTCAAGCAGATCACTAAAGCACTAAATGGTCTTAGTCATAACAGCATGCGCGAACGTATGGACGGTCTCACTTTTACTATTGAAAATGGATTACCAGTTATCGTCCAACCAGCTGCGGCATAAGCATTGTCATTCAACATCTGCCCCTTTCGAGGTGCTTCTTGAGGAAATTATGAAAAAATTAGACCAACTCATTCAAAAGTCACGTGAACTGGATAGTCAAATCGCACCGGCTCTCGCCGAAGTGGTAGTTGATGCTATAAAGAAGAACTCGGAGAAAGATCTCCTTATCGCAATTGGTACAATAGCAGGCGAGAGCATCAGCGCAGAGCATCTTTTGATAGCCATCCGCGAGCACTTGAAGGAGAAGTGAACTACTGAATATCTCCAAGTCATCAAGTTTGATTAATCGAATCTTCGGTGTACCTAAAAAGCGTATGTTAGTCTCTTAGTTCAATGATAGGAACTGGGAGACTTTTTTATGCGTATTTTACTATCGTTGTTACTGATAGCGTTGCCAACCTACGCTCAAAGTTATGAGGTTCGTGTAAGCACAGACAGCACGGCAGAAGAGTTAGGTCAGCATCTAACTAACATAGCCATAGTAGACCAGGTATGTCCTTACTCCAGGTCATTGTGCCTATCAGCGATTGCTGACCATTCTTTGCTCGAGTTTACTAAAGGAGTGATTGGTATTCAGATCAACGGAGATAGCTTAGAGCTGACTCAATCTATCAAGGTCATTCTTCCTGAGGATATTCGAGTAGATGATCAAAGCCTTGTTTTCAATACAACTGTGCTCAAGCATCAGATTAGCCAAGCTAGAACTTTAAAGCGCCAAAGCTACTTCATCAGTCAGTTGTTATAGCCAGTCACCTCAACATAACCAACGGCAAGATCAGTCTATTTGCCGTTGTAACCTTCTCCTATTTCGAAGCAACCTAGCCCACCCTGCCCCTTTCTTCACCAAAATCACGATCACTTGTTTATTGTCACTGCTCGTTACTATGTACCTACGAAACATAAAGCAGCATTGAAAAGCTGTATCACTGACCGAAGGATAACTAGTATGTTTTTAATTAATGAATCTCAGCAAGAATATAAAACAGACATCACTGATACTGAGCAAGATGGCGTTCTACTTACCCTATCACATGACTCTATCATTGAGTTGCAAGTTGGCGACTTCGCAGGTAACTACCGAAAAAACCGTCCACTATCAACACAAGAAGATACCGAGAAGTCGGTACTTGAACATGGCTTTTTGTCTGCTGTCGTAGTTCGCGAGTCTAACCGCGAAGGTGTCTACGAGTTGATTGCAGGTTATGGTCGTTGGGAGATTGCTAAGAAACACAACCTCATGATCCCCGCACTGAATAAGGGTCAGGTTTCTGACCAAGATGCTTTGGCTATGGCTTTATCGGAGAACTTAGACCGCTCCGACCTATCCATTGCAGATGAAGTTGAACACGCTAAACGATTCCTTTCCATCTTTAATGGCGATCATGCAACAGCAGCGATCAAATTGAACAAGTCCGAGTCAGTGTATCGAGAACTACTCCAAATCGGTCGCTGTGAACCTGAGCTGATAGACGCGCTTGATGATCCTGAGCGTCCAGTTCTAAAGGGGCATTGCGTCATTCTCTCTCAATTCCCTAAAGCTATTCAGCTAAACATTTTGAAGGCAATCGAGGCCGATCCACGGAAATACACAGTCTCCTTCTTAAAGTCTCAAGCTAAGAGCTTTGAGCTTAATCTTAAGACGGCGAAATTCGATACTGATAAAGCAGGTTGCGCAAATTGTCCATTCAATTCAAATCAGCAATTTTCGGCATTTGATTTAGGCGGCGAAGACGAGCATTGTTCAAATCCTCAGTGTTTTTTGGAAAAGCAAAAGGAATGGCTGAACGAGGTTCGCATACCAGAGCTTAAAGTCACCTACGGTACGGTTCTTACTAGCGAAGAAAAGAACATTAATGACTGTAAGCTTGTTTCAACTGATTCTCTTGGTGAGGAACAAGCTAAATCATGTGCAAGCTGTGAGCACTGCGTTGTCATCGTTTCCATCGACCAAGAGCGATACGGCAGTGCTGTTCCAAATCTTTGTCTGGACACTTCATGTTACCGCGAGATGCAAACAGCTCATCTGGTTGCCCAAAACCCTAAGCCCGAAACTAACGATGTTGATAACTCGGCATCTGTTGATAGTTCGGCATCAGCAGAAGGTAAGACTACTACCACTAGTACTAAACCTAAGAAAAACACTACAAAAGCCTCAAAATTGACTTCTGCGCCAAAAGCTAAGTTGTCGAAAAAACTACAACGCACTTATGCGAATATGGCTCAAGAAGTAGCAGCCAGTGCAGTGTCAACACAGCCCATATTCATGCAAGCTCTGTTGGTAAAATCGCTCTCACAATCGTTGCGTTATGCGAACCAGATCAAGCAACCTATTGAAGAATTGGTAAAACTGTCTGCTCAGGATTTGTCAGAGCTTCTAAAGAAATTAGTTGTCGCATTCGCAAAGCAAGAAATTAAGCTCGATTCAGATGCCAGAGACCATACGGACTTTGTTGCCAACAAGGTATTTAGAAAATCGCTTGAGCACTTCATGCCTGATACTGCGGAACGAGAGCTTAAAATGATCGCAGCGTGGAAACCAAGCAAGGAGCTGTTCGAAATGCTGACAAAGCAGCAGATTGCAATCATCGCAAATGAGTCTGGGTTCGAGGCTGAGTATGACAAGACTAATGGCACTGCCACCTTCGCAAAACTGATGAACGGAAAAGTCGATGTCCTTATCGTCACCATGCTTGCCTTTGCTTTTGACTGGTCTGATTATGCACCACGTAATTATCTAGAGCTTACCGTCGACTACGTGAAGCCCGACTAGCGAAAAACTTGTTTGAGACATTGCCACTTGGCAGCCAGTTCTATAAAGAACTGGCTTTTTTTTTCATGCTTCACTAATTCTACCTGCATCCTGATCACCGACTAGTAGGAGAGGTCTCCTTGGCTTATTTAAAGCTACGATCAACAGCGTACTGTTTAATCGTAATTTCAGTAACGCCAACTCTACAAACATACCGATCACTTGTATTAAAACCCTTAGATGTATCATTCCTATAGAACCGTAAACCCTACAAGCGAGGACTTCATTATGAGATATGCCACGGCATTGATAGCAATAGCAGCATCAGTGACTTCATGTGATACAGTGAAAGCAAATGATAATTTGGTACGTGAAAGCTCAAGTCCTCACGCACAGCACCTTATGGATAATCTGAGTGTATCTGTGTTGGATCTAGATAAAGCTCTGCTCAAGCGCACATTTGTAAACCTAGCATCGTCTGATAGCAGTTCAATAGCGCAATTTGAGGTCTATATGCTTGCAGATCAGCGCCAGTCCATCGCGAGTGAAATATCCAATGCCAGCTCACTACAAGATGCTATCCTTAGCGTTCAGTACCCACTTGGATATCGGATCGAAGCTACCTCTACTTCTGCACATTGGGATAACTCAGAATTGTTTATCGTTGTTCACACCACCGTTGACCTGAGTGTAGGGGCGGATACAGCCGACCTAAGTCAATCCACTTCATATAAGCTATCCAAGGCTTATGAGCTAGTTCGAGACAGCTACCATGACCGAATCAACTACCTCACTGATAATCTTCTTGCCGCGAATGGGTTAGGGCAGCACTACCGTTTTTGATATAAATCACACATTCCCTCACTTCACTGCAAGTGTGTAGCTTTAATTGGTAACATGATCAAAGAGGTTATCAGTTAAAGCTCTCAGCACTTAACTCATGAACAAAATTGATTCAGTCTATGCTAATACTAATCAAATTTCCTTTTTTAAGTGCAGAGACTACACTTACAACATCCCCCATTACAACCTTGTAACGCCACTAAATTTCGCACTTAACCCACTGATATATATAAATAAAAATCCTTTATAATCATCCCCCAAGAAACTTGAAATTCTAGGTGTAATTTTAATGCTAAATAGTGGTTGTTGTTCTTTATTTACAATCGTATCTCAGTGACAACATCCATCAAGTCCCCGTCAGCCTGATAATACATTCAGAACTTTACGTATCATAGTGATCTTGACGTTTTATTTAGTTATTGACTAAACGTCAAGAATGCTAGATAGTATCTATCATAATCAACAGTTCAGGTTACGGAGAATATATACGATGGACATGAATCGTCTTGAATCAATGAGCAATGCTGCCAGTGATATGCATGAAGACCGCGCCGAAATACAGTTTGAGTTTCAAACAGAAAACAAAATCTCTACATACACTAAACGCACACTCGAACACTATCTTGCTTTGGCAAGAGTCAACGTAACTGACAGTGTATTGACGACTCGAATAAAAAAAATGGAGAAGGAACAGAATCTTGTTATCGCTCGAAAAGGTACTGGTGAGAAAGCACCTTATGCCCTCAGCCGTGAAAACCTTTTCGAGATTGCCGAAGACTTTGGTGTTAAGCCTCATCGAGCATTTGAGAAACGCGCGTTCGTCTCAATATTCCAGAACTTAAAGGGTGGTGTCGGGAAATCACTAGCGACTGCTATAGCTGCAAGTGGTGGGCTCATGCACCCCAAACTGATCCTCAAGCAACTTCGCATCCTTATTGTTGATTTAGACCCTCAGGCTACCACGACAGAGTTCGCGTGTCCTAAACTTAAGAAGGGCAGCACCTTGTCTTCGATTGACTGTATGATTGAGGACTACACTCGGGAAGAGCTACTAGAAGAGGCCGTTGTTAAAACCGATCAGCTGAATCTAGACATCATTGCCTGCAACACAGATGATGCATTTAATATCGCGCAGCTTCGTGAACCAGGCATTATTGATCAGCATAATCCAAATGACCTTATTAGAAAGCGTATTGTTGAACCTCTTCAGTATGACTATGATTTTATCTTTTTGGACTGTGGCCCCCACATGGATGAAGTTATGAAGAATGCAATTGGAGCAAGTGACGGTATCTTTGTTCCTGTTCCACCTACTTACTACTCATTCCAATCATCTATGACGTTTATCAGCGGTATGACCAGCGTAATCAATGACATGGTTAAAAATGATGGATATGACCTTAAGCAGCTTTCATTTATAAAAGGTTTTGTAACGCGAGACAGTACGCACATGGCCGGTAAAAAACACCGTAATACTATTGTCACTACTGTAAAAGATGACCTCAAATATGTTTTCGGCAAAGAGCATGTCTTGAAGTGTAGCCTTAAGGACGAAGAAGCCTACGAACGATCTGTGGAGTATGGCTGTACTATTTTTACCATGGACAAGAACAAATACTTAGGCTCAGAGACAACATTTAAGCGCGCTCTATCCGAAGCAAGCGACTGGGTAGAAGAAATATTTGAAGAACTAATTGATTACCAGAAGGGTGTGTAAGCCATGAGTCAAGAAACGTTAGAACAAAAGAAAGCTAGACGCGCAAGAGAGCGTCAAGCTAAGCAAAATGATGTCACTGCCCAACAAGATGCACCCGTTCAAAATGAACAGGTTGTTAATACAGAAACAAATCAAACTAACGATTTTTGCGTATCTTTCAAAGTTAGTGGTGGTGAAATCACATTCAAGTCGAAGTGGATTCCTCATGCTAAAATCGAAGAACGAACTCGCGTCAATAGTGTGACTAACAACCGGCCTCAGGCTTTGTTGACTGAGCTTAGCTTAAAACCACTAGTGGCAGGTTTGAAGAGACGTAAGCAACTTCACCCAGCTTATGCCTTTAAGATGTCTGATGGCCTTTATGAGGTTATTGATGGCTCACGCAGACGGAAAGGCTGTATTCAAGCAGAGCTAGATTTTTGGGTCCTAGTATGTGATCCGGCCGAATATGAATTTGATATTACTGTAGATGACATGGTTGATATTCGCCGTGACCTACAGACTGGTAAAGAAGAGTCCTCATACGAGTTTGGTTTGGAATGTATCGAACTTGAGAAGCAGCTAGGTAGCCAAAAAGCAGTTGCTGACCGATTTGAATGCTCTACGGCCAAAGTGTCTAGAGCGATGAAAGCTGCGAGGGTTTCAGTCGATTTGCTCTCTCTGTTCGATGATTATTCGGTTCTATCTCACTCTGATATTACTGCACTCGTTCAACTGCAAGATGAAGCTGAGAAACTTGGCATGAACCCCAAAGAACTTGCAGACTCTCTCGATATTGCGGTCGCTGAGGACGAGGATGGTGATTACGACGAAGTTGTACAAGCTAAAATGATCACCAAAAATATTAAGTCTTTTGTTGGAGACAAAAAGAAGCAAGCGTCACCTAAAAGTGGAGATAGCACTACAACTCATGACTATCTAAAAAATAGTGATCAAGTCTCATATCGACTGCAACGTAAAAGTGTCATACGTGGTAAGCACCGCAATGAAGTATTCGAAACCAGGGATGCCCCAAAAGAGTTAGTTAATGCTCTAGATCAACTCATGCAAGCCTACGCGAAAGGGCCGGATGAGTTCAAAAAGCTTTGGAAGAACTAATTTCTTCACGTTGTATATTGAGCCGCTCTAAAGGCATAGGGCGGCATTGTTTTCAGCGATTTCTTGGGGGATACCACCTCAAGGTTTATGTCTTTAATTTTCAGCGACTTACACCCACTTTCTGATTGCGTTACAAGGTTGTAATGGGGGAATTCCAGTAAACTGAACACCCTATTTCAAGATCAACTTACTTTCTTTGAATAGATACCCACAACCTTAGAATCTCTAGTTAACAGCAGATCACGCATTATGACTTAGCGGAAAATCTGGCTAACTCTACCTAAAACATGATCACTTGTTTAGCTGCGCCACCTTATACGATAGACACACATCAACGATAACACCAAAGGTACACAGATGATTGTCCAACAAATCGTAAACGCTCTCAAATCAAGCGAGTTGTCAGATTGCACCATGAAAATCCAAATTCGTAACGGCAAGCCACAGTTAGTCGCCATGTTCGATACATCACAAGCCACGGCTACTGATAATGACCGTGTGAAGCAACTAAGAGAATGCTTTACTTATCCCCTTTTTAGCTCCGCTGAAAGTGGTGCAGAATTGGAAGAACAAGCATCTGTTGAACTCGCTCACCTTCTTGAAGAACTTACTATGACTGCGCAAGATATCACTGCCGCCAGTGCGTCTGAAAAAGTCGCTAACAAACGCGCTAAAGCCTCTCAGCCATCGAATAAGACAACCAAGAAGGCATCGACTAAACCTAAGCCTAAAGATGCTGAGAAAGACTCTCAGACGCCCGTACAGCAACCTACGCCAACGGCTAAAGCTGCGTCCACCGAGTCTTGCAGTATGGATGACCTATTTAGCCTCGATCAGTTTACCGTATAAAGGAGTCACGCAGATGCTAAACCAACTAATTCGTAAATTTCAAATTGGTTCACTCGTACTTGACGATCCGAGTCCTACTATGAGTATCAGTGAAGTGCATGAGGTACACTGCAAGCAGTATCCAACGCTGCGCAGCACGACATTGTTCAATTCTGATGGAGTTATTGGCGAAGTGGCAGGAGAAACGTGCATACTATTCACTTATGTCATGCCACCTGCATCAGTTAATGGCTAGGGGAGGGGTCTAATGTCTAAAGAGTCCATTGATGCCTACCTCAATCGACTGACCCAAGTTCACGGTAAGAAAAATTACCGTGAACAACTGGAAAGCGAAATCAAGACCTACACTGACAGAAAAGTGCCATGCGCTCTGCTGTCGAACTCGGCAAACCTAACACACATGCAGCCTTTCAAGAACGTACAAGCCAAAACATTTGTGTGTGCCAACTCACCACAAATTCCACCTTTACTATGATCAAGCTTCAAAACCTAAATTCGCTTGGCTGTTTTCGTCCTCTTGGAATAAGAGCAGCCTTAGCGCACACCGATCTCTTAGCTCGCGTGGGTTACTATGACCTTGGTCAAGAACAAGTGCTTGCGCACTTTCGCTCACATTTACACTTGATCAGAGAATCCTGCTCACCTGTAGTGTCTGAGCGGATCGAAAACCTACTCCTTACTAGTAGCAACCCGAATCTGAGGTTTAAGCTTATGGATTACGTTGCTCTACTAGTTTCAAGGAAACTACAGCAGTCATTCGATGATGGTTTTCGCTCTGCTCAGAGGTACGAACATTGTTCGGTTGAGGCTTTGTCTACTCCACTGTTCGCGCCACTAGTCGATTGTACCTATACAAATCAAGCCAAGTTTGTTGACGAAGAACAATATCAAGCCATCGAGAATCCTGCTGTTCGCCTAGGATGTGATCAGGGTGACTTTTTTGTATTCAATGTGACCCATCTACGACTAGAACTAGCCAAGTGCCTAAGAGAGTTTGTCGCGCTTTTGTCCGACTGTGGCTATGCGTCAAGCATAATCGACAACGTTAATCTCATCTTCCATATTGAGTCAATCTATCCAGACTACCCCGACATACCAAACACTGATGCTGGGACGATTGATAGCAAAGTACTAGGCAAAATAGTTGATCAGCTCTTGAATATTAGTGAGCCACACTGCCTCGACCAGATTGACTTAATGTCTGTCATAGACAGCGTCCTGCGCAACGATAAAAATCATGAGGTATGGTCTTTGAATGGCATACTGCTGAGTGACTACGAACTGCTTAGTGAAGGTGCAGACTATGACTGCTCTCATATCGAGGTTGGCGTTCTATTTGCAAAAGAATACTTAGCCTTTGATACCATTCATAGTGAGCTATCTAAAACACGGAAATCTGTTGGTCTGAGCAATGGGCAAATGATGGAGTTGATTGTTAGCAAAGTCGCGGCCATGGATGACCTCAATGACAAAGAGCGTGACGTGGCTAATCTTATCACCTGTAACTCAGACCTATTGATTGGTTCAGTCAACAAATTTGGATTAATCTACGAAGAAGAAAGCTATTCAACCTCGAATCTATTTTATTTCATTGATGAAGATTACGGTCATCTTCCCTTGCTTGAATCTTTAGCGTCAGCTATGGACAATTTTCAAGGAGAGCACTTTAACGCACTTGAACAACCAGAGTATGCAAGATCAGTCTGTAATAACCTTGGTGTTGTCTCTGCCTTTGCCACTGACTTAGCTCAGATCCTGAAACCATGATTATGTCCATTTAGAGCAAGTGTTAGGTGTCACCTCCACTGAAATACCGATCAATTGTTTTAGAGAGCTTATTGCCATAATAGCCATAACTTCAACTTCACCAGTGGCTACATCATGGACTACACGAACCCCTTTGCACCACCGAAAACTACTGACTGCAAACTAAAATACCACTATGCACTTGTGGTCACTAATTTTGGCATAACAAAACACGACATTACGAGTTCGGGTGAAATGCTTGATGGGATCTGGTTAGATGACAAAGGTTTGATCGAATCTGCAAAGCTCATTCAATCTGTCTCTCAAAAGAATATTGCGTCTGAAACTAAAGTAAAGAAGGAGGATTCGTTTAGCCTCTTGCCAAGTAACCTTCTCCTAGATAACGACTACGCGACTGTTTGGTATACGGAGAAACCAGTGATATCGCAGCAGTGGTATAGAACCTATAAAGGTAATGGAAAAACAACTGCTACGGCTAAAGTTCCGCACCCTAAATTGATTTTTGTTGCGCTGAAAAACCAACGTAAGCTCTGTGTCTTCGCTTTCAAAAACTGTATTGAACGTCCCGACCTTGGCACTCAACTGTTCCACGCGCCCCTTGCCAACATGTACGCTGACATGTCGCTCTGCATCGGTAGTGCTGAGTACCCACCAAGCAATGAAATTGGTGTGGAGACAATTCCTGTGATGCAAGCGGCTTTGTTCAACTCTAACTACACTGGTTATAAATTTGCCTCATTGAAAACCTTTGAGGTTAATTCCTCGCAGTTACAACCCGCCATAAATTTTTGGAACAGCTTAGAAGGGAAAACTGAATTCCCTGATGAGGAACTGCTTACTGGAAAATTCAAAACATTAGGTCAGGCACTTAAAGAATTGAAGGTGCAAAGATGATACTACCGAGTACTGACCTATCCAATCTACCAATTTTTCAAGGTATTGGTGCTGAATTAGAGGTTGTTGCTAGAAATATGCGCGTAGCGAGTAAGCACCTATCACTAGCGAAGTATAATCTTGCTGATAACACTGATTCAGGCGAGTACATGAGTTTGCTGCTAGAGGCGGCCTACGAGGGGCACACAAGTCGTCCATGGCTTGCAGATACCTTATTGGCCACAGACCCAAGTGAAAGCCTTAAGACTGCCCGTCTAATCAGATTACTGGATTTAAGCGTGAATCAGTTTTATAGCAAAGAGTTTGATTCTATGCTTGAAGGTTTCGGAGAGGAGTTGGTCTCCTTTACGCCTCACAAAGACAATCACTTTAGCAGCTACGTCAACACGTCTGGAAACACTTTTTTCCCAAACGATTGCCATACTGTCAAAACAATAAAAACCGCAAGATTTTCACCTCGTATTAGAGGTCATATACGTTCAGTTATTGATTGTTTATCTCATTATGGTTTTATTGATTTAGGTTCTGACCAACTTGAGTACGACTGCATCTATCTCGAAGAACAACTATCTCCAAGTGACAGCAAGCTATCCTTGGATCGTTCAAAGATGACAGATGCTTGGAAGTATCTCGATGACTGTTATCAAAACGATTTTGATGTTGATGGGGATTTGTTCTTCTCCCATTGGGTAAAATGCATTCGTACAATTCAACCAACAAGTCCGAGCGAGTACCAAATCATGGTTGAAAAATATCAAGTCGAACTATTCAAGCAACTCGAAGTTCAAGAGGCTTACGAAATGCGCCAGATGATTGATGACTTTTCTCAGTACCTAGCTGCTAAAGAGCAAGACCCCGACTGCTCAGGCTTTTACGATCTAAAGGCCGAGTCAACATCAGAACGACTTGAATTGCTTTTAAACCGCTTACCAAAGCCGAAAACAAAAGCTGATCAGATTTACCACAAATTTATCTCTACTTACAAGCACCTCTTAATAGATGTATTCGCAACAATTCCTGATTACGAGGAAGAAGAAATGGGCATTAGAGTAAGTCAATGTGTAAACATTGTGATTGATTCAGATGATATGTTCACTTCCATGTACGAAAGCATAAATCGTCAGATCATGGAAGTAGGCAGTAATTATACAGAGCTGAAAAATCCTAGCGATACTCTGCTGTTTATAAGACAAGCTGCTGCTGCTAATGCTGTTATTTCTGCTTTACGAAAAGCCCAAGACTGCTAATTACTCTCCAGAATACACGATCACTTGTGTTGTGGCCTAATCAAATAGAATGAAACCTACTCCAATATTTCTAGGAAATAAATTATGAACGAAATCATCTGTCCAGAGTCACTGTTAGGTCTAAATAGGCGAGTGAAGGTAGCTCTCGTTGGGGCAGGGGGAACTGGCGGCAGTTGCGCGACACTTCTCTTTAAGCTCAACACCGTGTTAAAAAAGCTCGGTGGATACGGTCTGGATGTAACTATATATGACCCAAAGAAGGTGTCGGGAGCTAACATTGGTAGACAGCCATACTGGAATAGCTGTGACGAAGGTCATTATAAATCACGTCTACTAGTTAATCGCTTCAATCAGTTCGGTAACGTCAATTGGTCATTCTCTACAGAGAAGTTCAACGGTATAGATGCCGTTGAGATTGATTTGCTGATCACCACAGTAGATAGCGCCAAAGCAAGGCTAGAAATAGCTCACGGAATAAAGGACATTAATCACCGTAGAAAGCCAAAGGCTTTATGGCTAGACCTTGGCAATGCCTCAACCGTAGGTCAGGCGTTTCTAGGCTCACTCTATGGATACAGCGATGAGTTCAAGCTCGTTAGCCCTCACGACATTTTTGGGTCTTCATGGTCTGATTCAGTTGCTAACGATGCTGAGGTATCAAAACCTAGCTGCTCGACAGATGAAGCGATCACAAAGCAGTCATTCGGTGTGAATGACGTTTTGGCTACCAACGCTTTTGCGATGCTTATTTTTCCATTAATCCGCAGAGGTAAGATTAAGAATCATGGGTTTAGATTTGACCTGCTTGAATGCGTTACAGAGCCAATAGCAGTCGATCCATTCGTTTGGCAAATGTATGGTTTTAACCCTGATAGTAAAGCGGCATAGTCGATAAGATCATACTCAATCGGAGCGCATCGCGCTCTTTTTTTTATTTCAACGAAACACTGTTACTTAAACCATTAACACCTTAATATCAATAACTTAAAGCCACCTAGCGGGGTTTGGTGAAATTTTAGTTGATCATTTCCATTTGATCGTTTAGATTGATCTTGAATTTCATCGAAGTGTAAGCTGCAAAATACCTGCACAGAGGTAGTTAACCTTAATCATCGATCAGGTAAGCCCTCACAACAGGTAATGATTATGTGTAACCTCAATTATGAATCGTGAATTTTGTCGTTTTCATATTTCTGATCAAAGCTACCCATGGTAGGACTGAAATCGTACCGTTCAAACACAGGTTTACACAGAAATTTCACTATGAGCTGGTAACACAGTTTTACACCAATTTGTGGATTAGTGTGATCAACCACAGATTTACACTAAATTCGTGCTAGACTATAGCAACACAGAATTACACAGTTTTGTGGGCCAATGTGATCTAACACAGATTTACACAAAAATTCATGCATGATGTAAGTAACACAAATTTACACGAAATGCCCCCTTAGTCTATTCTGAGTGTAGATCTCTCTCCTTCATACTGTCGTTAGCTACACAGTTTTACACCAATTTTTCTCAATTCCTACTGCCATAGAATTACACGGATTTAAGGCCAACCAGGTCCTTAATCAAGTTTATGAAAACTCGCCTTGCTGCAGAATTCTGCACTTTACGTTTGTGTGTGCGGATTAATGGTCGGTGTAACTTACCAATCGCGCGGAGAGAAGAGGAACGATTTCCCTCACCCCAACACTTCCTCCTTTCGTGAAGCCATGTGCGCTTAAATACCTTGCCAGTGGGTATGAGTATCGGAACAATCGCGCGTAAAGCGGTGGCTTACCCTTGCACTCACCCCGACCCTGGAACTTATCGTAAAACTATGTGCCTGAATGATCGGGCTATGAGCGGAAAGAGCCTCACACCAATGCGTGGGGGCAGGGGAATAGTCCTCACCCTAACCCCGGTTCCGGCACTTATCGTAAAGCTATGTGGTTGAATGATCCGCCTATGAGCGGTAAGAGCCTCCCTCCAGTTCTGGTGCTTGTCGTAAAATTATGTAACTGAGTGGCCGCAGCATGGTTGGTGTACCTTCAAGTAGCGCTGAGCTGGTTGGTTTTCTTCACCCTTACCCCGTTTTTGGTAGATATCGTAAAGCCATGTAGTTGAATGATCGGGCTATGAGCGGAAAGAGCCTCCCACCAATGCGTGGAGGCAGGGGAATAATCCTCAACCTAACCCCAGTTTCGGCACTTATTGTAAAGCTATGTGGCTGAATGATTGAGCTATGTGCGGTAAGAGCCTCCTACCAATGCGTGAGGGCAGGGGGATGATCCTCACCCTAACCCCAGTTTCGGCACTTATCGTAAAGCTATGGGGCTGAATGATCGAGCTATGAGCGGTAAGAGCCTCCCATCAATGCATGGAAGCCAGGGGAATGAGCCTCACCCTCACCCCAGTTCCGGCACTTGTCGTAAAACTATGTAACTTGGTGCCCACAGCTTGGTTGTTCTACCTTAAAGTAGCCCTGAGAGGGTCGATTTGCCACACCCTTACCCCGTTTATGTTAGTTATCGTAAAACTATGTGGGTGAATGACCGGGCTGTGAGCGGTAAGAGCCTCCCACCTTTGCGTCGAGGGCAGGGGGATGAGCCTCACCCTAACCCCAGTTTCGGCACTTATCGTAAAGCTATGGGGCTGAATGATCGAGCTATGAGCGGTAAGAGCCTCCCACCTTTGCGTCGAGGCCTGGGGAATGAGCCTCACCCTCACCCCAGTTCCGGCACTTGTCGTAAAACTATGTAACTTGGTGCCCGGAGCTTGGTTGTTCTACCTTAAAGTAGCCCTGAGAGGGTAGATTTTCCACACCCTTACCCCGTTTATGTTAGTTATCGTAAAACTATGTGGGTGAATGAACGGGCTGTGAGCGGTAAGAGCCTCCCACCTTTGCGTCGAGGGCAGGGGGATGAGCCTCACCCTCACCCCAGTTCCGGCACTTGTCGTAAAACTATGTAACTTGGTGCCCGCAGCTTGGTTGTTCTACCTTAAAGTAGCCCTGAGAGGGTCGATTTCCCACACCCTTACCCCGTTTATGTTAGTCCTTGTAAAACTATGTGGGTGAATGAACGGGCTGTGAGCGGTAAGAGCCTCCCACCTTTACGTCGAGGGCAGGGGGATGATCCTCACCCTCACCCCAGTTACGGCACTTATCGTAAAGCTATGGGGCTGAATGACCGAGCTATGAGCGGTAAGAGCCTCCCATCAATGCATGGAGGCCAGGTGAATGAGCCTCACCCTCACCCCAGTTACGGCACTTATCGTAAAGCTATGGGGCTGAATGATCGAGCTATGAGCGGTAAGAGCCTCCCATCAATGCATGGAGGCCAGGGGAATGAGGCTCACCCTCACCTCAGTTTCGGCACTTATCGTAAAACTATGGGGCTGAATGATCGTGCTATGAGCGGTAAGAGCCTCCCACCAATGCGTGAGGGCAGGGGGATGATCCTAACCCTCACCCCAGTTTCGGCACTTGTCGTAAACCAATGTAACTGAATGGCCGCAGCTTGGTTAGTGTACCTTCAAGTAGCTTAGAGAGGGTCGATTTTCCTCACCGTTACCCCGGCTCTGCATCTTTTCGTAAAAGCATGTACGATCAAGTGGCCATGAGTAATGGTACAACCGTGCGTAGAGCGGCGGTATATCCTTACCTTACCCTCACCTAGAAGAGAAAGTGATCACTATAATTAGTGAGATTGAATGTCGGGGCGTGGGGCACGCTCAGCTGCAGCATTTAAAACACTGGGAAGGAAGAGGCAGTTTTCCTCTCTCTTACCCGAATTCACCGCTTTTCGTTCTGGCATTTAGGATCAGCATACTTGGTTAATGGATATGGGGTATGTAGGCCGGTAAAGTCCAAAGAGGCCTGCGCTACCTTGGGCCTTGCCTCAAACAACCTTCACAAAACATATGTTCCCAATAGATAACCATGGTCGATAGCACCATCACTGGAGCAGTGTCACAGGGCCACTAGCAGTAAAACTAAGCATATTTGGACTAAACCTTACCACCACTTTGCTCGCGTGTCGTATGCGCTACTAGTGCTGAGGATCACGTGGTAAGAGCACGAATCTACATGTAATGTGCCACTCTTTGAGACCGATTCAATGCACATAGTCAAAATGCACAAATAGCTTTTGCTAACCACAAAATGGGCACAAACGGTCAATAATTTCCCCGGTCAACCATGTATCAGAACCCGGCTGATCTCGGTCCAATAGATCACCGATCTGTTTTACTCACACAAGCAACAACAATGCTGTGGATAAGCTGTGAATCTACCATGATCATAGTTCCAGCATTCTTATGATCATGCTTTCGTGGTACCCTTGATCATCTTTCCGACTGGTAATCGTAGGGTGAGGAATTTTAATCGTAAATAGAGCGCCATTTTTAGTAAGGTGAGCAATTCACCTTGTAAGGTTAGTTATTTTTAGAGTGGTTTGAGAAAAAAACACCGTAACGCCAGTTACGTAGAAATCAAACCTTCCCCGCCTAAGTTCATGATATAATACAAATTATACATAATAGAGTTTAACAATTGGGTACTACAAGATAGAAGAAGTAAGTTGAATGTATTAAATAGAAAGAAGAATAAGATCAATATAAAGATCAATAGATCAGTTATTAGAAGCAATGATCATTTTTTTCTGGTTTTTTTTTGATATATCTCTAAAATGGGGTGAGTACAACATAGATTTACACGACTTTGACGGTTACAAATGGACCTTATTACAGAACTTTCATATCCTCTTGAGCTTGGAGATGCAAAATTTGTTAGTTATGCCACGGCCAAGGAAGGAAGTAGATTGCATGTGTCTCCGGATTTGACCATTGATGCGTTTGCTCGTGATTGCTTTACAGCACGACAGCACGAGAAAATTGCTCATCTCCTCGAAGTCTCTCGTCCCTTGTTAGATGCACAGCATACAGTATCTCGTGATACCTTGGTTGAGTCTTTGAGCATGACTAAGAAAGTGTTAGAGGGCTTGTTGACGACATTGAGGAGTAAAAGTGCTCTTTTGCCCGTAGTGTTTCAGTTTAATGATGGCTCATATCATAATCGTGTAGTCATTGAGTCGTTACAAGGCATCGGTTCACCACCATCAAAGGGCAGAAGTGCTAAGCCTTCGAAAAAGGTCTCCGCACGTAAACTTAACTCCGTCCTTCTAGAAAAAGGCCAGCTACCTGTTCCGCCACGACGTGGTGGTAAGCCAACTGCTACGGGGGTGACTGTTAAAAATGGTTTGGACTTTAGTGCTGTATTAAAAGCGCCAACTAGACCAAAAACCAAGCTAACTGTTGCCGAGTTGAAGCGCAAAGATGAGGATTTTTTAGCTAAAGTACAAGTTTATGACGATCATAATAATAAACATTTTGTTCCTGTCGCTGTCAGAACGCGTGGCAAAACGATGGACTCTGACGACCTAATGGTAGTGCATGCTATTACCGCACTTGTTTCTGCATACCATCGTCACCACTTTAGTTCCTATTCCTCTAAAGATGAAAAACCAATTAATGTCACCCCTATTCGTTTAGATTATGTGCTCGAAGTTATGGGGAAGGGAAAGGGCCATAACCAATACGCTTGGTTAAAGAACTGTCTTGCTGCTATTACGGATACTACGTTCGATACACTAGCATACAAAGAATATAACTTTGGCTTTCTGAAGTCCGGTTGGGCCTCTGAAGAATTTCGATTTCTAACTTTAACTACCATCTCAGATACCCGTGAAGAAGTTGATTCTGTTGTAAACCCAGACGCTCCACGCTTTGACATTATTGATAGCTCAGACACATGCTATTACATTACCTTAGATAAGACACTATTTGAATCTGTCATATATGACCCTGAGTTATTCGTCTATCCAACAGACTTACTCTCAACAAATTCGAGCATGTTTTTTCTATATGCTCGGCTAAGAAACCTATTTGGCTCAAGAAATGCGAAAAACAAGCGTGTTCCTATAGACACCGAGTTTGGCATGGACCCTTATAATGGTGGTAGCACAGGTAAGAAGCGAACTTTCGACTTCCTCAGTTTCGATATGTTACTTGGCACTTCAAAAAGACCTAGCTTTAGTGATAAGTGGACTTATTTTCGTCGCCAAGTTAATGATTTGAATAAACCAAAGCATCAATCTGATGTTTGCTACGCCCATATCTCTGAGGATAGAGCAGAACCGTTACGCTTCTTCCTTTTCGGGTACGAGTGCGAAGTGAATCCAAAAACTTGCGAAATTTCAGTCATTGAGCATACTGATCTCATGATAGCGCTGTGTAAGAACAAGCTCGATTATGACATTGAGTTCGGTGATAGAGCCCCCGTCGCATTTCCAAATACTCATGCTCTTGATTTTAAGGCTGTTCACAAGACCATTCTTAAAAAACACGGAATTACGATTGAACGCTTTAAGTTTCATGTCACCTACACTTTACCCTGTGGCACTACCTTCATTCAAAGCAACTATATGACGAATGTCGATCGAGCTGAATTGGTTGGCGGTATTGCCAATGATAACGAGGTTATTAAAAATGTGGTTAAATTCGTTATTGATGACAACTTCGAGATGATTAACCATCTAGAATCTGATGGCCGTATTATCTCATTAGATGACTTAAATAACTTATATGCTTTAACTGATTACAACATGCCTCTTGACGAGAACCGCATAAAACTGATCATACGACTAAACCGAAATGCCGTTATATTGTCTGAAATCGTGAACAATATTGACACCGGTTTTAAAAATCTATCATCAGAGGTTATGGATAGATTGCTGAAGATTTTTCAAGAGTATGATCCTCGCTTTTCCAAGGATAATGCCTAGAACTTTTCCTACTTTTCATATCGATCAAAATTTCAATAAACTGATGATGTTGTCCGGGTGGGTAACATCATCTTATTTCGATCAGTTGCCCACTCTGCCAGTTCTACTTCAACATCCCTTGTAAATTCCTACATTTCGATCACTTGTTTCGTGATGCCTTCCCGTAAAATTTAAATAGGACGGCAATTGAAAGGACAGGTAAGACTAATGATGAGCCAATTCCAATATTTAACAATGTTGACTGACTCTGCCATGAAGAGTGAGCTATCTGGTATGCAAATTGATGAGAACGAGCAAATAACCGCCTGCGTTATCCTTAATACTGAAGAGGGTAGCACTAAATTCGGCAACTGCGTGTTAGTTGATAAGAGTGGGACAATGAACTATCTCTCTGAAAATAGCGGTGAAGGAGTGGTTTGCGCCAAGCCTGTCGAATGCTTCGAATGCATAACTAGCTCTCGGGATGAAGCCTTGCGCGCAAAAGACCATTTTAAAGAAGGCATAATCAATGCTGTTGCTTTGTTTAACCCAACTGCCGCTGAGCAACACTATAGTGACTTAAAATAACAAGTCGATTTTTCCATTTTCCAACCAGAGGTTTAAGCATGATGGAACAGGAGATGAGAAAGAAGCTGCAATGTTTATTATCTTTAAATCTATCACTACTAGGCTTAGCTGTGGCTTTCACCGTGATGGCTCTAGACGTTAACGTCGCAGCAAGAACAGTAGCACTAGTTGCTGCGTTGTACAGTGGTTGGGGTTGCTGTCACTCACTTGCTGCTATTGCCAAGACAGCAGGCGCAAGTACACGTTGATTATCCCCGATTTCAGATAATAAGTGCGACATTCATGGGATGGTGTAGAAGAGGAAGCCAACTGCTGAAAGTGGTACGCTCTTCTCGCCAAAGAAACAAGCAGTACTACCATGAATTATCAGCAGTTGACCGAGGGCAGAAGATACCAGATTTCTGCTCTTTTGGAACGGGGAATTTCAGTTTCTGAAATCGCTAAAACAGTTCAGTGCCATCGCTCAACGGTTTATCGAGAGCTAAAAAGAGGGCGTAAGAGCAATCATTACTGTCCAAGCACGGCACAGATGGCGTCCATCACCAGACGAAGAGCTGCGCTTAAGTACCGAATACCAAAGGAGCGTGTTGACTTTATTCGTCTTCTTCTAGAGGCAGATTGGAGTCCAGAGCAGATATCCAACGTCTTAACGAAAGCCGGCGCAGCTGTCAGCCATGAGTGGATTTATCGCTTTGTTGCTCGGGACAAACGCTCGGGTGGCAAGCTATATCGCCACTTGAGGCAAGGTCATAAGCGGTATCGTCGTGGTAAAAAAGAGAAAGCTCCGGCGATAAAGAATGCCGTTTCGATTGATGATAGGCCAAGCATCGTAGACAGCAGAGAGCGGTTTGGTGACTGGGAAATTGACACTGTTCTCGGGAAGCATGGCACAGGCGCAATGGTAACTATTTTAGAGCGCAAAACACGGTTTTACTTGGTAAAGAAAGTACCATCGAAGTCAGCCGATGACGTTACCCAGGCCACAATAGAGCTACTGATGCCTTACAAGGAGCATGTGCATACCATCACCGCAGACAACGGGCGAGAGTTTGCAGGTCATGAAACTATCGCAAAAAAGTTGGAGGCAGATGTGTACTTTGCTCATCCCTATAGCTCTTGGGAGCGAGGTGCTAATGAAAATGCGAACGGCCTTTTAAGGCAATATGTGAAGAAAGGAACCGACCTGTTGACAGTGACGGACATTGATATAGAGTTCGCTTTATCGCGGATAAATTATCGACCAAGAAAGTGTTTAGGCTTCAAACAGCCAGCCATTGTATTTAACAAAATGGCTTTGGCTGCTTGATATTGGAGAGTGTCGCACTTCGCAGTTGAATTCGGGTCTAACTAACATTGGGATCAGGTTATGAAGCAGACTCACAGACACAAAGGTAATGGCCTTCGATATCATTTTGATGGTTCGCAGTGGTGGTATTTATCGCCATCTTATAATGAGTGGCGAAAGGCTGAGTTCGTCGTTGAATCTAAAATGGTGGAGTTGTAAAACGTAACCATAACTTGATCAGCTATTCAAATATCATCAGGAAATTTTATAAGGAATTAATATCTCATGGAACTGAATTTCTCTAATGAAGAACATACTATGTATCGAGTGGCAAAAATTTCTAATGACAACAACGTTATTAAGCTTTTTGTTCATAACACCAACAAGGCTTCTGATAAATATGGTCACTTCTTCCTGATTATCGGTGACGATGTTCTTATTCAGAATGATAAGGACTATTGTATAGATCCGGTAAGTATTGAAGAGGCGTTTGCGGAGGTATCAGATGAGCCAGAACTTGCACTCAGCCTGTTTCGTGATGTGGTGCTAGAGGTTATGGCACAGTAGCTTTCGTTGCTTAATCACAACTTAGATATAATAGCTTTGAGCATGCCCCCAGGTTTGCTCAACGCTTTTTTCGATCTTTATGGAGCTGGTCAAATATGGGATCAAACTAAACTTACTTTTTCCGGTCATTGATACCTGCGACCTGCAACCTGTGAACGGAATTCTGTATTTTTTCCTGCTTTCTTATCCAAATGACTGATCACTTGTTTCGAATCGCCGAGCGTTATTATTAAAGCCTATCCAATATCACTCACTACTAAGGCGACGCTATGACAACTTCTACTGCTGTTCATTCTAACTCTGCTACTGCTCCAATTCAGGTTCCATATATCCGTGATCAAATTCACCCATGCTTCGATGAGCTGAATGCCGCTTTTGTGGAGGATGGCGCTATGCTAAGTATGTTCACGGTCAACTCTAACGAGCTAAACATCGTTGCATCTAATGTCGACGCGAAGATGGTAGAAACCGTAGAGTCAGCACCAATGTTCGCGAGTGTCGCCGTTACAAAGTCTAATGGGATCTGCTTGATGGTTAATTTTATGGGGCCAGACGAGCTGTATTTCGACCTACCTATGAACGTTCACGTCTACCCTGAACACCTCCGTGATGTATCAATGTCATTTGATGAGAATTCGCGAGTAGGTCTGCCTATTTTCCTCACTTGCAGAACGACTAAGAAGATTCGTGCAATTCGCTTTGTAACACTGCCGCTTCAGTGCTCGCAGCGTCTTCTTACCGCAGCAAAGCTTCAGCTTGATTCGTGCCCATCACAGGTGGCGCGTGAGATTGACCAAGTGTTCAGCTTTTCACCAGTAGTGCTCCGTCAGAACAATCCTTTGGAGGCTTGCGGTGTTTAGGACAGTCAACCTTCTAGTGAACTGCTCTGGAGCAAAAATTGATGGTAGCTGTTTAGCTGCCATCGACCTCTATGACAGTGCAATTTTTCGGTCGATCCGCTCTCATATTGAGCGATTGCGTAACTCGCCCGCGGTTAAGCTAAATGTGCTTATTCTGTCTGCCAAATATGGCATCGTAGCTGCTGATGATTTGATTGATAACTACGACCTTCAAATGGCAGATCAAGATGTGGATAGCTTAGTTTCGTCGACACACCGCCAGTCGTTTGACCAGTTACGAGATCTCGATGGGGAGCTGTACGTGATGCTATCAAGACAGTACATGGTTGCCTGGGACAAGTACCTAACTTGCTTCCCCAAAAGCGCCCTCAAGCGCTTTGATTCCGTCTATGAGAGCCGTAACCACTGTGGTATCGGGCAACTTAAAGGGCGCATCTCTAAAGTGCTCAAGCGCGCTGACAGCCAGTTCCGACCTTTACCTTACCGTTCAGGTGTATCAAATGATGGTGAACTAGGTTACTTGGCAGCAGGGCAGTCGATAGGTATCAGCCTCGCCAACGTCAACACCACAAAGCTCTCTTTCTTGCGCCGTGTGTTAAATGGCATCGAATCAAATAGTGGAACCCGACTATTTATAGATAACGGTTTGATCAAGTTGCTTAATTCAGGACAAGATCAAGGCATCGATGAACGCTGGGTGTTTGACGAGTATAAAGCGATTGCTGAGATGGTAAGCAAGAATGCTCGGCAGCAAATTTGTTGCGTTATCCCCGATTCCATTGACAGCTATGCTGAGGCGCAAAGAATCGTTGCAATGCACAGGCAGCTCATTATTGATCTGATGGATATGGGAATCGAGATGATATTACCTATCCATAAACCGTCTGATAATGAGAACATCTCTATTGAAGAACATGCTCACGATTGCGCGCTGATGTTAAATAACCACGTAAAATTGGTGCTTGGCGTACCGTGTTTGAAAAAACCGGCTTCGAAAACACGACCTTCTATTGATCTGCGACTTCCCTCAGAGTTTATCGAGCGGCTTTTTCAGTTGAAGTCGGGAGACCACCCATTATTCGCAAGAGTTCACTACTTGGGGTTGAGCGAGGTCTCATACAGCCACAAGCACATTCGTTTTTCTCTCGCTCGGATGTACGGGCTAGAGTGCACGATGGATGCCAATAGAACCCCTGCGCTTTTTGGGGTCGGTTCCGTGGGTCAGGTAAAAGCCGTAGAGCTTGATGAAAAGTATCGAGATATGCAGCGTAAGGTGGCGCCGGTGGCGGATGTAATGCGATCAGACGTATTTCTATCCCACGACTATGAACTTGAGTCTGGCGACAGTGAGCGCGCGGGTATTGTGACTGAGCGCTTCTACGATCTGCTTTCAAGCGATCCCGAGCAATGGTATGAAGTGTGGAATTATGTAATGGCAGGTCATGGCTTAGCAATGGACTATGCAGCTTTCGCCGATGAAGAGGAGGCTATTGAAAAGGCTTGGGAGCTAGTGTCCTTTAGTCCACTAGCAGATCGTGTGTTGTTCCGAGGGCTAAAACTTTATTGCCTTTACTACCTAGACACCTTTCGCTCATATTTGACGACTGTTGCCATGTCGACCGCTGAAAAAAGGTTTAGCGTGATTGCAAGCCTGTTTGAAGGCACCGAACTGAGTAAGCCGATCAATGATTGCTATCAGTTGGAGATGGCGGTTTAGCGTTCGTGGGTCATGCAAGTTCATTATCAAGGTGACCTACATCTTAATTATTCTTGTGAGGGTGCTGTATGGAATTGGTAACAAAGAAAGTGTTGCTTGAGTTGGAGCAATCGCATATCACAACAGTTTCAAACAACCTTTCTGCACTTATTAGCAGAGGGTTCAAGGTGGTGTTTGATAGAGATTCGTGCTCAGGTGTGGCAAGTAAATCTGATCTCGAGATCAAGTTTAGTATTGGAGGTGAAAATGTGTATTTTGATTACAGTGCCAGCACTAAGTATGGGGTTGAGGTCTTTATTGAGAGGCTGACTGAGCTTCACCGAAATTTAGATTAATTAGACCTGCACGATATAAAAGGGTTATTTGCAATATCAACATGAGTATTCAAATAAGGGATCGAGAAGAAAAGGTGAGTAGCCCGCCAGTCGAGCACTCACCCAAGATAAGTATGATAGTAAGGGGATAGTATTTTAAAAGTCACTAAAAGAACTAGAATCGTCAAAACTAGAATATGAGGTCGATGAGAATGAATCGTCAAAAGTACAGCCTATATCCGTTGTTGAACTAGAGTGTTCAAACCCACCGTTACCAAAATCCAAAGATGGAGTAAAAGAACCGTTGTTATGTAGTCCCATTTGTTCGCAGTGATGATAGTTCTCAAAGTCGTCTTCGAGAAAAGAACTTCTTGCACGTAAGATCCCAAAACTGAAAATATCAGATCGGGTGCTCTGTACAATGTCAAAGACATCTGTAGTAGTCATAGGGTCAAAGTCTCTAGACTTAGCAGCAGATAGGTGCGCCTGTGCATACGAATTGACTTTAGCGTGCGAAGGGACTTTAAATCTTCGGGCAACAATAGCAACCGCCTCTGACTCTGCTTGTTCATTGTTTTCAGCCGAGCTAACAACAAAGTGCGTTAGTGCTGCCCACACAGCCTCTCTTAAATCATCAGCCCTTCTGATCTGTCCATCATATAGGTATGTTGGTCGAGTAAGGAAAAAGTCCATAGGTAAGCCACAGTTAGTCTTGATCGCATCAACCAATTTAGTGACTTGCACTAATACCTTAGCATCCGTGACCATCAGACGTTCGATAGTTGCTAAGACCTGATCGCGCACATTATTCTTAGTACTGCTGTTGATATTAAATTTCTTGTAGGTGCTGACAAGCGCCTCAAGTTCATCGTTGATTTTGGCAACGTTAGTATGATGCTTGTCAAACAACCGTTTGATAAACGACTTAATCACTGGAGATTTAGTGTTAGAAATCAGAGAGCGGATGCTGTTGGCTGTAGTTAGTTGTGTATAGTCACTGCCATCACCTGACAACGTATTTACTGATGTGAACGCAGGGTTGAAGGTCTCGACATTGCTGTAACTTTGCTGATACATTAGCTTTTCCTTAATCTCTTTGCTTGTAGTCATTATATCAACAGTTCCCTTAGTTCAAGTCTCATCTAATTGAGATCAACCACTAGCTGAAACCAGCAATATCAATAGCTAGCGACCACATACCACTATAAACGATCGAGTCGACATAAAGTAGCTTTCTCAATCCAATATTAGGTTAAGCGACTTTTGATGTAACAGCATTTCCTTCAATTGTCCTCTGATTGCATTTGTTCAACCAAATACTCGATCACTTGTTTTGGGGTGCAGTTCGGTAAAATTAACCTATCTAACTCTCCAACTAAAACGGTGTAACTAATGGAAATTGTGTTCAAACGAGCATCGGTTTTTGCCTTTTACCTATCACATCCTGCAAGCCTAACCAAAAGATCCGATAAAGAGCACACAGAGCATGTAGCTATAGGCGTGCGTAAAGGTGGCATAGCAATTATAGGGACGGGATTAGTTGGAAGTTTTGAGCGCATAGTACCGAGCGAAGAAGTGGACGTTTTGCAAGAAGGTGCTTTCACAGTAGATGCAAAACGCATCGTTGGAATTGTTAAGACCTTTGGAGATAAGCCACTCAAGTTAGTTCTTCGCAAGGATGAGAAGTCGACCCGACTATTGGTTTCATGTGGTCGTTCTAAGATCACGGTGAGAGAAGTAGGTGAGGCAAGTAAATACCCCCAACCGAGCACTGTGATGGGAGAGCGCGAGGTGTTCAACGTAGATATTGCTAAGTTCCAGAGAGGTCTTAAAATGTGCCTCACTACTATGCCGACTCAGGATGCCAAAGCCTATCTGAACGGTATCAACGTGACGATCAAAGATCGCCAGATGACCTTTGTTTCCACCGACACACACAAGCTGACAGTTTTTAAACAAGCTATTGATGGGATAACACCACTTGAGCAAGATATTAGCTTTACCATCCCTTGTGAGAGCGTTCAGACGCTTTTATCAATGCACGTAGAGACAAATACAGCGCTGCTTGAGGTATCGCGCCAAGCAATGGCTTTAACAGTGTCATCTTTGCGTTACCAGTCCAAACTCTACAGTGATCAGTATCCAGATATTGCACCAGTACTGCCGACTGAAACCCGTGGCGGTGCAGTGGTAGCAAAGTCAGAGCTTGCAGCGGTGATCTCGCGTGGCTCAGAGGCGTTTGAAAAGCGTAGTAGTGATGGAAAAAAGCAGATACCGCGAATTGAGTTGAGCTTTAACACCGACAATACGATCACAACGGCACTTGGAAAGGAGAATGCGCCTGTCGCAACAGATGAAGTAGAGGTGTTCCAAGCCCAAATACCAGTCTCAGCATCAACGGCTATGAACTATCGCTCATTGACACGGTGCGCAAGTTCTATACATACCGAGCAGGTCTCTTTAGTCTTGGGCGTAATGAAGCAAAGACAAGCGTCAGCACCAGAGCAACTAACTCTGCTGCTTTCGCCAACTCAGCAACTCACGGGTGAAAATTACTTTATTATGATGATACCGATGCGTTGATCAGAGAGTTCTACGAAACACTGTTTCGCAAAGATAAGCTCTCGTGGTTTGAGCATATAAACTAAAAAAGGGACTAACCTAACGGCAGTCCCTTTTTCAATTACAATTGAATCTTCGGTAGTAAGTAAACGAAACCTGTTCTTTAGATCTAAATGGCGCGGCTATTGCACCATTTGCTTATCAATTTGATCAGTTTTACCAACTTGTTCCTCATTTTCAGATTCACGAGCCTCTTGTAATATGTTCATAAAGATATTGGCATATCTGCCTTTCTCTTTTGATGTCATATCTTTACCGTATTCAACATTACCGATCAGCTTAAGGAAATCTTTGTAGACAGCTTTTTCTTCCTCTGACATTTTCGATCTAGCATCCGTAAAGCTTTTGACAGCCCCACGATGAACATCTACCATTACATCTTTGGCCGGTTTAGAGAGGTTTTTAACGCTGAACGTACTCACTTTACCATCAAACTTATGACCCGCAACAATCCGAGAGGTTCGGATATCAATAACATCGGCATCGAGATCATTCTCGGTAATAGCATCAGAACTCTCTGAGTTAGAAGCATTTGGTTCTTCTTGAGTTTGGTTAAGTAAATTAGAAAGAGTCGATTTATTAAAAGTACTTACGATCTTCTTTAGTACCAAACTGTTTAGCTTTGTTTCGCTAATCCCTTCATAACTAAATGCCGGGGCGTCCTTGATAGGACAAAAGTCTCTAATAGTCGGCAGAGAAGTATTGTTTTCCTCAGCCTGTTTCTTGATTCTAGCGACTTTAGTCTCATAAGCCTTTCTAAGTTTATCTACTTTTCGATCATGAGTTTTTTTAAGTTTGGCTCTTTCTCTCTCTTCAAAATCAACTTTGATATCATCTCCGTTAATTCTTGATACTTCAATCTGGAAAAGTGTAGCGGCTTCAGAGAGCTTACAATCCTCAGGCTTATTGTCGTTTTCAGATTCTTTCGCAGCGCGGACTGTTTCATGGATCTCGTTGAGCTTAAGGATAGTTGGCTTCCCTATGCTCGTTGGTGAGTTAAATGGATTTTTCAAATAGTCTGGTAAAAAATGAGCTTTAAGTGCCAAACTGACCAAAGTTCGACTTACCGATTTTGCTGCAGCAATGTCATCGAGCTTCATGTCTGGTTTAGCGGCCATCATATTCGCAAAAATAGCGCCTTTCTCAACCAGAGACAGTTCTTTAGTGTTGGCAAGGCTTTCTGCAATGATCTTTAGCTGCGAGTCTTTAAGTCGAGCTTTAGTGATCAGGAGGACGAGCGGTGCGCCAAGGTATTGCGTCGCAAACGTTCGACGTGAGCCATTCAGCACATAGTACTTACCATCGCGCTCGTGGGCCCATACAGGCTCAATTTGGCCGTTTTTTCGAATATCCTTGGCAAGAGGCATGATATCTTTAGCACCCTCGTCAGCATGTCGAGGATTAAACGGCGAGATACGAACGTGGGTTGCTACTTCTTCTGGTGATAGTGTTTTTAGTGAAAAACCTACCGTCATCGGCTGCTCAGAACTCGATCCTTGGAAAAACCTTAGTGCAACGGATGAATTCGCCTCGCGTGCCAGATCAGCAAAGACATCTTTATTCGAGTTATCTAAGCCGCGCTTCGGCTCAGAGTTCTTGGGAGCCCGATTCCCATCTCTTTTGTTGAAATGACTCGCAGTTCTATGGCCACCAGCAGAGGTCCGTTGGCCATTTGGTACGTGTGTATTCATTTAACAGTTCCTAATTGTCTGTTACTCGTTCATCAAGCATCCATACCTGGCTGAATTCCATTCGCTCACGAGAGGTATGTAAATGATTGGTATATCAACGAAACACTGTTTCGCAGAATGAGATATATCTGTTTTTAGTATGTATGCTGCGTGCGTGTTAAAGTCACTGGTTTCTTTTCGACCCAATCTGTAACACATAAGTTCCCAAAAAGAACAACAAGTTGCGAAAAAGCCACAACACTACAGATATCACTATAGCAGGATACAATTATCTAACAAGTTATCCAAAGTTCGGATCAAAGTAAGCTTTGTGTCAAATGTGCCATTCAATCGCAAACGTCCATTGCTAATTAAACGACCAAATATCAAAGTACTTATAGTTTCTTTTCTTTATGATTATGCTAAAACCAAATCAGTGGTTTCTCTGTAACTGATAGTAAACTTACTAATTAGAGCAAAGCATATCATAGAATGAATCTTTTTTTTATACTCAACTTGAAGCATAAACTCTTGCAAAATGTGTCTGAACTGGAGATTACAGTACGCTTTATCTATTTATTCAGTAGCCATATTGCAACAAAAGCAGCGGCAACTTTCAATCGTAGTCTGTCAAATTACTATCAATTCAGAAAAGTACATTAAATTTTCTGGCACGACGTCAAAGTTTTAGACTTTGATTTTTCTTAAATGAAGACAGGCTAAGAAAAGGAAAGTTGTCTCGTTAAACAATTTGAAATAATTCCTAACTATGAGACAACTTTGGGATAAAAATCACACTCTCTTTGCCTGTCAGATTACTGAAACTTATCGAAAACAGTGCGTACACTTTCTTCTGCTTTGAGAAGTGCATTTACAATTTTGGGATCAAACCTGACACCTGAGTTAGAAACAACAATAGCTTTGGCTTTATCAAATGTCATTGGCTCAGAGTAAACGGTTTTCCTAACCAGGTTATCTAGCGTGTCGATCAATGCCATAACTCTAGCCACGAGTGGGATATTGTCACCAACTATACCTTCCGGGTATCCGTTAACGCCATTGTACGTTTCGTGATGATATCGAACACAGTCCTCTACGATGGTGACAAAGAGATTATCTCTGCGAGAGATTTTGTCGAACATCATCGTAGTAGGGTGAGTGGTGTGCTCTTTGATCATATTCATTTCAGCATCGGTCAAGCGAGACGGCTGCATGAGTAAGTGACTCGGTGTTTGAGCTTTTCCAATGTCATGCATTTGGCACGCTGCCACCATGTACTTAATGACCTTGGGGTTACTTTGCAACAATGCGCGGTCTTCTTCCGACAGTTCTCTTACGTCAATGTTGGCTAACAATATGGAGGCTATTTCGCCGCATCGAAGATTGTGGCTGTAGACAGTATCCACGAGTGGAGTTTCGATCATTGAGCACAACGATACCAACATCTCGATCAGCGTGTCCTCAACCTGGTCTACCTGCTTTGATGTAGCTTCAGGCATCGGTTCGCCGAATAGTATATTCATTGCGTTAATCCTGTTTAATGTTTCAATCTAAGGCGTGACACACCGGTCACGCCCGTAGGTGGTTAGAGAGTGATGGACTCTAAAATATCATCAGGCGAATGTGCATTGCGATTTTTGTTGCCACTCTTGCTCTTGCGATGGCCTTCCTCAACAAGCACCTGCTCAATTGCATCTGCGATGCTGTGGCCAGACTGCTTGTATTTGTCTATCTGGTTGAGCTCTTTAGGATCTGTTGTAAATAGTAGCTGCATCTTACGGCTTACATAGAGTCTCACGACCTGTGCACCGGATGACCCCCGGATGAAGATCTCCGAATATTCACCTTTCTTGGTGTGAAGCGATTTAAGCAGCATGAAGTCCTGCTCATCACCGGAGTATTTCCCGGAAGACTGGAGTTGGTCAATCTGCTCTGGCTCCTGTCGTAACAGCACTTTCCACTGACTGTTCGCGATGATTGCCTCGCCAACTGACGATTTGTAATAGTCATTGACCGACTGCGAGATGGCGACACCGGCAGCTCGGGTTTTCCGGAATCGACGCCAACCGGCTTCTAGGAAGGCACGTATAAAATGAGAGCCGCCGTCGTCATCCGAAAGAAATTCCCACGCCTCATCTAAAATGAACAGCTTCTTTTTATCCTTGCCGGTCAAGAACATCTCGTATTGGATACTACTGATACATTGAAGCAGTACAGCCCTTTGTAGGACTTTTTTACTCTTTAGCTCCTCAAGCTCAAATACGATGAAGTTGCCGTGGTAATCAATTGGCGGGCGATCGTCTCGGAAGTAGTTACCGTACTGGCCGCCCTTACACCACTGTTTGAGCTGGCGTGCCAAATCGTTGATACGCGGATCTTTACTTTCTTCGCACATTTCAGCAACGCGGTCGATACTGCCCTCGTTCCCGTACTTCTTCCACACTGCCGTTACGATGTTGGCGACTTCTGAGCTCTGGAACTGCGTAAGTGTAGATTCAGGAGCACACATATAGCTGATCAGACTGATAAGCATATCGGACTGGCCTTCAGCACCTTCGAACTCCGTTATTGAGCGGAACGGGTTAAGACTGTATTGGAAGTTGTCGTCGAACAGGATGAACTGTGCACCAGAACCCATGATCTCAGCCAGTTTCATATACGAGCGACCAACGTCAATGATAAAGACTCGTGATGCGTCATGCTTCTGAAGCGCGTGCACCGGTTTAGTTTGTTCATCGTGGTACACAAGTCGTCGATTGTCTCGCTCTCCCGAGCTGAGTAGGTGAGTCAGCAAGGCATTAGCCCAGAAACTCTTTCCGCTTCCACTGGCAGCAGCCACCGCAATGTTGAAGTTGCCATCACTTACGAAAGGGTCCCACATGAACAGCTGACCTTCTCGCGTAACCATCGGAAAAACTGGATCATTTGCACCGTTTCCTTTCCACGCGCTCACGATCGGGCAAAGATGTTTGAGAACGTTTGAAGGGAAACAGTCATAGCGTTGGAGCAGTCGCATATTTTCTAGTGACTGGCCCCCCGGCAGTGCCGCTTTGAATAGAGGACCACAGAAATATCGATCATCGGTCAGCGTCCAGAAGGTACGAGCACCGTGTGACTTGACCGCTTGCGCGACATCATCACCATGAGCACGATCGTCACAGAAAAGAGCGATTTGCAGGTACGAGTTAGTGAACTGCGCGCCGGACCGTTCGATAGCGTTGTTAAACTCGTCGTAGTCCTGCTTTTGCCACAAAATACGTTCGATGTGCTTGGCGAATGGCGTTGACGCCATGTGGTTGACGTAGGTTCTATCTTTCAAGAACTGATCTCTACGCTTTATTTGATCAGGGTAGTGGATATTTAGTGACATCAGGAAAGGTACGCGTATGCCGGCTTGACCTTTCTGCCAGTCGACGACCAACGAATAGAGTTGGCCAAAGGTCATCACATCCGGATATTTGAGTACAGACAGTAGTCGAACAAACTTGCCATCTTTTGGAAGGCTTTTGTCTTCGGTGTTCCCGAGCTCAATACCTTCTTGGTATACCTGCACTTTAGAGCCTTTATCAAGCACCTGGTTGCGTAGAGGCTGTGACGCATTAAAGCGCATTGGGCGCTTCCGCCAGCCAGAGTTGGGGCTCCAGTTGTGCAAGACTTGCATACGATGAAGGAACATTTCTCCGTTCATCTCAGTAGGATGCAGGTGGATAGCTTCTAGTGTACCCTTTAGAGCCGTTCGCTTGGCCATGAAGGTTTTAATCTCACGCGCACTTGGCTGCAATTCTTTGGTTGGGAGCGTTAAGGTCACCCAAACCTCAAAATTTCGGATCAGCATTTGACCTTGTTCAGTCAGCGGCTCCATAGTTTTTTTATCAAGGAAATGGAGATATTCCGTTGCTACAGAGTCAAGTAGATCGGATGTATCGCGCTGTGGACTACGCTGACCGCGAATGGCCTCGAAGTTGTCTAGAATTGGTTTGATGTCGGGTGATGCGAACATGCTAATCTGAACGAACATGTCCGTAGGGAAATCATTTTTAAATAGATCCTCTAGCGCGTTCTGTACATCGCTATTAACACCGGTTAGCGGTTGACAGACAAAAGCTGCCATCAGGCCTCCACCATCCATCAAAAAGCTCTCCATTTCAGGAATGTAGCTTAGGTATGGTAGTGTATCACCGTAAAGATCCGGTCTGGAATTTATACCCATATCCGTGGTTCCTCTTTATCCTACTGATCGTCTTCCGATAAAAAATCTCTGAGTCTGCTTATTTTTTGCGAGGACCAGGTTTGCCCGCACTGGTGTGGCTAATACAAGGGTCTAGGCATCTTGCCTATGCCGTTGATTACATCAGATGGGGAGCGTATTGCTTAAAGGCCGTATATCCTCGACATGGCAGGTGAGAAGGGCAGAGCTAATCTGCCCTCGTTTAAATTACTTTGGCTGATTGACGTTCGGGATAATTCCCTCAAAATCAAACTCTTTTGGCTGTTGGCGGACATCGATGCCCATGCCACCCGCATCACGTGGTGTGTCACTGCTTAGCTGTGATGTACTCGCTGATTGTGAACGAATATTTGTAGGGGTGATTCGGTTAGTGTGTTTTGTAGCTTGCGTACCGATTGTCCATGTTCTCTGCTCAACCTCTGCGAACAGCTGAGAGGGCATAACTAAGTGATCATTTTCGTTAGTGTACGGAGCAACGGTAATACGAAGGATCTTTGGTGTTTCGCGTACTGCAAGTGGATCTGGGCTAGGTAAATGAAGCCTCTCTTCTTGGAAGCGTCCGTAAGCTTCCGCCCTTTCCTCGGCAGAAGGGGGCGGTGTTACAGCGCCTCCACCAAGGTTCATTGCTGCTATGCCAGTTCCTGTTGCGGTATTACTCTTATCAGAGCCTGGATCATTTTTTGCTGCTTCGCGGCGTACTTCGTCGGCAGTTAAACCCTCTAGGTTTGAGTATGTGTCGGTTGCAGCCCATACTTGTCTCGCGCTAACACAGTCAACACCGCCGGTGTTGACCGCACACTCAGGTGGCTCTTCGCCGACAGTAAATACCGAACAGCCAGATAGCGTTAGTGATGCAACAGATGCTGCTGCAAGAGTTAGTTTACGAAAGTTCATTTTCCATTAACCTCATTAACAATGTCGCCAACCATCTGGATGTGTGCGCGATTCATTTCAGTTGCTTTTACAAATTCTGGGATGTCATCAGGTAAGCCGTAGATCCACGCTCCGTTCGCGTTGTAGCTAAATGGTAGGCGCTTCACTCCATACATTCCGGCCACTTGAATAGCGTGCAATATGCTCTCTGGGCTACATGTTAGGATTTGCTTAAGGTGAGTAGACGGATCGTTTGCTACAGGAAACTCAAGGTTCAGAAGACGCTCTTTAGCTGCCACGCGGTCTTCAGCACAATATAGATTGGCGGCGGCAGTGAGGCTCTCCCGATTCTCAGAGCCAATCAAGAGCACGTCGATGCGGTAATCAGACATGTGCTCTTTGATGAACCCAATCGTCGCTTTTGTAGCATCACTGTCAGCTGCCATCAGCATCACCGTAAAATCAGCTCTTAGTTTGTCCACACCGAAGTTAAAGATAGGTAGGTCAGACTCGATGATGCTGTCGCCGTTGATATGCCACATTTTATTGAAGTCGTCAGCCTCAATCACTTGGCGATTATTGGCTATGTCAAAAATGCTGTTAGCGTAAAATGCATAACGCATCTGCATATCCATGATCATAAACTGATTGGTTTTGAGCTTGATAGCAATCAGGCCAGCTGGTGGCGGCAAGTTTGCGGTCCACTGTGCTAAGTCAGCACCCGGTCCCAAAAACTCTGCAAGCTGTCCTTGCTGTGAATTTCGAATAGAGTCGAGTAGTGGATCTGTATCAGCACTAGCGTTAAAACTAAGCACGGCGCTTGCAACCAAAGCTGAAAGTTTAAGTAATTTCATATTTAGTTAGCCTTCATATTTCCGTCTTCATCAAGAAACTCTGATGGTGAAAGATTGATGAATTTTGCTCCACCTAGGCCGCCAACAACCGAGTCAGAATCTATGATCACATAACCTGCCTCGTTGTAGGCTCTAATGGTCCGGTCCAGAAGCACGCGGATTTGCTGACCAGTAGGGTCGTACTTTTGCCAAGATTTAATTGTTGGTTCAAATGCAATAACCGCGACTCTGGTGTAGCCTGAAAGGTCGTTACTATTCTCTAACTGTTTCTCAAGCTCTTCGATGCGTTCGAAAGCGTAAACAAGGTTATCTTCCAAATAGACATCTTTTCTGTAGAAAATTCCGATGACAATCAAAAGAACAACAGTCATTACTGCAAGAAAAGGTCGCTCACTAATGGCCACAAAAAATTGGCTTATTCGCGATGGTTTACGCTCTTGAGGTGGGCTAGTGCCAGGCTCAACAGATTGATTAACTTCGTTATTTTCTTTTTGTTCAGCCATTATCGTACCTTCACACTTTCTTTATTGAAATCAAGAACAGACAGTGAGGTGACTAAGAAATCAACTTCGATACCAGCAGAAACTTTGAGTGTCGGTTGCATCTTGTCAGCGATGTCCATGAAATAGTCAGCAAGACGTTGCATTGCATCACCGGCTCCTCCGAGCGCGGCACTACCTGTCAATCTTGCTAGATCGGAGCCACTGATAGCGTAGACGCCATCATCACTGTTAATTTCAAGAGAGGTCTGAGAGAAAATATCGGTTAAACCCTCTAGGAAACCTGCAGTGGCAGTTTTCATCAGCATGTCGCTATTTCGACTGATCAGAGTTGCCGGAACGCCGGTCGTACCATCAGGTCCACTAGACACGGCCATGATCTTATCCTCGGTAGCTGTACCATCTTCTCTAATACAGGTGATCGCACTAGCTCGGAAGTTAACGCGGATACTCTCAATGGCTGGTTTTGCAGCTGCGACGATGACACATTCAACCACTTCTGCACTAACGTTGTAGTTCGGCATTAGAGCTTCGCGCTTGATACGAAATATGCCAGGAATTGGCTCGTTGTTTGCAGAGCTACCGGTCGGTACGTACATACCATTCATCAATGTACCTGAAAGAATGGAGCCAGCAGTAAGAGGCACTGTGTTTTCAGCGCGTTCTTTCTCTTCGCGACGAACGGTTTCCTCTTGCTCTTGAGCTCTCCATTCCAATTGGCGCTTTTCTCGTAACTGCGATCTAGCTTCCTCAAGCTCTGCAAAGACGTCACGTGGAACGGCCAGTGTGTTGCTACCTTGTTGCTGCTTGGCCAGTGTAGAAACAGAGTTGTGGTTATTCATGTCGAGTGTTTGGCCAGTAGAAACACGGTAGTTACCAGAGTCGTTCAGCACTCGAATACCACCTTGGCCTCCGATACCCGGTCGCACGACATTACGTCGAGTACCTTGAATGGTTTGTTGGTGTTGACCACGGTTCTGGCCAGTTGGGTCGATCACCGCAACATCAGCAAAAGTGTTTGGATCAGTTCGAGAGCCCATATACCCCTGAGTAGCAGCGAATGCAGCTTTTTGCTCATCATTAAGCTTGAAAGCGGGATCGATAGCACCTGGATCTTCGCCATTGAGCAAGGCATTGATGATTTCGCGAGTAGTCTCTTTGTGCTCTATCTCCTGATCGATCAAGCTTTTTTCAGTCTCTTGACGCAATGAGCGTAGCTCTTCACGGTTGCTCATGTGGAGTTTATCGAGCTCTTGGTTCATAAGCTCTTCGCGCTCATTCAAGTTCTTGCGCTCTCGCTCTAGCTCAGACTCTTTGACGCGCATTTCATCTTCCATGGCAGAGAGAAGTTGCTGACTCGATTGGATATCAAGTTTGTCAGCACCACGGTCACTAAAGATCTGAGCAGGACGGGCGTTTTTCTCGCCCTCAGTAAGATCGTGGATACCAAAGTCATAGCTGTAGTTTCTTTGGCTGCGCGGCAGGCGATCAGAAGTCTCTGGCATAAAGCCCGCGGCAAAGATGACGAAAACGGCACCGATACCTATTATTAGACCTTTTCGCTTTTTCGGATCAGCCCAAAAGCTATTAGGATCATGGTCTTTTTCAGCACCGGCCTCGAAGAGTTTGGTCACACGTTCTTTGAGTTTATCTGTAAATTTATTGCGCATTTTGACACCTACTTCTTAACGGATGGGCGCTTGTTGCTGCGCTCATGCAATAGACGTTTCGTGTATTGCTTATCACGCAACACATACATCTCAGTGCTCTCACCCGGAGCGAGATGCGATTTTTCGAAGGTAGCAGCGGCAAATACGCCTGGTGAGATGCAGTATTCATCCTCAACCGACCTTAAGCCATTGATATCGTTAGTAACTCGAACTATGTCGATGATCTCGCGTGAGGACTCAAGCTGCATAACGGTCTCGTGGAACATGACAAGCTTGCTTGTGTCACACGGGTAGCGTTCTGACTCTGGGACCTCGCCGTACAGTTTTAACGAAAATCCTTGTGGGATATTCTCTTTGGCCACTTCGACAAGAAGGTTTGCTATACGCTCTTGGTATGCATCAGAGTTGGTATGCAACTGGCTTTCACCACGCTCAAGCGCCTTGTTGATTTCGTGCAGCTCGGCTTCAGCCACTTTCAATTCTGCTTCATGATCATCGATAATCTTTTGGCGTTTGGCCTTAAGGTCACGTGACAGCATGATATGAACTTCGCCCATCACTGGTGGAACAGCATCAGGCAAAAGTAATACGTTAACCGCGCTTTCTGGTAGACCACGTTCACCAACCATCAATGCGATAGGCTCGGTTGCTGATACCGGTGTTATATAGAGGAAGCCACCATCAATTAGCATCGGCGCATCCGTATTGGCAGTACGGATGTCAAGGTTGTCAAAGTTAAACGCAATTCGGTTTGATTGGCCGTGGCCGACTGTCATTGTCACTGGATCATTAGGCTTGGCATGTATCACGGGTGTCGGAGTGTAAATCTCGCGCGCTTTGGATGCTATCGGATCGGCAGCTTCTTGCTGAGATTGAGCTTGGCGATCGGGTGTGTATGAATACTGCGGATAAGGATCAATAACATTGTTGCCTGAGGGTACCGGAGAGTAATCATCCGCTTTCATTGGCTGAACATTGTGGTTGATGTTACTAGCTGCTTTACGCAGACGGCCTTGCTGGTCTATTTCGGGAAACTCACCGGTTCTTAAGGCTTCGTTGCCGACTGGTAGGTTATGCGCTGTTCGCTCTAAGATCAGTTGGTCAAGTGCATCATACTCAGCTTTGGTGATCTCTTTTTTGGCCGAATTACCTGCAGAGATAGGTGCCGTTAAGTTTTCTGGCAAAAAGCTCTCAGGATTTGCTTGAGCTACCGAAGAACTAGCCAATAGTATTAATGTCGAAAGTAGTGTTTTTTTCATAATGCTTTTCTAACTCTCTTGGACCTACTCACTTGGAGCTTCTAATGTGTTTTCGAAGTTGCCACCTTTCTCTGCAATCTCGTTTGAACGACGACGCATCGTAGGTTTGCCAGGATACTGTTGTAGATGGACGATCTGTGGTGAACCGTTCTCAGCTATGATCTTGATTTCAAATGTCCAAAGCTCTGAGCTAGGTTGGCCCGTACGTACGTTGGTTGTCTCTTTTTCGCCGGTGATCCAAACCAGGCTTGAGCGAGGGTCGTACGTCACGCCATTCGAGATAAAACGCTCCTCAATTTTTTTGAGCTTTAGTCGGTGAAGTTGCTGGGTCATCAATGAATCAACTTCAGTCCAGTGAGCTGCTGGGATCATTCGACGAATAACGCCTTTGGTGAACTCGGCACGCTGTGCGTTGATATTACCGATTTGGTCAGCGACGAACATGGCCCATGCAGTCTGGTAACTCTCGGACGCGATACCACCCTTCATGCTGATCTCTTCAGTAAAGTTTGGTGGCGTAACCACCTGAGTAATCGGTCGATTAGCTACGTGTTGAACAAGCATCAAGATAACAAGAGTCTGCAGTATGCAGATGGTGCCAAGCTTACTGGAAGTAGCCAGAGCGCCATTGTAGTTCTTGAGGACGGGGACCGTATCAAGGATCTTTGCGCGGATTTTCTCAAACTGCGTAAGATCATCATTGTGATGTGCAGCATCACTCTGACCAGATATCTGATCAGCTTTTTTAGCACCAAGATTAAACATAAGAAACTCTACTGATAATATTTACGACGGATTGGATCAAGAAGGTATTTACTTGCTTTCAAAGGAATAAAGCCTTGATACCAGAGGTAGTGAAGAACGAAGCCCGATGGGAAGTTTTTAGCAAGTTTGACCTGAACTACGGTGAGCATTACACCAAAGATTAGAGCGTAGTTGGTTATGCCGATAAGCGTGCCGATCAGAACTGATACGGCTAGCGGTGCCACCTCTTCAACTGAAAAAGGTCCGACCATTTTTGGGTCGTTAACACGCATTGGGATTCGATCTTGATTTGGTTGGAGTTGTTGGTGCATATTCTATTCCATGAATATAGGATGACGCTCAAACCCTGGTGGGCATCCTGCCATCACAAAAAATCAGATTACATCTGCATTACAGATAGCATCTGAGAGATTTGTGGTAGAGCATCGAAAGAAGCACCCATCGCCGAATCAATGATGCTAGAAACGTTGGCGAGTACAAGGATACAAACGACACATGCTGCGAATGCAATAAAGTTCGGGTTACCGATAGCAAAGTAGATACCCGCAACAACCATCAAGATCATCATGATACGGCCACCGTAACCCTCAGCGATTGAGATTAGGTCGTCCCAGAAGTCCTGAAAAGCTGCATCGAGATCTGAACCACCAGCGGTAGCAAACGCGTAATGTGAAACTAGGAAGAAAAGTACTCCAACTAGTGCCATGGTCATCAAACGTTTTTGCTCTTGAGTGAACTCAACTGCATTGCTCATAATATTCATTGTTATTCCCTTAATTTTGATAAATTTTGAGTGTGAGAAGGCACACCAACTCGCGGTGTAAAAAATACGAAAATGTGCCAACGACGCTTAAAACAAGCTTGATCGAATGCTCGCCCGGATTCGAGGAATGGTGAATACGTAACGAGTTTTGTGAAGAGGTTCAGTTAACTATGGTGGATTAATGAGCTCGACCCAAAAACCGATCAAGCTCATTATAAACACACCTTGTTGGAAAATATAGTATTAAATTTATCTCTTTGTTGGAAAAAACGGCTCAGTATCAAAGAGTTTTCGTAATGTGAGTAATGATATTCTTGGCAATAATAGCCGACATCACCATCGCGACCGGGGGATATAGAACCCCAAAACCCGCGGCATACGGCAAAATCAAGTATAGGCTGAGCATAAAAGAAAAGAACGCACTCATCCTAATCCAGATATTTTGCTTAACAGCACTCGATACTTGGAACTCGTACATCTTTATCTTCCGTTCGTTGTAACCCTGAAAAATAAGCGCGATGGTTAACGGCAATAGTGCACCGCCCCACCATAGAAGAAGCGAGAAGCGGAAGAATATCTGGTACATCAACAGCAGGAATTTGTGCCATAGGTCGTATGGTGAAACTCTGAGCCAATCTAGGCTATCACCGCCTACATTAAAACTGTTGCCCTGAGCACCCTTGAGGCTATCACCGTCGATAGGCGGCAGCATTCGTTCGAGCAAGGCGTAGATATGCTTGGCACGATTGATGACGCCATGTGCGTTCTCGTCACCAATAAGGCTGACATTATCCTGGATCTCCGCATACACCTTCTGCGCGTAGGTTGGGTAGTCAGCAACAAGAAGAACGTAGCCAAATACAATCAGTAGCAGCGTAACTTGAGCTCGATGTTTGAGTGTATATTCTTTGCTTTCGCTCTCGGGAGAAATAACCATGGTTAATTACCTCCCACAAAGCTTGGTATTCGGAAAAATTTCTTCTTGGGTGGAGTGTTGGTCAATATAGGGATGCGTAACTTGTATTTTTTACCGTTCTGCATCCGCGCTATACACTGTAGGTTCGGCATATCGCCTTGGGCGGTTGACGGGAACATCTCTTTTTGCTCTTTGCTAATCGTTTCGGTGTAGGTGGTGGCCGCGTCTCCAAAGAGCTGACTTGAACCACCAGCTCTATCGCCTTTGGCGTAGGAGAGGGAGTCGACATCGATCATGCCAAAGTTAGATGCCACAAACTCTTTGGTCTGGGGATCGGTTACACGAAGTGCAAACAAGTTACTTGCTAGACCAAGGACCCGGTCTGCAGTAGCTTGATCGGTTTTTGCAACAAGATCTGGCACAGTTTGGGTGCTTAAAAAAACCTCAAACGAAGCGCCGCGTCCTACTGCTAACATGTTGATTAGCTTCTCATTTAGTGCTGCGTGGGCCTCGTCCGTAAATAGAGCCACACGACGGCCCACACCCTCATCGCGTGAGTAGCGTTTAGAGGCTGCTGATGATATTGCTGAAATGAGCAACTTAGATAGGTTACCGGCCATCTTGCTGTTACCCATCGAGTTCAATGCGATGTACAGGCACCCACCAGATTCCAACATTTCAGAGAGGTTCAAAATGCCGCCTTCGGTTCCGTCGCCCATGACGTCCTCTAAGCGAGGTGACAACAGCTTATCGAGCGGCGGGGCAGTAAGCTGGTCAAATAGCGGGTCGGTTGAAGCCAACATTTTGTCACGGTGCTCTTTCGGGTGCTGTACGTATCCGATGATGTTATCAACCGCCTTTTTGCGCCGGTGCTCAGGTATCTTGTCTTCATTGAGATAGAATTCAATCATACCGTTAAGGCCGCCCGCGGGCTCATCAGGAAAGTTCTCGCTCTTCATCTTGCGCTTGGCGGCATCAACGCGATCAGGTTTACCTTCATAGAAGTCCAGGTAGAAGCGTTCCAGCGACAGTTGCGCGAGTTTCATGTAGTTGTGGCGCATGTAACTACTGATTGATGTTAACTGTATCTCGATACCACAGTATTCGAGTGCTTGAACTATTTGGTTGATACATTTCCAAGTAAACTGACGGAAAGAGTCGTTGTCATCGGCGGCACTGGCCGCGGTGGTGTCGAGTATCCGAGTTGGTATATCAGTGAGGTCCTCGTAGTCTTTGAGCACATCGATGCAAATAGACTCTGATGAGTTGGCTACTGAGAAATAATAGAAAGGCACACCCATAATCGCGCACTCTTCTCTCATACGCTTAATCCAGTCTGCATCTGGTTTCGGATCGACGATGACATTAAACGAGCCGCGATTGAGCGTACCGGTTGAAAGCATGTTTAGCAGAGTGGTTTTGCCGGTACCCGGCAGACCGAAGATGACAGAGTGGCCATAGAACGTGTTTATATCGACATACTGATCAATTTCGTCACCCAAACCATGAATATAGGCTTTGCCACCCAGGATACGTGTATCCTTTTCTCCCGATTTACGGAAGATAGACGGGAGGTTGACCTCAGACATGTCAGTACTCATTGACGCAAGGCGATGATACAGTGCGGCGTGTTCGGCCCCCCACTCGAAGCCCTTACCGATATAGACTTTGTCTTGGTGCTCAAGGTTATTCTTCCTTAGCTCGCTCAGGGTCTGAAACAGGAAGTAATTATTGATCAGCCTCGATTTGAGTTTTATCCGGTCAATAGACTTTCGGTACCAGTGCAGAGACATACCTGCAGTGATCGCCGAAACGACAAATGGAGCGGTACCAAGCGTCACACCACCAGTCACAGCGGATGCAATAGTGGCGGCTAAGTAACCGGAACCGATATTGAGTTCGAACTCGGGCCTGAAAAGGTCGCGAGTATCGTTAAAGTCACGCATTAATCTCTACCTTTGAATTGTAATAACTTTGTCTTTGAATGAATCTGCGTAGAGGAGCCAAAGCGCATTGCTCAAATACTCTATTTCAGCGCGCTTAGGCTTAACACCGTTGTTAATTGATGCTAAGTCGTCTTCCATGGACTTATACTTTGACCATACCGCCCTAGTGAAATGCGTTTTCTTGACCAGGTGACCTTTATCAGTAGGTGATGCCTTAACTAATGTAGTGCTCAACTCATTTGCCAAAAGTTTGAAGCAAGCGGCATATGGAGAAACTAGCTTGTTCTGTGAATCAACGTACTCTGCCTTGAACTGCATCATATCCAGCGCATCGATGAGATCACGCACCGGACTACCTAGTGGAGCCTCAACAATACTATTGCTTGTCTTGGGTTGCTTCTTCGCAGGTTCATTTTCAACTAATTCTGACGAAACACTGTTTCGTCGTTTTTCTTCCTCCAAACTAGCATTACTGCTAGCTGGTGGTTCAGCTTCCGAAGAGGTTACATTTGCTCGGTCCGCTGTTTGAACATTATTATCACCAAATGGCAGATCAAGCACTACAAATTTGTCTTTCTCTCTTACGATCAGACCTTGATCATGCAACGTTTGAAGCGTTATCTGCTCAGGGAACTGATTGAGCCATTGATTGACGGCGATCTTTGGTACTTGTTCGCCGGCATCAAGTTTCTTGCGCACGGTTGCCATTGATTGAGTCGTATTATCAATGTGCTCAATGATCCGATCACGCAGCGAAAGTTCAGCTACTGTGTTATCCATCACAGGCTCTTGGTTATCATCAGACCCGGCTGCAGACTCAGTGCTTGGTCCTCCTTGACTGCAGGTATCAAAATTGCCGGTTTGAGCAAGATAGTCGTAGTATTCGCTATCAGAGTCTTCGGTATAGTGTTCAGGTAGCGACACTTCTGAGCTTAGTGGCGGTGTATTTTCCTCGGAATTCAGTGTTTCGGTGCTGTCTTTGCAAGGTGCATCCTGTTGGGTAACTATCGGTTCCTGCTGGCGAGTTTCCCGTTTTTGACTGCCATGGTCGGCAGGTGCGCCTACAGCTGCCGGGGCGGCCTCAGTGATGTTTGACTCTATTAAGCTAGCGAACTCATCAGTGATAACGATGAAAGCATCGTTCTTCTTAGATATGTGGCCACCACTGATAAGAGAGTCAGGCTCAATTCGCTCTTGCTTGCAGAGGCTGATGACTTTGTCGTCTTTAACTACTGAGTTCGGGATCTTCTTTTTCTTGAGTTTGACTTTATTGATACTGGCTAAAGTGGCCCAAACACGAAGCACATTCGCTTTGGATATCGCTTCAGCGCCAAATTCTGCTGCCACCGGAGTGTACACCTGGTCAACAAGACCTTCTGGTGAGCCTTTTTCTTCATCGGCAGTAACACCAGGCACACCCGCGAGATTGAATAGGTCATCTTCACTCATTTGAGGTGGTGACTGATTATTTACCGGTTTAGCTTGAGATGGTTTGCGCCGTTCGGCTCTTTGGCCAGTTTGTTTATCACTAGAGATTGTTTGCTTTATCGTGGGGGAGCTACCTTGATCTTGATTGGGTTCAACGCGCTCCTGTCTCTCTACCGATTTGATCTGATTGTTCTCGTTAACTGATATGGTGATATCCGATGCACCAAAGTCTGGCCGTTGGTGACCATCGGCACCATCTGACTCCTCGACTGTACGATCAACAACATTTAGCCTCTCAGAGAGTCCAAGCTCTTTGCCGACAGCGTCTTTCTCCGCCTCATCTTTCGGTGGCTCCGTTTTATTGATCACTAGCTCGCGAACATCGTATTCGTTCAGGAACTCAATAGCGTTTAGGTTATCGAGGCGCAGTACACCAGTGTTGTGTGTTTGAGGTTGGTGGCGACCAAACATCAAAGAAGGATGCTCGAGCATGGCGACTTTGAAAGAGCCTCCAATCCGCTCCATTACAATTTCATTGTCTGACGCTTTGTATTTGCCCTTAGTCAACTGAAGTGACATGGTCAGAATGTTGTTACCTGGCATCTTGATAAAGCGTGCGGCTGCAAGCTCCTCTAAGACCTGCACAGGGTGTAAGTTACTCAGGTGATACATTGTCGGCGATCGTCTGGTAATCGCGCTCTGAGCCATTTGTATGGCCTCTGGGAAGCGAATAAAGACATCTCCACCAAGAATGAATGTGTGGCCAGCCATCTTTGGGTCACGTCGCAGTTCAAAGAGTTGATTAACAACGAGTTCAGCGATACTGGCATTACGATCTTTATGGTGGTAACCGCTCCTAACCTTCTTGAAAGAGATATGCACACTTGTGTTCTCACCCTCAGCAAGTGCTGTTTTAAGGTAAGCAGCTCCTTTGCCTCCCGATAGGATCTTGTTTATCTCTTCGACCAGGCCAAAACCAGTGTCAGGGGACGAACTTAAAAAGTGAATGGCTTCGGGCGTGAGGATCTTGTTTAGCATCATTGCTGCAACGCCTTCATGCCTTCCATAGCGCGAGCCGTTCCCAACGTATTTAGCCTTGGAGTTCATCTCCACAAAGTATTTACCCACGCGATTATCATTAATGTGCTGGTGGAGGCTAGATAGGGTAGGGTTCCATGTAGTGAGAGTACCGTTATCAGACTGGCAATAGATAGACATGTCGGTCATCGATTTACCGATGTCGTGCATAAGTCCAATAACAAACGTAGCATATTGCCATCTTACTTTTCTGGCAGCTTCGATATCATTCCAAGTTTCGGTAGGAAGAGTTTGTGTCTTTGCAGTTTTTAGTGCTACCTCGGCCACCTCTAATGAGTGCTTGAGGAGCCCCTCCGGCCAATTGTGGTGGTTACTCTCGGAAGCAGGGAGCGCTCCAACAAAATCGATAAACCGAAGTATTGGTTGTCGATAAAGAGTGTCGAAATTGTAGTACTTATCTCTTTCTGATTTACTAAGCGTCTTGTCGAGCGGCGGTAATGGAAGTGATTTAACTGGCCACTCATCAGCAAGCACTAACCTGGTAAATTCAGACACATCATCATGTTCTTCGACTCCTTGCTTTCGGAATAGCCCAAACAGTTTTGACCAAAAGCTCGATCGAGGTGATGCGATAGTTTTTCCATTGGCAAAATCGATAAACTGAGCGTGTGTGAGTCGCTTTTGCTCAGTACCTTCTTTGGCATTTTCGATCAAGAAGTCGTTGTTTATCTTGTCTACTTCTTTTGACTCAGGAACGCCAACGATGGCTCTTAAGCGATAGAGATACTCGAGCATCTCAGGTTGGTCCATAACATCGAAACATGATCGAGGTGTAATACCACTCCGCTCTAGTGATGTCTCGTGAGTATAACTGTCCACCTCAGTGCTAGGTGCGTTAAAAACCGGCACTTTAGTATCCGGAGTACTGCTAACTGTCATTTTCTATCTCGCGGTGAGTGGGCGTGATCTTGGGATCGTTACTAGGGAGCTTTCAATCGATTCAATACGTTGCTCTACTTTTGATGTTGCCATGAATGCTCGTTCATCTTTGACCTTGATGCTGTGCTCAAACTGATAAAGCATATCCATAAAAAGCTTGAAGCACTGGTGTATGTCTTCACGCAAAGCGAGCAGTTCGCTGTTGCTGCAAGTCAGCATCTGAAGCGACTCGATTTTTACGAACAGTTCATCAAATTCAGCAATGAGAACAAGGTACATATGAAAGACCTTGGACTGGTACCTGATGGAGCGTGGCTTTACCTTTGGAATGCAGATTTGCCCGGGAAATCGAACAAGCGCGCCCTCCAGATACTCAAGCTCGGCGTTGGCCCAGGCGATGTTGTTCCGAACAATTTCTTTGATAGACTGAGTCGCGTTTCCGATTAGTCGTTGTGAATAGCGATGGTGTTCAACAAGATCAGTCAAGACCGCGACTTTATTATCGGCACCACTCATCCGGCTAAGATGCCGGTCCATGTAGCGCGTCAAATAATGACTACGTATCCTGACTTTTTTTACACTGACCTTGTGTCGACTCATCGCTAACTCACATCACCATATCTAGGCTGTCTCTTGAGCTATATTCATTTCACGATAGTATCGCTGCTTCAAACGCTCAAAACGCTGCGGATCGAGTGGTGGAGTATTGGCAGTACGCTGACGTCTATTGTTACGCAAACGAGTGATACCGGTGAACGCTTGGACCGTTGCACGCGTCTTGTTGATCATCGACTTACGGTATTGCTCTAATTCCTCATCAATAATCCCGATCATTCTCAAGCACTCAACGCGGCAAAGCTCATTATCGTACTTCTTGATCAGGTCGATGATTGACCAAAAGTGGGGTTGCTGAAAAACAAGCTCTGCGACTTCACCATTCTCAGGTATCTCGATCAGTTGTAAGCGCTCTTGGCAATCAGGGTGTGACTCAATAAAGATGTCCAATGCCTCTGACTGCTCAGTCACTTCGTTGGTAGACGAGGTCTTCAATTCGATCAAAAAGTCGTTAAGTAGTTTGGCGCTTGGTTCGTGACGCTGGATATAGTTGAACATAGGAACTGTATCGGCCACAGCTTCCATCCACTCTTGTAGAGAGTTGGCTAGTAGAAGGCGCATACTTTCCGATTTTATCGGGAGATCGTATTTAACGTACGGACCCATTTGACCACTGCTGTTCATTGTTGATTGCTGAGCCAATTTACGACGTAGCGTTACATGCTCTGGCACATAGCCAGTGTTTCGTTGTTGGTTGTTACGACGCGGGTTTCTATTGTTTGATCTGGTTGGTGTTTGTACCGTTGTTTGCTCAGGGGGTTGAATAGTATCGCTATCGGCAGCTTGAGCAGTATCGTTATCGGCAGATTGGTCGGCCTCAACATCAGCGTTATCTGATTTGAGATCAACTTCACTTACGATAGGGGATTCACTATTGTCACTAGTTTGGCTTGTTATCTCATCAACAGATTGTGTAACTACAGCCTCAGTTTCTACTTCAGTTACTGACATGATTACTCCGTGTTTTGGTTGGATAGGTTAGTAAGAAATACCGGTGTAGACTTTTTTAACAAATGGCTTAATGCCGTTTGCTTCAAGTTCGTCATCATCGACGCTAAAGAGCAGCTTAACTTGATCGGGAGTGAGCTTATCTGGATCATTGTTATTATCCGTAAGGATCGAAGCAATTTCAGAAAGCTGCTGATGCTTACTGCTGGGCTCATTTAACGTATCTAGGCCAGACATAAGATCAATATCAGACTCTGTTGTGTCAAAGGCGGCACTGGCCGCAGCCAATGTAGATCCGTTGAGTTGGACGAACTTTAAGATTTGTCTAAGTACAAAAAAACGTTGCTCATACTTCTCAATATATTCTCTCTGCCACTCTGCTTCTGGTGGGAGATCAAACTGACTGAACTCGTATGTGGCAACGGTCATTGTAGTAGCTTTATTTTTTGGCGAAACCTGCTCGGTCATTCGCTTAATGTTTCGATCTTTTTTGTAGAATCCATAAGTGCCTTTAGCCCAGTAAACGTAATAATTTGTTTTGCCGTTTCTGGTGCATTTTTGGAATTTTGGATTGAAGTAAATAAACATAGATCTTAGCAGTCTTTGCTGTTGATCTTTTGCAGTAACCACAGAAGACTTTTTGCGTTCGCACTCAGCCAGAAGTTCTGTCCAATAGCTTTTGCATTCCAACTGTATTTGATCAATCAAACTGCGCTCAAAGTTACTGGTCTCTGACTGGTAATCCTGAAATGACTTATAAAAATCAATTGGATCAGTTAGGACCACCACTTGCTCAGGCATCTGCTTACTACGAGCCATCTCATTCCCTAATGTCTACTTTGGTGTGCGCTCAACGGCGCGAAGCCTATTATCGCCGTCAATGGCAAAAAGCTTGGTTTTTGTGGTTTCGAGATCAGACTAGCAAAGAAGCGGGGCAGTGGCAACGGTTCAAAATCTAATTATTGAGCAGGAGTTGGTTAAAAGGATTTTGGATGAATAAATTTATATATGGGTTCTAAGGGCAAACAAAAGATTGTTGTCCCTTTATGGGAAACAAATAAATGTTTTACATAATGGTAACTATTCTTGTTTGTCATCTATTATGTCAAACATATATCACAGAACCACCCTTTATTTGCTCGTTCTTTAACCATTTCTGGTCATCACTTTTTTAAATAACTGAACCTATGATCAGCTTAAAATTGGTGTTAAAATAAGCATGAAACCTCATATTCAAAACTAAAGGACTAGCCGATGTTGCGCACACTCATGCGTTCGCTGGTTCCTGGAATTGCACTTTTGTTAGGTACCATGCCTAGCGTTTCGCTAGCCAATAGTGGCTACGGATTTAATCAGACCTACGAACCGGATGGTTGGTATTTTTACCGCGATCCAGTTGTGGTTGAGATTGAAGAAAGTGAAGAGCCGGAGCCGCAAGTTTTTGTGCCACAGAAACCTGTAGATGAACAGGAAGAAGTGGCGCCAGTAGAAGTAAAAATCACGTCTGCATGGCTGCGTGAAAATCTCCCCTTGCTGCTCGACGCAGCACAAGATGAACCTACCTATGAGAATGTTCGGAGGTATCACTATGCGCAACGTATCGCTGTAGACAGAGCGTCACTGTTTGCTAAGACTTTTGAGCGTGTTTATCGTAATGAGTTAGCATTGAATGAGAAGTTACGCAGGCCTGATAATAACCAGGAGTTGCAGGTACATAAAGCTCAGCTTATGGAAAATCGAAGAAAGTTACTCGAGGCAACGTACAGTAAAGTTGGTATCTTCTTCTTCTTCGAAAGTCGTTGTGAGTACTGTATCGCAATGGTCGATCACATTCGTCGTCTTTCTAAACTATACAAACTAGATATATTGCCGGTTTCGCTTGATGGTTTTCCATTACCTAATGCTCCAGATTTAGAAGAGATTACTATCTATGACGATGGTACGCTCACAAGTATGATGCCGGTAGAGGTAACACCTACGTTTTATCTCTTCAATAAAGAAACATATGAGGCAGGCGTAATATCAAAAGGGTATATAACCTCAGAAGATTTGCTGCTGACATCATTTCTAGCTATGCATGAAACTGGTGTAATTACTGAGCAGGAATTTCAGCTTACCCAGGCGGTTCGTGATGTCTACTTAATACCAACAGATGGAAGCGACTTGGTTGTTAATGAGCAAGAGCTATACGATAATCCAGACTACCTCGCTGACAAACTTCGTAATGTCTTCAATGAGCGTTATCTTAATGCTGAAGACTCAATTATTTCTGACCGTCTACCTACTCCCTCCAATGGTAGAAAACAAGAACTTTCTGACTTTTAGGGGATGTACAAGTGCGAATAAAAAAACTAGCGATGGTAGTTGGCCTTTCAATTGGAATTGTATCAATAACTCCAGCAGAGGCGGCCCTTACGCTGAGACAAATAACGGATGGTATTTATGGAAGTTTCACTCACTCTAGTGGGTCGACATATACGAGCAATACAGGACGTCATGTTTTTGCAGGAGGTGCAGCTTCTCTGCGTTTCAAACAGCGGCCTATTCAGGCAATCAGCTTTAGGGCTCCAAGTGCGTCAGTTTCTTGTGGTGGTATAGATTTTTTTGCGGGTTCGTTGTCATTTGCTGGTCGTGATGAGCTAATCCAAGCAGGTAGGAATATAGCATCTGCTGCCACGGTCTACGCTTTTAAGCTTGCTCTAAATTCGGTCTGTGCTTCGTGTAACAGCATAATGACGTCGATTCAAAATACAGTCGATGCGATAAACAAAATGGCGAAGACGAGTTGTTCCCAGGCCCTAGAAGTCATGGAGTCTTGGTACGATCCTGAAAACGCAAAAAAATGGAATTCTAATTCGGCGATGAATAAGGTTTCTGATAAACTTACTAATAACCCGTTACTCGTTGGTGCCGATGGAGAAGTGCCTCAATACGGGAGTTGGTTAGAGCTACTGAAGAAAAAGAAAGGAGCTGACGCTAAAGACGACCTAGCTAAAGAAGATGCTAACTTTATGCATTCTCAGTCTGATGTTGGGTTCGTGATCGCATATAACACTTATGCTCCAATGTATCTTTTGCCTTGGCTTGTAGAGAATGGAACATACGATATCGATAGTCCATCCAATAACTCCGTAGCTAAAGCAACGATGTGGCGCTTGTTAAGTCAAGGCAAATCTTGCGCTGATATGGAGAACGAGCAGGAAGAGGGTGTATTCTGTGGTTTAGTTTCTGTAGCTGATAAGATGGAGTGGGATATGTTCTCACTCATCCATGGTGAAACAGATAAAGATGGGAAGCGGTTAGACAAATTTGACTTACCAAAGTGTAATACCATAATAAGCACGGAGTTAGACGGCACAGGTGGAGCAGAAAGACACTATTGTAAGTTCGATGTCAGTAACCCTGTCTCTACTAGTGGTTCAGTAAGAGCTGTCGTCTCACAGATATATCAAGACTTTTTTGGTGAGGGGAGTTTAACGGAGGATACTAACCTTCCAGATGTGAATAAGGTGTGTGAGTTAAATGGTATCAATACAGCCTATAGCAATAGTCTATTTTATAAGATGTTGAGTCTGAGCACGGAGCCTTTGACACCAACACAAAGTTATTTAGTATCGATAATGGGTCAGAAATACTCTTTTGATTTGTATAAACTAAATGAAAAGGGCGAATATATAAACTCAATTCATGGTCAAGATTTTAGCTGCGGTGCAGCCTTCAATGTTGCCTACGAGCGTTTGAAGCAAGTGGTTCAAGCTATTGAAGATGGTAGTTTCTTTAATACATCGATCGCGATTCAGTCACTCTATACTAACCCAAGAATCCCAACAGGTATGATAGTTCAGTATGAAGCGGTACTTAAGTCACTCGAGAACCGTACTCGAGCACGGTTTCAAACTCAGCGTCGGAATAATATTGAAAGCAAGAGCAATGAGTAAAAGGAGTTGTTACTAGCCTGATTAGTGGCTAGTCATTTTCTATGATATATGCCTGAAGATGACTAGCCAAATTCTACTATGTAATGAACTAATTTCTTCTTACGATATCGATCTTAATTTGGTCCGTTTTTTCTAACTGCTCATTAGTAAGAAATATTTCTTTCGGAGCAGTGATAATTTCATCGTTACAGTGAATGTAGGGTGGTGTCTCAGGGTCAAGCATGTGCCGTTGCATGGCATTACGGTTGTTTGCATACTCTTCTCCAGGGTTATTGTGGTCTTTGGTTGTCCAGAAAACAAGATCGTTTTTCTGTCGTAGATAGCTCGTTCCTTTAGTCTTAATAAACTCTTTCCACCAGTCTTCCAAGCCTAGATCTATTCTTCTGTCCGACTTACTCCAGTACCCTTTTGGGCGATGGAAGAAGAACGGCTGAGTTATTTCTTTGTTGCCGATAGTTACTCTATAGTCATAAGCAGGGAATTCATATTTTCCACCTTGGGTATAATCAACATGGTGAACGCGGCGCTCCCCATCTACGTGATAGATAAGAAATGGCATTGCAGCAGTTAAGCTATACCGAGGATGTACTCGTCTCTCAAAATCAGAATATGGCGGCGTGTACATCGCGCTGTGCGCGTACCAAGGCTGACTCTTTTGCAATATCGTACCTTTCAGACTAGAAGACCTACCATCGTGACGATTGGTTACCTCGTAGTCATCAACTGGAAGAAGCTCACGAGCACCTTTAAAGTCATATCGGTATTTCGAAATAGTGTTGTTCACATGATCAAGAACCACATATGAACAGAGGTTATCAGTGAAATCTGCATATGGGTAGTTGTCAAAAGCTCTTGCAAGGCCTTTGTCTCCAGAGTGCTGCCACTGCGTCAATGGTGGCTTACCATCGATACGAACGATTTGAAACGAAGCACCAGTCTTAGTTGTTTCTACTAGCTTTAATGTTCTTGGAGCCATTATTTCTTGTTGTAGATACTCATAGTGAGCAAGAGCATAGACCGCTGCTGCCTCCCTAACAACCAACTCTTGGTGACTGAGTTGTGATAGAGACGCAATAACCCGTTGTCTATGTTTTGCTTCCGCTTCTAGTCTACTTTGTATAGCAGCTTCACGTTCTTCTATGACCTTATTCTTTCTCGCTGACTCTACCTGTTTTCTGATGTCAGTTGAGTCTATAATAGTAAGAGACAATTGTTTGGAGTGCTGGATTGCGGTTAGGGTCTCTATTTGGCTATCTAGAGTCGACGCTAAATCCTCGGAATTGCTACGCTTGTACAAGTGCCGAATATGTGCAATCCGACCTTCAACCTCTCTAGTCTCGGCAAGCAAATCAGATATCTTGTTCTTGGTCTGCTGATCTTGCTTCAGGTTGTCAATGTTACGCTCAATCTCTTTTTCATCAAATTGGTATTTTGCGGTCAACTGCACCTTCATAGATCCTGACTCGGTGTCGATTTTGTATTCTTCACTATGGATTTCAATAAGTGATCCAACAAGAAATTGAATTTCTTGTGTATACTCAGAGCCGGACAGCTTTTTTACTGAAGAAACGTAAGTAGGCAACAGGTCAACGATTTCACGCTTGAATTTCTCCATGGCACCAATTCGTGCTGAAGTAAGACTCTCACGCTCCCCGGCCATGTAAGTCACACTATGGGCCTGTGTTCGAACAATCGCAGTAGGTTTTTCAACCGCAGCAGCAACAGAGGTCGCAATAGGTAAACATAAAGACGAAAGCAGGGCACTGCTTAGCATAATGGCGATTCTATTTTTTCTTGTTTTCACACTTAAACCCTATCAGTATCAGTTTTAAAACTAGGTTATCACACATTATAACTTTTCAACTTTTTAGAGAGTTATGATCAGAGTGTAATCTTTAGTCAATTCTGATAGACTAACGAAGAATTCCAACAAGTCGCTGAAAAACACTGTTTTGGCGCACTATTATAATGGGCTACCCTTTAGCTCTAGTATGCTCATTTTTAGATATAACTAATTGATTTTAACGGATAAGTTCTTTCTGAGCCGACGAGATGTGACGGTGGTTGCAAAGGCGGAGAAAAATCAAGCGGGAACAAGTTGCAGGATTACGAATGGATTTACATATCTACATTAGCGGCGACATGGCTTTTCTTGAAGCCATATTGACAGGCTTGGGACATGTCTTCAACAAACAATCAAGCTCGATATTTACAGCCTTTAAAATTGCACTACTTCTTAATGCATTGGCCTGTATTCTCAAATACATAATGGATCAAAAAAGTGGTTTGTTGACCAACTTTTGGGTATCCCTTTTCGTGTATTTGGCATTCTTCAGTCCCACAGCAACGCCAATACTTGAAAAACATGGTGAAGCTCCTCGTGTAATAGCTGGTCAAGTGCCAATAGGCATCCTTGCACCTGCATCCTATGTGTCTTTGATGGGGCAAGAACTAGCTAATATATTTAGAGATAATGTAGTAGCAACAAATTTTGGGTTCGGTAACGCTGAATCGCAAAAGCTGTTGATCACAGAGTATGGTCTTGACCCCCTTAACGCTCTCCTAAAAATGCGTCAAGCGAGGGAGGACGATTCGTTCCTGAGAAATGGTGATCTTCCTACTTCAGATGACCCTGGAGCTACATCAAGTAATTTGCATGTTGCAATTGGTGCCTATTTTGCTGACTGCGTACTTCGTTACAACAGGTTAGCTGCAATCAATGGCCAGCCAAAAATGGAGCTTGGCCGAGGATCTAACGCACTTGATGCTTGGAGCACTTACGCAGTCCATACCCCATGGTCAATTCAATTGACGCTAAACGGTGCGGTTGGAAATTATTCTTGTGATTCAGCTCATGCTGCTATCCAAACAGTACTTCGAGAACGCGCAGAAGAAATTGCCGAGACTCAGCTTGCATCAACGTTAGCCGAGAGAGATTCAGACTCAACTCTTGCTGACCGAAAGGAGAAGGTACTTGAATTTATGCATGACATGGGTGATATGGGTGTTGCAGGTAGCGCGAGGTTAGGACAATTACAAGAAAATGCTTTTGTAGAAACGCTCATCAAAGGTAACTGTTCTCAATCGGTTCTTCCTTCAGTAGAAGAGATGCAAATGTGCTCTGCTCAGTTGGATCAAGTCACATCTCGTAGAAACATCGAGGCATCTAAGAGCGCTGGATTCAAGGAAATGATGTTACCAATGGTAACGTTTATGGAGGGTTTTGTTTATCTGGTAAGCCCTTTTATAATCTTTGTGATTTTGCTGCTCGGTGTGAAAGGGTTGTCCATGGCGGCGAAGTATTTCACTGCTTTGGTTTGGGTAGTGCTTATGCCCGTGTGTCAGGTAGCTGTCGATGTCTACTTATCTGTCTACTTTAACCGATTCCTTGCTCGATTAGCGAATAGCGAAACAGGCTACAATTTAGTCTCAGTCTCCTCTCAGACTTCTGCTTGGACAGATTTGGAGTCATTCATTGCATTTGCAGGGACGGCACAAGCCATGGTTCCGACATTGGCCATGTTCATTCTCTTTGCCGGTGTACACACTCTAATGGGAATGGCTGGTGCTGCAGGGTCTGCGGGCGCAAGTCAGGCTCATATGGGAGGTAATGTTTCAGCATCTGGTCAAAACGGCGTGCATACAAAAGGCTTGAACACAGCCACTCTTACAGGTAGTGGTGGCGGGGTCGTACTATCAAGTACTAACCAGGTTGCTGATGCTAATGCTAACTTTGGCACCATGAAAGCTGATATGTCGACTAGTCAGTCTATTGCAGACGTAGCGGCACAGCAGCGCGTTACTTCAGCGGCTGAAAATGTCTCCCGGGCAGAGACTCATGCGTATCAAGAGGTCCAAGGTCAGTCGTCAGGTCACGTTATTAACCAGATGAGGTCGTTAGGATACACAGAGAATGATGCCAACGCCTACGCTTTTGCAAGTGCAATGAAAATGGACAAGGCTACAGCAGACGAGTTCGTAAAGAACTTTGGTAAAAATTTATCCTTTGGTGCTGATGGTTCAGTAAATATTTCAGGTGACGTCGGTAAACTGTCAGCAGCAGCTGCTACGTTGGGGATGGGTGGTTTTGGCTCTATATTACAACATGTAGGGAAGATAGCTGGTGATAAAGGCCCGATCTCAGCAGATGTAAAAGTTGGTGCTGGTGGAAAAGTAGAATATCGAAACGCTGATTCGGAAAGCTCTTCTTGGAAAGAAATGGAAGGAATTAGTGAAAGTACCTCTAATAGTATCCAGAACACTGTATCGGCACTTAAGTCTGTATCTACTGGAGTGACAGATCAGGATTCTTATACAGACCAAGTTTCAAAATCTGAAGCAATTCAAGAGCATAAGCAAGCCGTCGAAACGCACCAAGAGGCTCTCTCGCGCCAACAGAAAATTCAAAATGCTGGCCAACAAGGTGTGTCGTTCTCTAATCAAATTGACAGTTCAGTACGCGCCGCATCAATGAATGGCTATGATTCAGCGAAGATACTCGATCAAAGTAACTTTGATAATCGAGCGAATGCTTATGTAGGCTCAATTCTATCTGAAGATCAGCGTAGTGAGGTTTTCGGAGATGGAGGCATCGATGTGGCAAACATGTCGAGTGAGCAATTGCAGAAATTGCATGATACGCTGAGTGAATCTCAGGTTGCTGAGTTGGAGCAAGCAGGGATATTTAAGTCGGTAGATAATCCTGCCGATGGCACTACCTCTTTGAAACAATCATCGAAAGCAGAAACGATTTCTGCTTTAACAGGTAAGCAACTGACTGAAGATGACCTAGATAGCCTTCTAAGAGAGCCTGTGGTTGGGACAGTAAGTCCTCTGGATCATCAAAAAATGCGTAGTGACCGTGGTCAATTACTGATGGATACGTTTAACGGAATGACAAAGCAAGCTAACAATGCAGGACTTTATGGTGAAAATGGTACTGCCGGACTACAAGGTGCTTCAGCGTTCTTTAAGAGTGCGGGTGAGAAATCGCTTGAGAATGGTGGTCAACAGTCAGAATTGGCGTCATTTGGAAATGCCCTAAACCAGTTAACGTATGAAGATGTAGATTCTGCATACAAACCTCGTTCTATCGAAGAGATAGGGGACGACCCACAGAATGAGTTTGAGCGAATGAGGCTTCGCGCACAGAATGATGTAGCGTTTGGCGATCAGTCTGTTGCGAAAAAAGCCGAGGAGAATATGGCTCAGGGTGTTGTTTCTCGGGAAAGAATGGATGCTCAGAGAGCTGAAGTTGATAAGTTGTTAAGCGATGTTCCGAAAGCTGATCAGTTATCTACTTTAACATCCAAACTTCGTGAAGCGATGCAAGATCCGGAAGGAAATGATCCTAAGGGTAGATATGAAGATAAAGAGGCCTATATGGCTGCGCTTGCGGAAAGGATTGAGGATGGGGTGCGCGATGGTGGTAAGGCAATCCGCACTGACATTGATAAGGCACTTCCTTTCGGTGCCGCTAATTCGATGATCGGCGATTGGCTAGATCACTCACATAGTAACAGGGATCAAGTCGAACTTATGGGCAAACAAGCGGTAGGAGAGGCATTGGAAGCAATTACTAAAGTCTCAGATTTCAATGATTTTATCAATGGTGAGCTCACTGGAATAGCTAATGATGAGGGTATTTCATCTGATCGAGCTATTAGACAGGAAGTAGCAGCGAATGCTCACGACTACATTGTTAACGGTAACGACGAACATAAGAATTCGCTAATTGAATCGCTAGGTCAAGAGCGGTTTGATGAACTTGAACGTTTGGGTCATGAAGCCCTAAATGCATCGGATGCACTGGAGCAGAACCAGCAATCTAAGCAGTTGGCGTCTTTGCTAATGGGCTCAACTCAGGGTGGTGATACTAAACTACTATCACAAATACAGTCGGAATTTGCAGCAAATGGTGATTTGTCAGATGACTCAAAATATGAGATTAGAGATAGGTTGCAGTCAGAGCGCGATAAAGCTTTTATGGCTTACTCACATGATGGAGAGTTCTTCAAAGCACTAGATGGTATAACGAATAGCTTCTCGGAAATGCCAACGATAGTTGCAGGGTTTGGTACAGAACGTGAAAAGTGGGACTTGTCACCTCAAGCTGAAGGTCAAGTTAATGACTATATTAGAGGCAGTTCTGATGACTTGAGTATGCTGTCAGAAGACCAAGCTAGAACAGTGCAACAGTACAGAAGAGACATGGAGATGTTTGAGAGTGTTGATGCTTCAGGCCCGGATGGTAGAGATGTTATGGTCTATAATGACCCTGACAGAAACACACAAGTGCTTTACTCACGATCTTCAAATGGGACTCAAGCTACCGTCGTTGGAGGTGGGCTTAGTTCACCTGTAACGTACGATATGAAAGACCGTATGGTAGATCAAGCGTTGAAATCAAATGAGCTCACTGACCAGTATATAGCCGATGTTTATGAAAAAGGCTCTTCAAATGCCTTAGATGCATTGCCTGCGTCTGAGCAGCAATTTATAAAGACCTATTCAGGCGTAAATGTTGACACTAAAGTCCACAAAGTAAATCCGCTCTATTAATTTCACTTTTCGCTAATAAGGCTTGAGAGGGATGTGGTTTTTCTCAAGCCGTATTGTTATTATGAATTCGAAACTTTACTAATTATGAACATTATGCGACCAAACAAACACCAGGCGCTAATGGCTCTCACATCAATTTTGCTAACTGCTTGTGCAGCTGACCCTAATGACCCAATGGCTTGTAATGAGACTGGCCGCAGTATTGGGTATTCTGCTGAAGCTTTAGAGCAAATTAATAGAGTCACGGCCTACGCGCCACCCAGAAATTTAACAGGTTACGAAAACCTTTTTACACGTTATCGTAATCTAGACAAAATCTACTTCACACCAAGCTTTGTGATGGTTGAGGGCTCAATGCTAGTGCATCTCGAGCCTCACCACGATGACGGCTTTATGCTACGAAGTCGGCCTTATGATGACTGGCTCTTTGTCGCCCTTGGTGAGCATTATACTCATTGTGATGGGGAGTACGTTACCTGCACATCACCGATGTTCGTAAACGAATTTCACGATCAAAACTTCTCTCACAGGGACAGTTATGATCGTAAGAAATTTAATAGTATTTTGTCTGATGGTCGGTCGGACGGCATGCCGGGTGATGATCAAGTTTTCTTCGACTTTGATTCAAGTGACGTAAAGGCTTCTCAGGTTACTACCGTTCGAAGAGTAAAGGAGTTTCTGGACGCCTTTCCGACACAAAGGTTGGTGATTTTAGGCCGGGCAGACGCCACTGGGGCGGATCGATACAATCGTGACTTGAGCCGACGACGAGCTCAGTCAGTCGTAGATCTTCTAGTAGCTCAGGGCGTTCCACGTGATCGAATTCACGTAAGTTGGTCTGGATCCAAGAATAGTGGCATTGGTCAAGAGTTTCGCATAGCAGAGTTGAATTATGAGCGACGTTAACGTAGTTAATAAGGCTGGTAGTGATACACTATGCATTCATAAATATTGCGTTAAAAATAGTCTTATCTTGTGGGTAGCTTTGATCATATCAATGTCGGGTGTTAACCGTGCACTTGCTAATGACTACCCAATTTTCTGGTCTGGACTTTTGATATTTGTGGTACCGGTGCTCCTGTTACCCCTCAACCGGTGTTTGCGGTTAAAGAAGTTCGGCAATGGCTCATTTGAGCTTCAGTATGGTTGGCGTTTTTTCAACGAAACACTGTTTCCTACTCGCCATACGATTCTAAAAGTCTCAGGCGAACCAGAACTGAGTAAAGAAAGCGGGAAAAAATCAAAACGCTATTATTCGACCTTGCGTTTTGCTGATGTAAATATTGGATTAGGTGATTTAAATGCAAAGCAGCGCGCTATCGTGCAAGCCTATATTGGCTAGCGGTGTCGATGTCGTCCTCATTACATGCATTTTGCCTTCGACAGACTCTCGCGAGGATTTGTTCGATAAGGTAATAAGCTATTTAGACTCTTTGGCGACAAATATTGTATCTGTGATCAGCTCTTCAGAGAAAGTAGTGACGGTCACAATAGAGACAGCAATGTCTTCTGAATCTGTTCAAACGCTCCTCGAGCGAAACTGCGAGTCTTTCACTGGTTTTAGCTTTAGTGTCGCCGGCGGGGCTCGCCATACGAGGACTGCCCAATGTAACTTGACGGACAGGATAGTAATACCCAACCTAAGTGACCAGTATTTGACGCGTGACGAACTGCTGCGCGGTATGAGCGATCGAGAGTTCGTTCCATTCTCGCAGGCAATTTATGATCTAAAGGGTCAGGCACCTATAGGTGTCGAGCTCCTATGTCGTTGGGAGCATAGCCGGTTGGGACTATTGCAGCCGTACCAGTTTTTGGGGGCGATTAGTCACTTTGGTTTGGGTGTTGAACTTGATTTCTATATGCTCACGCAAGCGTGTGAGATTTTAGAGCGCTGGACAATCGACAATGCTAATAAGCTCTCTGTCTCCGTTAATGTTCATGCGGAGTCATTAAGTGGCGAGCTGTTCTATGACTTCATAGCGCGTATCCAGGACGAATGGAAATTTGATTTGTCGAGACTTCGCTTAGAGATTACTGAGACCGGCATTATCAAGAACAACTCACCTGCCCACAAGAATATCGTAAAACTCCAGAACCTGGGTATGACTATTAGCCTCGACGACTTCGGCTCTGGTACCACAATCCTTGGCTATTTGACCTACCTCTGTCCAAATGAGATAAAAATCGACCGTTCTTTGATCAATAGTGCTTTCTATGCAGATGATCCGGAGAAGAAGTTGGTTGCGACTAAAATGCTCCTATCAATGGTCGATTGGGTTAATGCGATGGCAGGTGTTCAACTCGTAGTGGAAGGTATAGAAAATCAGGAGCAAATGGATTTCTTAACCAAGAATAGCGTTTCGATTGGTCAGGGTTATTTGTTTGGCCGTCCAACGCCACTACGTAATTTCGAAGCGCAGATGATGGGAGTTTAGCAGAATGGATAATGTAGATAACAATGTGCAAGCAGGTACCACAGATATTGAGCTGTCAACGGCCCAGGTTGTTGGGGAAAACTTAGAGCAAAGCTCTACTACACCAGCGAAGAAACGTAGTCTCAAGCGTGGTTCATCAGCAGAGAAGACCATTTTCAACAGCAAGCCACTATTGACTAGGCAGACCAAAGCCTTGAGCTCATCCGAGATCAAAGTGGTGATCGACCAACTTCAGACCATTTATGAAACGAAGTTCCATCAAGAGGTCGAAGAGCAAGAGCTACGTAAGGCACAAGAAAATAAGGCTCAACAATTGCTTGAGCAAGCAAAGGAGCTGGGAGTACCGTTAGATGTACTTCAAAACGCTATCAGCAATGCCTAACTGGGCATCGCCTCTAGCTGTCGTAGTAATTGGTTTTGTTATCCTTCAGCTGACCACAAATTATTTTTGGCGGGTTATGCTTCTGCGCGGCTGCAAGCCTTTTGTCTTGGTTCTCAGTGGTATTGGTGTGGGGGTTCATGAGATGGGCCATTACATTGCATGTAAGCTTTTCAATCACCAAGTGCATAGAGTAGACCTATTTTACCCTCAGCAAAATGGCCAACTTGGTATTGTTGAGCACAGTTATGACACTACATCTTTTTACCAGGTTGTGGGTCAGCTGTTCATAGGTTTAGCGCCGATACCAGCAGGCCTTGGCGCATCGTATCTCATCACAGTTGTGTGTTGGCCAGACTTCGACATAATTCTGTTTGTGGATAGGCTGGAGGAGTTTATTTGGTACGCGCCGCTCTCAGATACTTTTTTACTTTCGGCTAAAGCTGTTGTTTCGCTCTACGAATACATGCTAGCTGAGTCAGTAGGTACGTTTTTTGTTTGGTCACTGCTCATGACCTCGATAGTGAGCAACTTGATCCCATCACGAGCGGATCTGATGGGCGCAAGCAGGGGCCTGGTAGCTTTCGGTATGCTTGCATTGGTTGGCTGCTTAGTATTTGGTGCGGATACACTAGAGTCCTTACTAAGTACCGCATTGGCATCGATGTTCGCACTTTTTTTAGCGTTTTCAGGAATAGTTTTTTTAACACACTTTATCGCAACACTCTTTGTTGTTTTCATCACACGTCAAATTAGGGATTAATAATGTTTAAATTTGCTAAACTCGCGCGCACACTTGCACTTGGCAATATTTTCGTTTGGATGAGCTTAGACTGGCTAAACTTTTATCAGTTGGGTTGGTACGAGGCAACAACTCTTGGTCTTGTTCTGTTTGTTATGCAGTACATTGTCTACAACATTGGCTTGAAGATGACTGCAAACGAAAAGAATAAAAAGGCATCACCTCTTAAAAAGGCACTTATCTGCTCAGGTATTACTCTGAACGACAGCATCAGTGAAGAGAAGGTCCGTGAGAAATACAGTGGTAAGAACGTAAAAATTCTTCACGGCTTACCGCTCATCGGTATTATCTTCTGTACTGGTATCTTCGCTTATGACAACCATCCAATGGTCATTGCTTGGTTGTTCTTCTTCGCTGCACTGGCGCTCGCCACTCAGCCAATTTACGCAGCTCTAGTTCAAGAGGAAGCGGAGATTGCTGAAGCAAACTAGTGGTGCACTTTGGCAGTGGTAGGAATTCTCTGCTAACTGACTTCTAACAAAAAGGTGAGCCAATGGCTCACCTTTTTTTATTCATACTAACCGGGTTACCATTCCTACCAAAGAGTTATTGTTTGCGTCGGTAACTATAACGGCTTATGAGTGTTGTGGGTCACAGGTCTACTGCAACGCCGTTAATTACACTGTCCATCTTATTGATTTCAATTGTAGTCTTCACCTGGCTGCCCTCGAGGGTCAGAAACCTGTCTGTGATGAATTGGTGCAGCCACATAGGGTTCACGTACTCCGCCGCGGTTTCTAGTGGTACATTGAGTTCAGCTTTTAAAATTGCAGCGTCTGTGATACTGAAAGCATTATCGTCGACGATACTGTGGCGCATGTGTTCGTCAAAAGTTAGCCTTGCGTTGATCTCGACGGGCTGCTCGTTAAGGTTAGTCGCGCTGGTGGACAACTCTATCTCACCACCGTTCCTAGCAAAAGCAAAAAGTGTTTTAAGCTTTTGAGCGGTATTGAAGGTGTTCGTTTGCATCGCATTGTCAATAGCAAGTTCGACAAGATCCAAAGCGGTTTCAATACCGTAGTTGTTTAGGCTAATCGAGCCAGAGAAGCTATGCATTTGGGCGAGTTGCTCAGCAGTGATTTGTACGTTACTGCTATATAAGTCACCTTTAGAGGATTGTGCATAGGAGGCGTCAATGTTGCTAGCTAGTTGTACATCACCTACAGAAATGCCATCAACTTTAAATCCAAGCTCATTGCTATCTCCCCCAACAAGCAGAGCACGTGGCTTGCTAAACACTGTATCCGCACCGTTTAGGTTAATGCTCATATCACCTGTGACTATGAATACCGCCTCTCTGTTGGCCGGGTTGGCTCTATCAATATCAATGATTGTCTGCGTCTCTGGGATTGAGAATGTAGCTTCGTCATGCACAAGAATGATCGGGTGAGTGCTTAACTCGGCATGTATGGTGCTCTTCGATAGTTCGGTGATTGCCAGTGCCTGTAGTGCGCCCGTTCTTGCGTCTAGGAACTGTGCATATTGACCTATCGTTGCTTCTTCGGTAGCAAACAACCGCGATACGGATTGAACTGATGAAAAAGAGAGGTCTCTAAGGTTGGTAATGGTCACCAACTCCCATGCAAAGCCATCTGTATCCATCACCGGAGTTTTGAAGATGATGTTTCCATTATTGAGGTCGGCTTCGGTTTCACCTGCAACTTCGATCAGCGGGGCTTGCTTGATAGCCAATCGGTAATCGCTTATTGTCGATTTGGCAAATGAATAAGCACCACCGGTTGCAACTAGCGCGATACAAGCCGTAGCAAGCGCAATTTTCTTAAATTTAGTCATTTTAATTAGCTCTTTGTCAATAAGGTGCGTATTAGAGAGCATGTTTTACTCTCCGCACCAATTAGCAACGTTTCCTGCTTAATTACATCGATTTCTGATGCAATTGAAACTACCGCCGATTCCAAAATCAGTGTATATTCGTTATTGAAAACTTCTTCTTTCGAACTGACTGATTTCTCACTTAGATAAGTAGATACACTTGCCTGAGCAAGTAACTCACTAGCTTGTTTGTCATTGTGACAAGCCGCAGCAAATAGCTCTTTGGTCTCAGTATTGAACACCGGAGTAAAGTACTCAAGATAGATACCGTATTCCTCAGAGATATCAGCAAGCGCAAACTGTGCAATAAACAGCGTGGTTAATGCTAAATTATTTCTCAGTAGTTTCAGAGTTCGAAGGTCATACATAACAATTTGAGTCCATTCTCATCGTGTGACAGTGGGTTATCAACAATCCTACCACACCGAATGGCGACTTAATTATAACACGATTTAAGATCAGACAGTAATGTACATTGAGTTGCAAAATATTAGCGACGGTCTCGTCGCGTGGGCCTGTCGTGATCACACCAATGGCGGTGTGGTTAGAAGCTTGAATGGCCTTGTTGATGTAAAAAACGTGCTAGATATCACTTGTCCTGAGTTTAGTAGCGAGACGCTTGCGTTAATTGCTTTGGCCAAGGATCAATTGCGTGACCATGCAGGTATTCAAGGTCGTTTTAACATATCATTCTCTACAGAAGAGGCACAGAAATACTACGCCTCAAAGTCTCAAGGTGAAATATGCGTGCTACTCTTTCCGCTGGCAAATATATGCCCAATTCACAGCGGGGATGTAAATAACTTATTGACAAGTCGAACGTTATATTTCGCATACGATACGGATAAAATAGTATTCCGATCACGTTTTCACGATGGAAATATACTGTTAACAACTGCAACATTGAGGTCGGTATCTGACCTGCTTAGTAAATTAAATGTTTACCCACGTTCTATAATTCACATGCTCGATAGAAATTTTAATACTCAATTTTTTTCATCTGAAGAAGTGGGTGGCTTAACTCATTGTTATTTGAGAAGTATTGGTGTTAAGTTTTCAGCGATTAGCAGTGGTGGTAATCTGTTGTCAAAATGTAACACTGTAACTGAGATGTAAATTTCACGGTATTGCTCTCGTAGTGTAACAAAATGTTATGCTTATGCTGCTATTGAATGAAAGCCTAATTACGGTATGATATTTTTTGACTTCTATCGGCATGATGCTGTTAGTCACTAATATTATCAGTTGTAGCGCAGGCCACAAAAAAATAACACTATCCTGCGATTAGGTCTCACATTATGAATATGTCTCAGAGATTGTCGCTGATTAAAAGCGACGCACTCACACAAGCGCTAAGAACGGAATCGTGCAATGAGTTACTACTGGCTCAACAAAAAAGAGATTACCTGGTGGATGTTGAAGGGCTTAATTTATCAAGCTCAGAAGCATTGATATCACATATTTTATCCTGTCCGGTACTGACGTTGATGATCTATGGCGCTCACTCATGTGATTCAGCCACAGTGCATAAGCTCGCTTTCGAGAATATACTCACTTTGTCTGATATTGAGTATAGGAATGTAAAAAGACAGTGCCTTACTCATGGTTTAATAGCATCACTACAGCTCAAAGAGCGACGTAAGCCCATCTACTCCAATCTTCACTTCAGAGAAAAATATTCGAGGTGGATATCCGATTATCTAGAGTCTATCGCTTGCGATGCGGAGCTAAGCCCTGAGGACCGTGTCCAGATTTTGTTCGAAATAGCATCATTTGCTTCATATCACCTGGTAGATAATGATTTTTTCGAGTTGGCAGACGTCAATTTGTCCAAAATAATCGCTGAGAATAGCTACATTAGCTCTATGTCTCATTAATCTCAGTTCAGTAGGGAGCTCACAAGTGGTAACGTTGTACCGTCAGTTTTGATGATAACAACGTTGCCATCTAGATGATCGAGCGCTACGCCAGTCGAATTAATGATGCCCTTATCGCCCTGAAGCGAACTAAATTGCATCGTTTTACCAACAATCTCAAATGTTCCACTCACTGCGTGGACATTTTCGTTCTCCATCACCTTATAGATGAAGGTTTCCTCAGGAGCGCTGAATTGCCACACTGCCGGTAGGTACGCCTGTGTCTCATTATACGCTGTGGAATGGTATTCCCCGTCAAGAAGGATGCCGTTGTCGAAAGATTGCGCTCGGTACTCATTTAGCAACGCAATCTCGTAAAAAGTTGGGGCTCTAAGACTCGCAGTAGCGACATTTCTCTGATCGTTCTTAATCATGGTAGTAGCGATGCTAATCGTGGCGAACGTTGCCGCGACGCCAATGGTCATTTTCTTTATTGGATTCATTCGGTATCAACCTTGTTGTTTCAGTCAAACTATATCAAACTGCTTGAGCACGCATCAACGCCTCTTTGCATGCTGAGTGAATAAGGTTTATTCTACTGTATATAATAACAGCTTAGGGGCAGGCAATTGCAATTTACACCATTTTTTCTACCGCGCACTCACCTCCATACCTTCCTGCCTGAGTGTCGTCATGCGCTGGCTCGTGCCAAGCTCTCGGTAGAGACCGCGACCATTACCTATGAGCATGCAATCGCGTTTATGTCTGAGTTTGAGAACAGCCAGAACAACTACGATTCATTTAAGTCAGAGCTCAATGTGTTCTTGAACTGGTGTTGGTTTGTTGCAAAAAAAGATGTTCACCAACTTAAGCGTACAGAGATTAATCTGTACATCAAGTTTACAAATTCGCCACCAGCTGGGTTACAGAGTCAGTGGTCTAGACCGATGTTAGTAGAGACAGATGACGGTTTGGCGGTTAATCCCGATTGGCGCCCGTTCAAGAATCCTGGTCTCAACCAAGGCAAGCCTTACGTGCGAAAGGAAGCAACCCTGAAAAGAACACTAAGCGTTTTGTCGTCGTTCTATATATTCCTAGCGGATGTTGAATGGACTGAGTCTAACCCGGCAGCTGTTGCACTCAGAAGGCTTAACGTGAACGCCTTTGATAACCTAGCATTGTCTGATGATCTAAAAGACAAAGCCCTGAGTCAGGTACAGTTAGATGCCATCTTACATCATCTAAACAATAAACTAACTACTGACACAGAGCAGGCCAACAAGTATGAACGTCTAAGATTTTTGTTCCTCTTTCTGGTATTGGCATTTCCTCGCCGCTCGGAAATAAGCCCGCGTTTGAACTGGACTCCAACGATGGCCGATTTTAGGCGCCATAGGGTCGGGGACAAGACGGTTTGGACCTACTTTATTCCGTCTTCCAAGAATGGAAAAAGCCGGGAGGTGATTTGCTCTCATGGCCTAATGTCGGCACTTGTGCGCTATCGTCGCTTTATCGGTCTGCCAGACTATCCTAGTCAATCAGAGCGAGAAGTGCCGCTGTTCACGCGGCACAAAGAGGCGAGTCACGGCCGTCAGGCAGGCATCTTGAATGCCAACCTCAGCGCGGGGCAGTTGGCAGATATTATTCAAGAGCTCTTTGCTAACGTTGCCGATGATCTTGTCGAGGCTGGTGAACTTGATGAAGCAAATGATCTACGCGGCAGAAGCATCCATTGCTGTCGCCATACGGGTATTAGTAATGATCTAGCGTCCGGCCGGCGAGCTAAAGATGTAATGAAGTGCAGTGGCCACAGCTCATATCAGGCACTATCGGTGTACCTATCTTCACGAGTTCACCTACGCCTTGAGGGCTTAGCAGAGAAAGACCGTTTTATTGGTTGATTTTTTCAACAAGATATAGCCAAGAGGCGGTAAGCTGTTTTACTATTAGCCTGAAACTTCATCATTTATGAATCTATTAGGCAATAACATGGATGCGAAACAGCAGGTATTTACCCTCTCTGCGTTTGCTATCTATCTATTTTTTCTGACAGCGACTTGTTCAGTTTCCTCGGGTTGCAACATCGTGCCCAAACAATTCGCTCTATCAACCGAACAGCAAGTTCGGCTCGATACCGTTGTCGAAAATATTAGGAAGCAGCAAACACTCACGGACGGATTAAAATGACAAATAAAAGAAATTTTGCTTGTGCTGCACTGGCTTTATCATGTGCAGTATTGCCAATATCGGCAAATGCTGCAGTTAGTGTTGGTCTCAAGCTTGGCTCATCAGATTTGAGCTTTAGGGACGCACAAGGAAGGGTCAAAGAGACCGGGATTGTGTATGGAGCAGATGCTACATGGCTGACTCATATCGCAAAGAATTTTTCTTTGGGAGTTAACTTCTCCTATGACTCTTTTGAAAATGCGCTATACGGCAGCAATGATAGTGAACACACAGCTATTACACTCAGTCCTGTGCTTTCCTATCGAATATTCACACTTCCTGCGCGTTTCTGTGCCGGTAAACGACTAAAAGAGCACGATGGCCTCAGTTTGTATGTTAAAGCGGGTCTGGGTTTGGCTAAGTCGGAGATTGTTCAGTCTGTAGGCGCCATGAAGCAAGACGGCGCAATCGGCACGTGGGGCGCTGGCATTAAGTGGCAGGCGATGAACGATGTCAGTTTTGGCGTCGAATATCAGGTGCTTGATAACGGGATGTATGGTCTTGGGTCTCGTGATTTTGGGGTTGAGTCGACCAACGTTGTCGCCATGCTAGGCTACCGCTTCTAAATTCCAACGAAACACTGTTGCTTTGATTTTATGTGACTCCAAGAAGGCTATGTTTTTCCGGTTTTCTCTACTGAAAACACGATCAATTAGTTGGGAAGGCAATTTGTTATTGTGTTCCCAGTTGAGCAATTCTGCGAAACAATTTAACTGGATATCAAGGAAAAATCATGAAAAATCAATTGGCTTTAGGACTTGCAGCCGTCTCTCTACTTGTTTCTGCGTCGGCAATGGCTAGTGACTCAAATGTTGAACTTGGGTCAAACAATGAGCTATCAACTTCAAATAACTCAACAGTAGTAGGCTCGTGGAACCAGTTATGGGACAGCTACAATATTCACGTTAGCGGCACCGATAATTCTTCAACAGCAGCTGAATCTGTGACTATGGTTGGTGATGAAAATGGGGCTCAGTGGTCTGATTACTCAACGATGTTTGGTTTGTATAACACTGAAACTTATACAAAATTCTCGACAGTTCTAGGCCAAAACGTGCATATGTGGGAAGTAAACGAGTCATTTGCTCTGGGCAACCGTTTAGAATTGAACGATACAAGATACTCAGGAGTTATCGGTTCAAACACCCGAGTTGAGCAGGGGTATGGAAACTACTTGTTCGGCGACGAAATCAATTCGAGTAAGTCTGAAAATGTAGTGGCTGTTGGTCAATGGCTGGGATTGTCAAACCTTTATAATGCGGTTGTGTTAGGTCAAGGAGCAGATGTGCGCAACAGTACTAACGCAGTCGTAATTTCTAATGGGGGTAGTATTACCGAAGCATCTGGTATTCTATTGACAACGGGTCATTTTGATGACCAAGCTCCTCACTCAGGCAACATTACTCTGGCTGCTGAGAACGTACGCATTTGTGATGCTACTGGTCGATGCATCGAAAACGTATTTGAAATTATGATGCAAATGCAACAAATGTTGGAAACTGCGCAATAGTATCGTAGGCACTCTATCCATAAATTCCTTTTCAATCTGAGACTTTAGCCTGGCCCATTGCGGTTGGGCTTTTTTTCGATCTAAACTAATGCTTCTTCTTCACTGGGATTTTCATGTTGGCTGTAGCCCGTACCAGGTGTTAGACCATCGAGTTTCTCACTTTTATACGGTTGACTCACTGTAAAAAATCCGTAGCCATCATGCATGTGTTTGATAGGGTAACCTTGGTAGATATAGCGTAGCTCTCTCGACTTGATCTCGGTGTATTGGTTGCAGTTGGCTAGAGGCACTCGTTTTGTCGATTGCGAGTAACCAACGAGGTGCGTCCAATCCGATCCTTCACACTCTTTGACCTCAATCTCTACGGCACTAAACGCTTGAGTGTGTTTTGCAAGCTCCGCCATGAAGTCCAAAAGATCCAGTTCTTTAGCTGCTCTGAACACAGCAGTTTTGGGTTCGACTAAATGAGGCTCAGTTTGGGACATAATGATCGTATCCTCTTTGTCGTAAATCCACGAAAGGCGACAAGCTCATCGACGACACTGCGACCTGCTTGAGTTGCCGCGACCCGGCGTCTTATCGGAATACGATAAAGGCGAAAGCCTGCGGCTCGGTATTCATTCATCAGATCACGGCTGTTTGTTGAGTTGCTCAGAACGATGGGTGCGTTTGTTTGATTCAATTTATCAATAACCTTTAATTGCATATCATCGGAAAAGGTTCCAGAGCTGTAAAGGTCTGAGAGTAGGGAGGATCGATGTACAGAAAGTCATAGCCTTTGAAGTTTAAGTCACTAAAGCACCCATGATGCATCTGCCAATTTTTCATAACCTTATGTGCAACTGTGCACGCTTCTAATTTAGCCCGGGGGATCGAGGCTTTGGGCTTTCCAAATGGTACATTGAAGATTCCTTTTTTATTGACTCGAACAAGACCGTTGAAAGATGCGTAGTTGATCAAGAAGGTTAAACTCGATAGCTCACTTAATGTTGCTTTGCTTAGTGTTGATGGCATTGCAGTGGCGATTTCATTGTAACGCTTGACCATCCGGTAATAGTAATCGCGAGAGATTGGCTCGCTCTCTGGACGCGGCATCTCACCATCGATGATGTGTCGTTGAAAGTTGTACATCGGGAAACTGGCATCATTGGCGGTAACAAAATCGAAGCCAAAATAAAGAGAGAATCCCAATGAGCCTGCGAACGGCTCAAGTACACGGCTGTCTCGCGGTATTTCCTTGCAAATGAGGCGGTCAAGGGCGCTTGCTAGAAAATACTTATTTCCGGCATATTTGATCGGTGAACGTACTCGTGCGGGTGAGATCATCTGCTTAGCTGATTATTGGTGGGTTCGCTAAAACTATACCGCCCGAGGACTTGATAGCAAACAACTAAATTATAAATTTAGAGAGATCAGCCACTTAAAACTTACGTTTAGATCAGATACTATCTGTTTAGTGACCGCATGTTGTTGTCTTATTGGCACCCTATTAATAAGCCCAGAAACCATGATTTTATTAAAGCTATTTTGTACACTGCTATTCTTTGTCGCCCACTACCTGATCTTTCGTTTCGGCTACGAAGCGCCAGCAGATCCGATAGGACTGATTAAAGCAATGATGCTTCAGTTGATTTGCATCGTACTCGGTGCAAGTGCAGTATTGACTCTGCTCAAAGACTACAAGTTCAAACGTCCGATCAGTGTTGATTCAAGTCGGTAGGGACAGAAGTTAACTTTATCGATATGCACAGGACATGCGTCTAAACATCAACCAATTGGAATTTATATGAACTTGAGCAAGAAAAAAATTGGCCTGATAATTTTCTCTTACATTGAGGCGTCACTCGAGCAGTTTGATTCAATCAGTATCAACGATATAGCTGCCACCTTTGGCCTTCATCGTAGTACCGCATCCAATTACATGAGTCCTTACCGTGAGCTGAAACCAAGCAACGTGCGTTATGTCCTAAGTGGCCCAACTTCGCATTACCAGAAGGGGTTTAGCTTTGAGAGGGTTGTCCTTGAGGGTAGCGCTACTCATTACTTGTCTTGCGTTGATGATCTCTTTGGCAGTGACGTACTCAAGCGCTTTGAGGCACGACTAAAGGACCTTGCTTTATGAGGCGCGCTTTGTCTGTTTGGCGCTCTGGCAGTTCGATGAAATGTGTTTGGTTGGTCAGTCTAGTGGTGGCTTTTGTCTATTTCAGTTTCTCAGCATCTTTGTCAGTAAATTTGCCATACATTTTATGGATGATATTTTCACTCTTTGGCCTACTGAGAGAGGCACACCTTTTGAAGCTCGGGTTAGTTGATTGAGCAACTGCAGTGAAAGAAGCTAATGCTTTCATTGGTTGCCAGTACCATTTAACCTACTCACTGATGAAATGAGTTTTACAATGCGAGTAAATTTAAAAAAATGACGGCACGCAGAACCAAAGATCACTCTGAGCACTTGCAGAAGCATAAGACAAAGGCTCTTTTAAGAATGGTATCTAGCAAAGAGCCTTTGACAATCAAAGAGACACAAAACCTCGAATGCGCATATCATGCGGGGGATGACATGGCCGCTTTGTTTTTGGCAGCTAACGCATCCACTGACCCTTCAACCAAGGCTGTTGCTGAAGAGTGGATTTACCAAGCGATGGAGAGTAAAGATAAAGAGGTTTGCGCTTGTGCAGCGCTGAGTCTGGCCGACTTGATTATGGATGAGCAAAGGCCTCATTTTCAGTATGATATAAGCAGGATCGTATCTTTGCTTGAATTTGCGTATCAAAAAGGTTCCTTGCCTGCGGCAGAGGAATTGGCTTTGCTGCATATAGAGCATAAGGTCAAGCTTGGTGATGCCAACGAAGAGCTCGCGATGGGGTGGAAGTGGATAGTCCGTTCAAAGCCATGGCCATTGAGACTTGTCTTGTCTTTTTGGCCTTTGACGTTGATGCCTCAATTTGTGATTAAAGCTCTAGTAGCGCCTGTCGGGTCAAGGAAACGCATCCGTGAGCATGTTGCCGAGTGTCATCGTGAATTGTCGATTGAACGTAGTGAGATTGAAGGAAAGTAGTATGGGGACGATAGGTACGTATGGTACGAAGTCAGTGGCTCCAGAGGTCAACTGTTCGGTTTTAGGTATTCCCTGTTGGTCCGGAAGGCACGCAAGGGAATTTCTATCAAGTCAAGATTTGGTCGAAGAATTAGCCAGCTTTATTCGTGTTGATGCCAAACGCCGCGGCAATAATGATTATGTGCAGGACTCGGTTGGAAACGCTGATTGCATATTCCATCCAGACTTCTTAGAAGGTTGGCCGCGGCGACTTTGGTTTGAGCATTACCAGAAGGGAGTGGATTCAGCAAAGCGCAGAGCCCTAATTAACAACCAGTAGTACCGGTGTTTAGGGTCGATTGTGCGCTTCACGGACTCTGTCAGCTAGGGAGGTGTTTTAACTTCTTTTTTATAAGCTTGGCTTTCATGGAGAAATACATAAGTTGAAAGAGGTTACCAAAGCTTGTGACAGCATAGACTTTAAGCAGTGCCACTTGCAAATCGTAATTGTCGAGTTGCTTACCAATATACATGGCAACGCCCAAAATGAAGCAACATAGAACCGCTAGAGAAATTCCAATAACGTAGCCAGTGTAATATGCTAGCGTGACGTCAGCCATTAAATCTAGCCTTTCTTGATGTCTTGATTTGATAGTCATGGTGTGAGCTCACAAGTCGTAATTGAAGCAGAATAACTAATCCTAGGTAGCCTGTAAATCTGAAATACTCACAGCTGTATAGCTATTTTCAGATAACGGGAAAGCATCTTAATGGAGGTAGTGGTGATATTTTATTTTCTCGCCGGGTCGATTGTACTGGCAGTCATGTTTATTAGTTTTCGCAAAGAACCAAAGCTAATCGATTATGATGAGCTATTTGATGCTATGCCTAAGCCTCACTTACAGTTTCCAATCTCTTGCGATACACCAAAGCTAGGTTTGATTAATAGCCGGTTTAGTAGGGATTGTCCAACATTGTTTATTGACTGCGACGGCGTATTACACAGGTACCAGAATAATAGTTTCGAATGCCGGCATTGGTTTGAGCAACTCGCTATACGGCATCCATCAATGCAGTTAGTGTTAAGCTCTAACTGGCGAGACTCAGCGGATGATGAATACTTAAAGACTATGTTTGGTCCTTCGCTGTTTGAACGGATAGTCGGTGCAACGCCAATGCTCAAGCTCGGCCCAATACGACGACAGCGCGAAATCGAAGCCTTTATTGCAATATTTGGTGTTTCAAACTTTGTGGCTATCGACGATGACAAAAGTTGGTTCGATCAATCTTGTGGTTTCTTGTTGTTAACAGATCCAAGTAAAGGTTTCACTGAAGCTAACTATTGGGCGATTGATGCCTGGTTATCTAGGCTGGGTCAGGGCTAGGGATTTCAACGTCACGGACGCAAGTAATTGATTTGAAAAAGTATTGACAATCATTGGTTTGTGACGGTAATCTAATTTTGTTTTTTATGTGTAACATAGAATCCGTTGTGGTTGAGTCCGGCTCATGGTCACACATAGATCGTATTCTTCCATAAGGCATAAGCCGTAGAGAGGGCGTTTAACCGATTGGTGTTAGACGCCTTTTTTATGTCATTGGTTGAGTAGTGTTGCCTATGACTAAGAAGTGATTACCTCTGCCTTTGGAAGAGTAAAATACGTATTTGGCGTTGTAGCGAAGGGGTTTTAGTTTTATGTCATCAAGTGTCTACCTTGCTTGTGTTTGCTTTGGAGCGTTGTTATCAGGCGCGGTGATTGGTGCTTTTATTAAGACCCGTCAGTGGTATGCTGACCTTCAAGCACTAAAGAAAAATATGCTGCAAAGGTGCTTGTTTGAAATGCTCAATGGCACGCTGGCGTTTGCGATTGCCTTGGCCATCCTTCATATGATCATAGGTCTTGAAGCTATCAACACTTTCTTACTCTATTCCGCTAGCTATGTTTGGTTAGTCGATGTGGCCCTCTTGTTGGCTTTTCTTCAACTGCGTCGGTTCCGATTGAGTAGTGAATAGAGCGCAGCGATTTTTCGGTTTAATTCATGGTATAACTTGCTCCTTCAAGTAGGTAACGATTTAGATGACTTATAAGACACGTATTTTGGCAATCTGCACACTACTGGCTCTCAGTATTGCTGGTGGTGCATTCGGTCTCTGGTTAGGGTCGTGGACAGGCTTTGTGGTCGGAACTCTAGGCTCCTATTGTCTATTCTCAGGCTTGCTTATTGCGACAGGTAAAGTCAAGATGCCGGGCTCTCCCTCCCCAAGTAAAGTTTCGGCCAAATAAATTCGAAGAGCGCCGTGTTTCAAGAGACTTTTACCCACTCAGCAAGCGGTGCTTTCATCTCTATCGTTGGGACTGGTTCTATAGGAGCCCCCGATATTACCGGCGTCTACGTAGCTTGTTCAGGCAATTCTCCCTAATGTTGTCGCGGCTCTGTTGCTGTCCCACTTTAACCTTTAGAGGCCGTAATCCGCTACAGCGTCGATTTTAACCGCAAAGGCCTCTTGCTTTCCTTACTTGCAAGTTTGGGGGAGGTTAACCTCTAGTAGCGATGTGTTGCTTATCTTCTGCACAATAATGCTGATGAAATGTAACTGCGAGGATGTTATATTAGTGTCGAAACTTCAATAATTTACTTAGATTACCCCCTTCTAAAATTAGGATTTTTGACACTATGCGACCAAAGTATTCGACTATGCTTGGTTTGCTGTTCTGTGCTGGCGCGGCGAATGCTGAGATCGTCGGGTATAGGTATGCAGATACAGACGGCGAACTTGTTCTTGAAACTCAGAGTGAATTCATCAACTCAACGGGAAACCTGACGGTATATACAAGCGCTGGTCTCGACCGTCTAGTGGAATTGCGGATCACTGATGGTAATAGTTACGACTATGTAGATACATCTGAATTTGTGACCATAGACGATCGCATCGATGATTTCGACGACTCTTTTTATGGCAAATTGTTCACAGTGCCCAGTTTGTCGGATGGCTCGTACACAATACGTCAAACCATAACTGACCGGAGTGGGGGGGTAGTCAAGCAGGTAGAGCTACCATTGGTGGTAGATACGGTTCGTCCGGTCCTAGGTGATTTTATCCACTGGTACGTACCTGGTTCTAACTGGCAGTCTGAACATCCAGAGTTTGTCTATCAAGGTCAGCAATTCTTGAGCAGTAGGTTTAGTGGAGCGATAGATATAGAGTTCGAAACTGTTGGTTCTCCGATAGACAAGGTTATTTTCACGACAGAGTATCTGGATGATGGGTGGCACAAAATTGGAGACTTTGAAGCTTCGATTACCTCAGGGGTCGCGCGCTTGCGTGAGGCGCGTAACGATGATGTGCTCTGGGGCCTTGATGGTGCTATGCCCTATTTCGATACTAAAGTTCGTCTCACGGTTAGCGCCGAGGATCTAGCTGGTAATATGTCTAGTAAAGAACGAGTCTATGATTTTGTTTCAAGTTGCTGGATTTCGAAAGATTACAAATTGTCATCAGAGTCCTTTGAAATTATAGGCATAGAAGACACATCGTTTACTGGTGACTTAGGTATTCCTGGCACAACTGGCTATCGTCCATTTAAACCCGGTGAACCAATTCTCTTCAACCCAGCAAAATTTGCTTTTCGCCTCAAACAGGAGCATTCGAAGAAGTACAACGAACTGAATGGGTTAGGTCGTTACAATCGAACCCAACTGAACTACATCACCACGCATGATGGTTATGCATATCACGTTACAGGTAATCAGGTGATCAAATCCAATGGTGCTACGACATTTAGAATGTCAAGCAATGGGGATTATTGCGGGGGCTACTTTAACGTTGGTACCAATTTCGCGGAACAAGCTGCACCACCTAATCTGGATAATTACAGGCTCCAGCTTGATGGAGGTGAATGGATACCGCGAAGCGACTTAAACTCAATAAATAAAGCTTTACAAGCTCAATTGCCGGGTGATGGTTATGAGGAGTCGTTATTTGGTTCTCTTTTTCCATACAAAAGAATAACCGGGATTCAGTACAACGCTTCACCTAAGCCATATACCCAATACGGCACAACGACGCTGGATAACTTTGAGTATTATTGTGAAATACCCCCAAATCAGACGATGTGTGAAGCCGAGCTGGATTATGATTTAGAGGAAGAGTTCGTTAAGTTGAACGCGACAAGTGGCGTCAGACTCTGGAAAGAAAGAGATTATAACGCCGGTTGGCATATCGGTATCTACTTAGATCATGAGCCACCACTCTATGTAGAGCATGATCTTGATCTTATAAGCGGTACGATGTCCGTTAAGATAGATTCTCCCAAAGATACGGAGTCTTGGGGACGTGTTCGTATGGCAACGGCATTTATCGAGGCATCGAAAGATGGTGATGTGGTTTTGGTACCACGAAGTCGAGATCCCGAAGTCATTGTTGATCTGTACACATACGATTTTGATTTGGAAGAGCTTGATGAGGGCGAATGGTCACTAAATATTCTTGCTTATGATAGTGCTGGAAATGAGTTGCGCAGTTTTTTAGAGGTTGTCGAGATTGACAAGACAGCGCCGACGCTGACTTTTTACAACCAAGGTGAGCTTTTGGTCGATGGGGAGACAGTTCGTGGCCTTGAGTCTATTGAGATAGTCGCGAGCGAACCTATTATAGTGGTTGGTGCCTTGCTTTCTGGAGGGCCAACTGATGATAGAGTTCAGTTAAGCGTGATCCCGAATGGTGACAACTCTTTCCTGCTTGACTATCCGCGTATCTTCCCGTCGATGCGAGAGGGGGAGGACTACCAGTTGACGATGGAAGTTCATGATTATTCAGGTAATGTAGCTGTTGGCATCGTAACGTTTGATTACGTTCCGAACAATTTGATCGTCGTTAGCACAATGAGCTTGCTCCCTATCGCAAAAATCATAACGAATAACGAAGATAAGCCAATTTTCAAAGTGGAGACGAATGAGCTTCGAGATCACAATGGCCAATTAATCACTGATGAGCTCAGGGTAATCATAACCCTGCGTGACGACGCTGCGTTTCCAATAATCGCCGAAGGCCATCTTATCTACCCAGGTGAATCACACGACTTCATTCATGACATGAAGGGTAATGGCGGCAGAATGCAGCTGCCTATCTCAGCAGGAGAGTCATCAAAAGAGGCCCGTGCCGCTTTTATGGTCGAAATACCGAACGTTGATTTTAACTAATCCAACCTGCCGCTCTTGATCGAGAGCGGCAAAACAAACTGCTTTAAAGGTTTAAAATAGCTTCGCTAATGACCAAGTCCACGAAAATAGCGAGCCATAATTTCCCTAATTCACTCGAAAGGGATGCGTTATGAGCTTGTTAGAGATACTTTTTGGACTAACTTACGTCTTGTTTTTCTGTTCGTTAATCCTAGGTGGCTTCCTGCATGTATGTGCCAGTCACTTGTCATCACAGCGTGAGCATAAGTTCACACGGTTTAGGTCGATTTTGAGTTTGACCTCCTTTGGTTTGTTGGTGGTAAGCTTGGCCGCAACGATGTCATTGACCTAGGCCAGCTGACCTTGCAGAATCTGAAGGCTACCAGCTAGTTAGGGCAAACTGCCTCATCTACCCTAGTTTTGATTCCAGTGGATATTGGAATGGGGTATGGGTTATTTACTGGAAGCTGAAAAGTGACGTTGAATCACTTCAAACTCGTCATTCCAGTCCCATTCTTCACGAAGCTCTTGTGGATTGAGGCACTGCTCAAGATTGTGCGCTTTAGCCATGTTCTCGCTAATGTAGGTACGAGCCAGGAAATTTTTAGTGTTGTCAGGGTTAACTTTCCCAAGCAGGTACCCGCCAGAGGGGAGCTTTAAGCTGGCATCATCTGTAAACGACGGTCTGCTTTTCACCAACGTTGCGAGAGGTAAAGCAGATAGTGCAAGGCAGCCGTTGCTCACCGCCGCCACTGCCACGTTAATTGATTTGACTTGCTCGCGCTGAAGCCATCGTACGAGGAAATGGTTAGTATCAACCTCGATCTGGTTCGGCAAAAGCACAATCGATTTTTCAGAGTAGTCGATAATGAAAAACTCGACTTTTAGATGGTCTTTACCGAATTTTTCCACGGTGCTAAGCAAAGCTAGTCCCGCAAATGGATCACCATCTCCCATGACTGGAACTACAGCACGTGCCTTGGCTAGTTCTTTTACGTAACGTGAGAAGTGATTGCTCCTTTTTTTGCGAGGTACACCGGCAATTACCTCGGCCTCTAACTGTTTCCAGCGCATTTGTAATTGAGGCGTCGGTACTCGAGCGCATCGCTCTTTTACGGCTCTTGTGTAACGTCTGACTAAACCTTCAGCTAAGCTTTGGTCGATGAAATCAGGGTAGCTTTCGGTATACATTTTGATTCAACCTAGCAAAACAAATCGGTTAGGAATTCTAGCTCTGTGTGCCCGTTTTGCAACCGGCAATGTTTACCTGCCGCGCAGACCTCGGTGACTTTTGATCTTGTCGGTTAGTTCAGCTCGATGCAAGTGATATCCAGAGTGCAGGTTGTTATTGCGCCCAAACGGTCAGAAAATTATGGCCGAGCACCTGGTGTGAGGGCGTCGGCCATGTGATCACAGCTTTAATTGTGAATCGTTCGAAGATGTGGGATGTCGAACAATATCTCTGCTTTGCCTATTGAGTCGGGCTTTGTGGGGTATAAGGGTATCGAGAGCGGTGAGCCTTCGAAACCTAAATCAATCGTGACCTCGATCGTTTCCCCCGGCTCAACCTTGGTTTTGTTGCCAGGTTCATCTAGCCAAACACCAAAATCAGAGGACGCGTGCACAGTCATGTAAGCCGTCTGCGGCCCTGTCGCGCGCATGCCATCATCGATGTAAAGCGGATCAAGTGATTGAATCTGGGCGATGGGAGTGTTGTCCCTATCAAGCAGTTCTCTATCGATGGTGAGGTAACTCAAGATCCCAATCTCAATCAAATTTGCAGGGGTGTAGGAAAACTCAATCGTGTTGGATGATTGATTATTAAAGATGTCGCTGGCCGTTATCTCGAGCCCGTACTTTTCACCTTGTTGCAAAGTAGGGAATATGCGCGGTTGCTCTAGCGTCCAGTGAGAGTCGTGTTGCAGGATACCTAAATACACGTTCTCGTCGCGGATGGACCCGAAGAGCCTCGCAGAAGTCAGTTGGGAAGGGCTTTGGTCATCAAGCTTGATCACAATCTTTCTGATGTCATCAATTACTGATGGCACAGTGGCTTCTTCATACGTAATGTTAATTACAGGCGGGGTGTTGTCCACAACAATCTCGATCGGCTGCTCAGAGGCGCCAATATTATCGTACGTATCCGTCGCGTAGGCAGTGATGCTGTACGTACCATCGGCCAAGTTATCTGTCGAAAACGTGGCGATATGCTCCCATAGATCAAGCTGCGTCAGTGACGTTCGGCTCAATGATATTTCTTTGCTAGTTTCAGTGTTCGTCGCAACAGCCTCCCATTGCTTTATTTTCCAGTGGTCTTTTTGCCAGTTGGAAACCGTATCGTTGTCTCTGGTATGGACGATGACTAACTTATCGTCTGAATATTCAGTGGAGAGGACCGAGGGATCGTTGAGGTCATGATAGGTGTATAGATAGCTATAGTGGACTCGGAGACTGCCATCATCTCTTGCGAGGTGAATCGAGTAAGGGCTGTATCCCCTACCTGATGTTCGAACAAAATTTGTCCCAAGATCGCAAAAATCATCACCGACCTCTACGAAGCATTGCTCCATGCCGGAACCGGTGACCAGTTGACGATAGCTTCTTGGCTCAACGTGGACCCTTGTGCCGGTAATGGTGTGGGGCACGTTGTATCGAGGTCTACCATGTGTTTGCCATTCACCATTCTGGTCAGCAATATCAGTATTGTGCCAGACGCTAACACCCTTGGGCGCGGTATCTATTCCGTCGCCAAGCGTAAACTTGAAGCTGTTGAGGCTCTGTCTCTGGCATATTGCACCCGACTTCAAGTTGAAATAGAAGTAGCTGTATATTTCAGGGTAGTTCAAACTTCTCTGGTACCATGCAATGTCGTTTTCAACATACGATACAGTTGAGTTATCAGCCCAACCGTAAGGGGCTCGTTCACCAGACTCAAATTGACTTAGCGGTCGACCAAATCGCATGGTGATCGGGTTTGAGTAAGCATTCATATTGGCTGTGTACGGTTCCCACTCACTCGTATTTGCGTTAAGTACCTCTCGTATCGGGGTGGTCAAACAGTTGTTATCAATATGCGATTCACGTTGAATTGTGGTTGAGTTGCCAGCTTTATCGTAAATATTGAAACCAATCGTATATAGCCCCGACTTAGACGCAGGTACGAGACTACTCGATGCTGCGGTGGACGTCGGGATCTGGACACTTCCCCTAAATGGATCGCTTGCATTGAGGTTTGCGGTAATGGTTTTTCTTTCGAAGTCCGGATTTTCAATGAAGTAGGTAGCGTGAGATAGACCGCTACCCTCCTCGGTTATCTCATTGAGGCGTAGCTCAAGTGATGCGCCACCAGCCGAAAAATGATCGATGGATCCAAGTGTGTATGCCGATCTGACCCAGGTGATGTCAGTATCGTGGATCACAGGAGGTGAAGTATCGCGTTTTAACGTATAAGTTTGACTGGCAACGACCTCTCCATACAGATCAATGGTTTCAACGTCGACAGAGTACTCTCCGTCAGAAGTTAAGCCGGTGATATCCATTCGCTTGCCGTAAAACTCGCGGCCACCGATATCGATACGATCCGAAGTACTAACCACACTTGTAGTTTCAGTAAATACGGTCTGACCTTCGCTCTTAGCAGTTACGCGTAGACGACGATCCAGACCTGATGATAGGGCAGAGTGGATGACTGATTGGTTATTGATCCAGCGACCATCTAATTGGTTAGTAAATTCGCGTTTGTTTCCTTCAGGATCGGTGAATTCAAGCAGTTCAAAACTCGCATTTGCTACCATTGCACAAATGGCAGGGATCAGTGCTAATAATCGCTTCATTGTATAGGTCCATTATAATACAGGAGGAGGGCTTGTATTATTGAGGTATCAACAACATTATGACTGAATTGCTCGGTAGAGCAAAGAGTTATGTATGCCAGATCAGGTAGATTGAAAGGAACATGCTAGGTATTGTGCTTCGCTTGGGGGTAACCGCACCCGGCTGACTTTAGTTACTTATCGCGGGTGGCGAGGTTGTGATTTAGCGGTTCGTCCCAAAGTGAATACGCCAGATTCTCACTGCAAGCTTATTCTGTTCTATCTATGTGGGAACCTAACTAAGTTTCGAGCGGACAAAGCGTACTGCTAGGCCTGCCCCATACTTCAGGATATACGTGGTAACGACCCCCATAACAACAGACTCGAAGGGATGTTCAGGTTGGACAATTAGACAAAATATAAGTCCACCAATAACAAATAGAACAAGCTCGGTTAATTTTTGTAGTGTTGTCATATTCACTCCATGTGTATGCGATGTGTTACTTATAATCGCATACGAAAGGTCTAAGCCATCGTATCTAGTCGCAAAACTGTGGTTAGTATTGACAGGTTCGAGTAAAGGAAGCGCCGATTATTCAGATTTCCCAAGGCTGGCAATTTTCAATATCAAGGCCACTGGTAGCAAGATACACACTGTAATGAATACTACCTTCATGGTTGTAAGCATGGCGTCGAGCCCGGTGATCCCTTCCAAATCGGCGGTATTGATGAACCATAGGCACGCGGCGCAGTGCAGTAGAACTAGCAATTCAGATAGCAGTGACTTTGTTGGGTAGCGCTTGAGGCCCCTCGAAATTTGACTAGTAATTTCCATTCCGTATTTCCTGAGTATCGATGTAAGCTACAGTAACATGAAGTGGTAACGACTCCTACTGACTGGTCATGATCGTGAGCCACTATCGTTCAGGCACGGATTTTTCTCGACAAACGCAGCATCTTTATTATGATCACGACTGGTTATTTAAACAGTGTAGTAACTCATGAAAATTCAAGGCTTCGACAATCCAACCGTTAAGCATATGAAACCGCCGATAGTCTTGGATGTGGCACTCAATCTAATGCCCGGCCGGCATCATATCGCCATAGCTCCAAACTCTCATCTGGCCTCAGGCGTCGAAAGTGGTGACTGGTTGATCTTAGATCAGATCAGTAATTGGTCAGACGGTTTGCTTGTCCTTGTAGAACTAGATGGCCAAGTCGTTTTGACAAACGATGAGCAAGTGGTTCGCTCGGAGGGCGCAATAAGCTATGGGGTGGTTGTTGCGTCCGTTCACTTCTGCCGGGATAAGAAAGAGCCGGTCCCCCTGGCAGAACGAACTCTCCATCAGCAGATTATAGATACCAAACCTCACGCTTGTTTCTTCATGCGGGCGAGAGGGGGGGGAATGGCACCAGTCATCAAAAGTGGAGATTTAGCGATAGTTGAGCGGCACCTAGCCTTGGAGCACGAAGACATCTCGCTCTTTAGTATTGATGGTGGGCCTTTAAAATGTAGATGGTTCGATCAAGATAACAGTTGTCTGTTTGCGGCCGGGAAAACCGAAACTGTCGATTTAACCGCCTCGCGGGTTACGTGCGAAGGTGTCATTGGGAAGATTATCAAGCTTCACAGGGTTAGCGGATCATGAGCATTTTCTGCTTAGTTGACGCTGCGCGTATGTATGCCTCAAGTGCCATCTCTTTTCTACCTGAGTACCGATCAAAGCCTGTTGCCGTGACTACTCACAGCGGTTTTAAGGGAGTCCCTATTGCAATTAACAAAATTGCAAGCCACCAATGTGGAATAAGTAAATTTAAACCATTGTGGCAAAATGGCGGGCAAAGCAAAATCGAGAGTGCTGGTGGACGTGTATGGACGGCAAATTTCTCAACCCTGGGTCATCAGAGCGACAGGTTTATGCAATCTATCATCGATGCTTGCGAAGCCGGAGAGGAGCGAGGTGTCCCGCTCATGGTTTACTCAGTCGACGAGATTTTTCTAGATTTATCCAACTTACCATCAAAATTAGATCTATATGACTTCGCTGATGACCTCAGGCGCAGGGTTTGGCAAGAGCAGCGCATCGGGTGTGGTGTGGCGATTGGGCCCACTGTCACGTTTTCTAAGTGTAGCTCTTATGCCGCCAAAAAGATTGATGGTTACAACGGCGTATGCGTGGTGCTTGACGCAACAAGCGTCGAAGCCCAATCGATCCTCGAGAGAATACCTGTTGGTGAAGTATGGAACGTAGGTAAGCGAATTTCCGAACGACTATTGGCCATGGGGATCGCAACAGCTGCGCAGCTCCGCGATTTGTGTCCAGACAAGGCTCGGCGCGAGTTCGGCATAACAATTAGCAATGTCATTTACGAACTTCGTGGCACATCAGTCTTCGAGCTCGATACATCGCAATCCAGAGTAGCCTCCAAGCAAGCCAATCAGCAGGTCTTTTCCACTAAATCGCATGCTACGAGGCTTACCGATGGCGAACAGATCGCAGCCCACATAGCGCATCATTGTGAAGTGGTTTGTGCGAAGGCACGAAAACAAAAAGCCAAGATCCAAGAAGTGCGAGCCTTTGCCGCGACATCGCCTCATGACAGCCATGTGTTGCCGTTCTATGGTGAAGTCAATATAAGGTTAGATCAATGTACTGATGATCCTTCAGTACTCCTTTCTGAGCTTAGAAAGCAGCACTCAAAACTGATACCGGGTGACCCCGCGCAGCAACCGATCTATAAATTGGGATTTGGCGCATCAAGGCTTCAGCATGAGCAGTCAAGACAATTCGACCTATTCGCTGATGAAGGTGCCCCTGAGAGGGCTGCGTTACTAGAAACGGTCGATAAATTGAATGCAAAATATGGGAATGTCGTTGGTTTGGCCCGCTCTGCCTTAATGAACGATCAACAAATTGACGAGTTTCGGATGCATGACTACTTTACTGAGTTTTCTGAGCTGCCTACTTTCGAATGTTAGATCAAGCGGCCGTAATGAGACGAAGCGTCGACGTTCGCCGTGTAGTTGTACCGCACTGCAATGATACACCAGTTTTTACGTGACAGAATCTAGGTGCAAAGTGCCTTTAAGGTACGTTTTTGGGGCCCATGTAAGCAATTCGAGCTGCTGAGCGGTGTGAACACACCTAGATTGTGTCTTATGTCGAGCAAGACACCACAAACCTGTCATCTATCTTGCTTATAAGCGTTGAGAAGGGATTAGCTTGGCAATACCAGTCAAGTATTTATGCCTGATAAAGAGCCATCAGCATTGATTTCTTGACCATCACACATGAGCACATAGTTCAGATCCAGTTGTTGCGCGCAATAGGTAAAGTCGTGAATATAGATGGCATGTACCGGTTCAGTACCCCTGCAGGAAATAACAGGACAACTCACTGCAACCATCAGGTTACCGATAGCATCGAGTACCTCGTTCGCACGTTCGGTGCCAAACGCTTTCTCTAATTCACTGCATAGATCGATAGCGGAAATACAAACACGACCTTCTGTGTTGATTACATTAAGTGTCAGCATTGTGCCGCTGTTCAGATAAGCAGTCATTACCATCTTTCCCGGTGTCAAATTTTGAGTATACCAATGTAGGTCACGACATCCAGATAAACAGTAGGTTTCTGTAAGCGTCAGGCTAGTGATTGTTGAGGCGCTGATGCTATGCGATTCGTTGTACTTTGGTGGTCACACCATTAATTGTCAGTATTTGATAATGCACATTACTGAAATGAACTATGCTGCAATCAACACTTGATTATATGGTTTGCAAGGTACTTGGATATCAAAAAGCTATATTGAAGCATATTACAACGGCGTTAACGCCGCATTTGCGACTCGCTGATTGAGCCGCTGATGTAACCTGTATTATTGGTGTAAGACTCGTACTAGAAGGACGATCGCTAATGGCATCACAAGAACGAACCGAGCGACTAAAAGAGTTAGTCGCACTAGCAGGAAGTTTGAGAAAAGCTGAAGCAAAAATAAAAGAAGTTGCTGGAGTTGCTCCAACTAACTCAGCTCTGTACAAGGCAACAAGAATAGACTCTAAAATAACTGACTATGTTGTTGAGTGCTATATTCGAGATTTGAAAAAAGCATTAGAGTAACTGCCTGCTATGTTCACGCTTTTCCAGGTCATGAAGACCGAGTAAAGTTAATGTTTACCGACCGCGCACATCACAGGTGAGAGTGGTAATCTCCTATCCAACTGGTGCGTCAAAGTTGGGGGTAGTATACCAATCAGCGTTCATTAGATTGATGCTCTCGTTTATACGCATGTGATGTATTCTCTTAAGCGTGTTGCTTCTGCAAACCTTAACCGTATGCGAGCAGTCATCGCAACGAAAGCCAAACACTCCCCTAGTCATGCCAATAGGTGGGCCTGACGTTGTGAAGTTCATAGAGTTACACACAGGGCAAGTTGGGTGTTTGACTTGCGGGACCGTACCCTGAAACTTAGTCACAGATTCCAAGAATGTGACGTACTCATCATGATCAACGCTTTCAAATATAGGTATTAGCCAAGGTTCCTTGAGCGATCGCAGCATCAGTAGGCCACGCAAACCCAGTCCCAAGTGCGCTTGCGTCCCACCTTTGTTAAATTCAGCTCTCCGGATAGTGCTAATCTCTGCGCCTAACTCTTGAGCTAACTGCTCTTGTGATAGCGATAGAACAAATCGCGCAGCTACCCGTCCCGTTGCTGTCTCGACGCGTCGAACTGTTGTAAAACGCTCATTATCACGGAACGCTGCACCTCTTAATTTTTGCTCGTAAGGTAGTAGAGCTCTGTGGTCGTAGTTAAGCTCTCTATATGGATTGAACCTGCCTACTACTGCAATTTGCAACTCACGAAAGATTGCCTTTGATTCTGCAATGCCACAGTGCCCGCAAGTAGAGCAATTGGCCTCGACCTCAGCCCCGAGCAGGTCGCCATCGACTGAGTACCTCTTGCCGTATGCAAAGCTCAAATCTGGTTCCTCGCAACCGCACAGGTATTCAGTCACCGTGGGAAGGCGAAGTCCACTACCGGTTTGTTTATACAGAAAGTCTACATAACGCTTTCGATTGAGCGAGTTATACACTGAAACTCGGTAGTCAGCGTTCTTAGAGTTCAGGAGCGCAGCAGTGGCGCCTAGGCAAATGCACTTGGAGGGCTCGGCTTTCCTATTTTCTATCCGCGTTATTGAGCTTCGTGATACGCCAAGTATCTCAGCAAATCGCCCAATGGAGAGCGACAGTAAGAACCGGCAAGTTATCATATCGTACGAGTTTTCAATGTTTATCATCAAGGGGCTATCCGTAACCTATTCCGCAAAGCATGTTAACACACTTGCCATGTCATTGTTTTGCTGAGAAGGACTCTATTACAAATTTGGATAAGGCAACTTCTTGAGAGTTTGTGTTACTGGTAGGCATGAGTCGATACGTCTTTGAGGGCACTAGGATGTTGTGTGCGTTAATGGTGGACATAGTAGAAAAAGAGATTACGTTATTGTTGCGGCATAAAAAAAAGCAAGGCACATAACCTTGCTCTCTTCTACTAAGCCAATGTCATTACATTTCGATCGGAGCAGGTGACCAATACTTGTCTTGCTTCAAGAAAGGTGCACATTGCTCTGGTGGAATAGCACTGATTGAATTTTCCCCATCCGCTCGCGCTTCAACGTAGATACCCCCATCGGAGCTGAGTTCATAAACGTCAGGGTACAGAGGAATATCACCATCAGTCCAAAAGTCGTGAGTTAGGTTCAGCACCATATTTGTCTGTAAATAATAGTTGTTTCGCGTAGTAAGGTATACATCTTGGGATGTCGGAGTATCGAACTTGATATTTTCGAAACGCATACCGTTTATATACCCAGTTAGTTGCTCGGCAATCAGCGAGAAGTTGACTAGCTTCCCATAGACTTTTGTTCCTGAGATCTGAATATTTGCTAAAGAAGCAGGTTCGTTGACGTATTGAGCGACTAGTGCTCCTCCAGTCGTAGTTTGGTAGGTATGTCCTCCTACAATTGTGATATTCGACATCTCTCCCTTGATTGTGTTAGCGAGTAGATATTTTTCAAACTTATTGGTTGAGAGTCGAACCAACAGATCGTCGATTTCACCATCTACTGAATTGAAAATGCTAGTCATTGGGATGTTACTAGTGATGTCTCTAAAGACTAAATTACCAAAATAGGCATTGCTTGGAGTGCTAGAAGCGATAAGGTAATTTGTGCTCGCGCTCTCTTTGATTACGCGATTAATCCCGATGAACTTAACGTCACGTACAAGAACCGAGTCGGTAAGTAGGCCATATGTACTGTTTGTTGCAATGTTTTCAATTCGATGCCCGTTACCTTCCAGTACAGCGCCAAATCGATGGGTAGAGTAGTCGATCAGCCGACCATCACAATCGATGTCATTGCCCAATGCGATGTTCTCTTTAGCCGTTAACTGTTCAAATAAGTCATCGCAGCTAAAGACGTTGGGTTTCAGCCCTGCCATAGCAGCGGTAGACGCCGTAAGCGCCAGTGTGGTGACCACGGTTTTGAGTAACTTCATGTACTAGTCCTTTGATTGGTTGGAATGGTGTGCAAAAAGGAAAAGTCGCCCTCGAGCACAACTGACTGAGATTAAAATACTGTTTGTACAGTGGTAAAGGGGCGGTTGGACTAAAAATCAACAAGGGCTTAGTGACAAGTTTCTGCAGGTAAATGTGCTACTTGTTGAATATTGCGAGGCAGGCGTGACAAATGAGATTAAGTGCTAATATAAGGGCCGCGATTAGAATGTTATTGTTATTTTACAGACCTTTACCTCTTCAAAAATTCGTTGGAAAGATTATAGTGTAACAAACGAAACTATTGCGAATACAAAACGATGGCGATCAAGATCTTATAGCAACTCATGATGCTTCTGTCCCTAAAATGACTGAGACCGGGTTATACAAACTTAATCTCACCGTCTATGGTGAAAAACTTCAGCTCTATTTTGAAGATCATGAGGAGTACCTGAGATACAAATCTTGGGCTATCGACGAGACAGGCCAAAATGTGAGGGCCGGTATTTGGCGAAATTGTGTTAAGAAAAGCAGTTCAAAAAGCGCAGATCTTCCGATTGGCCTGCCCTGAGTGTGTTGGCATCTATAAGCCAAAACTTAGAATGAGAGTGGCAACACTTCAAGATGGCACAGATTGTGGGCATATCGCCACGTGTCACCCCCTGACCAAGAAAAATTACACAAGGACTTATGGTACAAAACGAACACGCGCACAAGCCATCAATGACGTCGTAAAAAAACGCTTATGTTGGTTGATGCAGATACAGGATGAAATGGACGAATAGCTTGGATAAGTGGGCACAGGAAAGGCTATTTTCTGATAGTGCTCCAGGTCTTGGTGACAGGCTGATGTTCATAGCGGTGACGCGCAGTGCTACTAGTTCACAAATGAAGGGAAGCGCGCATGCCACTTGTGATGGTAATTGGCTCATATACTTGCCCTTTGGTCACGGTTTCTGTTTGTAATATCTTCAACGGTAGCACTATATATGAGAAACTTGATTAACATTTTTTGAGGGCCCAGACATGAATGTCTATCAGTTTATCGCAATGTTATCGACAGGCGCTGCTTGCTACTTTCTGTTCAAATATATCAAACTGCAACGAGATCTGTACTTACTTAAGCAGCAAATGAAGAACCACACGCTCGAGCACGGCATTGATAATCAGCTGTGGATAATTTTTGTTGAACGCACCAGAAAATTACTCAAGCTCTGGAAGTAGTGATGACGTTTTGCGCCAGTTCATTTGCTTGAGTTGGTTGCACTAGTACTGAGTTATCAATTTAGCCAAGTAAGAACCAACTTAGCATGGAAGGAGAGAGCACTATCTTGTGAGAGTCCAAAAGATATCGAACCTTGACCAACGTCTCGACGTATATCGAGGCCGCAGACGTCACTGGCTTCAAACGGAAGTCCCGGCTGTATTATCCGTGTGCATCTCAGTTAGCACCGCATTTATGTATTACCGAACCACAATAGATCCAGGCTTTGACTGGCAACTTTGGGGGTTGGTTTTCGGAGTAGGTTTTTCTGTGACACCAATTTCCGTTATGCGGCCCAAACGGCCAACTCAGGCAGATGTCGATGATGACATAGCATTACGTAATGCTTTTAATATGGACGCGACGGTGAGCGGAGAAAACTCGCACCGTTAGCTATTCATTACCCTGAGCAGAGATAGTTAGTTTAATAGAACGAACGCATTTCATGACACAACGGTACCTAACGTATCCAATTACACAAAAAAATCGCGATGTGATCATTGCCGGTTGGGATAGACCTTTAAGCCAACTCTTCCTCTACGCCGGTCGAGAATCGTGGTCACACCACGGTGAGTTCTGGTGTCTTGGCGACCAACCTTTAGAGGTCGATGCCTTTGTTGAGGTTCCAGACGGCCATATAACGCCAGAGCACTTGAAATCATTTACCAAACTAATCGAGGAGGCTCACATCAGGCTTAGAAAACCGATGTGTAATGCGGTTGTCATCAAGTCGCTGCTTGCTAAGTTGGTTGAAGACAGTTTGGAAGTGTCGACATCAAATACGGCAGAAATTCATGCTGTCGACGGCTTGCTGATAGACTAAGGCGCAAAGGGCTATCAACTCATGGATCAAATAACATGCAGTCATGAACTGTTGTTTGATAACGGTAAATTGGTGAATGGCGTCATCACCGGATACGGTGGTAGTGGATACGTCAGTCTGTTACCAAATCTATTATCTTCCCTGAAGTTACGGTCAGCACGTAGTGCATCGATGTGCGATGCGGTGGTGTTGAGCTTTAGCAACTTTTCAGAAGAGACTTGCTCTCGAGTTGGGGCCGAGCTTATACGCCTGTCGAAAAACAACTCGTTCACCCTAAATCCTCTGGCATATTTTGAGAGTTCTGATTTAGAGAGCGCAGCACGGTACATCATGGCGATGGCTGGTCTAACGACGCAAGGTCGTGAGGATGTTGAGCATGTTACTCACGCCATTAAGCTTACTAAAGCACTACATGGCAGTACGGCGAGTCTAACTGGTCTGCAAGCCTATTGCCAAGACCACGACAACGCTGTACTAAGAGACTTAGCTCTTGGATTAGAGCCTTTTACTGAGCACGGCGATTACGGATCTTTGTTTACGACGAGTAAATCGCTACTTCCTCTAGCGGGGCTATCAGTGATCGATTTCTCAGATATCAGGATAGGAGATCGTCTTGAGTGTCTGCTAATGATTCTTGTTCTGAAGATAAGCAGCTTACCTAATATCAATGCGCATGCACAACGTGTTGTGATTGTGGAGGATTTGCTTATGCTGTGGGCGGGGCTAGATGATGTGAGCGCACTTTGCGTACCGATCCTGGATCAGATCATAACGCGCGGCAACGATGATGATTTTGGACTTTGGTCACGTCAAATAAAAATAAGTGATTTTGAGCAAAACGTAGCCGGTTCGAAACTAATTCAGAGCGCGGATACGTTCGTTTATTTGACCAACTCAATTGATACTAAAAATGATCAGGCTGCACACGACAACGTTCCTGCAGCCGAACTTAGAGTGATGGTTTCTGGCCTTAATTCCTCTAAGCAGGGTAGGATAGAGATGGTTACCCAGCGAGCCGGAGGCCAGCCCGAGCTTGTAAAATTGCGTGTTTAGTAACAAGTTTTCCCATTAATCAACAAAAAAACTCGTACTAACGCTACCCAAACCGCATAACCGATCATCCAATACGATGGGGTAGACGTGTAAGGTATCAAACAGCATTTGAAAGTAGTGGATGGTGAGGGCAGTGCATGGATATTTTTCGAGGCTTCATGGCTCAGATATTCCAAGCGTGGGCTTCGGTTGCAAGATGTTGTCAAGATGATGTACTTTTGAAACAGTGTTGATTTAAGATAACTCAGATTGGCTATGTGGGTTTAGAGAGGGAATATGAGACTACGGCTGTTGATTGTCGCTTTTCTTTTGGTTGGTGTAGCTGGTGGCTTTCTTCTGCGCACCTACGTACTCTAGCGATGTTGGACACGAGTAATGAACTTAGCCGGCCACTATCAATTTGATGCTGAGTATATCGAGTCATTACCTCCAAGGGCACACTCTTACTATGTGTGGGAAAAGTCTGCTCATCGTTATCAAGGCCGCTTTGGTTTACGCATAGACCCAACAGGTCGCAAGTCCTTCATATTTCGCTACTATCAGAGTAAGAAGCGCCGATTTTTGTCTCTCGGTGTGTTCCCAGCGATGTCCGTAACGCAGGCGAAAAACCGCGCAGGCAAGCTGTCGAATAGTCTTCAATTTGGAGACGATCCTCAGCAGGTAATGCTTAGAGTTGATTATCAGGCTCGCGTCGAGGAGCAGAACGAGTTACATCTGGTAGCCTTCAGCAGCTATTTACCGCCCACGCAGCGCACAAACGCGACGCAGGAAAGCGCAACTGGCAATCTGATCTAGCCACATTGGAAAAGTACGTGTTTCCGTACTTGCCCCGCTCTATGCCTGCCAAGGACGTCGAGCCTCGCCATATCGTCCCTATCCTAGTAGACCTCATAAAAAAGGGCTCCGTAGTTCTCAGCAATCGATTGAGATTGCATCTTCACGCCTGTTTCAGTTTTGGTATGAAGCATGACTACGATCCGGCAAATTTTAGCGGTGCGACTTTTCGCATTGCTGATAACCCCATAGCAAAGATACCAAAGCAGTCCGGCGCTGAGCGCGTAGGTTCTCATTATCTTTCAATGGTTGAGGTGCACCAGTTTCTGTTTGATCTTGAGCAACGCCGTGACGATCTAGTGATTAGCCAAAGCTTGCGTAACCTAGCAACACTCTGTCTCCACACTGGAGGCCAACGGCCTTATGAACTTGCCAATCTCACATGGTCAGATGTTTACTTTGATGAATCACTCATCGTGGTGCCGAGCGAGATTTTCAAGGCCGGACGTGAGCACGTAGTGCCATTAACTGCATCGGCGATCAAAATACTCGAGCGGCAAAAAGAGATTTCCGGTGCAACTAGGTTTGTTTTTCCGGTGAAGGGTAACCCAAATAAAGCGATGTCTACTAACAGCTTTGCGCATGCGGTCTCGCGTTACTGCTTGAGTACTGATATCCGGAAATTTACCCCTCGTGACCTCCGGCGCACCTTTAAAACCTTGGCGGGTATGCTAGGGCTTAGTAAAGAGATCCGTGACCGCGTTCAGGGTCACACAATAGCAGGGGTTTCAACCAAGCACTATGACCGTTACTCATATCTACAGGAGTGCCGGTAGGCGCTTGATGTATGGGAGCAAGCGCTGCTCAACTACGACTACTACTTGCAACGTGTCAATTTAGGTCGACCTAACGTCTGACAAGACCGTGAGGTTAAACTATTAGCTCGAGAGGTAATTGGTCACTGTGAGCAGCTATGTCAAATTGCCAGTTTTTACTTAACGGTTAGCACGATCAGAGTAAGGTGTGAGTAAATAGAACTTCCAGTCTTTAGTCCTTGTTCAGAGCGCGCTTGATGTCCTCAGCATTAAACCCTGCCTTGGCAATTTGATAAGCTAATTGTTGTACCTGCGCTTGTTGTTTTTCTTCAAGAGCAGTCTGCAATGCCGCGGCAACCGTTTTTAGAGCGTCTAGTTCGGTTTTGGACTTAAGAGTTCGGTTAATCCTAGTTGGCGGCTGCTCAGCGAAACCATGCAGCACTTTTGCGTAGAAATCGGTCAAATTGACCTCGGCCGCGGGTACACTAAGTTGCGTATCGCGCGCTGTGGAATCCTCAGAATGACCTTGCTCTTTTTCCTCACGCAATTTTCGAGCGTGGTCAAAATCAAAATAATAGTCTGTCATATGTGCCTTAGTAAAAATTGAAGATGTGTGGTGTTCCGATGGGCAATGCCATAGTATTTTACTGACTGAGCAGTAAACGAGCTATCCTGAATATAGCTATGCGCAGTAATAGAGTCAATTCGTGTTCGTTGAGATCTCTAGAGACTAGATCTACTTCAAATGCCAGTACCCAAAAGCGAACTGATGGTGTTGCTCTAATGGTTGACTAGGGCAGACAGAGCTTGGTGCTAAGTTGGGAGATAGCGCACCTTTATGCAGCACAGGAGTTAGTCTTGTCGAATTCATGAAAGCGCTCATACTGCCAGTGGTGTATGAGCGCATTTTCCGCACGCCAGAGTCACCTGTTATTTCAGACTAACTCTGGATGTACCTCGACATGCTCTGCTACGTTATCTGGCCCAACTTCCCCGTATAGGACAACTAATCCGTCCGTAAAAGTCGGATACTTATCACTATCAAAATACGCCACTACATTGTCCTGTTCATCTAAGATTTGCCACATCTGCACACCTACGATTTGTCTAACAGTTCCCTTTTTCATGGTCACCTAGTTCTCCTTTTTCAGTTGTTCGGGCTTATTGATGTTAAATGTTCTTGCTGGTAGCTTTATTTGGCCCTGCTGATCAGTTTTGTAAATCTCAAGTCGAAGATTGGATTTATCAATGCTTACAAGATCATTCTTAGCAAAGCTCACTGTCCGCACAGTTGCTCCCGGATTGACCTGTGTGAGCTTGCCCGGTTGGCCATTTAAGTGGGCTGCTCCGATGCTCTGAAGTTGCGATCCTTCAATCGTCACAGTGAAGTCACCTGCGATGTCCAAGTTTTTTGGTGTCACACTGGCAATTGTGGCCGGTGCATAAGCCTGAGGTGTTGAGCACCCCGTCGAAGTATCCAAATCTACATTAACTTCGTCGGAGCCCATTGGTGTTAGTACTCTAAGTTTGTTGCCGGTGTCTGCATCTAAGTAGAAGTTCTGATTGGCTGGAATCTTGACAATTATTCCCGTCATGTCGGGTGCCATGGTAATAGTGCTTCGCTCCAGAATGACGCCTTTGTACATAATTTGTGAGGCTCTCCAAAGTTCATCACCTTCTAGCAGTAAAGTTGAAGGTTTGCAGAGGCGGATTGGACCGCCGCTTACGCGAGTGACGGTCGGTTGATCTTGGTGTTTGGTGAAGAACTTCGTGATCGATTTGAATGTTGAACGACGGAGCTCGATCTTCGTTAACGTAGTATTCTGCGTTTCATTGGCGACAGAGGAGTGGGCGATATCTTTAAGTCCAGGGGCCCAAAGCGATGAGTGTTCAAGTAACAGGTGTGGCCACCAGCCGGGGATGGACAAATCAGCAGTTAGGTCGTGGGTTTTAAGCAAATGAGCCATATCAATCTGACGTTCGCCATCAAGCACTGCATGAGGCCCAAAAACCCAACCAAATTCATTTGTACCAGCCTTGCCGTATCCAACTACAGTTGGTACGCGTTCAGCAGCAGTAGCGCGCCCCGTCTTTTGACGAGCGTATTCAGTTGCAGCTGAAGCCCCCAAACCGGATGATGGTTCCGTCGCGGCAATGGAAGCGGCCAGTGATAGGCTGCTCGCCGAGTGTGCCGTAGTGGAGATTTGCTGTACTTGCTCTCTTGGCCCGATGTTGTAGAAGCGCACCGACTGCTCCTGATTCGAATCCATGGCCAGCGCCCTCCATGGCGTCGGATTTAAATAACCCTCGCACTCATCTACGTTGCTCATTTGTCTAACCAGGATGTTACGATATCTAGCGAACGTGGTAGCAATTTCATCCGTTGTAACCTGATCCTTTTTTCCCTGATCCGGTTCGCTAGGCGAGTCGCTTCCACCGTATCGAAGCTCGAGCGCATTCTGGATATTATTGAACAGATTGTACTCATCACTTTGCATAGCCGCCTGTAGAAGTGGTTTGCTTATCGCAACATTAGTAATGTTTTTGGCGGTACAAAACTCACGTAACGCTTGGTAGGTTGTATCCTTAGCAAGGGCAGGTTGGGTCTTCTCCCATTTCTTTACGAGTTTCTCATGATCACTTTCTATCATGCGGACTATGCTATCAGCAGGCATCAATTTTCCGTTGTAACTAACGTAGTCAGGCAATAGTAATTCGTACCCAACAAATGCCAAGCCTGGATTCAACTGGACAATGTTAAAGTTATTCAACAGCAGACGTTTCACATCATAGTTTTGTCGATCAATTTGTTTTTTGTCGTCGGGGATGCGATAGCGTTCACTAAGGTTTAACTCTGTCAGCCAGTCATGGAGTAATTGTCGGATTGCAGGGTACGTTTGAGAGGGAGGTAGGACCTTGACCTCGAGTACACCAAGCGACCGGGCGTAATCCGGGTCGGGTAAGATTGTGGTTTGCAGTTGTAGACGTACTAATTGGTTGCCACCAGTATCATGTCGTTCATCAAGTAGAGTGGCGTTACGCGTCGATTTAAGCAGGTTTCGGTAAGCAGAGCGGTTACGGTATTCATCAAATGGGCTGAGGGTCGCGCTGCTCGCGGTAGGCTGCTCGAACTTGGTATCTAGTCGAGTTGTTGTAGCCTGAGTTAAACTTGCAATCGCTTTAGTCAGCTCATCTAGTGCGGCATCATTAGGGCCAGTGACCTTTTCTGGTTGTTGATTGGAAATTTCGTTTAGCTTTTGATTAACTGCTGTTGTTTGAGCGTCCATCTCAGAGCGAATAATATCCACGTCCTTCTGTAATTGCTCAAGTTGAAGACGTAACGCCGTGGTATTGATTTCATTAACCAAGTCGGCTTGCTGTTTGGAGGAGTTAAAGTTAATGGCGCTCACCGGATCAAATTTGAGACCGGCACCAGCGGCTAGGATCGAGATGTTCTCCATCTCGCTTATGAGTTCATTACCGAATTTTATGGAATCTGCGCCAGCAATGAGCTCATCAATCCATTTGAGATCTTGATCGCGCTCGGCGATCAAAAGCTCTCGACCAAAAACCTTTGCGTCTGTGACGATTATAGTGCCAGTTGCATTGGCGATATCAGTGTCGTATGTCACTCGATCTGTGTAATTCGAGCAACAGCCGTAGAGCGTCACCAATGCTGTCGTTATTATGGTTAGTTTACTATTCATCGACACCTCCTTGTGGCGAATGGATAATGATTTGTCTATTTATTAAACAGAAGCCATGTTATTGGAAGAGTGCGCAAGCAGACACGTTGTGATTAAATAAATCTTCGATACGTCACAAAAACGATAGGCATATAGCCATGGTCGAGGAACATGAGTTAGTAGTTTGATAACAGGCATGTGCCAGGGTGAAAAATTGAATTTTAAGGAGAGTCAATCAGCATGAACCTGTTAAACCACAAGAAACTTAATCATTTAGTGAGTGAATTGAATCGTAAAAAGCCTCACTTGGTTGGTAGCCTTAACTTGAAGCAGCAAATGATGCTGTCAGTACCTGCCGTCTTGCTCGCTAAGCAGATAAAAGAATTCACACCAGAACTTCTAGAGCAAGATGAAGTTACCGTCATTGTTGCAGGGGCCGCGTTCCATGAGACTATGAATAAGTGTCGAAGTTTTTATTTACTAAATTCGCTATTGAACACCAACATCACGTGGAAAATCTATCTTATTGGCAACGAGACTGCATCAGAGCAACCTCCGCATAATTTCGAGGTCACAAAGCACTTTGCAAAGGAGCCTGTTTCTATAGAACTAAGCGAAGCGATGTTAGGGCCCTCTCTTGACCGCTTTGGACTTCCAGATATCTTAGTGATGAACCATCCTGGCTTTGAGAGTCATTATCAAGATTGGTTAATTAATGATGACGGATTAAATCGCTGCTTAAAGGCTAGTGTACCAATCGTCGGGTGTTCATACGGGACCGATGAGATACAAATTGATAGCTTCTATGCCGACGCATTCGGCCTAACCCTGAAGCACACATTCAATGGTCTTTTTTTGGATATGAGTCCAAAATCATCACTACAGATGAGTGTACCAGAATCAATGCTGAGAGGGGCTAACTCCGGCATGATGGATTGGGGGAAAACCATCTGGAAAATAGATCCTGCAATCGATGGAACGGTTCCAAACAATGAAAAGCTGGATTACATCCGCGATATGGATATTGTTCGATCAGCAGTAAATAGATATCTCATGCTTAGCGGAACCATCTCAGAACCGTATGAGTGCTACGATCAGTATATTCGCTGGCAAGATGGCCGTAGAATATTGCGAGTCTATGCTAACTACAGTTTGGACATTACTAACGGCTTGATTTTTGATGAGGAAAGCAATCAGGTTATGAACGATGATGTCGAACTTGATTGCTCTGATGTGCCAAATATGAACAACTTAACTATCCATGACAAATTGGTACTTATGACGCAGGCCTTTCAAAATTACGTCTCAGATAATCTGGATGATGGGGGAGTCGACGAGATTGATGCTCTTAGTGAGAGCGATATGACGGAAATTGAATCTCATAACGATCTGTTTAGTGACTCTGAACTCGTTGAGAGTATGTTAGGTGGCCTTCTTGGGCCAGAAATGGAAGGGGTGACAGTGAATGACATTTTTGGCTTTAGAGACACGAAAGAGTTATCTCTGGAAGACGAAGAAATTACGAATTTAGCTCATACGAGAGATGTGCAAGCTTTGGATAAATACCCCACAGATGTCTTGGCGCGTTTTACAGATGAAGATCATAAAAATTTGATCCATATTGCAGCAGCTTACGATGATTTAGAGTTATTAAATTTTGCAATGAAGCGTGGTGTTCCCATGAATGCAGTTGATAGGGACAATTACTCTGTTCTTGATATCTGTTGTGAGGCGCCAACATCTTTGCAGGTAATGAAATATCTCCTTGAAAATGGGCTTGTCAAAGAGCTAGTCAACCGTCAGGACCCTAGAGGTTTCACGGCTATTTACAGAGCAGTGGATAGTGGCTCAAAGGAAGCCTTTGATCTATTGCTCGAGTACGGTGCGGACCCGTCTGTTAAAGCAGTGAATGGTTTCAGTGCACAATATTTAGCAGATCGAATATTCAAGAAAAGTTGATGAGCAGACGATGTGGCCACTAGCAAGGAAATGGATCATGTCGGTGTCGGTGGGCATTACGGATAAAAGCTAGTGGCTTCAGTTTGAACGTAGCAGGTTTCAAATTTAACAAGTAGATTAATCTCGCATTGGAGTGTTAGTATTATCCTCTGCAGGCACAAGGTGCTGTCCAATCAGGGTTAGAGGACCCAGAACAGGCACTAAAGAGAAATTCTATAACTCGCCACTAGACTAAATTCATTCAACCAATCCGGCAGAGTAGTCATGATTAGCATATTTGAGTCACCAATTATGGAGTGCAAACTCAGCGCCTTTTTAGATCAGCAAGACTGTTACCCATGGGTAGAAGGGCAATCACCAATAACGCGAGAGGAAATAGCTGCGGCCCTCGATAGGCCAAATGAGCTAATCGCGCCGGGGTTGTTTGTCGATACAGTCGCTGACTCGGGAGAGCGTGATAACTTCGGTGCAACCCGCGCTGAGCACGTAAAGCGCATTGGCTGGTTCGTTTTGAATTGGGATCTGTCACCTGACGACGCCCTCACAGCAAGAGAAAACTGTGGCGGGGGCCTTTCAAATATCACTGATGGTAACCACAGATATCTGGCTGCTTGGTATCGCGAAGAGGATAGCATTTTCGTAAAGCTTGAGGATGGCTGTAAATCAACCGTCGAAGGTCTAACGTCGTTTGTACGATGGATAGAGCCTCCAGCTTCTGCTCTTCGGTTTGGAGTTAGCATTGTTAGCACAGCAAATGATGCGTGTGAGTTTCTCTGGGACGGCGACAGGCGCTTCTGGCTGAACGATGGTGTCACAGGCATGAGCCTTGCGACATTGCGCGAGGGGATGCTGTTGCAGCGCTATAGACGTAATCTGGAGCCGGTTGGCGGTCTAATGACAGGAGAGGCTACGCGCGATAACCTGGTCGATTTCATGTTAGATGAATACCACCCATTTCAGCCATATAGAGAGCAGATAAATGACTCTGTTGTGGCGTTGGTAATGCCTTGAAATTGCCAAATTTTTGAATACAATCGAGATTAGTTAATTGAGTTATCAGCGTGCCCGGCAAATGTACTATTGGTTGGCTCAACGAGAGAGGTTTTGATATGAAGACAGTCAAGAAAACGCTATCAGCGCAGCAGATTTCAAATTTGCTCGCTGGTGGTGAGATAGTTATTGCCGATTAGCCTAATGAACAGCTGATAAAAATCAGCTTGGAAGAGTGTAATGCCATGGCGTTCGCTCGGTTGATAGATGAAGCACATAACACGCTTAAAGAGAAGCTGCGCCGCCTAGGGCAAGAGTAGAGCAGGGCGGGCGGTCAACGTGCAGTTGTTTATTTCGAATATGGTAACCTTGAATTTGTCCGGGCAGCAGGGCTCAACAAGGCAAACAGGACACTACTAAGGATATACTTGGATATGAATATCATTGGGCTAACGTATGGGCCAGCTTCGGGTCTAATTCTATATCTTCGAACAATTTTTCCAGACCATAACCTAATTGTCGGTGAAGAAAATTTTCAATCGTTGTCCCAGCACCCGGCAGTTGTGGATAGCCCCGATAAATTACAGACATTGGCTAATGCGGAAGGTCCAAACCGAGTTTACATTAACTTGATAGATAAGATAGATGTCGACTCACTTAGATCCCAAGAGCTTGGTTCGGTGATCGTTGCGGAATGGGTTAATCAAGATTCCACCTTGGAAAAAGCTAACCTATTTCTGAGGCATGGAATCGAGATTGCGGACATTAATCAGAATGTTTGGGCTGATGACATGCGCAGGAATACTTTCCCGCCTCTTCGGTTGTCTTTGCTAAATCAATTTTCCGACTTCGAGGTTGTATGAATACCAAGCAACAAAAAACTAATGGTCTAACGATCTTCTTACTGACTTTTCTGATATCCCAGTTCATTCTCATGCGATTTGGCGCGTCTTTGGGAGAGATACATGAAGCGATATGTCGTAACTGGCTGCTTACAGCTGTTTTTTCGTTGATGGCAATAAACAACAGCAACATTATTAAGAAGTTTTGGAAGAAGTTGCTCATCACCATACCAATTTTTTTCTTCGTAGTAAGCACGCAGGCTTATATCACATATGAATACTTTGGCTATGATAATCAGACCGAAATAGGTTTTGTCGTTACGGGTTTGGGTCTAGCGCTCGTGTCTTCTATAGCCTTTGGTGCATCATTCTTAGCAAAACGATTTGATCCCGATTTTAGTATTTTTCACGAGCAAAGTAAGAGGCATTCTTGTGACGCGGTGAACAAATAACGCTCAGGAACTTGCGCACGATGATCGCTCTGCATAATGTTGATTTATTCAATGTTGAAGGGACGCACCGATGTTCAAAGCCTGGTATCCAAAAGGATCTGATGTGGCAGCAAGGTTCTACTTCGGGGATGGCGAGTTTATTGGCAAGCGCGCTAACAAGCTCATGATCAATGCGCTTACTACCGTTCGAGAGCATGGCATCCGCTCGTTATTACTCGAACATGACATCGATATCGACACACTTGGCTTAAGGGAGCTGCATGACGCATTAGAGTCAAGTGGCCTTCTAGAAAGAAGGCGAGGCCGCGGTCGGACTCAACATTCAGGCCCGAAGCCGACACGAAACAAGCGCGATATCATCGATAACATTACGTTCGCGAACTTTGGTGCTAAACAGTCTCACCAAAATTACGGCTTGCCAAGCCGGACACAAGAAAGCCTCTATCGCGAATCACTTCAGCTCGACCCAAGCACCGCACCATTTAGACCAGCCACTCGAAAAAACGTTAAGGTGATCATTGACCATCGCGAGCCTCAGAAACTCATAGCTCTTCTTGCGAGCACTGGTCTTCATGTGACCGTTGGTCAGCTTGCTGCAGGGGACATTCTGATCACCAACGATGAAGATTCGAAAAACGTTACCCTCATTGAGAGAAAGACAACGCTTGACCTCAGACAAGCTATTACTGGCGATAGTAAGCGCGCTCACAAACAGGTAGAGAAATACTACGATTCCATGGTTGCATCAGCACGTGAAGGTGTAAGTCTGAAGGTAGTTTGGATTTACGAGGGAATTTTGAACGAAAGCGGTGAATATCAGGGGGTCTACAATTCCCTCGACCATATCAAGCAGGTAGATGGCTGGATTAATTATGTTACCGCGATTGCTGGACAGTACCAGCTAACAAGCTTCAGCACCGAACACACGGCTTATATCGTTGCAAAGCTTATTCAGGGGGTATCAGAGAAGGAATTATTCTACCCTGTGAAGGTTGAGCACGCCGGGCGCGTCGATAAAAGCAGGTCTGAGCGTAACGCTATGACAGGCATGTTTGATAAACCCATACGCGTTGAAGAGCGTGAACATGGTGTTATTAGGCCAGATGATGGGTTGAGATCGATACTTGCACTAATGCCAGGTATAAATCGGAAAGTAGCTAACGCTCTAGCGGATACAGGTCGTTCCTTAAACGAAATAACGGCGATGTCTCAAGAAGAACTTCGTGCTATCAATGGGATAGGAGAGGTGACTGCCAAGCTAATCTTCAACACCTTTAATCAACGACAGCCAAATTAGGCTGATTGAAACACACAGCGTTAATGGTGAGAGGTTATTGGCCAATTGGCCAGAACCATTCACTAAGGGAAAATGTAGTAAGTATGAAGAAATCTCTATTATCACTTATCGCAATAATCACTCTCAGCAGTTACATGGCAAGAGCATCAGACTTTTCGCCTGGTGGTTACTGCTCATTTGCATTGGAGGAAACCTACTCCACAAAATTGACTGATATTAAAGTGATCGAGTTTGGCCCAACTGATCTTATCTGTTCAGGCCAGCGAGATTCAGGAGAAACACTGCATATCCTCTTTCTTAAACGAGACCGAGCCGTTTCAGAGTTGACTAAAGAAGAAGTCAAACAGTTGACTTCAATGCAATTTAAGCCCATCCAAATCGTCACGCACGTTGGCATAATGCTAGATTGAAGAGGTAACCTCTTTTCTGCTTTGTACTGAATGGATACAAGTCAGCTGTTCGTAAGTACGTCGTCTCCAATTACTCATGTCTCTGCTTAGCTGGTGGTAGAGTGATAGACTATTCCGCTTCCATTTATCGAAGATTCGTGATCTAATTGTCAACAGTTTCAGCGGGCTTTGGGTGCTCGTGCCGTTGCCATGGCGCAGTCAGTAGATATACCTTTCGATTTTTCCAAGCAACTATTTGACTCGCATTTACTGTGCGTGGTCAGGCAACAACTGCAAAGGAACGGTATTATGCGGACTCCAATTCTCTCAACAGATCTATCTTCACCTTTCAACCAGGTAGCTAGCTATTTAGGTCGTCACTGGCCAGACGGTAAACTCAAACATAATCAAGGCCGAGAGTTACTCGCCAATCTGCTCGGTTACAACTCAGTTCATGAGGTCTATAAAACTGCAGCCACCAATGTTCTTCCCGAAAGCATATCGCTCGAAGAGATAAAAAAGTCGATGTTTGTTCGAGGGCTAAAACGATTAAACTCCAGCCCCAAAACACTCTTCTCTTTGCTCAATAGACTGCCATTTAGCAAGCTCGCGTTCTATCGCTGTACAGCACAATACAAAGACGAGCAAGCGAAAGTCGATGCCAATCTAGACGGTAAGTTTCTAGTAGAAGATGAATTTCATCGAGCATTGTCATACACCTCGCCTGCGATCTTTTGCCAGTTGTTTGACCAAGGTCTTGTGCCTCCTTATAGGCAAGCAGTGAGAAAGACCTCAGACGGTTACGAAATATTCGATCAATCAAGAGTAGAGCAGTTAGTGAGGCCATTTGACGACCTTCCGGCAGAGGTGTTGGAAGAGCAGGGGGTCGAACCATCTAGGATTTTACAGGACCACATTGCGCCGCATATCTGGTATACCCTGGCGGATCATATCGACGCTATGATGGAAGCGAAAGATTTCGACTTGCCGCGTGGCTTTGCTGTGTTCGTTGCGTTCACGAGCCCTAAGAAGGACGCTGATCGAGTATTTTTAATCGGGAACGGTGAGTATGGCGCCGTTATCCCACGCGTATTCAAGACGATCAGTGAGGTTTACGAAGGTATTGAGGTTCTTCTTAAAGGCCAACCGATTCGGGCACAAAGTGCACGTTTGCCAACGCTATATCGTGTGCGCGGTGGCTTTAATCAGAGTCGTAGCGAGCATTATGTGTCTAGGCTTGGGTTCACAATGCATGAATCATATCAGGATACTCACGCTTTTGTTCATAGTGGCCAAAAGTATGTGGCGGTTGATCCTATCAAGCCCTATCCAGTTGGCTGGAAAGAAGCCGTCAATTTTAAAACAGATGACAGCCGGGTTATTCAAAACGCACAATGGCCGTTAGAGAATATAATTCCAGCATCACTTGCTCAAGAATCGGTTCAATTCCAATCAGTTGTGCTCGGCTCTCAAGACCGCAACTTGTACAACTTAAATAAATTGTCTCAAGCTCAGTGGGCGTTATTGCTAAATCCAGCTAACGCGACCGCTATCATTTTCGAGTCAAATGAACTCGCTGTCTTCCTTGATGAGGATATAACCAGAGACGAATATGTGCTAATTGGTGAGTCAGTTGTACGCCACTTCCCGGAGCTTGATGGCCTGTTCAGCCTCGATGTACTTGGCGTGATCTACAACTCGAGCGAAGCCAACTACGACTACTATTGCTCAGCACTAGATGATGAGCTAGAGTTGTGTACCGAGCGAAAAATCAGGTTTTTGATAGCAGTGGCGGCAGGGTTGATAACTGGAAAAACGCGCTATTTAGCCGACTCTGATGCGTTAGTAGCAGCATGCAAAGTTTTTAGTACTTGGATTTTTGATGTCGATTGGAATTTAACCTACAACTGGCGTGACACGGCTATCGATTTTCTTGGAGATAAAATAAGTCTATTGTGCGACGCAATTTCACGTCATCACGAGATAGATAGTTTCGTGAAGTCACTTTTAGCGTATGAGGGGTCAAAGCCAGAAACAGATAGCAGGTATGTGTATAATTCAGAGCGTTCGGAGCCCAAGCGTCAATCGACTCAGGCTTCATACGTAGAGAGATATAACAACTCACGCAAATTATCAACTGTATTAATTGATATAGCGCAATCCAACGGTTCTCCTTTGTCTTGATGAGGAGATCAACGTTGCTACAAGCAGATAATTAATGAACGGATTGAGTTCGTGGTAGCCCAAGGCCCTGGCAAAAAAAGAGCAGGGCAGTAGCCCTGACTTTCAGAAATCCATAGGAGAAGATATCAGCTATGAAGCTTAGTGAAGTAAATCTTAGGGTAAATCGGCGCTTTTTGATCATGTGCATAGGTTTGACACTATTATCGCAAATAATATTGCTTGTGCTTGATTTCACCGACACCTCTAGCACAAAACTAACTTACCTGTTAAGCATACCAGCGTTAGTCACAATTTGTTTTTCGTTGGTGGATTATCTGCCTTTGGAAGAAAGAGAGGCGTCAACGGTGCGCCAAAAGGATTAACAACCATGGATGCTGCAGTATGACTAAACGCTAGCAACGTGAGCAACCAACCTTTGAATGGGCCGCGTACTTATACTAGGCGCCAAAAACTACTGAGCTTAGGTTCGTGATAGGCTCTCTCAGGTTTACCTTAAAACAGTTATGCCCCCCATCTCATTTTATCAGAGTAGGGGGCCAGTATTGAAGCTTGAGTCTTTCGTTGGTCTATGGCTCTAACTAGTAAAGTTATCACATAGCCTTAATCGACAAATTTCGAAGAAAGTTGGGGGATGTGGAATAGCATGTCTATGTGAGAATCCTCTTTGAGCTCGTCAATCGCCGGATAAACCTCGACATTGAGCCTCTCACCGAGACCTAGGTCGATCACGATCATTTTAGTCATACCTGGCATTACCTCGACCCAGCCAGTCTTCGTCATGATCTTGATGCCATGGTCGGAAGATGCGTCCACTGTTATCTCAGCATCTTGATCGCCAGTGGCCAACATACTGTCGTCAAGGGAAAGAGGATATTGCGACTCGATTACAGCTAGCGGCTCTCCATTAGCGCGATAGAGCGCGACACCATCTTTGGTAGGCAGGTAGCGAGCTTTGCCTAACTGAATATAGTTCTCTGGTTGGTAGTTGAATCGAACACTTGATACTTGGCTATTACCAAACTCATCCGTTGCGAGGACTTCTAGATGATAGTCTTCATCCTGCCCAAGGTTAGGAAAAAGCTTCGGCAACTCAAGAGAATAGCTAGTACTTTGGCCTTCAGTTCTAATATGGGAATAGCCCAATAAGTAGTCCACATCAAAGCGAGATCCACTCAGCTTGACTCGGATGTCGGTTATAGCCGAATCGTCAGTTAGCGTAAACTCAACTTTCCTGAGGTCTTCGACAACCCACTCAAGATCAGCGCCGTCGTAGCCAAACTCAATCTCTGGCGCTTCCTTGTCATTCAGGTAATCCAGTAGGTACTCATTAATCGAAGGGCCGTGGTTTTCTTCAGCAAAGAAGTAGATCTTGTGCATGCCATGGGGCAATTGTGTTAAGTCATACAGTAGGTCAAACTGCGAGTTGGTTTGCTTATGCTCGATAGGTGATAGTGTTTTTTCACCATTTTCATCTCGAAGTTCATATCCTTTTAGGCTAATCCTATTTTGAAACCCACCTTGAGCGTGTTGAATAAGAGCTATCGAGAGTAGTTTGCTTTGCTGATCAAAATGAAAGCTCTCAAGTTCGGGGTAGTGCTGGTCATTGTACGACCCAACAGGGTAAATTGGGTTGCTGACAAGGGAGCCGTCTAGTGCTCTGGCGTATGCTGCGTCGTGGAAGTATCGAGAATTGCCTTTCGTCATCACCCACGGAGACGGCATTTCGACTTCGCAGTATTGTTCACCTGCCGGAATGATGCACTCGTGACCGGAGTGTGTCGCTTTTTGGTCATACGAACGCATAGAGGCGCCCAGTCGCATCTTTTCTATACTAACTGGCAGTTCGGTATTCATCACTCGACGAGACCAGTTATCATAGTCCTCGAGGTCACTGTACCAGTACTCACCTCTTAGCGCTGTGGGAGTTTGGGGGGCAATGTCTGAAAGTACAAATGAATAGAGCTGATTACCACTAGCGGAGCGGTAATCTGCCTGAATCCGCCAAGTGATTGTGACGCGGCCAACTTCGCCAGTATCGATATAGTACACATAACCATCATTCTGATCTGTAATGACTTTATCGGCACCAGAGACTAAGAGACCACCAGCGTTGTTGAAGTTGCCTGACGAGTCGCGGTGGTTCCAGTCTTCCACACGATACATAACTGTTGCTGGATTCGTGTCGATTTCCATATTTCGAGAGTAGGGTTCGAAGCCAACTTCTCCGGCAATCACGTTTTCACTGCCGGGCACTTTTACCGCATATGCTTCAAGCGTTTCTGCGAGAACGGTATCATAATACACAGTTTGTTTGGGTGTGTATGACACGTTACCAGCTTGGTCTTCTAGTCGAATACGAAATTCAAACGGAGTAGTTGCGCTATCACCGTGTGGAAACATCGTTTTGTGTGTATTCAAGTTGATCTGGGCGTAGGAAAGCGAAGGACTGTATGTCATTTCCTGTTGCCTGTAAGGGATACGCGTGCCGTCGTCACCGATTGTAAAGGTCTCCATGATGGCAGATACGATACTAGATTCGTCAATGATATCAGGTAGGTTGAGTATGGTATGAACACTTGAAACAACGTGAGAAAGATACCAGCTCCCGGGAGGAAGCAACGAATTGATATGCCCCCCGTATTGCATTTTGACGTACTTCTCACCATAGCCAGGTGGGGTGATGTCCCTGATCACTTCGGTAGAGACGGTGTCCACGACATCTCCGCTAAGTGAGATTGTTTCGGCCGTGATTTTGTATTTGCTTTCTTCAGGCAGGTCAATTGGCACAGAAAATCCAAAGAACTCTGTTCCAAAAGGCGATAGAACATCATTTACAGTGACGACATCGGTAGTGAAACTGCTAATTTCTTCAGTCTCTGTTTCGACGCTTACACGAATACGGCGATCAAGGCCCGCGCTGACATGGGCGGCGACAAGAGACGTGTTGTTTAAAAGTGTTGCGGAGTTGGTACTACGTTTGATTGATTTGCTAGTTTCAAGCGTGTCAATAAAGCTAAACCCTTCGATCGCAGAAAAAGCGGGCGCGTGAGCCATAGCCATAGACAACGCAATACTTAGTGCAGGTCTATTGCTGAACATCGGAAATCCATTTGAGCTGTTAAGAATGTAGAGGTTTCGAAACTAGCTTATAATAACGAGCAACCAAGGTCACTATATTGAATGGAATTTGTTCTTGAAGTAGAGAGAGGTAAGGTCAAGGTTGATAAAGACTCGACCTATTATTGTGTGATTTATGGCAGCAATAATTACAGTTATTACCGCAAAGTATATTTAAATCATATACTTACTAAGGTTCTTGCCGGCTAGTGTTTGCTAAGTAAAACCCGTTGATTACTCTAATAACCGATATTATTGCATCGTTAGAAACTAGGAGTCCTTATGCATCGGGTGCTGTTTTAATTCAACATCAATTTTGGTTTTTGATATTGGCTTACTTACTATGTCGATATGTGGCCACTTACCGCACATGTAGTATCGAGTATCAGCTACATCTTTGAACGGTACAAGCCATTGGTCTTCGTTGCTTGCCCAACAACATACTGCAGTCTCGCCGACAAAGCTGATCGTTGGAGTTCCACGTTCGAATGTGACGTCACTGCACATTTGTGCTGGTGTACTTCCTGTCGGCCCAGGGGCGTCTGCTGCTAGGTCTCTAATACTGATATAGTTACCCATTTCTATCCAAGTTGAACCGTTCAGAGCTATTCCGTGTTCTGAAAATTTGTAGTCGTAACCATAGAACTTGGACAACTCGTAGGTATACATTCCAGTACCGATCACTTGCCAGAGTACTACACCTGTCAAAAGACCGGATACTACTGGTATTAAGGGCTTAAACATTTCTTCGATAATCCAGTAAAAAACGTTAGTCTACTAACTTAACCCTCTAATTTCCAATGTCTTTCGCTAGTTACCAAGTACTGCAGTTTCTTTAGTCCTACTTTGCAAATTTCAACGTTTTCACCAATGCCGCATTCAAGTATTGCTTATCACCCCCCTATTGAAAGACGTCTGACCACAGTAAATGTGAGCCTGAACGCTATGCAATCAGTTGACAGGGTTGGCTCCATTTGTTAAATGTTAATTTAGAAATTGATGCTTTTTTGTACAAAGTACATTAGGGCAGTAACTAGTGAAAGATGCGTAACTGAAGAGGTTACGCCTTAAAGAAGAGAACCAAACATGTCTACTAAAAAACTAAAAGAAATGAACCTAATTTTCATTGAATCACTCACAATGGAGGTGGCATCCTATGAAGCGTACCGAAAGCAAGCCTGGCACCCAGACGGATAGTCTAGTAAAGAAAGATCTCGGATTAATTCAATGCTTCACTTCTGTGTTCTGGAGAAGCCTTCGTTCGAAGAGAGAACGATTCTATGACAGGGTAGATATTCAAAGTTTTTGGGCTGCAACCAAATCACAGAGACTCTGTGTAGCTGTCCTAATGCTCGGATCTTTTACCTTAGACGCATCGGCCTGTTACACACTGTACGTAATAGGTTCAGCCGCCATTGAGTGGATGTCACCTGATAGTTCAGAGGATAAGCAAACATTAAGCGCAGGTAGAAGTAAAGATACCAGCGACAATTCAACAACTAGCGAAGAAAACGGCAACAACACTACCTTTATTGCCACGACAGCTCTACCCTTTGAGCTCACCGAAGTCCAAGTGGCAAAAGAAGCCCCTCTTCTCATAAACTACATCCCTACCCTAAGCTATATTTATGATCATTTCGTGCAATCTGAGATGACCCCAAAAATTGCGCAGCTTGGTCAAGTCATTTGCAACCGAAAAGGCGGCTATTTGCTGTCCGGTAAGGTTGACTATAGGTCTATTGGAAGAATTTTGCCTCCACCTGCCCACCTTCCTGATGAGTTTAGCTCAAACGGCAGTACCATGGCTGCTGCAGTTCTAGTTGACTGGGCGGAAAATACACTTTGTAACCAAGAGTCAGTTGATTTCAGTGAAAAGTATATTGCGCCGGATATGACCAAAACTACCAATGATAGCTTTTGCGATTTTTTATACGTAAACGAGCAAGCTGATTGGTTAAAACAGGCCTTTGGTAAGGAGCAGTGTAATGGCTAGATTTGCTATAGGAGTGGTTCTTACTTTTGTCGCTGTAAAGGCAGGTGCTGCATTGACCATTCATTCGCATGGTAGTGAGCAAATGGTTACGGGCAACGCGATTGTCCTCAATTGCTCGGGTAAGTTCAAAATCGTGACTGCTTACCATACGCTTGAAAACTCGATGCGTGACGCTGGTGGTCAAATATCACTAACATTCAATGGGCTTAAGTTCGACGTTCCAGCTCAAACCAGTGTGCACCGCCATTTTCATGATGATGTAGCGGTAATCTCACCGCTGAATGGAATCAAAGAAAGCTTATTTGATGTACTGTCTCAGTCCAGTTATCCCCTCGACTGGAAGGCTTCAAAGTGCATAGCTAATGACTGCGATCAACAACGAGAACTATTAGAGAAAGTCGTAGTCATGTCAAAAAATGATGGGGTGCTCATTGATAACACACCGGGCTTGCTTGGTGAGTTTGGAGTCAGTACGAGCATTCTAAATCCGGATATTGGAGGAAAGTTCGCAATTAACTCTCAATTAACGATCCCCGCTTCTTCTGGTTCCCCGGTACTCGACGAAACCGGCAAGTATCTGGTGGGTATGGTAAGTAGTCATTTAAAGGACCAAAATGGAGGTTTTACCAATGTTACACTCGCGATATCTTCGACCGATTTTGCTGACCTTTGCCACTTGGACGATAGCAACTGGTTGTTCATCAGCACCGGAAGTGTCAAAAGTACCATCTATGAACACGGAGCAAGTGGTAGAGACCCCTATTCCCTCACCGCAGAAGACCAAGCAGCCCTCGGTGAAAGACAGCCAGGCCAAACGGACTGAGGCACCTAAACGATGCACTGATGATACTCTGTCTGAAAGAGTTTGGCAGTATCGGTGTGCTGAGCATTATATTGTTAAATATAGACAAGTTTCTAAGCGTAGTATCAATGGCAGAGTATGCAGCTTGAACTCAGATTCAGCAATGATGAAAGAGCTGTTCATGCCCTCTAGCGCAATTGGTCAGTGCGCGAATCAGCTTTCAGAAGCGCCCTATATTAACGCTCCCGACAAACGAGCCTTGTCATCGTATCAAATCGTAGCCAATTTACTCAGGATGGGAGATCAAAAAACAGCTATTGAACTCCTCAACAATGACCTTTTCTTCCACGATGACAGTTTATCGCCATTGCAACGCAATTGGTTTGTAGAGTTCTTAACGCCGGCAAGGACAACCTCGCAAAGCGCCAAACTCAGTTACCAAAGAGAAACCAAATCAGTTTTCATTCTTAACAAACTCAAGGGAGCACTGGAAGGCGGAAAAGTATCAGATGAAGTTCTGCCAACTATCCTCGCTAGACCTGATAAGTACCGTTGGGCTTATGAGTTGTTCTGCGATGATGACCTGCTAATACAAACTAAACCACCTGTTACCAGTGTTAGACGAGCTGAGATATGCAAAGCATCCCGTTGAACTCGATCGGCCAAGCCGCCTAGCAAACCTTAACCAATTAGTCGTCACTAGACTCCTTTTTGCTTTTGTTTTCAATTAGGGCAAGTTGACGAACAAGCTCGGTATTGTCAATCGAGTATTGGTTGTTTTGAAGCTCGAGTAATTCGACTTTGCTCGTGGAAGAATTGAGGTCGAGCTGTAGTTTATTCATAGCCGATGAAATGTTGTCCCGCGCATCAATTAACTCTGGGATCGTCTCCACTTGCGCCTGCAGCTGTCCGACGTAGGTTTGGGACGATGACAGATCACCTCTTACGGTTTCGAGCTCTTTATTTAATCCGCTGATAGTACTTTCTAAGCTAGCCTGGTTATTCAATGCTTTTGTTTTTGCGTCATTTGCATCTTGCACTCGACCTGTTAGCGTAGCAATTTCAGTGCTCATGGACTCTATTTGTGTTTGAGCTTGTTCAAGCATACCAGTAGTTTTGTTGAACTCTGATAGGTCACTCTCAAGCTGAGTAACTCTGGTCTCTAGTAAGGTCACCTGTCCTTCGGCCTTAACTCTCCCTTTCTCAGCTGTCTCTAACGCAACTTTGTGCTTCTTAAGAGTCTTGGTTTGCTCGGCTATCGCTGCATCGCGGTCTTTAACTTTAGACATGCTGGCAGCAAGCTTAGAGGACAGTTCAACCTTGTCTATTTTTAACTGGGAAATTTCGTCATTGGCAGATTGTAGCCGGCCCTTGAGTGACTCTATCTCATCCTTTAAATCTTCGTTGGCTTCGAATGCGTCCGCTTGCTGAGCCAGGCTCTCTTCAACTTTAAGCGTAGCATTGGCCGCAGCTTCAGTAGCCTCTAGGACCGCGTTGTTTAATCGCAGTTCGGCAAGATGGTTTGCATAGTCATTGATCTGGTGGACCATTTCTGATGCCTGCTCAAGAAGTGAAGATAGCTGATCGTTTACATCTTGTGGTAGTTCTCTTCGTTTGATGGGCTCGGCCTTATCAATCTGAGCAGGTATAGAAATCGCCCCTTTATCAAGTAGTTCCGAATAGGCTGCGATCAAAGCAGATGGTCGACCAGTACCAATTTTCTTCCTTAATGAAGTGCCATTGATATTTTTACCTTCGGCCAACAGCTCAGTGGCAGCCTTCTTAACATCTTCGATTGAGAATCCACGATCTCTAGCCATGATCATCACCTTGTACAGTAATATGTTTGTTTGTATGTTAGCAACTAACATACAAGCATACAAACAATCACTTCAAGTTTAGGACCTAAAATCAGACTTACGAATATTTGCTCTTGCCATTGCGTCCGGCCCCGGCGGTCCCTCGAAGTACTACTGGTGATTATTCATCGAATTTTTACCAAAATTGGCATAACCAAATCAGCTCTACCCTGCAGAGACGAGAAGTTTTTGAGAGCTGATCGCAATGAAGCGGCAACTATGGGTGTTATCACCATGTCCAAAGCTACACGATAAGGTCTGTGTCGTTACCAAAGACAAGAACAACAAGACCTAATAGGAAATGTGACCGGGTGTCGGAGTTCAACGGGGCTTCATGGTAAGAGGCGCAGGGCTTATGAACTTCTCACTGGTTTCAAGGAGGTGGCTGTTATGATTTCATTGCTTATCTTGTCGCACTCATCTCAGTACCATCTGATAAGTTCTTTTCTAATGCCAACCGCAACTGTATACCCAGGAGCACCGATATCGTAGTGTTCGAGTTGAAGGTTGCCTTGTTCGAGGGAAATGACCGGCACGGCCATAGCGCCGTAAACGTCGGGTACCCGGTACGGTAGTCCTCTAGCTCTCGCACTTGGTCACGAAGTCCCCACGCCTGCCCGTCATATACGCACAAATTAGACTAGATAATGAGAATGTGTAGTTGTGCATTTCAAATATATATGAGCTTTGCGATGTACTACGCAAAGATTTACACCGACGTTGTCATTAATAAAAAGTGTGTCAATACTCTTTTCTTCAGTTAAGAATCAAAGAGAAACTATGAAAGAATACGATCCTATAGTCTTGTTTAATGGATGCCATTGTTGGTTAATGTCAGATATTAACAAGTTAGAAGTGTGGCACGAAAATATAAGGGTGTCGGCTGATGCAACTGATATCGCGATTTATTTTATAGATGATAGAACTAGCCTAGGGAGCCCATATTATCTATTAAACGCTGGTGAATTAAGCTTGTCATTGACAGAAGACGAATCGAAAATTATTGCGGCGGCATATCATATAGAGGTAGAGGACTGTATTATTACCGATTCGGATACAGTTCACTAAACTACACTGAGTTGTACTTGGTGGCGTGCTTCAATAGCTTTTGAGAAGAAATTATCGGATTCTGCATACTAGAAAATTCACTTGCGATTATCACATCAATCAGTTCAAATGGAATAGAAAATTCTTGAACCAAAAAAACGATCAGACAAAACATAAGTCAAATCTGTTATCCTACATTTTGAGATGAATTAGACACGGAAAGGCATCTATGTTTCCAAATGATAAAGCAGTCGTTTTAGGCATTGCTCTTGCGTTCGGTTTAGCGGGTTGTAGCTCTACAAAATCAACCCCTCTTACTCAAGCCGAAAAGGACGAACAGCAAAAAGCACGATTGGTCCAGTATCAGGATACACTTAGTGCGCCACTAGTAGAGTTGGTCGATAAAGTAAAAGAAGCTCCTTATGAACCCTCTGCCTTCTTCGGCCTTCATGCTGAAGCCGGCACATTCATTGAAGGCGCTATTCCGGAAGATGACGTGTTGGTACTTTACAATTACAGAAGCGGAAAACCACAAGCATCTTTAGTAACATTGAGCTTTGTTGACGGAAAGGTCTTCTCAACAGGTAGCACAGCAATGCTTCCTGAAGCGCATGGGCAACTAAACGCTCTGCTTGACGCTGTGGCTCAAAACAGTGATCTCACACTATCAGTATCAGCTTACGATGGTTTTAACCCCTACGATCGCGATAGAACAAAAAACGCAACGGCAATTACGAAGAAGCAGATAGATGCGATCGAGGCACATATCAGATTGTATTCGCCTCGAGTTCTCACACGCACGACGTTTAGTGCAATGGGGAATAGCCACATTTTGGAGCTTGGTGTTCAGGATTTCTACTATAAGGAAGGCAGGACATACGTGGGCAAAGATACGTCGCCAGTGTACGCAGCAAAGACTCCTCCACCTGACCCAAAGAAATGGCAAAAGGAGTATTCATCAAATTTTTATGAAATGTATCATGGTTATTCGGTTAGAGTCGACTTTGAGATTAGTGAGATGTCAAAATGAGCTTAATGAAATCATGGCGTGATCTCTCGATACAGGCTCTATTCCAATCAACCTGGTTTGGGTTCGGGTTCTTTAGCTCTTTTCCATTGGTTTGGATGCGATTTTTAAGCGGTGATCAAGGCCCACTCAGCCTCATCTTTGCTGAAACAGGCATTGTCTATACGGTCTTGGTTTTCGGGTTCTTGGTTACATTGTTAAACTCTGGGAACCGGTGGCCAAGACTGGCCAATGTGATTATCGCTACCCCTTTGGCACTATTGCTGACCGCTTTATACGGCTATTTAGCAGTAACGTATGTCGGAAAAGCAATTCAGTGGGAGTATCAAGAGTTAGAGCTGATTGTTTTTGCTGTTCTAGTTTGGGGTACTCTCATTTTTTTATCAAAGCGCCTAGGTGCAGTTAAATCGGAAAAGATTAAATGAAAGAATCAAGAACACCACACTTTGTGAAACCTTTACAAAGATTTGAACAAGACTTTAATGATCTTAAGTTGTCACCTTCTCTAATTGTAGCACTTTATATAAACGGCCTATTTAAAGCCAAGTATTTTACTTTGTCAGTACTATTCTTTGTAGGTGTGCAGGTTTATAAGGGTCATTCACCACTCATTATTACATTGGCATTGCTTACAGCCGCACTTTTTTATATTCCGCCTATTCGGTATTACGTTAAAATTGCTCAATCGAACCGTAACATTAACAGTGTTGACTGATTGATTTCCAATAGCTCGATCGAATGAAGGCGTAAATTATGTGGGGTAAGGTCATTGTACACGTTGCTCCGCTTATTTTGCCTACCACTAGAAGCACGAAAAATATATCATTAGACAATTAGACGATCGGATAATTGTTTGGCAATATAACTTTTGAACCACCAGAAGCCTTTGGAACATAGGCGAGAGAATTTATCATCAAAGCATAGTAAGTCAAAATGCAGTAAAGTTTGATTTTGACTTATTTGCTTATCCTGCGATACACCGCAGGTTTATCTACGTACGTATAAAACAAGGAGAGAAAATGAAATTTAATCAAGTTCTATTAGCGTTAGTAGTCGTCTCATCAACAAGCGTCATTGCAAGCGAAAATTCATTGGGCAGTGACTCTATTATAGATTCCCCTACTCATATGCAGTAGGCTCCAACTCTATAGAGCTATCTCCGAATACTTATTCTGTAGGCAGCAACTTTGTCACTAATAGTGGAAGGACTGTAGTTAATGGTGGTCGAAACGATATTTTTGATTCGCAAAAATCAAGCGTATTTGGTCGAGAAAACCAATTGCATAATACAGAACTGAATGACATTCGAGGAATGGGTAATACAGCTGCAGAAGGCTCTAATAGAAACATCATTGTAGGTACAGGGAACAGAGCAGAGTTTAATTCAAGTGATAACATTATCTTTGGAAAATATAATAAGTTTGAGTCACCCTCTTATGGTACAGCTTTCGGTAACCAAAATAAGTTGAACTATCGTTCTAATAGTAACTTCGCGATTGGTGACTTGAACCTTTTTGAAAATTCAGACATGACCTACTCCTTTGGGTTCCAGAATGCTTTCCGAGATACTTTTGGTTCGTTTGTCTCTGGAGCACATAATGAACTATATAATTCTAGAGATGTAACGCTGTTAGGTAGTAGGAGTGGTGCATATAATGGTTACGATGCCACAATTGTTGGTCATAATGCTGTTGTTCAAGATCCAGAGAGAGGTATTTATATAGTTGCGGGTGAATTAACCGGCCGTTTTAACGATGGAAAAGAAACAATAACTTTGTCTGCTGAAGATATTAGCATTTGCCGACAAGATGAATGTATTGGAGATGTTTTTGAATTACTACAAATCCTAGACGAAAAGTACAGAAATTAGTCTCTGTTTTGATTGGTACAAAGGTGGCTATAGATGCCACCTTTTTTAATGGAATGTCCACGCATAAGCTAAAAATCTCTTAAAGAAAGGGTTGTCGATGGCAGCTGCTCATTGGGATGGGTTGAGGTTGACTAATTGTGAGGTGTTATACTTATAATCGATGTAGTCAGGGAGTTAAGGAGCTTTGCAAAGTCCCAAGAGTGGATTTCATTGAAAGAGGATAGCAGCGGCCACTATCCTCGATTGTTACTTAAATTTCTTCAGCTAGTTCGCTTGAGATTGCAGCGACTTAAGAAGCTCAAAGACATTATCAATGCATTCGCTTCCCTGGCAAATTCGAATGTTTTCACCTGAAATAGTAACGACATCTCTGTCATATTGGTTTTCATCGCCATAGTACTGACCGGCTACAATATATACACCATCGTTCGCGTTGTAAACATCAGAACTATTTCCAATAATAAGTGAATTGTGCGAATTGGTGATACTACTACCGTTCGCCAAAACAGTATTTCTAGTGGAATCTTCCAAACCTGGACCGTTGCCAACTATTATGTTCTCACGGCCACGATTAATCCATGAATCTTTGCTCATGAGAATGTTGTTGTCAGATTCGTAAGAAAGGTAGTTGCCTGAACCAATGGTATAATTAAGGCTTGCATCTTCAAAGTTATTTTGTTCACCTAAAACATAGTTATCTGAAGAGTAGTCATTGTTGTTATTTGTACCGATGACAACATTTCTTCTACTATATGTTCTGGAATGGTTGTAACGACCAATAATAGTGTTGTCGGTTGATTCACCAAATAGCTCATTGCCAGTTCCAAAGAGAAAACTATTGTCAGAGTCAACGACAGAATTTTTTAATCCACTGATGTGCACATTAGTGGATTCATGCAGTTCATTTCGTTTACCTTGAACAATAGACTCGTTACTATCAAAAATATTGTTATCAAATCCATTGGATTGAATTTGAGTTCCACCATATGTGGAATTATGACGACCAACAGAGTAAGAGTGCTTTGAGTCATATATAAAGTTCGTACCTAATGAGTTCTCATTGGCTGACGCGCCAAATGACAAAAGGATTGCTGCTAATAGAACGGTTTTTTTCATTTTTAAATTCCATGTAAAAAAATGATAAACTAAGTGGGTTCTAAATTATATTAACACTCCTTTAAGTGGTTTGCCAAAGAAAAAACAATATAAATTGCCGTTATGGATTTAATTCCGAAGTGCGAACTGCTTAATGAAATCAACGGGTGTCCTGTTGATTGCTGACATTAGATTTCTATACGTACAGTTTAAAATATTTCTTTGTCTTTAGAGAGTATCAAAGATACTAACTTAAAACCTGAAATTATCAATGAAGATGTTGATAGCCAAGTTTCACGGAACGGACTAATAGACCTCTAAAATTCGATAGATTTCAAGTGTTACGTGGTCACGTGTTTAGAACTATGAATGGCCTTAATAGTCCATTTAGTTGAGTGACGCTGTAACGACACAGGTGAGGCACTTGTCTTTCCATAACGCATTGATAAATAATGCATACAATTTTTAGTGTACATATTTCTGATTATGTCCACCTATTTCCATGGCTTCAGGTCTGCTTTTGCTGTATGTTTGTACATGTGTATTTGTTTGCGCTGCACCAGCGCACGTAGTTGACGGAGGATAGATGGAACAAAACGGTAAGTTGGCGTTATTGGCGAAGCGCGACAGTAAGGTTCAGAAGCTGTCCGAGATAAAACGCGTGATAAACAAAATGAGTTCGGATGGTAAATCATTGCGGCCTAGCACCATGCTTAAGATCATGAAGCTGGCTTCGGATAACGGTATTAACTTAGACGATAGTCCAGAGATCCAGGCGTGTGTCTCCTCTTTGCTTAATTCCTTCGCGGATCGTCAAGAGGCCTATAGTCCTAATACCGTCAAGCAATTGACCTACAACTTTGCTGTGTTCTCGCGTTACTGCACTGATCAGGCACTAAATTCATTGCCAGCAGAGCCGGCAACAGTAGAGAGCTTTCTCGAATACCATAGCAGTCGTTGTCATCGAAACACGCTAAAGTCGTATGTTTGGTCAATTTCTAAGATGCACCGGGTTACCGGTATGCCGAATCCCTGCGACGATGAATATGTTAAGTTGCGCTTGCGTGCAATCTCTCGTTCAAAGGTTGCAGCTGGTGAAACAATTTCTCAAGCTGTTGGTTTCAATGACGTCGATCTTGATCATGTCATTGCAAAGCTCGGAGAGCCGCAATCGGTTATTGAGCACCGTGACCGGCTTATTCTCGCCTTGGCCTATGAGACAATGGCGCGATCGATGGAAATTGCCACAATTAAGATAGAGGACATCGAGCTTCGCCCTGATGGAGCTGGCGTACTCAACATTCCTTTCTCCAAAGCAAATAAGGTAGGTAAGAAGGATTTTCGTTACTTGTCGCCCGAAACAGTCGGTTTTCTCGCATCGTACTGCCGCGAAGCAGGTATTGAATTGCCGAGCAAACGATTAACTAAGTCGGCCAGGAAAGCTTACCTGTTTGTACCTTGCGTCAAAGGTGGTGCTAGGCGGAAGGTTGTCGATGGCAAGCATATCGATCGGAAAACAGTGTATAAAGTTTTTAAGCGCTACAGCGCGGTAGTAGGTAAAGTGCTCTCAGGTCACTCAGGTCGAGTTGGGGCCGCGCAGGATATGCTACGTGACAACGTAACCCTGCCTGCAATACAAAAGGCTGGTGGTTGGTCTTCGCCAGAAATGCCTGCTCGCTATGCTCAAGGCGCTGATCTTGCTGATGGAGCGATGGCAAGGCGGCGTGGGCATCGAGGTGTGGTGTAAGTGGTTTAAATCCTAATGTCATGTAAGGGTCAAATCACCTAATTTGGATGATTCTGTGGATTGACACCTTGCTCTTTGACCTGTTAAAAGAATCCTAGTTTCACAACAACGTAGTACATAATGAATATAGCAAAGAAATATAAAGACTTAAGGGGAGCGGTAGCCCTAAAAGTTGTCCAAGATTTTGTTGAGATATATCCAGAGCATGAAGGCTTCATAAAGCTCACCGATATTGACGGCAAGGCATTGAATTATTTGGATAGAGACTGGGTACAACATCCAGACCCTACGCGTTCAGTAGGGACACCAGATGAATGGCGTACAACCTTAGATAAATACCGTCAGAACTATTCTTCCAGGATTGAACTTGCCATTTGGCATGGCGAGAAGCTTTGTGCATTGGTTCTCGGTAAACCGTCAAGAGGAAAGTTGATTCTGAAAATTAATTTTCTTGAGGGGAATCATGATGAGAGCCCAATTGATGGTTTACGGCTTAGGCTTGCTACAATCTATGCTGAGTATTTTGCCGCAGCACTGGAAATTCAGTGGGTTGGGATACAATCACCTTATGAGGGAGCTATTCACTTGTACCACGACGAAGGGTATACTGAGCCTGATCCGTTTGATTATGCGAACGACGCACTCTGTAAGAGTTTAGAGGGATTGATATGATAACTTTAAAAAGGGCTAGCCGTGTAGTAAGATCAGATGAGGCGAGAGATTCTAAAGTGGGAGTACGTATGAAAACTAACTTTGTATACACAAAACGTTCATCGTCAGATGACAGTGCTCGCAACGACTTCGACTTTGATAGCGCGTTGGAGCGTATGAACCGTTACTCTAACAATCTTTCAGTTAGAAATCGTATTGCTCGGCCTATCGATGTAAGGCGCCGAGCGGAAATCGAATCTGGTGCGATGACCAAGACAAGACTTGCATCTTCATAGTAGTTTAAAGGCGCTTTCGTGAAGGAGAGCGCCTATTTTTGGAGGCTAGTCCGATTTATACTCGCCCAATGGGACAAATTTGAACGTAGATTCAACCTCGGGTTTTAGCGATAGTGTCAGGTCGGTTTGAGGGCTAAGTACATCTTCGCTGCTATCTGTTAACTCGACAGATTCGGTTAACTCTTTATTACGTTCTTCCAGATCCTGCGACTCTAAAGACTCTCCCTTTGACGAAATTTTGGTGTTAGTGTCTTCTTGTTCTATTTCGGGAGTATAAGTTTGATTTAGTAACGCAACTGATAAACGCTTCTCTTCAACTTGTAGTTCTAATAGCTCTAGGTTAAGCAACCGTTGCTGACGTGACTCTTGAATTACGGGCGCACTAACTGAGATTATCTGTAAGAGGCCTCCAACAGCAACAAGGGCTATGAACCAAGGAAACAGCCTTTGCTTATGGTACATTGCAATACGATCATCTTTGCTACCTTCTGTCGCTAATGAAACTGAACCATCTTTATTGTATTGTGGTGAAGGTGAAGACAAAGCAGCAGCAAATCCACCTACTGTAATTGCCACCAAAGCTATAATATTTAAGTAAAAATCAATCATTGTTTTTTATTGTTCCATTTTCATGCTTTTCGGTGGCGGGCCGTTCCACGCTAACTGTTTTATCAACGAGCGGTAGTTGAGTTACAGATTCAATATTGTCTGGGTGTGCTATTGGTGTGCCAATCGGTTTCCCTGTACTACGATTAAAGGCAAGGTGATCACCGAAGATGATGAGCGATTTAGCATGCAGCGCGTTAACCGCGATTACATTATGCTATGTACCATCAGTCAATTTCACGGAGTAAGGCTTATAGGCATTGGGATTTATCTGATATCCAAAGGCAGCACAAAAATTGCCACCTTTGATGTGTTTGCCTTTTGAGCATTTGAAAGTTCTCCATAACCACATTTTGAATTGGTCTTTTATCACTGTTATTTACCCTATTTGTTAAGTACAAGGCGCGATTTTGTACATTTCTTCACGAAGCTTGAGGTAGTTGCGCTTTCGGTAGTGGAAAAAGAGGTCACTGCTTTTTACAACAGAATTCTTTAACTGCTCGTTATTCATAGGCTTGCCACACCTTTCCTGATACGCAATATCAATTGTGAACATGAAGTTATTAATCTCAGGCGATAGTTGATCCAGTGCCGAAAAGAACACATCCTTCTCAATGTCGCCTGTATCCGGGAACTTGGCTTCCTTGGCCAACATCTTTATAGCCGAGTCGTGATCGGACATCGCGAGTGTCTCGAGATCGAGTTTTGCTTCATAGCTCAAGTGAGGCGCATACTTGTTAATGTCAGCCCAACTGATTGGCTCTTTCACGCGACCAACTCGTGGATCGTCAAAAAGCACTTCGCTCTCATTTAGCTCGCTTGCTGGCTCTTCTCGTGTACTAATTGTTTCTACTGCTTGATAATGCACAGGCTGTTTTTCTGCTTGAGCGGTGCTCATTCTCACTGGGCCACCTTTCAGTCCATCTAGCTCTGTTAGAGTCTGAACTTCCTCCATCAATGTGTCGTCTGCACTAAGTAGGGTGTTTTGTTGATTTGTGCTCTCTATCGCTTGAGTTTTTCCTACATGGTATCCAATGATACCTGTAATCAATATACTAACTGAGATGGTAACGTTTTTTAGGTAGCTCATATTGTATCCGCTATTGAGTGATTGCTGTGACGCCGAATCCGTTCGGCCTATTTATTGTTATCTTTTTACCCACCCAAACGACACGCCACGTTTCCACTAATGGGAATGTTTGAAATGGACCTTCATGACATTCGAGTAAAACCTCGACGTTTTTTTAACTTAAATCGACACTACGGTTTTCACCACTGTTCGGACAGGCATCAGTTCCTGTTACAAAAGCGGTTTCTGGTTACTAATTTGCACTATAGTGCCAGGAGGAAAATGAAGTTTGATGTTGGCAGTGTTTACCGCCTCAAGAATGTCAATTTGACATCCATTCAACAACGCGAGCACTGCCATTAAGTGGCTGTTGCGTTTAACTTTCTACCCTCAAGTTGGTGTTTGTTAAAACTAAACTGACCACCCCATTGCAACTCCATAACTAAAACCAAAATTTAACTGCTGTGTGAAGGTAAGTAAAGTCAAGTTGACCCTTCTTTATCTCAATTTTTCATCGACTAATGTAGATGGCGTATCCGAAAGAAACGCTTTGGTCGTCAGTCGATTCATCAAATAGCGTCCAGTTCGACTGCCCAAAGCAAATGGATGCAACAATCCGCTTAATACGCTCTCCTTCGATGTTGAAGTTTAAATGCTTGTAGACGTCAAATGGGTGTTCTATTTAACCTGACTGATACAAGTATTGTCTAAAAGAGGTCATACAAAGTTAGATGGTGTTGCCGGCTCTCAGAATATTAGTAGCTTTAGTGTATTCAATTAGTACTCTAGATGCTTCCCTACCCCGCTTTGATGTTGCCTAAAAATCGCTCAGTCGCTTGTGCCTTGAACATGAACTGCTGCATGAGAGAGGCGATTACCTCAGGAGATGCGTCATTACGTACGGTAAAGGTGATACCTACAGGGCGTCCCACTTCCGCTAATCTCACTAGTTTCTCTCGCCAGTCACCGACAAGCAGTATGGCCTCAAGTTTGTTAGCGTTGGAGATATCAATGCCGCTCTCTCGCAACCTGTTTAACAAGTCTGCTATTTCACTAAGGCGCGACTCAGCACCGCCATTAGAAAAGTAGTCCTCAAATGCTGAGATGAGCTTGGGTTTGAGTTCGGATGACCAACGTTGCTTGTCTCTTGAATCCCAGATGCTGTCAAGTAAAAACTGTGGTGTCATTGAGTCTAGAGTTTCGGTCAACCCAGATAACGTGAAAGGTTTATCTAGTCGAGAGATTTCTTGAACAACCTCACCCACTAAGTTGTTGAGCTCACGGCTGTTGAAATCATCCCCAGGAAACAGGGTATCTCCGAGTTCAGATTGAAAAGTTGGTCGAAGGTTAATTTGGTTGTTTGGCATAGCGGTAACTTCCCAGTTCTTTTGAGTACGGCCTTATTTGTCGAGGTCCGAATGTTTGTTGTCAAAAAGGTTAATGACTTCAGCTTTGCTACGGATTTCCGGTTGTTGATCATGGGCGTAGTGAACAAGGCGTTCGTTCTTCAGGATTAATTGTACCCCATTGTCGGTTAAAACACCGACGCAGTAATCTCCAACAGGAATAGCTTGAACCTCTTTCGTTGAATCGTCACAAAGGCTTGCTACTTGTAGCACTTTAACGAGATGGTCAGTGGGGTATTTTCCATCGTCGCGGCTGGCGAAACCTCTGAATTCAACTGTCTGGCTCGAGCCATCGCGGGTGGCCACAGGAACACTGCTGCCTAGTACACTCATCCCGGAGACGACTCCTTGTGCTGACAAGAGTATGTTCCGATAGTTATGTTTGACGCGAATGATGAAGTCCATGGTGCGCTACAAAAAGTAGACCTTTGTCAGTAGGAAAGCAGAACCACCCAATGCAATTGCAGGTAACGCGACTGAGATAATCAACTTAATGTTTTCACTGTGGCCTGTTGTTTGATTTGTCTGGGTAAGAATAATACCGAGAATCGCGCCCGAGACACACATTAGGGATGGAGAATTTATAGATATAAACTCGGGCACTACAAGCGTTAGGTATATCCAAATGGTACTGGCCGTAATCATACCAAACAACGTGAATTTTCTTTTTTGGTTACTGTTGATCAAGCTGTCCTCCGTGAGCAACACCAATCTTCAAGGCTCTAGTTTATCACCTTTGTAGGTCTCGACCAATTCCAAGCTCTTGATGCTTAATGTCTGTGACAGTATAGTTGCGATATTTGAGTAGACTGAGTGTGATGAGTAAAACAGAAGAGCAGCTATCACTGCTGGCCACGACTGACCTTGGTAATTTTGGCCACGGTGGAAAGCGCGCAGGTAGCGGCCGTAAGCAGGGTGAGCCTACTACCGTAGTGCGCGTTCCTAATGGCGTACTGGATGAGGTAAAAGAGGTGATAGCCCGATACAAGGCAAAACAGTAAGGGCCGCTTACCTGCGGCTCTTAGCGGGCGCAATAGCGGTTGCTGTTCCTAGCTTTCTTTTGTCGCATTATGCCTTTGCCATTCATTATCTGCTGCGTCGTTTCATCGAGGACAAGCCGTTTTCTCGCGCGTGTGACGGCCACATAAAGAGTGTTGATTTCATCAACGAGTTCTTCATTGTTAAGTAGAGCCAGCTTATCAAGTGTCCGAAAATCGTTGGACAATATCACTTGATCGGCTTCACTACCCTTATATCGATGTACAGTACTCAGCGTAATCGCTTTGCTATCACAGTCGGACTCTTGACCTTCAATGCGAGAAATAAGCTCTTGAATTGAGTTGATCCGGTTGGCCTGACATAACTCAAAAATCTTGACGACACGGGTTATATCCGGGTCTTCATGATTTTTCGCTAGCTCTTCTACTTTTTGCCAGTTGGGGACGTTGCGGATGAAGTAGACCGGTATGCCAACGGTTTTGCCTTGTCGAAGCTGCTCATACCACCGAAGATCTTGGGTAATGTAATTATTTATGCCACCCATTACGTTAAAGCGTACACCTTTAGCTAAGAGTGCAATAGCGGTGCGAACAACGCCAGCAGCGGTTCTATGAAGGACAACTCGCGGGCCAGATAGCCTTGAGCCCGGTGGTAGTATCGCAGTATGAGTTTGCTCATTACCGTATATTTTGTCTGTCCTTGGGGTTCCCTTAAGCGTCAGAATTTGCTGAGAAAGTGCGGCAACTTCTTCTCCAAAGCGCCATGACTTCGAAAGCGGTAAAAAAGGCAGAGTGTCGCGATATCGAGCATTGGCATTGACAGCATTGCGGAAGCGATAAAGGGCCTGGTGTTCGTCGCCGACTTTGATCAGTTGGTGTTGGCTGTTCTCAAATAGATAAGCCTTCTCAAGAGCAATGGATGTTTCGTTTTGGTCTTGGCTTTCATCAACTATCACCGTTGGAAATTGGCTCAGGACTCGAAGTCCAATGTTTGTTGTGCAGAATTGGTGTAGGTATCCATCGTGTGGCATTTTCGCTAGTTTATCGTCAACGTCGAGCATCCTTGACCAGATTCGTCTGGCGTGATCGACTACTCTACTTGTCTTGCACGTCGAGTTATAAGAGCGACCGATACTAGGTGCATGCCGTGAGTTGATCGTTGCATCTGAGCTAGTGATGAAGTTGTTAATGGTTTTTCGAACACTCGAGACGAGATTACTATCTTTGCTACCTATGAGTTCTGCGTAAGCAGGGAAGTTCATATCGCCGATTTTGTCTTTATATTTGATGCCGAGGTTGGCGAATGCAAGTTTGTGAACGTTAGTGATAGTAACATGTTCAATCCCGCGCAATTTTTCTTTCGCGTCAGCGATGTTGTGTACGTTAAACACCAGGTAGAGCACTGGGTTTGTAGCAGAAACCACCCTGCGGATCACTTGTGCAACCGTACTCGTCTTACCGGCGCCAGCTTTAGCCTCAACAACAAAGCTGCGGCGTTCATCGGCGAACCTGAAAATTCGACTCATTTCCCTGGTCGGTGTGTATTTCATTGAGTGTCCATTACAAAAAAATATCTAATAACCTATTCTCTCACATAGCTTTTGATTTTAAGTCTCAGTGCTTTTAGATCAGCAAGATGAGGTTCTCTTATCCTATTGATATTTTAGATAAAACATCTAACCTAATGTGAGGTAACCGTAATCAAGGATGAGTCATGCCTACCAAGAGAGAATCGCTGATCAGTGAAGTTCAGCAAGTTAAGAAGAAAATTGGTCGTGGAAATATAATCAACGTTTTCAAAGTACTTGGTCTATTTATCATTGCTGGATTGGCGACCTGGCAAACTCTGGTGTTTATACAACCATCAGGCCCCAAAAAGTCTGACGACCATATAGCGGTAATTAAGATCAATGGCGCTATCGCTTCAGGCAGTAAATACGGCGATGGGTTGCAGTTAGCCGAGGCTCTAAAAGAAGCGATAGACAATGACAGTGCGAAAGCGGTCGTGATTATGGCCAACTCACCCGGTGGCAGCCCTGTTCAGAGTGAGATCTTGTCCGAAATGCTGATCAGAGAGCAAGATGCAGCGGGCAAGCCCATCGTTTTTCAGATCGAGGAGGTCTGTGCCAGTGCTTGCGTCTATATCAGTAGTTCGCTAAAGAACGGGATGGTTTACGCTCATAAAAACTCGTTGATTGGATCGATTGGAGTTAAAATGGAAAGCTTTGGCCTAGTCGATGCGATGAAAACCCTGGGTATCGAGCGTCGCAGCTACACGATCGGTGAATCGAAATCTTTCGTCGATCCGTTTCAACCTGAGGACGATGCTATCACACAGCACATAGAGACAGAGTTACTTACACCACTTTATGCTGAGTTTACCAATGTAGTGCGCCAAGGCCGCGGCGAGAAGCTATCAGATGATCCACGTGTGCTCACAGGCTTGGTGTGGACGGGTGAGCAGAGTGTTGAGCTAGGTTTGGTTGATGAGATTAGGACTAGCTATGAGGTCAGAGAGGCTCTATCAGCCGAGTTTGATACAGACAAGTTTATTGTCTACAACGAGGGTACCGGCAGTATCATGCAGTTCCTGACATCAGAATTTTGGTCTGATGTGATTAGCCGCGCGCTTATCCAATCTGAGTTACGCGTCGAATTCTAATCAAATCGGTTGGGCGGTGCCGGGTAGTTACTGGCACTAGCTCAACTGTCAGATCGCCCCTTCACCAAAAAATAGATCACGACGTATCTTACCTTGTTCGTATGGATGTATGAGCGATTGAAGTGATCATGCCAGCCCGGCTGATAGGTCGCTATTTTACCACCGAATGTGAAAATCCAAAAATAATGCAGTTCGAGCACAGTGCCTTCTCTAGTTGCTAATCTCCAATAAATCAGTCATATAGCTAACAAATACAACTTGTAAATGCTCAAGTTGTAGTTTGCATTTTTCAAATTTAACTTCTAAATTTTTCAATGCAGCGCACGGGACTGTAAGTTTTCCTACGTCTCTAGAAAAGTGCCCTGATCGCGACCTCCCCCTATAGGGGGTAAAAAAAATGGGTCGCAACACAAACCGGTCAGATCTGCGGTCATCCATCAAGTTGGATCTACACCATTTTTCAGATCAACATCTTCACCTGGTAACTAGCTACTATCTGGGTGCAAGGTTCAAATCACAGAAGCAGCTAGCTGTTAAATTTTGTATTTCCGAGAAACATGTATCAGTAACACTCAAAAAGGCACGAGAAGTGCTCAGGTGTAGTGATTCGCGAACGCTCAAAACCTTGTTGGACGTTCAAGTGTGTATCGCTCAGTCAATCGGTGTCTATTGCAGCAGTATCACATCGGTCATGGGGACTCTACGTACTAACCACTACATTCGAGCTGGGGTTCATGTCGAATGTCTATCTAGGTTAGTTTTAGATGTTACACAACGACCAGTTGGTTGGTTGCCGGTTGATGAAACATTGAAAACTAGGCCAGTACGAAAAGTTTTGCAGGAGTCATGGGTCCCAAAGTTGATAGTGCTCCAAGCAGGGTTTGATACGTTAAAGTCAGAATGGAGAGCCGCGCAGCGGCCGGCAGAAATGAATGGTGTTGGGCGGCTAAAGGCTAGTTCACCACTTGCTGAATATGTGATTAGCTCATCTTTCATCGATCACTGGTGGCATGAATCTGATGAGTTATGGTTTGTTACTAAAGAATCGCGCCTCTATCGCTCTGCAGCAGCGTCTTTTAGTGTGAACGAGTCTATAGGCGTAAGAGCACTTACTAGCAACCTAGAGCGGTTTCTGTTTCGCGTGAGCGCCGATTTGTCAGAAGGCTATGGTTACCCGACTATCGAAACGATCGAGGATTACCTGCGTAGTACACGTTCAACTTTGTGCGATGAACTCGACAGGCTAACGTGGTTTGGAGGCAGTGTTAGGTTGTCACGAGAGCAGAAGCTGATCCTATCGGTGATTCGTCGACAAGTTTGGGACTACAGACCACTCGTAGAACGTTGTCGGGAAGAGTCACTAAGGCGAGGTATCCATGTGAGCGATGCCTGGCTTAAACGTGAGTTGCAATACGGCTCTCTTGTTTATGTTGATAAGTCACTCGGCGCCAGAAAATACAGATATTGTCTAGTAGGGCTCAAAGACTGATGTTCCAGTATCCTCCTCAGTTGCCAGTTATGTAAAGGCTCTGAGGAGAAACCTCGAACCGGTTTGGGGTTACAGCGGGAAAGAAGACATTTCGGCAAGCGTTTGTCGATAGTCGCTAAATTAGGGACATGTGTCGGACTCTAACCTAATAGGTAAGTCGACTATTGTATGAGTGACACACGCCCTTCCTTCTTCCAAGCAAGTACGTTTCAAACCGGATTTGTTCACTTTACTGGAAGCAGTCTAGTTTAGTTAGCCTCTAGCAATGGTATTGAAAGCATAAACTCAGAGTCACCCTGTACTCCATTTTCGGCAGAGAAGATAGGTATATAGAGCTTTCCCTGACTGTTGTTGATGTTATAGACAAATTCAACTGTTTCACCTGGACTTACTGTTATCGTGTTGTCAATAACGTGTACGGGATAATTAGCATCAGAACGGAGTGTAATCATGACTGACTGGTCTCCACTCGCGAGTTCACCCTGTTCAGTTCGCAGCTCGTTAGAAACAATGACATTTAGTGGGTTATCCGCGCGATCGGTTAACAGGCTATCTATAGGGAAAACCGAAATGGATTCGACTCTGACAAGGTTTGCCGGTTGGTAGGCTAGCGTATAAGCGTTGACACGTTCATTACCAAAATCATCAGATGCCGTTATGGTTAAGGTGTATTCCTCGCCGGGCTCTAAGCTTGGAAATATTCGCGGGTACTCAAGCGTTGCAACATATTTTAGCCTATCGTCACTCTCCACTAGCCAATTGAGCATGACATGGTCATCTACTGGACCGCCCTGCATTTCAATCGACGTAACGCGTGGATAGTTTTCGTCTGTTATTGTTATTTCTATGCTTTCAAGACCGATAACATCTTGGCCATCTATAAAGTCTTCTCCATTGACTGACAATGCGATGTCTGGTGGAGAACGATCCACCGTAAGTGACATCTCTTTTGTATGCACAGCAACATTATGAAAATTATCTACAAGGTTGATCACGATAGACTCGTAATCTCCCTCGGCCAGATCAGCTGTTGAAAAATAGAAGTCACGTATGTAGTTCGATAATTCAACTTCTTTGTCGTGGGCAAGAGGATGGCTGATGCCATGAATGTCAATTGCTTGTATGTTGGTAAGCTGATACGAAGGATGCCAGCTCGGTGCACGCAATGAGCGACCAAGAGGTGTTGTGTTAGTTTCGGTAGCGCGGACAACGACTTGTTGTGTAGATTGATCGTAGTGATAGCTTGTCAGCTCGGCTGGTGTCGTATCTACATCGTAATATGCGTGGTAATCTTCGCCTCGCAGAGTTGTGTCATTGATATAGGTCTGAACATGGAATGTCACTCTCCAGGGCTCTTCTTCTAGCGAATGACCGAGCTCTTGTAGTTCTTTCCAACTAAACGATGTAGGGTTGTCGACAATTAGTTCTGTCTCTCCTGGTTCTAGATAATAATCGTTGTAAGTAGTCGAAACTCCATTGTATGCCCCTGCATTCAATCTTGGTGTGGACACGCGTATCCGTTGGGTATGCTCTCTTGGCTCCATGACAACTCGGAACTTGTCAAAAATCTCTGCTTGGTCACGTATTTGCCAAGTATCATCCCACTGCTGAGTGGTTTCGCGCCATAGACCTCTGGAAATGGGTTTGGGTGGAATTGGAGTGTTAGAGTCAAACTTGATTTCAATTTCACCTGTACGTAGGTGCATGCCAGCATTGGCAGAGCGCCACTCTGAACGGCCTTCGAAGATTCCACGTTCTCGACGAGATCGAACATAAACATCATTACCCTGCTCATGCAGTATGGTTTCGTCTAAACAATTGAGTGCTTCGCAGTAGGCAGCATAGCCGAGACCATGGTCTGAGTATTTTTTGTGCTCATCTCTATCGAGCCGGGCGACAATATAAACCGGATTGCTATAGATCGTCATCCCTTCCTTGTACTCGACATACTGTTCTGCATCAGGAAAGGGTAAATTATGTTTACCGACGTCAGGGTGCTTTGTATCTCTGATAGCAACGATGTCAAATGGTGGCGTCTCTATGTCCTGGTTCGAGACAGTATAGCTAACGTTCGTTTGGTTACCGGCAAGATCAGTGATGAGGTAGTCTAATTGATAGTTACCTCCCTTTCGTTGAAAAGGCTCTTTACCAATGGAGACTACACCGCCCTCAACATCGACATTAAAAGGGCCAAACATCTCTTCTGACTCCAAATGCTTGGCTGTGATCTGCACGCTTTCAATATCAACATTGTCTTTGACCCCATTGAGGTCGGTCGATATATATCGTACGCCGTTGACAATGAGGTTGCCGCTAACACTGCCATACCCAAGGTCGGGACTGGCACTAATTGACCCAACAGTGGGTGCGGTAACATCAATTATTAACTCACCTACATCAGTCGAGATAAGATTATCGTAGTTGTCATATATCCGCTTTACTATTTCATGGTTACCCTCAGGGATGCTGCTTGGTACCGTAAATTCTTTCCCGTAGAACTCTCTTCCCATAAGGTCGCTCAACCTATCTTCAACGCGAACAACGTCAGATAGCTCTCGGTATGACCAGTTGCCATTGTCTTGAGTAATTTCTACTTCGATTTTTCGACTCAGGCCGCTGCTTGCCAGCAGAGAGTGGTTTTTTGCAGAATTTAGGTAGGTTGTGCCGAGAGGAAAATCAGAGTTACTGCTTGGCATGACAACTTTTGTTGTACCGCTAGGGTCTTCAAATTGATGCTGAACTATCTCTGAATGGGCAGAAAAAGCACAGACCAACATTAGGTAAACTTTACGCATAGTGTGTCCCAAAAAACTAAAGAGTTGTCGGTGATTTTTGTTATATCGGTTGGATAAGTTGTTGAATTAAAAAGTTACCAAGGGCACTACATCTATGCAAGAGTAACATCGCCAGACTTAGTACTTAACTGTGCTCTTATTTTCAAATACGGTGACCAGTGTTCGCTTCCCATTTTCTAGCGCACACAGATAGGTAAAATCACCATGAGGCATGCTCCACGCCTCTACAGTTTTATCCGGTCCGTATTTTCTAGCTTTATGTTTGAGGACTCGTTCTGGCAGTGGAACTTGTTCAAGTTTTGGGTTATTAAGACGCTTCACAAGCGATTTGAAAGGCCTTCTCGGGTCACCCGTAGAGATTTTATCGATATACGCTTCAAGGGCGTGGTAGGTGATGTAGAGTGTGCCCATCGCGGGAGTTTCGTATGGCTCATGTGGACGATAGTACTCATCGAAACTCACGGTAACATCTTCTTTACTCACGTCATCGGTAAGCTCAGGTAAAAATTCACTCGGTTTCCTGCAGACCTCTATGGTAACACCTGCTAATCGAGTTCGAACAAAGGCAGCATAGCCGAAAACCTCGGACTTTGATGAACTGGCGCGTGACAGTTTTTTAATGGCGCCCCGGCCGACGTACAATTTGATCCCTACACCATCAAGAACTTCACAGTTGAAGACCTTACGTTCGAATAATAAGTGTCGGATAGCAGCAAGTTCTGCAATTAACGTTGGATCATTACAATCAAACTCCACCTTCATGGTCAAGATGCCACGTTCTTTAAGCCCCTTTGACCAAAGCACAATAAATGTTTTGGGGTCAGAAGTCTTGAACGGGTAGGTGAAGAGATTCATCATTGCTGTTATTCCTATTTAGCTGCTGAATGGATTTTTGCGAATTGTCTCAGTGCAGAACTACTACATGTTGATTTTTTACGATAGAGGTATCCGCCGACATAACCGACAAGATCTGATTGTACACCATACTGACTGGCGATCGCCAAAGCCTGGCCAGTATCGGACTTTTTGAGGTTGTCTTTCAATTGCTCCAACTCCCTACCAAGCTCTTTGTATGCGGTTCTAATTGAGCTTTGGTTGATCTGTGCCACCTGCCCTTCCTCTTTGCATGAGCGGATTGCATCAGCAATCATATTGACGTTACGAACATTGCCAATCGCGATTTGAGTCTCAAGGGCAATATAAAGGCCATCGATGGTAAGCTCCGGCAGATTTTCCATTAGTGACTGAGAATAGAAATGAGCTCGAAACGGGCTGTTGTTGAGAGCGGCAGATTTAGCAAGTACCGCACAGGCAAGCGCCTCCAATTGTACTCGTTCTCTGCTGCTGACCAACGGGCTAATTTTGCTCTGTTGCTCCCGTAACGTGTCGCCAATTTCCTTTGGATGGCCAACGGCTCTCTTAGTCAATGACAATGCCATGTTTGCCGCATTGGTGATACGGTTTTGCGGTTTAGAGTACCGAAGGTGAGTGTAAATGCTGTCACCTGCAGCCGGGTAATCATTGTTAAGTGTGAGTAATTGAACTAGGTTGGAAGCCACTTCCGGATCATCGCGAGTCGTGTCAAAGATTTGCTTTGTGTCGTCGATCGCTTCTTCGAGGTCAGGTTCGGTCAATTCACCGTTTAAGAGCAATCGGCCACCTATCTTCGTCGTACTCAGTTGGTAATCACCACGCTCTTTGAGCTCAGCAAGTGCAGGTTGGCAGTGGTGCCTATCTACTAACTTCAGCAGCAAGTCACTTGCTAGGGATTGGATTAAACCAGGCGCATCTTCTATGTGAGTCATAAGTGCCGGCAGAGGTAACATTCGGACAACACGATTTAATAGGAAAGGTTTCAGTTTCAATAGCTCGTTCGACGTGTACTCGGCACCCAATGGTGGTGGGAGCGTAGCATAATACTGCTCAAACCACTGTTTTTTGACTCTTCTAAAGAGCTTACGGTACTGCTCAACTGTACAACTGAAAGCGATCTGCTCATATGGGCCTATTTCACTCGCCTGGACTAACTCGTTTTTTGTTAGACGAGATTTGATCTCAATAAGTATCACTGGCGGGTTATCGATTAGCAAAAGGCTTCTGCAGATACGTTCGATCCGCTGGTGGTGTGCTCTGTCGTACTCAATTATCACGACAAAGCAGTTTGATGCTGTTTGTTTTGCACAATCAAACTTTTGAATTTGTACAAAGTCCAATGAATTCAGTACTTTTGCTCTAAGCATTTGACCGTGTTTGTGCACAGCAAGGCCTGAACTACAGTGGATGTAGATCGCAGAATTTTGCATTTTCAGTGTTTCCGTTGTGCGGAAGGTAAATCGAAGTTTCTAGCACAGATTACTACACAACTGATCAACAACTCAACAACGTTCTGTTTAAAGATCGATGAGTTTTGTGATGATTGATGCTCTATTAGTGGTGCCAACAACTGCCAGGTCATAGCTGCAATCGAGAATTGAGGAATAGTTCCTGAGAACGTAGACTGCGCGTGGACAGCATGCTGTTTCAAAGATGGCGATCTCAAGCTCTAGATCATTGAGCTCTGGTAGGACACCAACGATACGCGTCGAGATGGTATTTGATAAGTGCTCCGTGATCTCGATAGAGCTTAGCTGACGGAGACTTTTCGACCCAATAACAAGTTGAATAGAAGGGTTAAGCTCTATGGCTTCTTCAAGGATCAAGATTAGTTCTAACTGATTTGAGGATGGTATGACGAGATCCAGTACCGCAATGCCATGATTGGGAGTGTATTTATTACTGACTATCTTAGGTGCCGGGTGGGTTGAGTCTAATGGCAGCGTAACGCCATCTATGGACTGTTCAGACTGTAGGAGCTCATGTGCTCTACTTCGGGTGGGTTCAGTAGTGAGCCTGGCGATCAGGCCAACAATGCCAGCAATCGCCAGTATGTACCAATTTATTTGGTCTCCGAGCAATGAATAGAAAGCTAAAACCATCGAAAGAGACTGAACTAGAGCACTCCGTGGCATTGTTCTCAAGTATTCGAAACGTAGATGGCGCAGGGGCCAACTTCATCGACTTTGCAGATAGCTATAAGTGCGCTATCGATAATCGAGGGTGTCTGCCACTTGCTCACCGGTGCCGGTTCCTCATTGGCGTCGAGAACGGCCCACTCAAAAAATAGCTCAGGGTCATCATCGCTTAGTTTGATGATCGTCGTCTTTGACTTTTCCTGCTTGAAGTATGCGTGAAGTGCATCGTAACCGATTGGCAAACCCTCAGCAACAGCATAGCCAAGCTCGTCATGATTAAGTTTAACGTTTGAGATCGTCATAACTCGTAGTCCTTCTTTATTGTTTATATTGGCTATCTTACCGCACGAAATTAGCGATCACCGCGAAAACCCGGCATAAGAGGATATTTGAGCAGTTTCATACACTCAGTAACCGTGACTCCATAGATATTGGCAAGTTGACTCAGCGCGAGTGAACGAAGCATAAAGACTTGGTCTGGATCCAGTGTTCGTGAATACCCCCCACCCTCATCTGGGTGTTGTGTATTGTTCTGGTAGATACCAATATACAAGTTGGTTTCTTGCCACTTAACTGTAAGCGATTTGCTGTCCTTGGTTTGTCGAGAGAGAACTAGCTTTGGTGGCACCTCCCCGATGAACATTAGGTATTTACACAGTACGGGCAGCTCTCTAAGTGGATCGCACTGGAAAACTAATTTGCTTCCCCAAGCATTTTGCTTTGCGTCATCAAGAGTAGTGAGCTCGACTGCCAATGTAGGTACGTCTGATGGGTTCCTCACAGCACTCAACTGCATGCAGGTCGGTCCAAAGATGGTCAATTGTTTGCCGTATTCACGCATGGCTCACTTGTCCTATTTTCTTTTTGAATAGGTAGATCTCAGGGATAACTGGTATAAATCCATTATGCGTATCATCGAGCAAAGCTTTCGGATCTTTGGGCAGTTTATGGATAGGCGGCGATTCGCCATGCTCTACGAACACGATCAATGGTGATGTGGCCTTGATGATATAACGCTGCCGTTTACCAGATTCATTGAGATAGTTGATACTTTGTTGAGGGAAAAGCTTTATATGCTTAACAATCGCGTACTTCTCACCTATGGCGAGGTATAGCTGTTTCAAATCGTCGGTTGCTACATCGTCGGCTGACTTGATCAAAACACCGGTGTCTGGGCACATGATAGGCTTTGCATTATCCTCGACGATTTTCTCTGCTTCCTCTTTCTCGATATAGTCAACTGATAGGCCTTTATCCGACCACGCATAATTTATACGGTAGGTATCAACTGGCGCCGCGTTGACTCTTCGATATATGCTTTTGAGCAGGACGGAATTATTGGCCTCTCTTATCGCTTTTTGGCGCTGATGATACGAGGGGATCTTTTCGTTAATATCCTCTTTAAACTTGGTTTTGAGATGGTTGATATCATCGATTAAGTCGCGCACCTCCTTCTCTACAGAAGACGACACAAAGATAGTGCCGATAATACGAATTGGATGCATATTTGCAGTGTCGGTGCCATGCTGAAAGCCATAGTTCTCAAGCGCTTCATCGATGTCGACAGGCTTTAACTGCAACGGTCTACCGTCGTGAGCCACAAGCTTAAAGCTTTGGCAGCTCACGTAGTTTGTTCGAGTGAGCTTCACTAACTGCTTTATCTTGTTCTCGATTTCAGTCAGTCTGTCCTCAATTTGTCCCTTTGTGCCTGCCCAGTCAGATGCTTCCATGCCATTCCTCTACTAACCTTCAAATTGTTCGGATTCCTCAGTCTGCTCAGCTGCTTCTAGCTCTGTTAGCCGGGCCACGGCTTTCTTTATCAGGCCTTTGCTACCAAGCGCCGAAATGAAGGGGATCAAAAAGAACACGGGCACGAGGTACTGACCGTAAGAGGTAAACAAGCCCATAAGCCCCGGTGCGACGATGGGTAGTAAAAATACAGCGATGAAGCCAACGAGGGCGTACAGATTGAACTGACCAAACACCTTTCGAGAGTAGTTCGTCTTACTCTCGTGAATTTTACCGTTAACGCTCAATGCGTGAATGTAAATCTGATCATTGTTCGTTGTGTAAGCAATAGCAACTTCATCTCCAACTTGCATCAATCCATCAACATTGATGTCCATATTTACTCGAGTTAGCATCGACGCTCCTAGTTCAAGCGCGCCATAATGAGCCATGCTTTTCTCAAGCCTTTTATCGCTAAAGCTACCAATTTTTCCTCGGCGGATCTCAATCATTGTCCAAATTATCCTATAGTTTGCTGAACTTTATCTCATCCTTGATCTTGAGCAATTTGCGTTGAATGAGAAGGAGTGACGCGACTGTAATACCAACAGCAGGAGCAACAAAATGCATACCGATATACGCTGCTACTGGGACAGTAACGAAGGCGGCCAAAACTGCCAGTAAGCCAATTCGCTTATTGTCTATTGGCTGGTAGTTTTGATCAATTATCACTTGTTCGGCATCTTCATCGTCCACAAATATAATGGCCTTAACATATTTCACGCCATAGGCAGACCGATATATAACGGCTATATCCGTTGCTAGATGAGAGCACATTTTAAGTGTTGCTAGGATACCATCACTCACTACAAAGAAGTAGAGTGAATCACTTTCTCGGTCTTTGTTGGTAAATGTAATATCTCTGATGACGTAGAGTTCTTTATGGTACTTTTTCGTCTTACCCACGCCAACGATTCGGTTGTAATAAATATCCATTATGCCAGCTTTTGTTCTTCACGTAGATCAATAGTAACATCCCGTTCACTTAAACACCGAAGATATAGCAAGGATTGGGCAAAGTAGGTAAGGTGGCTGAGCAAAATGTGATGGCGAGTTCATCACTAATGAGAGAGAAAACAGTGTTTCGTTGGAATTTGCTAGTTTTTTTATGGAAAACTAGCAGAAAAACCGCCACGATAACATGGTCTGCGTAACCGTCCGTGACTGTCAACCAACCAAGCCCCCACAAGCCCTCCGCTAAAGAGGCTAAAGCCAAAAAATTCAGAATTTAGTTGTTCATGCGTGCAAGATCGCCTGATGTTATAAATCTGAGAATTTCAACAAGTGGAAGATTGACGTTGATAATTGTACAATAAGACTCGAATTCGTCAACCGGTAAGATGCCCTTAAAATGACCGAGCAATCAAATATAGAACAGAATAAAAACTCATACCCCTTTTCGTTGATCTTATACCCCAAAAACCCAACGGCCCAACTGGTACTCTCCCCTATCACTTTTTCTCACTTATATGGTATTTTAAGAGATTTGTTAAGACCATTTGAACATGACGTGTTTATGCAGCTTTGTTCAAATTACATGCAAAAGACAGCCTATAACAACCGCATCGATAGCTTCTTCAACCACCATGGAAGTAATGAGATCGAAGCATTTAATGGTTCGGCTGAGGATGTCTACATGAGGGATATTGGACAACAGATAACGAGCATCGCTGAGGACTCATTTTCGTTACTGAAAGAACCACTTTCTGATGACACGACTTCGGCAGGTCAAGTGCCTGGTGTTCTGTTCTTTAATGCAATTGCTGAGACGGAAAACGCGGAGCGTTTCTTTTCTTCGCTATTTGCGAAATATCAAGCGAGTGAAGCCCCGGCCCCGTCACTCCACCGATATGTTCTGCATCTTGATCCGGCGACACTAGAAGCCATTGAGGAAGCATTTGGTACTGATTACCACCCAATTGCTAATATTGGCTTACTGGTTTAGAAGGATGTGATCCTCAGCGAGTCTTCAAGTCGTGATAGCACTCTTTCACCTACTTCAGTGACCGTTGGTAGCTCAACCTGAAAAGCACTGGCTATCGCCAAAGTGTTGCTTTTATATGTCATAGAAAATACTGCCGCTAGAGACACAACACAGCTTAATGCGAGTAGAGTTCTTAACGAACGAGTCATTATCATCATCGAATATCCTCAAATAAAATCGGGCAACCATAGAGTCGCCCTTTCATCATCTATTCTGATATGTGCTTAACCAGGCGAACGAGAATGATGCCAGCAGAGGCACTTTCCATCTCTTGACCGTCTTTGAAGTCGATCATTAGGGCATCGTATCCTGGCAACGGATTCACGTCATTTGCATCGGGCGTAGACGACCAATAGGGTGCATTTAACGCCGATGGGAAAAACTCAATACTGGTGGCTGGCGAGATACACCGATAGTCTACTAACGATTGAAGCTCTTTGATATTTGGTAACCGAAACCCACTATGCTCTCCAATGGTTGTATTCGCTGGATCGGCCGCGGCGATGAGTGCACTTTGCCAGTCATTGAACGATATAGGAGTGCCTGCGCATGAGTTAGTTGTTTCATTGTAGGTTTCACCAAGGTTGCACCGACTCCAATATAAGCCGTTGCTAACATCGAGTATTGTTCCATCCATCTGATCAACGAATTGGCCTCTAGGATGGATCTCTGGGGTGTCATCAATACACTCTTGCGCAGCAAGACCGGTGCTGACGAGTGCGCCTAGTACAATGGGTAAGCTTGTAAGTTTACGTAGCATTATTGAGCTCCCTTTCGGACGGCGATGATGCCTGCACCTAATGATTTGTGACAAAGCTGGATCTGACCTTTGCTCACATTAAGACACCAAGCCGATCCTTTGTTATTCAGGGCTGTCGAGCCTGAGTGAAGGTACGCAGCTTCATTCAGGTTCGGGAAATAGTCGACAGCTTCTTCATCAATCTTGACCCCGTAGTTGTACAATGATCGGAGCTCACCAGGTGATGGCATTCTCCAGTCATTAACACCACAAAGAGATTCACTGTTTAGCGCTCCAATGTATGTTTCGGTGTTGCAGTATTGTGGCGTCTTAGAGCCGTCTGCTGGTCGATAATATTGACATTCTGATGAGTAGGCAAAATCTGGCATTTCAGGATCGAGTTCCATTCTATGCCCCTCTGTACCCGCTACACCTCCGTTGATGGTCTTATTTGATTCGTACCAACTGTAAATAGACTTGGCTTTTTGCCAGCTAAATAGTGATGAGTTGCCCGGTAGTTTTGCTTCAATAAAGAGGCCGGTACGGACATCTTTTACGCAGGTAAAGTCAGTCGCGGTATCGGGCAGCGTGTTGCCATTGCTGTCTAGTTTTATGAACTTGAATCCGGCATGAGCTGCAGTTAGCTCTCCTGAGTTGTCAAATCCATAATCAGCATCTTGGTTAGGGTATTCCGGATTGGGCTTGGTCGAGTCAAAATTCACGCCATCAAAGTACGTATTAAAGCCAGTGTCATTTAATCCTAGGTAACCAGGAATAAAGATAGTGTATTCATCAACATCACCCGGCTCAGCGCCATCAAGGGTATCGAAGTTGAAAATCAGCGACTCACCACCCTCGGGCAATTGATCATCGATGATATGTATCCTAGTGCTCGTAGTGAGCGACAATGCAGGAATAGTCAGTGTAAAGTCTTCAGCTTCGATAGTGTAATCAGCATCTGACGCAGTTCCACTTGGTTTCAAGCGTACTTCAACGTCGTTACTCGTATAGTGGCTTAAGTTGAGCTCAAGCAGAGTGCTAGAGCCTTCCACAACAGTCTGAAAGTCATCAGCAAACTCAATTTTTGGAATTCGGTCTGTATCTGAAATACTGATCAGAGCGATATCGTTAGTAAATTCAATGTTGATGTCACTGTCAGTGGGCTCGGCCACACGCAGCGTGAACTGAGTTAAGCCCTCATAGGTATTGTTATTTCTTATCGTTACCGGGATATCGAAGCTACGGGTCCCTTCAGGAATGGTCATCACACTGTCGATGGCATTGTAGATTGCGTGCGGGCCGCTGCTCGTTGCACTACCATCTTCTGTTTTGACATGTATTGGTGTAGGTTGCTCAGTCGCTGAATCAAGAGTAAGGCGCACCTTCATTTGCGATGTGCCGCTGCTAGGCTCGCTAGAACTAGCATCTTGAGCAAGTGTTACAACGACCGTGGGTGCTGGTGGCTCAACTGGTGGTGGCTCAATCGGATCGCGATCTTTGAAATCATCATCGCTGCTGTTGCACCCAGTCAAAGCAGCTGCAATCGCAATCGCGAAAACAGAGAGTTTCGTATTCATTATCGTCCCTTAAGGAGTATCTAGCAGAGGTTTTTTTGAAGTTTCGTTGGAAAGTATACTTGATAAGTGTCTAAATAGTGAGTGTTTTTTCGTCAAGAAGGTCTGCTCATAGACAAAGAGTCGGGTTTATCGATCTTTAAGGCAAAAGCGACTTATCTATCGCTGATCTAGGCAACCTGCTTACATAGATCCTGCTGTTGTCAGAAGAGTGCCTACCAGTAATGTCGACATGGCAAAAATTTGAGCACGTGGACATCACATAAAATGGGTCAAACTGGGCGTAAATCAGAGAGCTTTTTCGGCGACATAGGCCAGTACACGCTGTGTGTTTTGGATATCAGCTAATGCATTGTGGCTTGAGCCCTGAAATTGCAGACCTGCACCTTCAACACTTGCTGAGAGGCTAATTGAGCCATATCGGTTGGTCGATCCAAAAAAATCTGCACAAATGTCGTACATAATGCACGGAGCTGAATTATCAAGCCAAGTATGATCTGAGAGAGCCTCTTTCGGCAGCGAGCGGCGCATTGCAGCTTCATCAAATTCACGATTGAACGCAGTCCATGTCCGTTCTCCAATGATATCTCGAAGTTGAGCGGCCACCACATCAAATGTAGGGGCACCAATGAGATCTTTTTCAGTAAGGCCATGTACCTCGTAAGCCCCGAGCTCGATTGGTTCTGATGTATAGACCAGTGAATCAAGCAGCGTTTTACCTGTTTTAGCCGAAATGGCAGCAATAGAGATCACAAAGCCCGTCAGTGATGTGGTCTCGCAATCTATCAAAACGGTGTCGTTTTCAATCAATCTCTGAGCCCTACGGGCGGCGAAGTTTTGCTTTGAGTGCCGTTTACTGTTTTCAGCCAGTCGTCGCGATGAGTCGACTTGAGCATCACTTCGCTGTTTGGTGCTGCGCGCGCGCATAGGCACGCACTGAGACAGTTTGAAGCAAGGCACATCATTGTAATAGCCTTTGTATGAGTACTCACTCATCTGGCCGGGTTTCGGCTTTACACGGAACAGCTCCTTGAGCGTGGTTTTATTATGAAAGTGCTCTTCACGTAGACTGGCAGCATGCTCACGACGCTCTTCGAAGCTCATTGTCTCAAAGCCAGGAATTAACTTGGTGTATTTCTCAAGCGCAGTTTCCATCTAACCTTCCTCCTCATTCAGACCGGGAATACCGTGTAACCCGTCAGCCCTAAGCGCTTGGCAAACAGTTTTGCGGCACTCAAGCTATCAAAGGGATACACGCCGTAGCTCTCAAGCGTAGCCAATGCATCTTCGGTTGATGCTACCATCCAGATCACGCCATGCTCAATAGGTCCATCGGTTTTGGTCAGTGTAACAACCTGCTCCGTTAGCTCGCCTTTAATGTTGATCAGTTTGCGTTTTTTAAGCGAGACATAATCTAAGTTTGGAGCGACTAACGTTCCATCGTGCTTGATGTCTTTTGGGATCGTGCCACTGGTGATCATGACAAGAAATTTATGCATTACGCCGCACTCTCTGTTGGCAGTCGAGGCGTCAAACTATTGGAGGCGAGCCACAAGTCCCAATATTTACGCCGACCAATCCGACTCGATAGTGAACGGTTGTTACCAAGCACTCTTTTCCATTCTAAGCTTCGGCGCATCGAGTCCTTAATAGACCAGCCACCGTGATATGAAGGCTTTACAAATAACCACTTATGGTGCCAAACGGTTTGTGAGTGTCTGATCTTACCGCAGTAATAGCTGTCACCTGACTTCTTGATTAGCACCGACGCGGTGATGGTAGGCTCGTGAGCCACATCAAAGTCGCGGCTGAGCATGAGACAGAGGCTTTTTGCTTTGCAATCGTAGCGAACAATATTGTACTCAAAATCCGCAGGTGCAGCGTTGAGGTAGGGTTCAGAGATGAACGGTTCAAGTATTTCAGCTAGGTACTCTTTGTGTACCCAAATGTTGGAGCCCATTTTCTTGCCAACCGGCAACTGACGTTTGATACCCCACTCTTTCAGCTCAGCGACTAATTGTTCCATACCGACCTTCAGTACCTTTCCTTAAGTACACACGACGAAACACCCTATCAGAAACAGTGTTTCGTCAGAAAACTGATGTTCATGTTACCACTGTCGGTGTGAATTAAAAATTAGGGTCATTACGATCAATCTCTATCAAAGCAACACGACCATCTAGCCGAGGTCAACGTTCTCAAACCGCGGGTGGCCATGAGCTTTCATGTATCGCAAAACAGGTAAGATATCTTCGTGCGCTTCTAGGAGTGCAGCTTTTGCTTCGGCGTAGGCTTGCTTGGAGTCTCTTTTTTTGCTGATGCGGCGTTTTAATTCATGAGTTATTTTGCTACCGTCATCCCCAATCACAGTCCATGAGGCTCGATATTGGTAACTCGTATCACCAAAGAAGTCGGTCTCTTGGTGTAAATAAGGCTCCATCGTGCGTGGCAGGCGATACAGATAGTTGGGATCGCTCACAAGAGCGGGCCAAAACTCACCCCAAAGCTCAAGCCCTAGGTTTTCGCGCTTGGTAAGTGCTTTCTGTAGCCCTGCTTCACTGCCTATTTTGGTAAACCCAACCGTTCTGTTGTACACCTTACCATCCGGTCCGGTGATGTAGATTTTATAGCTATTCGATTTGGCTTTTGTGATAAATCTAGGCATGAGTCCTTCACTGCATTTCCTTAAAAAGACAATGAAATTATATCCAACTGGATCAATAAGCACAACGTTATGATTACATACCTAAAGGTGCCCCCCCCCTTCAAAACCCATCCGCGCACCACGCCGGCACCTGGCGCGCGCGGCGACCTCGCTTCTTTGCCAATTCCCCTCCTCCGTTAATATTGAGTGCACCGGCGATCGCTGCCCTACCCCAACCAAGCGCACGTTCCCATTGCCCGGCCCGCGTGAAGAAAGATAAGAAAGATAAGAAAAAAAAGACAAAAACAACACGCCGTTGCTTATGGCGGCAAAGGACCTGTTTTCTGGTAGGGAGGTGGCGGCGGTGGGTTAGCCACTAGAACCGTGAGGTATGTAATCACTTTTTGATTTGAGATGGTTGTTTTGCTGTGGGTACCGCTTTAAAGTTGCGGCCAAAATGAGTATCCTTTAATGGAAACCTCGCGCTGACGCGCAATCAAATGTCGCTCTTCCACACGACAGTTCGCAAGATAATCAGACGCTTTAAAGCGCTCTCACACAAGGGTGTAATAATGAATAATGCAGATGCCTGTTTTGTCGCCCCAAAAGGTGCAGAACCCGTACATAATCTCGACTCTAAGCCGAACGACAATATCGTAAAACTCGCCGCACAAACTGGTGTCGTACTTAATTCCGTCGCCACTATGATACGCGATCAGGGGCTACCCTTTGACGGTCTATCAACGACGCAAGCGCATTGGCTAGCAGTTGTCGGCAATGCACTGACTCGAGGTAATGTTACGTCGACCTATGAGAGTGATATTTCTCCCTTTGCGGAGATTGGTATTAAGCTGTCGGACCTCGCGCTGCGGGATCTGGTTAAACTCGGAAATGTTATTCTGCGCTCACGCGGCGAATTGTCATTAGAGCAGTGCATGCTGAAGATTTAGAGATTTACTTTGAACAGAGGCAGCGCTGTCTGCCTCTCTACTTTGATTGTCCCCCTTCGATGACCGTAAGTTTGGCTCGATTGACAGCGGCTTTTTCATCACTTGATAGACGGCTTTATGCTACCTTACCCACTAAATTGCCAGTTTCATCAGTGATCAAATAACCTGAATCGCCAAGTTGGCTGAGTGCATTTTTAAGCTCGAGCTGTTGGTGCTGATTAATCCCAGCAAAGTATCGGTGGACCATGTATCCATGCGATGCCACGATATTCTTCGCTGCATTAATTGATGACGTTTCCTGGCTGCGTGTTAGCAGATATCGATAGAGGCTGCTCCCGACCAAGAAACAAAGTCCTGCTGTTAGGATACCTAACGTAAATGAGGTGAGATCAATCGTCATTCTCTTTAATCGCTTTTTGTGTAATGGTCTTGATGGCAATTGGGGCACATGTCTCGCACCACGTGGCCACTTCATTGGCGCTGAGTGGTTGAACGCACTCCATGCTCTCCACAAAGTCAGTCGATATAACGAGTGTTACCATTTTCTCTTTTACATGTATCGATGCATTGCATCGTTGGCACTGAGTGAAAACTTGTTCGCTACTCATCATTTATTCCTTCTATTGAGAGGATCGCAGAATAGTCCAAATGCTATTTTCTGGTAACCCCTACAGACTAAATTGTTTGATATGATTAAGCGTAGTGTGAAGGTCTCCACGGTTCGCTAGGCGCTGTCTGAGGTAAGAATGAACGTGAGCACCTGAGTATATTGTCAACATAGCCGGCAGAGTTCGCGAGTAGTTGTCTTGTAGTGTGCTTGTCACGTCTATTTTCTCTCGCCCACCTTGATTGACGTAACGGCAATCAAGGTGGGCAAGGTACTTAAACTGGTATCTCTGCAGCATTACTACAGATAGCGATGCGAAAGGTGCCGCGCGTAGATATCTCTTTACTGTAGCGAAAATATTGCTTCGCCTCACTTTCTAACTCGGAAAGGAAGTACCCTTTCTGGAATGACCCCAGCTTTCTCACTCGATAGCCGTCAAACTCCCTGACGCCCTTAATGCCACGGTCAGTGTTGGACCTCGCCGCGACGATGACCAGACCATCTTTTCTACAACTCAAGTTCGCCAGGGTGGTCCAGAGCTTATGCCTAGCTGAAGGTGTGAGCACGTTGACGACGAAGCCCGCATAAATCGTCTTGTAGGAGCCGGTAAGAACCGATACGTCTGGACAGTAAGAAAAATCGTAATCATTACAGTGGCCCGTGTGGTTAATGAGTAAGTCGCTATCCCACTGATCTCTGCCTTTTCCGAGATTTAACGTCGAGCCTTCACGAAGCAAGTGAGCGTATTCATTGGCTATCTGTTTGGGTGGTGCACTTGGCCCTCGGCGTGAAATCGCCGTTTTTGCAGACGTGATGAACTCGTGGTGCACTTCATCCTCTGACTGATAGAAGCTCGGGGTTTGTACTAGCTTGCTGTCCTCGTAACGTGTCGTTCTATGTGAGAGATTATCAAGGAGGCGGTTTGCAGTCATGAGTCTAAGTCCTTTATAACAGTTGATTTCGCCATGATACAATCTTCCAACAGGTAACAAGTTTTCTGTAATTACGATCAATCTTATTTCGGTGTTCTAGTGTACTCTGCTCCAACATTCTCATAAAAGGAGCCACCATTTCCAATGGATCTACTTCATGCTCTGACTAGCATTGAACGTCAACTCACATTATTTGCATTCTATCTTCGTGATCTCAACTTGGTGCTTACGGTTGGCTTTTGGTTGCTGGCCATCGTCACCACGGCCAAGTTCTACTTTGTTTGTCACGAGATAACTGTCCGTCTAAGAACGATCGACACTCGACTCAAAAGTTACGCATTGCCAGCCAGTTTATTTTCTGTCTTCTCCTGTCTACTGGTGCTATGCCTGCTTCAGCTCTATTTCGTATTTAACGGTACCGCTTATACCTACTCATTTGGTCTGGGAATTACGTTCGGCGCGATGCCAATCTTTATCCTGTTAAATGCGTATTTAGTGACGACGAGCGTTGACATTAACCACTTTCGAATCACTTGGCGTTGGAACAAACCGGAGTTGCACCTCTCTAATCCTCTAAACAAAACGCTGCTGACATTGCGAAGGGCTAAACGCCGCAACAAGCCGGTGGAAATTGAGCCACGGGAGCTTCTGGTTAACATCATGAGAACAGAGCTCATAGACACGCTTGATCAGTATTTTGTATACAAACCTCACGAGGAGAAAATTGTGCTTACCTCTCACCTATTTCATAGAACTAGCGACACATTATTGGATGAATTTAAAGAAGTGCTAGCAGAAGCAGGTTACAAAGTGAGTGAACCTAAAGCATACAATGGGGTACCTGGCATCTGGTTCCGATTGGCGCTTTCTGTACTCTTTCTTCAATTAGGGTGCCTGCGTTGGACGATCACAACCGTCACGATTTATAGACCAGCGGCTCAAGCAGGCGCACTGGTGACTTAAAAATAGACTGTGCCTGTTAAGGGTGGAGCAACGACTTGCAGTCAAAAACGGCTCCCCCTTTTGTCTCAAACACTCGCGCGAATGTGATCTATGTCAAGTAACTGTAAATCCGTTTTTTTTGCCTAGAAATCAGTCCTTTCATAACACCACCAGTTGCCTCTAATATCACCACCCGTTGCCTCTTTGTAACAGTTTTGGTGCGTTCTCACGATCCCCAAAACAGAGATTTCTTTGACGCTATGAATATCAGGCTCAAATCGACCTCTTTATCGCTTTTATCCGCAGATAAGATTATTTTAGCGTATCGATCCGACTGTAAATCGAAAGTAAATCCACAGTAAGAAGCTTTTGGCTACCTTTGAAAACTTCCTTGAAAATCGCGTCATCTCCTTTGAACATGACTCTAAGAGCATCAAAAAGGCCATTGACTTAGGGGGCTTGGGCGCTAAGATGCGAGCTCGATTTTTTGTTTGAACTACGGGAACTAAGCAAATATGGCACAAAGAAAAGGTAAACTGACACTAGTCTACATGGTCGACGGTGGCCCTATTGAACAAACCTATGAGCGTGACGTCGTCGTTACTATGCATGACGGTGAAGTTGAAGACATCTACGCTGAAACATGTGGTGACTATGGCGCTTGGAAAATCATGATTGAACTCGGTGAATGTCGATATATTGATGAAGAGCACGAACAGCCGGGTAAATGGTGCAGTGACTGCAATCTGTGGATAGAGGCTGGCAAAGCTTACCATCTTGTACTCAATGCGGTCTGACGATAATCACTTAAAGCAACAAGATGCATAGTGGGTAGATTGCATCCTGCCCTACTACATTGTCTGTGCTGAGTGTCTTATGACCCAGTGTTTGCTCTTTACGATTCCCTTGGGCGATTGCCTGAGGGCCTGTGATGACCTTCAGTCGTTTAAGTGCCTTTTTCTTGACCTAACAGCTATGCCTTTCATAATTGTATTGCTCAAAGCGTTCCTGGATTATCAGATCGGAATTCTTAGCAGCAGCGCTCAACCAGTTTCTAAATTCTTGCCATACAGAAACGGTATCTTTGGCTAGGCCCTTTAAACCAAACCCATCGAACCAGACGATCACCTCATTGCCAGAAGAACTCGAAATGTCAATCACTTGAAGCTTTAGCCTGTTTGAAGAGCTAAGTTGCTGCATGCGCTTCATCATTGGATGCATTAGGATGCTGCGCTTTTGTGCTTCATTAATATCCCCTAATGCCAGTTGGACGGCCGGGTAACCCCTTAAACCCTCAGCGATATCAATCTCGTTGGATAAGGTGAATGCCACCGATTCAGCTAGATTGACGTCTCTTTTGAGGTTTGGCTTAGTAGTAAGGGTGTACTTGAGAGCGATTTTCAAGCTTTGCTGCAGGTTCTTGGGGGCTTGGTAACCGTCACTACCAATAATATGCTCAGCGGCAACACCATAACCCCTGTCTTCGATTTCCATGCTTAACGTCGTGGTATCGCAATGAGGGCAGACCCATTTGTTACCGGTGCCAATCACTTCTAAGTTACATTTTGGGCATAACATCTATCGTTCCTCACTACTTTCTATTTGGGCAAAACCAACGTTGCTGACAAATTATTGCTCTTTTTTTTCATGAACTATTAGTAACTTTTCAGCCGCGTACCACCAGCGGGCCAATTACATCACCGCCTTTGGTAAAGATGACGTAGCAACAAATAAGCGAAAATTATTAAGCGTCCCACTCGAGCTCATGGATTAGATCAGTGGCCAGGTCTAATCTACCCAGAGACAGGGCTCTTAATATTTGCTGATATTGTTTATCTGATACTTGTAATGTAGTTCGAGAGCCATAGTCCTGTCGGTTTAAAGCAAGTGCCGCGTCGCAGGCACGACTAAAGTAAAACGCAGACCTTGAAAACATCGAGCCTTTAAACACAATTCTAAAAGCAGGGTCAATGGCACTCGCTGTCTCTGGGACGATCTCGTAGTAATCATCGGAACCCGGCTGTATACGCTCCCAAAGCAACCTAAATTCTCTTCTACTTAGCTTATTGACATGAAAAGAGTAGCCATAATGCATGTGTAGACGGAATGATTTCAGCTCCTGTGGCTTTAGGGTACCTGGACACTCTACCTCCTTAAGACCAATCACAATGCGAAGGTAGTCCACCAATTCATGAGTAAGCTCTGAGAAATTTTTGTTTACCACAGCATTGATGGCAAGCTCAATCTCGTTACGAGAAATTGACTCATTTCCTAAGGTCATGGATTTTGGAAACTTTTGATAGCTACACATCAGGGCTAATCTAAGGGCCTCAAACTCTTCAGCGAAGTCCTCATAAATCGGTTCGAGTTCAAGCGCTTGGTCGTAAAAAGCTTCCTCCTCTGACTTTTCCACATAATTGGTAACCAAATAACCGTGGTGGCAGTGGTAGTACTCAACAGGTTTGTCTTGTGCTGACCCAGCAGAAGCACTACGCCACCCGAGACTCGAAACATTGTTGTTTGAGTTATTTGTGATTATTTTTAAGTCTGCAGAAAAGGAGTCAAAATCGAGATCAATAGGCTTTTCGTTGAACGAGCCTTTAGGTCTCTCGGTTATGTAGAGCCGCGCCAAATTTTCACGAGTCTTCTTATCTACGTCGTAATTAATATCAGAAAGCCCAATTAGTGACTCGTTGAGTAAGGGAATAGTGAGTTGATACTTCTCTGCCTCAGGAAACAAAAGTTCTTCGTCTGCGAGTTCGTACAAACCCTCTTTGAGATAGACATTTGGATATTCCTGTAGCTTTCGGCACTTGGCTGTGAACTTACGGTCGCTGCCGATTGAGAATCGATAAGCAATCTGCTCCCTTTCAAGCCATTGGTAAAACCCTTTGGTCATGACATTGTCTAGTCTTCTATCGATGACTAGTTCATCTGGCTTACCAGTAATTGTCGTGCCATATGGGTTTGCGAGCTCTTGTGACCACGCTGAACTCAAAATCTTCGTAACAGACTGCGGGGCCGCTTTTGCGCAATACTTAATCCACGCCAAAGGTAAATCTTGATGTAATAAGCCTATAGCAAGAAGCGGCTGTAGGTCGTACTCTTCATAATTCGCTATGGGCTCAGCACACAAAGCAACACCATAAGCATCGCTATAAAATGCTCGTTTGCATTGCTGTATGGATAGATAGTGAATTATCTTATCAGATTCTGAATGCTGACTTGCCATGGTGCCTTGGAGTCGTCCTTATGCTTCCGTGAGAGCCTCGAGCTGAGAGATCAGTTGCTTTTGAGCTCCAACCGCATTCTCTGCAGCCCTAACTGCATCTTTGCAGTCCTCCAAACGCCTTTCACGAAGATTTTCTTGCCTTATACTGCCACCATTATAATCACAAAAGCCACGTCGCTCACGTTGATACAAGTCGTTTGCTTTAGCCAGATCTAACTCTAACTCTAGTAATTTCTCACGCGCTGAAATCAGATTTTTTTCCTTTCCTTTCACCAAGACCTCCTAGTTTTAATTATTTTCCCAGACCATATTAGCATCGGCCGATGGCTTCGACTATTTGCCTCAACCACTGCCTTGCCGAGCAACCTTCCATCAGGGATGACAGATGCCATATGCTTTAGTTCAGCTGAAAATCGAGGCTCAGTGACAGGGTAGATTTTGCCTATTGTGGCTTAACAGTTTATATTTTGATGAGATGTATGTAACAAGTCAACTTGGCTTTGTACATAGAGCTGTCTTGCTTGCTGCACCCGCCAATAGACAACAACCATATCGTTTTCAGCGTGTAACACAATTTGTCGTCCGAAATTTCTGTCTCTTGGGTGCGGGGCAATCAAAAGAGGTTTTGGATACATGATCAGAATTACCGACAAGTCGAAATTCAACTTATTTGCAGCTGCATTAAAAGATACATTTGATAGCCGCTACAACTATCCTATTAAGCTCTCTAAGGCACGAGAGGCATCTGCCTACTTACTATCTGGAGTGAAGTATCAGAACATGTTGAAGCGTATACCGTTCGATGTTTCTTGCCTTCACCCTGAGACGTTATTTGAGCATCTTGAGTCAGTCCATCAAAAGCCACTCAGTGACCAGGGTATTGATGACTGCAATACGGGAACCATACTCGATATTATCACCTCAGCAGAGCCACGATTGAATGCTCAAGTCAATCCAGTAAAGACAAACACCATTTTATGCCTATTTAGTGTGTATACGACATATGGTAGTGCTTGTGGAGAATGTGAGCAGTTTACCTACGATGACTTTAGTCAGACTATTAAAGCGCTCTCCATGCGGTTTGGCGTTGATTTCGATGGCTTTAAAACACGGTTGATATCCCACCAATGGGCTGAAGAATTTTATGCGGATGTTGCCGACTTTTGGGTTAGCCTTCGTAAATGGCAGCCAGAAAAAGTGGACGATCTCCCTTGCATAAAGGTGGAGCTACCTAGCAATCGTCTGAGCCTGCTACCATCAGTCATGCTTGAGGAGGCCGAGGAAAGTTGGAACATACAGATCCCCAAATTCTGCCTAGCCATAGCAGTACAAACGACTGAGCCTATTGAAGTGAAGCCAGGGTATGAACTACTGTTGGATTCATCGCTTTTACGCGCTATTGATCATGATTTTTGTCTTGAATCTGACTCATCCTGGGAGACGGCATGCCTTGGGGAAGCTGTTTATTTGCCGGTGGATTTTGATAGCCTAAACAGCATGGTCACAGACGATGAAACAGGCGAGATCTTCGATGAGCTGGATTTCACCGATGATACCGAAGCTGTCCAAGATTATTTTGGTCAATCATACGATCTATCTATTCTGGATTCTGTTTATGGAGGTCAGTCTTTCACATTTGAAAACTCGGGCTTTTGCTCGACCCGCAGAGCTTTAACTATTGTGAAAAAAGAGTTAGCAAAGGGAAATATTAAATCTTCTCTTGTGCCGTTATCTATGACCGGTGAGCCATACCACTTCGGCTTTCTTATGTTGACCAAATCTAATCAAACTTTGGCCATGAATCACTACGAGAGCTTTAGTTGCGATTATGGCTCCGCTAGTACGAGTTCCCATCACTTCGAGGGTGGACTTATTAGAGAGCTCTTTCCTGATATCTCAGTTTGCTCAATTCTCCCTGTATTGGACCATAAGAAGCAGTTTAAAGGCCGTTGGTTTAACGGCTTTTTTTCAACATTTGATGTACAGATTGAGACAGATGAGAGCTTTAGGGTACATATGGAAAAACAGGAATCGGACTCATACTATGCCCATTCTGACTTTATGCTTGTTACCCCTTCACTATTCAATGCATTTCACGAACTGATTAAGCATTGGGATATCGATGATTTGGTCAAACCTGATGACCCAGACTTGTTCAGTGCCACGCAGCCTGTGTTTGTGACAAAAGAAACAGACCTGATCGATGCAGGAGTCGATTTTTGTCAAGTTACTGATTTTCAGGAGCTCTATGGTGGTATGACTAGTGTTTTAACGGTGGGCTTCTTTGCTGGGAGCAGACTTGTTTGCGAAGTTTCGTATGCTGTGGTTCTTGGCGCTGGCAGTGATAAAGACCCAGTTGAGTGGCAACTTGATGCATCTATCAAAAATTTCTGCGAAAAGAATAATATTCAGCTTCGTTGGCAAGAGATGACTGTGATGCATCCAACTGGACCTCGTAATCTGAGTTTTTTTCGATCAGAACGGGCGCTCATGCCGGTTCAAAGAGAGAGTTCAGTGCGCCAATCGTTGTTGCTCATGGTAGTTAATATTGAGGGCAAAACTTGGTCGCAAGTTGAAATCAATGAAATTGAACTATATCGACGCTGCAAGGGGCTTTTAAAAAACTTTATCTCGATTAATGAAGGCGAGCTCCCGTTCTTCTTCAGTTTAGTTACCACGCCGAACAAACTCCTTTTAGATGAAATGGCATTCGAAACGATATATCGATCTTTTGAACAGTCAGTGCTGACAGAAAATACTATCATTCATGATATCGACACCATAGACACAGCTCCGAATGTACTAGCGCCTTTGAGCTTTATTGGTGCCTTTGACCTAGCAGGTAAACCATTTCATGAAACGATAGTGATGATCAACAATATGGGCGCGTACTACAACTTTGAAAAGGCACGAAAGGTTGATGAGTCGAAGGAGGTAGTTGATGGATGGACATCAGATGCGACCTTTGGAGATAGTTTTTTTGTTAGTGCCGAGAAATTGCCTGATTGGGCGTCTTCAATTGGCTTCGAGCCGGAACAAATTGAGTTCGTATTTCTGCCACCGCCAAGGTTATAAATTAAGTCATAACTAAAACGGTATATTCCGGGGCCAAAGCCAACTTATCTCGTATCTATTTGGGATCTCAGTATTAAGCGCACACATTGTTGACATCCTAACGTTGCATCATTAGAGTAATCAACACCATCGACCACTATGGTGTCAGGCTCGGCAGAGTTTCTACTCTGGCCGAGCTATCCCAACTTTACCAATTTATTATGGCGCGATTCCAGTATCGTAATCGTAGGTCGCAGGGCCATCGTCACCATTTTTCATTTCAAGCACCCAATCATCGTATTTTTCAGCCAAAAGCAGCCTGGCGATCTGATCGATCAAATAAGCTTTGTGGTGGGTTTTCTCAAAGCCAGTGAACCTCTCAATAAGCCTTAATATTTCGGCCTCTTTCTTGCTCAAAGGTATAGTGCCATCTGTGCTTTTGAAAGTAAGCTGTGCCCCTGTATGATTACACGCTAAGCGATCTGCTAACTGAGCACAGAGCTGAAAATTAGGGTCTTGCTCACCTGCTTGCTTTTCTATTTTCCATCTATGACTGATGAGTGCATCCCCCATCAAATAGACCTCTTTCTCCGTCAAATCAATTTTCACAATTGTACTTCCTTACTATTGGTGGTTGTGCAAAACGCAGCATGGTGCATACTTGCCTCATTGAGTGAGGCATAGGTTGTCAAGGCACTTCAATAGCCTCAACTTTTAGATGTGTGAACCGGTAGAAGCAGCGTGGTTGCCCCATAGCCAAAGTAAGTTTGACCATAACGTTGCATTTGCTCTAATTCAATTGTGCTAAATGTATGACTATGCTTTGCTTCTAATTGTTGATAGCTCTTGCTGAGATCTTGATCTTCATAGACAACAATTGGGATCGCGTATGGTTGCGCAACGAATGAGAATGAGCCTCGAATAAGCTCAGCCATATCACGCAAGGTTTCAACTGGTGGATTAAACGTATCGAGGATAATGCAGGTGCTTGTCGGCCGGTCATTGATTTTGTACATCAAACTCGCCAACCCAGTAAAGTACGCCTGAACGGGAAGATTAGTATCACCTAGTTCTCCCGCGCCTATCACTACATTTGCGATATATAAAGTAGCCTTGGCAGACCACATTTTGCGCTGCACTCCAAACCTATGGATCTCAGAGGCAAGTTCCAATAACTTCTCTTTATCGGTGATTTCACCACGCGGGTCAACCGGAGGGATATCGTCAAATTCTGAATTAGGATGATCTTCGATCACTAATTGGTATAAAAAGCTGTCATAGTCACTTCGGTTCATTTTTACTCCATAAATTCTATCTAATGACAATCTTCCTGTAGCCACTAGGGTCCAAACCTCAATGAAGAAGTAGCTGTGAAATACTGACCTACGATATCAAAGTACCTAGCAACTTCATCAATATCTTCTCACGTTCTTACCATCACCATGCATAAACTCAATATCACAATCTTTGATACAAGACTGTGATATTGAGTTCAAAGTGCTTTTTTGCATCCCATTTCTCTCCGTTTTGACAACGGATCGTTTTATCTGTTCAGATGCATTACAGCAGCACTAAAGGGTATTATTGGAGCACATACATTCAAAACGGTAAAACTTAGCAATACCTGAAGCCCACTATTGTTAGATGTAATCAACAGCCAACCGAAGATAGCTATCAGGAATAAAGGGCAAAAAATGATTATTTTAGCGAAAGGCCCCTTGTATAGCGCCTTGAACTTCTCTATTTTACTTTTACTTAGCCCATTGTGGCTAACCCCGTAACCGGCGCGAAACAATGTATGAGCGAATGATGGCTTGGCCTCAAATCAATGATAAATAAGGCTGTCTAAACCCAATCAGGACTAGTCAGTTTAATCTTGTTTACCGCTAAACTGGTGAGCAGCTAATCTCCCGCGCTCGATTGTTCGGCTAAGTTACGTCGCCTCATGCATTCGTCCCAGAACTCGCCTGCTGTAGTTTCACTAGTTAACCAAGTGCACTTCATGTTACCTGTCATCATTGCATCAAGATCAAGTGGCGCTCGAACATCGTGGTAGGGGTAAGTTAAAGTATCGTGGAGTTCCTCCTCCGCGATACTATGCATTCTGTCTAGAGCACTAATATGCTCTTTCAATCCATTTAGTTGCCGGAGAGCAATTTCCTCTGCCATACGTAATGTTGTGCAAACATAGACATACCCAGCTTCATTTGAGTCTATGTCTCGCCATATTGGCTCATCATTGGGGTAGTAAACAAACGGAACCACGCAGGTATTCCAAGGTTCTCGATGAATGTCAAAGCCTCCAACAACAGGTTTTGGATCAAGATTGTGGTGTTCGTGGTACCTGAAAAGGTGAGGTTGCGGAATTGCTTCACTCAGAAATTCTACATCTAGAGGTGCGGCCTTACCCGACTTCACTCTGTACAGCTTTCTCTGTTTATCGCGAGTGCTCGCTAAGGAACTAGCATTTGACACATTATTGACCGGTAAATTTCTCGGACGCGCAGGGCTATTTTTGTGGCCAAATTATATTGAACCCTATAAAGAGCCTCCGCACAGTCGACCCACAACAAATTGGCGTGAAAACAGAAGGTGAAAAATAGAATTTGAGTACTGATAGGCTCGCATAAAGGCCGAACCAATCAAGTTACTGCATTATATATCCAAGGATCACCGTGGTCTTCCTCTGCACAAGCTTGTTCGTAGTATTGAGGGAACAATAGTAGCGCTTACCTGGCAAAAGTAAGAAGTTCAGGAATGAATAACGCGTCGAACCTTATCTATTTTTTTCAAAAATACCATACTCACAATGCCGATGCTGATGATTGCTGCGCACGCTAGCAGCTGTGCAACTGAGTTAGCATAGAGTGATAATATGACGCCGCCAAAAGTTGCTGCGACGAGTAAAATTTCTATCAATCGTCCGATAAAGACGTTTTTGCTACGTTTTTTCGCGATGGTGAAAATAATGCTCATGATTTTGTTCTTAAACGATTCGGGGGTTTCGAATTCATCATATTAAATCGTTCATTCAAAATCTATGGGAATAACATATTGTATAGTAAAAATCTGTAAAATCGGCGGGATGCGGCAGCGTTGTACCACCTACAATGTTTCTAGCGATTGGTTTCCCCAATGTTGACAGTCAGTGACCCCCAAAAAATAGGCGCCCCCGAGCCTAGTAAGGTTGACCACGAGATCATCGTATCCGTATTGCTGTTCTATGTTCCAATTGCGCACGGAAGCTACCCACAGCCACTCGTCTATGCCAACAACTTGACTATAGCGGTATAGCCGTACGTCTCGCATTGCACACCCTTTTGGAAGATTGTTGGTTGCGAAACGAACTTGCATTGGACGGTTGTAGTCCTCACTGATAAAGAAGGTCTCAGATACCGGCCTAAGGCTACGATAAAAGTTGCTGTCGAGTTCATGGTTGACTTGAAAAATGTTAAGTTCTCCGAGCTTGACTGAGTTTTTAGGCAGGGGGCGACCCCGCCTAACCGTGCCGACAATTCTGAGACCGGTTAAATCGGTTTTAGTATCTACGACTTCCATCGAGTGCATCTCGAATTTGGTCTCGAGTTGGCGTACAATTTTTAGCTGATCAGATTCTATTTCGAGGTTTCGTGAAGCTAAGGTTTGGATTTCTGGGTATTGGCATGCGTATGCATGAGCCGCTAGTAACGACAAGAATACAAAAGCGATATATTGGATAGATGTTGTCATAACTCTTCACCCGGTTCGTGCAGTTATACAAAATTGCCTACCGCTAATCTTGTCTCTTCAATTAAACCAATATTGAGCAATAAAGTCTGCTATATCAGGCTCTCCAAGGAAAAGAAAAATAAGTAGACCAACTAAGAAAACACTTAAACAAAGAGCGACGTATCTCATTTGAAATTATCTAGCTTCTATTTTGGAATAACAAACACAATATAGCGGATAGATTAACAACAATGCCCGCGTGGGCATTGTTGTTGCACTTGCCTCTAAAACTTCTTACCTATCCGTGATTTAGGCAACTTTCATTTCGTCAGACAGTGCTCTTAACTCAGAAAAGAAGTCTTTTTTATAACTTACTGCGAACTCTACGAGTTTTTTGTGAAGAGCAAGCCCGGACTCAAGATCATATTTTGCTGATTTTTCTAGAGTGTAGGCAAATGTTCTCGATGTCATCGACACGCAATCAAAGGCATCGATTAGCTTTGCTTTTTGCAACGCTGCTTTCTCTTCATCTGTAATCACTTCCAAAGTGGTCGCTGGAACCTGTTTAAACTGCCTAATAAGCTCTAGAGTGACTTTGCTTAGCCCATCACTTGACTTACCAATAAGCTTCAGGAACTCCTTGTGAATAAGAGAGTTCATATCACGCGGGAAATCCAGAGCTATTTCGTCACAACTTGGATAAACCGGCGAGCCGTAAATTGTGAAAGCAACATCAACTGACACGCCGTTAGAGCAGGATAACAATAACGACCATGGTAGGTCACCCATTAGTGGCATAGCGTTGTCATCGGTCAAACGGAACTTCCTTGGTGACCGATATAACGTCAATGAATAATCTGCCTCTCCAGTCTGCCCAGGGTGTTTATTGATCAGCGTCATACCGCTTGTCAGTTCCTCGTCCTTCTTCTTCTTGGCTAGTTGTGCCGAAAGCTCAGAGATCCGGGTTTGTTGAGCTTCTATCTGACGGCCTTTCCTATTAAGTGCTTTATTGTGCTTATTAATGAGGCTTTCGTTCTCCGCCACCAGCTTGGTAGGGTTTAGCTTACGCAGAGCTCTCAGCTCTTTGTCCATCAATACTGCATTAGCTGCTGTAGGTCTCAGTGACTCCAACTCAGCGTCTTGCTCTGCTATACGCGTGCTGGCCAACTCTAGTTGCGCGGTTGCCTCATTAAGCTTTGACTCGAGTGCTCCAACTTGATTGGACACCTGGTGTAGTTCACGCTCCAAACTGCTTGCTTGCGCCGATGCTGCTTGTTTCGACAGTACTGCCTCGGAAAGCTTTCTGGATAACCTATCCGCTTCTGATACCCCTGATACGCCTTGCTCTGCGATTTCGGCTATTGAGGCCAAATGATCGAGGAACGTATCTAGCGCGCACACTGCCGCGCTTAAATTGCCACCTTCAATGAGGGACTTTGCGGCCGCGACGTTTGCGCCAGCCTTAAGCTTATGCTCTTCTAGAATTTCTAACTTCATATTACTCATTTATTCGAAAACCGCCCGAGTGGGTTGAATTCTTTAGTTATATTGTTGATATCGTATTTGCGCTGAACGTCTCGATCTGGTCTACGAGGTGTAATACAAACTGCAGACCATTAAATACAGCAAAAATCATTTTAGCAGGTTTTATAGCATTACGCTCATGAGTTACTAGAGAAACCTTGACGGACCCATCGTTCTTCAATGTCAACGGATCAAGCTGATAGTTGAATTGCCCAAAGCGTGAGCGAATATGTATATAGCTTGTAACAAAATTAGCTACCACTATCTCGTCACCAACATTGAAGCCATCATCGAGAGAGTGTTCATCTTCGATTTTTGATTTAATGACAGAGGAAAAGGGCAAAAAGCAGTCATTACCATCAGTGTCTTCAATCTTAATCCCTACTAATTCATTTTCATCAATATGACTACTTGCGGATGCACGATTCAAATAGGTCAGTTGACATGTTGATAGATACAAGGGCATTAATTCAATTACTTTTGAGTTGAGCATAAGTTACCAATTATAAAGTTAGACCGTATACCCATTGATTGTAATAGCTGATGCTTATAATCTGTTTCTCGCTTCTTTTAGATCAAACACCTTTATGGGATGTATTTATGCCAAAATTTTCTCGAACTTCTATTTCTATATTTCTGTTCACGATTTGTGCCGCTTCATCAAGTCATGCCGGTTACTCTCATCCCTCACAAGCACTGAGCATTGACTATGGTCAGTTCCGTGAGCTTTATCGCCAAAAGCGCGACGTTGCGTGTTATGCCATGGAGATTGAGATCCGCGAAAAATGCCGAACAGGATTTTATCAAAGTATGAAACAACATCAACTTAGCTACGAAGAACTCACTAGAAACATGTTGAACCTGATCATAATGAGAGATATGACCAAGACCGGTGATCGACGTAAACGAGCGTCTGAGTTAATGGCAATGTTGAACCGTGTTGAGGGTTAGATGAGTTAATTGCAGTATTGTTGAACGTCAGTTTTTTGTGAGCTGTGTTAAGAAATCTCACAACTACGCGAGTTTATAAACCCGCAAAGCCTACCATCATTCGCCTGACGACCAAATTTCAGCACTATTACAGCAGTTCAGATTGTGATCCACGCTCCTGCCTGCCCCGGAAGCACAGCCGATCGGGGGCGTCTCAAGGCAATAAAGTGCAGAGTTCAAATTGTGATTCACGCTCCTATCTGCCCCGGCAGCACAACGGGTCTGGGGCGGCGTAAGGGCAGTTTATTACCGAAGGTCAAACTAGCCTATTGGAAGCAAGAAGCGAACATGTTTTTAGTTGCACAGCGTTTTAGGTGTCATATCAATGACTATCGTTGGACTATCAGGCCGGTCATACTGAAACTGTCCCTGAGTTTGTCCTTCAAAGATTGTGGTCATACAGCCAAAATCGAACTTACGAACTGCGATCTCACCGCTATCTTTTGATGGGGTTACATCTAGTTCGAAATCTAGGTGAACTCCACAGCAAATACCAAGTGTTCGAGCCTTACGCATCAGGCATTGGTAGACATGGAAATAGCGAGCTTCGATATGCGGCTCGGTGAGAACAAGCTTTACAGAATTAAATTGCTCGAAACCACCTACTTCATGATTCGTATAAGCTAAAAGCGTAGCTGAGAAGAGCACTGCTAGATTTGCAGTCATTAACGCTTTCTGATCAGTAGGTACAAAAACACTGTTTTGAACCAAAAGTTGCCCATAATCGATTAGGGGCACTGTTAGTTCTCCTAAACCTTGGAGTACTTTCTCAAGGCCGGGGAGAGAGGCTTTACTGGTGTCATCAAGTGCAAGTAAGAAACTAGCTAGGCCAGCAGCGGATTTTTTATACCCACCTTCTAAAAAATTGTTGATGAACTTACGATACTCAAACGGTACTTCTACGCTCGTTATGCTATCGGCTAAAAATGACATGATAGTATCAGTCAGCCAAATCTCAGCTCTGGAGCAGAATCCACAATCTTGAAAAGAATCATGCTTTCTATCGCTGGTAGGTACCTCATTCCAGAGTTTTGAGCACAAACCTAACAGGTCTGTGTTAGAGCTAATTTCAACCTTAGTGATGTCATCAGTAAAGGCTTTTGGGTCTCGTTCTACACTTAAGGTTGGGTAACCTAAGCTCTTACAATGCTGTATGTACATATCAAGAATCGTTACCGAGCTACTGTAATAACCTGTTAGGGGTGCTGAACTAAATTGCATGCTCGGATCAAAGCCAAAATAGCGATTGAACGTTTGTCTCATATGCATAGGTTTAATATGGCGAGAATGGCTAACCTGACCATAAGAACCTGACGCAAAAATCGAGAACAACTTTGACATAGAAAAAGTATGTTTTGTCTCGTATTTTTCGAACTGACGAGGCTTTAATGCTGACATGATTTTTTTTAGTAGATTGTCTCGCTTCTCTGACCATCGATCTTGTTTGCAGCTAAAATGACGCTTTAAGTGCTCAAGTGTTCGGTCGACTTCCTTCACCGATTGACTGGCTACAGTGAACGATAAAATAATGTTCGCCCAAACTAAGTCATTATGTGATTGGCACATTGGGGACTCATCGAAACAGTTATCTCTAACAGGGTAAGACCCCTCAGTGAAAGTGATATCTACGAGTATGTACTCAGCTTTCGAGGACTCTAGTGCTATATCGATTGGTTCCAGTTCACCGTGATCAGATTGCTCTATCGAAATACTAAACGATTTGTTAGGCAAGTTGTTCGGCACGTATAAATCGGTACCTTCCTTGGTATATTCAGAGCCTGGTAAATCCGTCAAGGCCCTCACTCCAAGACGACTGAATCTCAACCCTTCTTTCATTGTGTTGAGGTACCGTAAAGATAGGCTAGAAAGATTGGTAGTACCTAGGATCCGTCGTATCTCATAATCATCGTTGTCAACGAGGTGGTATTGAATAGTCATTCTCATTCCTATGCAGAACTTAGTACTGCCATTAGTTAAGTCTGCTGTCTTTGCGTGCAGAAGCCGTGGTGTTGGCGCTACAGGGTAAGCAGACGTTTGAATATAGGGCCTTACGCAGCGTAGGTTATTATTCGGGAGCTCAGGGCTTGAGGGGTATTCCTTAATTACGCAAGTGGACTGAACACTACACCTGATCATATGGGCATCAGACATGTCACACCATCTTAACAATCATGAGCTCATAAACTGTCGATTAGTCCTTTATAGCTGACTCATAACCAGTTACGAACCCGGTGAACAGTTGTTCAGTTAATGTATCAAGTTCACAGTGCTTAATGTTCGATTTTATTTCTTCGACTTCGCGATCCATCATATGACATTTGTCAATTGATGCGTTGCTGGCACTACAACCTTTTACCAAGCTGGAGATTTTATGCATCTGCTTTTCTACTATTTCTTCTCGACAATCAATTCCCAAGGCTGCAGGTTAATCGCTCGCGTCACAGCCAGTTAACAGGATACTCAGCGATGCAGCGCTGAGGAGTATCAATCTAAACAAATTTAGTTCCTTTCTGGCTGGTGGTTTTTGTAACACCCAGGTTAGTAGTTCGCGCTAACACACTTACATAGATTGTTACCAGACTGAATTAGTCGACATAGTGTGCATAGCCAAGACCGACGCTCTTGTCATCGCTGACTATCAACCATGGCAATAGATTAAATTCGGTGCGCAACTGTAGTGCTTCACTCAGTTCTTTTGGTACCTCGCCTACATGCTGTTTTACAGCAGCTAGCCCACAGAGCGCTACACATCCTAGATGTGACTTGATTAGTGGTTCAAAAAAATTTGTCAGATCATTCTCGTGTTGAACAAAAATAGCCGTCAATCCGCCCTGCCTAATATGTCTAGAAACAGCCTCTTTTTGCTCTTCGCTTGCCTTCGTGTGGAACGAGGACCCCTCGTCGATGATAAGTAGTGATTCTACAGCGCAATTCAGTGTATCGCTGGCATGCACCAACGTGAATTTACCCGGATGTGCGGATTTTTGCCGTGCCAACTCCTTGAGTAACTTGCCGTCTTGTCCAATGTGACTTCGGGTCTCAAGCGCACCTTGAAAGTCTGAGGCTAATTCAACCAGTGTAACTGGCATTTGTCTTAACGCAGTTCCGATAAGCTGAGTCGCCAATATGCTCTTCCCTGATCCACTTTGACCGATAATAACTGCAACCGACCGTTGTGGGCTCAGTTCTAACCGTGGTAGGTCAGTCAAGCCTGGCAGATTCGCACTGTGTCGCTTCATCGGATGAGATAACAGATGGTTGTTAGGGTTGACTACCAGGTGTCTTAGCGCCTGATGCCACGGCAAATCAATCCCGTTATCTCTGGCACAAAGGTCAAGCGCGTGCGCGGTACTATGACTGTTAAGTGCCCTAGCGTCTTTTCGTACTTGAGTTATAGAGCGACCTGACGGAAAGGTGAGGTTATTTAGCATTTTCATTCCCTATGAAATCTATACCGATAGAATGAGCTTACTGTCAGTTATGAGCATCTCTATCTGGTAATAGTAATCTTGATGGTATTTCTGCCCAAAGTATGCTGGCAACTTATTGAATGGTGGTGATATTTATCATATCTATAAGAAAGAAAGTGTCAAACAGTTCCGCTAGGCCGGGGGCTATTCCCGGCACTTGCGGCACTATCTACATAAATGGGGCGTGTCCCTAAGTACAAAATTAAACTGATTTAGGGCTAAGAAACTTTTGCTCTCACGCCATAAACATTGTTTGGCGGTTGATCAATTAAGATATCCTCATTCTCAATTTCTCGCACGCCACGACGCACAATTATCAAAATCAGGCGATTAGGCTTATCACCACCAGCATTCAATTGCGGCCCACCATCACTAAGTAGATCCATGATTCGCGCATTATCTTCCACCGATACGGGTTGATCTAATGGGAGGTTTGGTGAGCTAATTAAGATTCCAAATTTCGACCTTGCTCCCAGAGCATCTGCGCCTACGGTCACCATCCGCTCATAATAGCATGCGCTTAGTCCGTCATCAGCTATATCTCTAAACAACTGCAAAAGACTCGGCGACCGTTGGCGGAGATAATTTTGTCCGATGTAACGTACCGAATGCTGTGTGCCAAATGTGTTGTACTTCAGATTTCGCGCTCGAGTCCGTACTTGGTACCTGTTCATTGCATAGTGAATTAGGCCATGGACCTCAGAGTCACCAGTAGCTTCAAATAGTTGGTGTTCGAGCTTGATCGCCAGATGTTCACTGTTGTTATCTAGCAGAGCACTTGCATCTACTGTCGCTATATAGTCAATGTTGTGGACCATGCTGCGAATTGACACCTGCTCTCGCTTTTGTCGTGACTCAGAGTCTAGGCTATTTCTGCAGTTCAGTGCTGTCGGCAGGTATGCCCTCAGTGGACCGAGGTCGGCATCTTTGTAGAGTGCGCGCTGTGCTTCAACGTATTCACTGATATCCTCGAAATCAATAAATATTTCTAACCCTGTCGTATCTGCATAGCCACTGACTCGGCCGATCAGCCCCTGTTGCTGACTAGCAAGCGATCCTCGGTAGGTTTCCCATACAGCGCAGATATTTGCCTTCATCTCTTCCGAGAGTGCAATGCCTGCACTAAATCCATTGCGTACAAACACAATCAACTTCTGCCGCTGGCCGGTGATTTGCTGATTGGCGAATAGTTCTTCTAAATCTGTTAGTGTCGACATCTCCTCCGATGACGCACCCACCCAGCGTTCACCTAATAGCATGACCTGAGCGCTAGGTATCTCTCGTTCTATGAGCTGCTTAGCTGCTTCTACCTGTCTCTCACCTAACCTCACGATAGCGAGTGAGCCAGATGAACCCCTCAAATGCTCAAGAAACCGTCTTCGAGATGGAGAATCTTTCGTAATGTTAATGTGCTGTTTGGGCACCTGGTTTATCTGGCCGTTGTCAAAAAACTCTACTATCCCTCTGTATCCCTCACTAGGCTGCTGAACAACCGTTCGTACAGGACCATCTAAAGCTGGCAGTTCTCCATGATCATCTAGTTCAGTCAGAAACGAAAATGGAGTCGCCGATACGAATAGCGGCAAAACCGATGACCACTCAGATCCCAACTGCTCAATCACCAATGGTAGATTTTTAGTATCCTCAGCGTTTGCAAGATGAGACTCATCGATTAATACTGAGCCCGGAACAACACTATTCGCCTTATACTCCTTCAAAATCCGATTAGCATTGAGCATCAATTCGGCCCGTACTAAAGAGCCAATCGGCCCCTTAGCCGGACTATACAGTTTGCGAGTTTGAGTTAGCAGATCCCTGCTGTTTAAGCCCTGCAAAAGCAGAACTGTACTGCCAGATGTGTTTAGGCATTGTGTGATCGGTAACCGCTGCTCCAAACTGACCTGAGCTGCGATCTTACCGAACGTTTCAGTAACAGCGCTTTTACCGGCCTGTGGCGGCGATATTAATTGAATAGCCGCGACGTCATCATTAGACGCAAAATCCAAAATTGAGGTTAAACTAGCTAGTTTCTCGACTGGTAATTTTGCCATGCGGATTATCGCGGCAATTGCCGCGTTTTTTCTCCACTCTTTGAGCCCCGCGCTTATTGGTTTGATGATTTCTTTCATGATTTTAATATGCCCATCAATAAATTTTGAGCGGCATAATAGTCACTGAAGCAGCCTTTTCAAGAAAATTTTGAGCGTTTTATAACCTATAAGCTACGAAGGAAATCAAATAACTTTACCGACCTTAAGAAGCCCAATGAATCGCGCGCAATACTAAGTGGCTAATTTTATTTGAGATCAAGTATCGAATGCCTCAATAGCAATCACTATCCTGTGGGAAATGAAATATTTTTCTGTAATCGTCAGAGTGAGGTGGGACTACCTCACCATGACGAGAGTTTGATTAATCAATTTTTACACTACTGTGAGTGATTAGATGATCGAGACCTCGTTTGGCCAAACGCTCATTCCATTTGTTAAGTGCCTTCTCGAACCTCTCTACTGGTATTATAAAATCCTTGTCCTCATCTAAGGCTGTCGAGTCAAGTATGGGCAATCCATTATGTGCAAGGTAATCCTCAAGCTTATCCAATCCATATTCCATGATGAAATTTTTACGCCACCTCCAGAGCTGATACCACTCGCCATGTACACTCTGAGCCTGTGCCACTAAATCAGAATATTTTGAGCCGAGGCAACCAAGCTTACACTCTAGGTTGTAAGACTTGTTTCCAGCTGTTGATTTGTGCAGGAAGAATCTCATCTCGTAATAGGGCAGCTCTTTTTTTGATGGGGCAATCCCAATTCGAAAAGGCAGGTTGTCTCGACCTCTATTGATCCGTGAGTGAGTTACATTTTGGCCACTCTCTATCTTATCCATCAACAGTTCAGAGAGTTGCTCAAGAGCCTCCTCATGACTCCGACCGCTGCTAGCTGTCACCGACAAATACTTCGAAAATGGTTTCTCTGAGACTCGATTAAAGCGCAACTGCCAGCCGGTCTGATATCTGGATGGGTTATCTATTGCATTGATGTGCATAGGAACCTCATACAGTTCACCAAAAGCCTCTCGTAGCATGATCTCGACTCCCTTCTCCTCGAGTGCAAGTCGAGTAACATCTGACAATCTGATGACTGCTGACCTTTTAGCAGGTTTCTTCACTGATCTTCTCCCTTGATATTTTATATCGTTCTATTCTCGTTACTTTGTTTTATTTCCAATAGTATCGATTAAATAAAAACTAAAAGAAATAAACTTGACAATCATATAGTTTTTAATTGACACATTCAACAAAATGATAAAGTTCGAAGCCTGAAACCTGTAACCCAGCTTTTATTTTACGAAAGATAAGATCAATTGATTACTCATTCGAGCTGTTAGAATGACCTGTATTATTTTTAAACTGACAATTGGAGTTAAAGTTATTTCATTTACCGAGTACCAATTAGTAGATTTTGTTAATGGGAATGAGACACTATTGGGGTTTGTGATAAAACACAAAGGCAAATTAAGTGTTATTTTTTCGGCTCTGACGGCAGGCTGAAAGTGCTTTCAATCTTATCAACCGCCTCACTGATATCGAAACACAAGGTGCGAGCATCTGAACAAAAACCTGCTGCGCTAGCTGCGCCGCTCCTGACCCTACTTGGAAGACTGCCATAAGAAGGTCTCTAAGGGGGATTTTGTCACGTTTCATATTCATGATAAGTCCCTCTCTGTTATCGTCACTCGCGGGGCGACGGGTCAAAATTACGCTAACGTGGACATCATTGGTTCCGATGAAGCTTACAAAGTGTCGGCATGCGATCTGGAAGTTGGCGTGGCACCTGCTCTACCTGCCGTTCGAACTGCCCTACAAAAATGGACGGTTAAGGCTCACAAGACCTTCCCAGAAATGAGTGAAGAGACGTTGGCCTTTAAGGCCCGGATCTTCAAAAATGATACTCACGTCTTCGATGTTAAAAATGACGGTCGTGGTGGGTGTATGGAACTGATTGGCTCTCACGCAGAATTCAAAGCCTTAACCGAAGATGTAACGCAGGCCTGTATCGAAGAGTTTCCTGACCCAAATAATCGCCCCAATTCCACGGAACTAGAAGAAGTGTTTATTAACTGGCTAGCAATGGATCGTAAGTTGCATTCTACTTTCGTAGAGACTTTTCAGCACTTCATTTTCAAATAAACCATCACTAAATGAGCAGTTTCTATAATAACAGGGGCGCATTTGATGCGCTCCTATTATTTGTCTTGACTAGCGATTCAGTAGGACAATCTTAGGTTCGATCGAAATTAACGATGATAATTCTAAACGGTTCAGTTGAATGGGTTGTTCGCACTATCAACAAAAGGTATAGGGCCAATGTGCTGTTTAAGTGGGGATAACATTGCTGTGCTTGCTGAAGGGATGTGATGAGCAGCCAATCGATGACCATCGTTAGCTGCTATTAAAGTGACAGACTATCAGTTATATTTGATCTTCTAGACGCGTGATTGTGGCTCACACGCTAAACTATTGTTACTCTTTATACCAAACTCCAATAAATGACTCATAATATTTTATATCAGCGTACGCGTGCAAAGAGGCTCGTGTGGCATCAGGTGATTGCATATATTTGGCAAAACCGCTCTGCCCTTCGACAAATGGAATATCACAAAAGCGTACCCCTGTAACCTCTACGTCATATTCCCACGAAAGCAAATATGATGGGTAGACATTCGCTTCTACCTCACACCCTCTATCACTAACAAATGTGACTTTACCGTCACCTAGATATTCATAAGCACGTGGGTACTCATCTCCCAGAAAATCCTTATTCAGAAGAGCAAGTGATGCACCTTCAGTTTCCTGAGGGAGGATGGTAGCAATAGTTCCTGATTGTTCAATGCCAAGATCATCAGACTTCAGAGTATATTCCGTTGGTGCCAACAGGTCAGGATTCAAGTTAGTTACGGTTAGCTCAACATCTGCCAAGTTTGAATTAGCATTTCGTACAGTCAGTGCTTGAGTGAAACTGTTTTCTTCATCAAAATCGACTCGTATCGAACCTGCCCAACCACCGTAGATAAGGTTGTCTCCAAACTCGAGGTTAATAGCACCGTAGCGACTCACACGAAGTAATACTTCTAGGTCATCTGTGTTGATACCATTGCTGTACTCTCCATACACCGCATTTTCAGTAACACTACCGCCAGCATTTCCACCATCCTCATCTGTACCATCATCGTCAGGTCCAGTTCCCTTTGAGTCTGACGAATTACAGCCAGCAATGGCGGTTGCTAGTAAAAGCATAATCAACTTCTTATTCATTTTTTCAATCCTTGTATAAAATGCATCCAACACCACATAAGTGGTGAGAGGTTTTTGGTATTAGGTGGTTTGGCAAAGGTAGCGTCTGAACGATAAACAACCATTGCTCTATGTGCCCATGAGCTTAATTTAACACACTGTTTATAAATTTAAAATTAGGGCATTTTAGATCAGGTAAACCTTGCTCTCACCAATACGGAGTACGATATCTTGCTTTATTTCCGCTGTTATCTGAGCAAATCAAACACACAATGAAATAGAGATTGCAACTATGAGCAATCTCCTTCTTTACTGATAGTAGCTACGCTGCACATGCTTTTTTACTATCCACATACTCGTGATCTTCAGTCAATTAGATTCAACGAAAATAACAAGCCCATATCGAATGGAGTAATATGGGCTTATGTTTATTCATACATTGAACGAAGAGCAGGTATTTCAAACATTAGATCAGAAAGACCTTCAATATCATGAGCCAACGGAATCACTGGGATCATCAACTCGCCACCCGAGGGACCAAGATCTATGACTATGTTCTTCGTTTCGCCAGGCTTTATGGTTTGACCATCGACTTCAACCGGGTACTTTGAGGTGGCTGTTAGCGTAACGATCGCTTCTTGTGGGCCGGTCGCGGCTCTTCCATCCTCCAAAATCAGCACTTGCTCACTTCGTATGACGGCCACGCTTTGATTATCTCGGGCTTGTATCTCTACGGAGACCGGCAGAGACGTTTGCGTCTTCATTGTAACAAGGTTGTCTGGTATGAAACTGAAGTCTAAGCTGATCAGTACAGTGTTATAAAACTCATCGCGCGCAACTGCAGTGATTGTGTAAGTCTTTGACGGGTCCAAGCTTGGAAACAAACGAGGAAGCTCAGGACTAAATGTTTTGTTCTTGCCACCGCCAGCAATGAGACTATAACCAAGCGCAACATCCACGGTTCCATCTCGACTTTTCAAATCGAGTGATTCGATGAACACATCAGATAAAGCGTCCTCGATACGTATCTCTATGTCTCTCAACTGCGTGATAGTTTCCGGTACATCATCCTGACCTGCATAACCAAATGTTGCGACTGGTGGTGTTGTATCGTTTAAAAATGTGTGTACTCCATCAATTGCGTCACTCAATCCATGCATTTCCTCAGCGTAGATGCTAACGATATACTGGCCCTCGGGTACCGTAGTTAAATCCCATTCCGCTTCATAATAGACACCGGTTCTCTTAAGTACCCGAGTGGCCGGTACTTCTGCTCCATTTTCGTCAATTAAGATCAGTTTGTTCAAACGTAGGTTATCAAACCATGAACCAGCCATTTCTTGATACACATTCGCATATAGAATATTTCCTTCCACCCTATAATCTGTGATCTCAGGTGGATATCGATCGTTATAGCTGACGTTCGCCCAAGATGGCGGGCCAACTAGGGTATTATCCGCACTATTAATGCTGGAGCTACCGTGAAAATAGCCACTCCCTCCCTTACTCAACACCCAGGGCTTATCATGCACAGTTTCGCATATGTCGTCTCCAGGCTGTATCTCACATGAATAGCCACCATGACTCCAACGTTGAACGTACGGTCTTGGTTCTACCCGTTGTCTAGACCCCAATATCTCGATCGGAAGTTTATCGACTTGTATTCGCCACCTATTCCAACTAGACCACCCAATATCGGTGTAATTATACTGTGCGCCACCCACGCGCACAGGTGATTCTGGGACCCCTTCCGCGAGGACCAAATTGTAATTCACGCGTTCAGCTATCCACTGGCGTTGGTCGGAAAACTTTATGTGATTACTGTCTTTGAAATTGAATGCTCTCGTAAATATGGCATAGACATAATTATCATCTACGTCGTAGAGCTGGCTTGTCGAGCCTTGCGCGTTATATCCACCCCGGACATACTTTCTATGCTGATCTTTCGGTATTCGATACAACAATGAGATCGGATTCTCGAATACTTCTGCTCCAGGGACATAAGGCACGTATCCCTCTTGGCCACCCATTACGTTTGTGCTGCCTGGCTCTCGAACTCCAATTAACTCGAGACCAACCGCTCCAACGGTATCATAGTACATCTTTTGAATTGGTGTCTCTGTTACATTTCCAGCACGATCAGTGATCTCGAACTTTACACCTTGCATCAACTCACCGTTGTCATCGTGTAACCAAAATCTACTGTCGCTGCTAAAATTGAATCGAGCGAACTTTTGAGCAAAGTCATAGTCCAGTGTACGACGCTTGTATTCCGTTGGCGTATCCAGTTCGAAGATTACGCTGACTATTTCAACTTTGTCAACGCCAGAGAATTGGTCATCTACATCGTTGATTTGTAGATAGTTATTACTGTAGTAACCAGTATACCAAACGTCCGGTGGAGTAAACTCGTTTGTGGTACCACCGTAGCTGTTGATGAACATCTCACCTACTGCAGGCGCTTGCGTGTCGCGTAGTACCTCAAATTGTTCTGTGTGCACGACAGTACCAGCAAGTGTTTGAGTTTCAATCGTAATATTATGTAGTCCATCCGAGCCTATCGGCGCCGTCATCATCTTGCCATAGAAAGACCGCTCGTTGATGGTGATCATGTCGTCAATACCAATGACTGAGCTGAGGTTATCGCTAGTGATTTGACCATCCTTAGCTGTCACTAACCTTAAGCGGCGGTCAAGTCCTGCTGACAGTGCTAAGTTGATACCACTTGAATTGTTCACATATGAGATCGAGGTCTCTGATAAAGTCGTTGTTCTTTGATTCTGATAAATATCGGTATAGTCAGCGTGCTCTACTGCAGCAAATGACAGCGCAGATGTGAACAAGGCCGAGAACGATAAAATTCGTTTCACGATGTCACCTATTCAGTTAGGTTTGACCATAGGCCAGTTATTTTGGGGATTCGCGAAAATGATAGCGCTTTTGGTGATGCATTTCTATTCATATGGGGCATTTTAGTATTTTCATCAGCCATTTAAGCTGAGGCTTTCTGCGCACTCTTAAAAGACCGTTCAGGAAAACGATTGTAAAAAATGTCACAAATCATAAGCAACACCTTGCTGTTCCAGAAAGTAATATGAGAAAATCAACATGTACCCCCGTAAACACTAAAGCTCCAACGGACGTTGAACATGATAACTTGTACTCAAATTTTGTCGCTCGCGTCGATCTATGGCGCCGTGCGTTCTGTTACTCACGCTCATTACAATCTGTTTTATATCGACGACAGGCCAATTGTTGCTCTTGATACCGGCAGTGGCGAAATTTATTACAGAACAGAAAAGTCGAACCCGCTTGCAAATACAATCATGGGGAAGTGCTTTCAGAGCGCTGGTGGTCAATTGACCAGTCAACAACTACTCGGCGTTATCGACCGTGGCTTTAAGGCAATAGTAAGAGCTAGGACAAATAGCGGTGTGACAAAATGATCAAACCTGCCCTGCTCTGTTCTGCCTTAATAATGACTGCAAGTTATCCTTTCTATTTCGATACCAATATGTCGTTACTTCAAAATTACGGATACTACAACATCAATTCGTCAACGAAGACCATGACTGTTGCTGAGTTCAAAGAGACAGTATCGCGCGCTCAACACTTAAATACTGCAATAGATATCATCGTCGAACAGCGTGCTGAGTTATCTCAACGGCAGGCTGAGTTGGAGAGCTTACGGTTCAGCCACGATCGGCTTTTTTATGAGCTTGAAGATAAACAGTCCGCACTTATTGATGTTAAAGATGCTCTTGTTACTCTCAATGCTAAATTCTCTGATATGGCGTTCGCTTTCGATATTGAGGATTCACCACCGATTAGACTTGCCGATACCATTAATCACGGTAAAGTCGAAGCAACAACAAAGCTAATGCTCAGTCATAGCATTCCACTTGGCCCAGTGCTTCCAGAAGGAAACGCGGTCAGCTCGATGTTTGGACCGCGATCAATTAATCATCCACGCGCTTCTCAGTTCCATAAGGGGATTGATTTTGTTGCGAATGTTGGCACTCCAATTTTTGCACCTGCTGACGCAGTAGTAGAGGCAATAAGACCTGATGGTAAAGGCTTAGGTTCAGGCAACTTCATTCGCCTGAACCATGGTTTAGGTTTTACAACATCATATAGCCACATGGACTCTTTCGCTGTCAGTCAACACGATGTTGTCAGCAAGGGAGACATTATTGGGTATACCGGCAACACAGGAATCAGCTCTGCGCCTCACCTCCACTACGAGATTGTCTTTTTAGGTAGAAAGCTTGATCCATACCCGTTTGTAAATTTTGATACACCGGAGAGCGCCAAGGCGCTCAAAGAGATGGCATTTATACCTTGGAACAGTCTACTGGATAACGCAAAAGAGCTTAGCATACGGACTGCACTGGTACTTAGATAAAAGAACAGCAACAAACTAGAACAAGATGGCGATAGGAAAAAAGGACAGAAAAACGATGCTTATGATGGTGGAACAACTCCAACACTTAGGCGAAGTCAAAGGTTATCAAGCTTTTGGTAGCTACCAGATCAGTATTAATAAAACAACGGTCGTCAAAATTGTTGATGGTGATATAGCTATCGCAGCATACGACTCATTCAAAGCTGAATTGATTGATAAAGGATGGAAACCTCACCGTTTTATAAAAAACAGCCCGCGCGGTGTCCCTGCAGAGGTAATAACGAAATTTTTTGTGATGCCAAATAGACCTGACCGGTCTATCGCGAAACTTGCCGAGCAAGCGCTAGATAGGTAAGCGCTCAATACTCAGCATACCGAACTGCCTAACCACAACGATCTAATCGTTAGCCAAGTTCCAAGGTAACAGGGCTTCTATTTGCTCAAGCGTTTCAGCGTATGGTAACTGAGTCAGGAGGGTATGTAGGTAGCTATATGGTTCGAGGCCATTTAACTTAGCGGTTTCAACCAAGCTGTAACAGACGGCACTCGCTTTCGCACCTTGTGAAGTATCGGCGAACAGCCATGCCTTACGGCCAATCACAAACGGGCGGATAGCATTTTCAGCCATGATATTACTGATACGTAGCTCGTGGTGACCTGCGTAAACCACCAGTTTCGACCATTGGTTGAGTGTATAGTTGATCGCCTTGTAGGTTAAACTCTCTTTCGGGCACTTGTTGAGGTTCTTCTCCAAGAACGCTTTCAGCTCATTTAGTAGTGGAACACTGTGCTCTTGGCGATACGCCACGATTTTTTCGGCAGTCATCCGCTGCTTTTCCTTAAGGTCAGCCAGCTGCCGCTCAACACGATAGAGTTTATTGATGGTATTAAGAGCGATATCCGCTTTGCTTACCTTAACGTTTTTACCCTTCGGTTGAGCTTTCTGCGCATCAACAAACATGCGACGAGCATGATCCATACAACCAACATGTGTTAAGCCATATTTCTTACAGGCAGGATTGTACCCCGCATAACCATCGGTTTGCAGGTAGCCATCGAAGCCTTCAAGTAAATCCACGGGAATATCGCCACTACGAGAGGGTTCATAGTGGAACAACACACTTTGCTGGCTGGACGAACCGCCTAATGAGACCCACATGTACTTATCCGATGTGGCTGATTTACCAGGCTCTTTCAGTACTTGGATACGAGTTTCATCCATCGCTACGATGTCGCCACTGTTCTGGTGCTCTCGTAGCAGATTCACCAGTGGCTGGAGCAGCTGAGCGGACTTCATGACGTAGTTCGCCAGCGTTGCCCGTGAGAGCTCGCCACCGTAGCGCCGAAGCATTTTCTCGATGCGATATAACGGCAGCCCATCGACGTATTTTGATGTGATGACATGAGCAATCAGACCTGTGCTACCCAATGAGCCAGGAAGTGGATGTTTAGGCATTTCCGCAGCGACCATGGATTGACCACCGTCATTATCGAACACCGCTTTTTCCTGCATGTACTCAAGTACACGGATTTTTGCAGGCACGATATCGAGCTCTTCTTTCACTTTAGCGAAGAAGGTACTTTTTGCGCCTGTCTTTTGCTCGTCGGTTAGGTAAAGGAAGATTTGTTCACGAGGTAAATCGCTAGACAGTGGTTTGCGGCCACAAGGTTTAGACGTGTTGTTCTTGCTCTGGTCTTGATTATCCTTTTCATGTTGCTCAACCTTCGGGTCAGTACAGAGCTCCGCTTCATCGAACAACAGGAACTGGTCAACATTGGTTTTCTCACTGCTCGGCATGAAGCGTTTGATTTTCAGGTGGCGCACCACCTCTTCTAACACATCAATGCGAGCAGATTGGGTTTGTACCTGTACTTCTTTCTCAGCTAGCAGAGCTCGAAGTCGCTCGATTTCAGCTAAATGTTCAGCGGAAGAAGTCACAGTAAAATCGCCTTGAATGCCTTATGGGAACAGGGCTTATTATACTAAAACTTGGTAATTAAGTCGCTAAAACAATGACTCATATTCCAACTTTTTATGCCCTTGCATCAAGGAGATATCGTAGCCATCAAGCAGCCAATTTATCTGCTGCCCCGTGAGGGTGACTAACTCATCAGTGCGCTTTGGCCATTTAAACTTCTCTTGGGCAAGTGACTTGTAATAAAGCACGAAGCCGTTGTCTTCCCAAAATAGGCACTTAATTTTGTTACGCTGTTTGTTGGTGAAGACGTAAAGCTCACCGCTAAACGGATTGTGGCCGAGCTCTAGCTCAACGAGAGCGCTTAATCCTCGATGTGACTTGCGAAAATCAATCGGGTCACGGTAGAGATAGACTTTTGGCAGTGTCAGCGCAGGTCTTAACGTGGGCTGGCGCATTAGCTTATACACTCTATCAGTTTTGCGGCGACATGAGCGTTACACTCATCAATGCCTTCAACTTGGACACCGTTTGGCAGGGTGACCGTGAGCAATGAACTGATATGCTCGGTGACAGTTTCAACTTGTGCTAGGGCGAATTTGGAGGTGACGGATGTCGTCGCTGAGTTTTTACGATTGAATTTGCACTTCCAATAACTGAACTGGGATTGGTCTAGGTCGTGGGTTCGGCAGTATTGCGCTTGCGAGAGATTAGTGGTTTGCCACGCCTCGATATGACGCTGCCAAGCTTGCTGTAGAGATGACATATAAGCCTCCATTAGTAATGACTATTGTCATTATCGGGGCTTGGGTTTAAATGGGAATGATGTCGAGAATTAAGCGCTTACCTAGATAGTAAAACGAACCGTAAAGCTAATGGGTACGAAGGTCGACCTAAGCAAACAGCTGTTGGCCTACTGGGTCAACCTAACATGAATCGCCGCTACGTGAGGATATTGAGAACTTGCGGGATCTTATCTCTGAGCGATCTTCGGTCAGTTGGCTCTGTCTACGCCTATGTAAAGTCAGGAGTCAAGTCGCTTACGTTTCTCCACTCTCTAGAGGGTGCAGTTCACGGAGTGCACTACAGTGTACTTCCAAAAGAAACTCGTTCACAAAACGAGGCAAGGGCAGCTTTTCTTGAGCAGAGTCGTCATTATCTGTTCAGTCAATGACGGGTTATACGATGTTCACTTAGCCGCTTACATCGGCTAAGTGAAACTGGTTTCTCGCGGGGCCAAAAGCTCATGTAATGAGGTTGGTGATTCTGTGAGAACTTAACTAAATTTGCACTTAGGCTTTCGATCTGTACTAATCAGTCGTGGACTTGCCACAAATCGTCTATCGACGTCTTCTGGAAATAATTGGTACCCCACAACAGCCTCAATCTCTCCAATCGTTGCCAAGTATTTATTCGTTTCATCGTAGCTCACTGTGTTGTCATTAGGGAGCATCCAAGCAACGTGAGTGTCTTTGTAGAAAATTACCTTCCACAAATGATTTGGTGTGGGTATACCATGTGACTGCCGAAAAATATCGTTATTTGGGTTAGAGTAGACTGCCCCGCCGATCACATAGATGTCTGAGATTTCTCGTTCACACTCCTGGAAATCATTGGTGTATTTCCAGCCGCCGTTTCGTAGAACATGAGACATCGGTACAACGTTCGGCATCATATAAGTCTCTTGAATGGTTCGGAACGACATGTCCATGGTATTTGAGTCAACAAGCAGACCTTGCCGGAACCTGATGCCGTCCAAAGAGCCCTTATAGGGCCCAATCGAAGTCTGCTGACAAGACCTAGGTAAATCTGGATCAAAGCTAAAACTTTCTTGTGGCCGTAATGTCGATAAATCCTTTGTTAAATTAAACTCAAATAGAACCGGTGCACGAATGGAGCAGTCTATGTACAGTTTATGGTTCGAGTACTCGCGAACTTTGATTTGTGACTCTACGCCTGCCGAATACAAAAACAGGGGTACTGACGTCGCAAAGGCATATCCTATGCCGAGTATAAATTTAGCCACTTAATGTAGCCTCCTACGTGATAGCACCGCACTGACGGGGGTGTTTGACTTGCAAATTCGATCACTCAATTGATCCAACTCCGCGAAGGTGTCTGCTAAATGCTCACTCCTAAGATAGATAAGCTTTATCTCTTCTTTTAGAAAAGCCCCTGTCTTATATGCCCTTGCAATGATCTCAAGCTGACGATAGAACCAGTCCAACCGATGCTCTTTGCAATACGATCTGACATCTTCACCTTGCAAAGTCATCTCAATTAGAGTGCAAATTTGCATGTTAAATTTGTTATTATTCACTCATTGTACCTTATGCAATTCTGTTTATATAGCAATGTTTTGCCTATTAAATCCATCAAATCCACTGGTAAAATGACTGCCTTAGTACTGACTTTTCTGCATACTGCTTTGACCAAGTCTTCTGGACTTTAGTGGATTTGGCGCATGCTGCGACCCTGTCTAACGTGCTTTTATCTACGTAGACCACCTTGGTACAAGATTCTCGGTGAATTATCACGTATCCCCCAACGATAGCTCCTCGTGGCTTTTTATGATCGATGGCGTGGTCTGGGATGGTGTAACTGCCTTTGTACAGGACAGTATCGTTCGCATAAACCAACTCATACTCAATCTGGTGAGGTGGCTCTAAAGTGGTTTTCAAAACACCGTTAAAAGCAATCTCTCTGAGGCCTTTATACATAATGCCGATGTGAACAGTGTTAATTGCACCTGCTTTATATGGCGCTAGGTAGACTGATTGAGCCATCTTGTTCATCGATAGTTGGTACTTCGAGAGTGCAAGAAATGCGACTAACTTAGAGAACACCGGTGTTTCTTCCATCAGTTTATGATCGGAAGAAAGCGCCATTACGTACTCCTTGAAAGTTTTGGCTGCCCTCTGCTTGTTGCCTATAAGGGACATACCGTAGCAAAGTGCATGTGTTAAATAGTCACCTACCGGCGCTACAGCCAAAAAGTCATCCACTGACTCGCGGTTACCAGTAGTACGCTCAAGCTTGGCGTCAACAATCACGTCCTCGGGGTTTGCCACATAATATGGCCATAGCTTAGACGTCTGATTAATCATCGTTTTTAAAAGCATTTTTTCGTGCCATTGATTGACTATGTCTTGGTCTGAAAGCTCAAGGATCTGCTTTAGCTCAGATAGTTCATAGTAGCGTGAATCAACATCACCGTTTGGCCTTACCGTCACGCAATAACCGCCTAAAATTGCTCCTCGGGCACTGTCAAACGGACTGTAGTGATGCATGGGCTGCTGCTTATTGCCGCGCCATTCAAACTTATCTTTTCTATAAACAAGTTTAGCAATATAGTCTTTCAAGAGACCCGAACGTTTTGCAGCGTGTAAACGACCACGATAAGTCAATTGGAATGACAGCAAGTACTTGCCTGACATCTTGTCAAAGCGAACTTGGGTATAACCAGTTGGGAACAATGGATCCACTGTTCCGCCACTAATTGCAAGGTCGTAGATGGCTTGACGAATTGAGTTTGGATCCGAATTAATTGGCGCAAAGCAAGATGTTAGTCCACCCTCACAATTATGACTTTCGACAAGTAGATGATTTAGGAAAAACAATACCTCCCTTTCACCCTGTACTTGGTCATCAAAGAAGGTTATTGATTCAACCGCTGTGTCGATCAATTGATCTGACAAGAGGAAAAGACCCTTCCAGAGCCGTGTCAACTTATCTGTATATCGTTCACTTTTTGAGCTAACCTTCTTCTTGGTAGCTCGCTTTAGGGGAGGCACACGCTTAGTTGGCGTATCTGACGCGCGGACACCATTAATTGCTAGTGTGGAGTCTGTGAGTTGATATTGCTTGAAATGTTGATACATAAATTGGCTACCGGTCTTAATGATGGTCGATAGCTCTATCGTATCAAATTGTGGTTACGGACAAGTCTACGACATTTCCGATCAGATAAATTCGGTGTTTATACATAATAAAGCAATCATATGAGCTTCGGTTGATAATCTCTTACCATCTACTTCATGGCACCCATTCGCTTTGAATGAATCAAGCATGAGCGGTACGAGCCTTGCCTTTCGCTCTTCATAACCATCGTCGTTCCCGCCCATGACCTCGATGAGGTGAGTCTGTACCACACGCTTTTTCTCTCGCACTTTAAGTATAAAGTCAGGCAACAAAGGCTCTCCATGTGGGCCTTGCTTCGGCCGCACTGGTTTTGTTAAGGAGCATGAATAGGTCTCTGTTGCCGCCTCATTGATTACTCTAAATAAAGCTTCAGCCATTAATCTCTCGTAGTGACTATCCACCGGCATAAGTAACGTTCTCGATGCTACAGGCTTTATGCAGACAGAATGCCGAAACACATCACCGTCATCGTCAAGCACAAGGCTTGAGATTGCCAAAAAGGGGCCACGTGTGTTAGGTCGGCCAGGACGTATCACACGTTGATAGTAGCGTTCTACACCATCGAATGTTAATGTGCCGCCTTCCTCAGTGACTTCATTGATAGTTTCTAGCAGGAATACGTGTGGCCTACCTGCTCCGTTCCACTGCCCTTTTCTTGTGAGTTTTTGAGTCGCGAAATACTCCCCTTTAGCACCGTAGAATAATGCTTTGTCCAACGTCTCAGTGCCAAACTGAATGTGCTTAGATTCAGCATGAATTTTGGCTAAAGCGCCGAGCTCTGACAGCTTTTTCTTTGGAAAGAATGAGTTTGAGTACGAATCCGCCATCAGCTGCAAAAGCAAGTTATGTAATTTGTTACGATTGCCAGCTGTTTTCTGACTTTTGACCGAAGAAACAGTGTTTCCTGGCGTGGACTCACCAATTGTGTCATGCAGGCAAAACGTCAGTAACTCATTGTAATCACAATCCCCACCATGTGTTATGGCGCAAATCTCCCCGGAAATTTCGGTGTGGAGCGGACAACCAGTTCTGTGCCGCCCCTCGATGGGATGATTAACAAGGACGTGTGTGTTATTTAAACGCCTAACGAACATACGCGCCGTACCATTGCAACTGCAATATGCGTGCAGCTCTCGTTCATAGAGCTCTGCTAGTTTTGATTGTGCTTTTTGTTGTGACCTGTAAGCAGGTTTAGACCACCAGCAATCACCCCACTTCTCAACCAGTTTGATTTTCCCGCGCTTTGGATACAACTCCCAGTCCATGACTTAGATGCTCCTTAATGCCCATGGCCGTAGAAATGTCGCCATATCAATACGACGTCAGCAGCAGCTTTCGACGCTTGCTGTAACATGATTGTCCTAGCGTCTGCCGTGTATTGGTTAGTGACTCGAGTATTCGGTTGAAGTGTATACAAAACTCGTGCTTGGTCAGCTGACGCGGTGATCACATCGTCAATATTGTCGAGACCGTGAGGAACTGTCGAAGTTGTAAGTGGCCCCGACCCAACAATAGAACCAAGAAACTCGTGCAAGTTTCTATTACCACACTGACCAATATCTCTACGCGGAAGATCAATGCAATAATCATAGCCAAAATAGTCCCCTTGGCTAAATGAACGATTATCCATGAATATCACCGTATTGTTGGGTTGATACGCATTGACCCTCAGGTACACTAGATATGCGACCAGGTTGATCTTTAATTCCGGATTACTCTCTCGGCTCGCTAGTTCCCACAGTTTGTTATAGCTATAGCTGAGATTGTTATGCAAAGGCTTGGCGAAACCTCTGCTACGCAGAATGATCGCAGACTTATCCCAGTCACGGCCACTAGCTATTTGTCTGACTGGATGGGGTACACTTTCGTTGTATTTTCGATATAGCCTAGTCAATTCCCTAATGCTCCTAAGAGGAACTTGATAGACATCAATAAAGCGCAGATTCTCGAGCTCACCTGTACTCGACGGAACATTGTGCACCTGAACTCGATCGTATGACGATTTGTCTAGCCTCTCCGCTGTACCAATGATGGCGTTATACGTGCTGGGTGACCATGCGTTTGCCATTGATGATAGCAGCATAGATGCCACAACTGCTGTCTTACAGAGTCGTTTTAACCAAATACAACTGTGAATCATCTTGATAGACCCTATAGTGGAAACCTTCTGACTCGAAACCATTTAACTTATCAATTGGTATCGCTACATATGGCTCATCGACAACCAAAAGCAGTTGTCCTTCTTTAGTTTGATTGACTTGAGCCACCTCAAAGCTATGCGACTTAGGCAAAAGCTCAGCTGGAATGATAGAGACCCATTTGACTCGCTCATGAACGCGAGCTAAGTTGACTTGATATTGCTCCTTTAAGGCCTTTGCGCGTTCTTCAATTGAGGTAATGGCAGAACGCTCGTCATCGGTAAGCTCGCGAACTATTCGGTCTTGGGCGTCGGGTGCACTGCCAGTGAGTTTGTCCGTAGGTCTGTCACAACCGCTCATGAGGGCAAGACTGATGGCACTGGCAGCCAATAGTACAATATTTTTCTTCATTGGCTTTTTCTGCGATGTATGGTGGTTTCTTAATCATACTAACATCAAACACACTAGAGATAAAACTCAACGTTAATAGAGAGTTACTAGTTTGAAGAATCCCTCACGTTCATCCTGATGGAAAATAAAAGTTGCGTTCTCGTAGCGAGCTAGAGCTCCGTGGGGCAACTTACTGTAAAATTGAGTTACCAGTGATGAGCATACATTTTTTAGCCAAGTTACTAAGCCGACACCCTCCATAAATGGCTTAGAGAGATACATTGTCAAAAAGCGTGTTGTGAGTCTGTTGATAGAGTGAGCCCGTATACGAACCTCACCTTCTGGCTCACTCAACTCAAAGTGCGTCATATATTCCGATGACACGTATACCAAATTATAGCGTTTAGCATTCGATTTTCTGCGCTCAAAGTAGAAATACGCCTCATTGTACTGAGCAAAATAGAGGTCCTTCTCAAGTTGAACAAGTTCAACAGTGCGTAACAATTGGTGAGTTATTGACATCATCCAACTAAAGAACCCCGTTTCGTTCCCAAAGTGTTGTGATCGCACAAAGTGATGCATTAGGCATATGCTAGCAAGATCTAGTGCCTGCTCTGAGATTTCGATTGACTTGTGTTGGATTAGGAAATCGGCATCTCTGCGCTTCAACTCAGTCAGAGCATGCTCATCTTTGCGCACCAAAAGCTCCGCGTACGTAGCTCTCTTAAGATCGCTAAGCTCTTTCTCGCCTGTCTCGTTCAGCTCTCGCTTGTCTATTAAGTCAACGCTGACCAGCTTAGTTCCTTTGCCTCTTTTTGTTGCGCAGTTTCTGAAAAACTCTCTTTTTTTAGCTCGGCTCATATACACCACATCTCCATTTTTGTGACCAAACCATTCTACAAAATGTCGGTAGTAAACAAACCAACCCAAATTACGATCAAGATTCAAACGTCAACTCATGCTCATAGAATGAGAGAATGCTTGGGGATGACCAGATAAGACGTGTAGTGTCATTGATGGGGAAAGCGGATTTTGGGATAGTCAGACCATCTCACTTAAGCGCGTGGCTATTCATAAAATACCTATATGCTGGTTCTATTTCTTCCGCCATCCGCTTAACGGTTTCCGTGTTGGTTTGCGGGCGCGGCTCTAATGCTTCCATCGTTGCGATCAGATCTTGAAGTTGGCCCCATGCACACTCAGCCAGCGCAGCATCACGTTGAGCTATAGCCAGCTCTGTTTGGTGAGCCCAATGGATAAGTTCATCCATCACTTCGCCAATGTTAAGGGCGTCAGCCATATCGCTGCGTAATCTCAGATAGGGATTCTGCGTCAATGAGTTTGAGCGCTTTTGCGAGAGTAACACCCTCTTCAGTAAGTAAATCGGGTCTATTACTCGCTAGGGCCACATAGAGTCGCTGGCCTCCCGAGAGCACGTCATATTGTGCAAAATGGTCGCGTTGAACCTCGGCTACTACGCTATCAAGATACTCGTAATTCAGCATACTTCCTGCTCCTGCTTTACTATCGTCGTGACTCACCTTACACAGCTATTAAGTATAGTATTTTAAACTTGGTGTTGTATTACCCTTGGTCGGAGATCAACAAAGAACGCATGAGAAACGGGGTTTGGCATATCTTAACTGAGGTTATGTGCTATGATCTAAGAGTCGAGGTGGACCTGCCGCATAGGCAGCTAAGAGTACACTGCTGAATAAGTAGATGACCTAGCTTAACGAAAAACACCATATGCCTCGACCTAGCGTGGTGGTTAAGATCCCTGCCGAACAGGCAGAGCGTGGTTTTATGGCCTAGTTGACTTGTCAATGCTAGAAACCACAGCCCGAAAGGGCGCGGCGAACCCGTTACTGTTCCAGTAACGGGTTTTCTATTATGCGTACCAGGTACTAGCAGTGTATTTCCCGTGGTACGGTTGGGTATGGATTTAGCCTTTGATGTTCCTTATAAACATCTCAAACCAATCAATGAGCTTTTGAGCGTTCTCGAGGGTGAACCGAACAGTGTGACACATGAGTTCAACCGCAATGAGTGTCTTACCGGCGTCGGCGCAATCGCGCATGAGTTCGCGGCTTAGCGCCGCCAAAAAACAAGTTAAGGGCTTCAATATTTGCCTCCTGATGATTGACAGAAACGGAGGCTCGGAATAGCATTACGGGGTTGAGTCACTATAACGAGCCGCTTTGGTTTAGTTAGTGATGCTGAGAGCTCTGAAGGGTCGGATCTTCAGAGCTTTCTTTGCATCTGCTCTACTCATAAATTATAAATTCTCCTTTCGTGTGTTGATGACGGTATTGTACCAAGCTAAGTATCAAATCGCCTAGCCAGAGCTTTGGGCGATACTACTCACCCCTATATATTGACCTGTGGATAAATCAAAACACAATATATGGTGTGATTGATTGCTTTCTATTCTGGGCGTATTTAACGAAATGCACTACCCAAAAGTATTGACCTAGATCAATAAAAACCGACAGGTGCCTAGTTTTGTTAATAAAATTCTAACCCACTCTCCATATGTGTAGAAACAATGTAATTAAAAAAAAAACATCAAAGAGTCGTTGATCTTTTCAGACTCCTGCTGGGGCAAGGGATTGCGTTTTTAACGCGGCAGAAATACATGGGTCGCCAGATCGCACCGTCTTTTCATTAGTGTGGCATTCATCGCGTCAGCTTATGCAACCGATGGCTATTTTCATTCAGTTTCTTTACTTAGGCCGATTCAGCCCCCTCTTACCTCCTGCCCGAGTTCCCTTAACGGGTTCACGAACCTAGCCTAAAGCTGTATGTTTTTTATGCATCCATGTTACTATGGTCACAATAACTATAATTCGGGGGTTTTGTGACATGCCTTTAGCACCTATTGTGTCTGACACACGATGGCTTTTTAAGGTGACAAAGCAACAGGCAGTTGAGCCTGAACTTAGCCAATGCTTACTTGGGTTCTTTCTTGGAACTGGACTAAAAACCATCGAAATAAGCAGGATTCAGGTCGCTGACATATTCACTAAATCAGGCGAGTTGACCAAGAAGTTTTCCGTTCGTGGTGATGTTGAAAGAGACGTGTTTCTTGTTAACCGAAAGCTCAAGGCTTTAATTAACGAATACAAGCTTGTGCGTATCTTGGATGGTAACCATCCAGACTACTATTGCGGCTTCGATCCTATTGAACCGTTCTTTAAAAGGAAGCAGCATGGTGCATTCAAAATACTTAGTAAAACAAGTGGTACTGGCAAACGTTCTTATTACTGTCCTAGCTTAAATAACCACGTTAAACAGCTATTGAGTAATGCTGGTATAGAGAGTCCGTCTATTGAGTCGGGCCGTCGTACACTTGCTTTGCGCCTCAAGGGGCAAGTCGATGTGCCTACCATCCATTTAATGCTTGGCAACCGTGACCTTAATACAACTAAGCGCCTACTTGATACTGACCCTTTAACCATGAACCAAATTGCGGAGCTAGCATTTTGACGAACAAAACACCTCAACAAATGGCGAAGGCCAAGTACGAAAAGAAGCGTCAGGGTAAACCGCGCTACGGGGGCTATTTGACCCTGGAAGAAAAGAAACTATTCACCGACACCACCAAGCTCGGCGGCTACGAAGACGAAAAAACCATGTTGTTAGCGGCGGTGGCTGCTCTCCATGCCGAGTTGTGCAAAAAAGCAGCAAATTAGCTTGCTATATCGTTCGCACGATATTAAACTGGATGTATATTGTTGGTGATGTAACTTGAGGGAGCAGACCATGGCACAAGATAAAGGTACAGAAGCACGAAATCGTCAAGCACAGCGCATCAAAGCGATGCGCAAAGAGTTGAAAGTGTTACGTGATGCGACGATACGCGCTCACGCGAACAGCACCGCGCATTACATTCAATCTGATACCGAGATGAAGTTTCGTACGGCGCGAGTACTGACGAACGCGCTAAATCGCTCTGAGTACTGCCTTAAGCTGCTGGGGTACTACCCCAACCCCGTCCCGATGCCAACAAAGTCTGTTACTAGGCATTGCCAGCCGACAATGGGGGTGGTTTACCAACCTCGACCTCACAACCTACAACCTGGCAGGGATTGACGTGGAGATCCCAGACTGGACGCCGCCCCCTTGCCCTGAATGCTCTGAGCATTCGATGGAGCACAGATTTTACGGGATCGGTGAGAAACGAAATGGTTGGTATTGTCAGCGTTGCGGCGCTGGACAATATCAGCTCGGCTCTAAACAATATGCTGATCAATGCATTAACACGGCGGCAATGTACGCACATTTCGCCATTGCCTTGATCAACAAATGACACAACAAAGGTGTGACTCATGGAAACTGACTTTTTCAAAAAGAGCATGACGATGTTACTTCATCCAGACACTGGGGCGACTCACCTGGGGGAAGAGGACGCCGATAAGCAATTGGTCATTGCTGCTTCAAACTCTATGACTAAAAAGCTAAACCAAGCTCGAGGTGACGGTCGTCATGGATGGTGGGATGCCGATGTTTGTAGTATCGACGATCTTTATGCCTTGCGTGAGCAAGCGTTAGCTGAGGACGACCACATTAGCACTCTCAATTTCACTGCGATGATCGCCATGCGTCAATCGGTTGCCGACTGATAACGGCCTACGCTGTGATGAGCACTAAAACAAAAGGAATAGCGGTGAAAAGTCATTACTTAGTTATCGGAGCTGTATTAGAGTCTATCAATGATGGACTTCGTGAAGGTGGTGAGCCACCTATTACGGTCGTCATGAGCCCAAAGAACAAGAAAATATTTGACCAAGAAGTAACTGATTTTGATGGTGATGAGCAAGTTACCTTCTCTTTGGCGCAAGGTTCGATTGAGGTTGATGAATCTTGCTCGGACGATGAAGTGTACGCCACCTTACCTATTCATTAAATACCCAAGGGGTAAAGTTTGTTACTCATTAATTCAGGAAGCGATATGAACAAGTTAAAATGGATTCTGATACCAATTGTGATTATCTGTGCTGCGTTAGTCGTAGCGGATGCCATCCGCCTTTACGGTGAGCCTGATAGCGTGAAACAACACAAGTACGAGTTACTACAAGAGCAAGTGTTGGCAGAGAAAGCCAAGGCCGAGGAGCTGGAAGCATTGAGAGAATCGCTGCCTGATATGACTTGGTCAGAAATCGATGCACTTGCACCGGAAGATAGGGCGAACGCTTATCTACTTTATATTCGAAACTTTGCTCTCTTCATGTCGGTTGTCGTCGGCTTAATGGTGGCCTGGAACCGTCGCCGTTATGAGTCTTATTAGGGGAAGTTGGTTCATGGTTATCGAAGATAAATGCACCCAATGTGGAGAGCCGATTAGCATTGAAATCGACTCTAAGTTTTCATCTAGAGCAGACGGCAAACGTCCGTTCTATCCAGACTCAGAAATGTCAGAACGCTCTAATCGTTTACGTTGCCGTAAATGCAGTGGTTGGATAGCTGACACCGTTCCAAGCGCAGCACACGCCATAACAACGCACTGAGGGGAAATTGGCCGTGTACTTCAAAACCCTGAAAACGGAAACTGATCATGGTGAAACGTACCGAATAAAGCAGGATGGTTCGGGGTTTATGGTTACGCTTGAGCCTAATTATAACCGTAATGGGTGCCAAAGGTATTCAGGCCGCTTCCCAAGACCTTGCAAGTCTCTTGTGGGGGCAAAATCGGTAGTAACCAAATGGCTAGGTTACAAACCTAGTTGGACTGAAGAAACTAAGGGGTAAATTAACCCTAAAGCGACCTTACCAGTTCAAGTGATTGGAATGGTTACATTGGCAATCTGAGTGGTAAACATTGCAATACACACTTACCACTTAGATTAAAAAGTTTACCAGTACGATATTTAAAGGAATGACAGGATGAACCTTAGAAGTAAAGAGTTTGTAGGGATGTTTTGTTTCACTATCACTTTGCTGATTTGGGATGTTTTTATTGAGCCTATAACTCACGAGACGATAGTAACAATCGGAATTAGTTTCTTGGTTTTGGCCATTACCTTTTACGGACGTAAACGCAATTATTCCAACTTCTTCAGTATGTGTGGCGCAGTCTATGTGTTGGTTGGTGGTACTGGATTTTTAGTAGGATAAGGAGTAACGAGGCAATGAAGCGAATATTAATGCCAGCGAGCGGACATCAAGATGACCACGAAGATTCAGTTCATTTGCTAGTGAACGGTCGAGTTCCGTGTGGTCGCACTTTTGCAAAAAATATCCATTGTATGACCGATAAGCCATTAACTTGTGAGCACTGTAGACAAGCTTTACAGCTCAAAGAAAACTAAGTAGGGGGATATCGTGAGTGAATTAATGTTGCACGGGGTGCTCAATGCACCGTGTAAACCAAATGATGTCATGGCAGTAACTCAGCTCAAAGATGCTGCTGAACGTGCATCAGAGCGTATCAAGAAGCTTGATGCTGAAAATGAACGTTTAGCTAATGCGCTTGAATACATCTACGAAAGTGGCATCTTGCTTAACCAAGATGTGCTTGATAAGGCTCGTTGGGGTTTGGGTCTGGAAGTTGAAAACCCAGAAGAAATAGCATCTTTAAAGCCGCGATTTAGCTAACCGAGGGGGAAATTATACATGCTGGATCGTATCAAAAATCTGCCTTTAGGCATGGCGATATTAATAACCTTAGCTATTTGGGGAATACCATTAACGGTGAGCATCCTTAGCAGACCGATGTACATTCCTCATTGCCTATTCTTCGGTGGTTTAGCAGCGGTAGTGTGGATGGTTTCTTATCTTTCACTTGAACGAAAACAATAACGTAGGGGAAATTGGTGGACGACCGACAACGTGAAAAGTTATCCGAGTTGATGGCTATTACAAAGAGTAGCGCTGAGCGTGAACTCAATGAAGAGTACAAAGAGCTGTCTGCAAACATTCAGCAGGCACTCAGTGAACTGGGCTTCGACCCTTCGTTGTCAGATGCAACGAATCTTTGGGAAGCGTATTCTCAGAGCATGCATTCGAACTGGTTGTCAGGAGCCGAGACTATCAGGGGTGCAAGAGAGTTTATAGAGTCCTTTCTTGATGACGTTTATGACGACATCTGTTAGCTATGGGGAAATATTCATGAAATTCAGTGCAGTTTTGTGCAGTGTGTTGCGAGAGTCGGAAAACGATTTTTATACCATCTCAAACCGCGACCGCAACATAGCTCGATTGTTTTTGATGTTGCTCGCAATAGCATTAGGTTTTGGCTCATATCATCTTGGCGGCTATGCGGTTGGTGAGTTTCTAGCCCAACAAGGCTGGTAAGAACGTACGGGGGGATAGTTGACGTTCCTAGTATTCATAAGGCTCTGGGAAATAAGGACATTTGTTACCACTAAGAAGTTGTTATACACCGACCCAATAGACATGAGAGCGCTCGCGGAACTAGCATTTTAATTGCCAATAAAGCTAACATATGTTTGACATATGCAGGTCAAATTATATACTGAACATATGTTGAGCATATGCTGAAAGTGAGGGCGTTATGAGAACGGTATCAATATTTAAAAATGGCAAGAATCAAGCGGTTCGTTTGCCTAAAGAGTTTGAGTTCGATGGTGTGAACGAACTGGAAATTCACAAAGAAGGTGATGTTATCACTTTGCGCCCAGCTCGCCCTGATTGGTTGTCGTTCGGGGAGCAAGAGAAAGCTGATAAGGACTTCATGGCTAACCGTGAGGATGTAGTGACAGACGAAGGGCGATTTAACTTTGACTAAAAAGATCAACTACATGCTCGATACTTGCATCTGCTCATTCATTATGAGAGAGCAACCAATTGAGGTCTTAAAAAAGCTGCAAGCGGTCGTTGGTAAGCAGCATAGAATTGTGATTTCGGCTATCACCTACCAAGAAATGCAATATGGTTTACTTGGTAAAAAAGCGTCTCCTAGACATGCGGTACTTGTACAAGAATTTCTCAAGCGAGTTGATGAGATCTTACCTTGGGATAAAGCAGCAGTAGACGCCACCACAGAGGTTAAGCGCGACCTAATGGCGAAAGGTACGCCTATCGGCAATAACGACACTTCTATCGCGGGGCACGCAATCGCAACAGATTGTGTTCTTGTCACTAACAACACACGAGAGTTTAAACGAGTTACTGGTTTAAACCTCGAAGACTGGGTTCATTAAGGGGAATTAACCAATGCCGATGACTATTTGCGAACACTGTGAGCGGACCACAAATACAGCTGTGATTGATCACGACCAGGGTGGCAAGTGCTTAGCTACTTTCAATAGTGAATCTAAATCCTATGAAAAAGGTTGTGTATTCGATACGGCACATGAGCTAGATCAGAAATCCGCAAATGACATTATCAATCGCAACTAAGGGGATCTATTAGAAATGATTTACGTATATGGCGTTCTTTTAGTTTTAGGTTTGCTTATGTTTACAGATTCATTCTTGAATTTAGTAGAGAGCTTAGAGTTGAAATATTACTGGCTAACTGTAGGGTTTAGTATGTTTGTTATGTCGGTAATTCAGGTTATTAGATATAGAAACGGCTACACAATAAAACGCCCATTTATATTCTCTGCATCAGTGTTTGGTGTAATAGTTGGCTATCCAATGACAATCATTTCCACTCATACAAGGGCTGAGTTTCTGCAGTACGAATATGGGAATGAGTTAGTCATATTGGGCGTGATATTCGGATTTATTCTACTCGGTTTTGCAGGTGAGCGTGATGACACCTCATCGGGATGGGGAAACGATAACCTTACCGATCTATCCAAAAAATAGACGAAAGATGAATAAGGGGAACTATCATGCTAAAGAATGTTGTTATTGGCATCTTACTCCTACTGTGTCTCTGGTTCTGGAGCGGCAATTATCTAAAAACATTTGATGGGTGTGTAGATAGTTACTTTCGAGAGTTTACTGGTATCGAAGACCGTACACGTCGAAGGTCTAGAGCAATTGAGGTATGTGAAGAGTTGGTAGCGGAAGGAAGAGTCTTACCACCAGGTAATTAATCTAAGGGGAAATTGGTCATGCCGTCAGATTTGCATGAAAAGCAAAACAGGCTGCTAGGTGGATGAAAAAAAATGGTTTTTCCGTTGTAGCTACGAATATCAAGGCAACCGGCTCCCGTGAGGTTGTCGACGCTATTGGCATTCGTAGTTCATGTTCAATCGTTATCGAATCGAAAGTGTCAAGAAGTGATTTCTTCGCTGACAAAAAGAAACCAAAGCGTCAACCAGGGGCTAAAGCACTTGGTACTTATCGTTTCTATGTATGCCTTGTCGGTCTAATTAAACCTGAAGAGGTGTTGCCTCTTGGTTGGGGGCTTATCTACTCTGATGGTAAGAAAATCGTCCAAGAGTTCAAGCAAGCAGGTAATCACTGGCCCAGTGCTAATTCTGATCATCCAATCGGTACAGAATGGATACCATTTCAGCATGAGGTTTACGCAAATGCCGAGAGATCGATGTTGTTCTCTTTATGTCGTCGGTTGGTATCAAATCAACCAATTATCCGCTAAAAGGAAATGTGACGATGACTAGGTTCTGTTTGCTCATTATTGGTGCTGGCTGTCTAGTTGGGCAACTTGTATGGTCACCCATGGACTCACCTGATGATAAGCAACCAAACAATTGTTTTGCCCCCGGCCAAGTGACTTCCCCTTCAGTCACAAAGTCAGGACCAAAAACAAAGCCAGTTCAATCAATGTCAAATCTCAACGCTAGAAATAGTACCGAGACCTCACTAGCTCTAGAGTCAAATCCTATCATTGATGCTGAAAAGGTAATGTCAGATTCTCTAACTAACTTACATCTAGAGCAGTTCAGTGAATATCTAAGTGGTGAGCTTGCAAATGAGCATACTACGTTAGCTTTTTATACAGATCGTAGATGGCAATCATTCTATGTACATGTGGGCTATCAGTCAGATGATATCAACCAATTGATTCACTTTCGTGGTCAATACCTTGCAGACAGCAGCCAATCTGGGAAAGAGTATTACTACCATAGATGGTCAGATGCTCCGCATAGAGTACTAGCCGACGTAGTAGCCGAAGACCTTCTTACGTACATGAGAATTGGAGATGATTGGGAGTTAGCGCTAAGTAGCAGTATTTCAGATGTTGCTAGGCAGTATGGTGTTTCCAGATCGTTAGTAGAAAATATCGCTAGAGCCCACTTGTTAAACTCAATAGGTCGAATCGAAACGTCGAGAGCATTACTTGACCCAAAAGCTCCGGTAATACAATATGATACGGATTTTATCAATTTCCTGAATGCGCAGGCTAAATTTAAGGCAGGCATTGATTAAAAGTTGTTAGATGGGCACACTAAAGCTCTATCTGAGCAAGCACTAGCAACCGCGGGTCGCCTCTTAACCAAATAAGGATTTGTATGAAATATGTTCTGTTGATAGCATTGCTATTCGGAGTGACCGCTGCTCATATCGTTGGTTTTGTAGTGGATTTGGCCCCGATTGACTACCAACAAGTACATCCTGTCTACCATGGTCTTGTGTTCCTTTGTGTCTGGGTTATAGTCGGGATATTCTCGAAGTTTGTTTTTCAGCTAATGTCCAAATTCCATAGCAGAAAGGATGATACTCTGAGCTATTACCATTTTGCTTTTCTAGGCGGATTCGGTTTTATTATGATGCTCTTTGATGTAATCGGGACGTTAATTACGGTGCGGGAGTACCGACAAACTTATCGGAATGGTTACTTAGCGTACTTGGATGGTCAAGATGAAGAATCCAATCCATATTGGAAAGTGGTTGCTAGTAAATATCACCACCAAGACGAGGTTGAATGCCATTGGGAAAAAAAAGCTTATTATTGGTCTAAGGGATTTAGAGCCGCTGATGATTTCCGTAAGAATCAGGCAAGGAGCGAAATATGAATCAGCTATTATTGGCTGCAGTACTTGCAACTGTATCAATGAACACTATTGCAGCGTCCAAAGAAGAACACGCGATCAAGACTAGTCAACCTCTAATTCGCGCGCTAGTCGAAATGCAGCTTGAAACAGCTTGTAGTTCGAGTGTCAATGAGCGCGGTGAGGTATCTCTCGATGTCAACGAAGAATGTGTTTCAAGGGTGAACAACTTGCGCTCTACTTTAGAGGGCGAACCTACGGCTGTAACTCTCGTAAATCATGTTGATATGTTTATGCACGCCAACGCAATACCACGCAAAAATACCTCAGGGTTCGTTGATGTCAGTAGCCAGTAGAGTTAAATTATTAGGTGGCCAGAAACTATCACAAATATCAGAATCTTACGAAATGAGTGCAGCACAGACTTGAGATGTATGGGGTCTAAACTTAGAGCAGTTTGATATAATGGTGTCCACTTATCTCGATGCCGATAGCGCTATTAAACGTCTTAAGGCTAAATACAGGTTTCACTATGATGTTAGGAGTACGATTAACACTCTATCCATCATTTGTGTGTCCGTAGTACTGATATCTTTTTTCGTTAGCTAGTAGACGATGAGATGGGAATAATCTTGAAGACTTTGTTAAGCTATCTATTCAAATCACCGGCCCAGACACAATTCATCATGGGATGATTGATCGTGACTAACCCGGGATCTTGGACAGAAACTAGTGTTCTTTAATGGTTGGTTTGGTGCAGGATTGGTCGTCGCATCTATATGGTTTGGCATTGCACCAAAATTATATATGTGGTGCAAAAGAAGTCGTACTTATAAAGAGGACAAGGAATCGTTGTGACAGGAATTCAATTTTTTTACTGCTTATCTCACTTGGCATAATCCTATGGGTCGTACGACCAAAAGGAGGATGGTCTCAAACAGCAACTAAAAAAGAGATCCATTCGCTATTGGCTAAGTGTGAAGCCCAACCAGGGCTTATCGAGTATGTCAGTCTATTGGAGACTCAAGGCCAGAGCGTAATTTGCGAACTAAAACTATTTGATCATCAGCCTATGAGGGTGGGTACAGGAGTAGAAGCCACTGTGACGTGGTTGAAGATCAAGTCTCTAAAAGAAGGGACTGATACGCCATCCTACCTGCTAGAGAATAAGTAGAGTACAACTTACGCCTATTTCACGGAATAACCGTTCTATATTGAAATTCTTAAACGGAGATTTATGAGAAAGTTAAAATTTGGTAAGTCACTCTTTGTGTTTGGGGCCGTCAACGTAATAGTGCTGTTATCTGTTCTGCAGTTAAAAGCTATCGTTACAGATGCTCCAATCGAAGAAGTCAGTTTCGGGTTCGACGGACTAATTGCAGTCTTTCTTTTCTTCATATTATATCGGCCTATTCATGTGAAGTATTTTGGTAGTTTTTTGACCAATTAGAGAAGCCTGCGTAAATCTATACCGGATAAGAAACAAGAACAATCTTATTCAATAGGCTCTGATAAAATCGCTCAGAAAGCTGCATATCGAATTTTTATAGGTAGGCTAGGATAAAAATATGAAGTATGTCAGTGTTGAAAGTGCAAGTGCTCGATTTAAAATAGCAGCAGAGACTCCTCAAAAGACGCTTCTGGGTATAGCGTTATTAAGGTATTGTTTGTTCGTTTCTGCTGTGTGGCTCACAGTGCAAACCCTTTACTTGCTGGGTATGTGCATGCTTGTGCTTGCCTGTTATTCCCACTATATTTGCAAGCCGTATACCGGGTGGACAGTCTCGTTATTTCGAACTGATTTTGATGATCACGAGTTTGTCCCACTTAAAGCATGGATGGTACCAAACTCTAGCGCCGAGCTTACGGGCACAGAGTATCAAGAGGTTTTGAACGGCTTCTCTGCACCAACCCTTGAAAAAATGTCTGAAATCATCAGCAGGCACCAAAAGTTAACCATCCATGACGCAGCAAATCTATTCTTTTACGACACTTTCTGGTCAATCCCAAAGCTGCGTAAAAATGAGTATGAAATTGTTAAATCACGGTTCAAAGACAAGATCATTGGAAAGAGCTAGTTAACTTTGAGTGTTGGGTTTAGGGGGAGGTGCACTGGAGGCGCACCGAGTGTTGCGCTGCGGGGTTTCGTCTCTGTTTTCTGCAACTGACCGTCACCGCGATGCTCAGCCCCCTTAAATTGAACGTGTTGATGCCGATTACACTATCGGCAACTCCACTCAGTCCATTTTGATGGATCAAACACTTTTGAGTATGTTGTGTGGTACTGCACATCCATCTTATTCAGCAGATCTAAGTATTTCACTGCTACTGCTGCCACAAAAAACGGTAAATTCATTTCTCTTGCAAGCCAGTATCTATGGCGACCATCATCCATAGTTACCGGGATTTCAAACCCTGAACCAAGCACCGATCCCCAAATTTCACTATCTTTTTCAAGATAACTACCTAAGGCATTTATTCTGCTCACAGACCTGTTAAAAGCATGTCCACCAAGGTCGTCATTAAGTAACTCTGATAAATCTGCTGGCAAGTATTTTACCTTATCGTTACTCCAAGCTTTATCCCACTTTGCTACATCTAGTACTACGTATACGAAGTCGTCGAGCGGCATAGTATGACGATCACATTGGCAGTAAGTGATAGAGTGTTCAGTATCGTGTATTTCTACCGCGTTCATTGTGCTTTGCGGAAAGCCTAGGTGCTTACATAGCTTGATCATTTTTAGTTAGTCCGTATTCAGCTGTTTAATCCGATGTTGGCACGGACTGCACTAGATAGCAACTAGCCTCACGCCTTCTAAGTAGCTGAACTTTCTGCTATCCTTTTATTGAATTCTCCTTCAAATTTGACTCTTATGAATGTAACCGGCCACCTCGCTATCGGCGCCGCTAGCTATTTGTTTGCGGCTAAAACACTACCGAATTATCCCGTCTTTGCTGACGCTAATCCGGCCACTTGGTTCTTAGGCCTTGTCTTGTGTCTATTTGGCTCGTTACTGCCCGATATCGACCATCCTCAGAGTTCAGTTGGCAGCAAGGTTAAATTTATCTCCTATCCCCTATCACTCGTGTTCGGCCATCGCGGAATAACCCACTCTCTATTGGCTATCGCTTTGATTGTTTGGGGGCTGTATGAGCTGCTTTACATTCAAAGTCAGTCATTCTACGTTTACCTAGCCGCCCCTGTGCTCCTCGGGTACCTAAGTCATGTGATCATCGATGCATTTTCACCGGCCCGTGTCCGACTGATGTATCCCAGCCAAAAGCGTTATGGACTCGCTCTATATGACGGAGCGTTATCTCAACTCTTAGTCTACGTAAGCATATTGAGCTTATCTGTTTGGTACTATTTTGCTTTCTGAGCTCTGCTCTACCAAATGACAGATGAAACAAATTCAATCGCTTATTGATATACTGTCAATGTCTACAAATTGCAAAAAGGAAAAGCAATGTTTAATAAAAGTAAGGTCATGTTGGCAATTTCTGCTACCGTACTACTCGGCGCTTGCGCTTCGAAAGAGCCTGTTACCGTAGAGCAAAAACCTATGACTCCTCTCGAAATTGCTAAGGAAATGCAGCGCGAGGAAAATCAATCTGTTCTTGCTGCTGTACCAGATTGGTACTTTAGCACCCAACAAAATTCGCGTGGTGCCATCTACGAGAACGCAACTGCTACGAGCAAGGACTTACAGTTTGCACTTAACCAAGCGATTCTGCTTGCTGAGCAGCAGGTCGTAAAAAAATTGGCTACTGAGGTAACCTCTCTAGAGCTGAATGAAATCTCTGAGAGCAATGGTGGATCGTTTAACCAATCTGCTGAGCAAATCATCGAGGCTCGGGTAAATCAAGCGGGCCTATTCGGTCATACAGTATCAAAGAAAGAAGTACTCGTTGACCCTGCTACTGGTGAATACAGAGCGTTCGTCCAAGTCTACCTATCGCCAGCTGCGCGCGCTGATATCCTGAAAGCTGCCGCTGAAAAGGACGAACAACTCAAGCAGCTTGAAGTTCTTGAAGCTCACATTAAAGAGCTCGAGGCGCAGGCAAATGCCAACGCCTAATCAACCTGTCACGCGCATCACTCAAACGAGTGGTGCGCAAAATTTCACTTCATCAGAGGTTTAGATGTTCGCAAACCGCTACTCAATTACAGCTAAAAGCAACCTATCGCGGTCAATCTCTGTCGATAGCTTTAACGATGCGATTATTCAATCACTTTGCGAATTTTCTAACGCCTCTATTTTGACCCTCGACCATGATTACGAGTTGATAACAGCAGCAAAAAAAAGTAGCAAGGTATCCCTAAAAAACGGTGCTCATAAGGTTTGTGCGAAGCAGCTTAATGATGTTGATGTGGTGCCGAGTTTCACAACTCGCGGCTTGCAGCGCGTTATCAGTAGTGATAGTACTTTCCACATCGAATTTCTCACCAAATCAACTGCTAGCACTAGCTTCAAGCTCAAAGACAATTGTCTTGTCCCATCAGCCGGGGCCATGGCCGATATCTCTTGCGTCGCATTCAAGGGCACTTTGCGTGATAAGCCTGTGTTTGGGTATGTGTCTATCGACGAGGTTAAAGGACTGCTACCTGATAGTATGTGGTCTAAACATGCACTCGTAGATTCAGTGATGTACGAAACTGCGATATACCGTGCACTTCAGAGGCTTGATGTCGATCTCTTGAGCCAAGAGATGCAAGCTTTGATTTCCTTGCACGAACTTCGTAATTTCCTCACTTTTAATAACCACGCGTTCGACGAGAACATCTTCTCTGAGATCTTATCTGTGGTTAAATCGCGCGAAGACTATCTATTATCGCTGAGTGTATTGTGGAAAGAGAATTCAGCTTCTGAGAGCACCTATCTTGCCTACGCTCTGACGCGCTATGGAATTGAACATGGACTCTCCCTCGACAGGCTAAAAATGGAAGCTTATCAACTTGCGGAAGAGGCAGCGATCAGTCAACACTCTTTGAGCCCAATCAATGGTGGGATTTATGTAACTTGCTTCGAGCAAGATGCTGGTGGTTTTGCTATCGGACTGAGAGAGACCGTTCAAGGTAAAGTTGCTCGATGCTTTGCTAAAGCAGGTCTAGAAAGTATTTTCGCTGAGTGTATCTATGAGGATGACGAGTTTTATGAACGAGATAACGACGTAGTCATAACGACCAAATCAATCAACTCAATGACTCGTACTGCTGACAAAGTCACCGGTGCCTTTGCCGTTCTTAGCTTTATCGACGGTACATCATCAAAAGTAGTCATACATAGAGAGGATCTACTTGAAGCAGCGACGGCATCCACAAGCTCTGCCTGGCAACGTTACTTTGCACGCATGGCGATTAAAACAGCGATAGGACAAGCTATCGATAGATGTGATTGGTCAGTGAAATATCCCAACAATCTAACACGATATTTGCAATAGTATGTCAGTATTTGGCGCGGCTATCTCTGATGTATTTTTTCACTAGTGCTCTAATGGCCATTACTATTGCTATCTGAGTGCCTGACATCTCGCGTATGGGGCCAAATGCCATATACCAATCACAGTCATACCACCCATCCCCATTGTCTGAGGTTAATTTAGGCAAAAAAAAAGCGACCAAAAATGGTCGCCTTTGTGTTTAGCTTGGAAAAGCTGGTGGCCCTAGAGTAAGTAGAACATCAAGCCAATCCACACCTTTCTCTCCGTCAGGAATATCCATTGGAGGAAGGTATTTTTCGCAGTTGTAGCCAAGTGCACTTAAACGCTCAATAGCTAAATCGACGCTTATTTCACCAGCGCCACGACCTTGCGGGTCACTTGGCTTTGGTTTGTCCTTATCGACGTAAAAGTCGAGCAGGACTCTTTCTGGCGGTATGCCAGGTATTTCAGGTGGCATATAGCCTTGGAGCAAAGACGAAGAGTACATAGGCTGAACAGATATTTCCATCACAGCTCGTACTGCCTCCATGGTTTCTGCACCTTCACCGATAGCAATCGTCGCGTACCGCTGCCCATCACCTCCTTCGAAGATGAGTGGCTTGTCGTATTCGATTTGGCTTCCGGGTTTAAGGCTCCATGGTGGAGACATCATCAGCTTTCGCTTGTCTTCCTCGATTTTTTGACCAGTTTCCTTCTGAAAATAGTGGCGGTGCAATGTGCATCGCTTTCCATTGGCATCCAGTACCGGTAAAATCCACGCCGCGTACCACGCCCCCTTATCCTCTTTACGAAGAGATGCGGGGTAATACGCATTCATGTTTACTCGTAGATGCCTTGGCATCAAGTCTACATGTCCATCTGGTAAACCGCGCGATACTAAATATTTATTAAGCAAATCGCGGGCTTGGGGATTGGTGATTGGTAGACTTTGATTCCAAGCTTTACCGATGTTATCGATAGCTTGTAAACCTTCATCTACACGGATTTTGTTTCGCCGAGCAATTTCCTCTGGCGAAATTGTTGGCACTGTAGAGCCAGCATTGCGCACTGCACCGCCTTGGCGGTAGTCAACGTACTCAATACCGGCAGCGTCAAGGACTTCCATAGCCGCATCTACAGGATTAGAGATGTCCCGATACCATCGAGTGAACTCAATAATGTCCATGTAATGGCCATTGTTCACGTCGTTGTGGATACATTTTCCTGTCCAAGTAAAGTCTTTTTCCATGCGAAACTTAGTAGATTTGTTGGAGTCTGGACTTTTGGGACATGGCACCATTTTATCTGGCTTTGAGCTATTCACGATATCGGATAACCCGAGCGCTGAGTAGACAGGCCCGTAGTCACTGATCTCATGTACAAGATCAAAGACTGATTTCCGATCAGTAGAATTGCTCACAGACACCTCCAGATGAGTTAAGTGTTTTTATCATTTGTAGCTCCTTCGTAGATAAATGGAAGGGACTACTCCCCGCAAGGGAAGTATGCCCCTTGAGGGTTAAAGAGTTGAAAGCGCGAGCTTTCTGATGGCTTTAGGCATGTCGCCTGGGTTTTCAATTTCGACTACACGCTCTAAAGCAAAGTCGTATTTCCAACGCATAGCAATGCAGATGTAGTATACCTCAATGCCAAAATTTTCAGCTAGAGTATCCACTTTCTCAAGCGTACCTTGGCACTGCGCTTCACCATCGGTCAGGACGTAGATAACTTTTCGTTCTTCCGACCGGTGTTTGATTTTGGCTATTGCCCCCATCAATGCTTCGCCGGTAGGTGTTCCACCAGACATACGCACTCCCATGCGATTCAACATCGATATTGGTTTCTCTCCAAATCTAAGCAATGGTACCAAAGTATTACATCTATCTTGCTCATCAAGACGAATAAAGAGGTAACTAGAGCAAACTATACCAAGCCTTTTTAGTGCTGTGTTTAACCCAAACACCGTAGCTTGAGCCAGTTCACCACGCTCACCAACAAAACCATTGCAGTCTTTCTCTGCCATCGATCGCGAACCATCGATAAGAGAGAGAACCACTGTATTTGGTGCTTTGCCTATGGTTTCCTGTTTAAAGCATTTTCCGTCTGTAGTGGCACGATATAAGCGATTAGGCTCGATATCTCCACCGCGATTAGAAAACGATTTCTTTACCCAGTTTTTGGCTTTTAACTGCTTTTCTAACGGTCTAAACACCTTAGCAGACAATAGTTTGCCAACTTGATTGAGCTCAGATTGAAGCCGTTTGTGCGATAACGTTTGAGTGTCGGTGGTACCCATAGTGGCAACATCCATCACGTATTTATTATCGCTTTCATTGTTAAGGGCTTCATAGACCGAACTAGATAAGCTCTTATCTTGCTGCCATCGACCTTTTTCAGTGTTAGTGATCGCTGACTGCATTGAGCGCAGGCTCTGACCAATGTCTTGACCTGAGCAGCCTGCGTTTTGGCCGACGTCGCCGATGCTGCCTAGCTGACCGCCGCTTTGACCTGAGTCGCTACTGCTGCCCTGTTGAGCGACGCTTTGACCTGAGTCACCACTGCTGCCCTGTTGAGCACTGCTTTGACCTGAGTCAGTGCCGCTGCCCTGTTGAGCGCCGCTTTGACCTGAGTCGCCACTGCTGCCCTGTTGAGCACCGCTTTGACCTGAGTCACCACTGCTGCCCTGTTGAGCGCCGCTTTGACCTGAGTCGCCACTGCTGCCCTGTTGAGCGCCAATTTGACCTGAGTCGCCACTGCTGCCCTGTTGAGCGCCGCTTTGACCTGAGTCGCCACTGCTGCCCTGTTGAGTGCCGCTTTGACCTGAGTCGCCACTGCTGCCCTGTTGAGCGCCACTTTGACCTGAGTCGCCACTGCTGCCCTGTTGAGCGCCGCTTTGACCTGAGTCGCAGCTCTCTTGGCGCGGTTTTGATTGCTGGATTAGACTGCTGTCCAAGTTCTTTATCCAGTTCAGTATTTTGTTAGCTAAACACAAACTGCTTCTAGATGATACCAACCGACTTGTGAGCATCTTTTCCAGCTTACTGAGCTCTTTGCCAAGCGTTGCCGATAGAGCATTCCTTGAAGACACAAGGATTGGAAGCATCGACTTTCGCTTGCATAGGTTTACAAAGATGAAAGAGGTTACAAACATCTCCAGCTCCTCAAGAGGATCACCGGGATTGGGTTCCGTAGGAATAAGCCCTTTTCGGATCGCAATTTCAGTGCCTTTATCAAGGATGCTTCGTACACCTTTCCATTTCTGTTGCCCAGACTCTTCAACTCGTGGGTTTTCAATCGCCCAAAAGAGCTTGCACAAAATATCTAACTTTATATGCTCAACTTCATGTTTAACGACCCATTTATCTGTAAAAGAATTATGACAACCTTCGTGAACAACGAGGTATTCAGCTAACTGTCTGTTCATTCTGTTAGTGAAATCAACCGCTGGTATTTCAATAGAGTCACGGTTGTAGTTGTTCTCGAATGATCGGCAGTTATGGCCAATTACAATAGGAATGTTTGCACCTTCCATCGCGCCAGCCAAGACACTCAGTGTCGATTCGATTTGTTTTGCATCTTTCATAGGTAGTCCTCGATATTAAAAAGAGGCTACTTCCCTATCGGGTAAGTAGCCCGATAGGGTTAAAGAAATCCGCGTTCAGCGAACGACAATGGCTGACCTTCTCCTACTATAAGATGATCAAGCACTCGAATATCAACGAGGTTTAAGGCATCTACCAGTCGTCTCGTGATTCGTCGGTCTGCTTGACTAGGAGTAGTGACCCCCGAGGGGTGGTTATGGGCAAAAATTACCGCACAACTATTGAGCTCTAAAGCTCTTTTTACAACCTCTCTCGGGTATACCGAAGCCGCGTCAACGGTGCCTTTAAACATGGTTTCATGGCTGATCAGCCGATGCTGATTATCCAAAAAAATCACGTCAAAACACTCGCGTTGCTCATGCTTTAGCCTTGTTGATACAAATATCTTCACCAAATCTGGTGATGTATATGCATCTCGAGATTCTAGTTCTCTACTTAAGATCTCTCGCGCTAACTCCAATCTAACTTCCTCCGGAATTAGCTGGCGATAGTCCTCGAAACTAGCCTCTTTAAGCTCAAAAGCGCCGCGTAGTTCAGTTGAATTTTTTACGTATAACATAAGTAGCCTCCAGGCAAATGAGGCTACTATCCCTGCGGGTAAAGTAGCCCCACAGGGTTTTAAAGAAAAGGTCTACCTCGTGATTGGACGAGGTAGATGATGATTAGAAGTTAAAGATATCGTCGAACGATACCAACTCCTCTTTTAGAGCCTGTACCGGCACTTCCTCTTCCGTGGAAGATGAGGTATCCAGTTGCTCTTTGCGCTCTAAGTTCGAAGGGTTTTCTTCGGGTAGAACTTCAATACCAGCTGGATCAAAACTACTATCTGTTTTGGCCTTAACTGATATTGCATCCGCTTCAAAGAACTCATCCATTGAGAAAGAGTCGGTTTGAGCAGAATCCGCTTCAACAGGTTGTGTTGACATGTTGTCAAGCTCTCCCGTTTCAGCGGTTGCTGTTGTTGAGGTTTCACCGAAGTTAAACAAATCATCCATTGAGAATGATTTTTTTGTTTGTTTGGGCTGAACCTCAGGTTCGACCGCGGCTTCTAGGGAGTGTGTTTCTGTCTCTCCAGAATCCGCTTGGATGTCGATTGGGGTAGACTCGTTGCTGCTGTAGAGATCATCCATCGATAATGGTTGCTCTGTACTGTCTATGGCAGGTGAATCTGGCACTAGTGAGTCGGTTGCTGCTTGTTGCTCAGCCTCTAACTCTTTTAGCAACTCAGTGTCTGCCGTTGATGTAGTCAAGGAATGAATAAACTCCACCGAAGTTAAGTTGGTGGCACAATCAACGATGACTTTCGCAGTGTCGAGGTGCTTGATAAAGGTCGGCTGATCATATCCACCAATCGACCGCATGGCAGTGTCAATGTAGTTAACTACATTTTCGAAGCCAGGGTGCAGATCCTCAAGTAATTGCGCTTTATCGCGTAATCCTTTGAGTATTGCAATGCACGTACCTCTTAAGCCACTACGCTTGTTCAGAGGGTCTATGAATGAAGTTCTTGCTTCACCCTCGCTATCTAGAGCTTTTCTAGCCGTCTGGAGACTGTAACGCCAAAAATGCGTACAGTCGCGACTGAATGACTCGATAGTCTCTGTAAGGAAGTTGTCCTCACCCTCGTCACCAACAATGTCGTGCTTCATCTGCACAAATTCGTTGTTGCCAATATCGACCGATACCAACTGAGGTGAACCAACTCTTAACTTACAAGAACGCTCAAGCTTCTCTTTCTTTGGTGCATAGCTATCAATGAGATGAGATATCTGAGGATTAAGAAGTTTCTCCTCCAAAACTAGATCATCATATCGACTGAGAAATAGTTTAAGATCATGAAAAAACTGGTCCTTCAATATCGCTAGCTCACGGTAAACCGTCTCGATGCGAGACTCATGTACTAAATAGAGACTTGCCCCCAAAGAGTGGCCATGCTCTCTAAATATAGCGAAAATTGAATCTCTACATCGATTAATAAATTTTAACTCTTGACCGTTAATAATTTGAATGGTGGTACCCATGAGTCTTTTAGACTCAAGTTTGGCACCAGAAGTTGAGTCGATGACATCAACCCCTTTCATCAATACTTTACAAGTAAAGCCAGACAAAGAGACTGGCAGCATCAAATATCGACCTTTCTTACCGCGTGTTAAGCGGTTTGTATTCGATTCTGCCAATTCAACAGTCTTTTTTTGGTTACTGTCTAATGTATTATTCATAGTTAGCTCCAACTAAAAGTAAAGCGGGGCTAACTCCTGTCGGAAGATTAGCCCCGACGGGATTATTAAAAAAAATTAACGCAGTTTGGTAAATTGCTGGTCTTGCTCAGCGTCTTGGTTATATCTAACAACGCAAGACAAGCGGTAACCCTTATCCATCTTTTCAGCAATCTTGGACTGACAATACTCCTTGATGCCCGCTAGTCCCTCATCGAAGTCGACCAGTGGACGATGATAGTATGTCAGCTCTCCGGTCTCAGGGTGAGTGTAGAGAGTGTGAGAGCCACGCTCATCTGCACCGATAAACCACATTTTCCGACCTACGCCATTTTCACCTTGGTGAACGTATGCTCCAAACTCAACAGATGAAAGATCTTGCATCTCTGAGCTTAGGTATACTGGCTTAAGTGGTGTAACTTTAGGTGGTTGATTGACATCTTCACCAAAAGCAACTCGTAAAAGCAGCTTTAAGCTTTCTTTGTCATCTTCCTCAGCAGACATCAGGATCGTCCGAGAGAACGACTCTTCTACTGTGCGGAAGTTACCAAATTTCACCATCTGGTCTGCAAGACCTTTGATTATGCGAATCGATGTTGGGGTTGTTAGTTGACCAACAGTTCCATCACCTACTTGGACCTCGTCAATACCCTCCTGTTCACGCCAAACATTTTCTAGCGCTTCAGTACAAAATTCGTAAAACGTCATCAATGGCTCCACTGTAGCTTCCTCAAGGCGAGGAAACTCATGGTTGATGATGTCTTTCATAATTTTGCGATTAGGGTACTTTGAACGAGACCACGAACAACGAGCAACGAATGCTCTATCGAGCTTGTTGACGTTGTAGATCCCCAACGGGTCGCCCATGCCACAGGTTTGGCCTGTCAGCATGAGACGAAATGAATCATGGGGATAGTAAGTATCTCCGGTGTCTTCTACCGTAAACGGTTTGTAGTCGGCGACATCGTGAAGTTTTGCAATTACGGCATCATTGCCCTTATCAACTTCTTCAACAACTAGCATATAGCCAACTGAAGAAGAATCGTAAGCGCGCCCGACCACACCAAGATCGAAGATTGTTTCACCATCTTTCAACAAGTAGGTACCGTTGAGTTTATCCTCTCGGGTTGACTCTGTGATACTCACCTGAAGCATCGGAATACATAGCTTATCGCTTAAATAGCGAGCCATTTCCGACTTGCCGGTACCAGTATGACCATAGATCCCCATTGAGAGATTTCTCTCTCCAGTGAGAAATAGAGCGCCGTCTAGAAGGAGCTCTGAGTCAGGCATGTACGACTCTGGTGCCTTGCGGCAATCAGGGTGACGGTGCTTGCGTACTGGTAGGTTGTCACCAGGGCCTTTCCAAAACTCACCAAAAATATCAACTGGTGATTTCCACTGAACCTCGGCCCACAGCTCAAGCGCATTAATTTGTTTTTGAACCTCTCGCTCGGCGTTATGGTACATGTTAAAAAGCTGCTCGTAAGTAAGCTTAGACACATCAACGGTGTTTTGGGTTTGGGTAGGGAGTTCAACGATTGAAACCTCGGTAGTTTCGACTTGTTGTGCGTTAGTTTTTGCGTTCATAAGTAGCCTCCAGGCTGTTGTGGGGGCTACTTCCCTGAGGGGTAAGTAGCCCCAAAGGGTTTTAAAAGGAAATATATTTATGCTAAACGAGCGTGCTCGTCATTTTCGTAGAGCAAATGGTTAAGATGACGTCTAACTGCTGACACGGTGATGCCGGCCTTAGAGGCATTTTTCCAATAGATATTTTCGAGATACATCGGCTGAGGGTCGTTGCGCTGTTCAAAAAGCTCTACTGCAAGTTCAAAAGCAAACTCAATTGATTTTAGATAACTCGAATCAACGAAGTCACCAAATGCTGCAAGAGAGATCGCTTGCTTAGAGCTAGGTTTATACCTTCTATAGAGATAGTCGGCATATTCTCGAGCGGAATCACTATCGATGCCAGTTACTAGATGACAGATAGATAGGAAAGCGTCCGTTTTGATAAAGGCTAGCGCAGACAAATAGTCTTCATTGTCCTGACTTCCTGCCAGATCACGAGCTATGAGGTCCAGTTGCTTTGTCGCTATGCTAAGAATTTCAGCATCACTAAACTCAATCCTTAGTTCCTGATTTTCTGGATCATAACTGCCATCTTTCACTGATTGAAGAGTGTGATCTTTACTGTACTCATCAATAAGTTTCAAAGGCGGGATTTTATACACTAACTGCATAATTAGCCCTCCATGATCGATGGCATAGTCGAAAAGTGGAAAGTACAATACTTGCGTACTGCCGCAATTTGTTCCGACTTGGTTAATCGCTTGAGGACTCTTGAGTCCGCAAAACTTTTAACCAAATTTCCATCAGTATCGCGAAGTGTTCGTGAAGATGTGTGATAGTTCATGTGTAGCCTCCAAGGCAATATGGGGGCTACTTCCCTGTGGGGTAAGGAGCCCCACAGGGTTAATAAATAAAATAATTGTTACTTGTGTAAAGCTTCATCCAAAATGGCATCTATATCACTCGCCGAAATAGGCTTGTCAATTAGTTCACCATCAAAGTTACTGTCATCTTTAGTGATCAGAAAACCTCGCTTTGGGAAGAAACCTCTTTCAAGGAAGATGCTCACAGAGCGATTACCATGATGTCTTGAACCATGAGCAGTTACACCTTTAAAGTCACCATCCTTGACTAGCTTGAAAAAAATACTATTCGTCATAAATGCCTCTACACCGAGTCAAGCTCATACGAACAGCGATTTTACGCAGACGTTGAGCACGAATTGGATCGTTAGAACTTAAACATTTCAGATTTTTCATAGTATTTCCTTATTGAGTTGACTCAGAGAAGTACGAACTCGCGTTCGAAAACTCTCCAGGTTTTAAGCTCGCTGCAATTGCCTGTATTTGCTCTTCAGCGGTACCACTTGGTGCCGATTGAGCTGGGTTAGTAATCTCAGCGGGTTGAGCTGTTTCGGGTTGAGCTGCTACGGGTTGTGCTGTTGCAGCTGGTTGATTTTGCAAAAGTGCTACTGCCGCGGCTAACACCTCAGGTGTTAGCTGATCAGCTGTTGAAGCAACAGGCTGTTGGGCCGGTTGGGCTGCAACTGTCTGTTGAGCCGGTTGGGCAACAACTGTCTGTTGGGCCGGTTGAGCAACAACTGTCTGTTGAGCCGGTTGGGCAACAACTGTCTGTTGGGCCGGTTGGACAACAACTGTCTGTTGAGCCGGTTGGGCAACAACTGTCTGTTGGGCCGGTTGGGCTGCAACTGTCTGTTGAGCCGGTTGGGCAACAACTGTCTGTTGGGCCGGTTGGGCAACAACTGTCTGTTGGGCCGGTTGGGCAACAACTGTCTGTTGGGCCGGTTGGGCAACAACTGTCTGTTGGGCCGGTTGGGCAACAACTGTCTGTTGGGCCGGTTGGGTTTGCGGTGGGTAAATCTGAGCAAATAATGCAGTAAGCGATTGCTTATCTCTCATGAGAGCGAGAAGCGGTTCGTTATGCTCTTTCGCTGCTTTATAAAAGAGAGAGCACAAATGTCTTAGAACGGATGGTTTATGGTCGTTTATTTTCTTGCAGAAAATAGTCACCGTTTTCGATCCGTTATAATCACCAATGCGTACTTCACCTTGTATCTCTACCTCATCACCTTGCGCAATTCGAGTACTCCAAACCTCAGACTGTTTTTTGGTAAGAACTACATTGAACCAGTTATCGTGGTCGATGTACTTATCTCCTTCCAAAACTGAAGCCGTTTGGCATAAACCAAACTTTAGGCAACCGCTTTGTGACAGTTGAGGACGTGCGACGTTTCCGCCAACAATAAATAGATTTTGATTATGAAACATAAATAGCTCCTTGACTTGATGCCCATAGAGCTATCCCCTGCAAGGGAAGTAGCTCCCAAGAGGGCAAGTATTAAAATTAGAGTTAATTTGCAATCCAATGTTTTACTTAATGATGCTAATTAAGGTTCTCAATTTCCACAGTAGATATCTGTTAACAACAAAAGGACAATAACTAATAATAGCCAAAGTCATTGAAGTTACTGATTCAACAGCAAAGATGCTCCTTGTAAGGAATAAATTTGCTTGTATGTTGAATACGGGGGTGGTTTTCATAAAAGCACTTAGTAAATGCGCTTATGAAAAAGAGACCAACCAAAAGGAACTCCAAAAATGGAGCAAACCTAATGGTTGATATCACATTAACTACAAACACGAACACTTGTAAAGATGTCTTTGTATTCGGGAAAATCGCAGCAGAGCAGCTTTTCATCATTGTATTTTTGCTCTGGGTCGAAAAGGTTATATCTGCTAAAATATGGCTCACAAACGTATATAGTTGGGTAGCGTCCTAGTGAGAAATTGCACGGTATAAAATCAGTTAAATACCTTGAAACATAATCAAGCACCTCCTTGAGCCAGTCAAGATCCTTCAATAGTTTATCTCGAACCTGCCCTGGTAATAACCCATCTAATATGTTTTGCTGAACTATTCCCCAGAAATTGCTTGGTGTTATTTCAATAGAATTTTCCATAATCATGATCCTCTGCAAGTAAATGGAGGGCCACAATTATCATCCTAAAGGACAGATAAAAGCAGCGCTATAGGGAAGTTTAAAGATAATTAGGCATTAACCTAACCAAATGTGTATTTCTTCGTCTTTATCATTTGAAAATACCCACAATGAGTCAGACATATATACAAGATTTAAGTTTGCTTCATGTTTAACAAATCTCTGCATAGCAACAACTGTAATACCTTCATAAACCCAATCCTTGTCAAATACCTCACTCAAATGCTTGTGTGATGAACTGACTTTTTTGACACGATAGGTAACAGCATTGTTATTCCAAAAAACCACTGGTTCATATTCACTATCATGATGCCAAATAACATCAAACGTAGAATCAAACGACTTGGCATTAACATTCTCTGCAAATGCACTAGTTGAACAAACCAAGAGAACAAGAAGAATGGAAAGCTGTTTTAACATAATAAATATCCTTTAAGTGTAATGAAGGCAAGGCCAATTATATTATCCTATAGAACAATAAATTGAATAATAACCTTAAATTTAAGTTTAACATTCTGATAGAAGCAGAAAGTTACTACTAAGATTAGATTCCGGAATGGAATTTTAATGTGCAATCCTATATTTTACTTGATGATGCTAATCAAGGATTTCCATGGCCGTAGTGGATGTCTACTAACTGATTGTAAAGTTTACTAAAGCAAGCTCTCTACGAAATAGTTACTGTTCTAACAGCAGTTTACTCAAAATAAAATTGAGAGTAAGGTATGTTCGTTAGAAACGGGTGGGAATTACTAAATGACTCTCTATAAAAAGCCAATTGGTAATTAAAAAACTGGAGAAGCCGAGGCTTCTCAAGTTTTTAATATTCTTCTTCAGACATTGCTATAATACTACGCAATTCTGAGTCGTAATCTTCGGCTACTGTCGAGCTTGAACTAGCTAAAGGAGCTGGTTGTTCAATTTCAGAAGTAGAAGAAGCCTTGTTTCTTTTTGCTTGCTTTCTAATGTCTTGATGTTTCTTCTTACGAAGGACTTTCTCAACGTCAGAATTAGCAGCATATAAAGCAGATATACCTTCAACAATCATCATATCAAATTGCTCAATATATTCTTTGTTTATTTCAACTCTACAGGCTTCATCAATATCTTGGTCAATATGGATGTCGTACCAAGTTTGATTAACTGTTTCCTGAGAGAAAGTTAAGACAGTTACATCGTTATCAAAGTCTGCGACTAAGATGGATTTGTATTTGTCATTATTTGTGCTTTGTTGTTTATTATGTCGTTCTATTTGAACGTCTGTATATCCTTTCACAAGGTGATACTGACTTTCTAAAGAAAGAGCAATTTCCTTATTGGAACGATATGCAAAGATTCGATAGATGGAAGACATTAAAAGAAGTACTGATAGTGAAAAACATACAATTTGAATAAACAAATCAAGTTCAGGATATACAATTGATTTTAGTTCTATCACTTGCATTTCTTGTTCTCCCATTTGATGTTTGAGCGCAATTCATTAATAAAACCTTCATTAAAATCTTTAACGTCAGTCTGTAACAAAGTGCAGTGCTTGGGTTTAAAATTATTATTTGTTTCTGGTAAGATAGCGTGAGTCTCAGTGGATACATAGGTGACTAGTGGTACAGCTTTTTGAGCTTGCTTTTGGCAGTGCGCAATAAAAGCAGTGTATTCTCGAGCAGACCTAATTGGTCGACCAAGACGAAACCAAATAACAAATGTTACAAAAAATACAATGATTGATGCTGTGGTGAGAGTAAGCATAGGTAGTTCCTTGTATAGAGAGCAACTAATAATGCTTGAGGGCGTTATTGGGTCGCCCTAATGGGTATAATGCTAGTGATGCTAGCGGGGTGTACACGTCGTGCAAAAACAGTCGGTGTGGGTGTGAAGAGGTAGTCGCAATCCTATGTTTGACTTGATGATGCTAATCAAGGATTTCCGTGGCCGTAGTGGATGTCTACTAACTAGTTGTAAAGTTTACTAAAGCAAGCTCTCTACGAAATAGTTACTGTCTAACAGCAGGTTACTCAATAAAGATTGAGAGGTTTGCGTGTGTTAGAAACGGGGTGGATTTTTCTAAAAGCACTCTTAAATGCGCTTAGAAAAATCATGAGGTCAATAATTGACCTCATGTAAACCTATCAAACTGCATGCTAAAGAGCAACAGTTTCATAGGTAGATTTTATTAATTATCACACGTTTAACGTGTTTTAGTATCACTTTTCTTGATATTAACGCGCAAGGTAAGTGCCGTAACGCTAATACAACTGCGAAATTTCTTAATTCCTGAAAGCCTGGCATCAAGTTCTGCACACTTTGCCCACGAGCGTTGCTCATGCATTGATCGTAGTGTTTCAGCTTTTGATGCTATCTCCTGGTCTACTCGACATGCTAGCTCTTCAATATCAATATCGATATTTTCACTGGCCTCAGGTGATCGATTCATATGCGAAAGCTGACTACGAGAACCAATCGCTTGATTTTCAAATCGTGCTGCGTTTGCATAGTCGTTCTCCTTAACGCGTAGATATAAATCGGCCTCAATGGAATCGAGGACACGAGTAAAGCAATCAGTCAGTTCATTTTCGTTGATAAGTGTTGTCATTGTAGATAGCTCCATGAATGATTATTAGGGCTATCTGGCTAAGGCCGCGATTGCCCTAGCAAGTAGGTTTTAGTGTTACATTGGCAAGTAAGAGTTTCCCTGCAGATAACGAAAGTGCTGTGACATGTGATGCTTCACCAGTAAATAGTATGACACCGTTGCCAATATCAACAACCAGTCGAATAAATGCGAGAAGGTCTCGCCAACGAGGAAAACTTCAATAGCAGCAAAAATCGTTTGAGTTCCGATCACGAAAACCCAAATTGACGATCTTAGGCTACTTTGTGCTTTTCCAAGGTTCATATGGTATTTATTCAATAGCCATCCACCATGAGCTTGTGCGTATTGTCGAATCAATTGATAAAGCATTTTGCCACCTTCATCAGTTGTCCGTCGAACTTAGGCAAGTGAGCTATGGTTTCAATCATCGGTGGAAAAACACCAATGCCTGACAGCTCATCTATCTCAATGGCCGTATTGATCAAACGCTCAGCGCTAATCTCGTGCACAGCATAGTATGTGATACCATCGACACAACGATCGCCTGCCAGTTCAAGCGTTGGATCGTAATATTTATGATCATCCCTCAGCCAGGCGTGCTGAAAAGGAAAACCATCAGACACACCAAAGCCGACCACATAATGGCAATCCAGCTTATTAGCTAAATGAAAGCAATTGTCGTAACAAGGCTTAGGTTTGGGCTTGCCCATATGTTGTTTCAATGAGTCTGGAATGGCTGTAACTACAACCTCTTTTAGAAGTTGTTCGTCAACACCATAAAACGCCTTGATCAACGATGGAATTGTTTCTAATCGATTCATATATAGTCTCCGTTTACGGAGGCTACATCCCCTAGGGGATATAGGCCCCCAAGGGTAATAAAGTAAAGCTTTAAACAGCTTCGTCTAAGTTAAACAACCGTCTGACCTCTGGATCGGACTTATGCTTTTCCAGTTCAGATCTTGGATCGTTTGAAAGTTGAGCCCATCGTGCAATAAAGAGACCGCGATACCAGTCATCGGTGCCCTCTAGTGCATCTAAAGCCCCCTCAGTAGCGACATAACCTTGCCGGGCGATCTTCTCCAACGCTTCTTCGCGTGAGCGATAGACAGCATGATGAATTGGACCATTTGCTCGGTAGTATGAAAGTCTGTATGGCCTTCCTCTAGGACCTGGCTCAGGTAGGAAGCAAACAACATCGGTTGGATCGTCTGGTTGCATCGCTTCAAAGAACCCATCAGGAAATTTTGCTACTAAGTATTTAGCCCGAGCCTGCCGAGTGTACTGCTCAAGCATGAATTGCCACTCACTCGATGGTAAATCAAGTTCGCCAGAGTCTCGGGGATACTCGTATTTGCGACGTATACGCGCTTGAGAGCCGACCCAATCAAAAAAGTCATTCTCTGTAGCGCCCATATGATCGTAGCCAAACACCTCAAACCAACAGTCTTCGACCTGCAGGCAGCTTTCTTGTTTGAAATCGACAAAGTTCATTGCTTCTCCAATACCAGCGCACGCAGGTTGTTAAAGGTTTACATTGGTTACAGGCTTTACGCTGACATCATCAAAAAAATCAGACATCGCGTATTGGGTAAGTTCATTGAGATTCATCTCAATCGCTTCATGAATGCACGGATCTTCAGCAAATGTAAAAGAAAACAGACGTTCAATCCAACCCTGTTTGCTGATGCAATCAAACTGAGTAATTGCACGATGCTCGTGGTTATCGTAAGAACTTAACGTGTGTAGCTCGTACGTAGGTTCTGACTTTTTGACAATAACTCGGTGAGGTCGTACTCCGCCGTTGACTGGACAATATTCACTATTGTTGAAGTACAACTCATACGTTCCATCGCTTTCCTTAGACAAATATTTATCAAGGAGAGTGACGAAGCTCTTAGGCATTAGGAATACTGTTCCTGGGATCAATATATTGTATTTTTTGTTCATAGTAGGTCTCCAAATAAAATAAAGTGGAGCCACATCCCTCTCGGGAATAGTGACCCCGAGTGGGTAGAAAATTAAAAATGTGCCGTCATTTTTCGTACTGTGTCTTTGGCATATCTAGCGGTATTCAAGCATACAGCTAGCTGTTCGTTACAGTCCTCAAGAACGCTTTTTAAGATCTCAGTAGACTTACGCGAAGGCTGGGTTGCGTACCAGTCGTTAAGGATAAATGATTTAATTTCATTCAAGGACAGGTAGCAAGAAACTACCAGTGCGTCCCTGTAGATAGGCTCGATGTAACAGTGACTTTGCAAAGAGCCGGCGGATCGTAGGATGCAGTGGCTTTCTGCAATAGGCTGAAGCTCTGTATGCCCACATTCGCAACCACTCGAAGCGAGTTCGATCAATCTTCATGTGTGACCTTATGCGTAGTAGTCGTAGAACGCTCTTACATGGCTCACTGAGGCATCAAATGCGCGTTTCGTCTTACAACGCTCAACTTTGATGTCGCCCTCGGTAAAGCATGCAATGGTAAGGGTACTGAAATCAGCGACTACAAATCCAAGCTCACTTCCTCCAGGAATGCGCTCGAAATTTGAGTTGCCGAACTGCCGATCAAACAAGTCTCTCGTGCCATGAAAGCTCTCGACACTCGTATCATCCAGCTTGTGGATCTGGTTAACTGCCGTCGACCAAAACCAGCGAAGGCACGTTCTCTCAACATGCTCGATCACGGCTTGTGCAAGAGTACGATAAGTTTGCCCGGCGCCAGATGCTGTAAACAGCTTTGGACCAATCTTGACAACTGTCTCACCGATTAAATTACCAAATATCTGCACATCGACCATTTGACCATCACAAAGACGGGCAAACGAGGTGAAGTTAGAAGATTGGTTCTCGATGATCCCAGGTTTACAGCCTTCCGAAATACTTAATTGATACATAGTGTAGCTCCATAATTAGAAATAATGAGAGCCACGGCCTTATCAGGAGCGGCTCCCGATAAGGGTAAGTTTAAAACTAAGCGAAAAATCCTTGGTTTGGACATGGTTCGCTTGCAGGATGATCATCATATTTAGCATCGGCTAAATATGACAACTTCAATTGGAGACGAGCAATATCACGTACATGTTTCTTGCACAGTGGTTGCTTGCCTTTGAACTTGTCGATGTGAACTGATTCGTAACCAAGATACTCAAGTGCTCGCGATGTAGCCTTGCTTGTGTGGTAGAGTTTCCCAGTTTTGGGGTTCTCGTAATACAAGCCGTTAAATAGAGCAATACCCACCGAAAAGCGCGCGCCATACTCTAAATCCACATCACCAAAATTTTGCTCAAACAGCCATTGGTAGATACACATAGAATCGCCTGTTACGACGTGTTCAAAGGTGTGGTACCCATCATTGCGTGAGCTCTACGTTGCCATTAGGTGTAAGGGCAAACACAGACTTTGGCACATATTCACTTGAGTGTTTATTTAAAACCGATAGTTCTTGATCACAAGTTAGAAAACTGCTGAATCCCATTGATTAATCCTCTTAGTTGAAATGAGGCACTAATCCCTATCGGAATTGAGTGCCCGATAGATTGGGTTAAAACATTTTTATCTGACTGGCAGCTAACTCGTAGCTGTTAATGTCAGTTATTTGCTTGTTCAGTACTCGGCTTTGTTTGATGTTGTCCTGCGTCTCGGCAATTGCTTCAACAACGCTTTCAACGCCAAACAAGTCCTCAGCGTACTTATCTTTCAGCTCATTATGCTGTATGACCTTGATTGCTTCGCGATATTCTGCCTGAGTAATCGAGTTCTCAATAAGATATTCGTGAACCGTCATCAAGCGTAAATCCCCCCACTCATCCTCCTTTTTTGGACGCGTTTGTCTAAAAAGTTTGTCGATGTAATCGTGGCGGCGAGCAATACAATCATAACGAAGCAGATCAGCGCGGCGAATCCTAATCCAATCATTGGACAATGCCGCTCTGCATACTTCAGATATCTCGACCCTTTTAAGCTCGTAGTAGTGCTCACGAGCAGCGTTAAGATAACTAAATCCCGCCCCTGGTTGAACTTCCATTTCATTGGTAAATTCAATGGGAAGGTCTTCGATACTCATACCATGAGGTAATAAGCCTTGAGCCTCTTCACGGTTGGGAAGCGAGCCGGAAACATCAAACCAACGTGCTTGTGGAATGGTTATCCGCGGCGACTCTGGAAGTATAGGAATATGATAGCGTTTACCGAGCTCATGAATAGCAAGGTAGTCCGATGCTGCCGGACTGGCTTCTTCAAAATCTCGTTGTAGCGCCCATACAAAATCGATAGCTAAAACGTCATCGACGGTTACATTTTCGAACATGGGCCAGCAGAGCTGATGGTTCAACTCATTTTTCTCGATATCCCCGGCGTAGTACTTAATTTCGTGCTTGCGAGCACGCTCTTTTTCCATGGCATCCATCGTTATTAAGAACCTTAATAGCTCTCTCTTTGTCTCCGGAGAGAAATAATCAGGCACTATTTTCATGAAGCCATAATTAACGCGCTTACCTCGCCAGTCTCGCTTTGACATATCGAATCTAATTGAGAGTAGATATTGTCTAAAGCGAACGAATGGTTCCATGAAACCGTAGGATTGATCTGACTCCAGCAAAGACTCTAGTGATTTATCCTGCTTACCTGTCTTTGTGCAATATGAACACCCAAATCTTGACCCGCAAGAAGAACGATTACCTGAATCACCTACTACTACACCACATACTCCATCGTTTGCATCACGATACAAGCGGATCATCTCACTGAACTCTGGCAGAAAGGTGCTGTAGAGCTTTGGTGGTTGGCCATCGATAGACGAACAAGCACTGATCAGCTCCCATACATCATCTACGAACCAGTCCGCAATTGGTGAATAGGTGCGCTTTCCCTCTATTTCAACGATCGAAAGCTCGTCCATGCTGTACTTTTGCATACTGCGGCGGCGAGATTCGCTTTCTTCAAATCGAGTCCCGAGCAAGGTAATAATCTCATGAGTATTTTCCCGCTCAAGTTGTTTGACCAGCTTTTGTTGAGGTGTAATTTTCTCGTTTACTGCACAGTCAGAAGTCTGGCCAGCAAAGCGCGGTAATTTACCTCGACCCAAACAGTAGTAAGTAAACCGTCCAGTCAGTGAAGGCTGAACCTGGTGTACACTGACTGGCAAACTATGTTTCGCAGAAAAGACACTTATCATACTCAATGTATGCTCAGCATAAGAGTCGATGAGTGGGTTTTCTCGCCGAGTGTTGGAGTTTAGTATGTAACATTTTGGTAAATGGTCGTGGCCCTCTTCAACGAGTTGTCTAAGTGATTCGAGCATAAGGATGACCACAGCAGTGCTATCTTTACCTCCACTAAAGCCACAACTTGCTGATTTACCAGATAAAATTATACTTTTTAGTCGTGATATAACCCTATTGCTCAACTCTTTAATAGTTAATGTAACCGGGTTGTCATTGGGTCTTTCTTCGCTTGAAACTGGTATGGATGCCTCAAGAAGCTCGAAAGGATCTATTTGCATTATTGCGTTGTGAAAATTTTGCTTAATAGCATCTTGTGTATTTTTCATGGGTAGACTCCTTGTTGAAGACACTACCCCCCTAACGGGAAAAGTAAGTGCCCGTTAAGTTTGCGAATGCAATCCTTTATTTTGCTCGATGATGCTAATCGAGGTTCTCTCTTTCCGCAGGTGATATCTGCTAGCTATTAACCAAACACATCGACGTGGCCGGTTGTTAGCTACTGATTTAGCAGCGATAGATCTCTGTTAAGAAAAAAATCGCTTTTTGGCTAAATACGGGGGGGAATTTACGCAAGAACTCTATCGGTCGTACAAAAGCCCTTGGGTAAAGGCTCCCTGGAGGCGGGAGCCTAGACGATCACAATGCTCACATCCGTAGTCGCTAGACCTCGGCCCACCAGCCACTTTCGTAATACATGTGATGTGTGCTTTGGAGTCAAAGCACTGACCGCAGCGGCATCGAAAACGTAGGTCTTCTCGCCGATGGTCAACAATCTGCGTTGGTGATTATAGATAACTGACATTCCGTTCTCCTATGGTGAAAAGTGCATCTATTAATGACTTGGGTGTGTCATTAAAAGATGCACTTTTCAGAGAAGAGGCATCAGTCATATTATCACGCGAAGGTGATAGCAAAGCTTATCAAGCCCAGAGCGAAAGCGACGACGGTGATACGCGTGTTGAACATCACGTGGTGCTCAGGATGGTGTAAGTACCATATAAGCATGTCAAGTGGGTTCGCGCGCATCACACAAAGGCTACAAGACTCATTACTCATAGAGAGTCCTAGCATGTCAGCAGTGTCATAATCGATCTGGATGGATGAACGGTTTAATCCTTTGATACCAGCAGAGCCAGAAGCAAAGGCAATCGACCATTGACCATTAGTTTTATTGATAATCTTCACAGGCTCCCGGCGATAAAATCGCTTAGAGCACTTTTTTCTCTTATCTATGAACATGTTATTGAAGCGCACTAGCGATCGAGACGTGTTGCTGTCTTTATCAACCAAGATACGCTCAAAACTCACTTCTAGGCGACTCATCTAATTAAACACTTTGCAGCGTTATAACCGATGATGGCCAAGCCGATTGTCATAGACAAACTCCCAACAGCCATTGAAAGTAACAACTCCTGTTTCGAGCTGAAACTAATAACGTCATAAATCACTATTTCCATATATTCCTCCAAAAAAACTGGCCTCAACGAAGGTTGAGGATTAACCAGAATCTTTGAAGAACACTTCAGCAAGTATTGAAATAGAGCCGGTGATAATCATTACGATAAAACCAGCAACAAACAACGATACACTGATTTCATAGTGAGTAGTGGTTAAGACGCCAATATAGCCAGAAGTCATGAGAGTCACTGCGATCCCATAAATGGTATCCATGACTTTGTTAGAAGTTGCAAGAGCAAGTTTTTTTAGAATATGAGCGCGGCTGTCTTTTGCAGCTTTGCTGTTATGAAGAGCCGTCATTACCTTATCAATTTCTTCGACTGAACAGCCTTTGTAATTGAGTTCGACAGACTTGTAAGTGTTGTATTTATCCATAGGTGTAACCTCATTTTTAAGTTTTGTGAAACTCAAAGAGGATACAGCCTGCCCTAGAGGGTAAGTTGTACCCTCTAAGAGTGGATTGGTGTTGATTGAAGTTATTTGATTTTGAGCACAATGAATGACTAGTCGTTTTGACTGTCGTTCTGATTGTGCTTATCCCTTCTTTTTCATGTACCAATTCAATCCAAATCCCGCAATAGGGACGATAGAAATTGTTGCCAGAAAAAGCACTACTGCTAGAGGGCCTGTAATAACCATAACCGTTTCCTTATATTTGCTTCTCTTATCTAGAGTTTAGCATTTTGTAAGCTGTTAAGCGAGAATCTGATGATTTATGCATCAGTTTTACGATAGTGGTCAAGTACCATTAACATCACCGAAATGGTTACTAGTACCATACCTACCATCAAAAGCCCCCAGTCAACCGTGAAGACGATAAATTGCCAATTAAATTGGAAGATTAATCGTGCATCATCTGCTGCTTTAGCTGGTGCTAAACCTGAGTTTAGTGAACCAGACAAAAAGAGCCAAGCCAAAGACCACAAGAACGTGTGCACAATCGTCAAGCTAATGCTAGACGGCCTCACGGATGCTCGGTGAGCGTGGGTCTTTGGTGTTGAACGAGTAGACTTGTTTCTGCTTTTTGCTTTTTTCCTAGATTTATTTTTCTTCATAATTAGTTCCTTTATTGTTGTTTTTATGAACTTTTCACAACGCGAGAAGGAACCAATCCCCCAAAAGGAAAGTGCTCCCTTCAGGGTTGATCAAAACAAATATGACACGCCAGAACCTACACCAATAAGTGCAAGTAGTGCGTCCGTAAAATCCATGTGAGTATCGAAATCGCTGCTAAGCAATTCGAGACTGAGCAAAACACCAAGAATGGTCAATGCAATCGCACATAGAGTTGAGCAGCCCGACGAACTAGCGTGTATTACCAAAAGCGCAACCGGAGTTACGAATAGTTTAACTATTCGTGCTTTTATATCGCGCGTCGGCTCTGGTACGTGAATACTCCGAAAAGCACCTCGACGTTCCAACAGTTTGGCGATAATGGTTGCTGTACCGAGTATCAATGTTGGTGATTGGTTAAATTCGCCATTAAGCAGTAGCTCAAAAGCGTAAGTAAAAATCAAACCAACACTGACTAAAGTAAGCGTGATTTCGGCAATTGTATAGATATTGAATTTGTTTGTATTAAACATGTGTAGTCCTCTTTAGGTATAAAAAAAGGGACTCACATGAGCCTATGGGCGCAGGAGTCCCATAGGGGTGAGTAACAACTAGATGTCTAGCAAAAAGTCGCATTCAGCAAGCTCTAGGAGCTCTCTGATTGTCGCCATATGCATATTCATCTCATTGAGACTCATGTTGGTAACTTTCGTCTTAAACTCATCAACAAGATTCATCGATGCCAAAGTGATGTCATCATCTAATAATGAAGATTCATCCCGGTAGCAGTTGTCGCAACAAATACGGCCAAGCGTATAATTACGAAGCATGAGAAAGTCTTCTTCATCGGTTCGATTCACTATATCTTCTTCACTCCAAGAGCAAGGACATTCGTCAACGCTAACTTTGTCACTTTCAAAGCTATCATTAGAGGAAGTTGATGCAGCAGATTTCTTGTTAAGCAGTTCTTTGATTTCAGTGATTTTCTGAGTAAACATAATCGTTCATCCTTTTCTAAGAAAAGAGACTCAGATAACCACCTGAGGGCGTTTTCATGAGCCCTGAGGGGTATAAATACTCGAAATGAGTAGAGTTAGTCGCAATCCGTTGTTTTACTTACTGATGCTAAGCAAGGATTTCCGTGGCCACAGTGGATGTCTGCTAACTAATTGTCAAAATACTTTCACAGTACTCGACGACATAGTTACTGATCTAACAGCAGATTACTCAAAAAATGAGAGTAAGCGCTTGGGCGTTAGATACGGGGAGGGATTACTAATAGACTCTTACACATAGAACCTATTGGTAATACTTAACCAGAAGTTAACAAGGTGCACAAAGCTTGTCAATGCAATGGTGTTCCTTTTTGGTAAATAATCCATTTACTTAACCTGGTGCTTTACGGTTTGTGTTGACGCTGTCGGCGCGAAGCCGCACAGACAGCCCTGCCCTACTGAATTTAGCTTGCCCAAACCTCAGTCCCTTGATCTTCGAGTGAATCAAGATAGCCCCTCATTTCATCGATGAATCTTGATGGCTCGCCGATGTACGACATTTGTAGCTCAGTCATGGCTCTGGTCATACCCACGTACACAAGCCGCCGTTCCTCTTCCATTTCTGCAAGCGGCGCCGCCTCTTCTGGCAATTCATTTTGTGTTAGCCCCATGAGCCAAACTGCATCCCATTGCAGCCCTTTGCTGCTGTGCAGAGTCAAAAGGTCGACGCCCTCGGTAAACTCTTCCGTTGTTTTGTTCGGCGGCTGATTTGCCTTTAGTACCATCTTATTGAACGTCATCGCAGAGTCGCGGAAAGAGAACTCGTTGCCTGCTGTGGTGAAGATCTGCAGTAGAGCTTCAAAGGACCGTCGTTGATTCTCACGACTTTTTGCAGGCACTCTCTTAATGTCGAATCGCGCATCCATTAGCTCCTTGATGGCGTCAACGCCACTCGACAGATTTGACTGTTGACAAATTAACTGTTGCACCGTGAAGAAGAGCCATTCGTCGGGGTTAGTTGGTACACTCTTGCCTTCAGGCAATCGATAGTTCAGTACCGAGTATCGCCTTGATAACCCGCCGCTTTGTCTTGATCTCACTATTTCATCTTCGGTGGCGCCTAGCCAGGAGAGTATGTCCGCAGCGTTATGCTTTGTCTCTCTGACCACCATGTTAAGCAGTTTATTGACCATATCTGCATTAGGAGAGCACAAGATCGATTCTGATGGCTTAGTTCTGTAGTTGATGCCGGCCACCTCAAGCATGGCTGCAAGCTGCCAGAGTTGCCTGTTAGTTCGAGACAACACAGCCCAATGCTTCGGAGCATCGATATCGAAGTCTGGGTCACCTGGCAGCAGACATGATGATAGGCGCTCCAGAATAATTTCAACTTCCTCGTCGGCCTCCTCCGTTCGCCAGACTTGGATCTTGCCCCCTTCATCGTGAAAACTGCTCATGCTCTTTGGTACCCTATCGTTATTGTGCTCAATCAGTACCTTCGCACAGTTCAGGATATTAGGTTTGCAACGAAAGCAGGTATCAAGGACATGCGTTGTTGGCTCAAACACCTTTTTAAAATTGACAAAATTCTGATATCCGCGTGAATGGCGAAAGGCGTAAATCGCCTGATCGTCGTCGCCCACCACCAGCACATTCGCGTCAATTTTACTTCGATCGGCATACGCAGCGATCCACCGAAACTGGATGTCGCTAGTGTCCTGAAATTCATCAACTATCAAGTGAGTGAGAGGAACTAGTGGTATCCTACCCTCCTCCTGAGCAACGACGACGGTGCGAGCGATTGATGGGAAGTCCCACTGCCTCTTGGCCACACGCAGTTCATTGTACTTTTGGAACAACTCAAAGTGATCGGGTTGAGCCGCTGCCAAGGACTCAGGTACCTCTGTAAAGCCACCAAATTTATCTATCACTGCCATGGCTTCATCGAGCTTCATTTTTAAACCCAAAGCGCCCAGCGAGCGCTGAGTAAGGTTGTAACGCTCAGCATTGCTCATAATATTGAACTTGCTTGTTCCCATTGCCTGCTTAAGTTGCGCGATAAACAACGCATCAAAGGTCGTTACCCTCACGTGCATTTCGAGCTTTTGGCTACCGATTTCTTTGAGCAAGCGCTCTCGAAGCTCTTGCGCCGCTTTGCGCGTAAACGAGATGGCCACAATGTAATTACTCGAGTTCTCTTGAATACGCTTTTTTACGCAGTGCACTACGGTGTGGCTTTTACCGGACCCGGGCAACGCAATGCATTCACCGTGGCCATCAATGTCGACCACCGCTTGCTGACGCAGTGTTAATCCCATTTTATAGCTGTCTGTTGTATGAAGTTTCAGCGTGATTTTACGATCTAACTACCAGACTTGTGAACAGGGATATACGGAAATTACCCACTAAATTTGCGCTTAATGTGAAGTGACCAATAACTTTTCCTAACCAGCAAATTTGTACTGGTGATAAAGCATGCTTCATTTTAAAGTTGGTCGGTTATCTACCCGCACATACCGATCAATTGTCGTGATGCGGAAGTAGATATGATGGCTCTACAAATGCCAATTACCACTATTTAAGGACAAATTTAATGAAGAGAATAGTCGCTATCGCTACTGCAGTATCTATTTCGTTGCTAACTGGCTGTGCCTCCACAAAGGATTATGCTAATGATGTAGAGATGATAAAAGACTCTCGCAGCGAGTCTGTTAAAAATTACAGCTACCTAGATAGTAAATATATCAGTGATGAACTCAAGCTCATGTACTTTGTCGGAGACCGCAAAGTTAAGCCGATTAATGCTAACAACTTAGATCGATATGCAACAGATTATAACCCGCACGCATTTAGCGATGCGATGCTCGGTGGCGGTATTGGGTTGAAGCTGATGGGAGGCATGAGCTGGACCCAACTCGGTGTGTTTGGTATTTCAAACAGCCTTTCACGCGTAGATATGCAACCAACGTTTGCCCGTACACAAGTGCTCAAACTAGTTCCTATTGACGGACTGTCAGACGAAGAAGCCAATGAGCGCTACCAGAAAGCTCGTGTAGATTTACGTCAAGGGCTTGTAGAAGCTTTGGGTGACTCTGGCGCTGTCTTTGAAAGTCCTGACGGCATGTGGCATTACGTTTATGATGCTAACGGAGAGGGATGTGCAAGGCCAACTCATATCGATGGCGACTTTAATCGCGATGGATGTTATTCGGCAATGACCCCTCATTTTGACTTACATCGTAGTGACGCAGGTAGTGTCGCTTATGCGCCTGGTTCAGACTTTTTGGTGTTACGAGCCTATTTATCTGTTGGATTCCCAGTGGAGAAGCTTAAGTTTAACTCAGATAACACCAACCTCGTCTACGTTAACCCTTGGGCCCAGACGCCGGAGTTCTATACTCGCCGCTACGACTTCTCTGAAGAACAGTGGCTAGAGATGTACCGTACAGGTCGATTCTCGGTAATCCCTTATTTGAAGGACTTATCGTCTGGCGAGATCCATTACTTCAACAAGGGATTAGCTAAGCAGTACCAGTCTGACCCTCAGTCATTGATTAAGTAATTGCCAAACAAAATATGTAAAAAGGGGCCGAGGCCCCTTTTACTGTTCAACTGTTCCTCGTGACTAAGGAGCAGCCGGTGTTGCAAAGATCCCTACCTTACAACCTTCAATGTCCGGTGTCAGGTTACAGTCTACATCACCGAGAACATCACTCGCGTCCATGACATTGCGATAGTTTTCATTCAGATCACCAACATCGCGGTCCTCAGTTTGACGCGTCAAAGCGTCTGAGCGCCCATAAGGATTTGAGTAATGCTTATCTCTCGTCCACTCCTCAAGTGTTGAACTAGAGTCTGGTAAAGAGCCTGATTGGACCATCAAGTTATACCACTCAGTAAAATCAACCTGATCAAAGTCCACTTCAGAAATCTCATCAACCGTTAGGCCGCGGCAACCAGCATCAACTTCTACGCCGTTTTCTAGTTTCTTTAGTTCATACCATTCACGATTAGAGTAGCTCCGACCAAAGGCCTCAGACTGTTTGATTGATTGCTCCATGATGATTTTCGACATAACCGAGCTGAAGCAGCACCATCGTTTCCGGTGTTTATTCTTGCAGACGCCGAGAGTTTTACTGCATTTGGTAGTATGGGAGTAGAAACAACTCTTAGTTTTGATTAGCTGGGCCATGTCCTCTTCGCTTTCATCACAACCATTAAGCATTTTGTAGAGCATGATTGCTATCTGTACTACAGCATAAGCCACACCAATCATATTCATGTAGACCATCATGTTACCCAGAGCTTGCTGAAGTGCTTGCGCGGCAAGCTCATCGGTAATTGCATCTTGGGCCGCGCCCATTACTGCACCTACAAGCGCTTTTTTAAGTTCGTCCCCCATCAACGAAACAACAACGTTCGTTGCGTAGTTGACCATGGTCTCTTTTATCTTATCCAGAGCCATCTCTTTAAAGTAATCAAGAAAGAAACTCTCTGCATCAAAGCCTTTATCGTCCGTTGGGCTATCAGCATCGTTACCAGCTGTAACTTCATTCTGCGTCGAATAACGGTTCGCCGTCCCCGAGCCGACACCCTCCCAAGAGCTAGAGTTACCAGATGAAATCGCATCACCCACATCACCAATATCATTTGTACCAGATGTAAATGGATTGATCGTGTCAAACATATCATTTGGAAGCCAACCGTCACCGTTACCGGTACCCCACATCATGTTTGACATTGATTCACTGATGCCAAGCTGCTCATCGGCAAAACCTGCGACTTTCATGGCGTTTGTCGCCAATTTAAATAGATCGATGGTTTTGCCCTGGAACTCGTCACAGCAGTCAATCATGCCGAATTGGTCATACGAACAGGTTCGCTTCGTACCTCTGAAGGTTTCACAAGTACTTACATCTTTTGGATCATCACACGTCATGTCATGACGCATTTCAGTAAGGACCGATGACTCAACAACTACTTGGTTAAAATCTGAGTTCTTTTCTTGATCTGACCTCGTGTTACAACTGTCGTCTCCTTCTTGGCATGGAAGAACGTCACAACTGTTCGCAAAGGGTACCTCTTCCCACGCTTCTGTGTTGTCGATACATTCGTACGTCATCTCCTCAAGGGTACAAGTTCCGTCAGGGAGCCCATAACCTTCAGCACACTCACGGGACACCCACGTACAGTCGGTTGCTTGATCAAGTGCACTGCATTCATTTTGTTGCTCTCGAATGCTATCAACTGACCTTATTCCATCTGGTGTCAGAATACTGCTTGGCCGATCAGCGCTACACTGCATGTTTATAGTGGATGCCTTCATGCATTCACTAGGATCGCTATCGCCCGGATACAGCGGGCCCCAAATGTAAGGCAACACTTTTTGCATGCCAGTGAAGTACACGTCTTTCTGACTGTGCGTGATGAAGCCAAATCGACCTGTTTTGAAATGATGCTCATCACCTTCAATAGCAATTTTAGTAACGCCATCTATGATGTAACGAATGCCACCTAAGTGGTCGTGTTTGAATTCAATGTTATACTCTTGCCAGTTGCGCCATATTTCGTTTGAGTAGAATAGATTTTCAATAACTAGGACAGTATTATCAAAATCATCATCTTCTTCTAAACCGTGAAGCCAGTCGCCCCAAGTCAAATTCAAAGTAAGATAATCACGATAGCTTTTGTAGAGCTTCATACCATGTTTGTTGTCGCTCGACGAACTGTGACGGCTTGTCCAAAGCAGCATATAAAAGTGATTTCGTTCAGAGTCCTCAGCAGAAGGATCGTAGCTATCCTCCTTTGGGTCTTTATTAAACTCTGGATACTCAGGATAACCAAAGACAAAACCGAAAGTATCATCATCGCTACTTTCTCTTACTTGCACCTTACCCTCAAACCAAATAGAGCCAACGTCGTGCATAGCACCATAGACGGTAGCGCTCGAAAGGTTCAAGATTGAGTTTGCATCATAACCATCATTTGTAATGCGCCAGTTATTTACGTCATCCCACTCATCCCACAACTCCATTCCAAGTGTTTGTGGAGGGCGGCGGACGGTACACTGCCACTCTTCGACTTCACACTGGCCTGACTCGATCTTCTCCATACAGCCCTCAGGCTGATAGCGATCTTCGTCATACCATTCTGTTGATACCTCTTGATCGAACTTAATGTCTATGGTCGCATTAGCATCACCAGTGCTTCCGACAGCAATCATGTACTCTAGTTCTACGACGGTATCTTCAGAGAGGGACTGTTGAAACTCTTCGGTTATGTCTTCTGAGCCTACCCAGTGATTCATTGCCCCCTGAGCACAGTCATCCTCTTTGTCTGGCCACCCTGTAATATCCCATGGGTCAGGAGCTTTTCGAAAAATCTCATTGCCATCGAGGGTGATCGAAAGCATGTCTTCATAGTAAGACTCAGTGAATACCGCGCTTTCAACTTTGATATCGGCATCGACCTTGAAGATGACTTTGCCGTAGTGTGTTGAGCACGTCTCACTCTCGCGCTTCTCTAAGCATCCATCACATAGTTCGCCGACTGTTAAACGTATTGAATCAGGTGCCGTGAACTGAATCTCTGCGCTATCTAAACCACTTATGACACTGATGGTTGGTTGCTCTACATAGCGCGTGACCTGGCATGAGTCATAATTGACAGTAACAGGACTTGTGCATTTTTCTTGAGTTACAACTTGCTTGTCAGGGTTTAGTACCCACTTGGTGCCTTCTTCATCACAATCACCAAAATACGGGTCACTGCCGTCAGCAATGTCCCTGATAAGGTCTTGGCTACCTTGCAACCAGTCATCATTGGGGTTTATAGGGGGCGGCCTATTGCCATCTATATTGCCTTGAACCGTTAGATAGGCTTCAGCCGCTAGATTGGGATGCTCTTTGTCTTCGTCACGGTCATAGGCAATATAGCTCGCATGGTTCGTCTGGATTGCCTTTCGCTGTTGGACCTCACTCCCATATGTCGATCCTAAATTGTCAAAGTATGTGTTATTGGTTCTGTCATTCTCACCTATTGCTACTACACTTCGGAACGAATCAGCTGTATCTTGAAGTTCCTGATTGGCTTCAGCATTCAGAAGCTGCATATTTAATGTAATGTCGCCACTATTGTTTGCATCCTGCTTCAAGCGCGACTGCATGCCTCCTATGGCCCAGCCCATATCCGAGCCAGAGTTATATACTTGATCAAAGCTATCAGGATCTGTGATCTTGGGTACACAAGTACCGCTTAACTCATTCCATTCCTTTGAAATCGGACATTGTCGTCCGTCACCACCTCGACACTGCCCATCTTCGAATGTCGTGCCCTCTGGGCACGTAACATCATCTAAGTTTAGGCAGCCGCCAACTGACTCATCGTACTCTTCACCTTCTGGGCACTCAATAATAATCTCGTGCACCCACATACGCGTGCAGTGTGTTGGCAAACCAGTTTCTTCGTCATAATAGGCAGGGTTTTCCGCATCTACGCCGCTCGGTGTGTCCCACATCGGCGTACCCTGAGGCCGAGAAGGTTTGTAAATGTTTGGCGTCGGACAGTTTCGGATCTGTGGCTCATAATCTTTCGAAATACAACGCAACGGCGATGTTGTGGTGGGCGGAACAAAAATCTCAGGCATGGTTGGTTGCATGTCTGGATACATCAATTCAAGCTCATCACCTTCTTTACAGTTGTACCCCGCTTCAACTGCACCCTCACTACAGTAAGCTTTTCGATAAGGTTCACTGAGTTTAATTGGATCGTATTCAGCAGGACAAGGTGCACCCGGATATGGAAAAACATAACTCGGATCGCAAGCTGGAGGACAGATAAAGCTATCTTCATCTTGAGGCAAGTACCATGGGCCGACGCACCTACCGTTATCTATGTATGTACCTGAAGGGCAACGATCATCCCCTATGATGGGTTCGGACCTTCTGCACTGTTGGCCATTCGCGCCACCACTTTCTTCACCTGATGGGCATATGACGAGAGCGTTTACATTTGTGTTTTTTACACAAGAGTTGGCAGGAAACCCATAATTTACATCGTAGACTGTTCTCGGCGTATATGAAGGATCTTCACAGAAGATATTCATATTGGTCACTTCTTGCTTCATGCACTTGCCGTAGACGTTAGTGTACCCGGGCTCACACTTATGCTCCGGTGCTCCTATTGTCATAGCTTCGGTTGTGCTTGAGGTCACCCAAGCACCAAGTCCTGCAAGACCAGGTATGAGCGCTGGGTTTGCCACCACTCTACTAGCTTGCGTCACCAATCCCATTGCACGGTAAGGTACTGATATCTGCCAGCTTGACTGGATAATCAATACTATCGTTGTTAAATAGGTGATAAGTATCTGAGACAGAGATTTTTTCATGGATTAACTCTATTATCCTTAGGCGTTAAAAATATGGGATGCAACAGTCTGAATAGCGGAATATGTTGTAAACAAATGTTGTGTCTTTTCCTCTGCCTGGCGCGGTTCTACCTAGGCCCCATTTCAGATAGTTTTGACCAAGAGGCTGACAGCACTTACTTCCACCTTCCGGAAACGGGAAAGCCATCTGAATTTTGTACTGTGATTTAGGGATGGTGGGAGAATAGACATACTCACACATCGCATCCTCGCCAATTGTCCGAGGGCTTAATCCAAGACGATGACTTTTGGCTATTGCTCGAGCTGCTATGAGTGACGTCGCCTGAACTGGATTATTTGCAGCACCGGTGACGTTGCCAGTGAGGGGGTATAATGATCCAGAGCACCCAGAGCAGTTCCATATTTTTTCTGAAGAACGACCTGTCGCCATTGTTCCAGCACAGTCAGCGATACAAAGTGCCTGGCCCACAGGATTTGCAAACGCTACAGCATCTGGGTTGATGATGAATGACATCAAATCGTCATACCACTCAACTGTTAGAGGACTCATAAACATGATATCAAGGTCAACAAGGCCGGGCGATTTGTCGCATTCAGGAACAGCTAAAAGGCCCAACATTTTCATTACAGGCGAAGCTAGATAGTTATAGTGGTACACCGCCAGCTGTTCGCCATCTATATCTGCAGGGTCCTCAGTATCCCCATCAGGTCGTACATCAGTTGCCGTTCCAATATGCGTATAATCTGAGCTCAACTGCACACCACCTAAAGTTGGACTGCAGTAAGGTATTGTTGAAGCTTCAAGTATTTGGTCAGGCTGAAAGAAACCTACTGAGAACCCAGGAATTGGCAATCCAAGGTCATCATCACAAAAGCACATGAACTTGTCATTTGCACCATCTGGTGGATCAAACAGACCGAACATACTTATGGGCAATGCGCATGACCAACATACATCTGAAACTAAGCCGCTAAAGTATTTGGAATCAGGACATTGACTACTCATACTCGCATTGGCTTGCCCTGCAAAAACAAGACTGGCAAAAATTCCAACGAAACACTGTTTCCAACTCATTTCGCCACCACACTAAATACCGCATGATACAAAGCTATCGAGCCTTCTCTTATTGACTCAGCAAGATCGGGGTTGTGAGATGCTAAAAATATACCTGCAACTACGCCCAACATAAATTTGAATATCCCCATTGCCTTACTCCTTTAAGTGCCTGTCGTGGATCTCGTTAAGTGTTTCTGTGCCGTACTCGCGCATCCAAATCCCCTTGCCGCCAATGATGTCGACTCTGACTGGTAGCTTGTCTATTTTGAAACGGTCGATATATGAGTGCTGAAGCATGAAAATTTGGTGTTTGAATTCGTTCTGAAGCTCTGCAATACCATCAAACTTTTTTTCGGCATCAAGGTGACTCACAACTACTGTTGGCATACCGACAGCATCGCTATAAAGCCGCTCTTTGACTAGAGATCTCTGCCTTGGGTCGCGCGGGTCAACGATGAAAAGAGATCGGTTATGTCCCTCAAAGTTTGCAAGTGGGTTCACTACATCGCCCTTTTGTGCCAATAGTCGGCCACCGGAATAAACGTCAGATGTGAAGACAATCCGTGGATCTATTTCATAGTGCTTGTCTTCTTCTGGGACCGGCATTGGCTCAAATGTCTGCTTTGCGAAGAATTTGTTGATCGCATTTTTTCTCTGCTTGTCCCAATCAATTTCCTCATAGCGCTTTTGTAATAGCTCTAGAATATCGATCTCCACAATGTCTGTTACCGCGGCCACCGTACCTAAGTCGTTATAACCAGACTTCATTCGCCCCTCATTAATGAACCACTCAGGTGAAGTCACTCCGTGCGCTACCACCTCGGTTCTTTCTCTTACGTAGACCATCGCTGGAGCCATCTCGATCGAATAAATTGTGAATAGCCTTGGATCCATGATGACTTTCGGTGGGTCAGTATGTAGCTTAGCCTCTTTGAGCATGTCCATGAGAAAGTACGACGTCGCCGACAAACTTGAGGTATTTGGTAGCATTCCTCGCAGTACTACCGTTGCTCCGGTTCTCTTAGCCGCAACCATAATGTCGATAATTTCAGTATCTTTAAGCGATGTCGAAATGAAGTAATAAAGGTCTTCATTGTCCATCAGCAAGCCTGTATTCGTGCTCGCGCCATTACCTCTCGTGACATCGAGATTACCATTTTGAGTTCCCGGAAAGGCGGCTTTGATTCTTGCTTCGACTGCATTCGCAGAATTGTCCTTTATTGTTTGGGCTTCGGTAAGAAAAGGCTCAACGTCACGAATCCATTCCGGGGCCGACTTTTCCTGCTCCGCAACTTTATCTGCTACTTTATTGCTTTCTCGGAAAATCTTCGCGTCTTCTCGACTGAATACCACTCCAGGGTGTCTCACCTCTGAAGGCGTCAAACTCAAGCCTTGCAAGTGGTGTTGAGTCGCTTTATGAGCACTATCCCCATCAAGCATGAGTCCATCAAATTGGCTGTGCGTTCCCCTCAACAGCTCAATCTCTGCTTGTGTTGGCTCACTGAATTGACTTGCGGGTACCGCATAGGAGACTAACAAGCCCAGGCATAGGCTGCTCACTTTATAAAATGACATAGGCGGTTCCAAATATTGTAGATGCATCTGCAAGGCCGACAACGCGGCTGTCTAATGAGTGGTGGGTATCACCGAATAGGAAAACTTCCCCCTCACCTACTATCCACTCGGTAGGCAAGTTGTGGCGTCTTTTTAGTTCTCTATATTGATCGTTCGTCGGTGCATACCTTTGAAAACCGTTACTGTTTTCAACTGTTATCCCCTCGAAATTGACAGTTGTGCCTTCAAGGCCACCAATAAACTTTATGTAATTCATGCTGTCATCTAGCAGTGGAATGCCGTCACCGGTCAAAGCGACCAGCTTCCCCTCACGGAGCTCTTTGTCCTTCAAGTCGATTAAAAACACTCGTGCATCCAAACAGCGGTTGCCGTAATAGTCCACGAAGATCTTGTAACGACTAAAGAAGCCGTAATAGGCGCTAACGATGAGAACGAGTGCCACACCAAACTTTACAGCTAGGCTTTTTGTAGTTTCGGGCTTAAATCCCACAAATGTCATAGCAAATACTCAAACTAAAAAAAAGGGACACCGCAAGCGGTATCCCTTTCGTCTAAATTTCAGCTTTATTTGGCTGGAGGTGAGTGAATATCTCCCGGCACGTCAAATCGCATCGTATCCTCACCCGTCTCGTTTGAGTCATCCCACGCAGTAACAGTAACGTTAATGGTAGGAACTCCAAGCAGTCGGCTCTTGAGTACACGGTGCTCACGCGATGTCGACATAACGTCAAGCTCCGGAATTTCAATCAATGTTCGAACAATCTTACCATCTTCATCACGACAGTTAGCTCGGAATAGGTACGATGACGTATCCTCGCGCTGATCGAGCGTACAGACAGGTCGAATATTATCGACTACCGTAAATGTGTAAGTTTGTTCATCTTCCGCACCAAACTCTGAACGAGCGATGTAGCGAATCTCAAAGTTCCCTGAGGTTTCAGCTGTGTAATACAGTCTGATTGATGGATTCTCTGAGTCGTCAGTCATCTTTTCACCGTTAACATACCAGTCGAATGACTCAATTCGGTCACGTCGATGCTCGTATTTTACGGTAGCTCGCGCTGAGATATCTAGTGGATAGCGCATATAGCGGTTGTTGTATGATACATCAATTTTTATATCCGCGTCACCTGGTGCTTCAGCATTTGTAAACGTTTCGTATACTTTTTCGTTACCACGTTCGTCGGTGACCAAAACTGCATACTTTATATAACCAGCGTCAGTGACATCGTACTTAGCACGGGAGCCGCGCGAACTGTCCGATGCCGACTCAAATCGGTTACCGGTTCGCTCAAGCCACTCATAGGTAAAGTTCATCGGTACTTCTGGTTGGCGTTCCATTGAGGCTAGGACCGTCGTTTGAGTTGGGAAGTAGAGATAGTCCTGTTTTGCCGTAAGTTCAAAATTAGGGAACTCATAGAACAAAACATCCATCTTACTCTCAACCTGAGCAAAGGTGTTGTTGATGCCTTCAATTTCAGCTTTAACCATAAATGGCTTGGTTAGACGATTAGCTTCTAGATCAGCTGCTGTCACAACATAGTCTGCAAAAAGCCTAATACGCTTATCGCTCACCGCTTCCATTTCCGATGGAATTTCAACGCCCGATGGAGAGAGCCAAGTAGCTTTTAGCTTATGTCGGATGTCCTGCGGCGTATCGATGTTGGCTTCCAAGCGAGTATTGAAACCTACCTCTGACGTCTTGTTGGTATAAAGCCTGATCCTCACAGGGTCGGCCTCGATAACATTGACGCGTTTTTTCAGGGAAGTCCAACGGCGATCTAGTGCTTGCTGAGTATCCTTATAAGCCAATCTAGCGCAGACATAATATCGGCCAGCTACTGTTGGTGTGTATACCAGTCTTTCTCCACCAGCTGTCCAATCCGTACACTTGTCCATGCTCCACTCAATATCAAAGTTAGCAATGTTTTCTTCAGAATCGATGGTCATGATCACATCTTGGCCAAGGTATTCATTTTGGTTGAAATTTATATCGAACTCTGTCTTAGCGTATGACAGGATGTTTTCACTGATAGCTTCGGCCTCTACACCGGTGTAACGGTTCTTAACAACGGCCTTCACTTCGTAGTTAGCAGGAACATCAAAGATATTGTCCATTTGCCCGCGCTCCTCTTCGTATAGGAACGTCCAATTGGTCGCCTTGACATCTTTATAGTACCAGCGTGCTGATCCAAAGGCGCGTTGGTTCTCGTTATCTGGGAATACCAACTTACTACGGAAACGGAATGGTGCTTGGTTTACCCACCGAGATGAGTCAATCGAAGCGATAACCGGGCCACCTTTGTGAACACGTACACTTACATTACGCGACTCTATCGTCCGGCTGTATGCCTCATACTCCGAAATGATCTCCGCGACTGCTCTGTAGCGATACGTTTTGTCACCCTGCAGGTGCGACATATCCACCGTGAAGGTGTGGTTCCCTTCTTGGTCAACTTTTGCCTCGTAATCAGTCGGCAACCACTCTCTAGTGTCGCTATCGTATAGTTCAAGTCGAGCTATCCATTCACCGTGAATCGATGGATCATAAGTGTATGTTTTTGTGGCACGAATGTATTCACCTATGCCAACTGAAATTTCGTGCGGTATCGTGTTAATCACCTCCGAATCTTCAACACTTGCGTAGACTTCGACTTTCTCATTTGGCACGTAGACCATCTTGATATTTTCTTGGACATTGTGTGAGCTATCATGGACATAGCCAGAGCTCATGTTCAAGAAATCTTGTTGCCAGAGTTTTCCTGGCTCCGTTGTAACGCGAATGAAGGATCTTGGCGTTAAGGTGGTTGAAGGGCCACTTTGTCGTACTTCCACAAGTACGTCTTCACCGAATGGGTTGGCGCCGATGACAAACGCGTCAGCATTAACCGCAGTTGCTCGAACAGTTGCTACAATACCGCCCTCGACAGGAACAGCAAATGCCTGCAAACCATTATCTTCTTCGATAATATCTGCATTTGATATTTCCATTCCTATCGGTGGTACTTCTAGGCCTGTCAGAGTCAACTCTTTGACTTCAGAGATAGCAACATCATGCTCGATGTCGACAAAGTGGACTCGGTACTGATAGGTTGGGTTTGGCGTATCTGGAATACCATAAATGTTGTATCTAAACGTGCTGGCCTCTGTTTCCATTGATGGATCTAGATCTAGCCACTCGATGTAGCAATGTAACTCCGATGCTGTTTGGAAAATATAGCGTTTAGCATCTTCAAGACTTGTATAGAATTTACACTCTCGCATCCGTCTGGTTGAGGCTTGACGAAGATCGACTGAGTATCTTTGGACGTTCGTGTACGCTTCATCATATCGCACATTGGCTTCGAACGGCTGTGCTATAAACTCAATCGTATACTCGTGCTCATCTCCATTTGAGTCTTCAATGACAATGTCTAATTCAGTATCTTCACCTGAAACCATATTGGTAGGAAAGCTGGCTAGACGCCAGTGATGGCCATCCCCAGTCACATCTTCAAGGGTGACTGATTCACCGTTGATTTCAGCTGATTTAACAGACAGGTCTCTAAAGCGCGAGTACATCGCAAACTCAATGTCTTTAGGGAAATACGCAGCTTGAAGTGTGCCATCGGCGATAGGACGGCTAGAAACAAAGGTTAGAAACTCTATAGGGAGGTTGTCAACGACGGATTCACCGACCGTATTAAAGCCGTTGCCATACTGGTCTTCTGTGCCTGAATCATATGTGTACTCAGCACCAACTAATGGACTTGTGTCGAACTTGAGTGCTACATACTCGCCGTGAAAGCTAGTATTGCGGCTTCTAAGGGTGAGTTCGCGAGGGTTGTTTCGCGCTTGCCACAGATAGCTATAGTCCATACCTTTGATGATAACAGATGGTGGAGTCTCATGATTGTCCATCAGTGGCGTCATCAAAATATTGGTGCTTGGATGCCACCAGTCATCTGTTCTTGACCAGTGTGGTGTCTTCAGGACCTGAATCCATTCCCCAGGTTCAGCCGTAAGTACCTGGCCATCTGGTAAGGTAAATGAGTTTTCATCTCTATTCCCTCCCTTGAGGAAGGTGACGTGCTCTGCTAGCCGAGAGTCCCATTTGATAGTGACGTTATGTTCTGGAACCAAATCAAAGAAAGTAAAGTATTCATTTGTCGCATCGGCACGAACAGCAATTTCCACTTCTCCGTAGCGATCATCAGCTGAACCAAATTCAAACTGATTCAATGCAATTGAGCAACTTGTGCTACTTTCGCCCTCGATATCACAGCGATCATACTCATCGAGAGAAATAAAGCGGCTGTATGACTTATCTTCCGTTGAAACTTTAACTTTGATAAGACTGGCATCGAGAGGGGTATTTATTTCGTATACATCTCCAGTGCCGTCCGCAGAACGCCCGGCCTCCCACTCTAACGCGACAACGTTCAAAGGGACAGGCTCTACAGCGTGGATCTGAACACTGTCGGTTGGTATATCGACAGGCATCGCTTTACTACCGCTGAAGAATGTTGTCGTGATTGGGATATCATATGTACCCACATGATCAACGAAACCTGTCAACGTGGTTTTCTTGTTCACATTATCGTCAGTACGTTCCAGATTGAATGGGATCTGGAAATCGTACTGACAAACAAGTTCATCGATATTATCAGCGTCAATAGCATCCTGCTGAGATGGTGTCATCAAACAACCAGAGCCTTCACCCTCTTCGAACACGACCGAAATGGGTTCAACGTACGCCTCGACCACTTTGGTTTGAGTCGCTTTTAGGACTGGTTTTTTTGTCTCTATCTCACCGGTTACCGTGACTGATTTTGCAGTTACTAGCGAAGGTGAAAGCAGCACTGCAGAAACAGCGCACGCCAGCGAGCCTCGCTTAAGGCCTTTAGTATTAGCAATCATAAGACGGTTTTTCCCTGTCAATTGACAGTAAAGTTGGAAAATATGGAGGTTACGCACTGAATAGCATACCGAATTTTGCAAAGAAATCCAACAAAACACTGTTCGATCAATTATCTTCACCGAATGTTAGAAGAAACAGTTTTGAGCGAGGGTGATTATAATGAGCCATAACCACGAATACTGATAGTTAAGGCGACGGAATGAACAATAAACGCGAAGTTACATTGGAGCTACTCAACATCGATGATATTGAAAGAGCTCACACCAAAAAGCTTGACTCAACTCTCGTTTGTGAAATCGAGTTGATGGACGACTGGTCTACATCGCATGACCTGGTCAAGATGAAGTTGATTCAGCAACAAGTGGTCCGTTACTTGAAATGCTGTCTTCCTGGCCAGCTAGTTGAGCCATCAACGGTTCGTTGCCACTCTGTTGGTAACAAAGGTCGGATATTGACTGGTTTAGTAGACTGTCTGATTAGCAAGGAAAATAGCATGATGAGTCAAGAGCGCATCCATGTTTCTGTGTGTATGCGCCACTGAGTAAACTTAGTGACTGGCCGTTGTGTATTGACAATAGTCTTTCATGGCGGGATGCGCATTAAGCGGAGGGTATGTCCCTCTGGACATCATGCTTTCAGATCGTACAACTGCCATTCGTCGAGCATCACTGTTGATCTGACGCCCCGCGAGCGTTAGAACTAACCTGTTCGCTCCGCTTCTTCCAATACCGCGATAGGATGAAAGGCAATATTGGACAGCCGTCATCAGTAAGTAGGCGTCGTAAGCTTCGTCTGCGTCTTGCGCCAGCATAAACTGATCGTGCGCCTGAGCGTGCACGTGAAGCTGGTCTATCACCGACATATCAAAGTTTGCCATATCTCTGATTGGATCGAGCAAATCTAGGCGAACACCATGTTCGTTCTGCTCACCCAAGATAGCCTTGACTTGATCGCGCCTACTCCGCTCCTCGTTAAAGAACTCGGCACTCTGCTTCAAAGTGCCGAACGAGAAATCTCTTGAATCAGCAACAGCATGATCTGCTGATATGATCAGTGCGACCTGTGCGACCGCTGCCAACCCTATCCACAAAAAAGCTTTTTTCATCATCTCTTATTTAGCTCTTGCCATTAGAGGTTTAACGAGATTTTCGAGCGCCTCACCGCTCAGACCGCCAGTTATCTGTAGACGGCCCTCTGAGTCTTTGTAAACGACTCCAGGGGTACCAGTGATGCCTAGGCCCGACATGATTTGTCGGTTTGCGCCAATCCGTTCCATCAAGTCAGCGTCAGCTTTATGTGTAAGCTGCAGACTTTGTTGATCAGATTCAGTCAATGCTTGCTCAAAGTCTTCGCGCGCTGCGATTGTAGCGATATGATCAGGTGACTTAGGTGAGATCCAAGCGACTGGTAGCACCTTCACATCAAGACCTTGCTCGATATAAGGCTTCAGGTTGGCATGAAATTTTTTACAATAGCCACAGAACGGCTCATAAAAGACGTAAAGTGTTGAGTTGGAGTCCACTGACTGGGTTTTGTCTTTTGAACCAAGAACAATACCATTCTCAAAGATTGGATCAAACACGTCGTTGAGAGGTGGTTGCAGCAAGTTCATGTATTTGCTTGTTAACGCAAAGCCATCCTTGGTGATGATGTCTCCAGTAGAGATAAAGCCTTCATCTAAATTTGACCAATAAACGCGGTATTTACCATCAGCTGCCTGAGTCATGATCGCGGTCATGCCAGCGACTTCCCTCACTTCCCTTGTGTCGATTACTGTTAGATATCCGTCACGCTCTGCGTCTACGAGCGGTTGCGGGATCACAACATCTGCAAGTAAAGACATAGGAAGAGCAGCCAGTGTCAATAATGCTAGCGAGTTCTTCACTTAATTATCCTGTTTTATTATGTTGAGGTCAGCGAGTGCTGAATTGTTAACTCAATAGTTGAGTGATGTTTCGCCAACAGGATACAACAGGATTTATCAAATTGTCATTATAATTTCTTGCTATCGTCCTAATTTTTGGGGAATTTAATCCATTCCGACCTAACTCTCAACTCGGGGTCTTCTAGAAAGTTTATAGTATCCCAGTTGCATCGTGAGGCTCTGTGAGTGATTTAGGCTAGTTTTCTTAACCTTATCACCAAGCCATAGTACTAGATCGTCAAAGATCTCAAGCATATATGTTTTAGACGCCGACCATGTGCGCTCGGTGACGCTCACGTTTTGGAATCGAATTTCATCATCCCACTCGACAAAAGTCACACTGAAACTATCAGCGACTACATCGAAACCTATCAGGTCGCAACAATAGTGATAAAATGCCCCTTGGATGAAGTAAAGGCGAGTCTCCAGTTCATTTCGCATATTTGCCTCTGTCATGGAGTGTATTGTTTTCAAGTCTCGCATCAAGTTGTCTGAAGTGATCCGGTCGATGCGTGCTTTAACGTAGCAATCGCGCTCTGTGTCAAAGGCAATGATCGTCAACTCTGAATAGCCACCCTTCTCATAATCGACCTTGTAAAGGTTTGTGCCCTTGAATACCTTTACCGCATCTTCAACCTTCATATAATCTTTCAGATCTAATACACGCTCACCCTGTTCATCTCTACGTTTAAAGTCATCAAGATATTGAGGGTAATAGATCAGGTCACTTTTATGGTCTTTTGCGATCTCGACTCGCTCAGCAATGGTCTTGCCCTTCCGTAAACCGTGAACTTCGATGTGCTTTTTTAGCGCCGCATGATCAAGCAGCACCGTTGAATTTGTCGACTTTTCTAACGTTTCAAAATCTACTGGAGCTATTACTCCGTGATCAACATGTGGTTCCAAAACCAACCCGTGAAACATATGGCCAGCGTTAAAGCTGCGCTTTAGCTGAGGTGTGATCTTAAATTCATCTTTGCCAGTCCAATAACGTTCGGCTTTGTGAGGATCGAATGCGAACTTTTTGACCAGTGAACTGCTAACGGCTTTAATCCTGTGGTAATCGTCTGCAGGCATATCCAGATAGACACCCTGAATGAGCTCACCAGTTGGAGCTAGCCACTGCTTCTGACCATTTTGAATAGCTTTGACCGGCTTGCTGCCAAAAGTATAACGATTGGATCTTGAGCAAATGTGTGGCTCCTGTTTCGTCTGAGCGGGTGCCGCGTTAAAAATTAAGTCAAAGTCGATAGCTGTTGTCATTTGTCCGTTCCTCCGCCAGCAGTAGGACAATCATAACAATTAGCTCTCTGATTCAATTCATCGTGTATTCGGTCAAGATTGCGGTCCTCTGAAAATTAGATCAGTCTACACCTCGAAGTCGGCAACTCTAACACTGAATGGTTGAGCCTATGCCTAATCTCGTTAGTTTTTATGTTGATGCCCAAAGCACTTACGTAGTAATCGAAATCAAAATTGTATGAGAGATCAGCGGTTTGACCTTTTAATCTATATCCTGACGGATCGTTGTAGATTTCTGTCGTGTAAAGCCTTGCGTAGTACTCATCCTTAAACTCGTCTCGATACTTCACAATGTAAAGCGTGTCTCCCCTTTGGCTAGGTGTAATGCCAATAGACAGAAAGGGCTTCAGCTCGCATTTGATGGCACTCGCCAAATACCTACTTTGATTTCGCTCACTTCTGTTCGAACCAGCCAGTCGCTCCTCTGCAACTGGCGCGTCACTCCTTAAGCTTAGTGATACAGTAGCAGTAACGAACAGTGAACCAACTAGGCATGTTTTTAATAGTTTTTCTTTCGACATAATGATCAATACAATCGGTTAAGAGTAGTGCACTGCCTAAGTACGATTTCAACAAAACACTGTTTTATCATTATAAGCCCCTCTAATATGCACGTTATGATCACCATTCTTACCTTTTGTTAGAATAGATACAACCATGATGTACTCTGTTGCATTGACATGATATCGACCAATTCCTACAATAATTCCGAAACCACTTTTACAGTTAAAGCTATGCGAAATAATAATGAAATTCGTGTCGGTGTAGTGTGTTCTGGTACCAAACTTAAGCCGCAACTTGATGAAGATGAGTTCTATCCTATTCGAGATATTTTTGATTGCGAGCACTTTCGTAACAATTACGAGGAAGCAGTGGAAAGCAGTGCCCACGCAATCTTCATCTATTCATCACTTCACGGCCTGGTACCCGACACTCACCGATGCGCACCTGTTAAGGAATCAGTGACAGAAACTGATCCGTTTAACTACTCCTTTGATAAGGTGAGTGACACACTTATTAGCTATTGTCCTGAGCTTGCTGATCACGAGGTATCCATCATGATTTACGGTAACGTACCACTGAGCATTTTTTCATGAAGCATGTGCTTTGGATCTGTGCTGATGCTGACGAGGCACTCCTATCTATCCAGGATAACCTTGTTGACTGTCGGCATCATAAAGCCTATATCGATAGTAGCGATCTTGGGGCGGAGAACTATAATAAGTTTGATTTAATTGTAATTATTGCTGAAGTGGCGAACGCTGAGCTCTATCTTAACTTTGTCGGGCTTCTCTCTGGACATAGTAATGTGGTCAAAGTGTTGAGCACTACCAGTGCCATAACTGACCGGCGTAAATCGCCTGAGGAGTTGAAAAAACTCCTTACAGCAGGGTTCAAAATTTTCAATCACAATGAGTTTTTACTCACGATGCTTGACTTGGACATGGCCGGTATGACAGAGGTCTCTCATGAGACTGATCTCCCTGATGCCCATTGCTCCGCTATGGATGCAGTAATCATCGACACGTTCGCGAACACAAATCGTTGGTATGGTGAGCTGGACTTATCCATTACGATTAATCGCGAGGTCATGTCGGCCAACTTGCGCACTGTTGGTTTTGCAGTTCCAAATAGATCCTGGGAAGAACGGTTTACGTTTATATCGGCCATTTTAGACCGAGCGACTGTACAAGTGGTCTTTGAAGAGTGTGAGAGTAGCTCAGTGATCCGGCAGTACTTAGCTGCTATCTGTGAGAAGCTTGGTGCGTGTAGAACAGTCAATATCTATCACTCCTCTAAGGTTTTACGAGATTTAATGACTGACATAGATCCGGAATCTAAGTTGCTATCAGGAATAACCAATAGCAAGAGGATGCACATAGACAAAAAACGTGTCCTTATTTTCTATAAACCTGAATCAATATAAACCATTGCTTAGCCTTGCCGCTGAGCCCTAAACTGTTAGGGGAGACGTCATGCTTACGTTAGGGATTGATTGCGATAGTCTACCGTTTGGAACGATTTGCCTGGACTCTCAGTTAAACATTATCAAGATTAACCAACACTTCCGTAAGCACTTGATCGGCGGTTTTCATGAGCAATATAGTGTTGGGAATAACCTGTTAACGACTGAGACTTCTGAGTTGGTAATTACGCGCATCTGTGATGCTTTGCGAATTAGCTGCGATCAATCCGTCTCTTGGATTGACAACAAGTATAATTTTCCACTTCGTACCAGCAACCTAATTCAAAACGAACGGATGTACACCAATGTCAACATCATCCTTCAAGATGAGTACATTTGGCTACTCATCTTCGATGTGACCAACGAGGCCAGCTCGGTAATTGAGCAAAAGAAAATAGAAGAGACCCTTCTACGTGAATCGCATACCGATGCACTAACCAACTTGTTCAATAGAAAGTACGTATACAAGCAGATCAGCTACTTTCAAGACCTATCTCGACGAGATAATAACGACCATCTGTATGGATTGATTGTTATTGATCTAGACCATTTTAAAGTGATTAACGATACTTATGGCCATTCTGTCGGCGATGAGGTACTGATGAAAACGGGTGAAGTTCTACTCGCTACCATGCGCAAAACAGATATCGTCGCTCGGATCGGCGGTGAGGAGTTTCTTATTTTCCTGCCGAGCAGCCGCGGAGAAAAACCAGTCAACCTAACCCGTTGTTGCGAACGCATTCATCATGCCATTGGCAACACGGTTTTCATAGCAGACGGTATCGAGTTTTCAGTTACATGCAGCATAGGGGCCGTTTTGGATCGTATCTCTCGTGATGTTAACTCTGCTTTTAGGCGGGCAGATAGATTGATGTATAAGGCAAAAAAAAATGGTCGTGCTCAAGCCTATGTAGAGCACAGTAACCTCTCGAATGATCAGAAGGAGATCAGTGCTTTGAAGATGGGTGCGTCCACCTGATTTTCACTAAGGATGCAGCCAGGCAAGAGGCACTATCTCAATCTAAAAACCGATCAATCTAAGACAAGCTTTGACTGATAGAATCCCCCTGAGTATTTGATATTTATAGGGGAAGTTTAATGGCAACTCAACACGAAACTGATGCTCACGGCTACCTAGACACCGGCGCTAACACACCTGAAGCTTTATTTCGCGCACTTGAGACATCTCCATTTACGGTCCATAAACAGATGTCTGAGAGGCTTTTGAAACTCAGGCTTACCAATGGTCTTTATCGCATCGAGGTCGATGGGCTTTACAAACTGTGTACTCGGTGCGATGAATACCATCCGATGGAACCAGAATTTTGGCACAAATCCAAATCTGCTCCTGACGGATGCTACTCGAGCTGCAAAACATGTGAACAAGAGCGTTCTAGGAGGCGTACACTCGCTAAAAGCAGCAATGTGAAAGCGAACAAACCAGATATGTTTACTCGTATTCTCAAGCACCGCACCATCTTAGATACGGTATTCCGCTTAATGTAAATGCCAATCAGTTGGTTATACCTGATTGACCCGGTCTGTCGAGCTGCTAAACTGCAAGAGTCAATGAATGGCGAATTCTAATCGATGGAAAAAATACAACAACATAACCTAGCATATGCCTTGCTTTACAATCTATATACTGATAACAACCTTACCTCCGGTGTTTCCAAGCAACGTTATTTTAACGCTGAGCTCAAGAACAGGCTAAAGCAACCACAACTTAAACACCTTAAAAAGTGGCTGCGCGATTGTCTGCATGCCGTTAGGGCCGGCACACCCGGCGAGCATATCCTGGAAGACGTGCTAAGTCAGCGAATTCAAGAGCAACGTGATACGAGTGAAGGTATCACTGACGCTGAATTGTTCTATGACCTAATGGGTGATTTAAGTGCCAAGTTTGGTATATCTATCGTTACAAAAGAATTCGACCAACTTCGGACAGAGATTGAGCAGGGAAGAATGAAGACACTTTTGATCTCAAGTGTCGACTTCGATAACGCTATCTGCGATCAAACGAACAATTTTTTCTTACCGCTTGCGGCTAGCCTGAACTGCATAAGCTCAGCAGTGCGAGACAAGGTTATCGCATACCTTAGCAGCGATAATTGCCCTCTTGAGGTCTATATCGCGCCACTGGCGGACACACGCTCACTGCAGATCGTTCTCTACTCGAGCCATACTCTACAGTTAACGCCCCAAGAACGCCACCAACAACGTCTCGAATTCGCACTAAACGATGGTGACCAACGAGTACGAGATTGTTTATCAAAGAACTATCTTTCGCTCTATCAGCATCTCAACGATGTAGGGATCGACGTACGTTACCACCAGATGGGCACCGGTAGTGAAGCCACCGGCAATTGTGCTATGGTTGACTGGCACTCCGACTTGGTAAGCTTCGACTACTTCGGTGATCAATTGGAGCCAGTCACTATCTGCTTGAGCAAGGAATTATCGGAAAGTACTGATCTCAACGATATTTTGATCCGCTCTGGATTACAGTTGGAAGAGGTTTTGTTGTTCAGCGATGAATCTCGGGGGTACGTGATTGGCCCCAACTAACACTCTGAGGAACCAATCCAGATTTTGGCCAAATAAGCATCCCAGCCGTCAGGACTCAGATTATTGTATTGGACACTTTCGAGCGTAGCATGAGTCCAACCGTTTTCTGGTGCAACTATGACAGACTTGACGTCACCGTTTAAGTCTCTGATAGTTAGTGGCTCGTTCTCTAGCCCAATCAGAAGATCGGTCTCAGATTCAGACAATGATCTAGCAATTATCATTTAACTAATTCCTTCCTTTGAGCCTTTCTATTATTTGGAAGGCTCAAGCATATAATTAAAAAAAGTAAAAGGTCAAAGTTTATATATATTTAACCAATCACACAAATCGTAGACATCCGTCACTTCAATCAAAGTCTTATTACATTGAGAATCGCACTCATAAAAATTTCCACTCTCGTCTACTGAGATAATAACCTCACTCCCACTTACCTCATCGACACTTATATTATGCCACTTTGCAACGAATTCATACATTAATTCCTTCGTTTCATGTATGTAGCACCCTGCCCTTTGCAAATAATCACTATCAAGCAAGTTCCATACATCTTTGTGAATACTGAAATAGTACCCTGATTCATTAGATATATACACCATAAAATCACACTCCTCTAATATTCATCAAAATCATTAGCCTAGAACAGTGGATATTCACTAAACTAAAGGCACGTCTTATCTACGTTAGCAACTTTCTCTGTGAGTATAGAACTCCCGCGGCTAAGATAAGGTCTTCGACTCTCATATCATCGATTGTCAAGTCCGCCTTCTTAGGCTTTACGGCATCATAGACTTTAAATGCACAGAGAGTAACATTATTGATTCGCCCTCCTTCAGATACTATTTCAGCGCGAACGTCATCACATAGGCTCGCTTGGCTAAAATCATCATCCGCTTCATCGAATTTAGCTAATACTGCCATACCACCCTCTGACTCTTCTAATATTACTTCTGAAGCTGATTTAGTCATGCTTACCCAATAATATTTTTTCATACTCACCTCAAGAAACCTTGCATGATTGCATTAAACCCATTATAAGTCATGGGTTCATTTTTAATTACTCATTAAATTATGATCAGGCTACAAATACTGAAATGCATTTAGTGGTAACAATGTTCTGATTGGCATTTGGATTAGACATCTTTAAATAAGATGCCATTTAATCAAACAAATGACAAGCTATTATACTGTTCATCACTGGGGTTTTGAGTCGCGACTCGAAGAGGTCAAGGTTAGGTTTGCGGAACTTGTTTAACGATTATTTAGTACCTTATTTATGATTAATGCAGCCCCTGCGGGGGCCAGGGCGGGATCGCACTTTGTTAACTAATGTGATCTAATAGTACCAAACCCTTAATAACACAATCATTTTGAACCTTATTGAATACTTATCTGTTGTAGAAGATACTCGCTCGGGCATTAACCAAAAGCACAACCTCATTGATGTAATGTTTCTTGTGATCAGCGCAATCGCTTCAGGGTGTGAAGGCTGGCAAGACATTGAATTTTATGGAGAAGAAAAACTCGACTGGTTAAGAAAATATAGGCCATTCGAGCATGGTATCCCTCGCAGACATACGATAGCTCGTATCTTGCGTTCCGTTGTTGCGGAGTCGTTGCTTGAGGCCTTAGCTCTTTGGATAAACGAACAACGAACTACTCAGAACAAGCCCATAATCGCCTTTGATGGCAAGGCTCTGCGGGGCTCCTATCGTAACGACAGGAAAACTGCATTGCAGTTGGTAACGGCTTACGACACTGAGCGTGGTCTCGTTCTAAGCCAAAAGCCGACTGAGACTAAAAATGGCGAGATAAGCATTGTTCGTCAAATGCTTGATGTTATTGATGTAAAGGGTAGCGTTGTCACGATTGACGCACTGCATTGCCAGCGTGAAACACTAGAAAAAATCAAAGAAAAACAAGCGCATGTTGTTGTCCAAGTGAAGAATAATCAGCCTAAGCTTAGAGCAGCTGTTGTGGAGCAGTTCCAAGCGGTTTTCGATGCTGGCAAAGAGAAAATAATTACCGAAATCAAAGAAAAAAAGCATGGTCGTAGCGAAGAGAGATACGTGTTTCAGCTAAAGGCTAAATTGCCCGATGACTTGGCGGAAAAATGGCCGACAGTAAGAAGCATCATAGCAGTGGAGCGCCATCGTGTGATCAACGGCAAAGGCACTGTAGATACCTCTTACTACATTAGTTCTCTGTCGCCGAACCACAAACTTCTGGGCCACTATATTCGTCAGCATTGGCGGATCGAGAACAGCCAACACTATGTTTTAGATGTTGTTTTTAAAGAAGATAGCTCTCGTATCACTTTGGATGGTGCCGTCGAAAATATCGCGTTGTTTAGACGTTTTGTGATGAACATGCTCAAGCAATGTGACTGTGGTGCGCCGAGCCAAAAGGTGAAGCTAAAGAAAGCGGGTTGGAACGATGATTACAGGGCAAGAGTCTTCTTTGGGTTATAAATCCATCAAAGTATGCTCCCGCCCTGCTGCGGGGGCAGGGGCGTGACTAGGGCCATCGTACTGGGAAGGCAACAAAATATGACGCCAGGACTAAGACCATTAGCCATCAATATCAGTTAAAATTAAAACGTCTTTGGGCTTGCTTGGCTTTTTGTAGGCAGCTTTCCCAAGACAATCGCCTATCTTTTTGATGGTACTGCTTCGCAAGTGACTCTATTCTTTTGTCTTGTTCTGATTTTAACATGGGACCCTCGTAACTTTTCTGAATATAATGTGAACTGTAAGATAACGAAGCTGATTTACTGGTCACTCACCATCAGTTTTCAGTGGTTTTTCAGTGGCATTTTCATTACCGCCAGCAACTTTTTTGGTTTTATGGTTTGACCATTCCTCGGAATGCCGAGCTGTTGTTGACTCACTCGCGACATTTGCCCCATCTTTTGAATTTGCCCATTCCCGGGCTGCTGTTAGGTCGAATTTTCGGGTCATCCTCTGCTCCAGTGTTTCCGTGATGTTTGTGGTTAAACCAAAAGCCTCCGCTCCTCTCGCCAACATTGCAGTGCTAGGTCAGCATCATTGTCAAAGTGGGGCAAATAGTGCTCAGCGAGATATTCACTAAACTGACGATCACTCTCCGATTGCGGCTCGTGCCTCAACGCAAGGCCATCGTCAACAAGGGACAAATCAACCTCCCATTGACACGCTACCTCACCGCAAAAAACCAGCGTGTCCACCGGAAAATCATAACCTTCATCACCTGCAATGATGAACGAGCCATGATCCGGGACCTTGTTATTAAACCATTCGATCACCGAGATTTGCGGCAGCGATTTAAGCCAGCCGTCCTCAAATCGTGCCCCGAAAACAGAGCCATATCGTTGAGCTACGTTTGAGGACAATGACATGAACATGTAGCTTGGGTCGTCTGAGGCACCATGACCATCAACGTACCCCTGGAAATATGCATTGGAACTACCGTGATAGAACATCACCATCAGGAAACACCTTGCTCCCTGAGCTTTTCAGCCATTAATTCGAGTTTCTTCCCCAGCTTTTCACATTCTTCAACGTAAATATCATAGTCCTGAACATCTTTCACGAGTTCATCTGGTGTAGCTCCACCATTTTCCATTGAGCTGATGTACTGAGCTGCAGTTTCTAACGCCTGTATGCGCATACGGCGGCGTTGATCTCCTAAGGCCATAGATTACTCCTGTTCTTTAGTACTGTGACTAATATGCCCACCAGCGGCGAGCATCGTTCTATGCGGCGATCTATTTGATGTGATCACCTCTCGTTTCCGTTGGTTTAGTCTTCAAACTCAAAATTGCTCACACCGTCATCGTCTATGATATGAGCGCGAATGTGCGAACAAACCGAAACTGGCTTTACTGGGCTTGTCGGCCCCTCAAGGCGAACAAAAACATTCTCACTATCACAGCAAGGGCAAACGGCTTTAGCCGCCAGATAAGGGCCAATCATGTCGATACTGTTC